>NZ_SOGJ01000023.1 GCF_004402375.1 Cryobacterium breve
CGCAGTTGAGGGCGGACGTCTTCGCTGACATCATCCTCGATGGCGTCACACCGTCCGGAATCGGTCAGGGCATCCGGGGTGCGGTGAACGTGACCGTGCCGGTGCTGACGGTGCTGACGTTGATGGGGTTGAGTGAGGAGCCGGGTTTCCTGAAGGGGTATGGGCCGATCGGCCCGGACACGGCCCGGCAGATCGCGGCCGGGGCGCCGAGCTTCACCCGGATTCTGGTGCACCCGGAGACGGGCGCGGTGCTGTCGGTGGGCCGGGACCGGTACACGGTTCCGAAAGATCTGAAACGGTTCCTGCGGGTGCGCGACAAAACGTGCCGGTTCCCGGGCTGCAACAAGTCGGCCGCGCACTGCGATCTCGACCACTCCCTGGATTGGCAGTTCGACGGTGTGACCGCGCACGACAACCTCGCGCATCTGTGTCCGGCGTGTCATGCGCTCAAGAGCGAGACCGGGTGGCGCGTGTTGCATCTCGGCGACGGGCTGCTCGAGTGGACGTCGCCGACGGGGCTCGCCTTCGTGAGCGAGCCGGCCACGGTCATCCGTTCGGCATCGCCCGCCGTGAAACCGGAGGCGCCATCAGCGGAACCAACGCCGGAGCCCGAGTCTGACGAAACGCCCGAACCCGCACCGTTCTAACCCGGGCGCTGCGCGGAATGGCAGATCCGGCGAAGTCAGATGCGGGGGACAACGCCTTCATCGCTGGAGCAGGAGAAACAGGCCGAGGATGATCGCGGAGAAGAGGGGGAAGAACCAGTTGGTCAGCATTAGGAACGCTCGTCGAGCCCGATAGCGGTGCGGGAGCTGGTCCGGGAGGGGAGTCGTGATGTCGTCGACATTGCCGCGTCGAAGCGTTTGCACGGTGTTCCAGAGGGACAGGAGCACCATTGAGGTGGTGCTGCCGAGCAGCCACGGGACGGGGTCGAGGCTGAGCCAGGCCTCACCGGGCAATGCCGGTGCAACGGCGGACGACAGGAACCCCAGGACTGCGCCGATGAGGAGGAGCAGGCCGAGCAGCCAGGGGCGCCGCATCGCTGCCTGGAGGTAGAGCGGCAAGAAGGCGACCAGAGCCGCCGGCGCCACGAGCAGCGCGAGCCGGGCCGGGGAGACCAGAAAACGGTCATCCTGTGCCCACGCGACGAACACGTGCACGAACAGCAGGAAGGCGAGTACTCCGAGCAGGGTAGGCCACAGGCCCCGCGTTGCCCACCCGGGTCCGGAGTCTCGCGGAAGTTCGAGGGAAGCGGCGTAGGTGCGGGCAGGCCCGAAGGCTTCCTCCGCGCTTTGGCCGGTGTCGGCGAGTAGTTCCCGGGCACTCGCCACCGCGTCGCCGATCGCATGTCCAAGGACATCGCGCAGGCGTAGCTCCACAATGAACTCATCGAACCATTTCTTGTCCGAGACGGTGGCGATCATGGATTTATCTCCTTGCCGGGCTGTGTGGTTCCCAGATAGCTGTTGCTCACTTCAGCGAAGCGCGCCCATTCGGTGCGGAGCCGTTGGAGTTCGTCGAGGCCGTGTTCGGTCAGCGCGAAGTATTTTCTGCCAGGTCCGGCATCGCCCGGACGCCATTCCGTGGCAACCAGGCCGGCGGCCTCATATCGGGTCAGAAGCGGATAAAGCGTGCCGCCTTTAACCGTGCCGAGACCGTGGCGTTCGAATTCCCCGATGATCGCGTAGCCGTAGGACGGGCCTGCCTCCAGTGCGCGCAATGCGAACAGGCCGAGCGTCGCCCGGAGCCAGTCACTCGGCCAGTCGCCGCCTGACGATTCGGGGGAGTCCTGCGTGCTGGGCGTCATGACTAGATTGTGTCTCTATGTAGTTAGAGTGTCAACTCCGCGAATTCATTGACACCGTCGTCATGGGATGCTGGGCAACGTGAGTGGAAAACTGCATGGCGGATTCGTCGGCGGTGCGCATCTGGTCAACGGAACTGTGCGCCGGGTTCCCGGTCCGTGGACGCCGGCGGTCAGCGCCCTCTTGCGGCATTTGTTTCACCAGGAGTGTCTCGGGGTGCCGAGGCCGCTCGGGACCGACTGCCAGGGACGCGATGTCGTGAGCTTTCTCGCGGGTTCAACGGTCGGCAACGATCGCCCGTGGCCACGGTGGACGCACAGCGACGAGGCGCTCCTCGATGTGGGCGACTGGCTGAGGCGCTATCACGCCGCGGTGGCTGACTTCGTCCCGCCCGCGGACCCTGTCTGGCGCGAGGGTCAGGCGTGGGCTCCCGGTCTGATCGTCCGCGACAACGATGCGGCGCCCTGCAACGCGGTGTGGAACAAAGCCGGCCTGGTCGGATTTGTGGACTGGGACATGGACGGCCCGACCACGTACGCCGAAGACCTCGCCTGGCGAGATTCCTCCATGCCTACGGGTGGGAGGGCACGACCAACGATGTCCTTGAGCTCGTTCGCAAGCGAGTTCAGAAGCAACGTGACGTCATCCGCTCCGTCGCGGCCAAGGGCGATCCGACGTACCAGGGAATGCTCGTTCATGGAGTCGACCGCAACCTTCACGCCGCGTTGTGCGACCTCAGCGCGGTCCAGCGGGTCATCTCGATATCGCGGCGAATCTCAAGGTCGCTGGACAATCCCCCGGCCGGCGGTCACTATCAAGCCATGGGGGATGCATCGGGCACGACGCAGCGCACGGCCTCACAGTGGTCGGCGCTGGATACTGGGATTGTTGTGCTGGCGCTCGTCCTGGTCTGGCTTTTCAGATTCAAGTCGACGGTGTGCGCCATCTCCAACGTCACAGCCTGCCCGGGAGCGGATGCCAGGCAGATTCCCGCCCTGGTGGCAACGGGCGTTCTGGTGTTCTTGCTGTGTGGCGCGCTGGTCACCTCCTACCTGGTGCCGAGTGCTCAGCGGGCAGCAATTATGAGCGGCGTGAGCCTGCTCCTGGCAGTTGCGGGCCTCGTCGCCAGCCTCGTTGTGCTGTTCTCCGCCGGCTTCGTGGTGTGGCCGGTGTGGGCGTGAAAGCATGACGCACAGACGATGGATGTTGGTGTGGGGGTCCGTCGCGCTGCTGGTGTCCCTCAGCGCGTGTTCCGTGATCTCGCCCGACTCCTGGCTCGTAGCGCCGATCGAGTTCGACAATGCACTGGACGACGATGCACTGGATGGCGGAGTCGACGACCGAATCGATGTCACCTATTCCATGGCGAACATCACCGCTGATACCGCGGGCGGATTCTGGACCGAGTCCGCCGGGTCCTGGCTGCACCTGGATCGGAACGGTGACACCCGGAGCCGCTTCAACGACGAGGGCTTCAGCACGGTGCACGGTATCTCGGCTGTCTCACCCACCAACCTCGTCGTCTCCCGCACCGATCGAGTGGATGCCGTCGGCAGCGGCACGGGGATCTTCCGGTTCGACACCCAAGCCGGCACCTGGACCCGAGTCGAGGTCGATGCAACGTCGATCGGCGACGTCGTCGCCGAGGTCGACGGACGAATCGTCTTCGTCGACTTTCTGGGCGGGACCGTGCCCGGAGTCTTCGGTGATCTATCCGGCAGTGACCAACCGAAGCCGTTCGCCATTCGAGCCATCGATGCGTCCGGGCGGCAAACCACGGTGCTGGGTGCAGAGTCCGGTCTAGCCGCAACGGCCGTCGCAATCGACGCCGATTCCACCGGCACTGTCTACATCAGCACGGACCGGGAGGCTTTCACGATCAGTGTCGACGGAACTCCCACGTCCCTGGGCACACACTCGAACCGGGTGCCGGTGTTGGCCGTGAGTCCCGCCGGGGAGGTGCTCGTGGGCAGCTCGACCGCCGCTGAGACCACTGACCTGGCCTGGACGCTGGTGCGCGGTTCGTCGAAGGCTCGGGACGTCATGGCCGACAAGGGCGACTGCTCGCGGTCAGCGGACGGGGGGCTGGCCATCCTGCAGGCTGGACAGCCGACGGGGTTGCCGTTCTCCTGCGGCACCAAGGCCGCCGTCTGGGTTACCGACACCACTTTCGTGCTCGCCATCGGAGACGAGGCCGGAACGATCCTCGTCAGGGTGACCCCGCCAAGGAGCGACTCCGACCGCTGAGGTCGCGCCGGCAACGCCGGCCTGTTTGCCGCGATTTCGGATCTTGTCGAGCGATCAGTGGAAGCTTCGCCCCTGGTCGCGGTGGCGCGCGTTCTCGTGGGGGCATCGCTCGTGGTGCTGGCGGTGTGGAAGTGGCCGGGCTGGTGATCGGCGCGGCCCTCATCGGAGGAGGGCTGTCCGACCTGAATTCTGTCCCGGGCGAGAAGCAGGACTCCCCGGGGCCGGCATCAGGTCGTCGGGCCGGACACGGGGCCTGAGCGCAGGTCGCTCGGCTGAGCCCGGGCAGGCTGACTCCTCGGCCAGACAAAGTACCCGATGGCCCACAAAACCTCGGCGCCGACGATCACGGCAAGAATCCTGTACAGATCGGTCAGCGCCTGAGTCTTCTCGAGGTCGTCCACCACGAGGGTCAACGTCCAGAGGGTTCCGGCAGCAATGAGCACGGCGAGTGCGGTGCGTGCCACGTCTTTCCAGCACTCGGCCGTGTACGCCCTGGCGTACCGTTTCACCGGCGCCGGCCCGTCGGCGAAGCGATAGGCGAATCGTGAGTCTGCCCAGGAGATCATTTTGTGCCCATAGGCGATGGAGAATCCCAGATAGATCGCGGCTATGCCATGGAAAACCGTCGCTGTGGCCCCTGCCATCAGGTCCGCCGCGGTCGCCGTGAGAAGAACGACATCCACTACCGGCGTCATCGCCAGCAGCACCAGGCCCGTCCTCCTGAGCCGCACCACGTACCGTGCGCAGAGGCCCAGCAGGATCAGTACCCAGAAACCGATCTCGCAGCCGACAATGATGGCAAGAATCACGGGTCGCCCTTCCTCGAGGGGTGCTTTCAGGATGTCCCTGCCATTCACCTGCTCATGGAGCCCCCGCAAGCGACCCTAGCCCGGTGACAGCAGGGTTGGTGGTTGCGGAGACGATGACGGCGGAGATCGAACCCAGGACAACGACGATTCCGATTATCTGTACGGGCCTGAAGTGCTCTCCCGCGATCGTCCAGCCCAGGAGGATGGCCACGACCGGGCTGAGTAAGCCGAGGAATGCCGTGGTGCTCGCGGGAAGGCGTGAAATTCCGCGGAACCAGACGAAGTAGGCGAATGCGGTGCCCGCGAGCGAGAGATAGGCGTACCCGATGAGGTTCGTCGTGGTCAGCGGTGTGGCCGGGAGTCCCTCGATCAGGAGCATCACGGGTAGGAGGGTGACCCCGCCGGTGATGAGCTGCCATGCGGTTGTGGCCAGTGGCGGCGCGGGCTGCCCCCACTTCTTGGTCAGCACAATCCCGGAGGCCATGGAGAGGGTGCCGGCGACGGCGGCAAGAACGCCAAGGGCGTCCAGACGCGCCTCGGCTTGCAGCACGATCAAGCAGACGCCGAGCAATCCAGCGACGCCGGCTGCCAGCATCCGCCCGGTCAGTCGTTCGTGCAGAACGCGACTGGCGAGGAGTGCGACCAGGAGCGGCTGCAGGCCGCCGACGATGGCGGCAACGCCGCCGGGGAGCCTGTACGCCGCAACGAAGAGCAGGGCGAAGAACGCCCCGATGTTGAGAACGCCGAGAACCCAGGACTTCCACCACCAGGCGCCGCGCGGCAATCGTGGGCACAGCGCGAGGAGCAGGACCCCCGCGGGAAGCGCGCGCAGCGTGGCCGAGAGCAAGGGCCGATCCTCCGGGAGGAAAAGCGTGGTCGTCAGGTAGGTGGTGCCCCAGAGGGTTGGAGCCAGGGCCGTGGTTGCCAAAAGGGCTGTTCGATTGCTAAGCACTTAGCCATAATACCTAAGGACTTAGCAATTGCTAGTCTGGAGGGATGGCAGACCACGTAGATCGAATCCTGGAGCAGTGGAAGGCCGAGAAGCCTGACCTCGACGTCTCACCCATGGCCATCATCGGGCGGTTGTCGCGTGCGGCCCTCGCCGTGGACGCCCGCCTCGCGAACACCTTCGCGCGGTACGGTCTGGATGCCTCATCCTTCGACGTGCTCGCCACGCTGCTGCGTAGTGGTGCCCCCTATCGAATCTCCCCGGTGGAACTCGCACGCGACGCCATGATCTCCACGAGTGCCGTGGCCCAGCGGCTGAACAAGTTGGAAGCCCGAGGGTTGGTCAGTCGGCAGGCAAATCCGGACGACGGCCGCGGAACACTCGTCGCACTCACCGCTGCAGGGAGGAAACTCATCGAGACCGCCCTGCTACCCCACCTCGAGACGGAACGCGCAATCACGGCGAGCCTCACCGTGGAGGAGAAGACACTCCTCGCGGCGCTTCTTCAGAGAATCAACGACGCGGCCAGACCCCTGAAATAGTCCGGTGCGGGCTGTCGTGTGAGTCAGCTGGGCGGATGCGTCGCCTCAGGTCGCCAGACGGCGCGGAGGATCGCGACGGTGTCTTCCAGTGAGATGAGTGCGCCTTCGCTTGCATCCGCGAGAGCGCGAGCCTGCTCGACGACCGCCTGTGGTGCACGGGATGCTCCGGGGGCGACGCGGGTACCCGCTGCGGTGCGAGTGACGATGAGTCCGTCGCGTTCGAGAGCCTTGTAGGCCTTGGCCGCTGTGGCCTGGGCGACACCGAAATCTCGAGCGGTTTGTCGCACGGTCGGCAAACGTTCGCCGTCTCCGAGTTGTCCGGACCGGATCGCCCCGCGGAACAGGGCATCGATTTCGTCCGCAGTGCTCGGTGTGGTCGCCGTCATCGGCGGGGTCCGGTAGTGGATGTCTCGTACTCGGCTGCTGGTGCGGACCGTGATCGACGTGTTGCCAGCGCGGCGCGGGCGGTGTCGACCGAAAGCCGAAGCAGGAACGCGACCCCGCCACCCTGGAGGGCATACCCCACTAGGTTCATCGGGCGGGCGATGGCGTCGTAGCCACCCGCTACGAGAATGCGCGGGTACGCCTGATCGTCGGAGACCCATTGCTCGTCCAACCCGACCAGCGCTTGCCCGGAGGAGCCGGTGTACATCCATACGGCGCCGAGGGTGGTGATGAGTCCACCGAGAAGGATGAACGTCACCAACCGAGCGGTCAGCTCTCGTTCCGAGCGCACGCTGGGGGAGGATGAGCGGGTGAAAAGGGGTCGATTGGCGTCGGTGCGCAGAACGGCGAAAAAGACGGCGGCGGCCAGGGCGAGCGCCACGAGTGTGGCGAGATGGTTCGGCCACCCTGCACCGGACAGATACCCGTAGCCACTATTGAAGGCCATGTAGATCGGCAGGCTGGAATAGTCGGGAACGTTTCCAAAGAATGGCCCGTCCTTGGGCGCGGTCGTTGCAATCGCAATCTGCCACACCGAGGTCAGTGCGAGCAGCGCGGCCAGGATTCCGAGAATCCAGAGCAGCGTTCGAGACGCGAATGCACACCAGGGGCGGCGCGGAACAATCGACCGCTCACCCAGCGCAGGAAGGGGTATCCGTCGAAGCGCCAGGGCTGCGGCCGCCACCACCAACGTCGCCGCGAATAGCGGCGCCGGGCGACGCCACCAACCGTCAAACCCGGACATGTCATTCGTTGATACGGCAATCGCGCTGACCGCCGTCGCCACGACAACCACCAGCAGTGAACCCGCCACTCCCGCCCAGACGAGAGTCGCTGTGCGTCGACCGGTCTGCGGGAGCGCCACGATCCGCCGTGGACGAACCCACGACAGTATGAACAGGCTCAGGCCGAAGGTGATGGCCACCTCTAGAGGCAGTAGATCTTGAACGGCGTGCGCGAAGAGAAAGAGTGAGTTCACCTGGGCCCCAAATGATCGAACCACTCGCGAGAGCCGCGAGCTTGTGCTGCAAAGCTAGCACAATCTTGTTCTATCGAGACAGTGCAAGTTGACGCTCACTCGGCCTCGCGGACAAACCGGGTTATCGGTAGACGTCGACCCATTCGTGACCGAGAGCCTGCAGTTCCGCGCTTCCGGCCGTGACGTGCGCCACGATGGCGGCGAGTCGTTCGGTGTTGTCATCGGCAATGTGGAGCACCGCGTCCTGCCCGTAGTCGGTACTCAGGACGATCACTCCGCGCTGACGCAACTCGGCTTCGACGCGACCGGCATCTGCATGGGACAGTGCGAGCGTGAACAGCTCACGTCGTTCGCGCTCCACGACCAGCCCGAGATATTGGGCCTCGTCGATCGTGGTCAGGACGGCTTCCGAGTAGGCGCGCACGAGGCCGCCGGCGCCGAGGAGAGTGCCACCGAAGTAGCGGGTGACGACGGCCACGCAGTCGACGAAACTGCGCCCGGACAGCGCCTCGAGCATGGGGCGACCCGCGGTTCCTGACGGTTCACCGTCATCGTTCGAGCGACGCACCTGGTCGGGGGCGTCGCTTGGGCCGAGCACGAAAGCCGAGCAATGGTGGCGGGCGCTCCAATGCTCCTTGCGTGCGGCCTCGATCGCAGCACGCGCGGCGTCCTCGGTCTCGGTTCTAACCAGTCGACAGAGGAATCGTGAGCGTTTCACTTCGATCTCGGCGTCATGACGGCTGCCGACGCCGCCGTGCAGAGTGAGATCGGGCATGCCCCAGTCTCTCGCGCATTCGCCGAGGCCGCTGCACCTGCCGGGCCATTCCGACGATACCTAATAACATTAGGCTAAACCAATGACATACTAGGCAGGAAGGAAAGGTGGCCGAAATGGCACGGATGGGACTGACAACGCAACGCGTGACCGTCGCCGCGGCTGACCTGGCCGACGAGATCGGTTTCGAAGGCGTGACCGTATCTGCTGTCGCACGCAGCTTCGGCGTCAGGGACGCGAGCCTCTACTCCCACATCAAGAATGTGCACGACCTCCGGGCGAGGGTGGCCGTGCTGGCCTTGGCCGAACTCGCCGAGCGCGTGGCCGCCGCCTTGGCAGGACGCGCAGGCAAGGACGCGCTGGTCGCATTCGCCAACGCCTACCGGGCATACGCGGGAGAGCATCCGGGACGCTACGCCGCAACCCGGCTGCAACTCGAGCCTGAGGTTGCTGCCGCCAGCGCGGCGGGGCGGCACGCGGCGATGACCCGGGCAATCCTTCGGGGCTATGCGCTCGAGGAACCCGACCAGACCGACGCCGTGCGCCTGCTGCACAGCGTTTTCCACGGATACGTGAGTCTGGAAGGCACCGGCGCCTTCCTGAACACCCCACGAGCAGCGGATGCATCGTGGTCGCGTTCCCTGGACGCCCTCGACATGGTCTTGAGCAACTGGCCGACGGCCGGTCGGGACCGCTGAACGCACCGGACCACCACTCGCACCCCGCAGTTCAGCGCCACAGACACGCAAGGGAATGGCACTTCATGCTCCAGCTCTCCGCCATCGACATCCGGTCATCGTTCATCAACGCTTCGCTCAGGGAACGCAAGGCTCTCACCCTTCCCCGGGACTTCGACACCCTGCCGTGGGACACCCTCGACTACCTCGGTTGGCGGGATCCCAAGATCCCTGGAATCGGCTATGTCATAGTCGACCTCCCGGAGGGCCCGGTCGGGATGCTGCTTCGTCAGGCCGACGGGAAGACCAGGACCCGGCCCCAGTGCTCATGGTGCGAGGACGTGCACCTCCCGAACGAGGTGGTGTTCTTCAGCATCAAGCGTGCCGGTCAGGCAGGACGCAACGGTGACACGGTCGGCACCCTTGCCTGCGCCGGATTCGAATGTTCGGCCAACGTTCGCAAGCTTCCCCCGGTCGCCTACGTCGGCTTCGACGTGCAGGCAGCGCGCCAGCGACGCATCGAGGCGCTGGGAGTGCGCGTTTCGAACTTAGCCCGTAGCGTTCGTGACGGAACCTAGCCCAGCTCGCAGGACGCGTGAACTCGATGTGCGTGCGCCAGTCCCTGCTGCAGTTCGATGGCCGCCAGACCTCGAAGGAAGGCGGTGTCGGAAGCGCACTCGACGAACCCACAGCTGGCGTGGAGGTAACGTTCCACGGAACGTCCGCATTGGTCGGGCGGGTGAGGCGCGTGCATCCACGGCGCCTCGACTCGTTCCTGGCTGCGTCCAGGAGAGAGCGCCCATGTCCGCGGCGCGTCGCTGCAGGAACGACGGAGAGTTGCTCCAGGTGATCGCCGTCAGGAGCCGGAATGACGTGGACGAACCCGACCGGCACCAAGTCGAGATCGCTCGGTCCCCGTCGGCACCGACGAAGAGGAAGCGTAATTGGCCAGCTTCGCGAGAGATTGTGTAGAAGTCGGCGTGGACTATGCAGGGATGGTTCTCTGTCGACAGGGCGCTGTGACTGGAATGGCATTCGATGCGGCGAGCCCGTTTGGGACACTAGATGCCCTAGTGCCTCACACTGAGCATGTCGAACCACTGCTCGGCGCGCGCCGCCCATGAGGTTAGACGTAGTCGCCGGAGCCCTGCTCGGGGACCTCCCACTCGCCCTCAGCGGTTCGCCGCCCGCGCATGGTGCCGAACATCATGTCGGTCATTCCGGTCGGGTCACCGCCGCACCGTACGAAATCCTCCCGGCGGCGCCGGCCGGACCGCACTGTTCCGCGAACACTCCACACGGTAGCCAGTGTCGCTCCGATAACCGCAGCAATCAGGTAGAGGATCGTCGCGTCCGGGGCCAACCAGGCCACAAGGCAGGCCCCGCCAATGGCTCCGGCACCGAATGCCAGCACGATGCTCACACCTGCGGCCCTGCGCAGCGATGCGTCGGTTGGCCGCCCGATGCGAACGAACTTGTCCGGGTCGACGGGAGTGTAGCCGGTTCTACTGCTGCGCCTCGTGGGTTCGTTCATGACGTGATCGGCTGTCGTCTCATGGTCAAAACGCTAGCCCACTCGCAACCTCGAGCCCACGTCGGCACGGCCGAGTCAGAGGTCGGCAAGCATACTCACCGGGGACTCGATGCAGCGCGCGACATAGGTGAGGAATCCCGCGGCCGTGCCGCCGTCGCAGACCCGATGATCGAAGACCAGGGACAGCTCCACGACTGTGCGCACCGCGAGGGCGTGGTCGACCACCCAGGGGCGCTCAATCATCCGGCCGATGCCCAGTATGGCGGCCTCCGGGTGATTGATGATGGCAGCCGACCCGTCGACTCCCAACGCGCCGAAGTTGTTCAGAGTGAACGTGCCGCCCGTGAGTAGGGCCGGCGGGAACGAGCCATCCGCGGCCTGGATCACAATGCCCGCGATCGAATCCCGCAATTCGCGGGTGGTCATCGCGTGGGCGTCATGCACCACAGGCACCATCAACCCACGCGGAGTCTGGGCGGCCAACCCGAGGTTGATGGCCCCGCGCTGGAGGATTTCCTGGCTCGCCGTGTCCACCGAGGAGTTCAGGAGTGGGAACTTGCGCAGCCCGGCCACCGTGAAACGGGCGATCAGCGCGGTCACGCTGAACCGCTCACCCGTGGCATGGAAGAGGCGGTCCCGCGCGGCGAAGAGCTCGGTCGCGTCCACATCGAGCCAGACGGTTGCCTCGGGGATCTCGCGCCGCGAGGTGGACATTCGCTCCGAGACCACCTTGCGCAGTCCGGTGATCGGGATGCGGATGTCGACGGTGGGCGCGGCCCAGGTCTCGACAGACGGGGCCGCCGGTGCGGGCGTGGTTGCCGCGGACACGGCCGACGCCGCCGCGCGTTCACGGATCACCGACTCGACGTCACGGCGCAGCACGAGCGCGTTGCTGCCGGTACCGATAAGCAGGGTCGCGTCAAGGCCATTCTCGCGGGCCAGACGCCGTACGAGCGGCGAAACCACGGGGGAGCGGACGGCCGGGTCGGTTAGAGCGGAGGGAGCCGCCGCCGTGGCGACCGGTGCGACGATGGGCGGGTCGATCGGAGCCGCTGAGCCGGGCCGCACGCCGAAGCGCGCCGTCGCCGGGCGCCGCACCGGACGCGTGTTCTCGGTCGTGCCATAGCCGATCAGCACGGCACCGGATGCCGACCCACCTGCGGGCACTGCGACGGGCACTGCGACAGGCACTGCCACGGGCGGGGCCGCATCCGAAGCCTCAGCGGCCGCCGTAGCGTCCGCGCCATCGGCCACCGTCAGGAGCACCTGGCCGGCGTGCACGACCTGGCCTGCGACTCCATTGAGAGCCACGACCACGCCGCCGTACGGAGACGGCAGCTCCACGATCGACTTGGCCGACTCCACCTCCACCACGGGCTGGTCGATGGCGATGGTGTCCCCCACGGCAACCAGCCAGGAGACGATTTCGGCCTCGGTGAGTCCTTCGCCGAGGTCGGGCAAAATGAAGTGCTGTCCCATCAGTTCCACTCCCACATTCCGAGGGCGGCCAGGATGCGGTCGGGGGAGGGCAGGAAGTACTCCTCAAGCTTGGGGGAGGGATAGGGGATGTCGAAGCCCGTGATCCGGAGGATCGGCGCGGCCAGGTGAAAGAAATTGCGCTCGGTGAGCCGGGCGGCCACCTCGGCCCCGTAGCCACCGAACTGCGCCGCCTCGTGCAGCACGGCGGCACGGGAGGTCTTCCGCACGGACGCGCCCACGGTCTCGTCGTCAAACGGAGAGAGGCTTCGCAGGTCGATCACCTCGATGGAGAGGCCCTCGGCCATGGCGAGTTCCGCCGTGGCGAGCGCCGTTTTCACGGTCGGGCCGTAGGCGATCAACGTGACGTCGGTTCCCTCCCTCAGCACGACCGCGGTGTTCATCGGCGGGGTGTGCACGGGCAGGCTGAGTTCCGCCTTTACCCAATACCGGCTTTTGGGCTCGAGGAAGATGACCGGGTCGTCACTACTGATTGCCTCGCGGAGCATCGAATAGGCATCCGCCGGGTTCGACGGTGAGACCACCGTGAGGCCGGGCGTGGCCGTCCAGTAGGCCTCAGAGGAATCCGAGTGGTGTTCCACCCCGCCGATGTCGCCGGCGTAGGGGATGCGGATCACGAGCGGAAGCTGAACGCGCCCACGGGTGCGGTTTCGCATCTTGGCAACGTGCGACACGATCTGCTCGAAGGCCGGGTAGCTGAAGGCGTCGAACTGCATCTCCACTACCGGACGCAGGCCGTACATGGCCATGCCGATCGCGGTGCCCACGATCCCGGACTCGGCCAGCGGCGAGTCGCTCACCCGGCTCTCCCCAAATTCGGCGTACAGCCCGTCGGTCACCCGGAAGACGCCGCCGAGCGGGCCGACATCCTCGCCGAACAGAACGACCGTGGGGTCGTCGCGCATCGCGTCCTGAATCGCCGCGTTGAGCGCCGCCGCCATGGTCAGGATAACCGGCGCGCGAACGGGCGCCACGGTCGTCTCGTGGGGAGTCATCGGGTTCCTCCTGCTTCGGCGGTGCCGGACGTGGAGGAAGCTGCTGCGGCGTGCTCGGCGAGCTCGGCCTCCAGGAAGGCGCGCTGCTCCACCAGAGCGGGGTGCGGGGTCGCGTAGACGTGGTCGAATAGTTCGAGCGGATCCACCGGAGCGGACCGCGTCATGCATTCCCGGGTGTCTGCGGCCAGATCTTCGGCCTCGGCACGGATGTCCGCGCGTTCCGCGTCGCTCAACGCCCCGACTGCGCCGAGGTAGGTGTCCAGGCGGGTGATCGGGTCGCGGCGTCGCCAGACCTCCAGGTCGCCGGCATCGCGGTAACGGCTGGGGTCGTCGGAGTTGGTGTGTGCCTCCATCCGGTAGGTTAGACCCTCGATCAGGGTCGGGCCGTGGCCGCCGCGGGCGTTCTCCACCGCCGCCGACGTCACCGCGTACATGGCCGCGACGTCGTTGCCGTCCACGAAGTAGCCGGGCATGCCGTAGCCGATGGCCTTGTCGGCGATGGTGCGGCAGCGCATCTGCTTGTCCAGTGGCACGCTGATCGCGAACTGGTTGTTCTGCACCAGGAAGACCACTGGAGCCTGCCAGACGGCGGCGAAGTTGAACGCCTCGTGGGCGTCGCCCTCGCTGGTCGCTCCGTCTCCGAGCAGGGTCAGTGCCACAGTGCTGTCGCGCTTGAGCTTGGACGCGGTCGCCAGACCCACGGCGTGCAGCGCCTGCGTCGCCAGCGGGGTCGCCTGCGCCGCGATCCGGTGGGCGTTCTGGTCGTAGCCGCTGTGCCAGTCCCCGCGGAACGAGGCCAGGATCTGCTCGGGCGGAACGCCGCGCGTGAGTAGGGCGATGCTGTCTCGGTAGGTGGGAAAGAGCCAGTCCTCGGTGCCGAGGGCGGCGACCGCGGCGATCTCGCAGGCTTCCTGGCCGAGGGCCGACGGGTATGTCGCCAAGCGCCCCTGGCGGGTCAGAGCCGTGACCTGCACATCGAACCGGCGGGCGACGACCATGCGTCGGTAGAGGCTGAGTAGTGTGGCCGGGTCCGGCAGTGCCAACCCGCCGGCCTCGTCGGGCGGCGCGGCGCGGCCGGTGTCATCGATCAGACGGAGTGGGCGCGGCGCGGTGAGGGTGCTCTCGACCAGGCTCTCGACATTGAGGCTCATGTCGCAATGGTGGGGCATCTCTGCAACCTCGGCGACGTCCCGGCGACGGATGCGAACGTTTGGTCAGAAGCGGCGTCCCGCCGGGCCGATCGTCCGCGAAAAGCAGCCGGTCAGTGCCAGTTGTCCGCCGCCCGGGCCGGGGGGAGGCCGGTGATCTCCTCGAGGATGAGGTGAGACCGGGTGGAGATCACACCGGGCATGCTGTGGATGTCGCGCAGGATGGCCTGGCTGAGCTGCTCGTGGTCGGGAGCGCTGACGGTGAGGATGATGTCGATGTCGCCGCTCACGGCCTGTGCCTTCTCGACGAAGGGAAGTTCGCTCAGGCGCCGGGCCATTTCGGCCCAGGACACGTCGCCGATCTTCACGATTACGAGGGCGGAGACCCGCAGCCCGAGTGCCCGGCGATCGATCTGCGCGCCGAACCCGGTGACCACACCCTGCCGAACGAGATTCTGCACGCGACTGTGCGCGGTCGTTCGGGAAATGTGCACGAGCGTGGCCAGCTGCCTCATCGAAAGGCGGCCGTCGCGGCTGAGTTCGGCAACGATCCGCCGGTCGATCGGGTCGAGACCGTCGGGCGTGGCCGGGGTGGCGGGGACCGAGTGCTGCGTCATTGAAATCCTCAGACTGTGGAAAACCTCAGACTACTGCCAGCTCACGCGACTGCCGCATGGCGCGCAGGCAGTGGGTCTTGGGCCAGTGGCGCAGCCGTCGCGGCAGTCGGGGGTACACAGCGGCGGTCACCCGGATCAGCCCGTCGAAGCGGCGCTGCGAGCGTGCTGACCAGGGCAGGCCGAACAGAGACCGCACAGACGGCGGCAGAAGACCGATGGTGACGAACCGGCCGAGCGGCATCATCAGGCGCAGCCAGAGCGGCCCGGTGCGCGGGTGCAGCAGCTGCCGGGCCACGGCGCGCGTGGCAGCATCCGTCTGAAGCTGTCCGAGCCGGCGATCCCAGTAGACGGCGAATGCGCCACGGTCGCGCGGCCACAGCTCCGGCGGCATCTGCAAGGCCGTTCCCAGCACGCCGTACTCCCGGTATAGCGCGTCGGCTGCGGCGTCGTCCAGTGGGCCGTAGACCAGGTCCCGCATCCTGAGCGCGGAGTCGTAGAGGGTCGCGGCCACCCAGAGCTGTAGCTCAGGGGTGAAGGCGCTGTAGGCCGGCCTCTGCGCCGTGGCCGGGCCCGAAACCGGGCCGTGGGCGTGATCGACCTGGCGTCGCGCCTGTGTGGCCTCCTCGGGCGTGCCGAACACCACTGCGTACACGTAGGTCAGGGTGCCGCGCAGCCGATCCAGGGGGCGGGAGGCGAAATCGCTGTGGTGCGCCACTCCGTGGCAGATCGCCGGGTCGGCGATCTGCAGCAGGATGGCGCGGCCACCAGCGGCGATCAGCACGGCCTCGCCGGCCATGTCGCGCATCTGCATGGGGCCCTCCCCGGTTAAGCCCCGAGTGTATCTCCGCCACCGGGGAATCCGGTGGGACGGCTGCCGTCTGAGATCAGGAATTCGGTCGGCCCTCCGCCGTGCCCACGTAGTAGGCCGCGACCACGTCGCGGATGTGCAGCGGCTCGGTTCCCGATAGGGGTGCGAGATTCACCGTCCAGCGCGGAGTGGTTCGATCGATCCCGTCGTCACTCTCGGCCCAGAGTGCACGGTTGCCCGTGCACGCATAGGTGCCGTACCAATCGGGATGCTGGTCCAGGACGTTCCAGACCCCGCCGCTGCGGATCAAACAGCGCTCGCCGTCGCTGAGCAGCAGGCCGAGGGGCCGGGCCTCTGCAAAGGCGACGGATGCGGGAAAGCTTCCTGTGCTCGGCAGGCGCACCACCTCCAATCCCCAGGGATCGCGGAAGCAGACTGCGAAACCGGGATCCGGGTCCTGCCAGCAGGCCACGCCGAACGCGCTTGACGGCGAGCAGTTCAGGATGTTGTCATCGACGGCGACGGGGGAGGGCCGCGCGTTGAGTGCAGTGCTCCCGCACTCCAAGGTCACGGTCATGTCGTCGGTCGCTGTGAAGCCCGCGGCGGGCAGTCCGTCCTCGGTGACAGGGCGCACCACAATGCGCTCGGTTGCCGGAGCCGCCGGGCCTGCGGTGGGAGTCGGTGAGGCTGTGCATCCGGTCAGTAGTGCGAGTACGCCCAGAGTATTCAGGAACTGGGAACGCATCTCGGCCTCCGTTCACTGCGCGCCCGCTGAAGCCGCGCTCTGCGGGGCAAACGCTACGCGCGGCCTCACGGGGCGTCAAGGGAATTCGACGGCTGAGGGCGGGATGCCGTTCACAAATGATTTTTCCGCTCCGGAATAAAGACGGATCCTATGCGCTTGCATGAAAACGAGGACGAGAATTCACCGTTCCGCGAATTGAGGAGAACCCATGACTGAGACCACCGCAGTGACCATCCCCGGCTACAAGGCCGGAACCTGGACCATCGACCCGACCCACAGCGAGGTCGGTTTCAGCATTCGTCACATCATGATCAGCAAGGTCAAAGGCACGTTCGAGAAGTTTGACGCGACCTTCGTCACCGGCGAGAACCCGCTCGACTCCTCTGTAACGGCCTCCGCACAGGTCGTCTCGATCAACACGAACCAGGCTGACCGCGACGGACACCTGCGCACCGGTGAATTCTTCGACGCCGAGACGTACCCGACCATCGACTTCGTGTCCACCGGCGTGCGCCAGGTCAAGGGCGAGTTCCTCGTCGACGGCAACCTCACCATCAAGGGCGTCACCAAGCCCGCCACCTTCGACTTCGAGTTCGGTGGCTTCGGCACCGACCCGTACGGCAACTACAAGGCCGGCGCCACGGCGACGGCTGAGGTCACCCGCGCCGACTTCGGTCTCACCTACAACGCGGCCCTTGAGACCGGCGGAATGCTCCTCGGGGACAAGGTCACCATCACCATCGAACTGCAGGCCGCGCTCAACCAGGCGTAGTCGTTCCGCGCGGAGGTCTGCGCGCGAGCATCACAAAAGCACGCACACGGCGAGGGGTTCCGCAGGTGTGGGACCCCTCGTTTTGTTCTATTCCGGTAGTCCGCGACCTCCGGGCGGAAGCCGCGACATTCCGGCAGCAACCCGGAGCCGAGCACATGCATCCTGAAGGCGGCTGGGGCAGCCGCTCCGCTCGTCCACGTCCCTGGCCCGTGCTCGTTCGTGAGAGACCTCTTCTGGCGGGCCGGGCGCAGGCATCCGAGCTCGGAACTGCGCTCTCGTTGTCGGTCCGACGGGGCATTTTCTGAACCCCAGAAGTCTTGCCGAGGCGCCGCTGGCCCGACTACGCGCCCGTGATCTCTTCGCGCACCCGGCGCAGGTCCTCCATCAGTGAACCGATCAGGATCCAGTGCTGCGGATGCGGCGTCGCAATGATCAGGGGGGCGGTCAGTGTCGGTGGTTCCGCAGGCAGGCTGATCGGCTGGGCGCCGGGGTGATCGACCTGTTCGGTGAGCAGACGCAGGTCGTGGGCGGCCCGGCTCAGTTCCACCGTAATCGCCAGGACCGTGGGCTCGAGGTGCAGCGAGTGGTCGTAATGATCACGCAATGACCTGGTCATGCCGATTGTGCGTGCCACGAGCGAGGTCAGTCGCCCGAAGAGCTCCTCATCGATATCGAGCAGGCGCCGGTTGACCGCATGCCGGGGGTTGAGCGTGAGGCTCTCCTCGGCTTGCTTGATCGCCTGATCCGCCTTGGCGAGCATGGGACGCAACAGGCGTACCTTGATCATCATCTCTTCGATCTGGCTGGTTTTCTGCGGAAACCGCAGGGCGTCGACGATGCGGTCGAGGGTATCCGCAACCTCGTAGGCCAGCCGCACGACGGCCTCGTGAGCCGGCGCGAGCAGCACCGGCGGCACGATAAGGGCATTGACGAGGAGGGCTGCCGCCGCTCCGATGATGGTTTCGACGATGCGATCCCGAGCGTACTCGGCCGTGGCCGTGCCGATCGTGAGCAGGAGCATGGCGCTGATCGGGATCTGGCTGGCCGAGCTCGGTGCCAGGCGAAGCGCCCAGGCCAACATGATGCAGAATACGATCGCCAGCAGCACGACCCAGCTCGACTGGCCGAAGGCGACACCGACGCCGTAGGCGATGATCACCCCGCCGATGACCCCCAGGCTGCGCTCGACCGCGCGGCCAAGGGTCTGGTTGATGTTCGGCTGCACCACCAGCAGGGCAGCGATCGCGGCGAATACAGGCAACTGTTCCGTGTCCAGCAGCAGCTGCGAGGAGATCCAGCCGAGCGCGACTGCGGCGGATGTCTTCGCAGCCTGGAGCAGTGGAATCCGGTTCGTCGATCGCAGCCGGGTGTTGATTCTCACGTGTTCAGGGTAGCCGAACGGGGACTGGTGCTGATGCTGGTAGAGACCTGCGGCTTAGGGCAGGTCGTCGTCGGTGCGGGCGCCGAACACGATTTCGTCCCAGCTGGGCATCGAGGCGCGTCCACGCTTTCCGTGGTTGCCGGCCTGGCGTGGAGTTGCAGACGGCGTTTGCGATGCTGCAGCCTGAGCTGACCACGCGTTGCGAGGAGTTTCGGCCGGTGCTGCCGACGCGTCGGCGGCATGGACGCCGGAGGGCTCGGCGCCGGCCTCTACGGGCTGGCCCACGAGACGGATGCCCGGTCCCGCCGCCTGAGCCGCGGCGTTCTCGGTGAGGCTACTGTGGTGGCTCTCGGACTGGTTGCTCTCGAAGGCGGCCGCTTCGCGCTCCCCGCGGCGACGGCGGAGGGACGCGAGCAGGTCAGCGGTCTCGCTCAGGCTCTGCGGGGGTTCGTCGGCGCGCTTGATGGCCGCCCGGGACACGGCATCCGTCGTTCCGGCCTGGCGCGAGTACGGCACCGGCTCCAGAAGCGGGGCCGTGTCGTTGAGCAGCTCTTCGGTCAAAGATTCCCTGAACGTGAAGGCGCCGCTGTCGAACCTGGACACGTCGGCAGGACTCGTCTCGGCGCCCACGGCCCGCAGCCGCGGGATCAAGGCGCCCTTGAGCTCGCCCTGCTGGGAGAGCGCGATGGCTTCGCCACCGACCGGTGTGAGGGAATTCTTCTTCGGTTCAAAGCCCCAACGGGCGTCATGATCGATGTCATCGGCGGTAAAGGCCAATTTGACGATCCACCCGGCGCCGGGCTCTTTCCAGCTGGCCCAACGTTCGTTGGTGGCGCCGAGGGAGGCCAGGCGTTCCCGGATGACGGTGCCAAAATTGGCTCCGCCGTCAATCGGGTCAGGGTCAATGGCGGTATGCACGGGCACGCTCAGCGCACAAGACACCATGTAGTCGCGTTCGGCGACCACCGGGCCCTCGAAGCGGCGCACGAAATCGATGGATGCGCCCGTGACGGCAGCCACATCCTCGGCGGACATGCCGGCGCGAATGTGGGCCTGCACCTCCTTGGGGCTCAGCTTCGGCCCGGACGTGGGATCCGCCTGGGTTTGGCGAAGCCGGGACTGGAGAACTTCATCGATGGGGATCCGGAATCTGTCACCCTCTTCTGACGCTGCGAGCAGCGCACCGTTCTCGACTCCAATAACTTTCAATTCCTGCATGTTGAAAGCCCTCTCGCGATCATTAGTGCAGCCAAGACTGCCATGTAAAAGACGAATCGCTGGGGAATACGCCGGGCGTGCCGCAAGTTGATGACTGTGCCGAACAGATACGGCGACGTGTAGTTTGCTATTCCGCCCGGATTGTTGGAAACTATGGCCGCCGAAATCGTTTCTCGGCGTAACTGAATGGATGGGTATGGCAACCGATTACGACGCACCACGGAAGACCGAAGACGACTCGGAGTCGATTGAGGCCCTCAAGGAGCGCGTACCCGACAAGATGTCCGGTGTCGTAGATGTCGACGACTCGGACAACCCCGGTGGGTTCGACCTTCCCGGCGCCGATCTGTCCGACCTCGACCTCGATGTCGTCGTCCTGCCCCCGCAGGCCGACGAGTTCACCTGCGTGGAATGCTTCCTGGTGAAGCACCGTTCGCAGATGTCGCACGAGACCAAGCTCGGCCCGGTTTGCCTGGAGTGCGACTCCTAAACGCGCTTAGTCACCTGACGCTGGCCGTCGCGATCCATTGATCGCGGCGGCCAATTTCTGTGGATGCCGCGTTGACACGAGCCAGTACGGGGCCGGGTCGGTCTCATCCACGATCGGAATCCGCACGACCGGGCGGATCCAACCGCGGATCAGCAGCCACGCTCTGGCATCGAGCCGGCGTCCGCGCTCCAGTACGGCCTCATCCCCCTCGAAGGGCAGAACCTCGCCCACCAGCTCGGCCGAGATGCGCGCGCGCCCGGCGATGACCTCTCCGTTCGCCACCTGGATCATGGGAGCCGACAGAATCAGCGTCAGAACGCAGGCGGCGTACAACCCCGCGGCGATCAGGATCCCGGCGAACATCGAAATCGGTGCGAACACGAGAATGCTGGCCGGGATGATCAGTGCGGTGGCGACGTAGGGTGCGGGTGAGGCCCACAGTTTTTCGCGATATTCAGGCATGGCTCTATTCGATCAGACTTCTGCACTAGCCTCGACACGTGGCAGAAAGCGTCGAAGTCCTGATTACCGCGTCCATCCTCCCGAGCTACGCGCATCCGGGCGACGCGGGGGCGGACCTTCATTCCTCCCAGGCTCTGGTCCTGGCCCCCGGCGAACGCGCTCTGGTCGGCACGGGCGTATCCATCGCCTTGCCAGACGGGTTCGCGGCGTTCGTCGTTCCCCGCAGCGGTCTCGCCTTCAAGCACGGGATCACGATCGTGAACTCCCCGGGAACGGTTGACGCCGGGTACCGCGGGGAGATCAAGGTCACGCTCCTGAACACCGACCAGAACGAGGCTTTTTCGATCGCGGTCGGCGATCGCATCGCCCAGATCATCATCATGCCGGTCAGTCGGGCTGCTTTTATCCCCGTCGACCGGCTGCCAGGCAGCCAGCGCGGCGAAGGCGGGTTCGGGTCGACCGGCCAAGGCCAGCAGATCAGCACGGGCACCACAACGTCAGGAGACAACCAGTGAGCGACACCGCGAACACGGACGAGACCGCGGACGTGTCGGCCAAGTCGGCACCCGAGGACCGGGCAACCGAGGGACCCCTCGATGAAGTCGAAGCCAACCCGGTCCGGCCTTACGTCGACCTCGGTGGGGTGAAAATCCTTCCACGTGAAGGCCTGCACCTGCGACTCGAAATTGAGGAGGGCAGCAAGCGCGTCGTCGCGATCGGGCTTGACTACGCCGGTTCGACCCTGCAGGTGCAGCCGTTCGCCGCTCCCCGTTCCAGCGGTCTCTGGCACGAGATTCGCGCCCAGATCGCCGACCAGATCGGCAAGCAGGGTGGAACCACGACGCTGCGAGAGGGGCCCTTCGGCCCCGAACTCGTTGCGGAAATTCCCGTGGCCGCCGGTCAGGGGGCGGACGGATCGAGCCGGCTGGCTCGATTCATCGGCGTCGACGGTCCGCGCTGGTTCCTCCGCGGGGTTATCGCCGGTGAGGGTGCCGTCAACCCCGACGCAGCGAGTGAGATCGAGGACCTTTTCCGCAGCATCGTGGTGGTGCGGGGATCGGCCCCGATGCCTCCGCGCGACCTCATTCCGCTCCGGATGCCGGCCACGCCGGCCGAGCCCGGCCAGTCCTGAGGTATTCCCGGATGACGGAAACCCCGCCGCCCAACGAGGCACATGGTCCCCGTGTCACACGGAATCCGCCGGACTCGCCCGAGCCTGGAACCGAAGCGGTGTCCGGCGCGTTGGCCGAGGGTATGGCCGCCGCGGCCCGGCGGGCCGGCTTCTCGTCGGCAGCCGATGGCGAGCCGATCAGCGGGCGTGTGCTCCTGGCGGCGATGGGCGGCATCCGCGGTCTGGTCGAAGCGGTCCTGCCCGGCCTGGTCTTCCTGCTCACGTACACGTTCACCAGGCAGCTGCTGCCCGATTACTCGCTTCTGGTCTCGTTGGTCGTGCCGGTTCTGATCGGCGTCGTCTTCATCGCGCTGCGGCGGGTCAGTCGCCAGACGATGACGCCGGCCGTCGGCGGACTGGTGGCGCTGGTCTTCAGTGCTGTGCTGGCCCTGTTCACGGGTCGGGCTGAGGACTTCTTCCTGCCCGGATTCTGGACCAATGGGCTCTACGGCGGCGCGCTGCTGGTCTCGGCGCTGGTCGGCTGGCCGCTGATCGGGTTGGCCGTGGGGTTCCTGATGGGAGACGGAATCGACTGGCGTGCGAATCCGTCCAAGCGACGTGTGTTGACCATCCTCACACTGTGCTGGGCCGGCCTGTTCGCGCTGCGACTGGCCGTGCAGCTTCCGCTGTACTATTCCGGCAACGTGGAGTGGCTGGGAGCCGCGAAGCTCCTGATGGGGATCCCGCTCTATGCGCCGCTTCTCGTGACCTCGTGGTTGGTCGTCCGGACGGTCTACCGGGCGACCGACGACGACACGGCCCGACGACGCGACTGATTCGCGACACCTTGATTCCGCGAAACCGCTCGAAAGGGCACGCGTATCGGCGGGGCACCGCTAGAGTTATCTCTATGTCAAGATAGTTTGACGGAGGACATCGTCCGCACGTCGCATCCGCCGGTTAGGTAACCCTTGCTGGCAGCCGCAGGCGTCCGGTCGTCAGGATTGAGGATTGCGGACGGTTACCCGTCGGTTTCCACGAAGGAGAGGGCATCGTGTCGGCACTTAATAATGCGGTCGTAAACAGTTTTGGAGCCAAGGACACCCTGCGGGTCGGGTCGACAGACTATGAGGTCTTTCGTCTCGATGCCGTCACGGGCTACGAGAAGCTCCCGTTCAGCCTGAAGGTGCTGCTGGAGAATCTCCTCCGCACCGAGGACGGCGCCAACATCACCCCCGCGCACATCCGCGCCCTGGGTGAGTGGGTCCCGACGGCGGAACCCGACACCGA
Source organism: Cryobacterium breve (assembly GCF_004402375.1). GTDB lineage: Bacteria > Actinomycetota > Actinomycetes > Actinomycetales > Microbacteriaceae > Cryobacterium > Cryobacterium breve. The sequence continues at coordinate 23,296 of NZ_SOGJ01000023.1, forward strand.
GATCCAGTTCACGCCCGCACGCGTGGTCATGCAGGACTTCACCGGTGTTCCCTGCATCGTCGACCTCGCCACCATGCGTGAGGCCGTCGCCGAGCTCGGTGGCGACCCGAAGAAGATCAACCCGCTGGCACCGGCCGAGCTCGTCATCGACCACTCCGTGATCGCCGACCTGTTCGGCACCGCCGACGCACTCGAGCGCAACGTTGAGATCGAGTATGAGCGCAACGGCGAGCGGTACCAGTTCCTGCGCTGGGGCCAGACGGCATTCAACGACTTCAAAGTCGTGCCGCCGGGGACCGGAATCGTGCACCAGGTCAACCTGGAATACCTGGCCCGAGTCACGATGACGCGGGAAGTGAACGGTGTGCTGCAGGCCTACCCCGACACCTGCGTCGGCACCGACTCGCACACGACCATGGTCAACGGCCTCGGCGTGCTCGCTTGGGGTGTCGGCGGCATCGAAGCCGAGGCGGCGATGCTCGGCCAGTCGATCTCGATGCTCATCCCCAAGGTGGTCGGCTTCAAGCTCAACGGCTCCATTCCCACCGGCGTCACCGCGACGGATGTCGTGCTCACCATCACCGAGATCCTGCGCAAGCATGGTGTCGTGGGCAAATTCGTCGAGTTCTACGGTGCGGGCGTCGCCCAGGTGCCGTTGGCCAACCGCGCCACCATCGGCAACATGAGCCCCGAGTTCGGCTCGACGGCCGCCATGTTCCCCATCGACGATGTGACCTTGGGATACCTGCGCCTGACCGGCCGCAGCGAAGAGCAGGTCGCCCTCGTCGAGGCGTACGCGAAGTTGCAGGGTCTCTGGCACGACGCCGACAAGGAGCCCGTCTTTAGCGAGTACCTCGAGCTCGACCTGGGGACCGTCGTGCCGTCGATCGCCGGCCCGAAGCGTCCGCAAGACCGCGTCATCCTCACCGAGGCGAAGTCGCAGTTCGAACGGGACCTGCAGAGCTACGCGACGCAGGACTGGACCGTCGTGGACGCGGCCGTCGAGGCATCCTTCCCGGCATCAGACCCGATCGGCTTCACCGCCGAGGACGAGAACCTCGACCACTCGGTCTCGCACAACCATGTCAGCCACGCTCCGATCAGTGTCTCGCGGCCCGTCGCGATCACCACGGAGGGCGGAGCGAACTACACACTCGACCACGGAGCTGTCGCCGTCGCGGCCATCACCTCGTGCACGAACACGTCCAACCCGTCGGTCATGCTCGCCGCGGGCCTGTTGGCCCGCAACGCCGTCAAGAAGGGGCTCACGAGCAAGCCGTGGGTCAAGACCACCCTGGCGCCGGGCTCGAAGGTCGTCACCGATTACTACGAGAAAGCCGGCCTCACCGACGACCTGGAAGCCCTCGGCTTCTACACCGTCGGCTACGGCTGCACGGTCTGCATCGGCAACACCGGTCCGCTCATCGACGAGGTCACCGCAGCGATCAACGACAATGACCTGGCCGTCACCGCGGTGCTCTCGGGCAACCGCAACTTCGAGGGCCGGATCAGTCCTGACGTCAAAATGAACTACCTGGCCAGCCCGCCGCTGGTCATCGCCTATGCCCTCGCGGGCTCGATGAACTTCGACTTCGAGACGGATGCCCTCGGCATCGGCAACGACGGCAACGAGGTGTTCCTCAGGGACATTTGGCCTGACTCGGCCGAGGTGCAGGCCACGATCGACAACTCCATCGACACGGGCATGTTCACGAAGCAGTACGGCCACGTCTTCGAGGGCGACGAGCGCTGGCGTGGACTGCCGACGCCGGACAGCGAGGTCTTCGAGTGGGATCCCGAGTCCACGTATGTGCGGAAGCCCCCGTACTTCGACGGCATGACAATGGAGACCACCCCGGTGGTCGACATCGTCAGCGCCCGAGTGCTGGCCAAACTGGGCGACTCGGTCACAACCGACCACATCAGCCCCGCCGGGTCGATCAAGGCGGACAGCCCGGCCGGTGCCTACCTGCTCGAGCACGGCGTCGATCGTGCCGACTTCAACTCCTACGGCTCGCGCCGCGGCAACCATGAGATCATGATTCGCGGAACGTTCGCGAACATCCGTCTGCGCAACCAGCTGCTCGACGGAGTGGAAGGCGGCTACACCCGCGACTTCACCGTCGACGGTGCACCGCAGGCGTTCATCTACGACGCGGCGCAGAACTACCAGGCGCAGGGCACTCCGCTGGTCATCTTCGGTGGCAAGGAATACGGCTCGGGTTCATCCCGGGACTGGGCAGCCAAGGGAACCAGCCTCCTGGGCGTCAAGGCCGTCATCACCGAGAGCTTCGAGCGGATTCACCGATCCAACCTGATCGGGATGGGTGTTGTCCCGCTCCAGTTCCCCGCCGGCCAGAGCTGGGCGTCCCTCGGCCTCGACGGCACGGAGATCGTCACGATCACCGGGCTCGATGAGCTGAACAATGGGACCACCCCGAAGACGGTCCGCGTGACCGCCAGCCCGAGCCCGCAGTCGGCGGCCGGTAAGGCAACGGTGGAGTTCGACGCCCTCGTTCGCATCGACACCCCGGGCGAGGCGGACTACTACCGTAACGGCGGCATCCTGCAGTACGTCCTGCGTTCGCTGGTCGCGTAGCGGCGCCCAGCCGCCTTTCGGTTTGCTCCCGAAACCGGCGCGTAGACTCGGTGTGACCGAATCTATGCGCCGGTTTCTCTGGGTGGCGGATAGCGCAACGTGAAAGGTGTTACCGATGGCGCTACTGGACACGATCTCCGGGCCGAGAGATCTTGATCACCTCTCGGCGGAACAGCTCGTCCAGCTCGCTGCGGAGGTCCGGGCCTTCCTCGTACGGGAGGTCTCCAAGACCGGCGGGCACCTCGGGCCCAATCTCGGTGTGGTCGAGCTGACCATCGCCATGCACCGGGTGTTCGAGTCGCCGCGGGACGCGATCGTGTTCGACACCGGGCACCAGTCCTACGTGCACAAGCTGCTCACCGGCCGCCAGGACTTCGGCCTCTTGCGCCAGACGGGTGGGCTGGCCGGCTACCCGCAACGCCGGGAGTCCGAGCACGACATCGTGGAGAGTTCCCACGCCTCGAGCTCGCTGTCCTGGGCCGACGGCATCTCACGGGCCTTCGAGATGACCGGCCAGAGCGACCGTCACGTTATTGCGGTGGTCGGCGACGGCTCCCTGACCGGCGGCATGACCTGGGAAGCCCTCAACAACATCAGTGATGACAACACCCGTCGCCTGATCATCATCGTGAACGACAACGGCCGCTCCTACGCGCCCACCATCGGTGGCATGGCCCGCTTCCTCAACACGGTGCGCACCCGCCAGGCGTACCACAGCGCCTACCTGACCAGCCGTGAGGCCTTCGAACGGATGGGCGCGCCCGCCCGGGCCTTCTTCCGCGGCGTGCGCGGCGGCATGCACGGTTTCCTCTCCCGGTTCACCAACAACGAGGCGCTCTACTCCAACCTCGACATCAAGTACATCGGGCCGATCGACGGCCACGATATGGCGGCGATGGTCGAAGCGCTCGGGCAGGCCAAGGGCTACGGCGCCCCGGTGATCGTGCATGCCATCACCCAGAAGGGCAAGGGTTACGACCCTGCCGTTCAGGACACGGCGGACCAGTTCCACGCGGTTGGTCAGATCGACCCGGAGACGGGGGAGTCCACGGAATCCGCCGGTGCGCCCTCCTGGACATCCGTCTTCGCCGACGAACTGTTGCGCCTGGCCACGCTGCAGCCCAAGATCGTCGGCATCACCGCGGCCATGCTGCGCCCCACGGGCCTGCACAAGATGGCCGAAAGGTTCCCCACGCGCGTGCACGACGTGGGCATTGCCGAACAGCACGCCGTGACCAGTGCTGCCGGACTCGCGTTCGGCGGCCTGCACCCGGTCGTCGCGCTGTACGCAACCTTCATCAACCGTGCGTTCGACCAGGTGCTGATGGACGTCGCTCTGCACAAGGCCGGCGTCACATTCGTGCTCGATCGGGCCGGCGTGACCGGTCCGGACGGTCCCAGCCACCACGGCATCTGGGACCTGGCCATTCTGCAAGTCGTCCCCGGAATCCGCCTGGCGGCCCCGCGGGACTCGGTGCGCCTGGCCGAGGAACTGGGGGAGGCCGTGGCCGTCGACGATGGGCCCACTGTCCTGCGTTTCCCCAAGGGCAGCGTCAGCGCCCCGATCGAGGCCGTTCGCCGCCTGGACGACGGGGTCGACGTGCTTCTGGAAGCGTCCCAGAAAGACGTGCTCATCGTCACCGTCGGGCCGATGGCCTCGATGGGACTCGATGTCGCCGCGCGGCTCGCCGCTCAGGGCATCGGGGCGACCGTCGTCGACCCCCGTTGGGTCGTCCCGGTGCCGAGGAACATCGTCTCCCTGGCTGCTGAGTACCGGATCGTCGTGAGCATCGAGGACGGTATCCGGGTCGGTGGTATCGGCACCCGCATCCGTCAGGACCTGCGCGAGGCGGGTGTGGACACGGCCGTCACCGAACTCGGTCTGCCCGACGAGTTCCTCGACCACGGCACCCGAGCGGAAATCCTCGAGCGCGTCGGACTGACCCCACAGCGGATCGCCCGCGACGTGGTGGACATGGTCCTCGGCAGCAAGATCCCGCACGCGCGCCCGCTACCGGTCGACAGCGTCGATACCGGATCCATCCCGGCCAGCCGCCAGAACGACTAGCCGGGTCAGATCCCGACGACCGGTTGCGTCCATCCCGACAGGGCGGGACTGTAATCAGGTATGGCCGCTGCCAACCACGGCCGGGGTACCGGCTCCAGCGTCTAACGAATTCGACGGAGATTTTCCAATAAAAACGGGTTTTCAGGCTTTGCGGCCCGTGTTAGCCAAAAATCACCGTCGAGTTCGTTCGTGACTTGGGGCGGAACACACGCACCGGCTGACACGCAGACCTCGTCCGCCTCCGCCCACGTCGACCGGCGGGAACTGTCACTCCGTGTCGACTGGGGACGGCTTAACAGGCCCCGCCGACCGTGCGACAGTACCACCCGCCACAGCGCCGAGCCGTGAAGCCAGCTCCCAATTCTTCAAGAAAGTGGAACCGACCTCACGGCTCGGCGTGGTGAATGCGGTCAGTCGCCTACTGTCGTGGCGGTCGTGTGTGCAACGGGCTCGGAGGCCGCGCCGACTCCGCGGATCGGCGGCGTGTGGAACGTGCCCTGGAAGACGCGTTCGCTTGCGCCGACGCGGTCCAGGTAGGGCGTGATCCCGCCCATCTGGAACGGCCAGTTGGCACCGAGAATCATGCACAAGTCGATGTCCTCGGCGGCGTGCACGACGCCGTCGTCCAGCATCCGCTTGATTTCATCGGCCAGGCCGTCTTCAACGCGGCGCAGGATCTGCTCGGCCGTCATCGGTTCCTGCCCGCCGGCGACGATCTTCACGGCGCCCTTGTCGAAGCCCTTGATCTTGCCCTTCGAATCGCGCTCGAGGATCGTGCCGTGCTCTGCCAGGCGGTGCAGATTCGGGCTGTCGAAGAACCGGTCCGGGAACGCCGCGTGGTGGGTGTCCAGCACGTGTGCACCGACCTTGAGGCCGACGAGTTCGAGAAGTTCGAACGGGGTCATCGGCATGCCGAACGGCGCGAGAGAACCGTCCACCACCGCGAACGGCGTGCCGGTGTCGACCGCGTGCATGGCCTCGCCCAGCAGCTTGGCGAGGAGCCGGTTGACCACGAACCCGGGGGTGTCTCGGGTGATGACGGCGTTCTTCCGCAGCTTAGCGGCCACAACCATGGCCGTGGATAGGGAGGTGTCGTTGGTCTGGGGGGTGTTCACGACTTCGATCAGCGGCATGATGGCCACCGGATTGAAGAAATGGAAACCGACCAGGCGCTCCGGGTGGGCCAGCTTGGCCCCGATCTGTTCGACCGACAGCGACGAGGTGTTGGTGGCGAGGATGGCGTCGGGGGAAATGTGTTTCTCGATCTCGGCGAAGACATCCTGCTTCACGCCCAGCTCTTCGAAGACGGCCTCGATCACCCAATCGGCATCGGCGAACTGTGCCTTGTCGGTGGTGCCTGTCACGAGGGCGCGCAGCCGGTTGGCCTCGTCGGGGGAGATGCGCTTCTTGGTCTCCAGAGCGAGGATCTCGCCGTGGATGTAGGCGACACCCTTGTCGACGCGGGCCTGGTCGAGGTCGGTGATGACCACAGGCACGCGCAGGCGGCGCACGAAAAGCAGCGCGAACTGGCTGGCCATCAGGCCGGCGCCGATGACGCCCACCTTCTTGATCGGCCGGGCGAGGGCCTTGTCCGGTGCTCCGGCTGGGCGTTTGGCTCGCTTCTGAACCAGATTGAAGGAGTAGATGCTCGCCTGTAGCTGATCGCCGGAGATGAGCTCGGCCAGGCAGTCGTCTTCCCGTTCGAAGCCTTCCTGCCGGGTGCCGCTCTTGGCCGCTTTGACCAGGTCCAGCGCGATGTACGGCGCCCGGGCGACGGTGCCGATGCGGCCTTCGAGCATCTTGCGGGCGATGCCGACGGCGACGTCCCACTTGACGAGACGCTCGACCTTGCCAGGCAGGTTCGGCCTGGCGACCTTGATCTTTCCGGTGATCACGCCGTCTGCCCACGTGATGGACTGCTCGAGGAACATAGCCGAGTCGAACTGCACATCCGCGATGCCGAGCTCGAGGGCGTCGGCCGCTTTCAGCGTACGGTGCTTCAGCGGGTTCTCGATGATCACCTTGAGTGCGTTCTCGATGCCGATCAGGTTGGGGAGCAGGTAGGAGGCACCCCAGCCTGGGATCAGCCCGAGGGAGACCTCGGGCAGCGCGATCGCCGGAACGGACGCGTCGACCGTGCGGTAGTCGGCGTTGAGGGCGATCTCGAGCCCGCCGCCGAGCGCGAGCCCGTTGATGAACACGAAGGAGGGCACGCCGAGCTCGGCCTGCTTGCCGAGGGCATAGTGGCCGAGCTGCGCGAGCAACTTACCTGTCTCGAGGGAGGGGATCTGGCTGACCTTGCTCAGGTCGGCACCGGCAGCGAGGATGAACGGCTTGCCGGTGACGGCGACGCCGTGGATGTCCCCGAGCGCGGCCCGCTCCCGAAGGAGGTCCATCGTCATGCCGAACTCGAGCAGGGTGATGGGCCCAAGCGTATTAGGGCGGGTGTGGTCCCGCCCGTTGTCCAGCGTGACGAGCGCCAGGGTACGGCCCCCGGACAACGGCACGTCGCGCACGAAAGAGTGTGTAACGACCTCGTCGGCCGACAGGTCGACCAGCGGAGTGAAATCGAGTGCTGAGTAGTCGGTCATCGCTTGCTTGCCTTCCGGTTGAAGTGCGGGTTCTCCCAAATTACGGTGCCACCCTGGCCGAGGCCGATGCACATGGCGGTGAGGCCGTAGCGCACCTCGGGGTGCTCGCTGAACTGACGTGCGAGCTGGTTCATCAGGCGCACGCCGGAGGAGGCCAGCGGATGTCCGATGGCGATCGCACCGCCGTATTCGTTCACGCGAGGGTCGTCGTCGTCGATGCCGAAGTGATCCAGGAAGGAGATCACCTGCACCGCGAACGCCTCGTTGAGTTCGAACAGTCCGATATCTGTGATGCTGAGGCCCGCCTTGCGCAGCGCCTTTTCCGTAGAGGGGACAGGTCCGAGACCCATGACCTCCGGTTCGACGCCGGCGAAGGCGAAGCTGACCATCTTCATCTTGACGGTCAGTCCCAGTTCCTTGGCGGCCCCGCTGCTGGCGAGAAGGCAGGCGCTGGCACCATCGTTGAGCCCGGAGGCGTTGCCGGCCGTGACCCGCCCGAAGGGGCGGAACGGGGTCTTCAGGGAGGAGAGACCTTCCATCGTGGTCTCCGGTCGCGGAGCCTCGTCACGGGTCGCGAGACCCCAGCCGGACTCGCTGCGGATCGACACTGAGATGAGGTCGGGTTGGATCTTCTCGGCTGCATAGGCGGCGGCAACCTTTTCCTGGCTGCGCAGGGCGAACCGGTCGGAGCGCTCCTTGGTATAGGAAGGAAAGCGGTCGTGGATGCGCTCGGCGGTGGCACCCATGTTGAGGGCGTCCTCACTGACGAGGCGCTCGGAGAGGAATCGCGGGTTCGGGTCGACGCCGGATCCCATCGGGTGGCGGCCCATGTGCTCGACCCCACCCGCAATGGCCAGGTCGTAAGCGCCGAAGCCGATTCCCGCTCCGAGAGTGGTGACGGCGGTCATCGCGCCGGCGCACATCCGGTCGATGGCGAATCCTGGCACCGACTTCGGCAGGCCGGAGAGGAGCGCCGCCGTGCGACCGAGGGTGAGACCCTGGTCACCGGTCTGGGTCGTGGCGGCAATCGCCACCTCATCGATCCGATCCCCGGGAACCGAGGGGTTGCGTTCCAGCAGTCCGATCATGGCCTTGACCACCAGATCATCCGCCCGGGTGTTCCAGTACATTCCCTTTTCACCAGCGCGTCCGAACGGGGTGCGAACCCCGTCTACAAACACGACTTCTGCTCTATCGGCCACTTTGCCTCCATCAATCGATCAGGTGTCGGTCGATCCTAAAGGGGCACCCGGGGAGGGTCGAATCGTTGGACGGTTCCTACGAACTGGTTTGCGGGGAGACCTCGTTCGTTTGCAGGACATCCACAAAGGCATCGGCAATCCGTTGTGCGGTCGCTTCAATCTGCCAGGTGCGTGCGCCCAGATGGGCGAGCGCCTCTCCAACGGATGCGGGGTCGACGGTCTCCGGCGGCGTCCACGCCACCCGCCGCACGTAATCGGGCGTAACGAGGTTTTCCAGTGGGATGGCGAGTGCCTCGGAAACCTCCGTCAGCGCGGCGCGAGCGGCCTTATAGCGCAGGTCCGCTTCCGGATTGCGATCTGACCAGGCGCGCGGGGGAGGGAGCAGGTCGCCGCTGGCGCGCAGCGAGGGCAAATCGCTCGATGCCTGCCCCTTCTGAACAGCGCCCCACCAGCGGTCGAGCTCGGTGCGGCTCGCTCGCCCGCTGAACTCGCGCAGCTCGGCCAGCGCCTGCCGGGACGCGGGCATGGCCCGTGCGGCCGCGGTCAGGGACGCATCGGGAACGAGTCGGCCGGGGGAGACATCGAGGTCCTGAGCCAGCCTGTCGCGGGCCAGCCAAAGCTCCCGTGCGACTGCGAGGCCACGCTGGCTACGGATGGAGTGCACGCCGGAGAGGCGACGCCAGGGTTCGGGGCCGACGGGTTTGGCCTCCCGGGCCAGTACCGCGGCGAATTCCTGGGCGGCGATGTCGCTTTTGGAATCGGTGGCGAGCATGTCGGCCATCCGGTCTCGAAGGTCAGGGAGCAGCTCGACGTCGAGTGCGCCGTACACGAGCCAAGCCTCCGGTAGAGGCCGGGTAGACCAGTTCGCGGCGGAGTGCTCTTTGGCCAAGTGGATGCCCAGGAGCTCCTCCACCACAGTGCCGAGGCCCACCCGGGGGATGCCGAGCAGACGGGCAGCTAATTCCGTGTCGAAGATGTGCTTGGGATCCAGGCCCACTTCACGTAGGCAGGCCAAGTCCTGGCTGGCGGCGTGAAAGATCCACTCGACGTCGTGGAGCGCCTCATTGAGTTCGTGGAACTCTCCGATCGCGGGCGGGTCGAAGAGGAAGGTGCCCGCGTCCCGCCGATAGATCTGGATCAGATAGGCGCGCTGCGAGTAGGTGAAGCCGGATGCCCGTTCCGCATCGATACCGACCGGGCCCGTACCGGCGCTGATGGCGGCCGTTGCTGCCAGGTAGGCGTGCCGGGTATCGATTACCTGGTGATCAAGCACGACCGGTGCGGCGTGTGGACAACATGCTGACTCCTTCGCCAGTGGGTGGAAGGCCTGCGAGCATGCAGAGCAGCTCGCCCCATCCTTCGACGTGGGCGGCGAGATTATGGTCCAGCGGCGTCCACGAGGCACGCAGTTCTATTTGCGCACCATCGCCCTGCCTGGCAAGTTCGCCGAAGCCTGACGAGATGATCTTAGTCGCGGTGCCTGAGGCCGCGGTATATCGTGCCCCATGGGAGTCGAGGGCATCGACCAGCCACGACCAGGCGACTCCGGCGACGAACGGGTCCAGCCCGATGTCGGTTTCGAGCGGAGCCTGCGCGAAACAGACGACGCGAAACGCACCGCCCCACTCTTCGGGTTCGTCCGGATCGTGGAGCAGAATGAAACGACCGGTCCCCAAGTCGGAGTTGCCGCCATGACGAGTCGGATTGATATCGGCGGAGAAGGCGACGGCGTTCGGGGCGATGCTCGCCGGGGCGGAAATCTCGTTCACCACGAGCTCCGCGCGGATGCGTGCACCCTCGATGGATGCGCGGGCGGCGGTGAACTCCGGAGGGGGCTGGTGTTGTGTTTCGGGCACGTCTGCAGACTAGAGTTTTTTCCGTGCAGTGTCGCTCAGGCACGCCGGACAGGGAAGGTAGTCATGCGCGACGGAATGGGTTCAGGGCGGCACCCAGGGCGAATTGTGGCTGTGACCGGGATCGCTGTTGCGGGGACGGCGGTGGCGCTCGGAATCGCTGGCGGTGTTCTCGCGACCGTGATGGCCCGCCGGATCGTGACTCCCGGGGGCCGGCGCACCGACGATGTGCGTGTCAAGGGCGTCGACCTGGTGGCGGGAACGATCACGCTGGCGTGCACGGCGGACTCCGTTCTGCAGGGTGACTACAGTTTCTGGTTCTCCCAGGACCGGGGGCACGCGCACCTGGGCGAGGTCCTGCGCCTGACGCCGACCCGAGTGACACGGCGCATCCTTCGTGTGGATCACGGAGATCTGGCTCTGGCCGAGCGCGGCCGTCTCGGCGGTTACTCTTATCTGGGTCCCTGGGACCTTGGCCTTGCCTTCGAGGACGTGCTTGTTCCGACCGACGTCGGTGCAGCGCCGGCCTGGTTGGTACCGGCGGAGGAACCGGACGGGCGCTGGGTGCTTCAGGTGCACGGGCGGGGCGTGCAGCGGCAGGAGACCCTGCGGGCGACTCCGGTCTTCCGGGACGCGGGTTTCACGTCCCTGCTGGTGTCCTATCGCAACGACGGGGAAGCTCCCATGAGCGGCGGCGGACGGTACGCCCTCGGAGACGCGGAGTGGCTGGATGTCGACGCTGCCATCGCGTTCGCCGTTGCCCGCGGCGCGACCGAGATTGTGCTGATGGGCTGGTCGATGGGCGGGGCCATTGTGCTGCAGACGGCGACTCGGTCCATGCTTCGTGACCGGATCGTCGGAATCGTGCTCGACTCGCCCGTGCTCGATTGGGCGGACGTCGCGAAGTTCCACGGCGGACTGCTCGGCCTGCCCGCGGTCGTCGCCAGGGGCGCTCTGGAAGTGTTGGGCCGGCGGTGGGGCGGGATCTTCACCGGCCGGACCGAACCGATCGACTTCGGACGCCTCGACTTCGTCACGCGCGCCGCCGAGCTCGAGCTGCCGGTGCTGTTGATGCACAGCGACGACGACGGCTTCGTGCCCGCGACCGGCTCACGCGCCCTGGCCGGGCGCCGCCCCGATATTGTGACCTTTCTACCGTTCGCGGTGGCGCGGCACACCAAATTGTGGAACTACGATCGCGAAGGCTGGAACCAGGCCATCACGAACTGGCTGGACGAGATCGCTCCCACCGGGCGAACACCGCACCCTGATCGTCCAGTAGCAGCTGCCGCAGACTGAATCCGGTGGCGCCAGGCTGCGCCGATTCGAGGAGGCCACGGGCCCCAAGCACGATCTGGGGGCTGGTGGACAGGCAGAGTTCGTCTACGAGGTCCGCCGCGAAGAACTGCCCGGCCAGCACCGGGCCGCCCTCGCAGACGATCCGGGTGAGGCTCAGGCGGCTCAGGGCCGCGACGACGGTGGCGGGAGTGATCTGGCCATTGTCATCGTCGAGAGCGACGATCACAGCTCCGGACCCGGCCGTGGTGTCCTCCGCCCGGGCGACCGCGGTCCGCGGGCAGAGCACGAGGACGCGGCTCGTCCGGTCGACCGCTTGGACCGCCGGCGGCTCGAGTCGGTGACCGGAGAGGTCGCCGCTGGCCGTGACGACCGCCAGGGTCGCGCGCGCGGGAACGACGTAGCCCTCCGTCCGCACACTGCCGGCGCCGATCAGGACCACGTCGGCGAGTTGCCGGATCACGCCCAGGATGCGACGATCCAGCCTGCTTGACAACGAATCGGAGGTATTGTCCGCGCCGGTGACGCTGCCATTCATGCTGGCGATCATATTGACCCGCAGGTATGGTCCCGGCTTCGGGGCGTAACGTCGCAGCAGCCAGTCCCGACTGGCCTGATCGAGCCCGTCGACGGTCCGGGGCAGGTCGGCCGCGTCGGCCTGTTCCGGCTCAGGCTCCGGGAAGACCCGGGTCAGGGTCACGCAGCGCCCTCGCGCAGGCGACGTTTGGCGCGCGCGAGCATGGCGGTCATGCCACGGATGCGCAGGGGAGACACGGCCTTCGTCAGCCCGATCGTGTTCGGGTAGTCGTCCGGAACGTTGAGCACCTCCTGGCGGCTGAGGCCGTCCAATCCCTGGGCGAGGATCGAGGCAAAGCCGCGGGTCGTGGGCGATTCTCGGGGAGCGGTTGCGTGGAGGTGCACGGCCAAGTCGACGTCGACCTCGACGAACATGAAAACGGGGGACTGGCATTCCACGACCCGCTCCAGTAAATCCGGGTGGTCCGCGTAGCGTGATGGCAGCGCCGGAAGCTCGTCCGCGAATTCGAGCAACAACAGCAGGCGGTCGGGCTCCTCGAGTTCGAGGAACTCATCGCGGATCTCGGCTAGTTTCGCGGGCAATTCGGTGGCAGTCATCACCGACCATTCTGCCATGCGCGGGCCGAGCGAGCCCAGAAACCCAGTGGGCCGGCCGACTCAGCGGGGCTGGGGCGCCGCACCCGGCTCGGTGCCCAGTGCGATCGGCACGTGAACGGCGTTTCCCCACTCGGTCCAGGATCCGTCGTAGTTGCGCACGCCCTCGAAACCGAGCAGGTGCGTCAGTACGAACCACGTGTGGCTGGAGCGCTCACCGATCCGGCAGTAGGCGATGACGCTGTCTCCATCGGAAAGACCGGCTTCGTCCCGGTAGATGGCATCGAGTTCCTGACGGGTGCGGAACGAGGCATCCGGCGCCGCGGCGCGGGCCCATGGCACCGATGCCGCAGACGGGATGTGCCCGCCGCGCAGGGCACCCTCTTCCGGATACGCGGGCATGTGGGTTCGTTCGCCGGTGTACTCCTCCGTGGAGCGCACGTCGATCAACGGGTTTCCGAAATGGGCCAGGACATCCTCCCGGAAGGCGCGGATGGGGGCGTCGTTGCGTTCGACGATCGGGTATTCCGTCGGAGTGATGACGGGCTTGTCCCGGGTGAGCTCGCGTTCTTCGGCCACCCACTTGTCACGGCCGCCGTCAAGCAGGCGCACGTCCGCGTGGCCGAACAACGTGAACACCCAGAGGGCGTAGGCCGCCCACCAGTTGTTCTTGTCGCCGTAGATGACAACGGTGGTGTCGCGGGAGATGCCCTTGGCTCCGAGCATGTCGGCAAAAGCGGCGCTGCCGACGAAGTCGCGTTCGACTGGGTCGTTGAGGTCGGTGTGCCAGTCGATCTTGACGGCTTCGGGGATGTGACCGGTTTCGTAGAGCAGCACGTCCTCGTCCGATTCCACCACCGTGAGGCCGGGGGTACCGAGGTGCTGCTGAAGCCATTCGGTAGTGACCAACCGTTCGGGATGGGCGTAGGCGGTGAACTTCGCTGCCGGATCGAGATCAACGGGCATAGGGGAATCCTCCTGGGAGCGTGCAATGGACACCGGATCAAATGTACGCGGTTTAGGCTGTTTACCGGCCCGCTTTTCGAATCTACGCGGTCTTGGTCCTGATCGCATCCGCGGTCGTTATTCAGCGATGATGCGCCGCGGGTGGCCAGCGTCCGACACAGAAAACCGGGTATTTCAGCATGGCTCCACAGGCCCTCAGCCAGGTGCAACGATTGGCCGACCGTTCACCGAGCATCACTGGATCCGAGATTGTGGCCGAGCTGGTTCCGCCGCCCCAGTTCGAGCACGCGTCTTTCGAGTCATATCGCCCCGACCTCGACTTCCCCTCCCAACTCGATGCCGTCGAACGTCTGAACGCCTTTTCAGCGGCGTGGCTGCCTCAGCGGCCCGGCGGCTTCTTCTCCCGCACTCGCAAACCCAAGGCGGAGCTGCCCGGGATCTACCTGGACGGCGGCTTCGGTGTGGGCAAAACCCACCTGTTGGCCGCCCTGTGGCATGCCGCACCGGGGCCGAAGTACTTCGGCACATTCATCGAGTACACGGCCCTGGTGGGGGCGCTCGGCTATGCGGCCACCGTCAAACAGCTTTCCGGCGCCTGCCTGATCTGCATCGACGAATTCGAACTCGACGATCCGGGCGACACCATGCTGATGACCCGGTTGCTGGGCGAGCTCGTGGCCTCGGGCACGCGGGTCGCGGCGACCTCCAACACGCCGCCGAACTCGCTCGGCGAGGGCCGCTTCGCCGCGATCGACTTCCTCCGGGAGATCCAGGCGATGTCCGCAAACTTCGAGATCGTGCGCATCGACGGTCTCGACTACCGACGTCGGGACATCGAGGGCCACGCGATTGCGGTGCCCCGGGACGAGCTCGATCAGATGGTGCCGGCACTGCTTCAGCGCGGCTCCATGGTGACCCGGGATGACTTCGGCAGCCTGATCCGTCACCTGAGCACGGTGCATCCGTCGAAGTACATCAAGATGATCCAGGGAATCGACGTCATCGCACTGACCGACGTGTACCTGCTGACCGACCAGACGGATGCGCTTCGGCTGGTGGCCTTCATCGACCGGGTCTATGACGCGGAGATTCCGATCCTCGCCAACGGGCAGCCCCTGAACGAGGTTTTCGACGAGGAGATGCTCTCCGGCGGTTATCGCAAGAAGTACCAGCGGTCCCAGTCCCGCCTGGTGGCGCTGACCACGGGGGAGCTGCCGCCGCACGACTGATCGGGGCGGGGCCCTGTGGTCTGCCCGCTGGAAACGCGATGTTAACACCGTCCGTTGCCGCGTAACGCGGTCGAAACATCCGCGCGCGTTCGCGGAAACCTGACAACTCCACACTGACTCTGTACCCGCCGAGACACGATCTACTGCTCACCCTGTGCACGTCGACGGCACTCACTGTTAGTTAGAGAGAGGTAACCATGCCCATGGTTGAACTGTCAGTCCTGTTGGACGCCACAACTGATGAAATAACTCTGAATCTCAATTCCCTCTGGCTTCTCGTCGCGGCAGCCCTCGTGCTCCTGATGACCCCTGGTGTCGCCTTTTTCTACGGCGGCATGGTCAAGGCCAAGAGCGTCATCAGCATGATGATGATGAGCTTCGGCGCGATGGGCGTCGTCGGGGTGCTCTGGGTGCTCTACGGCTATGGGCTGGTCTTCGGCCCACCACTGATCCCCGGCTTCCTCGGCAATCCGTCCGAGCTGCTCGGCCTGAGCGGACTTCTCGGCGCCGGCGAAGACGGCTCGCTCTCACCCGACCTGAACGGGCTGGCGTTCGCCGGCTTCCAGGCCACCTTCGCCATCATCACCGTCGCCCTGATCTCCGGCGCCATCGCAGACCGCGCCAAGTTCGGTGCCTGGATCATCTTCGCTGCCGTGTGGTCGACTCTCGTGTACTTTCCGGTCGCGTACTGGGTCTTCAACCTTGCCGACGGCTGGGCTCCCGCCGCACTCGGGGTCAATGACTTCGCCGGTGGTACCGCAGTGCACATCAACGCCGGTGCGGCCGCTTTGGCTCTCGCGCTGGTCTTAGGCAAGCGGGTCGGCTTCAAGAAGGGCATCTCCAAGCCGCACAACGTTCCGCTCACCCTCCTCGGCGCCTCGCTCCTGTGGTTCGGCTGGTTCGGTTTCAACGCCGGATCCGAGGCTGCCGTCGACGGTGTCGCCGCCCTCGCCTGGATCAATACGCTCGTCGGTCCCGCCGCCGGTATTCTCGGTTGGCTGATCGTCGAGAAGATCAAGGACGGCAAGCCCACCTCGATCGGTGCCGCATCGGGCGCAGTAGCCGGACTCGTCGCCGTCACCCCGGCCTGTAACATCCTCACCCCATTCTGGGCGATCGTTCTCGGCCTCCTCGTCGGCGCGGTCTGCGCCGTCGCCGTCGATCTGAAGTTCAAATGGGGTTTCGACGACTCGCTCGACGTGGTGGGCATCCACCTCATCGGCGGCATGATCGGAACGCTCTACATCGGAATCTTCGGATCAGGCATCGGCCTCCTCGACACCGGCAGCCTGAACCAGCTCTGGGTGCAGTTCATCGCGGCCTTCGGCATTGCAGTGTTCTCCTTTGTGATGGCGTACGGCATCGGCTGGGTCATCCAGAAGACGATCGGCTTCCGAATCAACAACGAAGACGAAGTGGCCGGAGTGGACACCATCGTTCACGGTGAAGAGGGTTACGCGCTCGACGCCGTCTAACCGCACAGCGATTAGCGCGCTGCAGAGCGGTTACCAGCTCGATCAGTCCGATCCATGCATGTGGGCGCAACCGGTTGGACCGGATGCGCCCACCGTCCGGGCGCATGTCGGCGCCCCACTGCCGGAGCCCGGCGGCCCGGTGCCCAACCTTGACGCGTTCCGGGGGTCGCGCCACACTGACGGAACTTGCCGGGGACCCGAAGCCCGCAAGAAGAACCCTGCCAGGCTCTCGGTGGCTGAGAGCCTGGCGGGGTTCTGTCCCGTCTGTCGGCCATCTGTCGGTGTGCGCCTGCCTGTCGAGGAGCGTCTGCTCCGTGGACGACGAGTCTGACGCGGGCCGTCGCCGTCGCCGTCGCCGTCGCGCAGGAGCGCGCCCTTCTCTGACCAACCAGTAGGCTTCGAGGGTCTCGTGACCCGCGCGTCGCGGCACGGGGCCCACGCGCATGATCGTCGTGTGCCGGCGGATCGGAAGGACCCCATGTTCGAATTCCTGCTCAGCCCCATCCCCGGCCTCATCACTCTGGGCGTCGTCGTTTTTCTGGTCGGCCTGATCTACGCCAAGAGCGTCTATAAGAATGCCGGGCCCGACGAGGCCTTGGTGATCACCGGCAAGAAGTCGAAGAAGACCATCGTCGACGGCGCCACCCTGGAGGAATCCGGGCAGCGGGTCGTGCACGGCCAGGGCGTGTTCATCACCCCGTTTTTCCAAAAGGCGTTCAAGATCAGCCTCCGGAGCCGCGCGATCGAGATCACGGCCGTCGCCCAGGACCAGAACGGCGTCACCCTCACTGTGGAAGCCGTCGCGATCGTGAAGGTCGGCGACGACCCGGCGGCGATCCGGGCTGCGGCTCAGCGATTCCTCGGGCAAGACAAGAACATCGACGGTTTCGCCCAGGAAGTTCTGTCGGGATCCCTGCGGTCGTCGATCGGTGGCACCAACGTGATGACCATCATCCAGAAACGCGATGAGCTCGGCTCCTCCGTGCTGGCGACCGCGCGGGAATCCCTGGCCAACCAGGGCGTCGACGTGGACTCGTTCGAGATCAAGGGCATCACCGACGAGAACGACTACATCCGTGACCTCGGCCGCGCCGAGCAGGCCAAGGTGCGGCGTCAGGCCGAGGTCGCCGAGCATGCGGCGAACCGGGAAGCGCAGGAGGCCGCCATCCTCGCCGAGCAGGCCATCGCCGAGGCCCAGAACACGCTCGCTCTGCGCAGGGCAGCCCTGCAGCTTGACACCGACAAAGCAGCCGCCGAAGCCGCCGCGGCCAAACCGCTGGCCGAGGCCAAGGCCCAGCAGGCCATCGTGCAGGAGCAGGAGCTGACCGCCCAGCGGCGCGCATCGCTGCGTAAGGCCGAGCTGGAATCCGAGGTCAACGCCATCGCCGACGCCGACGCCTACCGCATCCGGGTGACCGCCATCGCGGCCGCCGAGGCCGCCGTCGCCGGCGCGAACGCCGATCGCGACAGCCGCATAGCCAACGCCGAGGCCCTCCGCGCGGAGGGTCAGGCCGAGGCCGACGCGATCCTCGCCCGTGGTACCGCGGAGGCGACCGCCACGCGGCTGTCCGCCGAGGCCGTCGCCGAGCAGAGCGAGGCGCTGATCCAGCTGCGAATGGTGGAGATGCTGCCCGAGATCGCCCGCGAGCTGGCCGCCCCGATGTCGAACATTGACAATCTGACGGTGATCTCCACGGATGGCGCCAGCCAGCTGACCAAGAACGTCGCCTCGGGTTTCACCGAGGTCGACGGGGTGCTCAAGTCCACCATGGGCATCGGTATCCGCGAGATGCTCGGCAACCTCGTCGGGGGCGCTGCCGCCGGTGCCGCCGCGGCGAAGGCCGCCAACGCGGCTCCATCACTCACGATCGCCCAGCAGGCCGACGTCGACCACGCTCTGGCCGCTCCGGCCGTCGAGGCGTAGCGCGGCTCGAACTAATTCGACGGAGATCCAACCCGGAGCGGCGCGTGACCGGACGAAAAATCGGTTGTGGACCGGCATCTCCGTCGAATTGGTTCACGCACCGTTGACTTCCCTGGCCCGAAGCTGCGGGACCAGGGGCGAGTCGGCGTCGGGCGCCGCGCCCATGCGAGTCCGCGGCGGGGGTGTGCCCAGGCGTGCGCTGGGTGAGGCGGCAATCCACAGGGCGGACGGATCTGTCGCGCCCATCGCGGATAGCGGTTCCTGGCCGGTCCCCAACCAGAATGGTGGAAACTGGCTGAGCTGCCGCAACCTGGGTTCTGCGGCAGCCTTCCTCCGCTTCCCGCAAAAGCCTAAGCTTTACCGCGTCTATTCCGGAAACAGGTCCGCGTCGACCGGTGGGACCGGTTCCCCGGCGGGTATCATCTACCGCACGGAGTTCCTCAGGGTGCTCTGAACCGCACGGCGAACATGGGGAGACTGCCAGATGACGGATGCCGCGTTGGACCCGATCTCGGCGGTCGCGCCCCGGCTCGCGGGGAGAGCCTCCTCAAGCCAACGCTGGTCGAACCTGATGTTCCTGCACTGGCGGGTGGACGCCGACCTCGTGGCGCCCTTGCTCCCGAAGGGGCTCGTGCCGGACGAATTCGACGGAACCAGCTGGGTCGGGTTGATTCCGTTCGTGCTTGATCGGGCCACCGTCCTCGGCAGCCCGCCCATCCCGTATTTCGGCACTTTCGTCGAGGTGAACGTGCGCCTCTACGCCGTCGACGCGAACGGTCATCGCGGCGTGGTCTTCGTCTCGCTGGAAGCCTCTCGGCTCGCCGCAGTGCTGGCCGCCCGGGCGCTTTTCTCGATCCCGTACATGTGGTCACGCACCCGGCTCGGGGTTTCCGCGGGGGAGTACAAGTACACCTCCCGTCGGCATCTGGCTGCTGGGGCGCACACCGAGATCGTGGTGCGGCCGACAGCTCGCCCGGTCGTGGGCGACCCGCTTGCTGACTTTCTCACCGCGCGCTGGGCTCTTTTCACTCGCACGCGGGGGCGAACGGTTCACCTGCGCAATCACCACGAGCCGTGGGTTCTTTTCCAGGCCGAGCTGGTGAGCCTCGATGACACCCTGCTCTCCGTGGCCGGCTTCCCCGGACTGGCCGGACGCGCGCCGGATTCCGTGCTCTACTCGCCCGGCGTCACGACCTGGTTCGGCACGGCCGGCTGAGTCGCGGCCGGGGCGCCAAGTTTCACCTCAGAATAGTGGGCGTGCTCTGGTCTGCGTGTCCCCGGCCTTCGGGCGCTGTCACCGTCGGGGTTGTGGGAGAGATCTGATTCGGGGCGATATGAACCACGCCAGGGACCGGAGGCACGATCCATCAGAACCGGTCACGGATTCCAGACAGCTCGCTCTCGATGGGCGAATTCCGCGAATGTCGTGGGCGGGCGACCCGTCACCGCGCGCACGTCGTCCGTTAGACCCGACGCGCGACCCAGCCGTGCAACAGTGTAGATGGCCGTCGTGACCAGCACCATCGCCCACGGCATCGCAAGGTCACGATGGGCATGCTGCGCGTAGCGCCCGATGCCGGGTCGTGTGTACCGGATGGGACGTTCCAGCTCCGTGCTGAGGATCTTGGCTACCTCGTCGTAGGTGTCGGCACTCGGGCCGGTCAGGGTCCAGGCCCGGTTGATGTGCGCCTGGGGATGGCGGATCACCTCCAGCGCGACGGCTGCGATGTCGGTGACGTCCACGAACGCGGTGCGACCTCTTCCAGCCGGTATGACTATCTGTGAGTGGTCCCGGATCTCGGACACGTGGGTCGTTGAGAGGTTCTGCATGAAGAATGACGGCCGAAGGAACGTCCAGCTCAGCCCCGAGGCGCGGAGCCACTTTTCGATCTTCGCGTGCGGCACGATGGAGTTCGACTCCGCACCCTGCAGCGAAAGGAACACTATGTGCTTCACTCCGGCGCGTTTGGCAGCGGCGAGAGCCGGAACGATGTCGCGCGGAACATTCGACAGCGCGGGCGGGCGCACCAGGAACATCAGCTGCACGCCCGTGAACGCCGCATTCCACGTCGATGAATCAAGGAAATCGAAAGCCACGGTGCCCGGGTCGACCTCGGCGACGCGTCCCCGAGCCGAACCCGGCCTCGGACGGACGGCGCCGCGAGCGGGAATCTTGGCCTCTCGCAGGAGCTTCAGCACGAGCGAGCCGACATTGCCGGTTGCCCCGGTCACCAATACAGTCATCCTCCCAGCCTAAATCGGAGGATGAGTGCAGACCTGTCGCCGACGTCTGGAGTACTCGACGGTTGGACAACGACACCCTCGCCTGCCCGCCGGCTCTGCGATCCTCCGGCGTGCGGCACCAGGGCCAGATCAGGCAGCTCCGAAGGGGGCCAGCAGACCGAGGAACCGTGCGGCGAGCCCGGTGCTCGCGATGGTCGCGGCGAGGAACACGGCCACCCAGATCGCGCCCGGCAGGTGGGTCAGCCGGGCAAGCTGGTCGGCGTCCGATGCGCCGCCGCGGCTCCTGGACCGGGATCGCTGCAGCTCGACCACGGTACGCACGGCACCGAAGAGCAGGAACGCCGTGATCAGCAGGGCGAAGACGCTCTGCACCAGGGGCGACCCGAACCACGTGATCCCGAACACCAGGCCGGCGGTGACGAGCACTGACCAAAGCCCGAACCAGTTGCGGATCTGCACCAGCAGCAGGGCCAGTGCGGCCAACAGCAGCCACAGCAGACCGATGTCGTAGCCGAGGCTGAGCATCCGTGCGGAGCCGAGCCCCAGCAGGGCCGGTGCCGTATAGCCGGCCAGCAGGGTCAGCACCATGCCGAGGCCGCGCGGGCGTCCACTGCTCACGGTCAGGCCGGACGTGTCGGAGTGCAGACGGATGCCCCCGAGCCGGCGACCGCTCAACGTCGCGATCACGGCGTGGCCGCCCTCGTGAACGATCGTGATGACATGACGGCTGACCCTCCACAGAGTCGGCACCGTTACGAGCACTGCTGCGGCAACGACGGTCAGCCAGGCCGTGGCCGTGGGTAAAGGTGCATTTCGGGCGGAGAGTTGCCCCCAGAGTTCGATCAGCCCGTCCATGATTGTCAGCCTAGATGACCTTGACGGAAGGATTTATACTGGGCGCAATCACCGCTGAATGGTGCCACCTCGGACTGACCGGCGGGCGCCGGCGTTGACGTCTCAGACCGTTACTCCGCTGAAGGCACAATTATGAAAGGCACGGGATATCCATGAATGTCGTCCTCGTCATCGTTGCCATCGTCGCCATCGTTCTACTCGTGACCGGAGGATTCGTTGAGTCGCTCAATTTTCTCATCTGGGTCGGCATCGTTCTTGCCGTCATCGCCCTGATTGTCTGGCTCGCCCGCGTGATTTCGGGCAACCGAGCCTGAGCAGGTTGTGTCGTCGAGTCCGGGGACACCTGGAGAAATGGAAAAAGCCCCAGTGTTCCGGGGCCTTCTCTAGTGTGGGCGATACCGGACTCGAACCGATGACCTCTTCCGTGTGAAGGAAGCGCGCTACCAACTGCGCCAATCGCCCATGTGGCCAGAGCTGCAACCACGAGTTCTGATACTAGTCGAGAGCCGGCGAATGGCGCACATCGAGAGCCTGCAACACGCCGTCGTTGCCCGGTTTGAATATGCACCGGAGTATCCGCTAGAGTCTTCAAGCGCGCAGAGATGTGTGCAGTTGCGGATGTGGCGCAGTGGTAGCGCATCACCTTGCCAAGGTGAGGGTCGCGAGTTCGAATCTCGTCATCCGCTCGAAATTGAATCGGCCGAAAGGCCGGTTCTTTTTGGTACGAATCCCAAGTGGTGGGTTGGCCGAGAGGCGAGGCAACGGCCTGCAAAGCCGTGTACACGGGTTCGAATCCCGTATCCACCTCCATTCCAGGAAAGCAATTTTCAGGAAATGGGCGATTGGCGCAGCGGTAGCGCGCTTCCCTGACACGGAAGAGGTCACTGGTTCGATCCCAGTATCGCCCACAGATGAACCCCCGGTAATTCGGGGGTTTTTCTTTGCCCGCGGAGGGCGGGATTTGCCGGCGCAGAGGGGCGTTTCTCGGTGTTGGCCCGACGAATCGCTACTCCCGGTGCGGTGAGGCCGTCCGGAATCGGCTAGAGTCTTTCAAGTCAGCAATAACGCTGACGAAGTGCGGATGTGGCGCAGTGGTAGCGCATCACCTTGCCAAGGTGAGGGTCGCGAGTTCGAATCTCGTCATCCGCTCGAAATTGAATCGGCCGAAAGGCCGGTTCTTTTTGGTACGAATCCCAAGTGGTGGGTTGGCCGAGAGGCGAGGCAACGGCCTGCAAAGCCGTGTACACGGGTTCGAATCCCGTACCCACCTCCACTCCAGGAAATTAATTTTCAGGAAATGGGCGATTGGCGCAGCGGTAGCGCGCTTCCCTGACACGGAAGAGGTCACTGGTTCGATCCCAGTATCGCCCACAGATGAACCCCCGGTAATTCGGGGGTTTTTTCGTTCCCGATCTGGCCTGTACCGAATGCTCTCCGTCGGTTATGGCTGGGGCCGGTATATCGGTGGGGCTGTCCACCACACTGGGGATACCGGTGCGGTCCGTTCTGAACCACTGTGGTCAAGGAGGTTTGGCCATGGAACTACTCGGCCCGTTTGCGATCGTGCTGGCGTGCGTGCTCGCCATCACCGCTTGGCTGACGCGCGTGGCCGGCTACTCGGCTGCCGAACCCGCGATTCCGCAGCGACGGGCGACGGATGCCCCGGCACGTGCCTGGAACCAGCTCACCCTGCCGCCACAGTGGCCCGCGCCGCCGTGCCTCAGTATTGGACGCGACCGACTGTCGATCACCGACGCCAACCGGCTCCTGGTAGCCGATGCGCAGGGCCTGCCGCCGCTCCGCGTGCAGGAGCACGGCGGCGTGCTGTGGCTCGTCGAGGTCACCTCCGGCAAGCTCGTGGGCATCGGTGACGCCCGCCTCCCTGCCCTCGGAATCTGGAGCATCTGGCTTCGCGCTGTCGATTCCAGGACCATCCTCGCCCGCGAGGGGCTGCTCCATTCCGGCGCCGCGCTCCGCCTCGTGCGGCAGCCTCGCAACGCGGCGGACTCGAACGCTATCGCCGTGCACTCCGTCACGGGGAGACTCGTGGGGTACGTCAGCCCTCGCATCGCGGCAGGCCTGGCCGCGGTCCTGGATGCCGGCACGTCGATCGACGCGGTGGTCGTGTCCTTCAGCTCGCGGTCCGGTTCCTCACAGCCGGGATTGATCACGCTGCTGGCCGCATCCCCGCAGACCCTTTCCCACCTGTTCGAGCCGGTCAGTAGCCACGGCACTGTGCAGATGAGCCTGCCCGACGAGCTCCTCACCGGGTAGGCGGAGAGGACTGCTCGGGCGCGCCGCTAAAGTTGAGGGGTTCGAACAATACTGAGGAGTAATACACGTGGCTGACGGCTTTGAGCTATTCACCGACCGGTCCGTTGTCGCAATGCGCGTCAACGGCGAGCTCAGGGATCTCGCCACGACGGTGACTCCCACCGATACCGTCGAACCGGTGACGATCGGTTCGCCCGATGGTCTCAGCATTCTGCGCCACTCGGCGGCCCATGTGCTCGCACAGGCCGTGCAGACCGTCAATCCGGCCGCTCGCCTGGGCATCGGCCCGCCCGTCACCGACGGCTTCTATTACGACTTCGACGTCGAAGAGGCCTTCACCCCCGAGGATGTTAAGTCGCTTGAGAAAGCCATGGACCGGATCATCCGTCAGGGCCAGCGATTCGTGCGCCGTGTTGTGACCGACGCCCAGGCGCGCGACGAACTCGCCGCCGAGCCGTACAAGCTGGAGCTGATCGGGCTCAAGGGCGGTGCCGCGGACACTGCCGACAACGAGTCGGTCGAGGTCGGTGGCGCGGAGCTCACCATCTACGACAACGTGGACCCGAAGACGGGGGAGACGCTCTGGAAGGACCTGTGCCGCGGCCCCCACCTGCCGAACACCCGCATGATCGGCAACGGATATTCCCTGACCCGTCTGGCCGCCGCGTACTGGCGCGGTTCCGAGAAGAACCCGCAGCTACAGCGCATCTACGGCACGGCCTGGCCGACCAAGGACGAGTTGCGCGCCTACCAGGCCCGCCAGGAAGAAGCCGCCAAACGCGACCACCGCAAGCTTGGCGCCGAACTTGACCTGTTCAGCTTCCCCGAGGAAATCGGCTCCGGCTTGCCGGTCTTCCACCCCAAGGGAGGCATCATCCGCCAGGAGATGGAGAACTACTCCCGCAAGCGGCACACCGAAGCCGGCTACGACTTCGTCTACACGCCCCACATCACCAAATCGAACCTGTTCGAGACCTCCGGCCATCTCGACTGGTACTCCGACGGCATGTTCCCGCCCATGAAGCTCGACGCGGAATACGACGCAGACGGCCACATGACCCGGCAGGGCGTCGACTACTACCTCAAGCCCATGAACTGCCCGTTCCACAACCTGATCTTCCGCTCCAGCGGCCGCAGCTACCGCGACCTGCCGATGCGCCTGTTCGAATTCGGCTCGGTCTACCGCTACGAGAAGTCGGGAGTCGTGCACGGGCTCACCCGTGTGCGCGGCATGACGCAGGACGACGCGCACATCTACACGACCCGTGAGGGCATGAAGGATGAGCTCACCAGCACCCTGAACTTCGTGCTGAAACTGCTCGCCGACTATGGCCTCGAGGACTACTACCTCGAACTTTCCACGAAAGACCCGAAGAAATTCGTCGGCACCGACGAGGCGTGGGCGGAAGCGACCGACACCCTGCGCGAGGTCGCCGAAGCATCCGGCCTGGAGCTCGTGGCCGACCCGGGCGGCGCCGCTTTCTACGGTCCGAAGATCTCCGTGCAGGCTCGCGACGCGATCGGCCGCACCTGGCAGATGTCCACGATCCAGTTGGACTTCAACCTGCCGGAGCGCTTCGACCTCGAATACACCGCCCCCGACGGCTCACGCCAGCGCCCGGTGATGATCCACCGAGCCCTCTTCGGGTCGATCGAGCGCTTTTTCGCAGTGCTCACCGAGCACTACGCGGGGGCGTTCCCGGTGTGGCTGTCCCCGGTGCAGGTCGTTGGCATCCCGGTCTCCGAGCAGTACGGTCCGTATCTCGATGAGATTGTGGCCCGACTCAAGACAGCCGGCGTGCGTGCGGAGGTCGACCACTCCGACGACCGGATGCAGAAGAAGATCCGCAACCACACCAAGGCGAAAGTCCCCTTCCAGCTCATCGTCGGTGAGGACGACCGTGACAACGGTGCGGTCAGCTTCCGGTTCCGCGACGGCACGCAGGAGAACGGCGTGCCGGCTGACGAGGCCATCCACCGCATCATCGCCGCAATCGAGACGCGCGCGCAGGTCACGACACAGGGCCAGGTCTGAGATGGAGACACCCGACGACGAGTTTGAGGGGCTCGAGCAGTCGTCTGACTTCGCCGCGGTTCCGGATGCCTTCCAGCGCCTCTGGACGCCCCACCGCATGGTTTACATCCAGGACGGCCAGCAGCCGCATGCGGATTCCTGCCCGTTCTGCCTGGCGCCGGACATGACCGACGAGAAAGCCCTGATCGTGGCCCGCGGCACGCACGCCTACGTGCTGCTGAACCTGTTCCCCTATAACAGCGGACACCTTCTGGTCTGCCCCTACCGGCACATTGCGACGTATGACGAGGCGAGCCCGGAGGAGATCGCCGAGATCGGTAGCCTGACCCAGGTGGCCATGCGCGTGCTCAAGTCGGTGTCGCACTGCGAAGGCTTCAACATCGGCATGAACCAGGGCCGGATCGCGGGGGCCGGAATCGCCGAGCACCTTCACCAACACATCGTTCCCCGCTGGGCGCTGGACTCGAACTTCTTCCCGATCATCGCCGGCACGAAGGCTATTCCCCGACTGCTCGGCGATGTGCGACGCGAAGTCGCAGGAGGCTGGCCTCAGGATGGCAACTAGCCGAATAAACCTCTCCACCGGCACCTGCCGGGCGGAACCGTCAAGTCCCAGGGAATAGAATCAAAGCTATGACTGAAACCACTTCCGCCTTTGGTTCGAGCCGCGTCAAGCGTGGACTCGCCGACATGATGAAGGGCGGCGTCATCATGGACGTCGTCAACGCCGAGCAGGCACGCATCGCCGAGGACGCCGGTGCCGTCGCCGTCATGGCTCTTGAGCGGGTACCCGCCGACATCCGTTCGCAGGGTGGCGTCGCTCGCATGAGTGACCCCGACCTGATCGACAGCATCATCGCCGAGGTCTCCATCCCGGTGATGGCCAAGGCGCGCATCGGCCATTTCGTCGAAGCGCAGATCCTCCAGGCCCTGAACGTCGACTACATCGATGAGTCCGAGGTGCTCAGCCCCGCCGACTACGTCAACCACATCGACAAGTGGAACTTCACGGTTCCGTTCGTCTGTGGCGCCACCAACCTGGGTGAGGCGCTCCGCCGCATCACCGAGGGTGCGGCCATGATCCGGTCCAAGGGCGAGGCCGGAACCGGCGACGTCTCCGAGGCCATGAAGCATATTCGCACCATCAAGGGTGAGGTGGCACGTTTGTCCGCCCTGAGCAAGGACGAACTCTACGTCGCCGCGAAGGAACTGCAGGCCCCGTACGAACTGGTCGCCGAGGTCGCCGCCACGGGCAAGCTCCCCGTCGTGCTGTTCGTCGCCGGCGGCGTGGCCACCCCGGCCGACGCGGCCCTGATGATGCAGATGGGTGCGGACGGCGTGTTCGTCGGATCCGGCATCTTCAAGTCGGGCAACCCGCAGGCTCGCGCGAACGCCATTGTCAAAGCCGTCACGTTCTACGACGACCCCAGCGTGATCGCATCCGTCTCCCGCGGACTCGGCGAAGCCATGGTCGGCATCAACGTGTCCGACCTGGCGGCGCCGCACCGCCTCTCCGAGCGCGGCTGGTGACCACCCGTTCGTGAGCGTTGGAGTTCTCGCCCTTCAGGGTGACTTTCGCGAGCATGCCGCGGTTCTTCGGAACCTCGGCGCCGAGGTCGAACTCATTCGCCGACCGGAGGAGCTGTCCCGCATCAATGGGCTGGTGATTCCGGGCGGCGAATCCAGCGTGATGGACAAACTGGCGCGGGCGTTCGGCCTCGCCGAACCGCTCGCGGGGGCCGTGCGGAGCGGCCTGCCTGTGTACGGCACCTGTGCCGGCCTGATCATGCTCGCCGACAGGGTCATCGACGGGATCACAGGCCAGCAGACCATCGGCGGCCTCGACATCGCGGTGCGCCGAAACGCCTTCGGTTCGCAGACGCTGTCGTTCGAGACTGATCTCGACGTGCCCGTTCTCGGCGCTTCCCCGGTGCATGCCGTGTTCATCCGGGCTCCCGTGGTGGAGACCGTCGGGCCGCGCGCCCGGGCACTGGCGAGGCTTTCCGACGGGCGCTGCGTCGCGGTTGAGCAGGATAACCTGCTCGGCACTTCGTTCCATCCGGAGATCACCGGGGAATTCCGCTTCCACGAGTATTTCCTGCAGAAGGTGGCTGCGGCGAACTTTGGTCACTAGGCTCCGGTGATGGCCGACTGGGTGGCGCTCCTGCGCGGGATCAACGTGAACGGGATCACCATTGCGATGGCCGATCTGCAGAGTGTCTTTCGCGAAATCGGCTTCACCGGTGTTCGCACGGTCCTGGCCAGCGGCAATGTGCTGTTCACAACGGGTGAAACGGATGCGGCGGCGCTCAAACTCCGGATCGAACGTGCCCTCTCTACGGCCTTCGGCTATCAGGCTTGGATCGTGCTCGTGGGTGTCGGCACCCTTGATGCGGTGGTGCGGGCGTTCCCGTTCGACCCGCAGCGGGAGGGATGGCATCCGTACGTCGTGTTCGGGGCGAGGCAATCTGCCCTCGACGAGCTGATCGAGGCGGCCGGCCCGTTGGACCCGGACACGGAGGAGGTGCTGCCCGGGCTGAGCGTGCTCTACTGGCAGGTGCTCCGGGAGGTCGGTATCAACAGCCCGTTCAGCAAGCTCAGTGGCAAGGCCCGCTACCGCTCGACCACGACCACCCGCAACCTGCGCACTCTGAACAAATTGCTCGCCGCAGCCCCGGGCGCGTGAAGCCCGTCCCATCAGGCATCGCGGGTTAGAATGGGGCGCACTCCAAGGTGCAGCGACCAGTGGCACGGCAGTGCAGCGACCAGCGGCAGCAAGCGCCCCGGTGCCAATCGACAGCCAAGTCACGACAGCCAAAGACAACGGGAGACTCATGTCCGGACATTCCAAGTGGGCGACAACAAAGCACCAGAAGGCGGTCACCGACTCTCGTCGGGCGAAGGCCTTCGCCAAGTTGATCAAGAACATCGAAGTCGCGGCCCGCATGGGCGGTGCCGATCTCTCGGGAAACCCGACTCTGGTCGACGCCATCCAGAAGGCCAAGAAGACCTCAGTTCCCAATGACAACATCGACCGTGCCGTCAAGCGCGGCGCCGGCCTGTCCGGCGAAGTGGTCGATTACACGACCATCATGTACGAGGGCTACGCCGCGAACGGCGTCGCCGTCATGATCGAGTGTCTGACGGACAACAAGAACCGCGCGGCCGCTGAGGTGCGCACCACCATGTCCCGCAATGGCGGCAACATGGCCGACCCGGGCAGCGTGGCGTACAACTTCCACCGCAAAGGCATCGTCGTCGTGCCGAAGAGCAAGGGCCTCACGGAGGATGACGTGCTCCTCGCCGTGCTCGACGCCGGCGCCGAAGAGGTCGCCGACGACGGAGAGAAGTTCGAGGTCTTCAGTGAAGCCCACGACCTCGTCGCGACCCGCACGGCCCTCCAGACGGCGGGAATCGATTACGACTCGGCCGACATCGCGTTCGTGCCGCAGCTCAAGGTCGAGGTCGACGCCGAGACCGCTCGTAAGGTGTTCCGTTTGATCGATGCGCTCGAAGAGCTCGATGACGTACAGAACATCTACAGCAACTACGACGTGTCGCCCGAGGTCATCGCGGAGCTCCAGTCCGAAGCCGAGTAGGGCGGTGTCACTCCGGGTTCTGGGTATTGATCCCGGACTGACCCGCTGCGGGGTGGGCATTGTCGACGTGGCCGGCAACCGCTCCGCGACACTCGTCGACGTCACGGTGCTGCGCAGTTCGCCCGACCTGCCCCTTGAGCAGCGCCTGCTCCTGATCAGCCGGGGGCTGGAGGACATGCTCGACCGTCACAAGCCCGCCGTCGTCGCCATCGAGCGGGTCTTCGCACAGAACAACGTCAGCACGGTGATGGGCACGGCCCAGATCAGCGGGGTCGCCCTGCTCCTCGCGGCACAGCGAGGGCTCACTGTCACCCTGCACACCCCGAGCGAGGTCAAGGCCGCGATCACGGGCTACGGTTCCGCCGACAAGGCCCAGGTCGGACTCATGGTGGCGCGGGTTCTGGGCCTGGCCGAGGCACCGAAACCGGCGGATGCCGCAGACGCCCTGGCCATCGCCATCTGCCATGCCTGGCGAAGCGGGGCTTCCGGCACCACCCTGCCCGGCGCAGCCGGCGTAGCTCCCGGCACGCTGACGCCGGCCCAAAGGGCGTGGCGCGCCGCCGAGCGCAGCGCGGTGTCGTCGGTGCCCCGTAGTCTGAAGCGGTGATTGCTTCCGTACGTGGCCTTGTCCTGTCTGCCATTGGTTCCGTGGCCGTGATCGAGGTCGGGGGAGTCGGTCTGGCCGTGCAGGTCACCCCATCGACCGCGCTGTCCCTCCGCGTTGGCACCGAGACTCTGCTCTCCACCACCCTGATCGTGCGCGAGGACTCGCTAACGCTCTACGGTTTCCCGGCCGCCGACGAACTCGAGGTCTTCGAACTACTCGTCGGCGTCACCGGAGTCGGGCCCAAATCCGCCCTCGGAGTGCTCGCGGTGCTCAGTCCTAGCCAAATCGCCCAAGCCGTTTCGTCCGAAGACGACGGTGCTTTCCGCAAGGTGAGCGGCATTGGCCCCAAGACCGCGAAACTCATCGTGCTGTCCCTCGCCGGCAAGGTGTTCGTCACGACCACGGCTGCGGCAGCCACCCGCCCTGCCCCCACGAGCGCCTCGGCAAACGTGCAGGCGGCCCTGATCGGTCTCGGGTGGTCCGAGAAGGTGGCGGCCCAGGCCGTCGACGAGACCCTTGCCGAGTCGAACGAACCGGAACTGATCGGTGTGGCCGCCCTCCTCCGCCTCGTGCTCTCCAGACTCGGACCGGCGCAGCAGGCATCGGAGCGCCGCGCGTGAGCGGCGCACAAGGGCTGGCCGGCGACCCCGGCGTCGAGTTGACCCGCCCGGAACTCGAAGGTGACGCCGAACTGGCCTTCGAGGGTGCCCTGCGACCGCGTAGCCTGGGCGAGTTCGTGGGCCAGCAGAAGGTGCGCGGCCAGCTTCAACTGCTTCTCACGGCGGCCACCATGCAGAGCCGCACCCCCGACCACATCCTCCTCGCCGGCCCGCCCGGACTCGGAAAGACCACGCTCGCCATGATCATCGCCTACGAGGGCAACCGGCCGCTCCGGATGTCCAGCGGCCCTGCCATCCAGCACGCCGGCGATCTCGCCGCCGTGCTCTCGTCACTCGTGCCGGGCGAGGTCCTCTTCATCGACGAGATCCACCGTATGGCCCGCTCCGCCGAGGAGATGCTCTACCTGGCCATGGAAGACTTTCGCATCGACATCATGGTCGGCAAGGGTGCTGGCGCCACCTCCGTGCCGCTGGACCTGGCACCGTTCACTCTCGTGGGGGCAACCACGCGGTCCGGGCTGTTACCCAACCCGCTCCGCGACAGGTTCGGCTTCACCGCCCACCTGGAGTTCTACGCCGACCACGAACTCGAACAGGTACTCGGGCGTGCGGCCAAATTGCTCGACCTCGTGATCGAGCAGGATGCCCTGGCCGAGATCGCCGGCCGGTGCCGCGGCACGCCCCGAATCGCGAACCGGCTCCTTCGGCGGGTGCGGGACTACGCGCTGGTGCACGGCGGAGACGCCGACCTGGCCGCGGTGCACGCCGCCCTGGAGCTCTACGACGTCGACGCCATCGGCCTCGACCGGCTCGACCGGGAGGTGATGCGCATCATCCTGACCCGTTTTGGGGGAGGGCCGGTTGGCCTCAACACCCTTGCGGTCTCCGTTGGCGAGGAGGCCGAGACCATCGAGGCAGTCGTGGAGCCGTTCCTGGTGCGCATCGGATTCCTGATGCGCACGCCGCGCGGGCGAGTCGCCACCCCGGAGGCGTGGCGGCATTTCGGTCTGAGCGGGCCCCAGGCGAGCGGGCCGCCAGTTCCCCTCCTGTTGGATGACCTATAATTCGAGTTGGTTCGCCTAGAACCATCCGTGCGGGTTCCTCCGGGACCTGTGCGCACAGACTTCGGCCCTCGTGCCGCTACCGAAAGGTTTCACAGTTTTATGGATCCGTTGACTCTTGTCATGCTTGCCGTTCTCGCGGCGCTCGTGTTCTTCATGTTCCGCAATAGCCGCAAGCGCCAGAAGGACCAGGCTGCCCTGCAGTCCCAGATGGTTGCCGGTGCCGACGTCATGACCAACTTCGGCCTGTACGGAACGATCGTATCCATCGACGAAGAAGCGAACAAGGTCGCCCTGGAGATCGCCCCTGGCACCGTCGTCGAGCTGCACCGCCAGACCATCGCCCGGGTGGTCGAGCCGATCCTGGTCGAGCCTCACGACGAGTCCGTTGCCGAACTGAACCAGGACAGCGCAGCCGTCATGGGTGAGCCGGACTTCGGCCAGCGCGTTGCAGACACCGACGAAGAGCCCAAAAAGGGCGACGCATAACCAATCCCTCTCCATGCCCGCGCCTCGGCGCGGGCATGAGCATGAGCATAGAAAGCTGAGTTCTCTGGTGGCAAAGTCGTCCCCGGCCAAGAAGGCCTGGCGTTCCCTCACGTGGCTGGGTGTGATCATCGCCGGACTGATCGCACTCAACACGGCCGGTGTTCTCACCGGAGGCGGATCCTGGACCCCCAAACTGGCCCTCGACCTCGAGGGTGGCACGCAGATCATCCTCGCGCCCAAGCTCGAATCCGGGCAGTCCGTCTCCTCGGAACAGCTGAACGAAGCCGTGAAGATCATCCGGCAGCGCATCGACTCGGCCGGTGTCTCCGAAGCGGAGATCAACACCCAGGGCGGCCAGAATATCGTCGTATCCATCCCCGGCGTGCCAGACGACGCCACCATCAACAGGATCGAGTCCTCGGCCAAGCTGGAGTTCCGTCCGGTCCTCGTCGCCGGAGCGCCCTCCGCCGCCGCCGTGGGTGAGGACATCGTCGGAGAAGATGGTGTTGCTACGCCCGCTCCGACGCCGACCGTCGACCCCAGCCTGGTGAGCACCCCCACCGCGGTGCCCACCGACGGGAGCGACCTGAACTGGATCACCCCCGCTCTCCAGGCCCAGTACGAGGCCTTCGACTGCAGCAAGATCGACTCGACCAATGTGGCTCCGGCCGCCGAGCCGCTGATCACGTGCGAGGCCGACGGATCGATCAAGTACATCCTCGGACCCGTGGAAGCCAGTGGCGAGAATGTCTCCGACGCCACCAACGGCCAGCGGACCACTCAGAGCGGCGCCACCACTGGTGAATGGGTCGTCAACATCGTCTTCGACAGCACCGGGACCAAGGACTTCGCCACGGTCAGCACACGACTGAGCGGACTCACCGGGGCTCAGAACCAGTTTGCAATCGTTTTGGACGGCAACGTCATCTCCGCGCCGCGCACGCTGGCCGTCATCACCGACGGCAACGCGCAGATCAGTGGCAACTTCGACCAGGATTCCTCCAAGGCACTCGCCGACCAGCTCAAGTTCGGCGCCCTGCCGCTCAGCTTCACGGTGCAGAGCCAGGACACCATCTCGGCCACCCTGGGTTCGAGCCAACTCACCGGCGGCCTGATCGCCGGATTGATCGGCCTCATCCTGGTCGTGATCTACTCGCTCATCCAGTACCGCCTGCTTGGGCTCGTCACGGTCGCGTCCCTCACCGTAGCCGCCGTCATCACCTACCTCTTGATCACGATCCTGTCGTGGCGGGAGGGATATCGCCTGTCGCTCGCCGGCGTCGCCGGCCTGATCGTCGCGATCGGCATCACCGCAGACTCCTTCATCGTCTACTTCGAGCGAGTGCGTGACGAACTCCGTGACGGCCGCGGACTCGAGTCCTCGGTGGAAGCCGGGTGGAAGCGTGCCCTGCGAACCATCCTCGCGTCCGACGCGGTGAACATCCTCGCGGCGGGAGTCCTGTTCATCGTCGCCGTCGGCAACGTGAAGGGCTTCGCCCTCACTCTGGGGCTCACCACCCTGGTCGACGTGCTCGTGGTCATGCTCTTCACCCACCCGATGCTCCAGCTGCTCGCGCGCACCAAATTCTTCAGCGAGGGCCACAAGTTCAGCGGGCTCGACCCGCGTGCACTGGGCGCCGCCTACCGCGGCCGGGCCACTTTCAAGCCGGCGCCGGGCGCACCGACCGCCAAGCTGTCATCGGCCAGCCGCGAGGCAGCCAAACGTCAGACCATCGCCGAACGCAAAGCGGCGGAACTCGTGGGTTCCAGCACGGATCGATCGACCGATGGGAAGGAATCCTAATGGCCAGTTTCGCTCAGTTCGGAAACGATCTACACACCGGTAAGCGGTCATTCGACATCGTCGGCCGACGCAAGACCTGGTACCTGGTCGCCGTGGTTGCGCTCCTCGTTGCCATCGTGGTACCCCAGTTGCGTGGCGGCTTCGTCTTCGGCATCGAGTTCACTGGCGGATCCGAGTTCAAAATCTCTCAAGTCGCCGAACAGGATCAGGCAGCGGGCGCCGACGCCGTGACGGAGGTCGTTCCGCAGGCTGCGCCGCGGGTGTCGAGCGTCAGCTCCACGGGTATCCGCGTGCAGACCGACCAGCTCACCAGCGGCGAGACCCGTGAGGTTCGCGCCGCTCTAGCGGATGCCTACGCCGTGCCGGTCGAGCAGGTCACGGCCTCTTTCATCGGCCCGAGCTGGGGCCAGGACATCACCGGTCAGGCCGTGCGCGGACTCATCATCTTCCTCGTGCTCGCCGCTATCGGCATGGCGCTGTACTTCCGCACCTGGAAGATGTCACTCGCGGCAATGACGGCGTTGATGCACGACCTCGTCATCACCGCGGGGATCTACGGCATCACTGGATTCGAGATCACCCCGGCGGCCGTGATCGGATTCCTCACCATCCTCGGCTACTCGCTCTACGACACGGTCGTGGTGTTCGACAAAATCCGTGAGAACACGTCCGAAGCAGGTTCGGAGACGCGCATGTTCGGCGAATCGGTGAACCTGGCTGTGAACCAGACCCTGGTGCGCTCGATCAACACCTCGGTTGTCGCTGTGTTGCCGGTCGCGTCGATCCTCTTCATCGGGACGCTCGTGCTCGGCGCGGGAACCCTGCGGGATATCTCGCTGGCCCTCCTGATCGGAATCATCGCGGGTGCCTACTCGACAATCTTCATCGCTTCACCGCTCTACGCTCAGATTCGCTCCGCGGAGCCGGACGTGCGCAAGGCCGACCAGAAGGTCCTCGCCCAGCGGGCGAAGGCCGGCTCGGCGTCGAAGGTGGCTGAGGAAGTCAGCGCCTAACGGCGCGAGTCGGAGTCTGCCCGGGGCGACGTGGTAGGGATGTTGCCCGGGAGCAGTGATAATTGATCAAACGGATGGAGGTGGCCAGGTGACCGAGCTGACAACGCCGCCTGCCTCCCCGGCTCCGCTCCCGCCCGCGTCACTGCGGCGCCTGGTGCCCCGGATATTCTCCCGGGCCCAGCCGGTCGGCGCGGTTGACACCCTGCTGAAAACCGTTCGGACGCACCACCCCAAGGTGGACCTCTCCGTCATCGAGCGTGCGTACGCCGTCGCCGAACAGGCGCATGAGGGGCAGTTCCGGCGCAGCGGCGAGCCGTACATCACGCATCCGGTCGCGGTCGCCCAGATTCTGGCCGACCTGGGCATCGGGCCGAAGACCGTATCCGCCGCTCTGCTGCACGACACTGTCGAGGACACCGAGTACACCCTCGACCAGCTCCGCAGCGACTTCGGTGACGAGATCACCATGCTTGTCGACGGCGTGACCAAACTCGACAAGGTCAAGTACGGCGATAGCACCCAGGCCGAGACCGTGCGCAAGATGATCGTGGCGATGTCCAAGGACATCCGCGTACTGATCATCAAGCTCGCTGACCGCCTGCACAATGCGCGCACCTGGGGTTTTGTGCCAGCCGAGTCGGCCGTGCGCAAGGCAACCGAGACACTGGAAATTTACGCCCCGCTCGCGCACCGGCTCGGTATCCAGACCATCAAGTGGGAACTCGAAGACCTGTCCTTCGCGGTGCTGTATCCGAAGCTCTACGCCGAGATCGACAGCCTTGTCAAGCAGCGCACGCCGCAGCGAGAAGAATTCGTGCAGCACGTCATCGACGCGATCGTCGACGACTTGAAGGCCGCGCGCATCCGGGGCAAGGTGGCCGGCCGGCCCAAGCAGTACTACTCGATCTATCAGAAGATGGTCGTTCGCGGCCGCGACTTCGACGAGATCTACGACCTGGTCGGCATCCGCGTGCTCGTCAACTCGGTTCGTGACTGTTACGCGGTGCTCGGCGCGATCCATGCCCGTTGGACTCCCCTGCCCGGCCGGTTCAAGGACTACATCGCAACCCCCAAGTTCAACCTCTACCAGTCCCTGCACACCACTGTTCTCGGCCCGAGTGGCCGCGCGGTCGAGATTCAGATCCGCACGCAGGAGATGCACCAGCGTGCAGAGTTCGGCGTGGCATCGCACTGGAAGTACAAGGAGCAGACCACCGGTAAGAGCGCCGGTCCCGGCCCACAGAGTGACACCGACATGGCGTGGCTCGCGCACATCTCCGACTGGCAGGCCGAAACGGCCGATCCGGGGGAGTTCCTCGACTCCCTCCGCTACGAGATCGGTGCCAAAGAGGTCTACGTCTTCACGCCCAAGGGGCGTGTTATCGGCCTCCCGGCCGACGCCACTCCGGTGGACTTCGCCTATGCCGTGCACACCGAGGTCGGTCATCGAACGATGGGTGCCAAGGTCAACGGGCGCTTGGTGCCGCTGGAGAGCCCCTTGCTCACCGGAGACGTCGTCGAGGTCTTCACCTCGAAGAACCCCGACTCTGGACCCAGCAAAGACTGGCTGAACTTCGTCAAGAGCCCTCGGGCTCGCAACAAGATCCGGCAGTGGTTCACCAAGGAACGCCGAGACGAGGCGATCGAGCAGGGCCGTGATGCCATCGCCCGCGCCATGCGCAAGCAGAACCTGCCGCTGCAGAAGCTGATGAACCAGGACTCCTTCGCCGAGGTCGCCGCGGTGATGAAGTACGAAGATGTCTCCGCGCTGTACGCTGCCGTCGGCGAGGGCCACGTGTCCACGCAGTCCGTCCTGGAGAAAGTCGTCGCCACCCTGCAGAGCGTTGAGGAAAGCGACGCCACCGATTTGCCGTTCGCACCTCACGGTCGAACGCAGACACTCCGGAACAGCGACTCCGGCATCCTCGTGCGCGGTGCGCCCGACATTCTGGTGAAGCTCGCACGCTGCTGCACACCCGTTCCAGGCGACAAGGTTGTGGGGTTCATCACGCGCGGGGCCGGTGTCTCCGTCCACCAGGCATCCTGCCGTAACGTGCAGTCACTGCTGAAGGAACCCGAACGCATGATCGAGGTCGACTGGGCGCCCACGTCCAAGAGTCTGTTCCTGGTTCAGATTCAGATCGAAGCTCTCGACCGTTCCGGGCTGCTCTCCGACGTCACGCGCGTTCTGTCTGAGCACCACGTCAATATCCTGTCGGCGACCGTGCACACCTCCACCGACCGCCTGGCGATCAGCCGGTTCGTCTTCGAGATGGGGGACACCACCCACCTCGACCGTGTGCTCAACGCCGTGCGCCGGATCGACGCCGTGTACGACGTGTATCGCGTCAACGACGGCTGATTCTCCAGCGGGCTGAGGCTGTGGTGTCCGGCGGCGGACAGCCGTGCCCGGCCGCTCTCTGCTGCTCTCCGCTTTCTGCATTCCGCTGCTCTCCGCTGCTCTATGCCTTCTGCTTTCTGTTGCTCTCGCTTGAGTGGCCAATTCAGGAGATTCGACGAACGGGTGGCTTCGATACCGGGAGCGGGCGCGGAACCAGTACGGATGCGTGGCGTGGCTGCTGGGATCTCCTGAGTTGGCCACAGCACCCGGCGGCTGCGCCGCATCATTCGGAGCGGGCGCTGACCACGCGGCCGCCCGACGCGCCGAACGAATTCGACGGAGACTTCACCCAAACGGCCCGGAGTTCAGCGGAAACCTCAACTTTTTCTCAGAATCTCCGTCGAATTAGTTCGCTCGTAGCTGGGCCTGGGACAGAGCCTCGGCCTAGGGCTCGTGCGAGTCCAGGTAACGCTGCACCTCGTCAAGCCGGGCGAGGGCCTGTGCTTTGAACGGCAGGTTGGGTGCCGAGAAGAGGTCGCGCGCGGGTGCGACGCTGGTGTGACCCCCGTACCGCACGAGCGCGGCGATCAGCGGGATGCGGTCGGGGACCGTGGATACGTCAGCCGGGTCGTCGGGCCAGCGTGCCAAGTCAACGGCCGTGCGCAGCGGCAGCGTGACGCGCAGGCCGGATATGGTCTGGAGCTGGTCCGCGGGACAACTGATTTCGCGGATGTGCAGCCGCGGAGACGGGACCAGTTTCATCCGGGCGGACACCTGCACGCAGAACTGGTGGCGGCGCGGCTCGGACGCCAGACCGTAGATCCAGGCTGCGGTCATCCGTTCGGCGATCGCCCGGGGCGACGCCGGTAGCATCCCTGCCGCACGGGCGCGACGCATGCTGTCGTCGACCTCGTCGACCGGGCACCAGAAGTCGCCCAGGGTGAACAGTTCCCCGTCAAGCCGGGCGCTGCACAGTTCGGCGAGGGGAAGGTCCAGGGAAGAGAGCACCGAGCGCAGCCGCGAGTTCATCGACTCAGCGTGCGGCAACGGCCACGCTTGCGGAAACGCAAACGGGGATCTGTGGACAGATCCCCGTTTGCATGCTGTGGTATACCGGCTACTGGCCGATGGCCTTCAACCACGCCTTGCGGGTTTCCAGAGCCTCGGTGGCTTCCGCGATGGCCGCGGCGTCGCCGCCGGCCTGTGCGGTGACCAGTTCGGCCTCGAGCTTGGTGATGGCGTCGTGCAGTTGGCCGGCCAGACCCTCGGCGCGAGCCTTGGTCTCCGGATTGTTGCGATTCCAATGATCATCGTCGAGCTTGCGCACGGCCGCTTCTACCTTGCGCATGCGGTCTTCGACGGACTTGACCGAGTCGCGGGGCACCTTGCCGATGGCGTCCCAGCGCCGCTGAATGGAGCTCAGCGCGGTGCGTGCCTTGGCCCGGTCGTTCTCGGACAGCAGTAGTTCAGCCTCGGTGAGCAGCTCGAGCTTCAGAGTCAGGTTGCCAGCGAACTCCTCGTCGTCCTGCGCGTCGATCTCGGACTTGACTGAGTAGAGCACGTCGCCGGCAGCTTTGAACTTGGCCCACATGGCGTCGTCCTGCTTCTTGCCGCTGCGACCGGCGAGCTTCCACTCGTCGAGAAGGTTGCGGTAGGCCGGAATGCCGTCGGCACCCTTCGGGGCGAGCGCTTCGGCCTGCTCGATCAAGTGCTGC
The DNA here is from genome assembly GCF_004402375.1 of Cryobacterium breve. Lineage (GTDB taxonomy): Bacteria > Actinomycetota > Actinomycetes > Actinomycetales > Microbacteriaceae > Cryobacterium > Cryobacterium breve. The sequence goes on from NZ_SOGJ01000023.1 coordinate 62,287, forward strand.
TTGCGGTTGCGGACATCCTTGTGGGCGCTGTCCAACTCGGCGAAGAACGCCTTGCGGTTCTGTTCGATCGTGGTGCGGGCCGCCCGGAACCGCTTCCACAGGTCGTTGGCCTCACCCTTGGGGATGCGCGGGGCGTCGTGCTGGTGCGCCTGCCATTTGGCGAAGAGTGCCTCGAGAGCGGCGCTGGTCTGCTTCCACTGCGTCTTGGCGGGATCCTCGGCTGCAAGCGCCTCGGCCTCGGCGACAATGGCGGCCCGTTCGGCGACAGCGGCCGTGGCCGCAGCCTTCGCTTCGGCGCCCTGCTGCTCGGTAAGCTCGGTGACTGCGCCGCCGAGAGCACCCAGACGGGTGGCCAGTGCTGCCAGGTTGCCGACGGCGTTGGCGTTCGCCACGGTCTCCGTCAGGTGCTTGACTGACTTCGCGATGTCCGCGGCAGGAGCTCCACCCTTGGCGCGCTGTTCGAGGAGCGTGACCTGGCCGTTGAGCTCGACGTATTTACGTTCGAAGTAGGCAAGTGCCTCCTCCGGCGTCGCGTCGGGATACTGACCGACGGCGCGTTCGCCTGTTGCTTCGCGCACGTAAACCGTGCCGGTTTCGTCTACGCGACCCCATGGTTGCTGATCTGTCGTAGTCAAGAGCCTCACCTTATTGATGTCGTTGTGTGTGCCCACGGATGAGCCAATACCAGATCAAGCCTATTGCAAGCCTGCCCGCTGTTTGTCGGTTCTACTGAACTGATACCTGAGTGATGCTCGTCGGCACCGCGGGGGCGCCGTCCGACGAGCCGTTGGCGACGCCGGCATCCGTGATCTGGGCCTTGATTTCGTCCAAGCCGCTCGTCACCCGGCCGAGGACGGTGTAACCACCCGCCGCGTCTGAAGAAATGGTTGTGTCGTCGTAAACGATGAAGAACTGGCTGCCCATGCTGTACCCGTTCTCGCCCTGGCGGGCCATGGCCAGCGTGCCGGCCGGGTACACGTTGTCGGAGGGGGCGTTCTCGACCGGGCCGTAGGTGTAGCCGGGGCCGCCGGATCCGGTACCGGTCGGGTCGCCGCATTGCAGAACGAAGAAACCGCCGTTGGTCAACCGGTGACAGGTCACGTCCTGGTAGAAGCCTGTGTTGATCAGATTGATCGTCGACGCGACGCCCTGCGGGGCGAGGGCGCCGTCCAGCTCGATCTCGAGGGGGATGCCGTTGAGGGCCAGCGTACCGGACCAGGTGCGGTCCTCGGCAAGGGAGCTGGGTGGCACATCGCCGCTGTTGGCGTTGTCGGTCGATTCGGACGAAGCGCTGGGCGTGGCCGATGCTGCGGAGGAAGGCTCCGCGTTGCCCGGGCCGTCCGCGAAGAACAGGACCTGGGCGCCGACGGCCAGGGCCAAGACGGCAACCACGCTGACTCCGGCGATGAGGTTGTCCCGTGCACGCCGCTTCACCTGGTGCTCGTTCACGGCTCGCCGTGCCTGGAACGCGCGCACTCTCACTCGCGCTTCGCGGGCGTCCCGATCTTGCTTCTTGTTCGTTACCACGTCGTAGCCTCCAGGCGGCCTCCGTCGGAGGCCAGATCGAGCAGGAATGGCCTGGGCGCTGACACCCGAACCTCGTTGAACTCTACGCAACCCGGCCAAACCAGACAAAACTCCCCATGGTCGGGATCGTCAGGGGATCGGCCCGGTCACCGGCACAAACTACTCTGGACTCATGGTGGATTCACAACCGGGACTGCGCAGCGGCGCCACACCCCTCGCCGTCCGGATGCGCCCGACGAGCCTTGACGAAGTCGCAGGCCAGAAGCATCTGCTCACCCCCGGGTCGCCGCTGGTGAGCCTGGCCAGTGACAAGACCGGGGAGCAGGGTGCGGTCTCCGTCATCTTGTGGGGCCCGCCCGGAACGGGCAAGACCACACTGGCGCAGGCCATCGCCCGCAGTTCAGGGCGCCGCTTCGTCGAGCTGTCTGCCGTGTCTGCCGGCGTGCGCGACGTGCGCCAGGTGATGGAGGAAGCGCGCACGAGCCGCGACCTCTACGGTCTGTCCACGGTGCTTTTCCTTGACGAAATCCACCGGTTCAGTAAGGCCCAACAGGATGCCCTCCTGCCCGGGGTAGAGAACGGGGTCATCATTCTCGTGGCCGCGACCACGGAGAATCCGTCCTTTTCCGTCATCTCGCCCCTGCTGTCCCGTTCCCTGCTGCTGACCCTCGAGACACTGAGCGACGAGGATCTCGGGACGGTCGTCGACCGTGCCGTCACCGACCCCCGCGGGCTCGCTGACCGATTCGTGCTCGATCCGGAAGCCCGGGCGGCGATCATCCGGCTCGCCTCGGGCGACGCCCGACGGGCATTGACCGCGCTGGAGGCCGGTTCGGTGGCGGCAGCGTCCTCCACCGTGCCGACGGATGGCGGCACGAGGCCGGTCATCACGACCGAAATCGTCTCGCTCGCGGTCGACCGCGCCCTGCTGCGTTATGACCGCAACGGCGACGAGCACTACGACGTCATCAGCGCATTCATCAAATCGGTGCGCGGCTCGGACGTGGACGCCTCACTGCACTACCTCGCGCGCATGATCGAGGCCGGTGAGGATCCCCGCTTCATCTGCCGTCGCATCATCGTGCTGGCCTCCGAGGACATCGGTATGGCCGACCCCCAGGCGCTCCTGATCGCCGTCGCCGCCGCCGACGCCGTAGCCTACATCGGCATGCCGGAGGGGCGTATTCCGCTTGCCCAGGCGGTCGTGCACCTGGCCACCGCACCCAAGTCCAACGCAGCGTACGTGGCCCTGGACGCCGCGATCGCCGACGTGCGCAACGGCAAGACCGGCCGGGTACCCAAACCGCTCAGGGACGCGCACTATCCTGGTGCCAAACGCCTCGGGCACGGCAAGGGCTACAAGTATCCTCATGACGACGCTCTCGGCGTGCTCGCCCAGCAATACCCTCCGGACGAGCTGACCGACGTGCGCTACTACGCCCCGACCGAACACGGGCATGAGCGTGAGGTGTCCGCCCGACTCGCCAAGCTGCGCAAGATCATCCGCGCTCGGTAGGAGGCCAGGGTGTGCCACTGTGCTAACCTGAAGGCTGCCTACAACTGGAATCGGCATGCGGCTGCGTCCGATTCCCGTTTGGATAGGTATCGCTCTGTAGCCGAGCGTCCCGTGGCACCACCCCTCTGAACTCCCATGACGTGCGGCCTGCGCCCGGTCTGCCCCGTGCCGACTCGCTGCTTAGACCTACGCCCTGGTTTCCCCTTGTTTGCAGTTCCATCGAAAGGACACCGTGTCTACCAAGTCACGCACCCGCAGTAAGACCCGCTTGTCGCGGGCCCTGGGCATCGCCCTGACCCCGAAGGCCGCACGCTACCTGGAGAAGCGTCCATACGCACCGGGTGAGCATGGTCGCACCAAGCGCAAGACCGACTCCGACTACGCCGTTCGCCTCCGCGAAAAGCAGCGCTTACGTGCCCAGTACGGCATCCGCGAGGCTCAGCTCAAGATTGCGTTCGAGGAAGCTCGCCGCGCCCAGGGACTGACCGGTGAAAACCTCGTCGAGATTCTCGAGACGCGTCTCGACGCGCTCCTGGTTCGCTCCGCGATCGCCCGCACCACGGCTCAGGCCCGTCAGATGATCGTGCACCGTCACATCCTGATCGACGGCCAGTTGGTTGACCGTCCCTCTTTCCGCGTGAAGCCGGGACAGCTCATCCACGTCAAGCCCAAGAGCGAGGCTATGGAGCCGTTCCAGGTTGCAGCCGCCGGCGGTCACGTCGACGTTCTGCCGAAACTCCCGCCCTACCTTGAGGTCGAGATCGACAAGCTGCAGGCGCGCCTCGTGCGTCGCCCGAAGCGCATCGAAATCCCCGTCACCTGTGAAGTCCAGCTCGTCGTCGAGTACTACGCGGCCCGCTAGGTTCCTTTTCACCCGCACCGCCGTCTGGCGTTGCAACTGAACTACGCTGGAGAGCGGATCACCCGTGGGGTGGTCCGCTCTTTGCGTATGCACCGGTGCCCCGTATGCCGAATCTGGAATGGATGGTTGGTCAATGTCAGGTGGAGATATCGTCGGTCTCGTTTTCGCGGGTGGATTCCTGGTGCTGGTTCTGGCCCTGGCAGTGCCCCTGTTCAAGATCGGCCAGGTCTTCGATGAGACCACCCGGTCCATCCGTGACCTGACGCACACCGTGACCCCGCTCCTGGAGGAATCCACAAAAACCATTCAGGAGACCAACGCCCAGCTGGCCCGGGTCGACGCCATCACGGCGAACGTGGCGGATGTCACCGGCAACGTCTCCGCCCTGGTGGCGCTCGTCGCGGCGACGGTCGGCGGCCCCCTGGTCAAGCTGGCCGGCTTCTCCGCCGGCGTGCGTGCGGCCCTCGGGTCTGTCCGGCCCCGCGGCGCCCGTCGTCGGCGCGGCTAGTCGGCTACTCTGGCAAGGGGCCGGTTGAGTCCGGGATTCACCGGTCAGACGGTCGTTCGGAACACTCGGGCCGCCGAGAGTCAACAGTTTCATCACCTATCAGGGTCTCCACATTCAGTCAGGGAGCATTGTCATGAAGAATTTCATCTGGTTTGTCGTCGGCGTGACCACCGGGCTCCTCATCGCCCGCGAGGCCGGCAAGACGCGACAGGGCAAGCAATTCTTCGCCGATCTCGACACCAAGGCGCGCGAATTCGGTGAGGCCATCTCCGACGGTTACCGGAAGCGCGAGGCCGAACTGAGAGATGCGATCGGCGATGTGACGTCGGGTGCCGAAGACGCCGTCGACACCCTCACGAAGTGAGCAACACCCCTCTTCTTCCCGCTACAACGAACTACGGAACTAATGCAGACTGCTGAAATTCGCGGGCGCTGGCTCGACTTCTTTGCCGATCGTGGACATACCGTTGTCCCGTCTGCTTCGCTGGTCAGCGACGACCCCACACTCCTCTTCACGGTGGCCGGCATGGTTCCGTTCGTGCCCTACCTGACCGGTCTGGTGCCGGCACCGTACCCTCGTGCGACGAGTGTGCAGAAGTGCATTCGCACCAATGACATCGAGGAGGTCGGCAAGACACCGCGCCATGGCACCTTTTTCCAGATGAACGGCAACTTCTCGTTCGGCGACTACTTCAAGGAAGAAGCCATCGGGTATGCCTGGGAGTTGCTCACCAGTGCGGAGGCCGACGGCGGCTACGGCTTTGACGAGAAGGACCTCTGGGTCACGGTCTACGACGACGACGACGAGGCCTTCCGCTATTGGCGTGCCCTCGGCCTGCCGGAACACCGCATCCAGCGCCTTGGCATGGACACCAACTACTGGTCGACGGGCCAGCCTGGGCCTGCCGGACCCTGCTCCGAGATCTTCTTCGACCGCGGCCCTGCCTACGGCGTCGACGGCGGCCCGGCCACCGACGACGACCGCTACGTCGAAATCTGGAACCTCGTCTTCATGCAGTACCTGCGCGGCGAGGGCACCAGCAAGAACGACTTCGTCATCCTCGGTGACCTGCCGAAGAAGAACATCGACACGGGCATGGGGCTCGAGCGCGTCGCCTTCCTCAAGCAGGGCGTGCAGAACATGTACGAAATCGATCAGGTGCGCCCGGTCCTCGATCGGGCCGCGGAACTCTCCGGTCGCCGATACGGAGCCAGCAACGACGACGACGTGCGGATGCGCATCGTCGCCGACCACGTGCGCTCGTCCCTGATGCTGATGAGCGACGGCGTGATGCCGTCCAATGAGGGCCGCGGGTACATCCTGCGCCGCCTGATGCGCCGCAGCGTGCGCGCCATGCGCCTCCTCGGCGTCGACGCCGCGACCTTCCCCGAACTGTTCCCGGCGTCGCGCGACGCCATGGCCGGCGCGTACCCGGAGGTCAAGGCGGACTACGCCCGGATCAGCCAGGCCGCGTATGCCGAGGAGGAGACCTTCCTTCGCACGCTCGCCAGTGGCAGCGCCGTGCTCGACCTCGCCGTGGCGAAGACCAAAAAGGCCGAGCAGGTCGTTCTGCCGGGGGACACCGCTTTCCTTCTGCACGACACGTACGGGTTCCCGATCGAGATCACCCTCGAGATGGCCGAGGAAGCCGGACTCAGCGTCAACCGTGAGGCATTCGACACCCTCATGAGCAAACAGCGCGCAATGGCCAAGGCCGACGCCAAGGCCAAGAAGACGCACCTCGCCGATCTGTCGGTGTACAGCGCCTTCCGGGCGACGGGGGAGACCGTCTTCACCGGTTACGACGCCCTGCAGACTGAATCCAGTGTGCTCGGCATCATCGTCGACGGTCTGTCCGTCGGTCGTGCTGTGTCCGGCGAGATTGCGGAGATCATCCTCGCCGAAACGGCCCTCTACGCCGAGTCCGGTGGCCAAGAGGCTGACGCCGGTCTGATCGTCGGCACCGGGTACGAGCTCGAGGTCCTCGACGTGCAGAAGCCGGTCAAGGGGCTGATCAGCCATAAAGTGCAGGTGCGGTCCGGCGAGGTCGGCGTCGGGGACCCGGCCACCAGCGTCGTCGACCCCGACTGGCGCCGCGGCGCCCGGCAGGCGCACTCCGGCACCCACGTGCTGCACGCCGCCCTGCGCCAGGTTCTCGGCCCGAACGCGCACCAGTCCGGCTCCTATAACAAGGCCGGCTTCTTCCGTCTCGACTTCTCCTGGAACCAGGCGCTGTCCCCGGCGACCCGCAGCGAGATCGAAGAGATCTCCAACAACGCCATCCGGGACAACCTGCCCGTGCTCACCCGGGAACTGCCCCTTGCCGAGGCCAAGGCGCTCGGCGCCATGGCACTGTTCAGCGAGAAGTACGGCGACCGGGTGCGTGTCGTCGATATCGGTGGCCCCTGGTCGCGCGAATTATGTGCGGGAACCCACGTCTCATCCAGCGCGGAGATCGGAATGATCAGCCTCGTCAGCGAGGGCTCGGTCGGATCGACGAATCGTCGGGTGGAGTCGCTGGTGGGCCTCGAGGCTTTCCGGGACTTGGCCGCGGAGCGCGCGCTCGTCTCCCAGCTGACCGCGAACCTGAAGACGCCGCGGGACCAGCTGCCCGAGCGCATCAACGAGCTCGTGCTGAACCTCAAGTCAGCGGAGAAGAAGATCGCGGCGTTCGAGGCCCAGGCGCTCACCGGCAAGGTTCCGGCCCTTGTCGCCTCCGCCGCGATGGCGGGCACCGTCAGCGTCGTGGCAGTGAATGTGGGCACGCTAGGCTCCGCCGACGACCTGCGGATGCTGGTCACGGCCACGCGCACACAGCTGGGCAGTGCGCCAGCCGTGGTGGCTCTGGCGGCGGTCGTCGCCGACAAGCCCGTAGTCATCGTGGCCACCAACCCCGCGGCCCGGGAAGCCGGCCACCGCGCCGGAGCTCTGGCTAAACAGGTCGCCGGCATTCTGGGCGGTGGCGGTGGCGGCAAGGACGACCTCGCGCAGGGCGGTGGTACCGACGTGGCAGCCATCCCGAAGGCCCTCGCCGCCGTCCGATCAGCCATAGCAGGCTAAGCGCATGCGTCATGGCGTGCGGGTCGGAGTCGACGTCGGGAAGGCCCGGATCGGCCTGGCCCGCAGCGACCCGCACGGGATGCTGGCCACTCCGGTCGAGACGGTCAACCGCGATCACTCCGGCAGCCTGGATGTGGCGCGCATCGCCGCAGTGGTGGCCGAGCTCGATGCGATCGAGGTTGTCGTGGGGCTGCCGCTGGCCCTGTCGGGCAACCGGACGGCATCCACCACTGACGCCGTGGGATTCGCCGAGGTGTTGGCCCGCTCCCTGGCCGTGCCGGTGCGCCTGGTCGATGAACGCCTCTCCACTGTCGCGGCCCAGTCGGTTCTGCGTGCCGCGGGGCGAAAGGCCAAGACCCAGAAGCCCGTGGTCGACCAGGTTGCCGCGGTCATCATCTTGCAGCATGCTCTCGACAGCGAACGCACCCAGGGCACACCCGCAGGAACCGCCGTGGACCTCGGGCCCGACTCGCTTCCAGCCGCCACACCTCCGGCTGGCGCACCTCCTGAAGGGCAGCCTCAACGATGACGATCCCTCCCGCCGGTCCCGCCGGACCTCCGCTCGAACCGTCCGACGCGGCAAATTCTGAGAGTCCGGTCGATCCCGAACCATCCAACTCGCGGCGCTCCCTGCGCGAGTCGCGGGACAAGGGCACGCGGTCCAGCCGCCGAGCCTTGCTGGATGCCGCGCCGCCCAGGGAGAAGAAGAGCCGCCGCGGCGCCTGGGGCTGCCTGATCGTGTCCCTGGTGCTGCTCGGCCTCGCCGGCGGAGCCGCCGCTCTGCTGCAGGAACCCATCGGCACGGTGTTGGGCATGGTGCAGGGGCCGGCTGACTACGACGGCACCGGCGGTGCTGAGGTCGTGGTGATGATCCACGACGGCGACACCGGGCAGGACATTGCAAATTCTCTTGTCGCCCAGGACGTCGTGAAGAGCTACGACGCTTTCTACCAGGTGCTCCGCGATGAGTCCCCCGAAGCCGTGTTCCAGCCGGGCGCCTATCGCCTGGCCGAGCAGATGAGTGCCCGCGCGGCCCTCGACGCCCTGCTTGACGCGGACAACAAGCTCGAGCAGACGGTCGTGATCCCCGAGGGAACGGCTACCGTTGCCATCCTGCAGTTGATCTCCGAGGGAACCAGCGTCCCGCTCGTCGACCTTGAGGCGGCCGCCGCCGATGTCATGCCCTACGGTCTGCCCGCCGAGGCCACCACGCTTGAAGGTTTCCTGTTCCCCGCCACGTACACGTTCCCAGAGGGGACCACGGGCTCCGACGCCATCCGGATGCTCGTCGATCGCCAGTTCGAGGCACTCGACTCCGCGGGCGTCGCCCCGGCCGACCGCTGGAAGACCATCGTGCTCGCGGCCCTGATCCAGCGTGAGGCCGGCCTGACCGAGGACTTCTACAAGGTGTCCCGGGTATTCCTGAACCGGCTCGATCCGGCCCGCTGGGAGAGCGGTCTGCTTCAGTCCGACGCGACCGTGGCCTACGGCACCGGGGCCACCGACCGGGTGACGACCACGGATGCCGAGCGCGCCGACTCGGCCAACGCGTACAACACGTATGTGCACCCCGGCCTCCCCGTCGGACCGATCTCGAATCCCGGCGACGTGGCGATCGATGCCGCCGTCAACCCGGCTGAGGGCAGCTGGCTGTACTTCGTGTCATGGAACCTCGACACGGGAGAGACGATCTTCTCCACCACCATCGCGGAGCATGAGGCCGCTGTGGCGAAGTGGCTCGCCTGGATGGATGAGCACCCCGAATATGACTGAGCCCGCCACATACGCCCGTGCCTCGCCCGGCGCCCGTCGCTTGGCCGTGTTGGGGTCGCCCATTGGACATTCCCTTTCTCCCGCACTGCACCGCGCCGCCTATTCGGTGCTCGGGCTGGACTGGCGCTACGACGCGGTGCGCGTTCCGGCCGGTGAGCTGGCGGACTTTCTGGGCTCCCTGGGCGCCGATTGGCGCGGGCTCTCCCTGACCATGCCCCTCAAGCATGAGGTGCAGGCGCACCTGGACGGGCGTGACCGGGTTGCCGACCAGACCGGCTCGGTCAACACGGTGCTGTTCGGTGAGACCGGCGGCCGGCGAACGCTACAGGGGTTCAACACGGATGTGACGGGCCTGGTGCGCGCCTTGGCCGACGCCGGTGTGCGGCGTGCGGCGCACGTGACCCTGCTCGGGGCCGGTGCCACGGCGGCATCCGCGCTGGTCGCCGCGGCCGAGCTGGGCGCCGAGACCGTCGAGGTGATCGTGCGCAACCCCGCCAAGGCGGTCGCCCTGGTCGCTCTGGGGCAGAGCCTCGGGGTCGTCGTCACGGTTTGCGCCGTGACCGAGCTGGCCGACCTCACCCGGGTCAGCGACCTGGTCATCAGCACACTGCCCGGTGGCACCGTGCTCACATTCGATTTCCCCGCCGAACTGCGTCGAACGGCGCTGCTCTTTGACGTCAGCTACGCGCCCTGGCCCAGTGCCCTCGCCCGGTCGTGGGCTGTGGCGGGCGGAACGGCGGTCTCGGGAGAGGGGATGCTGCTGCATCAGGCCCTGATCCAGGTACGCATCTTCCTCACCGGCGACCCGTTCGAGCCTCTGCCGAACGAGGACGCGGTGCTGGAGACCATGCGCGGCACCCTGACCCGGAAGGCTGTGACAGGATAGTGGACATGCTTCGTTGGCTCACTGCCGGAGAGTCCCACGGCCCCGAACTCATCGCTATCGTCGAGGGTTTACCCGCTGGAATCCCGGTCACTCTAGATGCGATCCGTCTCGATCTTGCGCGCCGCAAACTCGGCTACGGCCGTGGTGCGCGCATGAAATTCGAGCAGGACGAATTGACTATTTCCGGTGGTGTGCGCCACGGCTTCACGATGGGCGGGCCGGTCGCCCTGCGGATCGGCAACACCGAATGGCCCAAGTGGGCCGAGGTGATGAGCCCGGAGCCCGTAGAGGCACCCTCCGTTCGCGGCCGCGGCGCCCCCTTGACCAGGCCCCGGCCCGGCCACGCCGACCTCGTCGGCATGCAGAAGTACGGCTTCGACGAGGCGCGACCGGTTCTGGAACGCGCCAGCGCCCGCGAAACCGCGGCCCGGGTCGCTCTCGGTGCCGTCGCCCGGTCCTTCTTGGCCGAGCTCGGGATCGCCCTGGTCAGCCACACCCTGTCGATCGGCCCGGTCCGCGTGCCCGACGACGCCTTGTTGCCCGCGCCCGGCGACGTCGACACCCTCGACGACGACCCGTTGCGGTGTTTTGACCCTGTGACCAGCGCCCTGATGGTGGCCGAGGTCGACCAGGCGCATAAAGACGGTGACACCCTGGGCGGCGTCGTCGAGGTGCTGGCTTATAACCTTCCGCCCGGGCTTGGTTCGTTCGTGCACTGGGACCGCCGTCTCGATTCACAGCTTGCGGCCGCCCTGATGGGCATCCAGGCCATCAAGGGCGTCGAGGTCGGCGACGGCTTCCTGACCACCACCCGCCGCGGCTCGGAGGCGCACGACGAACTCGTGCAGTCCGACGGCCGCATTCAGCGGGTCAGCGACAGGGCCGGCGGCACCGAAGGTGGAATGAGCACGGGAACCGTGCTGCGCGTGCGCGCCGGAATGAAGCCCATCTCCACCATCCCGCGCGCCCTCCGCACGGTGGACGTGGCCACGAGCGAGGCAGCCCCCGCGCACCACCAGCGTTCGGATGTCTGTGCCGTGCCGGCCGCCGGCGTCGTCGCCGAAGCCATGGTCGCCCTGGTGCTCGCGAACTCGGTCTTGGAGAAGTTCGGCGGCGACTCGGTCCTGGAGACCCGCCGCAATCTGGACTCCTACCTAGCCAACATCCCGGTTAACCTCCAGACGGGCGCGTCCAGCGACGCCTCCCTCTAGAGACGCCGGAATTCGCTATGACCGCGGCGACGCATCCGATCCTGCCCCTCGTCTTCATCGGTCCCATGGCCGCCGGCAAGACCAAGATCGGCCGAAGGGTGGCGAAAGCGCTCGACGTGCCGTTCATTGACACCGACCATCGCATCGTCGAAGAGCACGGCCCGATCAAGGGCATCTTCGAGCAGCACGGCGAGGACTACTTCCGGGCGCTCGAGCGCCAGGCGGTGGCTCAGGCACTGACCGAGCAGGCTGTCGTGTCGCTCGGCGGGGGAGCCGTGCTCGACGCGCACACCCAGGCCGACCTGGCCGGATGTTCCGTGGTGTACCTGAGCGTGTCGTCTCGCGCCGTTGGAGCTCGGATCGGTGGCGGCAAACGGCCTCTCCTCCGGAATGGGATCGCGGACTGGAAACGGATCTACGCCCAGCGCCGGCCTGTCTATGAGTCGTTGGCCGACATTGGTTTCGACACCTCGCACCGTCCCCTGGACGACATCGCTGATGACGTCGTGAACTGGACCAAGAAAAAATCATGACCGGAGCACCTGTGCCTGAATCCACACTGCCTGCCACCACCGTCATCACGGTCGCGGGTGTCGACACCTACCCCGTGCTCATCGGGCGCAGCCTGATCGCCGATGTCGTCGAACAGCTCGGCCCGAAGGTGGCGAAGGTTCTGATCGTGCACACCTCCCACCTCGGCGCCCGCGCCGTCGCCCTGCGCGAGAGCCTTCTCGGAAAATTCGAGGTGCTGATCGCCGAGGTGCCCGACGCCGAGGCCGCCAAGCGGGTGGAGGTGGCCGCGTTCTGCTGGCAGGTCATGGGCCAGGCCGATTTCAGTCGCACCGATGCCGTCATCGGCTTCGGTGGCGGCGCCGTCACCGACCTGGCCGGCTTCGTCGCCGCCACCTGGCTGCGCGGCGTGCGCCTCGTTCAGATCCCGACCAGCGTGCTCGGCATGGTTGACGCTGCCGTGGGAGGCAAGAACGGCATCAACACCGCCGAGGGCAAAAACCTGGTCGGCACGTTCTACGCGCCCGCCGCGGTCATCTGCGATCTGGACGTGCTCGACGACCTGCCGCGCAACGAGATCCTGGCCGGTTTCGCCGAGATCGTGAAGGCCGGTTTCATTCAGCTTCCCGAGATCCTCGACATCGTCGAAGCGGATGTCACGGCGGTCACCGACCCGCACACCCCGCAGTTCCGGCGCGTCCTCGAACTCGCGGTCGGTATGAAGGCCCGGGTTGTGGGGGAGGACTTCAAGGAGTCCGGCCTGCGCGAGATCCTGAACTACGGGCATACCCTCGGCCATGCGGTTGAGCACGCCGAACGCTATGGCTGGCGCCACGGTGCCGCCGTCGCCGTCGGCATGATGTTCGCGGCGGAGGTTGCCCGACTGAGCGGACGGCTCTCCGACGAGGCCGTCGACCGGCACCGTCGCATCCTGGAGTCGCTCACCCTTCCCACCACGTACCCGGTCGGCCGGTGGAGCACCCTGCTCGCGACCATGCAGCGAGACAAGAAGACCCGCAGCGGCATGCTCCGTTTCATCGTGCTCGACGACATCGGCAAGCCCACAGTGCTCGAGGGACCCGACACGTCGCTCCTGTTCGCCGCGTACCAGGAGATCGGCTCCTAGACCGCAGTGTCCAACCGGTAGGCCTAGACTGGCCCCTGATCGGGCTCCGCCTCCGGTCGCCGCTGACCAGAGCTGTTCGGAGGTTTCATGACGAGTTCGTGGATCGATCGGTCGCCCGGGCACGCCGGTCGCAGTTTCGGCAGCCTCGCGCAGGCGCATGAAGCTGCCGTCACGGAGCGGTTCGTCGGGCCCGGCGTTCGCCAAGTGGTGAAGGACTCCTGGGAGAGATCGCTGTCCCTCAGCCTCGACCCGTCCCGGCTCGCCCCCGAGCCCGAACTCAGCTTCGACGCGCTGCGGGAGCTGCGCGACCGGCACCCGCTGGCATCCGTTCTGCCGGTGGTGCACAGTCTCCTGATCCGTCACGCTTTCCACTCCGGTCTGATCGTCGCCATCGGCGACGAGTTCGGTCGTCTGCTCTGGATCGATGGAGATCGTGTCGTGCGCAGCCGGGCGGAGGGCATGCTTTTCGTCGAGGGCTCCGACTGGTCCGAGCGCCGGGTCGGCACGAGCGCGCCGGGTACGGCACTGGCCCTCGATCACGGGATTCAGATTCAACGGGCCGAGCACTTCAACGAACTAGCGCATCCCTGGAGCTGCACGGCCGTCCCGATCCACGACCCGCACTCCGGTGCCATTCTCGGCGTGATCGACGTGACGGGTGGCGACGAGGCGGTCGCTCCGCAGACGCTGCCCCTCGTTGAGGCGGCCGTTGCGGCCCTAGAAGCCGAATTACGCATCCAGCGGATGAGCGCGGCGGCGGGCCCGACCACGGTCGCCCGTTTTTTCGGGGCGCCGGCGGCTCCGCCGATCACCCGGGCGGCCCCGGCCCGGCTCAACGTGCTGGGCGGTGATCACGGCAAGCTGGAGAATGCCGCCGGCTCGATGGAGATCAGCCCCCGGCACGCCGAGATCCTCACCCTGCTCGCGTGGAACCGCGACGGGCTCTCGGCGGACCGGTTGTCGCTGCTGCTCACCGACCAGGCCAACGCTGTCGACAACCTGCGTGCCGAGATGGTGCGGCTACGCAGGGTCCTCGAGCACACCAGCCCCACGATCAGCATCGCGTCCCGTCCTTACCGTCTGGAGACAGCCGTGGAACTGGACGCGCAGCGCGTGCTCTCCTCGCTTGAACGCGGCGCGCACCGGGTGGCGCTGGGGTGCTACCGAGGGCCAGTTCTACCCAATTCGACCGCGCCCGGGATCGTCGCAATCCGTACCGAAGTGTCTGCGCGGCTGCGGCAGGCCATGCTCAGCGATGCCTCCGCCGACCTACTGCTGGAATATGCCCGCACCGACGAGGCCACCTACGACAGCGAGGTCTGGCGCGCGTGCCTGGAACTGCTGCCGGCCCGGTCGCCGAAACGGGCATCCGTGGTGGCCCGGCTCAGTCGGATTGAAGCGGAACTGGATCACGCGGCTTCGGTTTCCGCGCCCCGCAACCTCCCGCAACGCTGAAGCAACGTTCTTCTTCCTAGGCTCGGGCCAGGTTCGCAGCAGGTGAACCCCACCGACAATGTCGTCGACGAGGAGAGATCATGACCGTCTATTCCAACCCCGGAACACCGGGCTCCACAATCACCTTCAAGCCCCGCTACGAGAACTGGATCAACGGCGGGTGGGTCAAACCCGTCCGGGGTCAGTACTTCGAAGACATCTCCCCGGTCAACGGAAAACCGTTCGCCGAGGTCGCCCGAGGAACCGCCGAGGATATCGAGCTGGCACTGGATGCCGCGCACAGGGCGGCGCCGGCCTGGGGCAAGACCACGGCCGCCGAGCGCGCCGCCGTCTTGAACAAGATCGCCGACGTCATCGACGCCAATCGCGAATTGCTCGCCGTCGCGGAAACGTGGGACAACGGCAAGCCGGTCCGTGAACCGCTGAACGCGGACCTGCCACTGGCCGCCGACCATTTCCGCTACTTCGCCGCTGCGATCCGCTCCCAGGACGGCGACCACGCGGAGTTGGACAACGACACGGTGTCCTACCAGTTCCACGAGCCGCTCGGCGTGGTCGGCCAGATCATCCCCTGGAACTTCCCCATCTTGATGGCCGTGTGGAAGCTCGCGCCGGCTCTGGCCGCCGGAAACGCGATCGTGATGAAACCCGCGGAACAGACCCCGGTGTCCATCATGGTTCTGATCGAATTGATCGGCGACATCCTGCCGCCCGGCGTCCTCAACATCGTCAACGGGTTCGGGCTGGAGGCTGGCAAGCCGCTGGCATCGTCCCCGCGCATCCGCAAGATCGCGTTCACCGGCGAGACGACCACCGGTCGTCTGATCCTGCAGTACGCCAGCGCGAACATCATCCCGGCCACGGTCGAGTTGGGTGGCAAGAGCGCGAACATCTTCTTCAGCGATGTCGCCCAGGAGCAAGACAGCTTCTACGACAAGGCCCAGGAGGGTTTCGTGCTCTTCGCGTTCAACCAGGGTGAGGTGTGCACGGCACCCAGCCGCGCGCTGCTGCAGAAGCCGATCTACGAGAGCTTTTTGAGCAGCGCCGTCGAGCGCACGCGCAAGGCGATCCAGGGCAACCCACTGGACACGGACACGCAGGTCGGGGCGCAGGCAAGCAATGACCAGCTCGAGAAGATCCTGTCCTACATCGACATCGGAAAGCAGGAGGGTGCCAAACTCGCCCTCGGCGGCGAGCGGGTCGATCTCGGCGGAGACCTCAGTGGCGGCTACTACGTGCAGCCGACCATCTTCGAGGGCAACAACTCCATGAGGATCTTCCAGGAGGAGATCTTCGGCCCGGTCGTTGCCGTGACGAGCTTCACCGACTACGAGGACGCGATCTCGATCGCGAACGACAATCTCTACGGGCTCGGCGCCGGAGTCTGGTCCCGCAACGGCAACGTGGCCTTCCGGGCCGGCCGGGACATCCACGCCGGGCGGGTCTGGGTCAACAACTACCACCACTATCCGGCCGGCGCGGCGTTCGGTGGGTACAAGAGTTCGGGGATCGGACGCGAGAACAACAAGCTTGCGCTCGGTCACTACCAGCAGACAAAGAACCTGTTGGTGTCATACTCCGAGACAGCCCAGGGCTTCTTCTAGCCAGCACGCTTTCCATTGCGGGGGCCGCCGACGGTCGAGACGGCGACGACGGCCCTCGCCTCTGCTCCAGCGAATCTCCGCACATCCAGTTGTCGAAAGAGGGAGTCAGTCATGTCCACGCTGCCGACCGTGGTGATCGCCACCGTCACCGTTCCGGGGGAGACCGTTCCTCGGGTCGAACTCGCACCCATCGCCGTCGAAACGCTCCGGGAACTCTGGGACGAACACGGGCCGCTCATGTTCCACCAATCCGGTGGCTGCTGTGACGGGAGTTCGCCGATGTGCTTCCCTGCCGGGGAATTCATCACCTCGGACAGGGATGTCCTCCTCGGTCGGTTGGATGTGGCGGTGGCCGGCGCGACGCCGCGCGTGGTTGACTTCTGGATCTCGGCCGAGCAGTTCGAGTACTGGAGTCACACCTACCTCACGGTGGATGTCGTTCCGGGACGGGGGAGCGGCTTTTCCGTCGAGGCGCCCCGCGGTGTGCGTTTCATGATCCGGTCGCGTCTGATGGTCACGTTCGCGTAGAGCTCCTCCCCAGAACCAGGGTGCTCGAAGGGCTGTGCAGGGTGCTCGCTCGGGCTGCCCCGACGGCCAATCTGTTTCGTATGACAACCCCGCTCCGCGTCGAGGACGCCGCCCCCGTGACGACCACCGAGCAGGCGCGAGAACGCGTGCTCGAGCTGGTCGGCCACCCGACCAGCCATCAGCTCTGGTTCATGCTTCTAGACGCCCGCGGCTGGCAGATCCCCCTGCTCATCCCCGTCGGCGGCATCCCGTTGCGTCCCGAACCGGGTGGCGTCGCCGTCTTGGCCTCCGCGGTCAACCAGATTCTCGCCGAGTATGGCCCGGGAGGCAGCGTCATCCTCACCCTCGAGCGCCCGGGAACGGCTGCCCTGACCGCGGTCGACCAGGCCTGGGGCCGGGAACTCCGCGCATCCTTCGGCAGCCTGCTGCGCATCACGGGACTGTTCGTCGCCCACGACGAGGGCGTCTGTGAACTCGTGGGGTGACTGCGCCCGGTGAGAGCGCGGTGGCAGACTGACACCATGACCGACACCGGCCCCGAGTCGAACCCTGCACATGCGGAGCGGCGGATGCCTGAGCGCACCCTGATCCTGCTCCGTCACGCCAAGTCGGACTGGCAGGGCCGGCAAGGGGACCTCGATCGACCGCTGGCCGCCCGGGGGCTCCGGCAGGCCCCGCAGGCCGGGGAGCGGCTGGCCCGCCTCGTCTCTCGCATCGATCTGGCCGTGGTGTCGCCGGCCGCGCGGGCGCGGGCGACCTGGGAACTCGTCGCGGCCGAGCTTCCCGCGGTCCCGCCGTCCCGGATAGACGACCGGGTCTACGCCGCGACGGGCGGGGAGCTCCTGGACGTGGTGCGTGCACTGCCCGACGAGGCGCACGCCGTCGTGCTCGTGGGCCACAACCCAGGTTTTGAGGAACTGGTCGCCCGACTCACCCGCATGTCGGTCGCTCTGCCCACCTCGGCCCTCGCCGTGATCGTTTGGGACGGTTCCTGGGCATCCGCCGGTCAGTCCGAGGCGGCACTTCTGGCATCCGGGCGCGGGCGGATCAGAGCCGGTGAGGATCATGCGCACGAGGAGGGTGAGCGTGGTGGTCGGGAGCGCGCCTTGCACGAGGGCGATGATGAGGGCGCAAACGATGACTACGGAGATCACCGTCTCCCCGCCGCTTACCAGGAAGCCGAAGATGACGGGAGGCGGATGCCGGCGGTGCCCCGACCAGGTTCGGGCTGGTGGGTTCGAATTCGCGCAGCAGGGTGCACAGGTAGCTGGCATCCATCGCCATCAGGCGCAGCGTGGACAGGCCGGCTGGGGACGCTGCGCGACGGGTGGCCGGCGCGGGCGGCTAGTCGTCCAGCCAGGACCAGCGACTGAGAGGCCAGTTGACCACGAATACGCGGCCGACCACGTTGCCAACGGGCACGAATCCCTGGCTGGGCGTGTCGGTCTGCAGACGGCTGTCCGCCGAGTTGTACCGGTTGTCGCCCTCTACCCAGAGCGACTCCGCCGGCACGGTCACGGAGAAGTCGTTCTCGGAGGCGCGTGTGGTCCCCGGGGGCAGCTTGAGGTAGGGCTCAGTGATCGGCTCGCCGTTGACGGTTGTGCGACCCGAGGCGTCGCAGCAGGCGACCCGGTCACCCGGCAGGCCGATGACGCGTTTGACGAGGTGGTCTGTTGCGTCCTCGTCACCCAGGCCGGCAGCATCGAAGAGCCACCCCATGGCGTCGGTCACCGGGTTCCCTGGCCGGGTCGCGACCCCCTCCGCCGAAGCGAGCCATCCGCCGGGGTCTGTGAACACCACGATATCGCCGCGATCCAGCCCGATGAGGTCGGGGACCAACTCGTTGACGACGATGCGGTCATTGATCTGCAGGGTTTCCTGCATCGATCCGGACGGGATGTAGAACGAGCGCACCAGGAACGCCTTGGTGAGGAGCGAGATCCACACGGCCACGACGACGATGACGACCAGGTCCCGGAGCAGTCGGCGCCCGCGGTGCTCGGTGTGGGGCCGGTGCGTCACGCTGTTGTAATCTGACATTTTTCCCCTGATGAGATGAGGGAGGGGGGCACTGGCTGGGAGCGGCACGGCGGGCAATCAGAGGTCAGTATGCCCCCGCTGGGCAATTGTGGGGCGATGCGGCACTTTCTCTGGGCCCGGCATCGGATGAAGCTCCCGCCCCTGACGAGCCATGTCGTGCGTTTGACCGAACTGATGTCCGTTTCCGCCACAGGGCCGAAGGCCCAGCTCGGGGTTTCCGGGGCAACCTGATCAGCTGTTCCAGGAGGATGCGACGGGACCGGTGCCAGGTCAGCTGGTTGGCCGGCGCGGGCTTATGTTCGCACGGAGCGACTCAATTCTCTCTCGTGCTTCGTCCTCCGTGCGGTAGCGCTCCGGCGACGGAATGGTCTGGCCGCTGTCCGCGGCGAAATGAAAACGGAAGCTACCGGACGCATCCCGGTAGACCTCGAATTTGCCGGCCATGTCACACCCTTGCCCTTGGCCTCGTTCCGGCCGGACGGCCGGTTCTCACACCGTACCTCCGGTGCCGGACACCCGATAGAGGCACGGGGCGCGCACAGGGTTTGCGGCTTATGATTGGATACGTCCGGCAACCCGATGGGAACCCTTTTCGCATGACTGTGCGCGCACCATTCTTCGTTCGCAATCGGGTGGACGGCACCGACGGGGCGCTCGCCGGACGGGCGAACGGCACCAGCGTGCGTGACACTGTCACCCGCTACTACTCCCTGACCAAACCCGGCGTGCTGTACGGCAACGCCCTGACGGCCGCGGCGGGCTTCCTGCTGGCCGCCCGGGGCCAGGTGGACCTCTTTCTGTTTGCCGCGCTGTGCGTGGGCACCACCCTCGTGATCGCCTCGGCAACCGTGCTCAACAACGTTCTCGACCGTGACATCGACACGGTCATGGAACGCACCAAGAAACGAGCCACGGTCACCGGGCGCATCGGCGTGCGCAATGCGGTCATCTTCTCCACTGTGCTGTTCGTGCTCGGCATGGCGATGCTCGTTGCGTGGACGAACTGGCTGGTCGTGGTCGTCGGCCTCGGCGGCTTCCTGGTCTACGTCGTGCTCTACGGGATGCTGTCCAAACGACTGTCGATCCATGGCACCCTGGTCGGCAGCGTCTCCGGTGCTGCTCCCATCCTGGCCGGCTACGTCGCCGTCACCGGGGACATCGACGTCGGGGCCGTGCTGGCCTTCCTGGCCGTCTTCCTCTGGCAGATGCCCGAGTTCTATTCCATCGCCATCTACCGGCATGACGAGTACGCCCGTGCCGGCGTTCCGGTCATCTCCGTGGTGCGGGGGATCCCGAACACCACCGTGCAGATCCTGGTCTACACCATCGGATTCGTCGTCTCGACCCTGCTCCTGCCGGTGTTCGGCTACGTCGGCTACGTCTACACCGCGATGATGGGTGTGCTCGGCGCATACTGGATCTGGCTCGGTATCGTCGGACTGCGCGCAGCCGATCCCGCGGCCTGGGCGAGGCGCATGTTCCGGTATTCGCTGGTAATGATCCTGGTCTACTGCCTGATGATCTCGGTCGGTCCGGTCCTGCCCTGACCTGACCGTCCCTGCCTAACCAGCAGCACCCACGCGCTCCCTTAGGCTGTGGGGATGAGTACAGTCCTCGTTCTGAATGGTCCGAACCTGGGGCGGCTCGGCAGCCGCGAACCCGACGTCTACGGGTCCGCCGACCTCGAGCAGCTCCGCACCACCCTGACGCTGGCCGCGCCGGAGGGGGTCACGGTGGACCTACGCCAGACCGACGACGAGGCCGAACTCATCCACTGGCTCTACGAAGCCGTCGATGAGCGCATCCCCGTCATCTTGAATCCGGCGGCATTCACGCACTACAGCTACGCGCTCCGGGATGCCGCGGCCCTGGTGACAAAGGCGGGCATCACCTTGGTCGAGGTGCACCTGTCCAACCCGCACGCCCGGGAGACATTCCGCCACACGAGTGTGGTCAGTGCCGTGGCAACCGGCGTGATCGCCGGGTTCGGCTTCGACTCCTACCGGCTGGCCCTCGACTTCATCACGCGTTCCCTGTCGCCGGCGGCCTGATCCGCGGCCCGGTACCGTCGTTGGTGCACGGGCTGCGGGGCAACTACACTCGTTTGAGGCCGAATCGGCCGCGCACCTTCCTAATTGAACCAAGTGAACGGAACACCTTTCATGGCATCAACCGCCGATATCCGAAATGGCGTCGTACTCAACATCGATGGCCAGCTGTGGGCCGTCACCGACTTCCAGCACGTCAAGCCGGGCAAGGGCGGCGCCTTCGTCCGCACCAAGCTGAAGAACGTCGTCACGGGCAAGACCGTGGATCGCACCTTCAACGCCGGCGCCAAGATCGAGACCGAGAACGTGGACCGCCAGGACTTCCAGTACCTGTATGCGGACGGCGACTCCTATGTGTTCATGGACGTGTCCGATTTCGACCAGCTGCACGTGCCGGCTGTCGTCGTGGGCGATGCCGTCAATTTCATGCTCGAGAACCAGAACGTGACGATCGCCTTGCACAACGGCAACCCGCTCTACGTGGAACTGCCGGCATCCGTCGTCCTTGAAATCACCTATACCGAGCCGGGCCTGCAGGGTGATCGCTCGACCGGCGGCACCAAGCCGGCCACTGTCGAGACCGGGTTCCAGATCCAGGTTCCGCTGTTCCTCGAACAGGGCACCCGCGTCAAGGTCGACACCCGTACGGGCGATTACCTGGGCCGCGTCAACTAGTGAGCGCTCGGACCAAGGCGCGCAAGCGCGCGATCGACATCCTGTATGCCGCCGACGTACGGCAGAGCACCATCCCGGAGTCGCTCGCGATCGAGGCGCAGCGCGCCGCGAACGAGCCGGCGCGGATGGCGTCGTGGCTGTATGCCCGGGACATCATCGACGGTGTCGTGGACCACCGCGAGGAGATCGACGAACTGATCGAAACATACTCGCAGGGCTGGTCGCTGAAGCGCATGCCTGTGGTCGACCGTGCCATCCTGCGCATCGGCATCTGGGAAATCCTGTTCAACGACGCCGTTCCGCACGCCGTCGCCATCGACGAGGCCGTCGAGGCCGCCAAGATCCTGTCGACGGATGACTCGGCCGGCTTTGTGAACGGACTCCTCGGCCGCATCGCCCAAACCGCACCATCCGCGTAATCCGGCCTGCCAGGGGGGCAGCATGACGAACACCGAGAACGATCCGACACGGTCACTGGAGCAGTATCCGCCGGCTTCCGCGCAGCGGCCGACCCCGGTAGGGCCGAAGACGAACACGTTGGCGATCATCTCGCTCGTGTCCGCCTTCTTCGTCTCCCTGGCCGCCGTGATCACCGGCCACATCGCGTTGGGCCAGATCCGGCGCACGGGCGAATCGGGCCACGGCCTTGCCGTCACCGGCCTGGTGCTGGGCTACGTGGGTATCGCGAGCCAGGTTCTGGTGGTCGCGATCGTCATCGTCTTCGCTGCGACGGTGATCCCGCTCGTCCTTGCCGTGGCAGGCGGAACCGCTGCCGGCCTGCCCCTGACCTCCTCCTCCAGCGAGCCGCAGAGGAGCGAGCCGCAGACAGGGGAGTCGAACGGGACCCTGGCCACGGGCACGGTTGGCGCGGCCCGCTTCGACGAGGGCTTCCTCTCGGTCGGCACCGGGCCGCAGCTCGTCGATGTCTACTTCGACCCGATGTGCCCGTATTGTCGGCAGTTCGAGGAGACGAACGGCGCCCAACTGGCCGCCCTCGTTTCCGACGGCACCATCACCCTCCGGCTGCACTCACTCACCTTCCTCGATCGGATGTCGCAGGGCACGGACTACTCCACTCGCGCATCTGCCGCGCTGACCTGCCAGGCCACTCTCAATCCGGACAGTCTGCTCGCCTTCCAGGCCGCCCTCTTCGCGAACCAGCCCGCCGAGGACACCGAGGGGCTCACCGACTCCGAACTTGCGGCTCTCGCCGACGGCCCCGCGGACATCACTGGGTGCATGGCGTCCGGTGACTACCAGGCCTGGTCCCAGGCCAACACCGAGCAGGCCGTGAACGGCTCGATCGCGGATGCCGAGATCAGCCAGATCCAGGGCACCCCGACGGTTCTCGTCAACGGCGGCGTCTACTACGGCGGGTTGACCGACCCGGCCGAGTTCCTTGCCTTCCTCACGGCCAACTCGCTCGGCTGAGCCGCGCCGGGCCAGCGCAGGCTCGCCTGCGGCGTCAGGCTCACCTCGGTGCCGCCAAGGCCGAGTATGTGCGCAGGGTGCGAAACCGGGTCTCCACTGCGGCGGCAGGCAGCTCACTGTGGGCTGGACCTCGTCGGCCTCGTGCCGGCATACCAGGCCGACGGGTCCGGCCGGGGCGCTCACCCCGTCACCGCCCAACCTGGGTGCGGAGAGGTGCGCCGACCGGAGTAGCTCCGGCCAGGTGCTACGATGAACCACGGAAAAAGACATCCTTTAACAGCCGTCCGGTGAGGCGGGGAAGGAGGTCGGGTTGATGGCACGAACTGTGTTGAACCAGGCTGATATCACTCGAGCGCTGACTCGGATCTCCCACGAGATCCTGGAGTCCAATCGAGGCGCGGAGAACCTCGTCATACTGGGTATCCCCACCCGCGGCGTCGCTCTCGCCCGGCGGATTGCCGAGACCATCGCGCGCATCGAGCCCACCGCGTCAGATGTGCGGGTCGGCTCGCTCGACGTCACCATGTACCGTGACGACCTGGGCCAGACGCGCACCCGCACGCCGACGCGCACTGAGGTGCCCGGCAGCATCGACGGTGTCACGGTCGTGCTCGTCGACGACGTGCTCTACTCGGGCCGCACCATCCGTGCCGCCCTCGACGCACTCGGCGACCACGGGCGCCCGACCATCGTTCAACTCGCCGTGCTCGTGGACCGAGGCCATCGAGAACTGCCCATCCGGGCCGACTTCGTGGGCAAGAACCTGCCGAGCTCGACCGAGGAACGTATCAACGTGCACCTGCTGGAGGTCGACGGCGACGAATTCGTCAGCATCGACGGCGGGCGCCTCGACGGCAGGGTCGCTGACGACGGAGCTGCGGAGGACGCGTCATGAGGCACCTCCTCTCCACCAAGGGCTTGAGCCGGGGCGACGCGATCCGGCTGCTCGACATCGCAGAGGACATGGCGGATGTCGCGAACCGCGAGGTGAAGAAGCTCCCCACCCTGCGCGGCAAGACCGTGGTCAACCTGTTCTTCGAAGACTCCACCCGCACCCGGATCTCCTTCGAGGCCGCCGCGAAGCGGCTCAGCGCGGACGTGATCAACTTCAGCGCCAAGGGCTCGAGCGTGTCGAAGGGCGAAAGCCTCAAGGACACTGCTCAGACCCTCGCCGCGATGGGCGCGGATGGGGTCGTCATCCGTCACCCGGCCTCCGGGGCGCCGCATGTGCTCGCCGAAAGCGGCTGGATCGACGCGGGCATCATCAACGCAGGCGACGGAACGCACGAGCATCCGACCCAGGCGCTGCTGGACGCGTTCACCATCCGGCGCCGGCTGCACAGGAGTGCCGCCCGCGGCAAGGGCCTGGACGGGGTCACGGTCACCATCGTCGGTGACGTGCTGCACTCGCGCGTGGCTCGCTCCAACCTGTGGCTGCTCACCACACTGGGCGCGCATGTGACGTTCATCGCGCCGCCCACCCTGCTGCCCATGGACATGAGCGCCTGGCCGGCCGAGTCGGGCTTCGACCTGGACGCTGCCATCGACGCCGGGCCCGACGTGGTGATGATGCTGCGCATCCAGCAGGAACGAATGAACGCCGCCTTCTTCCCCAACAGCCGCGAGTACTCGCGCCGCTGGGGACTGGACGATGAGCGGTTCGGCCGTTTGGCTCCGACTACCATTGTGATGCACCCCGGCCCCATGAATCGCGGCTTGGAAATTTCTTCAGCGGCGGCCGACTCGGCCGGCTCAACCGTGCGCGAACAGGTCGCAAACGGTGTTTCAGTGCGGATGGCGGCACTGTACCTGCTGTTGTCCGGCGATCGGGAGGATTCATAGATGTCTAGCGACAGCGCTGCCAGCACGCCGTACCTGATCCGGGGCGCGACGCTCCCGGACGGCACGCGCACCGACCTTGTCCTCGCCGGCGGGCGCATCGCGGAAATCGGTTCCGGACTCTCCCGCGCCGGTGCCACCGTCATCGACGCATCCGGCCTGATCGCCCTCCCCGGACTGGTCGACCTGCACTCGCACCTGCGTGAACCCGGCGGGGAACAGAGCGAGACGATCCTGTCCGGCAGTCAGGCCGCGGCCGTGGG
Organism: Cryobacterium breve; assembly: GCF_004402375.1. Lineage (GTDB taxonomy): Bacteria > Actinomycetota > Actinomycetes > Actinomycetales > Microbacteriaceae > Cryobacterium > Cryobacterium breve. The sequence continues at coordinate 87,150 of NZ_SOGJ01000023.1, forward strand.
CGGCTTCACCAGTGTGTTCGCAATGGCCAACACCTCACCGGTCCAGGACACCGCCGGCGTCGTCGACCAGGTGCTGGCGCTCGGTGAGCAGGCCGGTTACGTCACCGTGCAGCCGGTCGGCGCTGTCACCGTCGGGCTTGCGGGGGAGCGTTTGGCCGAACTGGGCGCCATGGCAACCAGCCGCGCCCGGGTGCGGGTCTTCTCCGACGACGGCTTCTGCGTGTCCGACCCTCTCCTGATGCGCCGCGCCCTCGAGTATGTGAAAGCGTTCGACGGCGTCGTCGCCCAGCATTCCCAGGAGCCGCGCCTGACCGAGAAGGCCCAGATGAACGAGGGCGCCCTCTCCAGCGAGCTCGGGATGGTCGGCTGGCCGGCGGTGGCCGAGGAGTCGATCATCGCCCGCGATGTGCTGCTCGCCGAGCATGTGGGGTCACGCCTGCACGTGTGCCACGTGTCCACGGCCGGCTCGGTCGACGTCATCCGCTGGGCCAAGGCCCGTGGCATTCAGGTGACGGCCGAGGCCACTCCCCACCATCTGCTGCTGACCGAGGACCTCGTGGTCGGCTACGACGCCCGGTTCAAGGTCAACCCGCCGCTGCGCCGCCGGGAAGACGTCGATGCCCTGCGCGCCGGACTAGCCGACGGCACCATCGACATCGTGGCCACCGACCACGCCCCGCACCCGATCGAGGCAAAGGACTGCGAGTGGGACGCTGCGGCGAATGGCATGGTCGGCCTTGAGTCCGCCCTCTCCGTGGTGCACGCCTCCGTCATCGACACCGGCCTGCTCTCCTGGACGGACGTGGCCCGGGTTCTCTCCAGTACACCCGCCCGGATCGGTCGCCTTGCCGGCCAGGGGCAGGGGCTTCTCGTTGACGGACCGGCCGAGCTCACGCTGTACGATCCGACCGCGAGCCGGGTCTTCGATCGCGGCAATCTGGCCGGCAGGAGCGCCAATTCGCCCTACCTGGCGATGACCCTGCCCGGGCGAGTACAGGCCACCTTCCACCGCGGCTACGCCACCGTGCTCGACGGCGTGCTGCGCCCCGCCGCCGAGATCGCCGCACACGGGGAGCGCACCCATGGCTAGGACCATCGCCACCGTCATCACCGTCGGGGTGCTGCTCGGCGTGCTCGGACTCATGCTGCGCGGCTGGCGCCGACGCGGCCGACGCGACGCCGAGCTGCCGGCAGGCTACCCACTGCCGTTCGACACCGCCCGCGTCATCGCCTCCGCCGCGGTGCTCTACGTCGCCACAACCCTGCGCGCCCAGCCACTCGAACGCCTGAACATCCGAGGCCTGGGCTTCCGGGCTCGCGCCCGTCTGACCGTGACCGACGCCGGCGTGATCCTAGCCCTGGCCGGCGAGGAGGCCGTTTTCATCCCCGCCTCAGCCGTGGCTGTGCTCGAAGACGCCAGCGTCGCGATCGACCGCGCCGTTGAGACCGACGGCCTGCTGCTGCTCGGCTGGCGCCTGGCCGGAACCCCGGTCCAGATCGTCGACAGCTATTTCCGCATCCTTGACCCTTCCGACCGCGTCAGCGTGAACGACGCCATCCGAACCATTGCGGCCGATGCCCTGCGCCCGGTCGCGCGTGATGAAAGCGAGGCGTAGCGTGAGCAACGCAACGACCCCCGACCGACCGACTCCTGCCGTGCTCGTGCTCGAAGACGGCCGCCGCTTCGAAGGCCGTGCCTACGGCAGCAGGGGACAGGCCCTCGGCGAGATCGTCTTCGCCACCGGGATGACCGGCTACCAGGAGACCCTCACCGACCCGTCCTACGCCGGGCAGATCGTGCTGATGACGGCGCCGCATATCGGCAACACGGGCGCCAACGACGAAGACATGGAATCCCGCCGCATCTGGGTCTCCGGCTTCATCGTGCGCGAGCCCGCCCGCATCGCCTCGAACTTCCGGTCCACCCGCAGCCTCGACGACGACCTGACGGCCGGGGGAGTCGTGGGGATCAGCGGTATCGATACGCGTGCGGTCACCCGTCACATCCGCTCGGCCGGTGCCATGAAGAGCGGCATATTCTCGGGCGACCGCCTCACCCTCTCCGACGGCGAGCAACTTGAGCTGGTGCGCTCCGGCGCCGGTATGCGCGGCCGCAACCTGTCCGACGAGGTATCCACCGTCGAACCGTTCTCGGTGCCAGCTCAGGGCGAGAAGATCGGTTCGGTCGCCGTGCTGGACCTCGGGGTCAAGACGTCCACCCTGGACCATCTCGCCGCCCGCGGCTTCGAGGTTCTGGTGCTGCCGCAGTCGGTCACCGCCGAGCATGTGCTGTCCCTCAACCCGTCGGCCCTGTTCTTTTCGAACGGCCCCGGCGACCCGGCTGCCTCCGACGCCCACGTGGCACTGCTGCAGGAAGTTCTGCGCGCTGGAGTGCCCTACTTCGGCATCTGCTTCGGCAACCAGCTGCTCGGCCGGGCCCTCGGCTTTCGCACTTACAAGCTGCCGTTCGGACACCGGGGCATCAACCAGCCCGTGCTCGACAAGACCACCGGCAGGGTGGAGATCACCTCGCAGAACCACGGTTTCGCCGTGGACATGCCCATCGAGGGAGTACACGAGTCCCGTACCGGCTTCGGCCGGGTGGAGGTGAGCCACTACAGCCTCAATGACCAGGTGGTCGAGGGCATCCGCTGCCTCGACGTCCCCGCCTTCTCGGTGCAGTACCACCCGGAGTCGGCGGCTGGCCCGCACGATGCCGAGTACCTTTTTGATCGGTTCAGGGACGTGGTAGTCGCGCGCAATGCGACCACCGGAGCAGGAGACGCCAAGTAATGCCCAAGCGCGACGACATCAACAGCGTTCTCGTCATCGGATCGGGACCGATCGTGATCGGCCAGGCCTGCGAGTTCGACTATTCCGGCACCCAGGCCTGCCGCGTGCTGCGCGCCGAGGGCGTGCGAGTCATCCTGGTCAACTCCAATCCGGCCACCATCATGACCGACCCCGACTTTGCCGACGCCACCTACATCGAGCCGATCACCCCGGAGATCCTCGAGACGATCATCAAGAAGGAACGCCCCGACGCGATCCTCCCGACCCTCGGCGGCCAGACGGCTCTCAACGCCGCCATCCAGCTGCACGAGCGCGGCATCCTCACCAAATACGATGTCGAACTGATCGGCGCCTCCTTCGATGCCATCCAGAAGGGTGAGGACCGGCAGATCTTCAAGCAGCTGGTGCAGGGCGTGGGCGCCGGCGTCGCCCGCTCGTTCATCGCCCACACGGTCGAGGAGGCCGTCGGGTTCGCCGGCGACCTCGGCTACCCGCTCGTCGTGCGCCCCTCCTTCACCATGGGCGGCCTCGGTTCCGGCTTCGCCTACACGCAAGACGATCTGCGCCGCATTGTCGGCGACGGCCTGCATCAGAGCCCCACCAGCGAGGTCCTCCTCGAGGAGTCCATCCTCGGCTGGAAGGAATACGAACTCGAGATGATGCGCGACACGGCCGACAACACGGTCGTCGTCTGCTCGATCGAGAATGTCGACCCGGTCGGCGTGCACACCGGCGACTCGATCACCGTCGCGCCGGCGCTGACCCTGACCGACCGCGAGTACCAGAAGCTGCGCGACATCAGCATCGACATCATCCGCGCTGTCGGCGTCGACACCGGCGGCTGCAACATCCAGTTCGCGATCAACCCGGCCGACGGTCGCATCATCGTGATCGAGATGAACCCGCGCGTCTCCCGTTCCTCCGCCCTTGCCAGCAAGGCGACCGGCTTCCCGATCGCCAAGATCGCCGCGAAGCTCGCGCTCGGCTACCGGCTCGACGAAATCCCGAACGACATCACCGGCGTCACCCCGGCCAGTTTCGAGCCCACCCTCGACTACGTCGTGGTCAAGGTTCCCCGGTTCGCATTCGAAAAGTTCCCCGCCGCCGACCAGAGACTGACCACCACCATGAAGTCTGTGGGCGAGGCGATGGCCATCGGCCGCAGCTATGCGTCCGCCCTGCAGAAGGCGCTCCGCTCACTCGAGAAGCGCGGCTCGTCCTTCCACTGGGGTGCCGAGTCCCGCTCGGTCGACGAATTGCTGACGGTCGCCGAAGTGCCGACCGACGGCCGCATCGTGACCGTGCAGCAGGCACTCCGCAAGGGCGCGTCCATCGAGCAGGTCTTCGAAGCCACCAAAATCGACCCCTGGTTCATCGACCAGATCGTGCTGATCAACGAGATCGCCGACCAGATCGCAGCCGCAGAGCGCCTCGACACCGACATCCTCCGCACGGCCAAGGACCACGGCTTCTCCGACGCCCAGATCGGCGAGTTGCGCGGCTTCGGAGAAGCGGATGTGCGCACGGTGCGCCACATCCTCGGCGTGCGCCCGGTCTTCAAGACCGTCGACACCTGCGCGGGGGAGTTCCCCGCGCTCACCCCGTACCACTACTCCAGCTACGACCAGGAAACGGAGGTCGTTCCCAGCGACCGCCGGAAGGTCGTGATTCTCGGCTCCGGCCCGAACCGGATCGGACAGGGCGTCGAATTCGACTACTCCTGCGTGCACGCCTCGTTCGCCCTCTCCGAGGCCGGCTATGAAACCATCATGATCAACTGCAACCCGGAGACGGTCTCGACCGATTACGACACCTCGGACCGGCTCTACTTCGAGCCGCTCACCCTCGAGGACGTGCTCGAGGTCATTCACGCCGAAAGCCAAAGCGGCGAACTCGTCGGCGTGGTCGTGCAGCTGGGCGGCCAGACCGCGCTCGGCCTCGCCAAGGGCCTCGAGGCCGAGGGTATCCCGATCCTCGGGACCAGCCCGGCGGCAATCGACCTGGCGGAGGAGCGCGGACTGTTCTCCGGCATCCTCGACCAAGCGGGACTGCTGGCACCCCGCAACGGAGTCGCCACCGACCACGCGGGCGCCGTCGTTGTGGCCGAGGAGATCGGCTACCCCGTGCTCGTACGCCCGAGTTACGTTCTCGGCGGCCGGGGCATGGAGATCATCTACGACACCGCGTCGCTGGCCGACTACTTCAACCGGATGGCCGGCCAGGGCATCATCGGCCCGTCGCATCCGCTGCTCGTGGACCGGTTTCTCGACGACGCCATCGAGATCGACGTGGACGCCATCTATGACGGCACCGAGCTCTACATCGGCGGCGTGATGGAGCACATCGAAGAGGCCGGCATCCACTCCGGCGACTCGAGCTGCACCCTGCCGCCGGTGACTCTCGGCCGCGCCGAGATCGACCGGGTGCGTGAGGCCACACTGAGCATCGCCCGCGGCATCGGCGTGCGCGGCCTGCTCAACGTGCAGTTCGCCATCGGCGCCGGTGTGCTCTACGTGCTTGAAGCGAACCCGCGCGCCTCGCGCACCGTGCCGTTCGTGGCCAAGGCTCTGGGCATCACCCTGGCCAAGGCTGCCGCGCTGATCATGGTTGGCAAGACGATCGCCGAGCTCAAGGCCGAGGGCAGGTTGCCCCTGATCGACGGTTCGCGGGTGCCGATGGACGCCCCGGTCGCCGTGAAGGAAGCCGTTCTGCCGTTCAACCGGTTCCGCACGCCCGAGGGCCTCGTCGTGGATTCCGTGCTCGGCCCGGAGATGCGCTCGACCGGCGAGGTCATGGGCATCGACCGTGACTTCCCGCGAGCCTTTGCCAAGAGCCAGCTCGCCGCGTACGGCGGGATCCCGCTCACCGGCACCGTCTTCGTGTCGGTCTCGGATCGGGACAAGCGCGCGATCATCCTGCCGATGCTGCGCCTGCAGCAGCTGGGCTACACGATCACCGCCACGGAGGGGACCGCCGAGGTGCTGCAGCGCAATGGCATCCGCGCAACGATCGTGACCAAGTTCAGTGAGAAGGCCGATGAGGCCGACGTCTCGATCGTCGAGCTGATCCGCCGCGAAGAGGTGCAGATCGTCATCAACACGCCCGGCGGGCGCACCGCCCGGGCCGACGGGTACGAGATCCGCGCCGCCGCAGTGGCCGCGGACCTGCCGTTGTTCACGACCATCGCCGAGCTGAGCGCCGCCGTGGCCTCGATCGACGCCATCCGCGGCGGCTTCGAGGTGACTTCGCTGCAGGAATACGCCGCCACCCGTACCGCGGCACTGTGACCGGCGCGCCTGATACGAGCGGGTCGACCAGTCCGGTCGGCGCTCTTGCACGTCCGTCCTTCGGCGACCGGCTCCGTCTCGCCTTCGACCTCCGGGGACCGGTTTGCGTGGGCATCGACCCGCACTCCTGGCTCCTTGGCGATTGGGGTCTTCCCGACACGGCGGGGGGCGCCGAGTCCTTCGGTCGTCAGGTGGTGGCAGCCGCCGCCGGTCAGGTCGGCCTGGTGAAGCCTCAGGTGGCCTTCTACGAGCGTTTCGGGTCGGCCGGGTACGTGGCCCTCGAACGGGTGCTCACAGATGCGCGTGCGGCCGGCCTGCTCACGATCGCCGACGTCAAGCGCGGCGACCTCGGCACCAGTGCGGAGGCCTACGGGGAGGCCTGGTTGAGTGCGGGCTCGGCTCTCGAGGTCGACGCCATCACCGTGAACGCGTACATGGGGGTCGGCTCACTCGACCCCGTTTTCACCCTGGCCGGTCGGTCAGGAAAGGGCCTTTTCCTGTTGGCGGCCACCTCCAACCCCGAAGCGGCGACCGTCCAGCGGGCCGTGCTCGCCGAAGGCCCGCAGGCCGGTCGCACCGTCGCCGGGGCCGTCTTCGACGCCGTCAGCCTGCGAAATGCCCGATCCGGGGCCGACACATTCGGTTCGTTCGGTGTCGTCCTGGGCGCCACACTCGACCTCACCGCGTTTGGTCTCGACCTCTCCGCGGCACCCGCCCTGGGACTCACCCCCATACTCGCTCCCGGCTTCGGGCATCAGGGCGCGCAAGTCGCCGATCTGAGGAACTTGTACGGGGGGTACGCTCAAGGCGTTATCGTGAGTGAATCGCGCAGCGTTTTATCGGCCGGCCCCGACCGAATCAGACAGGCGATTGCGCGCCGAGTAGTTGAAGCAGGAGCTGCCCGTGGCTGAGAATCGCCCTACCCCACCCGACGTCGATCGGGTTGCCGCCTCGCGCGCCGCCGTGACGGCCCGTCGTGCCCGCGCCGGTGTGAAAGGCCAGATCGCCCAAGGAAAACGCACGGCACTCGACGTGCTTTCCACCGCCACCGAGAGTCCGGAAGGTGTCGAGGGGCGCCTGCGTGTGACCGAGTTCTTGATCAGCATTCCAGCGATCGGTGTCACCAAGATGCACCGCATCATGGAGAAGCTCGAGATCTCACCGTCGAAGCGCCTAGGAGGTCTTGGCAAGCATCAGCGCGATCGGCTGCGAGATTTTCTCACCACGCGCACTTCGTCCCGGCGTGGCGATTCCTCCGCCAAGCTCGTCGTTCTCGCCGGACCGACTGCGGTCGGCAAGGGCACTGTCGCCGGGTACATCCGTCAGCACTACCCCGGCGTGCACCTGTCGGTGTCGGCCACGACCCGTGCCCCGCGCCCAGGCGAGATCGACGGCGTGAGCTACTTCTTCATCGACGACGCCGAATTCGACCGGATGGTCGAGGCCGGAGCGTTGCTCGAATGGGCGACCGTGCACAACGCGTACCGCTACGGCACCCCGCGTGGCCCGGTCAGCGAGGCGTTGAGCCAAGGGAACAGCGTGCTCCTCGAGATCGACATCCAGGGAGCACGGTCCGTTCGCCGGGCCATGCCCGAGGCCCGACTCGTGTTCCTGCTCCCGCCGAGCTGGGACGAACTGGTGCGCCGGCTGATCGGGCGCGACACCGAGGCGCCCGCCGAACAGGCACGCCGACTCGAGACGGCCAAGCTTGAATTGGCCGCCCAGGGGGAGTTCGATTATCGGGTCGTCAACCACGACGTGGGCGAAGCGGCGCGTGAGGTCGTAGACTTGATGAATCTGCGTACGGCGCCACTGCTGCCGTAGCGCCCTTTTTCCGTGATTCTGCGCGTATCGCAGCACAAACCGCTCTGAAGGAGTGACACCAATGGCTACCAAGCTCACTGGCATCATCGACCCGCCCATCGACGACCTGCTCACCAAGGTCGACTCCAAGTACGCCCTCGTGGTCTTCGCCTCCAAGCGCGCTCGTCAGATCAACGACTACTATGCGGACCTGCACGAGGGCAGCCTGTTCGACAACGTGGGTCCGCTCGTTGACTCGACCGTCGACGACAAGCCCCTGTCCGTCGCGTTGCGCGAGATCAACGAGGACAAGCTCGTCTCACGCCCCATCGTCGAGTAACGCACCCCACCAAGCACGCAGGATGTCGTCAGGTCGCACGATCGTCGTCGGGATAACCGGCGGCATCGCTGCCTATAAGGCCGTCAACGTCGTGCGTGCTTTTGTGTTGCGTGGCGACTCCGTGCATGTTGTGGCCACGCCTGCTGCGCTGCGCTTCGTCGGCAAGCCCACCCTGGAGGCGATCTCCCGCAACCCCGTGCACACGGACCTCTACGAGGGCGTCGCGGAGGTGAGGCACGTGGCCATCGGCCAGTCCGCCGACCTCATCGTTGTGGCCCCGGCGACCGCGAACACCATCGCGAAGCTGGCCGCCGGTCTCGCTGACGACCTGCTCGGCAACGCCATCCTGGCCAGCACCGCACCGCTCGTGATCGCGCCGGCGATGCACACCGAGATGTGGAACAACGCGGCCACTGTCGCGAATGTGGCCACCCTGCGCTCCCGCGGCGTCATCGTCGTCGGACCGGGTGTCGGTCAGCTGACCGGCTCTGACACCGGGGCCGGCCGAATGGAAGAGCCCGACACCATCGTCGCCGCCGCCCTCGTGGCCCTCGACGCGGCCGACCTCTCCGTGGGGCGCCGTTCCGATCTCGCCGGCAAGCATGTCGTGATCACCGCAGGTGGCACCCGCGAACCCCTCGACCCCGTGCGTTTCCTCGGCAACCGGTCAAGTGGGAAGCAGGGCGTCGCCCTGGCTCAGGCCGCCCTGGCCCGGGGGGCCAGGGTGACGCTGATCTCCGCGAACCTGGAGGTTGCCGCCCCCGCGTCGGCCGACGTGCGGCTCGTGGGCACGGCGTTGGAACTCCAGGCGGCCGTCACGGATGCCGCCGCCGGGGCTGACGCCGTGATCATGGCGGCCGCAGTGGCCGACTACCGGCCCGCTGCAGTGCGCGCCGACAAGATCAAGAAGGACGATACCGGCGACACCCTTCTGCTCGAGCTGATCCGCAACCCGGACATCCTCGCCGGGCTCGCCGCAGCGGGACAGCCTGGGCAGGTCCTGATCGGCTTCGCGGCGGAAACGGAACCGGACGCGGACCGTCTGCTTGCCCTCGGCCGGACCAAGATGGCACGGAAGGGCTGTGACTTTCTGGTGCTCAACCGTGTGGGCTGGACCGAGGGGTTCGCTTCGGACCGTAACGAGATCACGGTGCTCGATCGCAGCGGAGATATAGTGTGTGAGGCCTCCGGAACCAAAATGTCGGTGGCCGGCCGCATTCTTGACCTGATCGCCTGAGTCGATCCCGGGCATCCGGTCACAGCCGTTTCCGGCTGCCGGCAACGGCCGGGCTCCACCGTTTCGGCCCCTTAGCACGTTCATTTCTTTTACACGTTGTTCACCAACAGAGACGGGCCAGATGCGCGAACTACGCCTCTTCACTTCGGAGTCGGTAACCGAAGGTCACCCCGACAAGATCTGCGACCAGATCTCCGATACCATCCTCGACGCCCTCCTGGCGGAAGACCCACACAGCCGGGTCGCCGTCGAGACCCTCGTCACGACCGGGCTCGTGCACGTCGCGGGTGAGGTCACCACCGAGGCCTACGTCGAGATTCCGTCGATCGTGCGCAAGTGCATCACGGACATCGGCTATGACTCCTCCGACGTCTGGTTCGACGGGCGCTCCTGCGGCGTGGAGATCTCCATCGGCGGCCAGTCGCCCGACATCGCCCAGGGAGTCGACAACGCCTTCGAGCGCCGCGAGGAGTCCAGCGTCGATGACTTCGACCGCCAGGGCGCCGGCGACCAGGGCATCATGTTCGGTTATGCGACCCGGGAGACCCCCGAGCTCATGCCGATCCCGATCTGGATCGCGCACCGCCTCGCCGAACGCCTCGCCGAAGTGCGCAAGTCCGGGGAGCTCGACTACCTCCGGCCCGACGGCAAGACCCAGGTCACCATCGGCTACGACGGCATCACGCCGCGCACGGTGGAGACCGTCGTTCTGTCGACCCAGCACTCACCGAAGGTGTCCAACGAGCAACTCCGCGCGGAGGTCGAGGAGCTCGTCATTCGCCCGGTGCTCGACCGCATCGACCTCGACGCGTCGGGGCTGAACATGCTGATCAACCCCACCGGACGGTTCGAGATCGGTGGCCCCCAGGGCGACGCCGGTCTCACCGGCCGAAAGATCATCATCGACACCTACGGCGGATCCAGCCGACACGGAGGTGGCGCGTTCAGCGGCAAGGACCCGTCGAAGGTAGACCGCTCGGCCGCCTACGCCATGCGCTGGGTGGCCAAGAATGCCGTGGCCGCCGGGCTCGCCGAGCGACTCGAGATCCAGGTGGCCTACGCCATCGGCAAGGCCTCGCCGGTTGGGCTCTACGTGGAGACCTTCGGCACCGGGGTCATGCCCGACCGGGACATCACCGGGGCCATCCGTGCGGTCTTCGACCTGCGCCCGGCGGCCATCATCCAGTCCCTGGACCTGTTGCGCCCGATCTACGCCCAGACCGCCGCGTATGGCCATTTCGGGCGCGAGCTGCCCGACTTCACTTGGGAACGCCTCGACCGCGTCGACGAGCTGAGAAGCGCTGCCGGACTGTGACCCGGCAGGGGCGCCGTCGATGACCCGTCCAGGCCTCGTGGCCCGGGTGCTGATCGACTCGCCGCTGCCGCAGCTCGACCACCTGTTCGACTACAGCATCCCGGACGAACTGGCCGGCATCGCCCGACCGGGGGTGCGCGTGCGGGTTCCGCTGCGCTCGGCGGGCCGCGTGGCCGACGGGTACCTGATCGAGGTCTTGGAGCCGGCTGAACCGGCCGCAGACCCGGAGGCGCTGTCCGGCCTCGACGCGGGCAGCGACTTTCGCGGTGCGCTGAGCCCGATCGAAAGTGTGGTCTCCGCCGCCCAGGTGCTCACGCCAGAGGTCTGGGAGCTCGCCCGGCGGGTGGCCGACCGGGCCTCCGGGAACGCGAGTGACGTCATCCGACTCGCCGTGCCCCCGCGCCAAGTGCGGGTGGAGAAGGCTTGGCTGGCGGGCCGGGCGGCGGATGCCGACGTGGCGGGGGCCGGGACAGCGACCGTGGAAGCCGCCACCCAGGCCGACCCTGCCGCCTGTGCTACCCCCGCGGGGTGGGCCTGCGCCGACTATCCGACCGGCACACTGGACACGGCCGTCGCCGCGCACGCGCGGCTCTGCGTCGCCGCGGTGCCCGACCTGCGACTACTGCCCGACGGGCAGACGGTCGGGCACTGGGCGCTGACTCTCGCCGAACTTGCGGTGGCCAGCCTGACCGTCGGGCAGAGCGCTATCCTCGTCGTGCCCGACTACCGCGACCAAGACCAGGTTCAGGCCGCGCTCGATCTGCTTGCCCCGGCCGGTTCGGTCAGCCGTGTCGACGCGCGCCAGCCGAATGCGGACCGCTACAGGGCCTTCCTGGCTGCCCTCGCCCCGGCACCGCGGATCGTTCTCGGCAACCGTTCTGCCGTGTACGCGCCGGCTGCGAACCTCGGTCTGATCGCGCTCTTCGACGACGGTGACCCTCTGCACGGCGAACCGCTCAGTCCCTATGTGCACGCCCGCGACGCGGCGCTCGTGCGCCAGGGCCAGTCCGGCTGTGCCCTCGTCTTCCTCGGCCACTCCCGCACGGTCGAGGTGCAGCGGCTGGTCGAACTGGGCTGGCTCACGGCGGTGCACCCCGAGAGGAGCCGGCATCCGCGGGTGATCCCCACCGATTTTCAGTCCGAGCCCGACCAGCAGGCCCGTGCCGCTCGCATCCCGACGGCCGCCTGGCGCGCCGCCAAGGAGGCGCTCGCCCACGGTCCCGTTCTCGTGCAGGTGGCCAGCCCGGGTTACGCTCCGATGCTCGCCTGCCAGAGCTGCAAGAAAGCAGCCCGCTGCACCACCTGCCAGGGTCCGCTCGCCCTGGCCGCCAAGAACTCAACCCCGTCGTGCCGTTGGTGCGGCGCCCTCGCCGCCAACTGGAGCTGCGTGCACTGTGAGGGGCGCGCCCTCCGAGTCGTCACCCTCGGCACGGGTCGCACCGCCGAAGAATTGGGCCGAGCATTCCCCGGCGCGCGCATCATCATCGCCGATGGCGAGCACCCGTTGCAGCACCTGGGCGATGCCCCCGCCCTGGTTATCGCCACCCGGGGAGCCGAGCCCATCCCCACGGGCGGTTACCGGGCCATCCTGCTGCTCGACGGCGAACGGATGCTCGCCCGAGAGTCCCTCCGGGTGGGAGAGGACTGCCTGCGCTGGTGGTGCAACGCCGCGGCCCTCGCAGCACCGGGCGCCGCCGTGGTCCTGGTCGGTGTTGGCGGGCTGGTCGCCCGCGCGCTCAACTCCTGGCAGCCCGAAATGCTCGCGGCGTCGGAGCTGGCCGATCGCCGCCAGCTCAAGTTCCCGCCTGCCGTGAGGGCGGCATCCGTCACCGGAACCGACGCCGACGTCGCTGCCGCCCTGGCTGACCTCAGCGGAATGGATGGTGTCGACGTTCTCGGCCCGGTCGGTACGGAGGATGCTCTGGTGCGCGCAATCGTGCGGCTGCCCTATGCCAGCGGCGACGAGGTGGCCCGTGCGCTCAAGGCCGCGATCGTGCGGAACGCCGCCCGCCGCCGACGCCCGAAGGGGGCGGCCTTCCGCCCCGCGCCTACACTCAAAGTACGATTCGACGACCCGGAGCTGCTGTAAATGAAACTCGTCTTCGCCGGCACGCCCCAGGCGGCCGTGCCCAGCCTGGTCGCCCTGGCCCAGTCCCCGCACGAACTGGCTGCCGTGATCAGCCGGGAGGATGCCCCGGTCGGCCGCAGGCGCCAGCTCACTCCCTCGGCGCTTGCGCAGGCGGCCGCGGAACGCGGGCTGCCTCTCATCAAGACCAACCGTCTCGACGCGGGGGCGACCGCCCGAATCGCGGCGCTGCAGCCCGACCTCGGCGTCATCGTCGCCTACGGCGGGCTCGTGCGCGAACCGCTCCTGTCGGTGCCCCGGCTCGGCTGGATCAACCTGCACTTCTCCTTACTCCCGCGCTGGCGCGGCGCGGCACCGGTGCAGCGCGCCCTCATCGCGGGCGATGAGTTGACCGGCGCCGCCGTGTTCCAACTGGTGCCGGAGCTCGACGCCGGTGCGGTGTTCGCGCAGTTCAGCCAGACCATCGGCAGCTTTGACACAGCCGGCAGCCTGCTGCACGACCTCAGCGTCAGCGGCGCGCAGCTGCTACTGCAGGTGATCGACGCCCTCGAGGTCGGTGGCCTCCCGGCCGTTCCGCAGTCCGGCCCGGTCACTCTGGCCCCCAAGCTGACCCTGGAGGATGCCCGCATCGACTGGTCCGAACCGGCCCGAGTGGTGTTCAACCGGGTGCGTGGGGTCACCCCGGAACCCGGTGCGTTCACGGTGATCGGCGATGCCCGCCTCAAACTCCAGGGCGTGGCCCTGACTCAGGGAGCCGAGCCCCAACCGGCCGGCGTGATCCGCGAGATTGACAAGAAAGTGCTGATTGGAACGGGGACGGAGCCACTCGAGCTTGTCACCGTGCAACCAGCCGGAAAGACACAGATGAAAGCAATCGACTGGTGGCGTGGAGTAGCGGCGACGGAGGTGGTGGCCTCATGAGTGACGATCGCGCACAGGCCCGGCAGCAGGCCGGCCGGCCGCAGGGTGACCGGCCGCCGGGTTCGCGCCGACCCGGCGGGCGCACCTCGGAACGCCCTCCGGCCGACCTCGTGCAGCCGGCCCGTCGGGTTGCCTACGAGGTCATCGCAGCGGTGCGGGAGTCGGACGCATACGCGAACCTGCTGCTGCCCACCCGCATCAAGCGGGCGGCGCTGAGCACCGCGGATGCCGCGCTGGCCACCGAGCTGACCTACGGCACCCTGCGCATGCAGGGCTTCTACGACCGCGTGATCGCCGACGCCGCCGGGCGGCCGGTCACCGCGATCGACCCGGCCATCCTGGACGTGCTCCGGCTCGGCGCGCACCAGCTGCTCGCCACCCGGGTGGCCACCCATGCCGCCGTGAACGAGTGCGTCGAACTGGCCCGCCAGGTCGGCTCCCGCGCCGCCACCGGTTTCACCAACGGGGTGCTGCGCACCATCTCCCGCTCCAGCGCCGACGAGTGGCGAGACCGCGTGCTCAGCGAGGCGTCCACTGACGACGACCGCCTCGCCGCCGAGCACTCGCACCCGGTCTGGGTCGTGCGCGCGTTCCGCCAGTCCCTGCGGCTGGAGGACCGCGAGGCCGAGCTCGAGGAGCTCCTGATCGCCGACAACGCCGCCCCCAGGGTCAATATGGTGATTCTGCCCGGTCTCAGCAACACCGAGGACACCGACGGGCTCGGCCGGGCCAACGACTACTCACCCACCGGTTTCGTGCTCGCCGGCGGAGACCCCGTGCATTTGATGCAGGACAGCGGCGGCCGGCTCCGGGTGCAGGACGAGGGTTCCCAGCTCGCTGCTCTCGCCCTCAGCCGGGTGCGCCCGGTGATGCCGGGGGAGCGCTGGCTCGACCTTTGTGCCGGCCCCGGCGGCAAGGCCGCCCTTCTCGCCTCGGAGGCGCTGGTCGGCGGGGCCAGCCTCATCGCCAACGAGCTGGTCCCCGCCCGGGCGTCACTCGTGCGCAAGGCGCTGGCCGCAGTGCCTGCCGACGTGCCCGTCTGGGAAAAGGACGGCACCCGGTTCGGCGCAGAGCACGCGGAAAAATTCGACCGAATCCTGCTCGACGCCCCCTGCACAGGGCTCGGCGCGCTACGTCGGCGACCGGAGGCCCGATGGCGCAAACAGCCCAAGGACGTCGCCGAGCTCTCAGACCTTCAGTTCGGCCTGATCGACGCAGCTCTCGGCGCGCTCAAGCCGGGCGGCGTGCTCGCCTATGTCACCTGCTCGCCGCACATCGCGGAAACGCGGGGGATCGTCTCGACCGCGCTGAAAATGTGGGCGGGGCGCGTGCGGACCCTCGACACGGCATCCGTTCTGCAACAGCTGAGCACGTCCCCGCTCGACCTGGCCGGCGACGGTGGCAGCGTGCAGCTGTGGCCGCACCGGCACGGCACGGACGCCATGTTCATCACCCTGCTCGAGCGCACGGGGTAGCTGAACCAATTCGACGGAGATTCTGGTCCGAAACCTCCTTTTCGGAGGGTCCGGGGCCGATCCAGGCGAAGTCTCCGTCGAATTCGTTCCCCGGCCCGCGGACCTATATCGACCACCCGCCCGCAGTAGGGTAAAAGCATGGTCACCCGGATTAACCCCAGCATCCTCGCCGCAGACTTCGCGAATCTCGAACGGGACCTGGGGCGCATCCGCACCGCGGACCTCGTGCACGTGGACATCATGGACAATCACTTCGTGCCCAACCTGACGTTCGGGCCACCCGTCGTCGATCGCCTCGCGCAGGTCTCCCCGCTCCCGTTCGACCTGCACCTGATGATCGAGAACCCGGAACGCTGGGCGCCCGGTTACGCGGAGGCCGGCGCCTTCTCGGTCACCTTCCACGCGGAGACCACCACCAACCCGGTCGGCCTGGCCCGCAAGCTGCGCTCGATCGGCGCCCGGGCCGGTATCGCCCTCAAGCCAGGCACGGCCATCGAGCCCTACCTCGAGCTGCTGCCCGAATTCGACCAGGTGCTGGTGATGACCGTCGAACCCGGCTTCGGCGGGCAGAGCTTCATGCCCTCCACCATGCGTAAGCTCCGCACGCTGTCGGATGCCGTGAAGAAGTCCGGCCTGGACGTCTGGCTTCAGGTCGACGGCGGAATCACCGAGGACACCATCGTGATCGCCGCCGAAGCCGGCGCGAATACGTTCGTGGCCGGTTCCAGCGTGTTCAATGCTGCGGACCCGGCGAAGCAGATCGCCTTGCTGCGCGCCGCCGCGACCGAACACCAGCACGCGCACTAGTACCCTAGAGACGTGAAGACCTTCGACGAACTGTTCGCTGAACTGAGCGACAAAGCACGTACCCGCCCCGACGGCTCAGGGACCGTTCGTGAACTCGACGCCGGCGTTCATGCCATCGGCAAGAAGATCGTCGAGGAGGCAGCCGAGGTGTGGATGGCCGCCGAGTTCCAGAGCGACGACGAAACCGCCGCCGAGATGAGCCAGCTGCTGTACCACGTGCAGGTGATGATGCTGGCGAAGGGCCTGACCCCCGCCGATCTGTACCGCCACCTGTGACATCTCCGAAAGCGCACCACCCCCGGGCACGCCCGTGAGACTTGTTTTGCCAGAGCCTGAAGACGCAGAGAGTGCTGAAATGCTGAGAATCGCCGTGCCCAACAAGGGCTCGTTGTCTGAAACCGCCGCGCAGATGTTGTTCGAGGCGGGCTACACCGGGCGCCGTGACCCGCGTGACCTCGTTGTCTCCGACCCGCTCAACGACGTGGAGTTCTTCTACCTGCGCCCCCGCGACATCGCCACCTACGTCGGGTCCGGCGCCCTCGACGTTGGCATCACCGGACGCGACCTGCTGCTCGACTCGGGTTCCACCGCCCAGGAGATCGCCAGTCTCGACTTCGGTGACTCCACCTTTCGGTTCGCCGGCCCGCACGGCCGCTTCACCGACCTGGGCGACCTGTCGGGTCTCCGCGTCGCCACCAGCTACCCCGGTCTGGTCGAGGCCTTCCTCGCCGAGCACGACGTCAGCGTGACCCTGGTCACTCTCGACGGCGCGGTCGAGTCCGCCGTGCAGCTGGGCGTCGCGGATGCCGTCGCTGACGTCGTCTCCACCGGCTCCACCCTGCGCAAGGCCGGCCTCGAGATCTTCGGCCCGGTCATCCTGCAGTCCACAGCGGTGCTGATCAGTTCCGAGAACGACAAACCCGGGATCGCGACGCTCCTGCGCCGGCTGCAGGGCGTGCTCGTGGCCCGCCAGTACGTGCTGATGGACTACGACATCCCGCAGGCGCTCCTCGACGACGCGTGCCTCCTGGCACCCGGTATCGAGTCGCCCACGGTGTCGTCCTTGCACGACCCGGAGTGGGTTGCCGTGCGGGTCATGATCCCGCGCCTGAACACCAACCACGTCATGGACGCGCTCTACGAACTCGGAGCGCGCGCCATCCTGATCAGCTCCATCCACAACGCCCGGTTGTAAGGGGCGGCGACACACAATGGAGGCACGATCGTGAGTCTTTCGGTGCGGGTGATCCCCTGCCTCGACGTGGCCGACGGCCGCGTGGTGAAGGGCGTGAACTTCCAGAACCTGCGCGACGCGGGTGACCCCGTCGAGCTCGCCCGCCGCTACTACGAGCAGGGTGCTGACGAGCTCACCTTCCTCGACGTGACTGCCACGGTGGACAACCGCGACACCACCTACGACGTCGTGCGCGCCACCGCGGAGCAGGTGTTCATACCGCTCACGGTGGGCGGCGGCATCCGCACCGTCGAGGACGTGTCGCGGTTGCAGGCCAGCGGGGCCGACAAGGTCGGCCTGAACAGCGCCGCCATCCGGCGGCCGGCCCTGATCGGTGAGATCGCCGACCGGTTCGGCTCGCAGGTTCTGGTGCTCTCGCTCGACGTCAAGCGCAGCGGTCGCACCGAGTCCGGTTTCGTCGTCACGACCCACGGCGGTCGAACGGAAACCGACCTGGACGCCCTCGCCTGGGCGCGCACCGCCATCGGACTCGGGGTTGGCGAATTGCTCGTCAACTCCATCGACGCCGACGGCACGAAGGCCGGGTTCGACCTGGAACTGATCACGCTGATGCGCGACCTGAGCACCGTTCCAGTGGTCGCGTCCGGCGGTGCCGGCCGCGTCGAGGACTTTCCGCCGGCGATCACGGCGGGGGCGGACGCCGTGCTCGCGGCATCTGTTTTCCACGGCGGCCAGCTCACCGTGGGCGACGTTAAGGCGGAGCTGTGGCGCTCCGGACTGCCCGTGCGCTGATTTGCCCTGCTTCACCCGACCCGAAACGGCTCCCCGATGACCGATCTGCTCTCCACCCGCGACGACGCCCTGGCCCTGGCCGTGTTCAACTCCGACGGACTGCTGCCGGCCGTAATCCAGCAATGGGACACCGGCGAGGTGCTCATGCTCGGCTGGATGAACCGGGAGGCCCTGCGCCGCACCCTCAGCGAAGGCCGCGTGACTTTCTGGTCGCGCAGCCGGCAAGAATTCTGGCGCAAGGGCGACACCTCCGGTCACGCCCAGTACGTGAAGTCAGCCGCCCTGGACTGCGACACAGACACCCTCCTCGTCCAGGCCGACCAGGTCGGGGCCGCCTGCCACACGGGCTCGCGCACCTGCTTCGACGGGCGCGGCATCGAGGTCGTGACCGGTGCCCGCCCCGTATCCGGCGGCGCGTCATCGGACAGGGTCTCCATCGATCCTGACTCAACCGACGACCAGAAGGACTGACCATGGCCCCGAGCAGCTCCAACACCGCGTCGACCACCGCCGCTGAGTTCGCGACTTTGATCGCCGACCACCGGGTCATCCCCGTGGTGCGCGAGCTTTTCGCTGACGGTGAGACCCCGGTGGGTATCTACCGCAAGCTCGCCGCTGGGCAGCCGGGCAGCTTCCTGCTCGAGTCCGCAGAGCAGGGTGGGATCTGGTCCCGGTTCTCCTTCGTGGGGGTGTCGTCGTTCGGAGTGCTCACCCAGAAGGGCGACGAGACACGCTGGCTCGACTACGGCCTCTCGGCCGAGCGTGCCCTCGGCGCCGCCGTCGGCCTCGGCCCCCTGGCCGCCCTCGCCGCCCTCTACGAACGCTGGGAAACCCCGCGGATGCCCGGCCACCCGCCCCTGACGGGTGGCCTCGTCGGCTTCATCGGCTGGGAGGCGATCCGTCAGATCGAACGTCTCCCCAACCGGCCGACGACGGACTATGACGTGCCCGGCCAGGCGTTCAGCTTCGTCGCCGACCTTGTTGTGATCGACCACAAATACGGCACCGTCCAGCTCATTGCCAACGTGCTCAATGACGGCCACGACGAGACGGATGCCCTCTGGGCGGCCGCCCAGGCGCGGCTCGACGCGCTGCAGGCCCGACTGGCAGAACCCTCGGAGGCCTGGCTGGCCGAGGTCGACCTGTCCACGCCCGCATTTCCGACCCACCGCACCCGCCGCGAGGATTTCCTCGTCGCGGTCGACGTCGCCAAGGAGCACATCGTCGACGGCGACGTGTTCCAGGTGGTCATCTCGCAGCGTTTCGACCAGGACTGCACGGCTGACCCGATCGACGTCTACCGAGTGCTGCGGAGCCTGAACCCCTCGCCCTATATGTACCTGCTGAGCCTGGAATCCACGGACAAGGAGACGTACTGGATCGTCGGCTCTTCACCGGAGGCCCTGGTCAAGGTGCAAAACGACCGTGTCTTCACGCATCCGATTGCGGGGTCGAAACCGCGCGGCGCGACGCCCGAGGCCGACGCCGACTTCGAAGCCGAGCTCGCGGGCGACGCCAAGGAACGCGCCGAGCACCTCATGCTCGTCGACCTGGCCCGCAACGACCTGCTCAAGGTGTGCACCGCCGGCTCGGTGGAGGTGACCGAGTTCATGCGGATCGAACGCTTCAGCCATATCATGCATCTGGTCTCCTCGGTGGAGGGCAACCTCCTGCCGGGCCGTTCCGCCATCGACGTCTTCCGTGCCACGTTCCCGGCCGGGACCCTCTCCGGAGCGCCGAAACCGCGTGCCCTGGAGATCATCGACGCCCTCGAGCCCACCCAGCGCGGCGTCTATGGGGGAGTGGTCGGTTACTTCGGGTTCGCCGGCGACGCCGACTTGGCCATCGCCATCCGGACCGCGACGATCATGAACGGCGTCGCGCGGGTTCAGGCCGGTGGCGGGCTTGTCGCCGACTCCGACCCGGCCTCCGAATACCAAGAATCACAGAACAAGGCAGCGGCGCCCCTCCGCGCGGTCGCCGTCGCCAACGCCATGAAACGGGTGCGGTAGGTGGCATCCGCACGCCGCGTCAAGCTGGTGAATATCCTTGTCGTCCTCGCTGGCAGCGGACTGGCTCTGCTGGCCTGGACGCAGCCGTGGGTGAACGCCGAGGTGGCGCAGTCCGGTTCGGCCCGGCAGACCATCGAGGTCGCGGGCGCCACGGCCGCGCCCGGAGTCACGGCTCTCGCTCTGGCCGGGATGGCCCTCGCCGGAGCCCTGAGCATCGCTGGTCCCGTGATCCGCCTGGTTCTGGGTGTGCTCGGAGTGCTGCTCGGCTCGTCCGTGTTCCTGTCGGCGTTCCTGGCGATTACCGACCCGGCCACGGCCAGCGCCGGCGCCGTCACCGATGTGACTGGGATCGCCGGCACCGAGTCGGTCGTCGACGCCGTCGTCTCGGCCTCGCTGACGGCGTGGCCGTTCGTCGCCCTCCTCTCCGGCGTGGTCATCGCCGGAGCGGGCGTGTCGGTGCTGGTCACCGCCCGCCACTGGCCCGGTCCGACGTCGCGGTACCAGGCCGTGCGCTTTGCACCGGCCGACCCGGACGATTCGGGCGCCGCAGACGCAGCCGGCCAGGAGCGAGACTCCATTGACGACTGGGACGGACTGAGCCGCGGTGAGGACCCCACCGGCCCGCGCTGAATCGAGACCTGATTCCCGGTTTAGCCGGCTTCACGGGCAGGCCGGTGAAGCGCGAGGCCGCTAGACTTGTTCTGCCCGTCAACGCACAAAAGGAGAACCATGAGCTTCGAATCGGTAGACCCAGGCGAAGGCCATTCGATCGCGGCCTGGACCGCCGTCACCATCATGCTTTTGGCCATCACCATCGGTACCGTCGCTTTCTTCCTTGTAATCCCCTGGCTCGTCTGGGCCTCCGCGGGCCTCCTCGTGGTAGGCCTCCTGGTCGGATGGATCCTGTCCAAGGTCGGCTACGGCGTGACCATTTCCTCGCACCAGGGCCGCTAGTCGAGTGCTGTCTGACCTTCTAGCCGGGGCGGTCGCCGACGCGCACCAGCGTCGCGTCTCACGTCCGTTCAGCCTCGTCGAGGCGGAAGCGCTCGACCGTTCGCCCGCGATCGACGCCCTGTCCGTGCTTGCTCCGGCGGACCGGGTCAAGATCATCGCGGAGGTCAAGCGAGCCAGCCCGTCGCGCGGCACCCTGGCCGAGATCTCCGACCCTGCCTCCCTCGCCGTGTCCTACGAGTTCGGCGGCGCGAGCGCAATCAGCGTGCTCACCGAAGGCCGCAAGTTCCTGGGGTCGCTGTCCGACCTCGAACAGGTGCGCGCGGCCGTGCGAATCCCGGTACTGCGCAAGGACTTCATCGGCGAGCCCTACCAGGTCTTCGAGGCCAGGGCAGCCGGCGCCGACATGGTGCTGCTCATCGTCGCGGCCCTAGACCAGGCCACCCTCGTCTCACTGCACGACCTCGTGCGCCAGCTCGGCATGACCGCACTGGTCGAGACTCACAGCGCAGAGGAAGTCGACCGAGCCGTCTCCATCGGTGCGAGCCTGGTCGGGGTCAATGCCCGCGACCTCACCACGTTCCAGCTCGACCAGAACCTCTTCGGTCGGCTCGCCGACCAGATTCCGTCCGGCGTGGTGCGCGTGGCGGAGTCCGCCGTGAAAACCGCGGCGGACGTGGCGCACTACCGCGCCGCCGGCGCCGACATCGTGCTCGTCGGCGAGGCCCTCGTCACGGGCGATCCCATCCGCACCCTCTCCGAATTCCTGGCGGTTTAAATGTCAACGTCTCTCAGAACAGAAGCAGGCCCGTACTTCGGCGACTTCGGCGGGAGGTTCGTGCCGGAATCACTCATCGCGGCCCTCGACGAACTCACCAACGAGTACGGGCTGGCCCGGCAGGACCCGGCCTTCGCGGCCGAGCTGATGGAACTGCACCGCACCTACACTGGTCGACCGTCGTTGATCACCGAGGTGCCGCGGTTTGCGGCGCATGCCGGCGGGGCCCGCATCATTCTGAAGCGGGAGGACCTCAACCACACCGGTTCACATAAGATCAACAACGTGCTCGGCCAGGCCCTGCTCACCAAGCGAATCGGCAAGTCGCGCGTGATCGCCGAGACCGGAGCCGGTCAGCACGGTGTGGCGGCCGCTACGGCCGCCGCCCTCTTCGGACTGGACTGCGTGGTCTACATGGGCGAGGTCGACACGGAGCGACAGGCCCTGAACGTGGCCCGGATGCGCCTCCTTGGCGCCGAGGTCGTCGCGGTCAAGACGGGTTCTCGCACCCTCAAGGATGCGATCAACGACGCCATGCGCGACTGGGTCACCAACGTCGAGACCACCAACTACATCTTTGGAACGGTCGCGGGTCCGCATCCGTTCCCCGCCATGGTGCGCGACTTCCAGAAAATCATCGGTGAAGAAGCGCGCCAACAGGTCCTGGACCTCACCGGAAGCCTCCCCGACGCCGTCACGGCCTGTGTCGGCGGCGGCTCGAACGCCATGGGCATCTTCCACGCCTTTCTCGACGACCCGGACGTGGCCCTGTTCGGCTACGAGGCCGGCGGCGACGGAGCGGAGACTCTCCGCCACGCGGCGACGATCACCAAGGGGCGCCCCGGCGTCCTGCATGGTGCCCGCAGTCTCCTCCTTCAGGACGAAGACGGTCAGACTGTGGAGTCGCACTCGATCTCCGCGGGTCTGGACTACCCCGGAGTGGGGCCCGAGCACGCCTGGCTCGCCAGCATCGGGCGGGTCACCTACCTGCCGGTCACCGATGACGAGGCGATGAGCGCCCTCCGGCTGCTCAGCCGAACCGAGGGCATCATCCCCGCCATCGAATCGGCGCATGCCCTCGCCGGCACCCTCGAGCTCGGCAAGCAGCTCGGCCCTGAGGCCACCATCCTGGTGAACCTCAGTGGTCGCGGAGACAAGGACATGGAAACCGCAGGTCGATATTTCGACCTGCTCGACTCAGGCGCGGAACAGTCATGAGCGCCCGGACAGGCCACGGCATGGCACCCGGAATGACGAGCATGGTCGAGGCGACCATCGCGCGCCGGCGCTCCGAGGGCGGCGGCGCCCTGATCGGCTACCTGCCGGTCGGTTTCCCCACCCTCAGCGAGAGCATTGATGCTGCCGTCGCCATCGCCAATAGCGGCGTCGACATCCTCGAGCTGGGACTGCCTTACACCGATCCCGTGATGGACGGTCCGGTCATTCAGGCGGCGACCCAGCAGGCCCTGGCCAACGGATTCCGCCTCCGCCACGGGATCGAGGCCGTCGCGGCGATCACCGCGCAGGTGAACGTGCCCGTCCTGGTGATGACCTACTGGAACCCGATCCTGCAGTACGGGGTCGATCGGTTCGCCGACGACCTGCTCGCGGTCGGCGGCGCCGGCCTGATCACCCCCGACCTCATCCCGGATGACTCAGCTGCCTGGGTTGCCGCCAGCACACGCACCGGCCTGGACCGGGTCTTCCTCGCTGCGCCCTCCTCGTCCGACGATCGACTGCGCCAGGCAGTGGATGCGAGCCGCGGCTTCGTCTATGCGGTCTCGACCATGGGCATCACGGGAGCCCGCGGCGACGTCGACTCCGCTGCCCGGGTGCTCGTCGACCGGCTGCGCGCCGCTGGGTCCACGAGCGCCTGTGTGGGCCTCGGTATCTCCACCCCGGAGCAGGTCAGGGAGATTCTGGCCTACGCCGACGGCGCCATCGTCGGATCCGCGCTGGTCAAAGCGCTGTCCGACGGAGGAGTCTCGGCCGTTGCCGCCCTCGCCCGCGACCTGGCCGCCGGGGCCAGGGACATCCGCCCCACCAGCTAAGCCCCCCCAGCTAAGGTATGTTGACCGAGGCGGTCTCGGCCATTCCGGAGTGCCCGGCGTCACGATGAAAGGTAGTTCCCAGGTGTCTTTTCTTCTGAGCATCCCGAGCCCGAGCCCCGACTGGAGCTCCTTCACCCTCGGCCCGTTCACCATCCACGCCTACGCTCTCTGCATCCTGGCCGGGATCGTCGCCGCCACCGTCATGACCTCCCGGAGGTTGACGAAGCGGGGCGGCGAACCGGGCGTGGTCCTCGACATCATCCTCTGGGCCGTTCCGCTCGGCATCGTGGGCGCCCGCATCTACCACGTGCTCACCCACCCGGGTGACTACTTCTACGAGGGTGCCAACCCGTGGGACGTCATTGCGATCTGGGAGGGCGGCAACGCCATCTTCGGAGCGCTTCTGGGCGGCGCCGTCGGCGCGTACATCGGTTGCCGGATGTCCGGCATCCGTTTCTGGGCTTTCGCCGACGCCCTGGCGCCCGGGATGCTCGTGGCGCAGGCTATGGGACGACTCGGCAACTGGTTCAACGAGGAACTCTTTGGGCTGCCCACCGACCTACCCTGGGGTCTGGAGATCTCCGCGGCCAACCCTGCCTTCCCGATCGGGCTGCCCCCCGAAACCCTGTTTCACCCAACCTTCCTTTACGAAATGATCTGGAACGTCGTCGGCGTCGTCCTGATCCTGGCGATCGAACGCAAGGTCGCCCTCCAGTGGGGCAAGGCTTTCGGCGTGTACCTGATCTGGTACGGCCTCGGCCGCAGCTTCTTCGAATCGATTCGGGTCGATCCGAGCGAGATGTTCTTCGGTATCCGCACCAATGTGTGGGCTGCCTATGCCGCCATTCTGGTGGGGATCATTCTGATCGTCGTGCAGAGTCGTCGCCACACCGGACTGCCGGTGAGCGTGTACGTACCCGGCCGGGAGTGGAAGGGCCTCGACCCTGAGGTAGAATCTGAAGAGTTTGATTCGGACTTAGCGGATCACGGTGATGAGGCCGTGCGTCCCGCCGACGAGAACAACGTTGCAGCCACAAGCACCAGCAACTCGCGCCTCTAGGCTCAGGTAACCACAACCTGTTCCACGGCTTGTGACCCGGTATGACGGGCCGCCGCGCAAATGTCTACCTGAGCGGGCCAACGTCGTCCCCACTTGACAGTTACCTTCGTGAGGACGGTCCAATGCCGCAAACACCCCTCTTCGCGCGCTTCAGCAGCGTGCCGAAGCCGCAGGGCCTCTACAACCCGGCCGACGAGCGCGACGCCTGTGGTCTGGCCATGGTCGCCACGTTGCGAGGCACCGCCGGCCACGACATCATCACCCTCGCGCTCGATGCGCTTCGCAATCTCGAGCACCGCGGTGCGGTCGGCTCGGACGCCGGCACCGGCGACGGCGCGGGCATCATCACCCAGATCCCCGACGAATTCCTCCGGGCGGTGACCGAGTTCACCCTGCCCGAGGCAGGCCGATACGCCGTCGGCAATGTTTTCCTGCCCACCGACCCCACCGCCCGGAGCGCCATCAAGCGCCAGATCAACCGGATCGCGCAGGAGGAGGGGCTGGTCCTTCTGGGCTGGCGCGAAGTGCCCGTGCGCCCCGACGAGGTCGGCAACCTCGCCCGCGCGGCCATGCCGGCCATCCAACAACTATTCGTGCAGAGCGCTCGCATGACCGAGTCCGGTCTGTTGCTCGGCGACATCGCGCTAGACCGGCAGACCCTGCGTCTGCGAAAACGTGCCGAGCGCGAGCTGGCGATCTACTTCGCGTCCCTGTCCTGTCGCACCATGGTCTACAAGGGCATGGTGACGACGCTGCAGCTGGAGCCGTTCTACCCTGACCTGTCCGATCCCCGCTTCGTATCGAAGCTCGCCCTTGTGCACTCGCGCTATTCCACCAACACCTTCCCGTCCTGGCCACTCGCGCAGCCGTTCCGCATGATCGCCCATAATGGCGAGATCAACACTGTGCAGGGCAACCGCAACTGGATGCAGGCGCGTCAGTCCCAGCTCGAGTCGGAGCTGCTCGGCGATCTGGCGCCACTGCTGCCGATCGTCACCCCCGGCGGCAGCGACTCGGCCTCCTTCGACGAGGTGGTGGAACTGCTCAGCCTGTCCGGGCGGTCCCTGCCGCACGCCGTCATGATGATGGTGCCCGAGGCCTGGGAAAACCAGACCGATCTCGACGAGGACCGACGAGCGTTCTACGAGTACCACTCCATGCTGATGGAGCCGTGGGACGGCCCGGCCGCGATCGTGTTCACTGACGGCTCCCTCGTCGGAGCCACCCTCGACCGCAACGGCCTGCGTCCCGGCCGGTACCTCATCACCGACGACGGTCTCGTCGTACTCGCCAGCGAGATCGGCGTGCTTGACATCGACCCCAGCCACGTCGTGCGGAAGGGCCGCTTGCGCCCCGGCAAGATGTTCCTCGTCGACACCGTGGCCGGCCGGCTGATCGAAGACGACGAGATCAAAGCCGACCTCGCGGCGAGCGAGCCGTGGGGAACCTGGCTGGACGACGGCCGGATCAACCTCAAGGACCTTCCCGACCGGGAGCACATCGTGCACCCGCCGGCATCCGTCGTTCGTCGCCAGCGCACGTTCGGCTACACCGAGGAAGAGGTTCGGATTCTTCTGGCTCCGATGGCGCGCCTCGGCGGGGAACC
Organism: Cryobacterium breve; assembly: GCF_004402375.1. Taxonomy (GTDB): domain Bacteria; phylum Actinomycetota; class Actinomycetes; order Actinomycetales; family Microbacteriaceae; genus Cryobacterium; species Cryobacterium breve. The sequence goes on from NZ_SOGJ01000023.1 coordinate 113,659, forward strand.
GCTCGGTGCCATGGGGTCCGACACACCCATTGCCGTGCTCAGCGAACGTCCCCGGCTCCTGTTCGACTACTTCACCCAACAGTTCGCCCAAGTGACGAACCCGCCGCTCGACTCGATCCGCGAGGAAGTCGTCACCTCCCTCAAGCTCGGGCTCGGGCCCGAGCGCAACCTGCTGTCGGTGGGTCCCGAGCACGCCCGGCAGGTCGTGCTCGATTTCCCCGTGATCGACAACGACGAGTTGGCCAAGATCCAGCACATCGACATCGCGCCCGGCAGCCGCACCACCACGACCATCCGCGGTCTCTACCGGTTCGAAGACGGGCCGGACGCCCTCGCGGCGCGCATCGCCGCGATGTGCGCCGAGGCCGACGCGGCCATCGAGAACGGCGCGATGTTCCTCGTCCTGTCCGACCGGGACTCCAACAAGGACCTGGCCCCCATCCCGTCGCTGCTGATGATCGCCGCGGTGCACCACCACCTGATCCGTACCGAGAACCGGATGAAGGTCGGCATCGTGGTCGAGGCCGGCGATGTGCGCGAGGTTCACCACGTCGCACTGCTCATCGGCTACGGCGCCTCCGCCGTCAACCCGTACCTTGCAATGGAAACCTGCGAGGACCTCGTGCGTAGCGGCTACATCACCGACGGCACCCCGGAACAGGCCGTGCACAACGTGATCAAGGCCCTCGGTAAGGGTGTGCTCAAGATCATGTCCAAGATGGGCATCTCAACCGTGTCGTCCTATGCCGGCGCCCAGACGTTCGAAGCCGTCGGCCTGAATCAGGAATTCGTCGACCAGTACTTCACCGGCACGACCAGCAAACTCGGCGGCATCGGCATCGACGTCATCGCAGCCGAGAACGAGGCCCGTCACCGGGCGGCGTACCCCGAGGACGCCGCGGTCACCGCCCACGAGCGCCTCGCCACCGGCGGAGAATACCAGTGGCGCCGCGACGGCTCACCGCACCTGTTCAACCCGGACACCATCTTCCGGCTCCAGCACTCCACCCGCACCCGCCGGTACGACATCTTCCGCGAGTACACCAAGCTCGTCGACGACCAGGCATCGAGCCTGATGACGCTACGCGGCATGTTCACCTTCACCAGCGGCAAGCGCCACCCCGTGCCGCTCGACGAGGTCGAACCCGTCTCCGCCATAGTGAAGCGGTTCGCGACGGGCGCGATGAGCTACGGATCCATCTCCGCCGAAGCGCACGAGACCCTCGCGATCGCGATGAATCGCCTCGGTGGCAAGTCCAACACGGGTGAGGGCGGCGAAGATCTCGACCGCCTGCTCGACCCGGAACGGCGCAGCGCGGTCAAGCAGGTCGCATCCGGGCGGTTCGGCGTGACCAGTATGTACCTGTCCCATGCCGACGACATCCAGATCAAGCTCGCCCAGGGCGCCAAGCCCGGCGAAGGCGGCCAGCTGCCGCCCACCAAGGTCTACCCGTGGATCGCGCGCACCCGGCACGCGACTGCCGGCGTCGGCCTCATCTCGCCGCCCCCGCACCACGACATCTACTCGATAGAAGACCTCAAACAGCTCATCTTCGACCTGAAGCGGGCGAACCCGTCCGCACGCATCCACACCAAGCTCGTCAGCCAGTCGGGCATCGGCGCGGTGGCCGCGGGCGTGGCAAAGGCGCTCTCCGATGTAATTCTGATCTCCGGTCACGACGGCGGCACGGGCGCCAGCCCGCTGAACTCCCTCAAGCACGCCGGCACTCCCTGGGAGCTCGGCCTGGCCGAGACCCAGCAGACCCTGATGCTCAACGGGATGCGTGACCGCGTCGTGCTGCAGGTCGACGGGCAGTTGAAGACCGGTCGCGACGTCATCATCGGCGCCCTGCTCGGCGCCGAGGAGTTCGGCTTCGCCACGGCACCGCTGATCGTGGAGGGCTGCGTCATGATGCGCGTCTGCCACCTGGACACCTGCCCGGTGGGCGTGGCCACCCAGAACCCCGAATTGCGCAAGCGTTTCACGGGCAAGGCCGAGCATGTCGTCAACTTCTTCGAGTTCATCGCCCAGGAGGTGCGCGAATACCTCGCCGAACTCGGGTTCCGCAGCCTGGACGAGGCCATCGGCCACCGCGAGGTTCTCGACGTCAACGGCGCGCTGACCCACTGGAAGGCCTCGGGCCTCGACCTATCGCCCATCCTGGTCGGCCCGGACTTCTCGGCGGGAGAACCACGACAGTCCGGCCGAGCGCAGGAGCACGAGCTCGAACTCCATTTCGACAATGAACTGATCCGCCAGAGTGCGAGTGTGCTCGAGCATGGCGGCCAGATCACCCTGTCGCTGCCCATTCGCAACACCGAACGCGCCGTGGGCACCATGCTCGGGCACGAGGTCACGGTTCGTCATGGCGAGAACGGTCTGCCATCAGGCTCTATCGACGTCACCCTCACCGGAAGCGCCGGCCAATCCTTCGGCGCCTTCCTGCCCAGTGGGATCATCTTGCGGCTGGAGGGCGACTCCAACGACTACGTCGGCAAGGGGCTCTCCGGTGGCCAGATCACCGTGCGGCCCGACCGGGGCAGCCTGTTCAAGGCAGAACAGAACGTGATCGCGGGCAACGTGATCGGCTACGGCGCCACGCAGGGCAGCATGTTCATCCGTGGCATCGTGGGTGAACGCTTCCTGGTCCGCAACTCCGGCGCCACCGCCGTCGTCGAGGGCGTCGGCGACCACGCCCTCGAGTACATGACGGGGGGACTGGCCGTCATTCTGGGCGATACCGGGCGCAATCTCGGGGCCGGGATGTCCGGCGGAACGGCCTACGTCTACGGGCTCAGCACCGAGAACGTCAACCGTCAGGCCCTTGATTCCGGCGAGCTCGCGCTCCTGCCGCTCGGCAGCGCGGATCGGGAGATCGTGCGCGACCTGCTCGAGCAGCACCGGGACCAGACCGATTCCGCCCTGGCGGCCCGGCTGCTGGCCGACGTAGACAACACCATGTCCACTTTCGTCAAGGTTCTGCCGCGTGACTACGCAGCGGTCCTGGCAACCAGACAGACCGCCGTAACGGAGGGGCTCGACCCTGACGGAGTCGTCGTCTGGAACCGAATCTTGGAGGCAACCAATGGCTGATCCGAAGGGATTCCTGAAGACGACGGAGCGGGAGCTTCCGGCCCGTCGTCCTGTGTCCGTGCGCCTGATGGACTGGAAAGAGGTCTATGAGCAGCGCGACTCTGCCGTGCTGAAGCGCCAAGCCGGTCGGTGCATGGACTGCGGAGTGCCGTTCTGCCAGCAGGGCTGCCCGCTGGGCAACATCATCCCCGAATGGAACGACCTCACCTGGCGCGGCGAGGGTCGGCAGGCGATCGAGCGGCTGCACTCCACCAACAACTTCCCGGAGTTCACCGGGCGCCTCTGCCCGGCGCCGTGCGAATCGTCCTGTGTTCTTGGCATCAGCCAGCCCGCGGTCACGATCAAGCAGGTCGAGGTCTCCATCGTCGATCAGGCGTTTGCCAACGGATGGGTGCAGCCTCAGCCTCCAGGACGTTTGACCGGCAAGACCGTCGCCGTCGTCGGCTCGGGGCCGGCCGGCCTCGCGGCGGCCCAGCAGCTCACCCGGGCCGGTCACACGGTGGCGGTCTTCGAACGGGACGACCGGATCGGCGGGCTGCTGCGCTACGGCATCCCCGACTTCAAGATGGAGAAGAGGCACCTCGAGACCCGACTGGCCCAAATGACCGCCGAGGGAACCCGCTTCCGGGCGGGCGTCACGATAGGCGAGGACATCACCTGGGACGACCTCCGAGCCCGCTATGACGCCGTCGTCATCGCGACGGGCGCCATGGTTCCTCGCGACCTGCCCATCCCCGGACGCGACCTGCCCGGCGTGCACTTCGCCATGGAATACCTGGTGCAGCAGAACAGAGTCGGCGCCGGCGACACGGTCGACCAGCAGATCACTGCGGAGGGCAAGCACGTGGTTGTGCTCGGCGGCGGCGACACCGGCGCGGACTGCATCGGCACGGCGCACCGCCAGTCCGCCGCATCCGTGACCAATCTCGCCATCGGGCGCCAGCCCGGCACCGAACGACCCGAACACCAGCCTTGGCCGTTGTCGCCGACTCTGTTCGAGGTGTCAAGTGCCCACGAAGAGGGCGGTATCCGGGAATTCCTGGTGTCAACGGTCGAATTCCTGGCCAACGAGGCCGGGGAGGTGCGCGCCATTCGCGTGGCAGAGACCGAGTTCCTAGACGGGCGTCGCGTGCCGAAAGCGGGCACGGAGCGTGAGATCCCCGCGGACCTGGTGCTCCTGTCCATGGGTTTCACGGGTCCCGAGTCACGCGCGCTGACCGAGCAGCTGCACGTGCCGGTCGATGGGCGGAGTAATGTCGAGCGTGACGTTAATTACCAGACCAGTCACGAGGGCGTGTTTGTGGCTGGTGATGCCGGCCGTGGCCAGTCGCTCATCGTTTGGGCGATCGCTGAGGGCCGTGCTGCCGCGGCAGCAGTCGACAAATTCCTCGAAGGCGAGACGCAATTGCCTGCACCGGTCAAGCCGACCGATCATGCCTTCGCAATCTGATTGGTCGCTGATCCAGTGATTCAATTCCAAGAGATCCACCACCTTGTGGTCTCCCACCCATCAACAGTGAATATGCGCCAATACAGCGCGGAAACCGGAGTTTTTTTAGCATGAGACGCGCCAAAATCGTCGCCACCCTTGGGCCGGCAGCTTCCAGCTATGACCAGATTCGAGCTCTGATCGATGCCGGCGTCGACGTTTGCCGGATGAACCTCAGCCACGGGGACTACCAAGTCCACGAGGGTGTTTATGCGAATGTACGCAAAGCCGCGAACGACTCCGGTCGCGCCGTTGCCGTCATGGTCGACCTGCAGGGGCCGAAGATCCGTCTCGGAAAATTCGAGGGCGGCCCTTACGAACTGGCCGTGGGTGACATTTTTAAGATCACGACGGAAGACATCCTTGGCAACAAGGATCTCTCGGGCACCACGTACAAGGGTCTTCCTCAAGACGTCAAGCCGGGCGACTTCCTGCTGATTGACGACGGCAAGGTCAAGGTCGAGGTCGTAGCCACAAACGACACCGTCGTGACGACCACGGTCATCGTCGCGGGCCCCGTCTCGAACAACAAGGGTATCAACCTTCCCGGTGTCGCCGTGAATGTGCCGGCTTTGTCCGAAAAGGACGAGGCCGACCTGCGCTGGGGTCTCCGCCTCGGCACAGACCTGATCGCCCTGTCGTTCGTGCGCGACGCCGCCGACATCACCCGCGTGCACGAAATCATGGAAGAAGAAGGTCGTCGCGTTCCCGTGATCGCGAAGATCGAGAAGCCGCAGGCCGTCGAGAACCTCGAGGGCATCGTCGATGCGTTCGACGCCATCATGGTCGCCCGTGGCGACCTGGGTGTGGAACTGCCCCTCGAGGCCGTTCCGATCGTGCAGAAGCACGCCGTGGAGCTGGCCCGCCGGATGGCCAAGCCGGTCATTGTGGCGACGCAGATGCTCGAGTCCATGATCCACAGCCCGGTCCCGACGCGCGCGGAGACGTCCGACGTCGCCAACGCCGTGCTGGACGGTGCGGATGCGGTCATGCTCAGCGGCGAGACCAGCGTCGGTGAATACCCCGTCGTGACGGTCCAGACGATGGCGCGCATCGTCGCGTCGACCGAGGACCACGGTCTGGAGCGCATCGCCCCGCTGACGAACAAGCCGCGCACGCAGGGCGGCGCGATCACCCTTGCCGCCATCGAGGTTGCCGAGTTCGTCGAGGCGAAGTTCCTCTGCATCTTCACCGAGTCCGGTGACTCGGTGCGACGGATGTCCCGTCTGCGGTCAAAGATTCCCATGCTGGCCTTCACGCCGGAGGCCGGTATCCGTCGACGTCTGGCCCTCACCTGGGGTATCCAGACCTACCTGGTCGACCGTGTCACGCACACGGACGCCATGTTCGGTCAGGTCGACGACATCCTGCTCGGCCAGGGTCTGGCTCAGCTCGGTGACAAGGTCGTCGTGATCAGCGGGTCCCCTCCCGGAATCGCGGGTTCCACGAATGACATCCGTGTGCACCGCGTCGGCGATGCCCACAATGAAGTTCACCCGGCGTACGCGAAGAACTAGCGTCTGCCGGGAATGCCCCGACGCCCGTGACACTCACGGACGGCGGGGCTTTCTCGTTCTCGGGACACAGCCGGCGATAGTCGAACCCACCGCCTCGGGCGGCACCCTGTTCCCCTTCGGTGCCGCCCATGAGGCTGTGCGCGTAAACTCCGTGATGGAGCGTGACCGAACTTCCCGTGGCTTGCGCAGGTCCCCCGACCCGGTAGCGTAGACATGTTCAATCAGGGTTCACGTTAGCACCTGTTGTACATGTCTAACGTTCGCTGGAGGGCCCCCGAAGGGGGTGAAGGCGTCACGGAGTGGGGGACCCAGCCTGAATTACGAAACACGCACGGAGCGGGCGCGCGAGCTGGTGGATGCTCTCGGACTGCCCTGTCCGTTGACGGTCCAGACGCTCCACCGCCACATGGAGGGCCTGCGTGGAAAGCCCATCGTCATCCGCGCGGCCAGCCCTGCGCTGATCGCATCCGGCGTCTGTGGCCTGTGGATCGCGGTCACGGGGGAGAACTTCGAGCGCATCCACCATGTGCCCACCGACTCCGCTGTTCACCGGCAGCAGTTCATCAACCACGAGTTCGGGCACATGATATTGCGGCATGACACTGTGCTCGTGCCGTCGGAGCGGGTCGCGCTGCTTGCTCCGCTCATTCCGCTGGACTCCATCGCCTACGCGTTGTCCCGCAGCAACTTCACCGACGAGCAGGAGGCTCTGGCCGAGGCGATCGGTGACCGGCTGGCCCTGCTCATGCTGCGCGACAGCACCGACGCGGCCAACGGTCCTCGGACCGGATTCGGCCGGGTGCTGTAGTGCAGATCATCCTGCTGTCTGTGTCGGCATTGATCTGGATCGCCACAATATTGTGCGTGCCGTCGGTCCTTCGCGGTCGTCGTCGCCGGCTCTTTTGGGTACTCGTTGCTTTCGGGACGACAATGACCCTGCAACCGTACGTCGTGTACAACGCCGTCGACGGACTGCTGGGTGGGAACAACGTTGCCTATTTCAGCTTTCATGCCACTGCGATCGTTACCATTGGCCTCCTGGACGGCATCGTGCAGGAGGCCGTGTCCGTGGGCGGTCTCACGCGGCGGAGGAACCAGGTGACCGCAGTCGTCACCGGCGCGATTGTCACCGCCCAGGCTGTCCTGTTCTTCGGCGGAGACTGGCGTTTTCGAGACCAGATCCACGAGGCATTTCCGAATCGTTGGGATTTCGCCGCCTACTCGTCCACCACCTGGATTGCGATGGCACTCTTCTCCGTGTCGGTCGGTTCGGCATGCCTGTCCGATCTGCGCCATCAGCATCGGTTGATCACTCGGGCGTCTATCGCTCTCGTTGTGCTCGGTTGCCTCGGGGTTCTGATCTACACCATCGTCAGCTTCGCCAGCGTGACCGCAGCCCTTTTCAGTCCGAGCTTTTCCTTTGAGGGGTGGCCCTTCACTGTGTACCACATCGCCCTCGCCACCGCGCCTGTCTGCCTCGGTCTGGGGCTCGGTCTGACTGCCATGGAAGTGGGTATCCAGGCACTGTCGAAGACCAGCCGCGACCGGGTGCTGCTGTGGCGGATCACCCCGTTGTGGGAGCGTCTGCTGGCAGGGTCTCCGGAGCTCAGCATCGAGCGCGACCTTTCGCGCGCCGGGTTGCTTCTTGTGCGGGCTCCCGGCGCTCACCTGTACCGGCGGTACGTCGAGGTACGGGATAGCCTGCTCGTCGACCCGGACCAGAGTTTGTCGGTATCCGAACGGATGCTCATCAACGCCGCCGAGGACCACGTGCGGGGCATCCCCGGCGCAGCCTCTACTGTCACCTCCCTTGCCCGCCCCGTGACACCCCGACAGGACCACACATCGTGATTGACCCGCGAGTAGCCGGCGACAGGCCAGGCATCCCCGGTGAGCCGATCAGCCCCCAGCGCGAGCTGGCGCGCAAACTCAATCTCCTGCTCGACGTGGTCGTTGCCGAGGGGAACACGCCGCATACCTACAAGCAGATCGCGGCAGGCCTCCAGGAGCGGGGGCTGTCCCTCTCCCGTGCCCGCTGGGCCTACATGATCACGGGGGACGGGCCGCTCGTCACCGACGTCGACTTGCTCACCGGAATCGGAGAGTTCTTCCGCATCCCGCCGGAATACCTCCTAGGATCCGACGACGACCTGCCGGAGCGCGTAGATTCACAGCTCGCATTCGTGAAAAGCCTGCGCGCCAGGCGCGTCGTCAGCTTCGCGGCGCGCACTCTCGGCGATGTCTCACCGGAGACGCTTCGATCGATCACAGCACTGTTGGAAGAAGACATGCAGGCCGGCGACGCTGTGCGGCGACCGCCCGCTGACTAGGCCGCGGAACGGATCGCGACGAAAAAACATCTGCTGAACAGGGGTTTTATCGACAAGGTGTTGGTACCGGTGGTGGGACTCGAACCCACACGTCCTTTCGAACAAAGCATTTTGAGTGCTCCGCGTCTGCCATTCCGCCACACCGGCTCACAACACCTGCATCAGAATACCGTAGGCTTTGAGCCGTGACCGACCAAGATTCAACCCCAGTTCCTCCTCGCCGCGTTGTCGTTGCCGAGGACGAGTCCCTGATCCGCCTCGACATCGTCGAAATTCTCCGCGACGCCGGATTCGAGGTGGTCGGCGAGGCCGGCGACGGAGAAACCGCTGTCGCCCTAGCCACCGAGCTGCGGCCCGACCTGGTCATCATGGACGTCAAGATGCCTCACCTCGACGGTATCTCCGCGGCCGAGCGCATCACCAAGGCGCACATCGCACCCGTCGTGCTGCTGACCGCCTTCAGCCAGAAGGAGCTCGTCGAGCGGGCGACGGAGGCCGGCGCTCTGGCCTACGTGGTCAAGCCGTTCACCCCGAACGACCTGCTGCCCGCCATCGAGATCGCACTGTCGCGCTACAGCCAGATCATCACCCTCGAGGCCGAGGTGGCCGACCTGGTCGAGCGGTTCGAGACTCGCAAGCTCGTCGACCGGGCCAAGGGGCTGCTGAACGAGAAGATGGGACTCACCGAGCCCGAGGCCTTCCGGTGGATCCAGAAGGCGTCCATGGACCGACGCCTCACCATGCACGACGTCGCCCAAGCGATCATCGAGCAGTTGAGCGCCAAGAAGTAGTTCCAGAACTCAGTCGTTATCGGCCGAGCAGACGCACCTCGCGGCGGTCTGCTCGGCCTTTCGTTTAGGGCTGCGGGCGGTTCGGCAGTTCCTTGATCAGGTTCGTGATGCGGATCGTCGAGCATCGCCGGCCCTGATCATCCGTCACGGTGATCTCGTGGGTCGTGAGCGTGCGGCCCAGATGCAACGGCGTGCACACTCCCGTGACGAAACCCGACGTCGCCGACCGGGTGTGCGTGGCGTTGATCTCGATGCCCACCGCCAAGCGGCCGGGGCCGGCGTGCAGATTGGCCGCCATCGAGCCCAGCGATTCGCCCAGCACGACATAGGCGCCACCGTGCAGGAGCATCGCCGGTTGCGTGTTGCCCTCGACGGGCATCCGTGCCACCGCACGCTCGATGGTGAATTCGACGAACTCGATGCCCATTTTTTCGGCCAGGGAGCCGGCTCCCCGCTGCTGGACCCACTCGAGGGCGTCCGTGGTCTGCTCGATCATATTAACCTTCGGTCGCTGCACCAGCCCGCGCCGGATGACGCTTGTAGGCTGTCTCTGTGTCAGATTCCGAAAAGCCTACCCTGATGATCATCGACGGCCATTCCCTGGCCTACCGGGCGTTCCACGCCTTGCCCGTGGACAGTTTCCAAACCCACGACGGGCAGCACACGAACGCCATCCACGGCTTCCTGTCCATGCTTCTCAGCCTGCTGCGTAACGAAAGACCCACGCACATCGCTGTGGCCTTCGACATCTCCCGGTACTCGTTCCGCACCCGGGAATACGCCGACTACAAGGGCACCCGGGCCAGCACGCCGAGCGAGTTCATCGGACAGGTTCCGCTGCTGCAGGAAGCCCTGGCCGCGATGAACATCACGACGCTCACCAAGGAGGACTTCGAGGCCGACGACATCCTGGCGACACTGTCCGTTCGAGGCAACCGGGAGGGTTTCCATGTGCTCGTGGTCTCCGGCGACCGGGACACGATCCAGCTCGTCAACGAGAACGTCACGCTGCTCTACCCTTCCAGTCAGGGTGTATCGGCACTCACCCGGTACGACCCGGCTCGGGTCAGGGAGAAGTACGGCATCGAGCCGGCCCAGTACCCGGATGTAGCAGCGCTCGTCGGCGAGACCAGCGACAACCTGATCGGCATCTCCAAGGTGGGGGAGAAGACCGCCGTGAAGTGGCTCGGTCTCTACGGCAGCCTCGACGGGATCCTCGAGCATGCCGACGAGATCAAGGGCGTCGTCGGCAACAACCTTCGAGAGCAGAAGGAGAACGCGATCCGCAACCGCCGCCTCAACCACCTGGTCACCGACCTTGACCTACCGGTGGAGTTGCCCAACCTCATTCGGCGCGCCATCGACGAGGCAGCCGTGCGCGATGTGTTCGGCCGACTCGAGTTCCGTACCCTGCTCGAGAGGGTGATCAAGCTCGAGGGTGCCGGTGCCGGTGAGGCCCAGGGCACCGCCGAGGGCGCAGCCGTGGTCGTGCCCGAAGAGGCTGTCGTTACCGCTCCTCGGGCTCCGCTCGCCCAGGACCTGCTCGACGAGGAGCTGGGGGCGTGGATCGCCCGCGTGTCAGCCGCGTCCCCGCGGGGGCTCGGCCTGTGCGTGGAGGTGCAGGACGGCCTGGCCATCGGCTTCGGCCTGTCCGGCCCGACCGAATCGGTCAACCTGCCCTGGCAACCCGGACGTGCGGACTACCTCGCGTTCGAGGCCTGGCTGGCCAGCGACTCGCCCAAGATCATGCACGACGCCAAAAGCCAGATCAAGGCGTTGCGTCGCAGCAACCTGTCCGTCTCCGGCCTGGTGTTCGACACCCTGGTCGCGGCCTGGCTGCTGCGTCCGGGTGTGCCGGACAAAACCCTCGCCTCCCTCGTCATGCGCTACCTCGACGAGACCCTGCCGGTGAGCGATCCCAATCAGTTGGTCCCGGACGAGAACGAAGCCGGAGGCGTGTCGGTGGAGTCCTGGTACACCTTCCGGGTGGCCGCGGCCATCGAGGCGTTGCTCGACGCCGGGTCGCGCGAGGTGCTCACCGCCATTGAGATGCCGACCCTGCTGGCCCTGGTCGACATGGAGCTGGCCGGCGTGGCCGTGTCACACGAACAGCTGGCCGCCCTGTCCAGCCAGCTGGGTGAGCGCGCCGCCGGGCTGGCCGCCGGCGCCTACGCCGAGATCGGCCGTGAGGTGAACCTCGGCTCACCCAAGCAGCTGCAGGAAGTCTTGTTCGACCAACTCGGCATGCCCAAGACCCGGGCGAACAAGACCGGCTTCTCCACGGATGCCGGAGCTCTTGCCGACCTGCAGGCCAGCAACCCGCATCCGTTCCTCGACATGCTGCTGCAGCACCGCGACGCCACCAAGCTGCGACAGATTGTGGAGACGCTGGACAAGGCCGTCGATGCGACGGGCCGCATCCACACGACCTACGTGCAGATCGGCACCGCCACCGGCCGAATCTCCTCCACCGACCCCAACCTGCAGAACATTCCGGTGCGCACCGAAGAAGGCCGTCGCATCCGTGCCGCCTTCCAAGCCGGAAACGGGGCCGAGTGCCTGCTCACCGCCGACTACTCTCAGATTGAGATGCGCATCATGGCGCACCTCTCCGGGGACCCGGGCCTGATCGAGGCCTTCAAAGCCGGAGAGGACCTGCACCGGTTCGTCGGGGCGAGCGTCTTCGGGGTGGCCCCGGAGGACGTCACGAATGAGATGCGTTCCAAGGTTAAGGCCATGTCTTACGGCCTCGCCTATGGACTCAGCGCCTTCGGGCTGTCCCGGCAGCTGCGCATCGACACGAAGGAGGCCAAACAGCTCATCACGGACTACTTCGCCCGTTTCGGCGCCGTGCGCGACTATCTGCGCAATGTGGTCGAGCAGGCGAAGCTGGACGGCTACACCGCTACCATCTTCGGCCGTCGGCGCCCGTTCCCCGAGCTGCACAGCGCCAATCGGATGGTGCGGGAGAACGCCGAGCGTGCGGCCCTGAACGCGCCGATCCAAGGGTCCGCAGCTGACATCATGAAGATCGCCATGAATCGAATCGCCGAGGACCTGGTCGAAGGCGGCCTGGAGTCGCGGATGTTGCTGCAAGTGCACGACGAATTGATCTTCGAAGTGGCCCCGGGGGAATGGGACGCGCTCCGCCAACGCGTGACGCACCGGATGGAGACGGCCGCCGACCTTCTGGTTCCCCTCGATGTTCAGGTGGGCAGGGGCGACAACTGGGACGCCGCGGCCCACTAGGAGACACCCGGCCGGTCCTCCTGAATGCGTGGGCCGGCCCTCCATGCTCGGTCGCTGGCGTGTTCTAGGCTCGGGTCATGACAACCGATAACCAGCGCACCCCCACGGCGATCGACCGGATCGCCGAAGACTGGGTGGACACCCTCGTCGACATCGACCCGACCGTGGGCACCTACATCGGTCGCACCGAGGCGGACGGACGCTTCGGCGACTACTCCCCGGAGGGCCTGGACCGCAGCGTCGCCGCCGCCCACTCGTTCATCGCCCGTCTCGACGCCGCCCAGGCGGTTGACGACGTCGACGTCGTCACCCGCACCGACCTGCGCAGCTCGCTCGCTCTCGACGTCGAGAGCGCCGAGGCCGGCTTGCCACTGCGCGACCTGAACGTGATCGCCTCGCCGGCCCAGAGCATCCGTGACGTCTTCGACCTCATGCCCACCACGACGGTCGCCGACTGGGACACCGTCTCGGCCCGGCTGAGCGCCCTGCCTGCGGCAATCAACGGGTACATCGAGACTCTGCGTCTCGGAATCGAGCGCGGCAGCATGCCTGCCCGGCGGCAGGTGCAGGAGGTCATTCTTCAGGCCCGTCGCCACGCCGCGAACGACGGCTTCTTCGCCGAGTTTGCCGCGAACGCCAGCCCCGAGACGGGATCGCTTCCGGCCTCGCTGGCCACGGATCTCGGCACCCGCGCGCGCGCCGCAGCAGCCGCATACGGCACGTTGGCCGATTTTCTCGGCACCGAGCTCGAGAACAAGGCGTCCACGCGCGACGCCATCGGGCGTGACCTCTACTCACTCCAGTCCCGACGATTTCTCGGCGCCACCATCGACCTCGACGAAACCTACGAATGGGGCGTGGAAGAGCTGGCCCGGATGGTGTCGGAGCAGGAGAGCATCGCCGACCAGATCAAGCCGGGTGCGAGCGTGCTCGAGGCCATCGCCTTCCTCGACACCGATCCCAGCCGCAAACTGCACGGCACCGACGCCCTGCAGAAGTGGATGCAGGAGACGAGCGACCGTGCCGTCGCCGAGCTCTGCGAGACCCAGTTCGACATCCCCGACGAGATCAAGCGCCTCGAGTGCATGATCGCCCCCACGCAGGAGGGCGGTATCTACTACACCGGGCCGACGGACGACTTCTCCCGCCCGGGCCGGATGTGGTGGTCGGTGCCGGTCGGGATCACCGAATTCGATACCTGGCGCGAACTCACCACCGTGTACCACGAGGGTGTCCCCGGTCACCACCTGCAGATCGGCCAGGCTGTCTACAATCGCGCGACGCTGAATACCTGGCGCCGCCAGCTCGCGGGTACCTCAGGCCACGCCGAAGGCTGGGCTCTCTACGCCGAACGGCTGATGGAACAGCTCGGTTACCTCGACGACCCGGCGGACCGCCTCGGCATGCTGGACGGGCAACGCATGCGCGCGGCGCGCGTTGTGCTTGACATTGGCGTGCACCTCGAGAAGCAACTGCCCGACGGATCCGGACCCTGGACCGCCGACTATGCCTTCGACTTCCTCGGCCGAAACGTGAACATGAACGCAAGCTTCGTCAAGTTCGAGGTGAATCGGTACCTCGGTTGGCCGGGACAGGCGCCGTCATACAAGGTGGGGCAGCGAATCTGGGAAGAACTCCGGGACATCTACGCGGCGCGAGAAGGCGACACGTTCTCAATCAAAGACTTCCACCGCAAGGCGCTGGACCTCGGTGGGGTCGGACTGGACACCCTCCGGGCGGCGATGCTCGGCTAGCGCTCCGAGCGGTTGGGCGTAGATTCGGGAGGGGCTGGCGAGTTGCCGGCCCCTCCCGCAAAACGATAAGCTTAACTGTCACGTTTGTGACGAATCATCCGTTGCCATACCGGTGCACGAGAACGAGATCCACTTCCGTGTGTGGCCCTATCTATGTCCATCCTGGAGCAACTACTACATGACAATCGCAACGACCGAACGGGCACCCAAGCAGGTCGCCATCAACGACATCGGATCTGCTGAAGACTTTCTTGCCGCGGTCGAAAAGACTCTGAAATTCTTCAACGACGGAGACCTCATCGAGGGCACCGTTGTGAAGATCGACCGCGACGAGGTACTCCTCGACGTGGGCTACAAGACCGAGGGTGTCATTCCCTCCCGCGAACTTTCCATCAAGCACGACGTTGACCCCTCCGAGGTCGTCAAGGTCGGCGACCTGGTTGAGGCCCTCGTTCTTCAGAAGGAAGACAAAGAAGGCCGTCTCATCCTGTCCAAGAAGCGCGCTCAGTACGAGCGTGCATGGGGCGATGTCGAGAAGATCAAGGAATCGGATGGCGTTGTCACCGGTTCGGTCATCGAGGTCGTCAAGGGTGGCCTCATCGTGGACATCGGTCTTCGTGGCTTCCTGCCGGCTTCGCTCATCGAGCTGCGCCGCGTTCGCGACCTGACCCCGTACCTGGGCCAGGAGATCGAGGCCAAGATCCTCGAACTCGACAAGAACCGCAACAACGTTGTGCTGTCTCGTCGTGCGCTGCTCGAGCAGACTCAGTCTGAGAGCCGCACCACGTTCCTCAACAACCTCCAGAAGGGACAGGTCCGCAAGGGCGTCGTTTCGTCGATCGTCAACTTCGGTGCGTTCGTCGATCTGGGTGGCGTTGACGGTCTGGTTCACGTCTCCGAACTCAGCTGGAAGCACATCGAGCACGCCAGCGAGGTCGTCGAGGTTGGCCAGGAAGTCACCGTCGAGATCCTCGAGGTCGACCTCGAGCGCGAACGCGTGTCGCTTTCACTCAAGGCCACGCAGGAAGACCCGTGGCAGGTCTTCGCCCGCACGCACGCCATCGGCCAGGTTGCACCGGGTAAGGTCACCAAGCTCGTTCCGTTCGGCGCGTTCGTTCGCGTTGCCGAGGGCATCGAAGGACTCGTTCACATCTCCGAGCTCTCCGGCAAGCACGTCGAGCTCGCCGAGCAGGTTGTGGCTGTCGGCGACGAGGTCTTCGTCAAGGTCATCGACATCGACCTCGAGCGTCGCCGCATCTCGTTGAGCCTCAAGCAGGCCAACGATGGTGTCGACCCCGAGGGCACCGAGTTCGATCCGGCACTCTATGGAATGCTCACCGAATACGACGACCAGGGCAACTACAAGTACCCTGAGGGCTTCGACCCGGAGACCAACGAGTGGCGTGAAGGCTTCGAAACCCAGCGCGAGAAGTGGGAGCAGGACTACGCTGCAGCCCAGGCTCGCTGGGAAGCTCACAAGAAGCAGGTTTCGTCCGCGAACGACGAGATCACCGCCGTTGGCGACGTCCCGTCCGCCGCAGGCAACACCTTCTCGAGCGAGACGGCCGGCGCCGGCACGCTCGCGGACGACGAGGCGCTTGCCGCACTGCGCGAGAAGCTCTCCAGTTCCAACTAGTAGCAGGTTCCAACCAGTAGCAGGTTCCAACCAGTAGCAGGTTCCACCTAGTATTCGGATCCGACTGGATACTGCCTCCAAGCAGTGACTTGCGCTACCGCACATCGAAAGGCCGGTCCCCTCGGGGCCGGCCTTTTTGCGTCACTGCGTGGCCGAGGCCGTAGCATGGCAGGCGTGTACTTGATTGGACTGACCGGAGGGATCGCATCCGGAAAAAGCACCGTGGCCCGCCGGCTCGTGCGGCATGGTGCCGTGCACATCGACGCCGACCACCTGGCCCGCGTTGTGGTGGAGCCCGGCATGCCGGGGCTCGCGAAGATATCGGATGCGTTCGGTACCGCGGTCCTGCTGGCCGACGGGAGCCTGGACCGGCCGGCGCTCGGCGCCGTCGTGTTCCGAGACCCGGCGGCGCGAGAGCGCCTCAACGCCATCGTGCACCCCGAGGTGAGGGCGCTCTCGAACGCGCTGATCCGCGACGCGGAGGCGGAGGACCCGGACGCGATCGTCGTCTACGACGTTCCGCTGCTCGTAGAGGCCGGTGTCGACCATCCGTTCGACCTCGTGGTGGTCACCCTGGCCGACGAGCAGACCCGGGTCCGCCGCATGGTGGAGCTGCGCGGAATGGAGGCCGGCGAGGCGGAGCGCAGAATTCGCTCGCAGGCGAGTGACGCCGACCGCCTCAGCGTCGCCGACGTCGTCATCGACACGGGCGGCACCCTCGAGCAGACAGTGGCGCAGGTCGACGCGCTCTGGGACCAGGTGCACGCCGAGGGCGAGCAGCGCACTGTCAGAGGCGCTCCGTAGACTGAGGGCATGGAACCAACGCGCTCTGTAAATCCGTTCGAGGTGGTGAGCGAGTACACACCCAGTGGTGATCAGCCCACCGCCATCGCCGAGCTGGCCGGCCGGATCGACGCCGGAGAGACCGATATCGTTCTGCTCGGCGCCACCGGAACAGGCAAGTCCGCTACCACCGCCTGGCTGATCGAGCAGGTGCAGCGCCCCACCCTGGTGCTCGCCCACAACAAGACCCTCGCCGCGCAGCTCGTGAACGAATTCCGCGAGTTGATGCCCAACAACGCCGTCGAGTACTTCGTGTCCTACTACGACTACTATCAGCCCGAGGCCTACGTGCCGCAGACCGACACCTTTATCGAGAAGGACTCCTCGATCAACGCAGAGGTCGAACGACTGCGGCACTCCACCACGAACTCCCTGCTCAGCCGGCGTGACGTCATCGTGGTCTCCACCGTCTCCTGCATCTATGGTCTGGGCACACCCGAGGGCTACCTCGAGGCCATGGTCGCCCTGCAGGTGGGGCAGCAGGTCAACCGGGACTGGCTGATCCGCAAGTTCGTGGCCATGCAGTACGAGCGCAATGACATCGACTTCTCCCGGGGCCACTTCCGGGTGCGCGGCGACACCATCGAGATCATCCCGATGTACGAAGAACTGGCCATCCGCATTGAGATGTTCGGCGACGAGATCGAGGCGCTGTACAGCCTGCATCCGCTCACCGGCGACATCGTGAAGAAACTCGACTCGGTTGCCGTGTTCCCCGGTTCGCACTATGTGGCCAGCACCGATGTCATGCAGCGGGCGATGGGCACCATCCAGGAAGAACTCGACGAGCGGTTAGAACAGCTCGAACGCGAGGGCAAACTGCTTGAGGCCCAACGCTTGCGGATGCGCACGAACTTCGACCTCGAGATGATGGAGCAGATCGGCTTCTGCTCCGGCATCGAGAACTACTCCCGGCACATCGACGCGCGGCAACCGGGGGAGGCGCCGCACTGTCTGCTCGATTATTTCCCGGACGATTTCCTGATGGTCATCGACGAGTCCCACGTCACGGTGCCGCAGATCGGCGCCATGTACGAGGGGGACTCGTCGCGCAAGCGCACGCTCGTCGACCACGGATTCCGCCTGCCCAGCGCTCTCGACAACCGTCCGCTCAAATTCTCCGAGTTCAAGGGGCGGGTCGGCCAGACCGTCTACCTGTCCGCGACGCCCGGCAAATACGAGATGGGCATCGCCGACGGCATCGTGGAGCAGATCATTCGCCCTACCGGGCTGATCGACCCGCAGATCATCGTCAAGCCGAGCAAGGGCCAGATCGACGACCTCCTCGAGGAGATCCACAAGCGCGTAGAGCGCAACGAGCGCGTCCTGGTCACCACGCTCACCAAGAAGATGGCGGAGGAGCTCACCGACTTCCTCACCGAGGCCGGCGTGCGGGTGCGCTATCTGCATTCGGATGTCGACACTCTGCGCCGCGTGGAACTCCTCACCGAGTTGCGGGCCGGCGTCTACGACGTGCTCGTGGGCATCAACCTGCTCAGGGAGGGCCTGGACCTGCCCGAGGTGTCCCTGGTGGCCATTCTCGACGCCGACAAGGAGGGTTTCCTCCGTTCGGCGACTTCTCTGATCCAGACCATCGGCCGCGCGGCCCGAAACGTTTCCGGCGAGGTGCACATGTACGCTGATCGGCTCACGGCCTCAATGGAGCGGGCGATCGACGAGACCGACCGTCGACGTGAGAAACAGGTGGCCTACAACACCCTGCACGGCATCGATCCCACCCCGCTGCGTAAACGCATCGCCGACATCACCGAAGTGCTCGCCCGTGAAGAGGCCGACACCGCAGAGTTGCTGGCCGGCCGCGACGCGCGGCGCAAGGGCGTGGCGCCGACGCCGCGCCGTCAGGGGCTCGCCGCGAACGGCGCGAACGACCTGGAATCGATCATCGCCGACCTCAACGGCCAAATGCTCGAGGCAGCCGGGGAACTCAAGTTCGAGCTCGCCGCCCGCCTCCGTGACGAGGTGTCGGAGCTGAAGCGGGAGCTGCGCCAAATGGAGAAGGCCGGGCACATCTGATCCGCACCTGGTTCGAACCCAACTCGGTATATATCGAAC
Source organism: Cryobacterium breve (assembly GCF_004402375.1). Taxonomy (GTDB): domain Bacteria; phylum Actinomycetota; class Actinomycetes; order Actinomycetales; family Microbacteriaceae; genus Cryobacterium; species Cryobacterium breve. Next base: position 132,435 of record NZ_SOGJ01000023.1, read on the forward strand.
ATGTGTTCGCTCAGGGCGTGGCGGTTTGGAGGGTTCGCCCGGTGACACTGAATAGACTCGGATGGTGTCAATTTCCCAGGTAGAGACCGGCTCAAAACTCAGCGTCCGTGGCGCCCGCGTGCACAACCTGCATAATGTGGACCTCGAGATTCCGCGCGACTCCCTCGTCGTGTTCACAGGGTTGTCCGGATCGGGCAAATCATCGCTCGCGTTCGACACCATCTTCGCCGAGGGGCAGCGGCGCTATGTGGAGTCCCTGTCCGCATACGCACGCCAGTTCTTGGGCCAGGTCGACCGCCCCGACGTGGACTTCATCGAGGGGCTGAGCCCGGCCGTCTCCATCGACCAGAGATCGACCAACCGCAACCCGCGCTCGACCGTGGGCACCATCACCGAGGTCTACGACTACATGCGGCTACTCTGGGCGCGCATCGGCGTGCCGCACTGCGCTGTCTGCGGGGAAGTCATTCAGGCTCAGACGGTGCAGCAGATTGCCGACCAGCTGATGGAACTGGGCGACGGCATCCGCTACCAGGTGCTCAGCCCGGTCGTGTCCCAGAAAAAGGGCGAATTCGTCGACCTGTTCAAGGAACTCGCGGCCAGCGGCTATTCCCGCGCCATAGTGGACGGCACCCAAATCCAGCTCAACGAGCCGCCCGTTCTGAAGAAACAGCTCAAGCACGACATCTCCGTTGTCATCGACCGCCTGGTCGCGGGTCCCGACCTCCTCAGTCGGCTCACCGACTCGCTCGAGACGGCGCTCAAACTGACCGACGGCGTCGTGCAGATCAACTACGTCGACCAGGAGGGCGACGAGGCCTGGCAGAGCTACTCGGAGAAACTGTCCTGCCCCAACAATCACCCCGTGCAGCTGACCGAGATCGAACCGCGCACGTTCTCCTTCAATGCGCCCTTCGGCGCCTGCCCTGAATGCTCCGGTCTCGGCACCCGTATGTCGGTCGACGCGGAGCTGCTTCTCGGCGACCCTGAATTGAGCATTGCGGATGGCGTCGTTCTGCCATGGACCACTCAGGGCAAGGGTCTGTTCCAGTACTACGAGAAACTCCTCGACGGGCTCGCCCGCGACCTGGACTTCTCTCTGGACACCCCATGGGGTGAGCTCCCCTCCGAGGTGCAGGACGCCGTGCTGCGCGGCGACAACTTCGAGGTCAAGGTCAAGTGGAAGAACCGGTACGGCCGGGAGATGAGCTACACCTCCGGCTTCGAGGGCGTTGTGCCCTACATCGAACGCCAGTACCTTCAGGCCGAATCCGACACCCAGCGCGCCCGCTGGGGTGAGTACCTGCGCGAGGTGGACTGCCCGGTTTGCTCGGGCACCCGGCTCAAGCCCGAGGTCCTCGCCGTGTTGGTGCACGGGTTCAGCATCGCGGATGTCTGCAGCCTGAGCCTCACCGACGCTCGCGGTTTCATGAACAAGCTCGAGCTGACCGACCGGGAGGCCGTGATCGCCGCGCAGGTGCTGCGTGAGATCAAGGCGCGTCTGGACTTCCTCATCCGCGTCGGGCTGAACTACCTCAATCTGGCCAGAGCCGCGGCGACCCTCTCCGGTGGTGAGGCGCAGCGCATCCGTCTGGCCACCCAGATCGGCTCGGGGCTGACCGGGGTGTTGTACGTGCTCGACGAACCGAGCATCGGTCTGCACCAGCGTGACAACCGGCGGCTGATCGAAACCCTCGTCGCTCTGCGCGACCTGGGAAACACCCTGATCGTGGTCGAGCACGACGAGGACACCATCAAAACGGCCGACTGGGTCGTGGACATCGGCCCGGGCGCCGGCGTCAACGGAGGCCACGTGGTGCACTCCGGCTCGTATGCCGACCTGCTGACCAACACGCAGTCCCTGACCGGGGACTACCTGGCCGGCCGGAAGTCGATCCCGACCCCGACCACCCGCCGCGAAATCGACCCGGCGCGCGAGATCTCCGTCATCGGAGCCGAGGCCAATAACCTGAAAAAGGTGTCGGTCAGCTTTCCGCTCGGAACGTTCACGGCTGTGACCGGCGTCAGCGGATCCGGTAAGTCCTCACTCGTCAACGACATCCTCTACCGAGTGCTGGCCAACCGGCTCAACGGTGCCCGCAAGCTCCCCGGGCGGCACACTCGGGTCACCGGCCTCGATCAGCTCGACAAGGTCATCCATGTCGATCAGGCCCCGATCGGCCGTACGCCGCGCTCCAATCCGGCTACCTACACGGGCGTCTTCGACAAGATCCGAACCCTGTTCTCCGAGACGATCGAGGCTAAGGCACGCGGCTACCTCCCCGGCCGGTTCAGCTTCAACGTCAAGGGCGGCCGCTGCGAGGCCTGCTCCGGTGACGGCACGATCAAGATCGAAATGAACTTCCTGCCCGACGTCTATGTCGCCTGCGAGGTCTGCGGGGGAGCGCGCTACAACCGTGACACCCTGACGGTGCGCTACAAGGGCAAGAGCATCGCCGAGGTACTGGACATGCCGATCAGTGAGGCCGCCGAGTTCTTCGAGGCGATCTCCTCCATCCACCGGTTCCTGAACACCCTGGTCGAGGTCGGCCTCGGCTACGTGCGGCTCGGCCAGAGCGCGACGACACTGTCCGGCGGTGAAGCCCAGCGCGTCAAACTGGCCACCGAGCTGCAGCGCCGCTCCAACGGCCGCAGCGTCTACGTGCTCGACGAGCCGACGACGGGCCTGCATTTCGAGGACGTGCGTAAACTGCTGCTCGTGCTGAACAGCCTCGTCGATAAGGGCAACACCGTGATCGTGATCGAGCACAACCTCGACGTGATCAAGTCCGCCGATTGGGTGATCGATCTCGGTCCCGAGGGCGGCTCCGGCGGCGGTCGCGTGTTGGCAACCGGCACGCCGGAGCACGTCGCTACCGTGAAGAAGAGCCACACCGGCATGTTCCTGAAGGAGATCCTGGCGGCGCACTGACCGCGCTCGGAAACCGATATGTCCGACGCGCTGAGCTACCGCCCCAAAACGGGCGAGATCCCGACGAGCCCCGGAGTCTACCGGTTTCGCGACGAAACCGGCCGGGTGCTGTACGTCGGTAAAGCCAAGAATCTGCGGGCACGGCTCGCCAACTACTTCGCTCCGTTGAGCAGCCTGCACGAGCGCACCCGGCGCATGGTCACCACGGCCAACTCGGTGGAGTGGACGGTCGTCGGCACCGAGGTGGAGGCCCTGCAACTGGAGTGGACCTGGATCAACGAGTTCGATCCGCCGTTCAATGTGCAGTTCAAGGACGACAAGTCGTACCCCTACCTGGCGGTCACCCTCGCCGACGAGGCGCCGCGGGCCCTCGTCACCCGCACCACCGGCATCCGAGGGGCCCGCTATTTCGGGCCGTACCCCAAGGTCTGGGCCGTGCACGAAACCATCGAGCTCATGCTCAAGGCCTTCCCCATCCGTACCTGCAACAACGCCAATTACAAACGCGCCATGCAATCCGGCAAACCCTGTTTCGCCGGGCAGATCGGACGCTGCTTCGGCCCCTGCTCCGGCACGGTCACCATTGATGAGCACCGCGCGATCGTCACTGAGTTCGTCAGCTTCATGGGAAGCCAGGATCGCAAGCTGATCAACAAGCTCACCGCGGAGATGAAGGATGCCGCGCTGACCCAGAACTACGAGGTCGCCGCGAAACGGCGCGACCAGGTTCGGGCACTGGACGCTGTGCTGGAGAAGAGCGCCGTCGTGCTCCGCGACAACGTCGATATCGACCTCTTCGCCATCGACCAAGACGAGCTGGCCGCCGCCGTGCAACTATTCATCGTGCGTGGCGGGCGTATCCGCGGTGTTCGCGGGTGGATGGTCGACAAGGAGCTCGACCTCACGACGGGCGATCTGATCGACTCGATCATGCTCACCGCCTACGGATCAGGGGCAGTGCCACCCCGCGAGATAGTGGTACCGGAACTACCCGACGACGCCGAGGCGCTCGAGACCTGGCTGGCCGGCGTCGGCAAGCGCAAAGTCAGACTCGTCGCCGCGCAGCGCGGGGAGAAGGCGGCGTTGCTCGCCACGGCCACCCAGAACGCCAAGCACGCGCTGATGCTCTACAAGACCCGGCGAAGCTCTGACTTCGTGGCGCGGTCCAAGGCACTCGAAGACATTCAGGAGGCACTGGAAATGCCGTCGGCACCCCTCCGAATGGAATGCTATGACGTGTCGCACCTCAGCGGCACCAATATCGTCGCGTCAATGGTGGTCTTCGAGGACGGCCTGCCGCGCACCGACGAGTACCGTCGGTTCAGCATTCCCGAGTCGACGGATGACACGGACTCCATCTACCGCACGCTCACGCGACGCCTGGCGTACCTGCTCCCCGACGAGGTTGCTGCCCCGGAAACCGAGGGCGATGCCGTGGGCAAGCGCAAGAAATTCCGTTACCAGCCGAATCTTCTCATCGTCGACGGTGGCCAGCCGCAGGTTGCCGCGGCGGCCCGCGCCCTGCGGGAGTCGGGAGTGACGGGCATCCAACTGTGCGGAATCGCAAAACGGCTTGAGGAGATCTGGCTGCCGGACTCCGACTACCCGGTGATCCTGCCGCGGAACAGCGACGCCCTCTTCCTGATCCAGCGCATCCGGGACGAGGCGCACCGGTTCGCGATCGTGCACCAGCGCTCGAGACGGAAGCGCGACATCACGTCGGTGCTGGGGGAGGTCCCCGGTCTCGGCCCGGCTCGGGTGAAAGTGCTCCTGCAACATTTCGGCTCTGTCGCCCGGCTCAAGGAGGCTCAGGTGGAGACGATTGCCGAGGTCCGCGGCATCGGCCCGGTTCTGGCGGAGGCGATTCATCGGCACTTGCGCGTCTGAACCGCCCGGCTGATCGGTAGGCTGATCACTTAGGTTCCATCCGATCGAAGGCGCAGCGCAGAATGACAACGGAGAACGACAGGCAGGAAATGCTTATCGTGACAGGAATGTCCGGCGCAGGTCGCTCCACGGTGGCCAACGCCCTCGAAGACCTGGGCTGGTACGTGGTCGACAATCTGCCGCCACAGATGCTGCGTCCGCTCGTCGAACTCGTGGGTCGCGCCGGCACGAGCCTGCCCAAGATCGCGGCCGTTGTCGACATTCGCGGCGGGGATTTCTTCTCGGACTTCCAGGAGATCTTGTACTCGCTGCGGAGGACGTCCCAGGTTCGGGTCATCTTCCTCGAGGCACGCGACGATGTGCTCGTGCGCCGGTTCGAATCCGTACGTCGCCCGCATCCGCTGCAGGGTGAGGGCACGATCCTCGACGGTATCTCGGCCGAACGGCACAAGCTCAGCGCCGTGCGCGAGTCCTGCGACCTCGTTATCGACACGTCAGACCTCAACATCCACCAGCTGGCCACAGCGATCTCCGACCGGTTCGCCGCCGAGGACGCCGCCGGTGTGCATGTCACCTTGATGAGCTTCGGCTTCAAATATGGTCTCCCCACCGACGTCGACATGGTCGCCGACGTTCGTTTCCTACCCAACCCGTTCTGGGTCCCTGAGCTGCGGGCCCACAACGGCCAGGATGCGGAGGTGCGGGACTTCGTTCTCGATCAGACCGGTGCGCGGGACTTCATCCGGCACTATGCAGCCGCTTTGGAACCGGTCCTCGCCGGCTATCAGCGGGAGAACAAACGCCACGCGACCATTGCGGTCGGGTGCACGGGCGGCAAGCACCGCTCGGTCGCCATGGCCGCGGAAATCGCGGCCCTGGTCAAGGATTTCCCCGGCGTCGCCGTCAGCATCAAGAATCGCGACCTCGGACGAGAATGACCCGGCCATCGGTGACTGCTTGCAGCAGGCACCGACTCCGGCCAGAACGAATACAACTCGGCCACCTGTGGCCAGGACGACAGAATGGACAAGCGATTGGCACTCACCGCCGACGTCAAAGACGAGCTTGCTCGCGTCGAAATTTCAAAGACCACGGTGCGTGCAGCGGAACTGGCGACCATCCTTCGCTTCTCCGGTGGACTGCATATGATTTCCGGAAGGATCGCGATCGAGTCGGAGCTGGACACCCCACTTCTCGCCCGGCGGGTGCGTAAGGACCTCGCCGAACTGTACGGCGTGCGCAGCGACGTAACCGTGATCCCCGCAGCGGGACTGCGCCGCGCCAGTCACTACTTGGTGCGGGTGCTCGACGGGGGCGAGACTCTCGCGCGTCAGACGGGCCTGCTCGACGCGAGACGGCGCCCGATCCGCGGGCTCCCGAACCGGCTTACCACGGGATCGAAGGAAGAAATCGCTGCCGTCTGGCGAGGGGCTTTCCTCGCCCACGGGTCCCTGACCGACCCTGGCCGGTCCGCGGCTCTGGAGGTCACCTGCCCCGGCAACGAATCCGCCATGGCGCTCGTGGGAGCCGCCGGGCGCCTTGGGGTGGTCGCCAAGGCTCGCGAGGTGCGCGGCGTGCACCGCGTCGTCATCCGTGACGGCGACGCTATCGGTGCGATGCTCGTTCAGATGGGTGCCCAGGAGACCGTTCTGAACTGGGAAGCCCTCCGCCAGCGCCGTGAGGTGCGCGCGACCGCCAATCGTCTGGTCAACTTTGACGACGCGAACCTGCGCCGTTCCGCACAGGCAGCTGTGGCCGCGTGTGCGCGCGTTCAGCGTGCCATGGAGATCCTCGGTGACGACATCCCGGAGCACCTCCGGTACGCGGGGGACCTACGTCTCTCCTTCCGCGATTCCAGTCTGGACGAGCTCGGCCACCACGCCGAACCGCCCATGACGAAGGACGCCGTCGCCGGACGCATCCGTCGGCTGCTGGCCATGGCCGACAAGAAAGCCTCCGATCTGGGCATTCCCGGAACCGACGCGAATCTTCCCACGGATCTCGACGACGTCTGACGTGCTCGGCACTCAGCGTTCATCCACGTTCGTCGCAGCCCCAGCCCATCCTGAGTAGACTGGAATGGTTGCTCACGAACTGGTGGCGGAGCATTTCGCGCCGACAACTACAGAGGAGATGCACATTGGCTGAATACACACTTCCGGCTCTGGCCTACGACTACTCGGCCCTGGCGCCGAGCATCAGCGGCACCATCATGGAACTTCACCACGGCAAGCACCATCAGGCCTACGTGACGGGTGCGAACACCGCCCTCGCTCAGCTGGCCGAGGCGCGCGACGCCGGCACCCTCACCTACGTGAACAAGCTCGAGAAGGACCTCGCTTTCAATCTTGGCGGCCACGTCAACCACTCGATCTTCTGGACCAACCTTTCGCCCGACGGCGGCGACAAGCCTGTCGGCGAACTGGCCAGTGCGATCGATGACAACTTCGGGTCCTTCGACAAGTTCCAGGCGCACTTCGCGGCCGTGGCGCTCGGCGTTCAGGGATCCGGCTGGGCCGTTCTGGCCTGGGACTCCATCGGCCAGCGCCTGATCATCCAGCAGTTCTTCGACCAGCAGGCGAACTTCGCTGCCGGTACGATCCCCGTGCTGATGCTCGACGTCTGGGAGCACGCGTACTACCTCGACTACCGCAACGTTCGTGCCGATTACGTGAAGGCATTCTGGAATATCGTCAACTGGGCGAATGTCCAGGAACGCTTCACCGTGGCACGCGAAAAGACCAACGGACTTCTGCTCCTCTCCTAGAGGAGCCGGCCCCCTCGGGGGCCGGCAGCCCGTCCCGTTCAACCAAAAAACCGCGCTTCGGCGCACAAGTATGAGGAGACATCTGTGTCTGTAAAGATTGGTATTAACGGATTCGGCCGCATCGGTCGTAATTATCTTCGCGCCGTCCTGGCCCAGGGCAGCGACATCGAGATCGTCGCCGTGAACGACCTCACCGAGGCGAAGACGCTGGCTCACCTTCTTAAATATGACTCCATCACCGGTCGCCTGCCCGCCACCGTCGAGGTCGATGGTGACACCATCCTCGTCAACGGCAAGCCGATTAAGGTCCTCGCCGAGCGCGACCCGGCCAACCTTCCGTGGGCTGCCCTGGGCGTCGACATCGTGATCGAGTCCACCGGACGCTTCACCAAGGCCGACGATGCGCGCAAGCACATCACCGCCGGTGCCAAGAAGGTCATCGTCTCCGCTCCCGCCTCAGGCGACGCGGCCACGATCGTCATGGGTGTCAACGAGGCGGACTACGACCCGGCCAAGTTCGACATCATCTCCAACGCGTCGTGCACCACGAACTGCCTCGCGCCACTCGCGAAGGTCTTCAACGACAACTTCGGCATCAAGCACGGCCTGATGACCACGATCCACGCGTACACGGCCGACCAGAACCTTCAGGACGGCCCCCACTCCGATCTGCGTCGCGCCCGCGCCGCCGCACTGAACATCATCCCGACCTCGACCGGTGCAGCCAAGGCCCTGGGCCTGGTTCTGCCTGAGCTCAAGGGCAAGCTTGACGGCTTCGCATTGCGCGTTCCGGTTCCCACCGGTTCCATCACCGACCTCACCGTCGTTGCCGAGCGCCCCGTTACCGTCGAAGCCATCAAGGCTGCGTACAAGGCCGCTGCTGAGGGCCCCCTCAAGGGAATCCTCATGTACACCGAAGACGAGATCGTCTCCAGCGACATCGTCACCGACCCGCACTCCTCGATCTTCGACGCCGGCCTGCTGCGCGTCATCGGCGACCAGGTCAAGCTGTCCGCATGGTACGACAACGAGTGGGGCTACTCCAACCGCATGGTTGACCTCACCGCGCTCGTCGCCAAGAGCCTCTAACGGAGTCCGCAGTGACGCTGCGTACTATCGAATCACTGGGGAATCTCGGCGGAAAACGTGTCATCGTCCGATGTGATCTGAACGTGCCGTTGCAGGACGGTCAGATCACCGACGACGGCCGCGTACGGGCATCCCTGCCCACCATCAAGGCCCTTGTCGAACAGGGTGCGCGCGTTGTCGTCGTGTCGCACCTCGGGCGTCCTCAGGGAGCACCGGAAGCCAAGTACAGCTTGGGCCCGGTTGCGGTCCGTCTCGGCGAACTCCTGGGCGCGAACGTGGCATTCGCCACGGACACGGTCGGGGCTTCAGCGCAGGCTGCCGTAGCCGCCCTGACTGACGGCCAAGTCGTCGTTCTCGAGAACCTCCGCTTCAATGCGGGGGAGACCGCGAAGGATGACGCCGAGCGCGGCGCATTCGCCACGGAGCTTTCCGCTCTGGGCGATGTGCTCGTCTCGGACGGCTTCGGCGTCGTGCACCGCAAACAGGCCAGTGTGTACGACCTCGCCGGGATTCTTCCCAGCGCGGCCGGGCTCCTGATCGCCGCGGAGCTCGAAGTTCTCGATCGTCTTACGGAGAAGCCGGAATCGCCGTACGCGGTCGTTCTGGGTGGATCGAAGGTCTCGGACAAGCTGGGCGTTATCGGACACCTGCTGCCCCGTGTCGACTCGCTGCTCATCGGTGGAGGCATGACCTACACGTTCCTTGCGGCACAAGGCCACAAGGTGGGCGCAAGCCTGCTGGAATCCGACCAGATCGAGACCGTACGCGGTTACCTTCTGGAAGCGGAGCGCCTGGGCGTGAAGATCGTGCTGCCCACGGACATCGTCGTCGCCTCGAAGTTCGGGGCCGACGCTGAGATCACGGTCACCCCGTCCAACGCGATCGAGGACACCGCATTCGGTGCCACCGGTCTCGGCCTGGACATCGGACCGGAGACGGGTGCGGCTTTCGCCGAGATCATCCGTGCATCGAAGACGGTCTTCTGGAACGGTCCCATGGGCGTGTTCGAGTTAGAGCCGTTCGCGGAGGGCACCCGTGCTGTGGCCGCCGCGCTGACCGAGGTCGATGGACTGAGCGTCGTCGGCGGCGGAGACTCCGCCGCCGCGGTTCGCACCCTCGGATTCACCGATGACCAGTTCGGTCACATTTCAACCGGCGGTGGCGCCAGCCTCGAGTTCCTCGAAGGCAAGCGACTACCAGGACTGGAGGTCCTCGGATGGCAGTAAACGAACACCCACGGCGCACTCCGCTGATTGCCGGCAACTGGAAGATGAACCTGGACCACCTCCAGGCCATCGCATTCGTCCAGAAGCTCGCGTGGAATCTTAAGGATGCGAAGCACGATGTCGCAGCGGTCGAGGTTGCGGTGTTCCCACCGTTCACGGACCTGCGCTCGGTGCAGACGCTCGTTTCCGCCGACAAGCTCCCGATCGCCTTCGGCGGCCAGGACCTGTCGGCCCAGGACTCTGGTGCCTACACCGGCGAGATCTCCGGTGCCTTCCTCGCGCAGCTCGAGTGCAAGTACGTGTTGATCGGTCACTCCGAACGACGCACACTGCATGCCGAGACTGACGAGGTCGTCGCGGCAAAGGTCACGGCCGCGCTCAAGCACAACCTCGTTCCGATCATCTGCGTCGGCGAGACCGCCGCGGACTTAGAACTGCACGGCCCGAGCGCCGTGCCGGTAGCCCAGCTGCGAGCGGCCCTTGCGGGCGTGTCCAACGCGGCCGACTTCGTCGTCGCCTACGAGCCCGTCTGGGCGATCGGTTCCGGCCAGGCGGCAACGCCTGAGCAGGCCGAGCAGGTGGCTGCGCAGCTTCGCCTCGTTCTGCAGGAATCGCTGGGCCAGGATGTGGCCGACAAGACCCGCATCCTGTACGGCGGTTCGGTCAAGGGCTCCAACATCGCGGGCTACATGCGCGAGCCGAATGTTGACGGCGCCCTAGTGGGCGGCGCCAGCCTGGACATCGACGAGTTCTCGAGCATCGTCCGGTTCCAGAAGCACGTCGGGCTGTAACAGAACGGTCTGCACTAAATGGTCTGAAACGGCCGAGAACTAGGTAGCAGTCTTGGAACCAGCCCATCGGCCCCCAATAGGGGGCCGGTGGGCTGGTTCGCTACTCAGGCTATGATTATCACTGATCTTGATGGGACATGTGTGCCCATCGCACTGTGAAAGGTTTCGCGTGGAGATTCTCCAGGTTGTGCTGCAGGTATTGCTCGGAATTACGAGCCTCCTGCTGACCATGCTCATTTTGCTCCACAAGGGGCGCGGTGGCGGTCTCTCCGACATGTTTGGCGGAGGTGTCACGTCCAACCTCGGGGCGTCCGGTGTTGCCGAGCGCAACCTCAACCGCATCACCGTCATCCTGGGGCTGCTGTGGATCACGTGCATTGTGATCCTGGGTTTGATCACCAAGTTCGACACGGGGCTTTAGCCTCCCGTTTCACAGCTCTCGTTTCACAGGTTCGACGAGCATCGGCTCAACCGGTCAATCGGCTTCAACGCCCTTTTCAAGCGGAGGAACAATATGGCATCTGGTGGCAGCGCAATCAGGGGATCCCGGGTCGGTGCCGGCCCGATGGGGGAGCAGGACCGCGGTTTTCACGCGGACCGGATCAAGGTGTCCTACTGGGATGCTCTCGGCAACGAGACCGTGCGGTACTTCGCCGCCAACCTCCCCGACGAAGAGATCCCCGAAAGGATCGATTGCCCGTCGTCCGGGCTTCCGGCCGGGCGGGACAAGGCGAACCCTCCGTCGGTGGTCAAACTCGAACCGTACAAAACGCACCTGGCCTATGTGAAGGAACGTCGTACGGAGGAAGAGGCAGAGTCGCTTCTCGAAGAGGCGCTGCAGCAGCTTCGCGTGCGTCGCGGCAAGTTGTCGGCGACGAACTGACGGTCGACATCCATCGCTCGTACGCAAAGCAGAAAGGCCCCGACATTCGTCGGGGCCTTTCTGCGTTGCATTACCGACTCTAGAACGTCGATGCGGTGAGGTTTTCCGGAACCTCCGCGGCTGCCTCCTGGTCGACGAAGAAGTTGGTGTACCGACGGCCCTTGATGCCCGCAACCGGTACTTCATCTCGGCTGGCACCCGCGAGGGCGAGGCCGAGTGCCGAGGCCTTGTCGTGCCCGGCCAGGACCATCCAGATGCACCGTGAGGTGTTGAGGGCGGGGCGGCTCAGGGTAAGGCGCTCCAACGGGGGCTTGGGGGAGTTGAGAACCGCGAGCACACTCTTGTCATGCTCCCGAATGCCGGGCAAGTGCGGGAAGAGGGAAGCGACGTGCCCGTCTGGGCCCACTCCCAGGAAAGTGATGTCGAACCGCGGAAGCTGCGTTCCATCGATGGAGCGGGACTCCAGCAGTTCGGCGTAGCTGGTGGCAGCTTCTTCGAGGTCAAGTCCTTCATCGGAGGCTGCGAACGGGTGGATGTTCTCGGCCGGCACTGAGATGTGGTCGAGCAGAGCGGTGCGTGCTTGGAGCTCGTTGCGGTCGGGGTGTTCCTTCGGTACCCAGCGCTCGTCGCCCCACCAGAACGTGACCAGGTCCCAGTCGATGGTGTCGCGGGCGGCGGAGGCGTTGACGGCCTCCAACACTTCCATTGCGACGGAACCGCCGGCCAGTACCACGTTCACCTCTCCCTGCTCGTGCAGGATGTCAACGGTCGTTGTGATGAAACGGGCGGCCACGGAGGCGGCGAGAGCCGCCCGATTCGGGTGCACGAGTACGCGTCGTTCGTTGGTCACGGTCATCCTTCGTTCTGTTCTACGATCACATCGTCAAGGTGCGGGAGGCCGCGCGTAATGACCTCACCATACAGCTCATCCGGGTCGAGACGGCGCAGTTCGTCGCTGAGACAATCGCGCAGGCTGCGCCGTTTGAGGGTGAGGTCCTGAACGGGCTGTCCAGGCTGGGTAAGGCGGGCGACGGCGGGAACCTCGCGTTCGAGAGAGATCACACCTGCCGCCCGGGTGAGCTGAACACTGCGGATGCCGTGTGACAGCGGACCCGTGGTGAATTCGTAGTCGACGCTGACCTGCAGCTGCAGGGCCAGCCAGGCGGCGAGCAGCGTCGTCGAGGGCGAGTCAGCGGCTCCGGTGACCTGCACGGCCGTGACGGGCTGGAAAGGCGGCTGGTCGAGGACCGCGGCCAATTGCGCCCGCCAGAGGGTGAGCCGCGTCCACGCGAAGTCCGTGTCTCCCGGGCGGTACGAGCTGCTCAGGTTGTGCAGGGCGGATTGAGGGTCCGGCTGGGCTGAGGCATCCGTGATACGGCGGTGGGCTATGCGTCCGAGCGGACTCTCTGCCGGGACGGTCGGCGCCACACCTGGCCACCACGCCACGACGGGGGCATCGGGCAGGAGCAGGCCCGTGACCAGGCTTTCCGGATCGCTGGCGGCGTCTCCGTAGGCGCGCAGAACGATGACCTCGCTCGCTCCGGCGTCGCCGCCGACCCGGATCTCGGCGTCGACCCGGGCGGCCAGCGGCTCGGCCCTGTCCTGATCCATCGTTGACAGCACGATCACGCGCATGGGGTGTTCGCGGGAGGCGTCGTTCGCTGCCTCGATGGCCTCCTCCTCCCGACCCATGGTGGAGGCGATGATCAGTGTGAGCACGCGACCGAGGGCAACGGCACCGCCTTCCTCCCGGATGCGCACCAAAGCCTTCGAGATCTTGGAGGTGGTCGTGTTGGGCAGATCGACGATCATGGGCGTCTCCAGTGTCGGCCGTCGCGGGACAGCAGTTCATCGGCCGAGGCCGGGCCCCAGGTGCCGGGCCGGTATTGCTCCGGCTGGCCCTGGTCTGCCCAGAATTCCTCGATCGGGTCGAGGATCTTCCAGGACAACTCGACCTCTTCGTGCCGGGGGAAGAGTGGCGGGTCACCCAGGAGTACGTCGAGGATCAACCTTTCGTACGCCTCCGGACTGGCCTCGGTGAAGGCATGGCCGTAGCCGAAGTCCATTGTCACGTCGCGTACCTGCATTCCGGCACCGGGGACCTTCGAACCGAAGCGGATGGTGACGCCCTCGTCGGGCTGCACCCTGATGACGAGTGCGTTCTCGCCCAGCGGTGCGGAATTCCCCTTCGCGAAGAGGTGCTGCGGCGCGCGCTTGAACACCACGGCGATCTCGGTCACTCGTCTCCCGAGGCGCTTGCCTGCGCGCAGATAGAACGGCACCCCGGACCAGCGCCGAGTCTCAATGGTCAATCGCAGTGCGGCATACGTCTCGGTGCGGGATTCGGGGTCCATCCCGTCCTCCTCGAGAAAGCCGAGAACCTTTTCGCCACCCTGCCAGCCGCCCGTGTACTGCCCGCGCGCCGTGCCAAGGGCCAGGTCATCCGGGAGACGCACGGACGCGAGTACCTTCTCCTTCTCCGTTCGGAGGTCGGCCGCATCGAAGGAGATGGGCTCTTCCATGGCAGTCAGTGCCAGCAACTGCAGGAGGTGGTTCTGGATGACGTCCCTGGCCGCTCCGATGCCGTCGTAGTAGCCGGCTCGGCCACCGACACCGATATCCTCGGCCATCGTGATTTGCACATGATCGACGAAGTTGGCATTCCAGATCGGTTCGTACAGCTGGTTCGCGAAACGCAGCGCCAGAATGTTTTGCACCGTCTCCTTGCCCAGGTAATGGTCGATACGGAAGACGGAGTCCGGCGGGAAGACCGACTCGACCACAGCGTTCAGCTCGCGCGCTGTCTGGAGGTCACTGCCGAACGGCTTCTCGATCACGACCCGGCGCCACTGGCCGGCCTTCTGCTCGGCGAGGCCGGAACGGCGAAGCTGTTCCGTCACCTGAGGGAAAGCCTTGGGGGGGATCGACAGGTAGAACGCGTGGTTGCCCATCGTTCCGCGCTCCTGGTCGAGCTGGGCGATCGTGTCCTTGAGCAGTTGGAACGACGCGGCGTCGTCGAAGGACCCTGGGACGAAACGGATGCCCTCGGCGAGCTGGGCCCATACGTCCTCATTGAATTCTGTGCGCGCGTACTCCTTGACAGAGTCGTGCACGACCTTCATGAAGTCTTCGTTGGTCCAGTCCCGGCGCGCGAAGCCAACGAGTGCGAACCCAGGCGGGAGCAGCCCGCGGTTGGCCAGGTCATAGACGGCCGGCATGAGCTTCTTCCGTGACAGGTCACCGGTGACTCCGAAGATCACGAGGCTGCTGGGACCGGCGATCCGATTCAGACGGTAGTCGTTCGGCGAACGCAGAGGATTGAACTCCGGGGTGATTTCCACCGGGGACATGCGGCTCCTTCGGGGTGGGACGGTCAAACAGGGTTAGCGCAGGGCGTCGAACAGGGTGGTGATGTTGCGTGCCGGATCGGTCAGCGTGAGCGTCAGCACGGGACGACCGTGGTCGGCCAGCACGCTGGCGTCACCGCTGGCCTGGGCCCGGATCAGCTCGCCGAATGTGAACGGACGATCAGGAATGTCGAGATCGACGTCCGAGGTGGTGAGTATTTGCAGGAACACGCCGGTGCCGGGGCCGCCCTTGTGTAGCTGGCCGGTGGAGTGGAGAAACCGAGGTCCCCAACCGAAGGTGACCGGGCGACTGGCAAGTGCGGCCAGCAGGTCTCGGACCTGGGCAAGCTGCGGCAGCGCCAGACGGTTTACGTAGGCCTGCACGGAGACGTAGCCGTCCGGTCCCAGTTCCTCGATCAGCGCGTCGACGGCGGATGCGAGGTCGCTGGCGGCTCCGATCACGTGGGCGGTGCCACGGATTTCAATGCCATCGGAGATGAACGCGGCGGGGGCAGGCTCGGGGCGTGCGTCGAGAAGTCCGCGGGTCGCTTTCTTAGCGGCCTCGACATCCGGCTGGTCGAACGGATTGATCCCGAGCAGACGGCCGGCGACGGCCGTCGCGTACTCCCAGACGAGGAACTGGGCGCCGAGGGTTCCGCTGATCCGGATCTCATCCCGTCCGTCGTTGTCGGAGAACACGTCGAGACCGGCGTCGGCAACCAGTCGTAGAACCTGCAGGTCAGGCAGGCTCAGCGTGAGCTCGGGGGCGTTCAGGTTGAGCACGACGGGGAGAATACCGACGCCCTGCTTACCGGTGGACTCGGCGACGAGCTGTTCGGCCCAGTCGGCGAAGCCGACGATGTGCGTGCCGTCTTCGATGATCGCGAGTTTATCGCGGCGGGGCGTGGTGGCGGCAATGGCAGCACCCAGGATCAACCCGGGGTTCTCGGGGCTGTCAATCGCCAGGGAGAGCGAAATGGCCTCGGCCTCGTCGAGCAGCTCTGCGATGTCGACCCCCGCGAGACCGGAGGGTACGAGCCCGAAGGCCGTCAACACCGAGAAACGTCCACCGACCGTCGGGTCCGCGTTGAAGACGCGGTAGCCCACGGAGCGAGCATCGGCGTCGAGGGGGGAACCCGGGTCGGTCACGATGATGATGCGTTCGATCGGATCGATACCGGCCTCGCGGAAGGCACGTTCGAAGATTCGGCGTTGACTGTCGGTCTCGGCCGTGGAGCCGGACTTTGATGACACCACGAGGGCCGTGGTTGCCAGGTTGTCCCCGAGAGCCGCGAGCACCTGGCCTGGGTCGGTCGAGTCGAGCACGGTCAGCGGCATACCTGAGGTGCGAGTGATGACCTCAGGAGCGAGCGACGAGCCGCCCATTCCGGCTAGAGCGATGCGGGTAACGCCGGCGGCACGCAGGGAATCGCGCAGGGCCAGGATCTCGGGGACCAGCGGACGAGAGTCGGCCACGGACTCGGTCCAGCCGAGGCGCTTCGCGGCCTCGGCTTCCGCCTCGGGTCCCCAGAGGGCCGGGTCGAGGGCGGTGATGCCGGATGCGACCAGGTCGGCTACGAGAACCGGGACGGTGGCGCGAACGGCGTGGGCAGCAGCTCCGCTGACGGAGATGCGGAAACTCACAGTGCGGGCCCTGTGGCGTTCATCGTGGCGGAGTCGAGCGCGGCGGTCACGGTGTCAAGCAGTTCATTCCACGAGATGATGAACTTGGCGACGCCTTCGGCCTCGAGAACCTGGGTCACGTCGTTGTACGAGACACCCTCGTCGGCCAAGGCGTCGAGTACGCGGTTGGCTTCGTCGTACGCTCCACTGATGGAGTTGGCGGGGATGACGCCGTGGTCGAGTGTGGCCTCCAGGGTCTTCTCGGGCATGGTGTTGACGACCTCGGGGGCGACCAGGTTGGTCACGTAGAGCGTGTCGGGCAGGCTGGGGTCCTTGACGCCGGTGGAGGCCCAGAGAGGGCGCTGCTTGTTCGCACCCGCCTGGATCAGGCCGAGAGCACGCTCCGTGGAGAACGCCTCCTCGTAGACCTGGTAAGCGAGTTGGGCGTTCGCGACGCCGGCCTTGCTCTTGAGCGCGAGCGCGGCATCCGTTCCGATGACCTCGAGGCGGCCGTTGATCTCAGTGTCGACCCGGGACACGAAGAATGACGCGACGGAGTGGATCGTGCTGAGGTCGATTCCCGCTGCCTTGGCCTTCTCCAGGCCGGACAGGTACGCGTTGATGACCTGACGGTGACGTTCCAGGCTGAAGATCAGGGTGACGTTGACGCTGATACCCAGGGCGATCGTCGCGGTGATCGCGTCGAGGCCTTCGATGGTGGCGGGGATCTTGATCATGGCGTTGGGCCGGTTGACCTTGGCCCAGAGCTGCTGGGCCTGGATAACCGTGCCGGAGGCGTCATGTGCCAGGCCCGGTTCGACCTCGATCGAGACGCGCCCGTCGATGCCGTTGGTGCGATCGTAGACGGGGCGGAAGATATCGCTGGCCGCGGTCACATCGTCGGTGGTGATCTCGAACACGGCATCGTGCACGCTCGTGCCGGCTGCGGCGAGGGCTGCCACCTGGTCGGCATACGCCTCACCCTTGCTGAGGGCGCCGGCGAAGATGGTCGGGTTGGTGGTGACGCCGACGACGTTTTTCGTGGCGATCAAATTCGCCAGTCCGCCGGAAGCGATGCGCTCACGGGACAGGTCGTCCAGCCAGATGCTGACGCCGGCCAGTGACAACTCGGCGAGGGGAGTGTTCTCAGTCATATTTTGTATCTCCTTGTAGTACAGGTAGTCAGGTGTGTTGGCTGTCGCGGCGCGGCGGGTCAGTGCGCTGCCAGGGATTCCTTGGCGGCGGCCACGACGGCATCCGTCGTGATGCCGAATTCGCGGAACAGGGTCTTGTAGTCGGCCGACGCACCGAAGTGCTCGATCGAGACGCTGCGTCCGCGGTCGCCGACGTACCTGTCCCAGGTCAACGCGATTCCCGCTTCGACCGATACCCGCGCGGTGATTGCGGCAGGCAGAACGGCTTCGCGGTACTCTGCGCTCTGCTCGCGGAACCATTCAAGGCTGGGCGCGGACACGACGCGGGCGCTGATGCCCTCGGCCTGGAGCTGCTCGCGGGCCGCCAGGGCCAGCTGCACCTCGGAGCCGGTGCCAATCAGGATCACGTCGGGGGTTCCGCCGTGAGCTTCGGCGAGTACGTAGGCACCCTTGGCCACATTCTTGGCGGACGCGAAGACGTCACCGCTGGCGTCGCCCTCACCGCGCTCGAACACGGGAATGTTCTGCCGGGTCAGCACGATACCGGCCGGGCCCTGGCGGCGCTCGAGGATGGTCTTCCACGCCCAGGCCACCTCGTTGGCGTCGCCAGGGCGCACCACGTCGAGTCCGGGAATGGCGCGCAGGGTCGCGAGCTGCTCGATCGGCTGGTGGGTGGGGCCGTCCTCGCCGAGAGCCACGGAGTCGTGGGTCCAGACGAAGATTGTCGGCGCCTTCATGAGCGCTGCGAGACGGATGGCGGGACGCATGTAGTCGCTGAAGATCAGGAACGTGCCGCCGAACGGGCGGGTATTCCCGTGCAGCACGATGCCGTTGAGGATGGCAGCCATGGCGTGTTCGCGGATCCCGAAGTGCAGGACCCGGCCGTATGCGTTCCCGGTCCACGCGCCGGTCGAGTGCTCGGCCGGGATGAACGAGGCGGCATCGCCGATGGTCGTGTTGTTCGACTCGGCAAGGTCGGCGGAGCCACCCCACAGCTCGGGGATGACGGTGCCGAGGGCCGTGAGAACCTTGCCGGACGCGGCGCGGGTCGACACCTCGGTGCCGGCGGGGAAGACAGGCAAGGCGTCGTCGACGCCGCCGGGCAGTTCGCCGGAGAGAACCCGGTCGAGTAGGATCTTGCGCTCGGGGTTGGCGGTCGCCCAGGCGTCGAACGTGGCGGTCCATGCGGCATGGGCGATGGCGCCGCGGTCCACGGCCTGACGGGTGTGCGCGATGACCTCGGCGCTGACCTCGAAGGACTGCGCGGGGTCGAAGCCGAGGACCGTCTTGACGCCGGCCAGCTCCTCGGCGCCGAGCGCCGACCCGTGGATCTTGCCCGTGTTCTGCTTTTTCGGGCTGGGCCAGCCGATGATGGTCTTCAGGATGATCATCGACGGCTTGTCAGTGACGGCCTTGGCTGCCTCGATCGCGTCGTTGAGTGCGGCGACATCTTCGACGTACTCGCCGGTCTTCTTCCAGTCGACCGTCTGCACATGCCAGTCGTAGGCCGCATAGCGGGCCGCGACATCCTCGGTGAAGGCGATGTTGGTGTCGTCCTCGATGGAGATCTGGTTGCTGTCGTAGATCGCGATCAGGTTGCCGAGCTGCTGGTGGCCGGCGAGCGAGGAAGCCTCACTCGTAATGCCTTCCTGCAGGTCGCCGTCGCCGGCGATCACGTAGACGAAGTGATCGAACGGGCTCTGGCCGACGGGGGCTTCCGGGTCGAACAATCCCCGCTCGAAGCGGGAGGCGTAGGCGAAGCCGACCGCGGAGGCCAGCCCCTGGCCCAGGGGACCGGTCGTGATCTCGACACCGTCGGTGTGACCGTACTCGGGGTGCCCGGGGGTCTTGGAACCCCAGGTGCGCAGCGCCTTGAGGTCGTCGATCTCGAGACCGTAGCCGCCCAGGTAGAGCTGCACGTACTGCGTGAGCGAGCTGTGACCGACCGAGAGAATGAATCTGTCCCGCCCGATCCACTCGTTGTCGGACGGGTCCCGGCGCATGACCTTCTGGAACAGAAGGTACGCAGCGGGAGCAAGGCTCATGGCGGTACCCGGATGCCCGTTCCCGACCTTCTCCACGGCGTCGGCCGCGAGGAGGCGTGCCGTGTTGACCGCCTTGCTATCAATCGAATCCCACTGCAGTGCTGCCACTTGGTATTGACCCTTCTGAGGACAAGGGAGAAGGTTGCTGAGAACCCGCACCCGCTATTGTGCGCGCCCGAGGACATCAGCGTCATCACAATGTCGCAGCAGATGCCCGGTTCCGGTGGATCATGCATGCGTGCACCGTGATTGGCGAGCATCCCCAGTATAGGCAACGCCGGTTGGCACGCCGTGTTGTGTCCGTCCATGACGCATCTTCACCTGCCCGTCCAAGGCCCAGATTCCGCTCGTGCGCCACCAGGGATCGTTCATTGGTCACGGGAGAACTGACCGACCGTCAGACCCCCGCGTTCTCATGGGTGGTGGGGCTGGCATCCATCGTCTGGCTCTGGGCCTTAACCAACGCGACCGTCGCCTGTTCACTTCTGCTGGTGCCCATCGCCGGTATGGGGCTCGTATACCTCTTCGTGGCCTTCGTCACGGGCGCCTGGTTCGTCTCTGAGTCGCACCGGCTGTTCAGCCTCGCGATTCGCCATGCGGAGGTGTCACCGATGCGTGTGTTCCACGGATCGATCGTGTATCTCACACTGTTGTTCGTAGCCGTGGGAATCGACCCGCTGCTTCCGTTCCAGGCTCCGCGCCGACGGATGTGAACGGTCGCCGAAGTCCGCTACCGGTGCCCCACCAAATCGGGCGTCGACGCCGCGGGGGAGACACGACCGGCGACCGGTGTGCTGAGGTTCAGCACGAGCACGGTCATGACGGCCACGACCACGCAGGACAGAACCATGTGGATGCCGACCAGCCCGGCCGGCAGCCCCGTGTTGGACTGGATCAGGCCGACGCCGACCTGCATCGCCTCCACCAGCAGAAGAAGCATGGCCCAACCCTGCGTCGGCAGGCTGCGCGAGAAGGCCACGACCAGAAGCACCAGGGTGAGAGCCACGGTGATGTAGGCAGGCCAGCTATGCACGTGCTGCACAACCTCGGGGTCCAGCCCGGTGCGCGGTGCGTCCGCGTCCCCGGCGTGCGGGCCAGAGCCGGTGGTGAGGATGCCGACCAGGATTGTGACGAGGATGACGGCGCTCGTGGCGTAGGCAACGGCCCGGTACCAGCGTGGCACCGCGAGGGTGCGCTCTACCCGGCCGGTGTAGACCCGATGCACGAAGACCGTGCAGAGCGCGACCAGGATCACGGAGATCACGAAGTGGAACCCGACAACGTAGGGGTTCAGCTGGACGAGGACGCTGATCCCGCCGATGACGGCCTGGGCGGGAATGCCCAGCCCCGCCAACAAGGCAATCCAGAACAGGTCCGGTCGTTCCTTGCGCAGGCGCACCACGGCCAGGAATGCCGCGATGGCCACGAGGCCGAGAGCCACGCCAAGCAGGCGGTTGCCGAATTCGATGAAACCGTGGATACCCATCTCCGGCGTGTTGACCAGTGAATCGGCCGTGCACTTGGGCCAGGTGGGGCAGCCGAGCCCCGAACTGGTGAGACGCACCAGGCCACCCGTTCCGACCAGAAGAATCTGGGCGGCCAGGTATACCCACGCGATCACACGCACGCGCCGATCAATCCTGGTCGGCAACCACTCCGAAATACGCTTCACCGGTTCTGCTTCCTCTTCGATGGGTCACATGTGAAAACGCCGGATCGCACCACCGATCGCGTCGCTAGCCTGTAGAATTAGGTGTTTCATGGCAGCAGCACAACGGTTGACATAACCGTGGCGCACGATCACGCCGTCCATAACATCTTAGGTACGCAACGTAGCCGCCCACACAACCCGTTCTTTGACTGTGACTCCGCTGGAGGCCGGTCTGAGAATGACCGGACTAATATCCGGGTTGTCGTGAGTGGGAGAAGAGGTAAATATGTCTGACGTCCTGCTTGACCGCCCCGAACTAGCGGGGCTCGGTGTCTACGAGTTCGGCTGGTCCGATTCCGACGCCGCCGGCGCATCCGCCCGTCGTGGAATCTCGCCGGAGGTGGTCACCGACATCTCCAACCTCAAGAGCGAGCCCGAGTGGATGCTGCAGCGTCGGCTCAAGGCTCTCGAACTCTTTGAGCGCAAGCCCATGCCGACCTGGGGCGCCGACCTGTCGGGCATTGACTTCGACAACATCAAGTACTTCGTGCGATCCACGGAGAAGCAAGCCCAGACCTGGGAAGACCTGCCCGACGACATCAAGAGCACCTACGAGAAGTTGGGCATCCCGGAGGCCGAGCGGCAGCGTCTCGTCTCCGGCGTCGCCGCCCAGTACGAGTCCGAGGTGGTCTACCACCAGATCAACGAGGAACTCGCCGCCCAGGGCGTCATCTTCATGGACACCGACACCGCTCTGAAGGAACACCCGGAGTTCTTCGAGGAGTACTTCGGCAGCGTCATCCCGTCCGGAGACAACAAGTTCGCCGCGCTGAACACCTCGGTGTGGTCGGGCGGTTCCTTCGTCTACGTGCCGCCGGGCGTGCACGTTGAGATTCCCCTGCAGGCCTACTTCCGCATCAACACGGAGAACATGGGGCAGTTCGAGCGCACCCTGATCATCGCGGATGAGGGCAGCTACGTTCACTACATCGAGGGCTGCACGGCGCCGATCTACTCGTCCGACTCGTTGCACTCTGCCGTGGTCGAGATCATCGTGAAGAAGAACGCCCGCGTTCGCTACACGACCATCCAGAACTGGTCGAACAACGTCTACAACTTGGTTACCAAGCGGGCCACGGCCGCCGAGGGCGCGACGATGGAGTGGATCGATGGCAACATCGGGTCCAAGGTCACCATGAAGTACCCGTCGATCTACCTGATGGGCGAGCACGCCAAGGGCGAGACGCTGTCGGTGGCCTTCGCGGGTCCCGGCCAGCATCAGGATGCCGGCGCGAAGATGATCCACATGGCGCCTTACACGCAGTCGTCGATCGTGTCCAAGTCCATTGCCCGGGGCGGCGGCCGTTCCGGCTACCGCGGCGAGGTGCGGGTGGATGCCACGGCGCACCACTCCGCGAACACCGTGCGCTGCGACGCACTGCTGGTCGACACCCAGTCCCGATCCGACACGTACCCATCGATCGACATCCGGGTGGACGATGTGCAACTCGGCCACGAGGCCACGGTCTCGCGAGTCAGCGAAGAGCAGCTCTTCTACCTGATGAGCCGAGGAATGCCTGAAGACGAGGCGATGGCTATGATCGTGCGCGGTTTCATCGAACCAATCGCTCGGGAACTCCCGATGGAGTACGCCCTCGAACTCAACAAGCTCATTGAAATGGGCATGGAAGGATCCGTCGGCTAAATGTCCGCCGCCTCTGCACAACTCAATTCATCCCCAACCACCACGGACGCAGCCACCGAAGCGCTGCCTACCGCCGAGCAGCACGGCATCAAGGAGCACTCGGACGGCCGATTCGGCTACGTGCCGGTGCAGACCCGTTCCGACCGATTCAAGAGCGTGAACGTGACCGACTTCGCTGCCGTCACGGGTCGCGAAGCGGTCTGGAAGCTTTCCCCGGTGAAGAAGTTCGCAGACCTGACCGCGGGCGTCCTCGACGGATCCGTCTACCCGATCCACGCCTCCGACGTCGCCGGTGTGAGCGTCGACTGGGTCGATCGCGCCGATCCGCGGATTGGTTCCGCCGGTGCTCCAGAAGAGCGCGCGTCGGCGAACGCGTGGTCGAGTTTCGAGAAAGCACTCGCGATCACCATCAGCGGCGAGGAGGCCAAGGAGGTCACGGTGACCCGTGCCGGCCTGGGCTCCGGTGCCCGCGGTGCACACACCATAATCGAGGCCAGGCCGTTCAGCCGAGCGATCCTGATCCTGGAGAACACGGGGGAGGCTCGCCTGACCGAGAATGTTGAGATCATTCTCGGTGAGGCCGCGAACCTGACGGTCGTGAGTCTGCAGGAATGGGGCGACACGGCCGTGCACCTGACGAACCATTTCGCGACCATCGGCCGCGACGCGCGCCTCAAGCATGTCGTCGTGACCCTGGGCGGAAGCATCGTGCGGGTCAATCCGTCGGTGCAGTTGGCCGGGATCGGCTCGGACACCGAGCTATTCGGCCTCTACTTTGCCGACGCGGATCAGCACCTCGAGCAGCAGGTGTTCGTCAACCACATCGCGCCGAACACTCGCAGCCGAGTCACCTACAAGGGCGCCCTGCAGGGCAAGGGTGCCCGCACCGTCTGGATCGGCGATGTACTGATCGGTCGCGAAGCGGCCGGAACCGACAGCTACGAGCAGAATCGCAACCTCGTGCTCACCGAGGGCACCCGCGCCGATTCGATCCCGAACCTGGAAATCGAGACCGGCGATATCACGGGTGCCGGGCACGCGAGCGCGACCGGCCGCTTCGACGACGAGCAGCTGTTCTACCTGCAATCCCGCGGCATCACTGAAGACGAGGCCCGCCGCTTGGTCGTGCGCGGCTTCCTCAGTGAGATCGTGCAGCAGATCGGATCCCCCCTGCTCGAAGAGCGCCTCCAGGCGGCCGTCGAAGCGGAACTGACCGCAACAAAGGACAACTAACATGGCATCCACCAAGATCTGTGGCTTCGACGAACTCGGCGTCAATGAGGCGGTCAAGGTCGAAATTGATGGCGTTCCGATCGTTGTCGTCCGTGACGCCGCCGGCGATGTGTTCGCCATCGGTGACACCTGCACGCACGGCGACATCTCCCTGTCTGAGGGGTTCGTCGAGGACGACACCGTCGAATGCTGGGCTCACGGATCCAAATTCTCGCTGCGGACCGGAAAGCCGCTGAACCTTCCGGCGTACGAGCCGGTCCCCGTCTACCAGGTCGACTTGGTCGACGGAGATGTCTACATCGACCCGTCCGTCACCGTGGCCGTGTGACGCTGGCCACCTCCAGAACCGGCCGAACGGCCACCCAACTTACCGGCGTGCGCGCCGGGGAACGAAAGAGAAATCGAATTCATGTCAGTTCTTGAGATCAAAGACCTGCACGTCAGCGTCGAGACCGATCAGGGCACCAAGCAGATTCTGCACGGAGTGAACCTGACCATCAACGAGGGTGAGATCCACGCCATCATGGGCCCGAACGGGTCCGGCAAGTCAACCCTCGCCTATACGATCGCTGGTCACCCGAAGTACACCGTCGATAGCGGCTCGATCCTGCTCGACGGCGAAGAGGTCACGACCATGACCGTGGATCAGCGCGCTCGCGCCGGACTGTTCCTGGCCATGCAGTACCCGGTCGAGATCCCCGGCGTCACCGTGACGAATTTCCTGCGCACAGCTAAGACCGCGATCGACGGATCGGCTCCTCCCATCCGCACCTGGATCAAGGACGTTCGCGAGTCGATGAAGCAGCTCCGAATGGACAAGAGCTTCGCCGAGCGCAACGTGAACGAGGGATTCTCCGGCGGAGAGAAGAAGCGCAACGAGATCCTTCAGCTCGAATTGCTCAAGCCGAAGTTCGCGGTACTCGACGAGACCGACTCCGGACTCGACGTCGACGCGCTCAAAATCGTGTCGGAGGGCGTGAACCGGGCCAAGGAGAACACGGGCCTGGGTCTGCTCCTGATCACGCACTACACTCGCATCTTGCGCTACATC
Source organism: Cryobacterium breve (assembly GCF_004402375.1). Taxonomy (GTDB): domain Bacteria; phylum Actinomycetota; class Actinomycetes; order Actinomycetales; family Microbacteriaceae; genus Cryobacterium; species Cryobacterium breve. The sequence goes on from NZ_SOGJ01000023.1 coordinate 157,819, forward strand.
AAGCCGGATTTCGTGCACGTGTTCGTTGACGGCCGCATCGCTGAGCAGGGTGGTCCCGAACTTGCCGATCGCCTAGAAGACGAGGGCTACGATCGCTTTCTCACGGAATCGAACGTAGGCTAAGAAGATGGTCTTCACGCTGACTCCGGCGCGTTTCGATGAAATCGAAGAGGCGCTCAAAGACGTCATGGACCCGGAACTCGGCATCAACGTCGTTGACCTCGGGCTCATCTACGACCTGGGCTGGGATGACGAGAACGATGCCCTGATCATTCACATGACTCTCACCTCGGCCGGCTGCCCGCTGACGGACGTGCTCGAGGAGCAGACTGCCGAGGCGCTGGATGGCGTTGTCGACCAGTTCCGCATCAACTGGGTGTGGATGCCGCCGTGGGGTCCGGAAAAGATCACCGACGACGGCCGAGACATGATGCGGGCCCTCGGCTTCTCGATCTGAGCCACTCGGTCCACGCATGAAATCGGGGCATCGGCCAGCTGGCCGGTGCCCCATTCTTATGTCCCATTCAGGGTCGCTCGCCGGTCGCGAACCGGTCACTCGTCCTATGTGGTGTCCCCTAGACCCGCGTCATCCGTGTGTGCGGCCGATGCCACATCGGATTCCTCCCAGTTCTCCAACTTGATGAGAGACGGGAGCGGTCCGACGTGGGTCTCACCTTCCTGGTACATGTAGCCGACCGGGATGCCCGACTGCTGTTGGAAACTCGGCCTGTCTGGGGAGGCTCATTCCCTCCGGGTTCCGGTGATGCGGGCAGGTCCTTGTCCATCGACGCCATCCTCGCCTTCCCGCAGCCGATGCTGCAGCAGGTGGCGACGGTAGACCTCAGCCCCAAGAACCGATAGGTGGCTGGAGACTGATTGCCTGGGTGGAGTGGCCATCCACTGACTAGAACGTTATTCTAAGTACATGAGTGACGTCATGATGAACTCGAAATCGCGCCGAGATGCGCAGTCCCTGGCGACTCGCGCCCTGATCGTGCGGTCAGCTCTGCACCTGATGCTGGAGCGGGGCTATATTCCCACGACGATCGTAGCGATAGCCTCGGAAGCGGGTGTGGCCGTGCAGACGGTCTACAACTCGGTCGGGGGCAAGGCGGCGATCCTGTCCGCTGTGCTGGACCTTGCCTCCGTTCAACCGATAGACGACGATATCGATGCGGCACCGTTGCGCAGCCGGATCGGCAGTGCCGGTTCTGCTGCCGAGGTCGTGCGAATCCTGACGGAATGGATCGCCGATCTGAACGAACGCACGTCCGGGGTGCACCGGGTGATTTCTCAGGCGTCCGGCGTGGATACCGACATCACGGAGCTGGAAACCCGGCGATCCACCCAGCGGCTTATGCAGTACGGGGAGGTAGCGACAGCGCTGCGGTCCCGGCACAGCCTGCGTGCAGGTTTGAGTGATCACGAGGCGGCCGCAGCGGTGTGGTCGCTGGGACATCCACATGTGTATCGGTCGTTGGTGCTGGATCTGGGATGGTCCGTCCCCGCCTACCGCGATTGGCTGGGCAAGGCCCTCCAGGGGGCGCTTTCTCCGCCCGGCGCACGCGGAGGAGCGAACGATCAAATATAGTGGAGAGTTGGCCTGTTTCGGCCGAGAAATCTTACGACTCCCCTGATCGGACTGTTGCTGTGCTGAGTGTGCAAAATCTCGAAATCCGAGTTGGGGCGCGCGTGCTCATGGAAGACGTCAATTTCCGGGTTTCTGCGGGTGACAAGATCGGCCTAGTCGGTCGTAACGGCGCCGGTAAGACGACGCTGACGAAGACTCTTGCCGGGGAGACCGTTCCGACCAATGGGTCGATCTCACGCACCGGTGAAATCGGCTACCTGCCGCAGGATCCCCGGTCGGGCGACCCGGACATGCTTGCCCGCACCCGGATCCTGGATGCGCGCGGGCTCGGCACTATTTCCCTGGGTCTCGCCCAGGCTGGCATTGACATGGGCAGTGACGACCCCAAAGTCAGTGCCAAGGCCATGCGGGTCTACGGCAACCTCACCGATGAGTTCAACGCGCTCGGCGGCTACGCGGCCGAGGCGGAGGCAGCCTCCATCGCCAGCAACCTCAACCTGCCGGATCGTATCCTCGACCAGCAGCTCCGAACCCTGTCCGGTGGACAGCGCCGTCGCATCGAACTGGCGCGCATTCTGTTTTCCGCCGCAGAGACGATGATCCTCGATGAGCCCACCAACCACCTCGACGCCGATTCCGTGGTCTGGCTGCGGGAATTCGTCAAGAGCTACCGAGGTGGCTGCATCATCATCAGCCACGACATCGAGCTGGTCGGCGACACCGTCAATCGTGTGTTCTACCTCGATGCCAACCGCATGGTCATCGACATCTACAACATGAATTGGAAGAACTACCAGCGTCAGCGCGTGGCAGATGCGGACCGTCGAAAGAAGGAACGCGCGAACGCGGAGAAGAAGGCGTCCACCCTGCAGCTGCAGGCCGCCAAGTTCGGAGCCAAGGCGAGCAAGGCTGCTGCCGCTCATCAGATGGTGGCACGGGCCGAGAAGCTTCTGTCCGGACTGGATGCCGTGCGCGCCGTCGACAGGGTCGCCAAGCTGCGCTTCCCCGAGCCTGCTCCCTGCGGGCGCACTCCGCTGATGGCCACCGACCTGTCGAAGAGCTACGGATCGCTCGAGATCTTCGCTGCCGTGGACCTAGCAATCGACCGCGGCTCGAAGGTCGTCATCCTCGGCCTCAACGGCGCGGGCAAGACCACGCTCCTGCGCATGCTCGCCGGGGTGGACAAGCCTGACACCGGGGAGATCGTTCCTGGTCATGGGCTACGCATCGGCTACTACGCGCAGGAACACGAGACGATCGACGTCAAGCGCAGCGTGCTGGAAAACATGGTGTCCTCCTCGCCCAACATCACCGAAATGGAGGCGCGCCGGGTTTTGGGCTCATTCCTCTTCACCGGAGACGACTCACACAAACCGGCCGGGGTGCTCTCCGGTGGAGAGAAGACCCGCTTGGCCTTGGCCATGATCGTGGTGTCCGGAGCTAACGTCCTGCTGCTCGACGAGCCGACCAACAACCTGGACCCGGCCAGCCGTGAGGAAATCCTCGACGCCCTGGCGCACTACGCCGGCGCCGTGGTCCTGGTCAGTCACGATGAGGGCGCGGTAGAAGCGCTCAACCCCGAGCGAGTCCTGATCATGCCGGACGGCACCGAGGACCACTGGAACAAGGACTACCTCGACCTGATCATGCTTGCCTAATCATCCGTGCTGCACTACCACGCCCGGGCCGGTTGGCCCGGGCGTTGTGCTGGCTTTTTCCGATTCAGCTTGCTGATCAGTGGCTGTCGATGAGTTCATCTTCGATCTCCGAGTCGCTGCGCGGTTTGGCCGCTTGACGCCGGGCCCGCTCCGCGGAGCGGACGCGCTCGCCCGGGTCGTCGAAGTTCACGGTGCGGTATTCCTGCCGCATCGCCCAACCTAAGCCGACGAAGCCCATCACGGCGAACACGAACCACTGGAAGGCGTACGACAGATGCGGGCCCTCGTCCTTGACCGGCCGGGTGACGGCGACGGGCCGTTCTTCCGGGGCCGGGTCCTCTGTAGCCATCAGACCATAAGCGCCGGTGTAGGTCGGTAGATCCAGACGACCGGCCACCTCCTCCAGGTTGATGGTGGCGATCTGGTTGCCGGTGGCGGAACGCCCGGCGAGGAGCGGCTCACCCGACTTGAGTCGTGCGACGACAGTGACTTCACCGGACGGCGCGGTCGGAACCGAGGTCGGGGCCTCCGCCGTTTCCCCGGTGGGCAGCCAGCCCCGGTTGACGATGAACACCGAGCCGTCGCTGAGCAACAGGGGAGTGAGCACCTCGAACCCCGGGTTGATCTGGAGCGGTCGGTTGCGCACGATCAACTCGTCGTCCTGAAGGTACATTCCGGTCATGACGACCGGCTGCCACTTCTGCGAGTCGGAGAACGACTCCAGGCGGGGTAGCGCTTCGGCCAAGGGGACCGGGTCGGCCGCGTAGTTCGCATCGACCTTGCCCATCTCGCTCAACGCCTCGGCCCGGCGCGACAGCTGCCAGAGCCCGAGGCCCGAGCAGACGGCAGCGAAGAGGACGGTCAGTGCCAGATAGCCAGCCCAGCGCCGGGTGAACGCGAACTTCCAACCGGTCACGCCGACCCCGTCTCCGATGTCGTATTGAACGGACCCACCGTGAGCGGGAAGTCCCGGGTGGTGAGGAAGTCACGGAGGTAGTCGACGTGCTCGTCGCAGGCTAGCCACGTCTTCACCCGGTCCGCGGAATGGATGCGCGGATTGCGCCAGTCCAACCGCCAACCGGCCATTTCTCGGCAGCCGGCGCGCGAGCAGTTCGTCGTTTCGAGGTCGACACCCAGACCGATCACGTGCCGCTCTCGTCGTGGCCAGGCCTGCGGTACACCTGCACGGCTCCCGGACGGATGACCGTGGAGGACGCGGCCGCACCCTGCACATTCGCGAAGACAACGGCGAAGTACGGCAGCGCGATCGCCCCGATGGCGCAAACGAGAAGCCACCAGCCCTGAACGAAGAGCATCAGAACAATGCAGACCATCCGGATACCCATGGCAATCAGGTACTTGACCATCCGGGCGTGCCGCTCCGCCTCGGGCGAGGGAGGCAAAGAAGTGATCGACTGCTGTTTCATGGGGGTCATCGATTCGGTCAGTCGGGGAAGAATTTCCCTCTAAATTCTACGTCTCGTCGGGGTCAAACGCAGACGGCCTAAACTGGAATATACGTGCGTGCGGCTGTTCGTTCGCTGAGAAAAAGAGATTGGACCCAGCATGACGACTGGCAGAACTGTCCTTGTCACCGGGGGCAACCGCGGCATCGGATTCTCGATTGCCGAAGAGTTCATCAGGCAGGGGCATCGTGTCGCTGTCACGGCCCGCTCCGGCGAAGGTCCGGCGGGTAGCTGGACCGTGCGCGCCGATGTGACCGACGCAGCGTCGATCGACGCCGCCTTCACAGAGATCGAGGCTGCTCTCGGCCCGGTCGAGGTTGTCGTCGCGAATGCGGGCATCACCCGCGACATGCTATTGATGCGCATGAGCGAGGACGACTTCACCTCGGTGATCGACACCAACCTGAGCGGCGCATTTCGCGTTGTGAAGCGCGCTTCGAAGGGCATGCTCAAGGCCCGGTTCGGGCGCATCGTGTTGATTTCCAGCGTGGTCGGCCTCTACGGGTCTGCCGGCCAGGTCAACTACTCCGCCTCGAAGAGCGGACTGATCGGACTCGCCCGATCCGTGACCCGTGAACTCGGCGCCCGGGGGATCACTGCCAACGTCGTCGCTCCTGGTTTCATCGAGACGGATATGACCGCGAAGCTGTCAGAGACGCAGCAGGCCGATTACAAGCGCAGCATTCCGGCGGGACGCTTCGCAACGCCCGGTGAGGTGGCACGAGTCGTCACCTGGCTGGCCGGCGACGACGCCGCCTACATCTCAGGCGCCGTCATCCCCGTCGACGGTGGACTGGGGATGGGGCACTAACCGCGCAGGCCGAGCATTGGCAGGACCTGGCTGAGGTCGCGGGCGTCGACCGCCAGGTCCGCCTGCGCCCTCACGACGGGTCTGGCGTTGAAGGCTATGCCCAGGCCGGCCACTCGCATCATCTGCAGGTCGTTGGCGCCGTCACCGACGGCTATGGTCTGGGGGAGTTCGACGTCCTCCAACTCGGCCCATTCTCTCAGTGCGCGAGCTTTGGCCGCAGCGTCAATGATGGGACCGACCAGTCCTCCGGTGAGGTGTCCGTCGGAGACCTCCAGCCGGTTGGCCCGCCAGTGGTCGACGCCCAGATCGGCGGCGATCGGGTCGAGCACCTCGTGGAATCCGCCCGAGACAACGCCGACGCGGCTGCCGTGCGCGTGCAGTCCGTCGATGAGGGCCTGAGCTCCACGGGTCAGGCGGATGCGCCGCCCGACCTCATCGAAAACCGTTACGGGCAACCCGGCCAGGGTGCCGACCCGCAGCCGCAGACTCTCCGCGAAATCGATCTCACCGCACATGGCTTGCTCGGTCACAGCGGCGACCAGGTCGAGTGACCCGGCCGCCGCGGCAAGGAGCTCGATGACCTCGTCTTCGATGAGAGTGGAATCGGCGTCCAGAACGACGAGGAAACGAGCGGGAGCGGTCACGGGTGGACGTGCACTCCCTTGCCGACGACGGTGATGCCGGAGTCGGTGACGCTGAAGCCGCGGGCCAGGTCGCGATCGCGATCCACGCCGACCTCGGCTCCGGCAGCCACCACTACGTCCTTGTCGAGGATCGCCCGGCGAACCGTCGCGCCCGGCTTGATCTGCACGCGGTCGAAGACGATCGAGTCGACCACCTGGGCGCCGGAATCGATCGCAGCCCACGGGCCGAGAACGCTGCGCTCGATGTGAGCTCCGGAAATGACGCAACCAAGGGAAACGATTGAATCGATCATGGTGCCGAGGAAACCGCGGCCGTCGCGCACGAACTTCGCCGGCGGCGAGTTGAGCTGCTGGCTGAAGATCGGCCACTTCTGGTTGTAGAGGTTGAACACCGGGAGCGCGCTGATCAGGTCCTGGTGCGCCTCGAAGAAGGAGTCGATGGTGCCCACGTCGCGCCAATAGTCCCGGTCACGGTCCGTTGACCCGGGGACGTCGTTGAGCTTGAGATCGTAGACGCCAGCCTCGCCACGAGACACGAAGTCGGGAATGATGTCGCCACCCATGTCATGGCTGGAGTCGGGGCGTTCGCCGTCCCGCAAAACTGCTTCGATCAGGGCTTCCGTGTTGAACACGTAGTTGCCCATGGAAGCGAAGACCTCATGCGGCGCGTCGGCGAGGCCGATCGCATCCTTCGGCTTTTCACGGAAATCACGGATTCGGTCTGGCGTGGCCGCGTCGACCTCGATCACGCCGAACTGGTCGGCGAGTGCAATCGGCTGACGGATGGCGGCGACGGTCGCCGCTGCCCCTGATGCGATGTGCGCCTCGATCATTTGGCTGAAATCCATGCGGTACACGTGGTCGGCGCCGACCACGACGACGATGTCGGGCTTTTCATCGTGGATCAGGTTGAGGCTCTGCAGAATCGCGTCGGCCGAACCGCTGAACCAGCGCTTGCCCAAGCGTTGCTGCGCGGGCACCGATGCGATATACGAGTTGAACAGGCCGCCGGAGACGTGCCAGGTCTGGGACACGTGGCGGTCGAGGCTGTGCGACTTGTACTGCGTAAGCACCACGATCTGGGTGAGGCCCGAGTTGATCAGATTCGATAACGCGAAGTCGATCAGTCGGTAATGCCCTCCAAAAGGCACGGCCGGCTTCGCGCGGTCCTCAGTGAGCGGCATGAGCCGCTTTCCTTCTCCACCTGCGAGCACGATTCCAAAGATCTTCTTTGACTGCATGTCTTTACAGTAGGGCCAATCGTCACGTCGATCTAGCAGGATCGGGCGTGTCCGGGGGCAGCCTGCGCTAGCTTTGCCTCATGCGAGTGGATCTGTTGACCAAGGAATACCCCCCGGAAATCTATGGCGGGGCTGGCGTGCATGTGGCAGAGCTCGTGAAGGCTCTCCGGACCGATATCGACGTGTCCGTGCGATGTTTCGGTGCGCCTCGTGACGCGCCCGACACGCACGCGTACGAGGTGCCCGAGCAGCTGGCCGACGCGAACGCGACCCTGGCGACGCTTGGGGTCGACCTTCAGATGGCCCAGGACGTGCAGGGTGCCGACATCGTGCACTCGCATACCTGGTATGCCAACGGAGCCGGTCACCTCGCGCAGCTCCTGCACGGGATCCCGCATGTCGTGACGGCGCACAGCTTGGAGCCGTTGCGCCCCTGGAAGGCCGAGCAGCTCGGCGGCGGCTACCGCGTGTCCAGCTGGATCGAGCGCACGGCGTTCGAGGCTGCGGATGCCGTCATCGCCGTCAGCGGGGGCATGCGCCGCGACATCTTGCGCAGCTACCCCGCGCTCGACGCATCCCGCGTTCACGTCGTCTACAACGGCATCGACCTCGAACGATGGAAGCCCACCGACGACCTGGACACCGTGCGCGCACTGGGAATCGACCCGGACCGGCCTGCCGTGGTCTTCGTTGGACGCATCACCAGACAGAAGGGCCTGCCGTACCTGCTCCGCGCCGCGGCCCTGCTGCCGCCGGAGGTGCAGCTGGTATTGTGCGCCGGCGCTCCGGACACCCCGGGGATCCTGGCCGAGGTCACGGCCGGCGTCGAGGCGCTGCAGAAGGAACGGTCGGGCGTGGTCTGGATCGACCGGCTGCTGTCTCAGCCTGACCTGGCAGCCGTGCTGACGGCCGGCACGGTCTTCGTTTGCCCGTCTGTCTATGAGCCCCTCGGGATCGTCAACCTGGAGGCCATGGCGTGTGGGTTACCGGTCGTCGGAACGGCTACCGGGGGCATCCCCGAAGTGGTTGCCGACGGTGTGACCGGCCGGCTCGTGCCGATCGACCAAGCCACGGACGGAACCGGTACCCCTGTTGACCCCGACCTCTTCGTGGCAGACCTCTCTCGCACCCTGATCGAGGTGCTCGCCGACCCCGTGAGAGCTGCCGAGATGGGACGTGCCGGCCGGGTACGGGCCGAGCAGATGTTCAGCTGGGCTCAGATCGCGACCCGCACCCGTGAGATCTACTCCTCACTGCTTTGACTCTCGTGCGACGGGTGCCGATGCGACGCGCGCGGCATCCGGCTCGCGTGTCTGCCGATCGGTGACGGCAGCTACCATGGTTGTATGGTCAACGTTCTCCAATTCACCGACGTTTCCGTCGTCCGGGATGGCACAACCATCCTCGACTCAGTGAACTGGAGTGTTGATGATGACCAGCGATGGGTGATCCTCGGCCCGAACGGGGCTGGCAAGACCACCCTGCTGCAGATCGCCGCCGCGCTGGTCCACCCATCGAAGGGCAAGGCCGTGGTGCTCGAAGAGCCCATCGGCCGTACCGACCTGTTCGAGCTTCGACCGCGCATCGGCTTCGCGTCGACGGCGATGGCCCGCCGGGTTCCGGCGAGTGAGAAGGTCATCGACGTCGTCATGACGGCCGCCTACTCGGTCACCGGGCGCTGGACGGAAGAGTACGAGACCATCGACGAGCGCCGCGCCCAGCGGGTGCTGGGGGAGTGGAAGCTTGACGCTCTGGCCGCCCGCAAGTTCGGCACTCTCAGCGACGGAGAGCAGAAGCGCGTCCAGATCGCCCGCTCGATAATGACCGACCCCGAAGTCCTCCTGCTGGATGAACCGGCCGCGAGCCTCGACCTCGGCGCCCGCGAAGAGCTGCTGCAGCTCCTCGGCGGCTATGCAAGTGAGCCGGGCTCACCAGCCATAATCATGGTCACCCACCATGTCGAGGAGATCCCCCTCGGGTTCACGCACGTGCTGCTCCTGTCCGGCGGCCGCATCGTCAGCGCCGGGCCCCTGGCCGATGCTCTGACCCCGGGAACACTGTCCGAGGCGTTCGGGCTTCCGATCGAGCTGCGCGAAACTGAAGGCCGGTTCAGCGCCCGCGCGGTCTAACCGAAATCGGATGGCCGAGATCGGATGGCGGTCATCGCCACCGGATTCTGCTAAACTCGACAGTCGGTCCTAGGACCGCACGTTTTTTCTGCCGCCCCTGGCGAGTCTGAAACCGCTCAGCGAAGCGCAACTCACCAATCGAACAGCAATAAGGAAGTCTCATGAAGTCTGACATTCACCCCACGTACGCTCCCGTGGTTTTCCGCGACCTCGCGTCGGGTGCGACGTTCCTTACCCGTTCGACGGTCGGCAGTGCTAAGACCATCGAGTGGACTGACGGAGCGACCTACCCGGTCATCGACGTTGAAATCTCATCTGAGTCGCACCCGTTCTACACCGGCAAACAGCGCATCATGGACTCCGCCGGACGCGTCGAGAAGTTCAACTCGCGCTACAAGGGCTTCGGCAAGTAACCACGCCGCACAGCCACACCATGCGCTGTACACCACGGCGTGTAGCGCAGGAAGGGCGACCAGCTTCGGCTGGTCGCCCTTCCTGCGTTCGAGCCCGGGTCGTGCTGCTCGCGGAACCGTGGCTAGCGCTCGGGCCAGCCGCCGGCAGCAGTGAATTCCGGGTCGCGTTCGCGGCGCATATACGCCTGGAAATTCTCCGCCTGCTGCTGGGCCCACTGGCCCTGCAAGACATGCAGTTCGCCGACGGTGACCGGCAGTGCCGTCAGATGCGCCCGGGCGATGGCCTGTGCGACCCGACCGGCGGCGATCGCGTCCGCGCCGGAGTCGTGGGCAGCATTGAGCGTGACGCCATAGAACGCACTGGTTACCTCAAGGGTTCGCTTTCCTTTACGGTAACGATCCACGGCCTTGTCGATGACCAGCGGATCGACCACGGGCGAGGGGGTGTCGAGCGGGGTTACACCGTAGCGAATCGACTCCCGGTTGAGCAGGGTGAGGTCGTAGGGGGCGTTGTAGGCCACCAGGGGAAGCCCGCGAGCGAGATGCTCCCGGATGGTCGCCACGATCTCGGCGACGCCCTCCGCTGCGCGCCGACCGTTCTGCGCAGCGTGCTCGGTCGTGATTCCATGGACGTTCGTGGCCTGGGCAGGGATTTCGATGCCAGGGTCCAGTAGCCAGTCGACGCGCTCGAGCACTTCTCCGGCCACATCGATGATGGCCACGGTGGCCGACACGATACGGCTCGTCTCCACGTCGATGCCGGTCGTCTCGAGGTCGAAAACGGCGAGGGTGTCACTCCAGTTGCTCATGGGGAAAGCCTATGGCCGACCACTGTCATGCACGGGTGTCCACGCGTCCGTGCCGCCGAATCCGTGAACCAGGCCCGGTCAGCCGCAGTGCAGCCAGTAGAAATTCTGCGCCCCCAGGGTCAGGGTCACGGCGCCCTCCTCGTCGAAGCTCGGGAACACGGAGCCGCCGAAGATGTCGTAGAGATGCAGGCTGGTCAGGGCCGGGTCCTCGATGCGTACGGCGATCGGGTTGTGCGAGAAGCTGAAGACGCAGAGGAGCGTCTCCGGCTGATCCCCGAGGCTCGTTCCCGACCCGGTGTATTCGCGGGTGAAGGCCAGCACCGACTCGTGGCTCGTGGACACCGCCCGCAGGGTGCCGAGCCCGAAGACCGGATGGCTCTTGCGCACATGGATGACGTTGCGCATCCAGTGCAGCAGCGAATTAGACTGCGCCAGGTGCGATTCCACGTTGGTCTGCGTGTAGTTGAAGACCAGCGACTGTACGACCGGAAGAAACAGCTTCCCAGGGTCTGCAGCTGAGAAACCGGCGTTGCGGTCGGGTGTCCACTGCATGGGGGTGCGCGTGCTGTCCCGGTCGGGGAGCCAGATGTTGTCCCCCATTCCGATCTCGTCCCCGTAGTAGAGGAACGGACTACCGGGAAGTGCGAAGAGCAGGGCGTGGGCGAGCTCCATCTCAGCACGCGAATTGTCCAGCAGGGGGGCAAGGCGACGTCGGATGCCGACGTTCGCGCGCATTCGCGGGTCGTAGGCGTACCAACCGTACATGGCTTGACGGTACTCCTCGCTCACCATTTCCAGGGTCAGCTCGTCGTGATTGCGGAGGAAGACCGCCCAACCCGCGGCCGCGGGGATATCCGTAGTCTCGGAGAGCACCCGCACGAGCTCGCCGGCGCGCTGCGAGCGCAGGGAGTAGAAGATCCGGGGCATGACCGGGAAATCGAATGCCATATGACATTCCGGTTCGGGTTCGGACCCGAAGAATGCCGCCACCTCACGGGGCCACTGGTTTGCCTCGGCGATGAGGATCCGGCCGGGATAATCCCGGTCCACCATCGTGCGCAATTTCCGGACGAATTCGTGGGTGGGCGGCTCGCCCTCCCCATTGCCCTCTTCGGACTCGTACAGATACGGAACGGCGTCGAGCCGGAATCCGTCGACGCCCAGGTCGAGCCAATAACGCACGATTTCGAGAATGGAGTCATGCACCTTCGGGTTGTCGAAGTTGAGGTCCGGTTGGTGCGAGAAGAACCGGTGGAAGTAGAACTGCCGTCGCACCGAGTCGAAGGCCCAGTTCGAGTCCTCCGTGTCGGTGAAGATGATGCGGACGTGCGGGTACTTCTCGTCGGTGTCGCTCCACACGTAGAAATCGCCGTATGCACCGTCGGGATGCTTCCTGGACTGCTGAAACCAGTCGTGCTGATCCGAAGTGTGGTTCAGCGGCAGGTCGATAATGAGGCGCAAATTGCGTTCGTGTGCCTTTGTGACCAGCTCCTTGAACTCCTCAAGGGTGCCGAATTCAGGCAGGATCGACCGGTAGTCGGTGACGTCGTAGCCGCCGTCCTTCAACGGGGAGGTGAAGAAGGGAGGAATCCAGAGCGCGTCGACGCCGAGCCATTGCAGATAGTCGAGCCGGGAGATGAGACCGGCCAGGTCGCCCACGCCGTCGCCGTTGCTGTCGACGAACGAGCGCACCATCACTTCGTAGAACAGGGAACGTCGATACCAGTGCGGGTCCAGGGTGAGCCCGGGGAGCTGGATGGGGGCGGTGAAGCTCATGGCGTTCCTTCCGGCGGCCATCAGCCGCCCTAAACTTGGGTTGATGAATGTTCCTTCGCCTTACGACGCCTTGCTCGCCCGGATTCCCGTGAGGGTTCGGGATGTCACGGTGTTCGGCAGCGTAACCCGTTATTGGGACTACGGCGATGCGGCCGCAGCCACCACGATTGTGATGGTGCACGGGTTCCGCGGGGACCACCACGGCCTCGAACCCGTGGTCGCCCAGCTGCCCGGATTCCGCATGATTTCCCCTGACCTGCCCGGATTCGGCGAGTCCGGGGTGCTCACGGAGGCCAAGCACGACATCGACGGCTACGGCCGGTGGCTGGCGGAGTTCGTGGCGGCGCTGGCGTTGACCGGACGGGTGGTGGTGCTTGGGCACTCGTTCGGGTCTATCATCGTGGCCGCCGGTGTCGCGGGGGGACTGCACTCCGACGACGTGGTTCTGGTCAATCCCATAGCCGCTCCCGCCCTGTCCGGGCCGCGCGGTATCCTCACCCGCCTTGCTGTCTTCTACTACTGGGCGGCTGCTCGACTGCCGGAAGGCCTTGGCTTCGCGCTACTGCGCAACCGCGTCATCGTCAGGGTGATGAGCGTGACCATGGCGAAAACGTCGGACCCCGGGCTGCGTCGCTGGATTCACGACCAGCACGACCGGTATTTCTCCGCGTTCGCGGACCGCCGGGTGGTGCTCGAGGCCTTCACCGCTTCGGTGGGCGCCGACGTGAGCGAGTTCGCCGCCGGCATCCCGCAGCGCACGCTGCTGATCGCGGCGGAGAAAGACGACATCACCCCGGTCGCGGCCCAGCACCGGTTGCAGGAGCTGTTCCCCGACGCCACCCTGCGGGTCCTTCCCGAGGTGGGGCACCTGATCCACTACGAGGTGCCGGCGCAGGCCGCCGACGCCGTGCGCCTCTTCCTCGCCGCGGAGGTCACGACATGAGGATCGTGTTCGACTGTCGCTACACCCGGTTCGACCGGCATGACGGCATCAGTCGGTACACCGCCGGCCTGGTCACGGAGCTGGGCAAACTGCACCCGGTGACCATGCTGATCTCCGACCACCGCCAGCTCGCCCTGCTTCCGGACCTGCCCTGGCAGCTTGTGAGCGCGCCCACCAGCATCCGGGAACCATTCATCGCCCGAAAGATCAATCAGTTGCGGCCCGACGTCGTGTTCACTCCGATGCAGACGATGGGCTCCTGGGGCCGGCAATACCGTCTGCTCCTCACCGTGCACGACCTGATCTACTACCGCAATCGCACCCCGCCGCGGGACCTGCCCAGCCTGCTGCGCCTCGCCTGGCGGATCTACCACTTGTCCTGGTGGCCGCAACGAATGCTGCTGAACCGGGCCGACGGTGTGGTGACCGTCTCGGAAACCACTCGCCGCCTGATCGAGGCGAACCGGCTGACCCGACGGCCGGTCACGGTCATCCACAATGCCGCGGACTCATTCTCGACACCGCCGACCCCGCGCTCGGCTCCAGACACGGGCAGCCTCGTCTATATGGGGTCGTTCATGCCCTACAAGAACGTGGAGACGCTGGTGCGGGCGACGGCCGAGCTGCCGGACCACGAACTCCACCTGATGAGCCGGATCAGTGACGAGGAACGCGAACGACTCACCACCCTGGTGCCGCAGGCGAGGCTCGTCTTCCACAACGGAGTCGACGATGAGGAATATGCACGGGTGCTGAGCTCGGCGACCGCATTGGTCACGGCCTCGCTCGACGAGGGCTTCGGCATCCCGCTCGTCGAGGCGATGAGCCTGGGAATTCCCGTCGTGGTGAGCGACATCCCCATCTTCCGGGAGATCGGCCGCGACGCCGCGCTGTACTTCGAGCCCACGAGCAGCGACGCGCTGGTCGCGGCCGTGCGCCGGCTCGGCGCGGGGGAGTGGGCGGCCCGGTCCGCGGCATCCGTCCACGAGGCCGCCCGGTTCACCTGGCGCGACTCCGCGGCCCGGCTCCTGGCATTGCTCACGGAGCCGGACGTCGACCCAGGTCGGATCAGCGACCCGCCCCGCAGCATCGCCCTCCCTGAGCCGACTCAGCCTGTGTAGTGCGTGTTCTCGGCCTCGCCACGCAGGGTCGCGTCGAAGTGCGTGAGCTCGAGCCGGCCAGCTCGCCAGACGAAGTCGTGCACCGAGCCGTTAGCGATGAGCTCGTTCTGGCGTGGTCGCTCTCCCGCCGTAGCGTGACGGAGCAGGGTGCCGATCACGCCGCCATGGCAGACCACGAGCACCGACTGGCCACGGCGGGCCGCGGAGAGGCGCTCGAAGGCCGGTAGCACCCGGTCGAGCACTTCCTGCCTGGTCTCCAGGCCGGGGACGGTGACGCCGTCGGGAAAGCGGAGCTTTCGCTCGGCGAAGGTCAGGCCCTCGATCTGGCCGTGGTGGCGTTCGGTGAGCTCTGCGATGACCTCCGGGCTGGGCAAACCGAGTTCCCCGGCGATGATCCGGGCCGTCTCGTGCGCTCGGCCGAGCGGGCTGGTCACGATCGCATCCCAGCTGCGGGACTGCAGTCGCAGCCCGGCCTCGGCGGCCTGCGCTCGTCCCGTCGAATTGAGTGGGATATCGGTGCTGCCCTGGATGCGGGTGTGCAGATTCCACTCGGTCTGTCCGTGTCGCACAATCGAAAGTCTGGTCATTCTGCCGTTCCTGTTGTCACCGGGAAAGTCTGGTCGCGCAGGCCGGTCAGCCGGCGAGCCGGTCGGCCAGCCCGGCCAACGACTCCGACGTGCCCGCTTCCAGCTTGATCATCGCCCGTCCGTCGCCCTTGGTCTCGCCGAGGTTGATGACGACGATCGGCAACTTGCGCCGGCGGGCCTGCTCCAGAAGGCGTATGCCCGAGTTGACGAACAGGGAGGAGCCGGCGATGATCAGGGCCTCCGCACCGGAGACGAGGGCCGTGGCCTCGGTGAACTTAACCGTGGGCACGAGTTCACCGAAGAAGACCACATTGGGTTTGAGCATGCCACCGCAGACCGAGCAGTCGGGGATGGTGAAGCCGTCGATGTCGGAGACGTCCGCGTCGCCGTCAGGGGCGGTGTTCACGGCGTCCGCTGTTCCCAGAGTCGGGTTGGCGGCTTCGAGGCGGCTGGCGACGCTGTCGCGGCCGAATGCCTGGTCGCAGTCCAGGCACACGACGAGGTCCAGGGACCCATGCAGGTCCACGACGTGGCGCGACCCGGCGCGCGTGTGCAAGCCGTCCACGTTCTGGGTGATGACGCCGCTGATCAGCCCGCTGAGCTCGAGTCGGGCGAGGGACCGGTGTCCCAGGTTGGGCTCGGCGGCGCGAAACCGGTGCCAGCCAACGTGGCTGCCTGCCCAGTAGCGTTTGCGGGCACGCTCGTCGTTGATGAAGGTGTCGAAGTTCATCGGCGTGCGCACGGGGGCGCCCTTGCCGCGGTAGTCGGGGATGCCGGAGTCGGTGCTGAGGCCGGCACCGGTCAGAACCGCGGTGTGGCGGCCGCGGAGCAATTCGGCCACGGCGTCCAGCGCGGCGGCAGGGGCGACGGAGGCGACCGGAATCGTCTTGGTGGTCATGGTGCTCCATCCTGTGTACACCGAGTCTAAACTCGTGAGTTTTCGAGTTGGACAGGGAACTGGCAGGCTGGTCAGATCTCCTCGTGAAAGGCGCCCCCGCTGTGCAGATCGTCCCCATAGAAAATCTCGACCTGCCCGGTCTTGTCGACTACGCCCGACTGACGGACGTGGCGCTGCGCCGTGTGAGCGAACCGGCCGGCGGCCTCTACATCGCCGAATCGAGCAAGGTCATCACGCGTGCCCTCGCGGCCGGGCACCGTCCCCGGTCCGTTCTGCTGCAAGAGCAGTGGCTTCCAGACGTGATCCCGCTGCTTGCGGATTGGCCGGACGTGCCCGTGTACGTCGGAGAGGCATCCGTGCTCGAACGCCTGACCGGTTACAACCTGCACCGCGGCGCCCTGGCGGCCATGCACCGCCCTGCCCTTGTGCCGGTGCACGAGGTGATCCGCGACGCCCGGCGCATCGTCATCCTTGAAGACATCGTCGACCACACCAACGTAGGCGCCATCTTCCGCTCGGTCGCCGGGCTCGGGGCGGATGCCGTGCTGATAACACCCCGCTGCGCCGACCCGCTCTACCGGCGAAGCGTGCGGGTGAGCATGGGCACGGTGCTGCAGGTCCCGTGGACCCGGCTGCCGGAATGGAGTGAGGCTGCCCCGCTGCTGCATGAGGCCGGTTTCCACCTAGCCGCCCTGGCACTCTCCGACAACGCCGTGAACCTCGACCGGTTCGCCGCGAACATCCCGGAACGGCTGGCTCTGATCCTCGGGGCGGAGGGCGACGGGCTCAGCACGCAGGCCCTCGCTGCCGCCGACACGGTCGTGACGATACCGATGCTGCACGGCGTCGATTCACTCAATGTGGCCTCGGCCAGCGCCGTCGCGCTGTATGCCCTGCGCGTCTGAACCACGGGGTGCTTGGTAGAGTCGTCGGATGCCACTGTCCCGACGCCAAATGTTCCTCCGCCGTCGGGTTGCCGTCGTAGCCGCCCTCGTCGTCGCAGTAGGCGGAATCGGCTACCTGGCCGGCACCGGGCTCGCGCCGGTGCCGGCCGCGGCTGTGGAGCTGGTTCAACCGGCCGCACTGACTCAGCCGGCCGCCGAACTCGACTGGCCCGACACGGGGGCAGGCGCCATCGGTGCGGTCGGCTACCCGGATCTGCTCGGGGACGCGGGCGAGCAGGAGTCGATGCCGATCGCCAGCATCACCAAGATGGTCACAGCCCTCGTGCTGCTCGAGGAGAAGCCGCTGACCGGTGACGAGTCGGGCCCGGACATCACCTTCACCGAGGCAGACGTCGACATCTACTACGACGTGATCGCCGAAGACGGATCGGTCGCTCCCGTCTCGGACGGTCTGGTGCTCAACCAGCGTGAGGCCTTCGAGGCCATGCTGCTGCCCTCCGCCAACAATTACAGCATTTCCTTGGCGATCTGGGCGTACGGTTCCGTGGAGGCCTATCTGACCGCCGCCGACTCGTGGCTGGCTGAGAACGGCCTGACGGACACTGCCGTGGCCGACACCAGCGGCTTGTCGCCCGCCAGCGTAAGCAGTCCGAGCGACCTGGTCACGATCGGGAAGCTCGCACTGGCGAATCCCGTGCTGGCCTCGATCGTCGCGATGCAGACATCCGATTTGCCCGGTATCGGAACCGTCGTCAACACCAACAAGTTGATCGGCACGCACGGGGTGACCGGGCTGAAGACGGGCACCACGGATGAGGCCGGCGCCTGCCTGCTGTACTCGGCCGAATTCGCCGTCGGCGACGAAACCGTCACCCTGGTCGGCGTCATGCTCGGCGGTGACACGCACACCGAGTTGAACGAATCGATCGTGGACCTGCTCGACAGCGTTGAACCCGGTTTCCGAGAGGTCACCCTCGCGGACAAGGGGGCCGCGTATGCGTCCTACGACACACAGTGGGGTCAGACGAGCCGGGCGGTTGCGGCCGAGTCGGCATCCGCCGTCGTGTGGTCCGACACGCCCATCACGGCGGTTTCGACGGCCCGCCCGGTCACTCTTGGCGAGGCCGGCGAAAAGGCGGGCGCCGTGGACTTCCAGGTGGGCGACACCACCGTGAGCGTGCCGCTGGTGCTCGAGCGCGAACTGACCGACCCAGGTCCCGGCTGGCGCTTTACCCACCCGGGGGCGCTAGCCGCGGGCTGAGCGACCTGCATCCCAACGGGTTCAGTGGCGCGGTTGGCTGAACGGCGCGGCGTCGGGGCGCTTGGGCAGCACATGGTCGCCGGACGACTGGTGGCGGATGCGACGCAGCACCCAGGGCAGCAAGTATTCTCGCGCCCACTGCATGTCCTCGGTTCGGGCCTCCCGGAAGGTACGGACCGGCAGAGGTTCTGGCTTCTGAGGTTGGAGTGAATTGGGCACGTTGAGGACGGACAGCACCGTCCGAGCCACCGTGTGATGACCGAGGGCATTCAGGTGCAGCCGGTCCGTGGACCACATGCCGGCATCCTGGATCGCGGTGAGCGACCAGAGGTCGGCGACGATGCAGTCGTACTTCGCCGCCACCGCGCGCATATTCTCGTTGTAGATGGCGATCTTGCCGCGGATGCCGCGGAACACGGGGGAGAAGCCCACATCGGCGCCCGTGAAGAGAACGATGGTCGCGTTGTCCCGGCTGAGGCGGGCAACCGCCTCCTCGCACCGGGCGGCGATCGCATCAGGGTCCGACCCGGGCCGGAGCACGTCGTTGCCGCCCGCCGAGAAGGTGATCAGGTCGGGGCGCAGTGCCAGTGCCGGGTCGATCTGCTCGGCTATGACCTGGTCGATCAGCTTGCCGCGCACGGCAAGGTTGGCGTAGGCGAAGTCCGGTGCGCCCTGGCTGAGCACCTCGGCGACGCGGTCCGACCAGCCCCGGTTGCCACCCGGGCTGTTCTGCTCCGGATCACCCACGCCCTCGGTGAAGGAATCGCCCAGGGCGACATAGCGGGACCACGGATGCATCGTCGTCGTCATGGCTCCATTCTCCCCCCGGACCCACAGGCGTCCGCGCAGCGGGTAAGTTCTTATGAAGTGAATACTCCACCCCCCTTCGGTCCTGCCCAGGGGACGAGTGCAGCCGAACACCTCTCGCCGTCGTTCCCAGAGCGCGCCGCATGGGGCACAGCCGGGAAGCTGCGGGCTTGGCAAGCAGAGGCATTGGAAGCGTATTTCGTTCACCAGCCGCGTGATTTCCTCGCCGCCGCGACGCCGGGCGCAGGCAAGACCACCTTCGCCCTGCGCCTCGCCGCAGAGCTCAAGGCCCGCCGGCTGATCGACAGCATTACCGTGGTCGCTCCCACTGAGCACCTCAAACGACAGTGGGCGGATGCCGCGGCACGAGCGGGCATCCGGCTTGACCCGAACTTCAAGAACGCCAACGGCCGCTACGGTAAGCACTACCACGGCATCGCAGTCACCTACGCCCAGGTGGCCAGCCGGGCGGCCCTGCACAGGCAGCTCACCCAGTCCAGCCGCACCCTCGTGATCCTCGACGAGGTGCACCACGGCGGAGACGCGCTGAGCTGGGGCGACGCGATCCGTGAGGCGTTCGAACCGGCCACCCGCCGGCTCTCGCTCACCGGCACCCCGTTCCGCTCGGACACCTCGCCCATTCCTTTTGTGAGTTACCTGCCCGACGAGCACGGCATTCGTCTGTCCCAGAGCGACTACAACTACGGCTACGGTCGCGCCCTCGAAGACGGCGTCGTGCGCCCGGTCATGTTCATGGTCTACGCCGGGCACATGAAGTGGCGCACGCGGGCGGGCGACGAGATGGAAGCCAAGCTCGGAGAGGGCAACACCAAGGACGTGACGTCCCAGGCCTGGCGCACGGCTCTGGAGCCCACCGGTCAGTGGATCCCCGCCGTTCTGCGGGCTGCCGACTTGCGCCTGACCCAGGTGCGCCACGGCATCCCGGATGCCGGTGGTCTTGTGATCGCGACCGACCAGACCATGGCGCGCGCCTATGCGGCCATCCTTCAGGAGATCTCGGGGGAGTCGGTCACCGTGGTGCTCTCCGACGAGAAGGAGTCGAGCGACCGGATCGACGAGTTCTCGCATAACACCTCGCGGTGGATGGTTGCGGTACGGATGGTGTCGGAGGGCGTCGACGTGCCTCGCCTCGCCGTAGGCGTCTACGCGACCAGCGCATCCACCCCGCTCTTCTTCGCCCAGGCGATCGGCCGGTTCGTTCGCGCCCGACGCCGAGGTGAGACGGCGTCCATTTTCCTGCCCAATGTTCCCAGCCTGCTCAGCCTGGCGAATGCGCTCGAGCTTGAGCGCGACCACGCCCTCGACCGCAGCAACCGCGACGACGGCGAAGACGGGATGTACAACCCTGAAGACGCTATGGTCGCCGACGCCAACAAGTCGGAGAAGGCCTCCGACGACCTCGGCGAGGAATTCACCTGGCAGGCCATTGATTCTCAGGCCACTTTCGACATGGTCATGTTCAACGGTGACGAGTTCGGCGAGTTGGCGGAGCCGGGCACCGACGAGGAATTCGACTTCATCGGCATCCCCGGGCTGCTCGAACCCGAGCAGGTTTCGGAGCTGTTGCGCCAGCGCCAGCACCGGCAGGCCAAACGCTCCACCGACCGCCGCAAGGACCCCGTCACGGGCGAGGTTTCCCCACCGGAGCCACCGCCGCTGTACCGAACCCTCAAGGAGCAGCGCACTCTGCTGGCGAGCCTCGTGGGCATGTGGTCGAAGCTGGCCGGGGAACCGCACGGAATGGTGCACGCCGAACTTCGCCGCGAGTGCGGCGGCCCCGCGGTGGCACAGGCGAGCGTGACCCAACTGCAGAACCGAATCGACCTGCTCCGCCGCCGACTCGGCCGCAGCTGACTCGGACGCAGCCGACTCAGACGACGGCTTCCCGCGCCACGTCGAGGGCGGTGAGGATGTCGTCGAGGAGGTCGTCGGGGTGCTCGAGGCCGATGGACAGCCGCACGATTCCAGCCCCGGGGCGGGCGCCGGCCTCCACCGGTCGGTGGGTGAGCGAGGCCGGATGCTGCACCAGGGAGTCGACTCCACCGAGGGAGACCGCGTGGGTGATCAGAGAGCAGGCCTCGGTGAACCGCACGGCCGCGTCGAATCCGCCGGCCAGATCCAGGGCTATGATCGACCCGGCACCGCTGGCCTGGCGGCCCAGAAGCCCCAGGGGATCCTGCCCGGGCAGAGCCGGATACAGCACCTGGGCGACGGACGGATGTCCGAGTAGGCGATCCGCGATCGTGCCGGCGGTTGCCTGCTGGGCGCGCACTCGCACCGGCAGCGTGCGCAGACCCCGATGCAGCAAATAGGCGGCGAACGGGTGCAGGACGCCGCCGGTCAGCGCGCGCACCTGCCGCAGGCGCGCCATCCAGCTTTCGGGACCGGAGACCGTGCCGCCCATCACGTCCCCGTGGCCGCCCAGGAATTTGGTCGCGCTGTGCAGCACGAGGGTTGCGCCTGACTCTGACGGACGCTGCAGCACGGGGGTGGCGAACGTGTTGTCGACCAGAACCGGCACACGTCCGGCTGATGCCACCACGGCCGCGATGTCGGTCAGGGAGAGCGTTGGGTTAGCCGGGGACTCCAGGATGACCAGCCCGGTGTCGGGTCGAATCGCCGCCGCGACCCCGTCAGTGTCGACCCAAGTCACCGTCGTGCCCAGCAGACCCGTGGCAAGTACATGGTCGGTGCCGCCGTAGATCGGTCGCAGCGCCACCACGTGTGGCGTGCCGGCGGCAACGGAAGCGATCAGCACTGCCGCCAGTGCGGCCATCCCGCTGGCGAAGGCGACCGTGCCCTCGGTGCCCTCCAACGCCGATAGGGCCGTTTCGAATCGGGCTACACCCGGCTGCCAGAGCCTCTGGTATACCGCGGAGTCACCCTCTCGCTTTGTGCCGCCGGTCGCTAGATTCTCATACGAGTCGCCGCCGCATTCGACGCCCGCCAGTGGGTTGGTCGTCGAGAGGTCGATCACGGGCACGTGTGATCCTGATGCGGTCACCCCCGTCATGCCGCCGTGCACGGCAATTGTGTCCAGGTGCGGGGTCAGCGTACGCGGGGTGGTCTCGTCGATCGGCAGCAGTGGCATCGTTGGCATCATGAAGAGACAAAAACAGAATCTGTGGCGATGCGCAAGATGGAGTGAAGACCCTTCCGAAACAAGTCGTTGAATCGCATAAGCTGCTCAAGGAAGAAAGAGTGTGGCGATGGAACCGAAGAAAACAGAAATCGACCGGGTCGACCGTGCACTGCTGCGTGCCCTGTCGGTCAATGCGCGTGCCTCCGGCGCAGCACTGGCCGCTGAGATCGGCGTCGCCGAATCGACCGTGTCGCTGCGCCTGCGGCGGCTCCAGCAGCTGGGACACATCCGAGGCTACCGGGCGAATATCGACCTCGCGGCGCTGGGTGCATCTTTACAGGCGCTGATCTCGGTGCGACTGGTCAAGCACGCCCGAGTGCAGATCGACGACTTCCGTTCTGCGGCGCCGCACTGGCCGGGCGTGATCGGCCTTTTCCACACCGCCGGTGCCGATGACTACCTGCTGCACGTGGCCGCGGCGGACGCCTCTGACTTGCGCGATTTCGTGCTCGAGCATCTCGCAGAGCATCCGGCCGTCGCCCACACTGAAACCAACCTCATTTTCGAGTATGTCGATGGCGACGGCTGGCAGGATCTCGTCAAGTAGGGCCGGTGACGCACAGAACGCCCCTGCCGAAGCAGGGGCGTTCTGGAAGCTCGTGAGCTGTGAGGCTCGGTGAGCAGTTGCGCTGTGCGCGCAGTTCCGCAGCTTAGAGGGCGCGGATGTTCTCGGCCTGAGGACCCTTGGGGCCCTGGGTTACCTCGAACTCGACCTTCTGGTTCTCGTCGAGCGACTTGTAGCCGTTCGAAGCGATCGCGGAGTAGTGCGCGAACACGTCAGCGCTTCCGTCGTCGGGAGCGATGAAGCCGAAGCCCTTTTCAGCGTTGAACCATTTCACGGTACCTGTTGCCATTATGAAACTCCTCCAGGAGTAATAGAAAGGCCCCGACTTTCGAGGCCGTTCGTCGCGGTATTCGTCGTCCGCTTCCGAAAGGAATACGCCGCGGCAACCGGAGTCACCACGTTTTAAGACGTGCAAGCACTACAACTACTGGGATAACTCTAGCCCACATCGCTCGGTTGCACCCGGATTCTGCGCTGATTCGGTTCCAAAGCGTTACGTTTCTTGCAAGAATTGCCCAAATCCGTGGAAGTGCTCAGTTCTCTGTGGTGACGAAGTCGATCAACTGCTCGACCCGGCCCAGAAGCTGCGGCTCAAGGTCGGCGTAGGTGCGCACCCGGCCGAGGATCCGTTGCCAGGCCCTGGCAATGTCGGCCTGCTCCTCGTGGGGCCAGCCGAGGGCCTCGCAGATACCGTGCTTCCACTCGATGCTGCGCGGAATGCTGGGCCAGGCTGCCATTCCCAGGCGTTCCGGTTTCACTGACTGCCAGACGTCGATGTACGGATGTCCGACCACCAGCACATTGCGTGCGTTTGGCCCGTGCGCCACGGCCTGGGCGATCCGGCTCTCCTTCGAGCCGGCGACGAGGTGATCGACCAATACCCCGACGCGTCGGGTGGGTCCCGGACGGAATTCCTTCAGGAGCACCTCGAGGTTGTCCACGCCCTGGATGTACTCGACCACGACGCCCTCGATGCGCAGGTCAGCGCCCCAAACCTTTTCGACCAGTTCTGCGTCGTGCCGGCCCTCGACGAAGATGCGGCTGGCCCTGGCTATGCGAGCCGGAGCATCCGTCACGGCTAAGGATCCCGATGCCGTGCGTGCACGGCTGTGCGAAGTGGAGCGTGCCGGTACGACGAGGACCACGGGCTCGCCGTCGATCAGGAAGCCGCCCCCGAGCGGGAAGAGCCGCAGCTTGCCATGGCGGTCTTCCAGGGTGACGATCTTCTTCTCGACCCGCACCACGGCGCCACAGAACCCGGTTGCAACTTCTTCGACAACGAGATCGGTCACAGCCTCCCGGTTCGGAATGACCTTTCGACCGCTCTCGCGCCAACCCGGGGAGAGCACATCCGCGCTGTACCGATCTGCGCCGTACTGGTCCGCGCCGTGACGTTCCTGCATATTCCGCTCGTCCATTCCTGGCCAATCTCGCTCCTGCGCCGTGCCGACGCCGGAATCGACGCTAGCGGATGCCCGGCGCAATCGAACCGGTGTCGGCGGGCGGTAGTAACCTAAGCGCTATGTGCGGTCGATTCATCATCACGGATACGGCGTCCGATCTCGCCGCGATGTTCGACGTCGAGCACGAGGGCGAGAATCTCCCTGCACCGTCGTGGAACATCAAGCCCACCGAACAGATCCCCATCGTGCTCGAGTCGGCGAAATCAGGGTCGGTCGTGCGGCGTCTCGAATCCGCGCGGTGGTCCCTCGTTCCCGCATTCGCAACCGAGCTCCAGGGCGGCTTCCCCACGTTCAATGCGCGCTCAGAAACCGCTGCGGCCAAGCCGACGTTCGCCACCTCGGTCGCCTCCCGACGAGCACTCGTGCCTGCCACCGGCTACTACGAGTGGCGCACGTCCGGCACAGTGAAGACCCCGTACTTCATCCACTCGGATGACGGGTTGCCGCTCTCCTTCGCCGGCCTGTACTCGTGGTGGCGAAATCCGGCACTGTCCGACGACGATCCGGCCCGCTGGGTTCTGTCGGCGACGATACTGACCCAGGACGCTGAGGGATCGCTGGCGGCCCTGCACGACCGCATGCCGGTGATCGTCGGCGAGGAGTGGTGGGACCAGTGGCTCGACCCCCATACGGTCGGAGACCAGGACCTGGTGAACGCGGCAGTGGCCGCATCCCGTGAATCGGGAGAAAGCCTGCGGTACCACGAGGTGGCTCCCGTGCGTGGCGATGGACCGGAACTGATCGAGCCCGTCGGGGAGCCGTCTACCATCTGACGAGCGAACCGGTACGCTCGATTCATCGGCCCGGCACCGCGTGCGGGCATCGCTCGAAAGGATCGCACCATGAACGCCGTCGCCTTCACCGTCGCAATGGCCATTTTCGTCTTCGGTCTCTGGCTGTTCGGGTTCGCATTCGAGGTGACGGCCTGGCAGTTGCCCATTTTCCTCAGCGGAATCCTCTGCGTTTCCCTGGCCGTGGCCATTCCGGTCCAGGTTCTCCGCGACTGACACCTTCGTTTTCCGGCCGGACAGCAGCATCCGTGCACGCCACACAGAGGACCGACCCGGTCGCCTTCCACGGTGAAGGTCCGGTCTGGTCCGAGAGTTGGGGCGGACTGCGCTGGGTTGATCTGTACGCCGGTGATGTGCTCTCCCTGCAGGGTGACACTGTCAGCCGCCGGCACGTCGGCAGTATTGCGGCGGCACTTCGTCCACGGCGCTCGGGCGGTGCCGTGATCGCTCTTGAGAGCGGTTTCGCACTGGAAGACGCTGCGGGCACGATCACCGATTTCGGTGCGCTGGAGCTTGACCCCGGGTTGCGGATGAACGATGGTGGCTGCGACCCGCATGGTCGCTTCTACTGCGGAACCATGGCCTACGACCAGTCGCCCGGGGCGGCACGGTTGTACCGGCTGGATCCGGACGGCACGGTGACTGTCGTCCTGGAGGGCCTCACCATCTCGAACGGGTTGGAGTGGAGCCCGGACGGCTCCCTCGCCTACTTCAACGACACCCCTAGCGGTCGGATCGCCGTGCTGGACTACTGCCGCGAGTCCGGCCTGACCGGGCTGCGCCGCTTCGCGGAGATCCCATCCGAAGACGGGTTTCCCGACGGCCTGACCGTTGACAGCGAGGGAGGTGTGTGGGTGGCTCTCTACGGAGGAAGCGCTGTGCGCCGGTACACGCCGGACGGCCGGCTCGACGGAATCGTGGACGTCGGCGCCACCAACGTGACTGCGTGCACGTTCGGCGGCAAAGAACTCAAGCAGCTCATCATCACCACCACGCGAGAGAACCTCAGGCCGGGGCAGGACCCGTTGGCAGGGTCACTCTTCGTGGCCGACGTCGGCGTGGCCGGCCGCCCGGTCCGGAAATTTGCGGGCTGATCAGCGCAGCAAACCGGCCACAAGGTTGATCAGGGTCGCCAGGATGAAAGACCCGAACAGGTACGACAGCAGGCTGTGGCGTAGGGCGGTCATCCGGATGGCGTGTAACTGCAAGGTCGTGTCGGACACCTGGAATGTCATCCCGATGGTGAACGCGAGGTACGCGAAATCCCCGTAGCTCGGCCGCTCGGCCTGGTTGAAATCCACACCGCCGGGCGTGCCCGAGTAGTACAGCGACGCGTACCGGAGAGTGAAGAGGGTGTGCACCAGCGTCCAGGAGAGCCCGACGCTGAGAACGGCTGCCGCCGCGAGCATGCCGCGCTGCGCACCAGTTGTGGCCTGGGTCCCAACCAGAAGCACCACCAGGGCGCCGAGACTTCCGAGGCTGCTGAGAAGGATCAGGATGTCGGCCGCGCCCCGGGATGAATCCTCCCCGGCTGCGTGGCGGGCCGTGCTCGCGATGTCCATCGGTCCGATGGTCAACCACACCCAGGAGACGTAGGTGACGCACGCTGCCGCCCAGCCGACGATCGGAGCCAGAGTCCAATCCGCGGATACTCCGGTTGCAGCGCCGATTACGACACCCACCGAGAACATGCCGAGCAATCGGGTGCTCGAGCGGTGCAGCCGACGATTCTGCCTTGTCATATGCCGATCGTGCCACGTATGCGTGATGTCCCGGGACGCGCCAAGACCGTCAGGCGAGATGCCAGCCTGGGTCGGTAGTGTGAGGTAACGAATGAACGGCGGTTCCACTGCAGGCCGCACTAACGCTGAAAGAGATCGCTGGATGTCAGAGAGCCCGACCGCGGCGTCGCCCTACGAGGTGCTCGGCGTCAGCCCGTCGGCAACCGACGACGAACTCCGTCGTGCCTACCGTCGTCTGCTCCGCCACACGCATCCGGATGTCGGCGGAGACGCCGCTTCCTTCCACGCCGTGCAGATTGCGTGGGAACGCATCGGAAGTCCGGGAAGCCGGGCCGACTACGACCGCCGTCGGTACCCGGAATCCACGGCCGAGCCGGTGCGAACCGCGTACGCGTCCGGTACCGGGCGCAGCCCGGCCACCCAGGCCGGACCGCGCGCACGTATGTACGGCCATCCGGGCGGTGAGGCGCGCCAGCGCTACCTGGACCTCCTCCGGGAGTGGGTCGGGCGTGGGCGCGCCATTGACGACCCGTACGAACCCGCGCTGATTCGTTCCGCGCCTCGGGAGATCCGGCACTGTCTGGCGAAGGCGCTGGCCGAGGAATCGACCGCGCAGCTCGTCTCGGGTCTTGGTATCGGCTTCACGGCTTGGCACGACGTGGTGGCAGGCACTCACCAGGCGAAGGTGGACCACGTCGTCCTCGGACCGGCCGGACTGTTCGCGGTCCTCTCCGAGGACTGGGGCGGAGCGGTTCAGCTTCGCCGCGGAGAGCTCGTCGGTGAGGCCCTCGGGCCCGACGATCGGCCCATCGAGGAGGTCGAAGGCGCCGTGCGGGCCCTTGCGAAGTCGCTCCGGATCCGATTCACAGCGGTCCTGATCGTGCTGCCTGACGATGCCCTCACGGAGCCGCTGGCCGTTCCCGGACGCGGCCGCCGACCGACGGTCATCACCTTGCCCCGGTCGCGACTGATCGGAGTGCTCCGGAGCGGGCTACCCGGGATGGACCGTGGCAGTTTCGAGAAGGTGTTCGAGGTGCGCAGCCGCCTGCAGGACGGTATCCGGTTCACCTCCGACTGACCCGGGCACGTGTCCGTAAGTCGCAGCGCTAGCCGCAGCGGAGGCCTCAGCGCAGGCCGAGCTTGTCAACCCAGTGGCGGAGGAACTTGGCACCCGCCGCATCGTGGATCAAGTCCCCTTCAACGATCACTGGGTAGGGGCGGTCGAGGATGCCGTCGGACGGCCGCACGTCCACGTGAGCCACGTCGTACCCGGCGGTGTGCAGATGGTCCGCCATCAGGTAGTCGCTACGCGAGTCCCCGACCGACCGCCAGACCAGGGGGAGCGAACCCGATTCGGAGAAGAAGGCCAGGGCCCGCTCCGCACCGCGGTCCTTGTCGAGGGTGACCGACTCGATGTCGGTGGAGATGATGGTCGGGTCGATCCGAAACCCCACGGCGCCGGCAGCGTCCGAAACGATGCGATCACCGAAACGGATGCCCAGCCCGAGTCCCACGAGCGCCGAGAATGCGGCCTCGGTGAACTCGGCGGCGGCCGTCTGGTACCGGGCGTCATCGGCATCCGTGCGCTGCTCGACGGATACCATGGCCTGCTTCGTCTCGTCGAAGAACATCGTGTCGGCGAAACGGTCCGCCACGAGGGTGCGCAGCAGCTCGACGGCAGCAACGGGCAGGGCCACTGTTTCGTCGATGACGATGTCGCCTATGCCTTCGGCCGTGATCGGGAACCAGACGGCGCCCTTCTCGCAGACGCCGTACATTCGCATCGATTCAGGAAGGCCGGCAGCCCGAAGCGGCGCGACAACCTGCTCGCGGATGAAGGTTGACGACCGGCCGGTGATGAAGGCGATGGGAACGTTGGCTCCGGCCAGCCGGATGAGGTCCGTGATGATGCTGGGCGTGGCGATGGTGCGGGTGACGGGGCTGGCGATCGGCCCGTCCACGTCGAGGAGCAGGCCGAGAGGGGAGACAATATCGCGCATGCCTCAGTCTTTCACGGGCTGAGATTTCTGCGCGCCGTGCCGGTCCGGCTCGGCGCGCGGCGCCGGGATCAGCGTACCTCCATCGTCACTGTGCCGTTCGTGGTCGAGTCCCTGGGCGGCACCGCTCTGCGGGCGCGGGTGTCTGGAGCGGTGGCAGTCCTCCTGGCGGTCGACCTGCAGGGTGCGCGGCCTTGTCCACGAGAGTAACCGCGACCGGTGCGGGAGCAACTATTCTTATCCGAGATGATTACGCGACGAATGGCTGCACTGCGCCTCGATATTCCGCTCGAAATGGCGCAGCGCCACGATCTGCCCGCCCGGATGTCCGAGGCCGAGCTGGCTGAGATCGAGCGCACCCCGCCGGCGTGGCTCGTTCAGTCCCGTGCCAACCGCACCGGCAGGAAGCCGGTCTGGGTGGAACTTCGCTGCGAAGTCTGCGGGTTCTCCGAGGCCGCGCGCCCCAAGAAATGGTGGCCGGCGTTCACGTACCTGACCTGCGACTACCACGGTCCCGAAGAGCTCCCAGGTCCTGCCGCCGGTCTGAGTCGCACCGAGGTCGACGGCATCGGCAACGCCTTTATCGGCATCGTCGACGAAGCACCCTGAACTCTCACCCGGACATTCGAGCGCGGCGAAAGCCGGGGAACGCTCACGAGCTGAGGTCTGGGCGATCACGATCGCCGCATGCGTGCCGACGGCGCTGTTCGGGGCGACGGGGGAGAGTCTCTTCCAGCGGCTCTCCAGCGCCGGACCCACGGTGGAGGGTGAGGCAGGCCGGGCCGCCGACCTGCTGCGGGGTGATGACGGGAAGGACACGGAGTCGTTGTCCCTGCTCATCCACGGGGTCTACCTGTCAGCTCCGGAACGCGGCCCTGGCCTTGGCGGTGGCGACGCTGCTGAACGTCACGGGCACGACACCGCCGCTGAAGGTCAACGGCTACGGGGTGTCACGGGTCGGCGTCGAGCAGAGCGAGGGTCCGGCCGTCGTGCGGGAGATCCGGTACGACCGGCCCGACTTCGAGAAGGGCCCGTGGTGGGCGCCCCGGTGGAGGCATCCGATCCACGCTCGCTTCGGGAGGCGCGTGTAGAAGGCGGTTACGCCGGATTCGCCGGTCAATCCCGCCCGACGGACAGGGACTGCCCGTCCAGGTCGTCGTGGTGGATCCGGTCGGCCAGCCTGCTCAGCGGCTCACCGCTACCGCCCCACCGCTCGGCGATGATTTCCGCGGCGATGGACACCGCCGTTTCTTCCGGCGTGCGGGAGCCGAGGTCCAGCCCGATCGGGCTGTGCAGTCTCGCCAGGTCAGTCTCGGCTAGACCGGCCTCGCGCAGCCGGGTCAGGCGGTCCTCGTGGGTGCGCCGCGACCCCATGGCGCCGATGTACGCGAACGGGCCACGGGTCAGGGCCACCTCGAGGAGCGGCACGTCGAATTTCGGGTCGTGGGTGAGCACGCAGATGACCGTGCGCTCGTCCACGAGCCCGGCCGTGACCTGTTCAGCCAGATAGCGGTGCGGCCACCCGACGATGACTTCCTCGGCCTCCGGGAACCGGGCTGGAGTGGCGAAGACCGCCCGGGCGTCGCACACCGTGACGCGGTAGCCGAGGAAGGAAGCCAGCCGGGCCAGGGCAGCGGCAAAATCGATGGCGCCGAACACCAGCATCCGTGGCCGCGGCGCGTAGCTGTTGACAAAGACCCGCATCCCCTCACCGCGCCGTTCGCCGTCGGGGCCGTAGGTGAGGG
Organism: Cryobacterium breve; assembly: GCF_004402375.1. Lineage (GTDB taxonomy): Bacteria > Actinomycetota > Actinomycetes > Actinomycetales > Microbacteriaceae > Cryobacterium > Cryobacterium breve. Next base: position 188,345 of record NZ_SOGJ01000023.1, read on the forward strand.
TGCTGTTGCTCCCGGCAGCGAGCAGTCCGCGGGCATCGTCGCTCACGGCCCGGTTCGCTCGTTCCGAGCCCAGATCCCCGTCGGAACCGTGCGGCCGGATGATCAGGTGGCGGCCCAGTCGGCTGGGATCGGGGTGCTCGATCACGGTGGCGACCCCTACCGCAGCGGATACGGCGATGTCCTGCTCCACCTCAGCCAGCTCTGGGAAGCTCTGCTGGCTGACCGGCTCGACGAAGACATCGAGGACGCCGCCGCAGGTCAGTCCCACGGAAAAGGCCTCATCGTCGCTGATGCCGTAGCGCACGAGCACCGGAACGCCATGCTCGATGACCTGGGCGGCGAGATCGTAGACGGCACCCTCCACGCAGCCACCGGACAGCGACCCAACCACCTCTCCGTCCGCGGTGACCAGCATCGACGCTCCCGCAGGCCTGGGGGCGGACTGAAAGGTCCGCACAACGGTCGCCAGGCCGACGACGGCGCCGTCCTGCCATCCCGCCACAAGCGGTTTCAGAACCTCACGCACAAGTGGAGACCTTTCCAGGTTGGCTCATCCGGGCTACCGGCTGCTCGCTCGGCGCCCGATGTGATGGTCGATGAACGCCACCGCGGCGATCAGCCCGAGGAGCTTGGGCAGGCTGCTGGGCTGGTCTATGACGATGCCCCGGGCCAGATCGAGGGCGCTCAGGCTAGATTCGGCGGCCGGCTGCGGTGCGCTGGGTTCGGGTGCCCACCCGGCGGTCGTGGACTTCGCTGCGTCATCCGGGGTCGCTACCGGTGGCTGCACCGAGGCGGTCCTGGTCTCGGCGACCGACTCGGTGACCTGCCCCGCCGCCGGTTCGGCTGCCGGACCCGCGACCATGGCCTGCAGGTTCTCGGCGAAAAGGGTCATCATCTGGTCTGTCACGCTGCCGATTATGCTGCGCCCCATTGCGGCCACTTTGCCGGAGAGGGCGACATCGGCGACCGTGCCCTGGGTCTGGCCGTCCGCCTCGACGAGCGTGAGCGCGGCTGTGCCCTGCGCGGTCCCCTGGCCGCGGGTTTCTTGCGTGCGCCCCTCGAACACGGCCCGATGACCGGACGCATCACGTTCGACCACCGTCAGCTGTTCTCTGTACTGCATGGTCACCGGACCCAGTTTCACTTTCATTCCCACCTGATAGGCGTCGTCCGAAAGCTTGTTCAGCACCTGTGCTCCCGGTACGCAGCCGGCAACACGTTCGGAGTCCATCAAAGTCTTCCACACCTCGTCGATCGGTGCGACGACGGAGAACGTGCTGTTGATGTCCATTATCGGGTCCTCATATTCTCGAGTGTTTCCGAGCGGTCGGCGCGGATCGCCGCCGCTACTTCTGCCAGGGCCGCGTAACTGTGCCCGCCGACGAACGCGTCCAGGGAGGGCAATGCGGCCTGCATTCCGCCCACAACCGGTTCGTAGTCCACGGCGCCCTTCCTCGGGTTGACCCAGACGATGCGGTAGGAAGGGCGACGCAGCCTCGCCATCTGGGCGCGCACCAATTCCGGGTCGTCGAGGGCGCACCCGTCCGAGATGATCACGATGACCGCCCCGCGGGCGAGTGCGCGCCGGCCCCAGGCATCTACGAATTGACGGATGCTCTCCGTTAGCCGCGTGCCGCCCGCCGCTCGACGGCGGTCGGCCGAGTGCGAGGCTCGGAACCGGTCGACGGCGGAGCGTTCTGGTCACCGCGGAAGTCCGACGGGTCGAGCGTTCTGGTGAGCACGGCGTCGAGGACAGCGTCGAACACGGACACCTGCTCCCGGGAGGAGACCAAGACCACCCGGCACGTCCAAGACAACGGGTCGCGGGCGTGGGGCGGAACCAGTGGGAGGGCCTCAGCCAACCGGGCGGCCCGATCCGGAGAACCCGGCACGCCCGCGCGGCGCAGTGCCGCGCTGAACCCGGCCGCCAACGCCGCTGCTTCGACGCTCGTCCGGCCTGCCCCGGCTGGATGGGCACGCCGGATTCCTGGTGATCCCCGGTCAGCCATGATCACCCCCGACCAGCCACGCGGCTCCCCGGCCGACAGCGAGGTCGAGGTCGTCGCGGTTCTTCAGGACCGACCCCCAGGTACGGTCCACACCGCCGGCGTCGAGCTGGTCGACGCCGAGCACGGTCAGGGCCGAGACCCAGTCGATGGCCTCGGCGATGCCGGGCGGCTTCGCCAGGTCCAGGGAGCGCAGCCGGGTGATGGCCGACGCCGCCTGCAGTGCGATCGGTGCGGCGCTGTCCGGCACCCGGCAGCGCACGATCTCGGCGATCCGCTGCGGCGTCGGATAGTCGATCCAGTGGTACAGGCACCGCCGGGTCAGGGCATCGTGCAGGTCACGGGTTCGAGTGGAGGTCAGGATCACGATCGGTGGATGCGTGGCCCGCACCGTGCCCAGCTCGGGCCTCGGCCAGCCTGATTCCCAGCAACTGGCGGGGGTAGGTCCACTCGTAGAGGGCCTCTCCCGTATCGATGCCCTCAGAGCACTGCAGCCGGAACAGTGGAGTGTCCAGCACCCGCGTCAGCCGGCGAACATCGTCCTCGGCACCCATACGAGCGGCGCCGTTCATTGTTTCCGTCCTAGTTGTGCCTGCCCCATCCGTGCCTGCCCCGATTCGGCGAGCGCCCGCTGATAATTCGCCTCGGTGTCGATCTCGAGAGGGATCGGTCCGCCACGACCCGGGACTCCAGCCCGTGACGTTCCAAAAGGCTGATCGCATCGTCGACAGTGCTGGCGCGCACAAAGTCGAAGGGAGCTGGAATCTGCACAGGGGCCTCCACCTCAATAAGGGGGCCGGCGGCAGGGACGGGCGCGGAATTGAAAGTCATAGTGCTCCGGGGCCTGCGGGGTGTCAACGCGAATCGGTGCGCTCTCCGAGTTGCCGGCGAGCCGGTCGCCGGGCTCCACGCCGCAGGCCCTTGAGTATTGTCTTCGGCCTTGACAGGCTGATGTCGCGCCGCTCAATTCGGATCGGCGTTCCACCACCAGGGAAAGGAACAAGACGAATGGCATTCATCACGGTCGGGCAGGAAAACAGCACGGACATCGAGCTCTACTATGAGGACCACGGCACTGGCCAGGTCGTCGTTCTGATTCACGGCTATCCGCTCGACGGTCATTCCTGGGAGAAGCAGTCCAGGGTGCTCCTCGAGGCTGGCTACCGCGTCATCACCTACGACCGACGTGGATTCGGTGCGTCTAGCCAGCCCACGGCGGGATACGACTACGACACCTTCGCGGCCGATCTCGACACGGTGCTGACGACGTTGGACCTGCGGGACGTCGTGCTCGTAGGATTTTCCATGGGCACCGGCGAACTCGGTCGGTACGTGGGCACCTACGGAACGAGCCGGGTTTCGAAGCTCGCCTTCCTCGCTTCCCTCGAGCCGTTCCTGCTGCTGACCGATGACAATCCGTCCGGCGTGCCGAAATCCGTCTTCGATGGGATTGTCGGCGCGGCGACGGCTGACCGGTACGCATGGTTCACCGATTTTTTCGGGAACTTCTACAATCTCGACGAGAACCTCGGCAGCCGTGTCAGCGAGGAGGCCGTGCGGTCAAGCTGGAACGCTGCCGCGCGGAGCGCGGCCCTCGCGGCCTACGCCGTCGTGCCCACCTGGTACGAGGACTTCCGCCCGGATGTGGCCGCGGTGCGAGCGTCTCAGCTGGCGACCCTGATCGTGCACGGCGACGCCGACCGGATCCTGCCCATCGACTCCACTGGGCGCCCCTTCCACGCAGCGCTGCCTGAAGCGGAATACGTGGAGATCGCCGGAGCGCCGCACGGACTGCTCTGGACCCATTCGGACGACATCAACCGGATTCTGCTGGCCTTCCTGGCCCGTTAGCCGCCACAATACGAGAAGGCCCCGGAGACGAATCGCCGGGGCCTTGTGCACTGTCTCAACCAGCGCTCGTCCGGTCACAGTAAAACAGTGGCCGGAAGTCTGTGACTCAGCATACAGGGCAGTGATTCATCCCGTAGAGAGGTCTCATCATGCTTGTGATCAACGCCCCCGGCATCGTCGATGCGCTGACCCGCACGTCGGGCGAGAACGGGACGCCGCTTCGGGTCGCTCTCGTGCAGCACCGCTGGCACGCCGACGAGGACGCGTTGCGCGCGGAGCTGGCCGACGGCATCCGTCTGGCCGCCGAACAGGGTGCCCGCGTCGTCTTCCTGCCCGAATTGACGCTGCTCAAATACCCCGCCCACACGAGGGCCCAGGGTGTGCCGAAGCAGTCGGCGGAGGATCTGTTGACCGGACCAACGTTGGCCTTCGCGGCGGAACAGGCTGGGCTGCGCGGGGTCGTTGTGCATGCCTCCCTCTTCGAGCGGCCGCGCGGTGACGACGCTCCGGGGGACCCGCGTGGGTACAACACGGCCATCCTGGTAGCGCCGGACGGGCGGCTGCTCGGACGCACCCGTAAACTGCACATTCCGGTCACCGAGGGTTATTACGAAGACACCTGGTTTCGGCCGGGACCGGCCCGGGACGCCTACCCCGTCTACGCTCCGGAGGAATTGGGCGGGGCCCGGATCGGGCTGCCCACCTGCTGGGACGAGTGGTTTCCGGAAGTGTCGCGCCTGTACGGGCTCGGCGGGGCCCAGTTACTGGTCTATCCCACAGCCATCGGTTCGGAGCCCGGCTTTCCGGCATTCGACACGCAGCCCCTCTGGCAGACGGTAATCGTGGCCAACGGCATCACCAGCGGGCTGTTCATGGTGGTGCCCAATCGCCACGGCGACGAGGGTCATCTGACCTTCTACGGCTCCTCCTTCATCTCCGACCCATACGGACGAGTGCTCGTGCAAGCTCCCCGAGACGAATCCGCGGTGCTCGTCGCCGACCTCGACCTGGCGCAGCGGGAGGAGTGGCTCACCCTGTTCCCCTTCCTCGCCACCCGTCGGCCGGACAGCTACGCGGGGCTGATCGCGCCGGTCGACCCGGTTCATCCTTTCGGTGCGACCGGGACGGCCGTGCCGGCGTGACCTGGCGGATGCCGGCGGAGACGGCGCCGCAGGACCGGGTCTGGATGGCGTTTCCGGTGGCCGGATACACACTCGGCACCGATGCGGATTTCGCCGATGAAGCGCGCCGCACCTGGTCCGCGGTGGCCCACGCGGTCCTTGACTTCGAACCCGTCACAATGGTCGTTGACCCGGCCGAGGTGGCGACAGCCCGTCGGTACCTGTCCGCGGAGATCGAGATCGTCGTGGCGCCGCTTGACGATGCCTGGATGCGGGACATCGGCCCGACTTTCGTGCTCGGCGACGACGGCCGGCTGGGGGCGGTGGACTGGACGTTCAACGGCTGGGGTGCCCAGGATTGGGCGCGCTGGGGCAAGGACGTGGAGATCGGCCGGGTCGTCACCGGCGCGTCCGGCGCGTGCGCCATCTCCTCGGTGCTCGTGAACGAGGGCGGCGGCATTCACACCGACGGCGAAGGGACGGTGCTGGCCACCCGGACCGTGCAACTGGACCCCGGTCGTAACCCCTATGCCGACCGGTCGCGGGTCGAAGCCGAATTCGCCCGCACTCTCGGCGCCACTCACGTGGTCTGGCTTCCGCGCGGCCTGACCCGCGACCAGCAGCGCTTCGGCACCCGGGGCCATATCGATATGGTGGCGGCCATCCCCTCACCGGGAACGGTGCTTGTTCATACCCAGGATGACCCGGCACACCCCGACTATGCCGTGACGCGCGAGCTCCGTGCCGTGCTCGCCGAATCGACGGATGCCGCGGGCCGCACCTTCACTGTCGTGGACCTGCCGGCGCCGGCCACGCTCACGGACCAGAACGGCTTCGTGGACTACAACTACGTGAACCACCTTGTCGTCAACGGCGGTGTGATTGCCTGCGGCTTCGGTGAGGAACGGGCCGACGGGGCCGCACGCGAGGTCCTATCCGGGGTGTACCCAGGTCGAACTGTCGTGACCGTCGAGGTGCGGCCGCTGTTCGCGCGGGGCGGCGGCATCCACTGCATCACACAGCAGCAGCCGTCGGCCCGGTGACGTTGCAGAAAAATGGCGCGTGAGCCCGTCAGCGCGTGGTGACGGTGCCCCCGATCGAGGCGACCGCCTTGAGCAGGCGGGGGCCCGCGGCGAACCAGGCCACCAACATCACGGCCAGGGACGCGGCGAAGATCCAGAAACCGGTCCAGCCGTCGTCGCTCGAGACTGCGTACATGTGGTTGAGGTTACGGAGGGCGCCGGTCGCGAAGACCAGAGTGACATGCACCACGATGAAGACCAGGAAGAAAACCATCACGCCCACGTGTACGGCCCTGGTGGCGCGGAGCGGAAGCAGTTGACGGAGACGGCGTGAAGTCCACACGGGTGACAGGCGGATGCCGGAGGCCAGGGCGAGCGGAGCGGCCACGAACACGATGCTGAAGTAGCTCAATGTCTGGACGGCGTTGTAGTTCACCCAGCCGTCACCGACCGGCCAGTCCAGGGAAGCGTACTGGAGCACTGCGGAAAGAGCGTTGGGAAAGATGTCCCAGCTGACGGGCACGATGCGCACCCACTGCCCGGTGGCGAAGAGGAGTACGTAGAACAGTAGGCCGTTGATTACCCAAAGCGCATCGAGCGCGATATGAAGCCAAACATTGATGCTCATCCGGGTCGGGGCGTTCCTGGTGTGAAGGAGGCCCGTATTGCGCCGTGTCCAGAACATGGTCGGTCGTCCGGCCGTGCGGATCTGCCAGCCCGAGCGCACGACGAAGAGAATGAAAAAAGCGTTCAGGCCGTGCTGCCAGGCGAGCCAAGCAGGAAACCCGATTGGTGCCCACTCCGGCAGGGTGGAGGCGCCTGGAAACTGCACCAGGAACGACTGCACGGTCGGGAGCGCACGAATGCTCTGGGCGGCCAGCACGGCGGCGGCAAGGGCGATGGTCGCAAGGGGAACGACCCAGGCCAGCGTGATCCAGAGGCTTCGGCCTGGAAGAATCCGGCCGGGCTTCGTGGCTGTCACCGGTCGCCCTGGAGGGCGAACGCGTATTGCGGCATGGGGGTATGTCTTTCTGGTCAGGAGTCAGCCGTGCGGGTGTCAACCCGTTCAATCGCGGCTCTGCCATCATCGACCATTTCCCGAGCCCTGTGGTCACGGACGTAAAGAGTCGCAACCTGAGCAAAGGTCGTCAGGGGTGCACACTGAGCGGCGAAATTACCATCAGCCGATGCGGGGTGAGGGCCCGAGGACTAGCTTAAGGGCGTGTCCTCTCCGGTGATCGACCCACGGTCCACCCACGCCGCCGGCGTGGAGCGCCTCCTCGAGAGTTACCGGGCCGTGCCGCCGACGGCTTCTGTGCGACTCGCCAAGCCCACCTCCAACCTGTTCCGGACTCGCGTGAAACCGAACGCCAGGGGACTCGTGACGTCTGGTCTGGTGGGCGTTCTCGCGGTCGACCCGGAAGCGCGCACGGCTGACGTGGGCGGGATGTGCACGTATGAGAATCTCGTCGCGGCGACACTGCCCCACGGATTGGCACCGTTGGTGGTGCCGCAACTGAAGACGATCACTCTGGGGGGTGCGGTCACCGGCCTCGGCATCGAGTCGACCGCCTTCCGCAACGGCCTGCCGCACGAGTCCGTGCTGGAGATGGACATCCTCACCGGAGCCGGAGAGGTGGTCACGGCCTCGCCCGGTGAGAATGATGACCTGTACCGCGCCTTCCCGAACTCGTACGGCACGCTCGGCTACGCGGTACGGCTGCGCATCGAACTCGAGGTGGTCGAACCGTTCGTCGCTCTGCGGCACCTGAGGTTCCACTCGATCGCCGATCTGGTGTCGGCGATGGACCGCATCGTCCAGACCCCCGCGCTGGACGGTGAGCGTGTGGACTACCTCGACGGCGTGGTGTTCAGTGCGGGCGAGAGCTACCTGTGCGCGGGCACGCGGACCGCGGAATCCGGTCCGGTGAGCGACTACACCGGCCAGCAGATCTACTATCGGTCCATCCGGCACGATGACGGCATCACGCACGACCGCCTCACGGTTCGGGACTACCTGTGGCGGTGGGACACGGATTGGTTCTGGTGCTCGGCGACGTTCGGCGCGCAACTTCCGTGGATCCGCCGGCTCTGGCCGCGATCGCTTCGGTGCAGCAGTTTCTACGGAAAGCTGATGCGGTTCGAGCGGCGATTCGACATCGGCGATCGGATCGAGAGGCTGGGCCGTCGTCCGCCCCGGGAACGCGTCGTGCAGGACGTCGAGGTGCCGATCGATCGGTGTGCGGAATACCTGGACTGGTTCCTGACTACCGTCCCGATCGCGCCGATCTGGCTCTGCCCGCTCCGGTTGCGGGGGGACGCCTGGCCGCTTTACCCGCTTCGGCCCCTGCAAACCTATGTCAACGTCGGCTTTTGGTCGACGGTGCCCGTGGGGGCGACCGAGGGAGAGACGAACCGGTTGATCGAACATAAGGTCACCGAGGTTCGCGGCCATAAGTCGTTATATTCCGACGCGTACTACTCCCAGAAGGAATTCAGTGAGCTCTATGGCGGGGAGACATATCGGCGGGTGAAGAAACGCTTTGACCCCGACGCGCGTCTCCTCGATCTGTATGCGAAGGTGGTGCAGCGACGATGACCACGTTTAAGGACCGCTTTCCGAAAAAGGCAAGAACGGCAAGAAAATCAGAGGCACAGGGGAAACTGACCCTCGCCGAGGTCGTGGAGATACTCGTCGCCGGTCGGCTCCCGCTGAATTTCACAGCGTACGACGGGAGCTCGGCCGGTCCGCCGGACGCACCGCTCGGATTGGAGTTGAGAACGCCCCGGGGCACCACCTACCTAGCTACCGGCCGAGGCGATCTGGGCCTGGTCCGCGCCTACATCGCCGGCGACCTCGAGATGCACGGTGTGCATCCCGGTAACCCCTACGAGCTCCTCAAGGCGCTCACCGGCGAACTGATCTTCACCCTGCCTCCGCCGCGCGTGACGGCCCAGATCATCCGCTCCATCGGCACCCGGCACCTTCGCCCGATCGCACCGCCGCCGCAGGAGGGGGCACCGCGCTGGCGCCGCGTCGTCGGGGGACTCCGGCACAGCAAGGCGAGGGACGCCGAGGCGATCCATCACCATTACGACGTCTCGAATACTTTCTACGGCTGGGTGCTCGGGCCGTCGATGACCTACACCTGCGCGTGCTACCCGAACCCCGACGCTTCGCTGGACGAGGCCCAGGAGAACAAGTACCGGCTGGTTTTCGAGAAATTGCGGCTTCACGAGGGTGACCGGCTGCTCGACGTCGGGTGCGGCTGGGGCGGCCTGGTGCGTTACGCCGCCCGCCGTGGAGTCGACGCCACCGGCGTGACGCTCTCAGAGCAGCAGGCCGCCTGGGCGCGGCAGGCAATCGCCGACGAGGGCCTCACGGACCTGGCCCGGGTCCGCTACGGCGACTACCGCGAGGTCCCGGAGACAGGCTTCGACGCCGTGTCATCGATCGGGTTGCTTGAGCACATCGGAGTGCGCAACTATCCGTCGTACTTCGACTTCTTGCAATCGCGGATGCGCCCCGCCGGACTGCTACTCAACCACTGCATCACTCGGCCGGACAATCGATCCGAACCCTCCACTCGCGGGTTCATCGACCGTTATGTCTTCCCCGACGGAGAGCTCACCGGGTCGGGGCGCATCATCAGCGCCGCACAGGATGTCGGCTTAGAGGTTGTGCACGAGGAGAACCTGCGCCAGCACTACGGTTTGACACTGCGTGACTGGTCCGCCAACCTCGTTGAGCACTGGGATGAGGCGGTCGCGGAGGTGGGACTGAACACCGCGAAGGTATGGGGACTGTACATGGCCGGGTCGCGGCTCGCGTTCGAGACCGGGGGCATCCAACTGCATCAGGTTCTGGCGGTCAGGCCCGACGACGGCGGCGCCGGTGAGATGCCGCTCCGGCCGTGGTGGACTCCCTGACATGCCGTTGACCGCGCGGACCGGGCGTCGCACCCGGATCGGATTCAGCTGCCGTCTCACTCGTCGCCCGTCATGCGTTCAGGCAGGTAGTGGTGGTGGATGTGTCGCCGCCATTCTGAACCATGGCTAGGTGTTCCTAGAATACACCACGCAGGGGTCATCGCAGCGTCAGGCGTCCGCATCCGGGCATGAAAAAAGGCCGTACAACAAGGCTTTCGTTGTCACGACCTATTTCTCAAACCAGTCCGAAATGCTCCGAACTTCTCTCTGTGCCCGAGGGGGGACTTGAACCCCCACGCCCATAAGGGCACTAGCACCTCAAGCTAGCGCGTCTGCCATTCCGCCACCCGGGCCGGGTGTTTCAGCAGTCGTTCCCGGCCGCCGAATAGATAATCTAGCACGGATTTTGAGCCCCTTCCGCCGCGCCCATCGTCTCCGGTCGGCCACGAGTCCCGGTAGCGTGACAGGCATGCTTACCTCTGCTGAAGACACCCCGGCCGACGCTGCACTGGACCTCACGGCCACACTCGCTCGCGACCTCATCCGTTTCGACACCACGAACTACGGCGAAGGCCGCTCCAACGGCGAAACGGATGCCGCCGAGTATGTCGAGGCCAACCTGAGGGCTCTCGGCCTCGCCCCGCAGCTGTTCGATTCTGAACCGGGCCGCACGAGTGTCGTCGTACGCGTACCCGGCCGTGACAGCAGCCGTGGGGCACTGGTGGTCCACGGCCACCTCGACGTTGTTCCCGCAGACCCCGAGGCTTGGTCGGTAGACCCGTTCGCGGGCGTGATCAAGGAGGGCTTGCTCTGGGGTCGCGGAGCCGTTGACATGAAGAATATGGACGCCATGATTCTGGCGTCCCTCCAGGATATCCTCGGGGCCGGCCGCCAACCCGCACGCGACGTGGTCGTTGCTTTCTTCGCCGACGAGGAAGCCGGGGGAGTGCTCGGTTCGCACTACCTTGTCGACACCCACCCGGAGCTCTTCCACGGCGCCACCGAAGCCATCAGCGAGGTCGGCGGGTATTCGATCACACTCGGGGGCCAGCGCGCCTACCTCCTCCAAACCGGAGAAAAGGCCCTGATCTGGATCAAGCTGGTAGCGCGGGGCGACGCGGCCCACGGATCCCGATTGATCCACAGCAACGCCGTTACCCGGCTCGCCGAGGCGGTCGCCAAGGTCGGTCGTCGCGAGTGGCCGATCCGGCTCACCGACACCACCACTCAGCTGCTGGCCGAACTGGCCCGGGTTCTCGACGTGGACCCGCAACGCGTCGGCCCCGACGACCTTGCCCTCGCCACGGGCACCGCCTCGGGCTTCATCCAAGCGAGTCTGCGCACCACGACGAACCCCACCGTTCTGCAGGCCGGGTACAAGCACAATGTGATCCCCGACCGTGCCGAGGCGCTCATCGACATTCGCACTCTGCCGGGTGACGAAGACGCCGTGCTCGCCGAGGTTGCCGCACTGGTCGGGCCTGAGATCGAGATCGTGATCATGCACCGTGACATCGGTCTGGAAACCGAGTTCGGCGGGCCCCTCGTCGACGCTGTTATCGAAACCCTCGGCCAGCACGATCCAGGTGCCCCCGTGCTGCCGTACCTGCTTTCGGCCGGCACCGACAACAAGGCGCTCAGCACCCTGGGCATCAAGGGATACGGTTTTGCACCGCTCAAACTCCCCGCCGACCTAGATTTCCCGGCCATGTTCCACGGCGTCGACGAACGTGTCCCACTCGACGCGTTAGTGTTTGGCAGGCAGGTCCTGACCGACCTGCTCTCGAACTACTGATCAGCAAAAGGGTTTTTTGTGAACTTCATCGACGCACTCATCCTGGGACTCGTGCAGGGACTAACCGAATTCCTCCCGGTTTCCTCCAGCGCCCACATCCGAATCGTCGGAGAATTTCTGGGAACCGGGGGCGATCCGGGATCCCGGTTCACCGCGATCATCCAGATCGGCACCGAGGCTGCCGTGGTGATCTTCTTCTGGCGTGACATCGTGCGCATCATCGGCCAGTGGTCGAAGTCCCTCGTCGGCAAGGTCCCGCGCGCCGATCCTGACGCGCGAATGGGGTGGCTCATCATTCTCGGGTCCCTGCCCATCGTGGTGCTCGGCTTGCTCTTCCAGGACCAGATCGAGTCCTCGCTTCGAAACCTGTGGATCACCGCGAGTGTGCTGATCGGTTTCGGTGTGCTGCTCGGCATCGCCGACTACGTCGGGGCCAAGCGCCGCAGGCTGGGCGACCTGACGGTGCCCCACGGAATCGTCTACGGCCTAGCTCAGGCCCTTGCGTTGATCCCCGGAGTGTCCCGCTCGGGCGGCACTATCACCGCGGGATTGTTCATGGGCTATGAGCGTGCCGCCGCCGCCCGCTACGCCTTCCTGCTCGCCATCCCCGCCGTACTAGGCAGCGGTTTCTACCAGATGTACAAGTCGATCGCCAAGCCATGCCAAGAGGGCGCGACCAACTGCACACCGGAGATTTTCGGGCCGTGGGACACCCTGGCGGCCACGGTCCTCGCCTTCGTCGTCGCCCTGTTCGTGATCAAATTCTTCATGAGCTACATATCCAAGCGCAGCTTTCTGCCGTTCGTGATCTACCGCATCCTGCTCGGTCTTGTGCTCATCGGTCTGCTGGTGACCAACACCATCCCGGCCTAGCTAAGCTGAAAGGATGCGTGCCTGGAACCGACCCCAAATTCCACGACTCCCCGGTCAGTCCGGTGCACCCTGGCTGCACGACACCGCCTCCGCGGGCCTGATCGAGGCCAAGCCGGACGATGTCGCCCGCCTGTACGTGTGCGGCATCACCCCCTACGACGCCACACATATCGGCCACGCCGCCACATACCTCGCCTTCGATACGCTGCAGCGCGTGTGGTTGGACGGTGGCTACCGCGTGCACTACGCGCAGAACGTGACGGATATCGACGACCCGCTCCTCGAGCGTGCCGCCGCCACCGGCGTGGATTGGGAAGTGCTCGCCGCGTCCCAGGTGGAGCTGTTCCGCAGCGACATGGTTGCCCTCGGAATCATCCCCCCGCACGACTACGTCGCCGTCACCGAGGTCATCGACGAGATCGCGGAGGCCGTGTCCCGGCTTTGGGACGCCGGTCTCGCCTACGCGGTACCCGTCGTTGCACCCGCGCCCGACGCTCCCGAGCCGACGGTCGCCGCCGGTTCCGACATCTACTTCGACATCGCCGCCGCCGAACGCTCCACCTCGTGGTCCCTCGGCGACGAGAGCAACCTCGATGCCGACACCATGCACACCCTGTTCGCCGAGCGCGGGGGAGACCCCGACCGCCCCGGCAAGCGGGACGCGCTGGACCCGCTGCTGTGGCGTTCCACCCGGCTCGGTGAGCCGTCCTGGAATTCCCGCGTTGGCGCCGGAAGGCCCGGCTGGCACATCGAATGTTCGGTGATCGCCCTGAAGGAACTCGGCACGGACTTCACGGTGCAGGGCGGCGGCAGCGACCTGATCTTCCCGCACCATGACATGAGCGCCGGGCACGCGGCGGCTCTCTCCGGGCATCCGCTGGCCGGCGTCTACAGTCACACCGGCATGGTGGCCTATCGAGGTGAGAAGATGAGCAAATCGCTCGGCAACCTCGTGCTCGTGTCCGTGCTGCGTGCCGGTGGCACCGACTCGCGTGCCATTCGCCTAGCCCTGCTGAGCCAGCACTATCGGAGCAATTGGGAATGGACTGATGCCCACCTGCGCGCGGCCGAATCACGGCTCGCGTCCTGGACTGAAGCCTTCGGTCCAGCCGCCACGGCCGGTACCGGGAACGCCCAGCACGTCCTCGACCAGCTCAGAGCGGCCCTGGCGGCGGACCTCGACACACCCACCGCCTTGGCGGCAGTGGACGCGGTCGCCGGCGGAGGGGTGGACGACCCTGCCCTGGTTGCCTTGGCCGTCGACGCGCTGCTCGGTGTATCGCTCCAGCGCTTCAAGGATTCATCACCTCGGGGCTGACGTGCCCGAGGAACCGGCTGATTGTGGTGGTCGCAGTGCGCCCGTTGAGCAGGGTTGACTGTTTTCTGGGTCGTGTGTGGCTGTGTGTCGGGCGGTTCGCTGCGTTGATTGCGGCTAGCGACTCCAACACGTCCGTGACGAGAGCGGATCACGTTCGCCCCGGGCCGTCGATTCATCCCGTGACCTATTAGGCCTTCCCGGCTGCTCCGTTCTGACAACGGGCGCAGGGTCTACAACACCATCATGGGTGCGATCAGGTCTGCAGGAGTCGACGGGCGGCCTCGAGCTGACGAATAGAATTCGCATCCGCGTCATCGAGCAACACCTCATGCCGGAACTCAGCGTTGAACGCGTACACCGACCCAGCCGTCGACATTTGCCCGGCAGCGCACCGACATCCAACAACTGACGGTGACGACCACCACGGCTCTGCAGACATCGAGTCAGAAGCACGACGACCGAAACCGACGAAGGCGCGCCCCGACCATCAGATGAATCAACGACCTTCTAGGGCTGTCGAGGCCCGTCGAGCCCCGGGCGGCCCTCGCCGGGGCCGTCCCGGCCATCCCCGCGCTTGCGCAGGTACTTCTCGAATTCCTGGGCGATGGCCTCGCCGCTGGCCTCAGGGGAGTCGACCGTGTCGCGGGCCTGCTCTAGTTGAGCGATATACGCGGCCATCTCGTCGTCCTCGGCGGCGAGAGTGTCGATCCCGCTCTGCCATTCCTCAGCCTCGGAGACGAGTTCGCCGCGCGGAATGACCACGTCGATGATCTCTTCGAGCTTGTCGATCAGCGCCAGCATCGCCTTCGGCGAGGGCGCGTTGTGCACGTAGTGCGGCACGGATGCCCAAATGGACAGGGTGGGAATGCCGACCTCCTCCGCAGCGATCGCCAGGACGCTCAGAATGCCGACCGGTCCCTCATACGTGCTGCGCTCGATCTGCAGTTCGGCCCGCACCTGCGGGTTGTCGCTGGAGACGAAAATGGAAATCGGGCGGGTGTGCGGAACATCGGCGAGCATCGCTCCCAGGAACACGATGCCCCCGACATCCGCCGCCAGGGCTGCGTCGATGATCTCCGCGGCAAAACTCTTCCAACTCCGGGACGGTTCGGTGCCGAGCAAGAGGTAGATGTTGCCGGCATTCGTACCGCTCACACGCAGCTGCGCGTCCGCGGCGAGCGAAGTCCCTGCCTCGGCGGGGACGGTGGGGCCGTAGAGCACCGCATCGGGCCACTCGAGCGTCCGCCGGCCGTCTTCGCCGCCGGCTGAGATCGTGGGCCGGTTGAACTGGTAGTCGAAATAGATCTCCGGGTCGATCTCCAGTAGGGGTGCGACGTGCAGCAGATCCTTCAGAGTGCCCACTGCACCGGTAGCCGCCTCGCCGGCGTCATTCCAACCCTCGAACGCCACCACCAGGAGACGCCCGTTGAGGAACCCATTAGCCTCTGTCACTGTCTGAAACCTCTTTCGGCAGGGTGCCCCGCGTGGCGCACCATCAGTCAAGGATAGGCGGTGCCCTCTACACTTGATCTCCGTGAACGCGATCCGAACCAATTTCCCCCTGCCCGCAGCCGTGCTCTGGGATATGGACGGCACCATCGTCGACTCCGAGCCGTATTGGATGCGGGCAGAAACGGAACTGGTCGAGTCCTTCGGCGGGGTGTGGAGCCATGACGACGGAATGCTGCTGGTGGGTGCGGGCCTGTGGGGATCGGCCTCCATCCTGCAGGGTCGCGGAGTCAACCTAGACGCCGAATCGATCGTTCAGACACTGACCAGCCGGGTGCAGGAACTCCTTCAGGAGTTCGGCGCACCATGGCGCCCGGGAGCTCTCGACATGCTCACCGAGCTCAAGGCCGCGAGCATTCCGCTGGCTCTCGTCACGTCCTCAGTCGAGCGGATGGCCCGACAGATCGCTGACCTCGTCGGTTTCGCCGCCTTCGACGTCATCGTCGCCGGGGACATGGTTGAGTTCAGCAAACCGCATCCCGAGGCCTACCTGACGGCGGCCGCTCTGCTCGGCGTCGACAGTGAGCGGTGCATGGCTGTGGAGGACTCCGTTCCGGGCATTGCCGCGGCGGTTGCGTCGGGCGCTGTCGTCCTCGGCGTGCCCCATATGGTTGACCTGCCCGCCAGCGCGCATTACGACCTGTGGCCGACTCTGTCGGGTCGCACCCTCGACGGATTCACGGACCTGTTCAGCGCTCGACGCGGTCCCGGCGCCCTCGCACTCACTCTGCCCGATTCCGAATGACCCACGAACAAGGACGTATTCCACGCATGAGTGAAAATCAGGTCATCCAGAACAGCGGCCCCTTCCGAATCGGCGACCGGGTGCAGCTGACCGGACCCAAGAACAAGCTGAACACGATCACCCTTGAACCCGGCAAGGTCTTCCACACGCACAGGGGAATCCTGGCCCATGATGACATCATCGGCCTACCCGACGGATCGGTTGTCGCCAACAACGTCGGCGTGGAGCACCTCGCGCTACGACCCTTGCTGAACGACTTCGTGATGTCCATGCCGCGCGGCGCCGCCATCATCTACCCCAAGGACGCCGCCCAGATCCTGGCACAGGCCGACATCTTCCCGGGCGCAACTGTGGTTGAGGCCGGCGTCGGCTCTGGGGCGTTGTCCCTCTGGCTGCTGCGTGCCATCGGGCCGGCCGGTCGCTTGGCCTCCTTCGAACGCCGCAGCGAATTCGCGGATGTCGCACGCGACAACATCGCCACGTTCCTCGGGTCCGACCCCGCCAATTGGAGCATCACCCTCGGTGACCTGGCCGACACCCTGCCCGACACGATGTCCGCCCAGAGCGTCGACCGGGTCGTGCTCGACATGCTCGCGCCGTGGGAGTGCCTGGGCGTCGTCTCGGACGCTCTCAAGCCCGGCGGGGTGCTGCTCTGCTACGTGGCGACGGTAACCCAGCTTTCGCGGGTGGCGGAGGCCATCCGTGGCACGGGCCTGTACACGAACCCGGACTCCAACGAGACCATGGTTCGAGGCTGGCACGTCGAGGGTCTCGCTGTGCGACCGGATCACCGCATGATCGGCCACACTGGATTCCTGATCACGGCGCGCCGCCTCGCACCGAACACGGTTCTGCCGGAGCTGAAGCGCCGGCCGTCGAAGTCCGACTTCTCTGATGCCGACGTCGAGGCCTGGACGCCCGGCGCTCTGGGCGAGCGCAGCGTCAGTTCCAAGGTCATGCGCAAGCGCGTTCGGATAGCCGAGACCGGGGCGGCCATCTCCAAGGCTCGCGAGCTCGATGCGGTCGAGCCCGACGCTCTGACACCCGACGCCCGTTAGGATTGGCTTCGGCCCGCGGCTGGCCGCAAAATTGCCTCTGTTCCGCATATTCACTTGCCCCACACTGAAATGAGATCCCGTGCGTAGAGCTCCTGCACTCATCGCTTCTGCCGGCCTGCTGGTCGCGGTCCTCACCGGCTGCAGCGCGCCCGGCGACGCCGCGGACTGCGAAGCACCGGTCGGGGAGGGGGCAGCCTCGAAGCTCGTCTCGGTGTCGGGTGAATTCGGTTCCGCGCCGATGGTGGACTTCCCGACCCCCGTGAAAACCGACACCACCCAGGTCACCGAGAACATCGCCGGCGAAGGTGCCGTGCTCCGTGCGGGTCAATCCGCGCTTCTAGACCTGAGCGTCTACAACGGGACGACCGGTGCGGTGATCAGTGAGGCCACGTACGACGGCACCGCGCTGACGACTCTGATTCTGGACAAGGAAAAGACCCTGCCCGGGCTGGTGAGCGGTCTGGAGTGCGCCCAGGTCGGTTCCCGACTGTCCCTCGTTGTCTCTCCGGACGACGGGCTCGGACCGGCCGACGGCGACGCGAACAGCGGCATCGGCGCAGACGATTCCCTGGTCATCGTGATCGACGTTGTGAAGTCCGTTCTGGCTCGTGCCGACGGCACGAACCAGCCCGTGGCAAGCGGTCTCCCGTCTGTCGTCCTGGCGGTTGACGGCACACCCGGCGTGACCATTCCCTCCGGCAAGCCGCCGACCGAGCTTCAGATCGGCGTTCTGAAGAAGGGCGACGGCGAGACGGTCGCCGAAGGTGACACGGCCTCCCTGCACTACACCGGCGTCCTGTGGAACGAGAAGACCGTCTTCGACTCCAGCTGGGCGAAGGGTGAGCCGGCGCAGTTCCTGGTCGTGGATGGTTCCAAGACTCAGGGGGGACTGATCCCCGGATTCGCCAAGGCCCTCATCGGCCAGACGGTGGGTTCGCAGATCATCGCCGTCCTCCCGCCTGATCAGGCCTACGCCGATCAGGCGTCGCAGACGATCCCCGCAGGTTCAACCCTTGTGTTCGTCATCGACATCCTCGGGGTCAACTAAGCCGCGACGGGTCGCCCGACGGATAGACTTGCAGCGTGTCGTCCACCACTGAGAAGACCAGTCGCGTCTCCGTCGAAGAGCGCCTGTTCAGCCTCGTACTCGCGCTCATCGCCACGGAGATCGGTCTGACCAAGGCGGACATCCTGTCCACAGTTCAGGGATACCGCCAGCGCTATGTCCCCGGGGGGAACAACGCCAGCCTCGAGCGCCAGTTCGAACGGGACAAAGACGACATCCGCGAACTGGGGATACCGCTCGAAGTGGTGGAGCCGCCGGACGATCCAGGGAGCAACCATCACCTGCGTTATCGCATCCCGAAGGGGCTCTACGACCTCCCAGCCGACGTGTCCTTCACCGCAGATGAACTGATGCTCCTCAAGCTCGCCGCCACGGTCTGGCGTGAAGGATCGCTCTCCGCGGAGTCGCGACGAGCGATGACGAAGCTCAACGCCCTCGGGATCGACGCGAGCGACCCTGTCCTCGGCTATTCCCCGTCTCTGAGAGTGCGCGAGGCATCCTTCGAGCCCCTCAGCAAGGCCATGGATCGCGGTCAAGTCGTCGCGTTCCTGTATTTGAAGCCCGGTGAGGCCGCGCCGCGCCGCCGACAGGTCGAGCCCCGGGCTGTGGTGCTCTACGACGGCCGGTGGCACCTCTTCGGCACCGACCGGGATGCCGCGGCTAACCGTACTTTCCTGCTCTCCCGCATCGCCGGCCCGGTGGTGGCCGTGCCCGGGGCGACGTTTGTTCCCCCAGGGGAAGGCCAGGCCCAGGAGGCCATTGGTGAGTTGGATGCGTTGTGGAACGCCAACATCGCCTCGGTCAGCGTGCAGTCGGGCAGCGATGCCGCGGTGCGCCTGTCCAAGCGACACTCGGCGGGCTCGGTTCGGCTGCACGAGCTCGACACTGCCGTGTACCTGCACTACACCGACCTGAACGTGCTCGCGGACGAGCTCGCGGGCTTCGGCCCGGAGGTTCTGGTGCGCTCGCCCGCTGCGCTGCGCTCTGCCGTGCGGTCCCGCCTCATAGCGGTGCGGGAATCCCACACCGACGCGCCCACGATCGGACTGACGGAGGAGGGCGAATGAGCGCCGGTCCGGCCTTCGGAGCATCCGACAAGTTGACCTTCCTGCTGTCGCTGGTCCCGTTCCTGATGGACCACGACCGCATCAGCGTGACGGCCGTCTCCGAGCACTTCGGGGTATCGTCCGAGCGGGTCCGCGAAGCTGTCAACCTGATTGCGATCTCCGGTATCCCGGGGGAGACGAGCCAGTACCTGCACGGCGACCTCTTCGACATCCAGTGGGATGAACTCGAAGTCAACGACCTCATCGTGCTCACCCACCTCGTCGCCATCGACGATTCCCCGCGCTTCTCCGCCCGGGAGGCGGCGGCCCTCATCGCCGGGTTGCAGTATCTGTCGTCACTACCCGAGAACGCCGACGTCGACGCCATCGCCTCACTGATGGCGAAGCTCACGCGCAGCGCCTCGGAAGCCCCCAGCCAGGTCGCCGTTTCGGGCACGGATGCCGGCACCACCATCGCGGTCGTGCGGGCCGCTGTCCGCGATGGGGTGCTGATCGAGTTCGACTACTTGAGCGCCCGTGGCGAGCACGAGCAGCGCCTGGTCGAGCCCTGGCGGATTCAATCCGTGGACCGCGACTGGTATCTGCGCGGATGGTGCCACCTTCGCGAGGCGGCCCGCACCTTCCGGCTTGATCGAATGAGTGGACTGCACGTGACGACGCAACCGAGCAGCCCTCGGCGTCTGGAGGCGGAACAGCCCGAAGCGCTCTTCGAGGGCTCAGCCTCCGACCTCGAGGTGACGGTCGAGCTTCCCTCGGCGGCCGTGTCTCTGCTCGCGGACTACGCGCCGCAGGGTGCCGGCGGACGGAGTGCGGATCGCGTTGGCAGAACGCTTCGAGTGGCGCACTACCACGGCCTCAAACGCCTCGTCGCCGGTCTCGCCGGTGTCGTGACGGTCGTCGCCCCGGTTGAGGCGCGGGTGGTTGTGCGCGACTGGGCTGCCGCGGGGATTGCCCGCTACGACGAGTTGGACGCCGACAACGTCGACGCCGACGAGCCTGACCCGATGATCGTGGGGACGTAGACAATGCCCTGGTGGTCGTGGCCTCTCATCTGGACCGGCCTGGTCCTCACCTTGATCGGCTCGCTGGTCTGGTTCGGGTTCAGGCTGTTCAGACAGGCCATGGCGACGGTCGCCGCGCTCGCTGAACTCAGTGACCGCATCGCCGCCGTTGGCCAGGGCTCCGGGGCGCCGCAACTGGCGACGTTCCGATCTGCGGTCCTCCAGGATCCCGGTGCCCTCTACGCCGCACTCGAGTTCCGGCGGATCGAACGTGCGCAGCGTCGGCAGCGGCGGCGGGATTCCTTGATCGCTAGAGGTAAACTGTTATCCACCCGACCCGTGACCCAGAGGACAGACACTGATGCTTAACAACCTGACCGGATGGCACTTCCTGATCATCCTCGTCATCGTTCTGCTTCTGTTCGGTGCGCCCAAGCTTCCCGGCCTCGCCCGGAGCCTCGGGCAGTCGATGAAGATCTTTAAGAACGAGATCAAGAGCGACAAGGACGACGCCGACACCACCGGCACCGCTGGCGACTCTTCGAAGGCAGCCGGCACAGCCGACCCCTCGACGAAGTCGTAAGTCCCGTGGCGGGGCGAATTCCTCGGCGCACGGCCACTGACGGGAAAATGTCGCTGGGGCAACACCTGCTTGAGCTGCGCAAACGACTCTTCCTTGCTGCAGCCGGAATCCTCGTGGGTGCGATCGTCGGATGGTTCCTCTCCGATTTCGTCTGGGATGCGTTGCGTGAGCCGATCTACGCCATCATCGAGGCTCAAAACCGAACCGCCCAGCTGAATTACCCGGATATCACAAGTGCCTTCGATCTGAAGCTGAAGATCTCCTTCTACGTGGGTTTGGTCCTGTCCAGCCCCGTCTGGCTCTACCAGATCTTCGCGTTCCTGGTTCCGGGCCTCACCCGTATCGAGAAGCAGTACACCTTCGGGTTCATCTTCACGGCTATTCCGTTGTTTCTGGCGGGCTGCGCGGCCGGTTGGTTCGTGCTGCCGAATCTCGTGGGCCTGATGACCAGTTTCGCGCCTCAGGAGGACGCCGCGCTGATCGTGGCCCAGAACTACCTCGACTTCGTGCTCAAGCTCATGATCGCCATCGGTGTGGCGTTTGTGTTGCCGGTCTTCATCGTGTTGCTCAACTTCGCCGGTGTGATCAGTGCTCAGTCGATCATCAAATCGTGGCGGATTGCTGTCCTCCTGATTACGCTCTTCACCGCCATTGCCACCCCCGCGGCCGACCTGGTGTCGATGTTCCTGCTGGCCATCCCCATGGTGGTGCTGTACTTCGCCGCGTACGCCATCGCTTTCCTCCACGATCGGCGCGCAGCCCGGCGTACCCGCACCATCGAACAGGAGTTGGCGCTTTAAGCGCACCAGATGACCTACCTTCAATCGCCCGCCGAACGGTACGCAGCCTCTCGATCCCGTGCCGGAAGGCCTCGCCTGGAGGCGTTCCGGGCCGGGCTCCGCTTCGAGCTGGATCCTTTCCAAGTGGCGGCCTGTGCCTCCCTCGAAGACGGCAACAGTGTATTGGTCGCCGCGCCCACGGGAGCAGGGAAGACCCTCATCGCCGAGTTCGCGATCTACCTCGCGATGCAGAGTGCGAAGAAGAAGGTCTTCTACACCGCGCCGATGAAGGCGCTCAGTAACCAGAAGTTCCAGGAGCTGGTGTCCGAATATGGGTCGGACGAGGTGGGTCTGCTCACGGGAGACACGAACGTCAACCCGCAGGCCCGCATCGTGGTCATGACAACCGAGGTCCTGCGCAACATGCTCTACGCCGATTCGGATCTGCTCACCAACCTCGCGTTCGTCGTGCTGGACGAGGTGCACTTTCTCGCCGACCGCTTCCGCGGCGCAGTCTGGGAAGAGGTGATCATTCACCTTCCGCAGGACGTGCGCATGGTCTCGCTCAGCGCCACCGTCTCCAATGCCGAGGAATTCGGCGACTGGTTGCAGGCCGTCCGGGGCGAGACTGACGTCATCGTGTCCGAAGAACGACCGGTTCCGCTCGAACAGCATGTGCTGGTCAAAAGCAAGATGCTGGACCTTTTCGACGCGTCCGGCCTCGCCGGGACACACCGAGTGAACCCGGAACTGGTTCGACTGGCCCAGTCGGGTGGGCGTTCCGTGGCAGCACGCTCGGGCAACGGGCGCCGCGGTGGTGATCGTGACCGCGGGCGCGGTACCCAGTCGCGAGGCGGCTTCGAGGCCGGGCGCATGGACCGATCCGATATCGTGCGCCTATTAGAGGGCAAGCACCTCCTCCCGGCCATCTTCTTCATCTTCAGCCGGGTCGGGTGCGATCAGGCTGTCCGACAGGTTCTGCGTGCCGGTGTTCGCCTGACAGACGCGCAGGAACGCGAGGAAATCCGGCAGATCGTCGACGACCGCTGCCGCACCCTCCTCGACGAAGATTTGGGCGTGCTCGGCTACTTCGAGTGGCTCGACGGCCTCGAACGCGGCGTCGCCGCCCACCACGCGGGACTGCTGCCGGCCTTCAAGGAGGTAGTCGAAGAACTCTTTCAGAAGAAGCTGGTCAAGGCTGTCTTCGCCACGGAGACCCTGGCTCTCGGCATCAATATGCCGGCCCGCACGGTGGTGCTCGACAAGCTCGAGAAGTTCAACGGCGAGGCGCGGGTCCCCATCACGCCGGGGGAGTACACCCAGCTCACCGGTCGCGCCGGCCGGCGCGGCATTGATATCGAGGGCCACTCGGTCATCCAGTGGGCGTCCGGGCTCGACCCGCAGACGGTCGCCTCCCTCGCCTCCCGCCGCACCTATCCCCTCAATTCCAGCTTCAAGCCGACGTACAACATGGCGGTCAACCTGATCGAGCAGTTTGGGCGGGACCGCACCCGAGACGTTCTCGAGTCCTCCTTTGCCCAGTTTCAAGCTGACCGGGCCGTGGTCGACTTGGCCCGCAAGGTGCGTCAGCAGGAGGAGTCCCTCACTGGATTCGCCCGCTCCATGGCCTGCCACCTGGGCGACTTCACCGAGTATTCAGCCATCCGTCGCGCCCTCACCGAGGTAGAACGGCAGAGTGCAGCGGGGGAGACCGGCGCCCGGGCTGCCCGTGAACGGCGCCAACGTGAGTTGGGGAGCCTGCGCAAGCGCATGCGCGAGCACCCCTGCCACAGCTGTCCCGAGCGGGAGCAGCACGCCCGCTGGGGGCAACGCTGGTGGAAGCTGAAGCGCGACACGGATGCGCTCAGCCAGCAGATCTCGACCCGCACCGGTGCCGTTGCCCGCGTCTTCGACCGGGTGACCGATGTCCTCCTCGGGTACGGGTACCTGGTCGAAAGCGCCGCGGGAGTGGTGGCCCTAAGCGCGAGCGGCCTCATTCTCCGGCGCATCTACGCGGACAGGGACCTGCTCGTCGCGGAATCCTTGCGCCGCGGTTTGTGGAACGACCTAGATCCGGCTGGCATCGCGGCGATGGCCTGCGCACTGGTTTTCGAGCCGCGTCGTGACGAAGGATTGATCGACGATCGCTACCTGCCGACGGGCCCGTTCCGGGAGGCGTTGCACGAGACCCAGGAACTGTGGAGTCGCCTGGACGACCTGGAACGCGACAATAAACTTCCGGGTAGCAACCCTCTGGCGGTCGGGCTCAGCCTGGCTATGTGGAAGTGGGCCAGGGCCGGCTCGCTCGTCGATGTCCTCGACGAGGCCGAGATGGCCGCGGGAGACTTCGTACGATGGACCAAGCAGACCATCGACTTGCTGGACCAGCTCTCGGTCGTGGCCGATGATCCCGTCGGTCACACTGCTCGCAAGGCCATGGACGCCATTCGCCGTGGAATCGTTGCCTACTCGTCGGTCGCTTAGGCTGGTGAGGTGATCCCGGGTACCGAACGACGGCTGGCGCTGCCGCTGCCGGCCGCCATCCTGCTCGCTGCGGTTGCCGGGGCCATCCTCGATGCGGGATTCCCGGACCGTTCGTGGTGGATTCTGGCCCCGATTGCAGTCTTCCTGATGCTTCTGACCCTGCTTGGTCGCAGTCTGTGGTCGGGGCTGTTGATCGGCATGGTGTCCGGGTCGTCCTTTTGGCTGATTCACATAAGTTGGCTGACACTGTACTTGGGTCCCGTCCCATGGCTGGCCTTGGCCGGTCTCCAATCCATCTTCTTCGGCATCAGCCTCGCCCTGATCGGCGTGGTGCTGCAGTCCGGCCCCCGGGTCTGGCCGTCGGCCTGGGGGCGCCTCGGCATGGTTCCCGTGGTCGTGGCAGGGCTGTGGACCGCGCGGGAAGCGATCTCGTCGGTCTGGCCCTACGGCGGCTTCGCTTGGGGGCGCCTGGCCATCTCCCAGTCGGAGAGCCCGTTCAACTCTCTGGTTGCCTGGGTCGGCATGTCCGGACTCAGTTTCCTTCTGGTCTGGCTCAGCGCCCTGTGCCTGCAACTGGTGCGCGAGGCCTCCGTGCGCGTCCCGCTGCGGGGAGGCATCGCCGTGGCCGCCTGCGCCTTCCTGCTGGTCGTCCCGGCCTGGCCCACCGTGCAGAGCGGTCAGGCACGCCTGGCCGCCGTGCAGGGGGCCTCCGATGCGGGCCTGTTCGCGCGCTACTCGCCCGGCCAGATCCTGTCCGACCACACGTCGGCAACCCTGGCCGTGATTGACGAGGACGTTGATTTTGTGGTGTGGCCGGAGAACGCGAGCGACATCGACCCACTCCGTTCGTTGGATGCGGCGAGGAACCTCGACTATCTCAGCCGGGCCATGGATGTTCCCTTCGTCGTCGGCACGATCACCGAGCGCGAGGACAAGATCTACAACAGCTCCCTGCTGTGGAATTCGGGGGAGGGCGCCGTGGACATCTACGACAAGGTGCACCCGGTTCCGTTCGCTGAGTACATGCCCGACCGGGCATTCTGGCGCCCGTTCGCCCCCGAGTTGATCGATTTGGTCGCCCGGGACTACGCCATCGGCACGCGCGACAACGTCTTCGACATCGACGGGATCATGGCGGGGATCGCAATCTGCTTCGATATCGCGGACGATCAATTGGTGAACGAGATGGTCGACGACCAGGCGGAAATCATCCTTGCCCAAACCAACAACGCGGACTTCGGCCGCACCGATGAGAGCGTTCAGCAGCTGGCCATTGCACGGTTGCGCGCCATCGAGACCGGACGCACCGTCGTGAACATCTCAACCGTCGGGACAAGTGCCATAATCACCCCCGACGGCGCCACCCTGGACAGCCTGCCCACCTGGCTACCCGGTGCGATGGTGCAAACGGTGCCGCTCAGCGATACGGTGACGCCGGCCATGGCTGCCGGGCGGGGAATCGAATGGCTGGTATCCGGCCTCGGACTGGCCGGCTTGGTACTGTGTTCCGTTAACGCACTACGCGCCCGAACAGATCGGGCGCGTAGGCTGTGAACTGATGGATCAGGCTGGAAATTCAGGCCGGATCTGTTGGGTCGAGAGAGGGCCGATCAGGCGCCGATCTTCTGCTGTCCGCGACGTTCGCGCAAGAACGTCAGACGTTCCTCGAGGAGTTCCTCGAGCTCGGCGCGAGTGCGACGTTCCAGGAGCATGTCCCAGTGTGTGCGCGGTACTTTCTCGTCGGAATGGTCGACGACTACCGGCTTGGAATCAACCAGCCGGGTTGCTGTCTGTGAACAGAAGCGGCATTCCCACTCGTCAGGGGCTTCCGCCTCTGCCGAGAAGATCATGACCGTCTCCCGTGCGCACGTTGCACACAGGTACGTGTGACTGACTCGTGGTGAAAAGGTGACACCCTCTTCGCTCTGAAGGCTTTGTGCGCCTAACCTCATGCCACGCAAACTGCGATCCGCCATCGTGTGGTCTCCTCTCGCGATGCAACTCTTAGGTATAAACCATCAAGCTGGACGTTATCTTTCCGTTACGTCATTTCTCGGAGGGGACTCCCAGGTTCGGGCGGCGATCACCGACACGGCAAGGTCGCACCGGTCGGTAACGAGGCCGTCGACTCCCAGATCCATAAGCCGGTTCATGTCGTCCGGATCGTTGACGGTCCAGACATGCACCTCGACTCCGGCGGCGTGCACGGCGCGGATGAACCGCGGCGTGAGGATTCGGAGTGAACGCACCGACTCGGGCACCTGTACGGCGACAATGCCCTTCAGGAAAAGCCGGAGCGGAGCGGCCATGCCCAGTCTGGCGGCCAGGACGGAACGCCCTATGACTGAGGCGGATGCGGAGGTGGCAACCCCGGGTAGTAACCCGACGGTCTGTTGGCGTCGATTCTCTGAGAAAGACGTGATCAGCACCCGGCCGATGGCCCCGGCGGCACTGACCGCGGCAGCTGTGGCCTGCGCGGCTGCCGCCGATTTGACGTCGATATTGAATCGGGCATCCGGGAACGCGTCGAGTCCCTCGCGCAGGGAGGAGAACGATTGGCCTTTGCCGAGGCCGACCCGGCGCAGCTCCTCCATTGTGAGCCGTTCAAGGCGGATGCGCGTACCCGCAACGTTGCAATCCGCATCGTGGCTGAGGACGGCGATTCCGTCGGCGCTAGCGTGAACGTCCGTTTCGATGTGGGTCGCGCCGGCCATGAGGGCATGCCGGAAAGCCAGGAGAGTATTCTCCGGCGCGTCGAGGGAGAGGCCGCGATGGGCGAATACCCGAGGCCCGACCCCCTCGAGGAACATGTTTGCCTAGGGCTCCATGGTGGCGGGGGAGGGACGGGCGGTGGCGGCAGGTGGGGGTGCGTCCGAGCTGCCGGCAGTGGCGTGACCGAATGCCGCGCCGATGCCGTTCATCGCAGCGGTGAGCTCGCTGGGCACGATCCACAGCTTGTTCGCGCTGCCCTCTGCCAGCTTCGGGAGCGTCAGGAGATACTGGTAGGCAAGGAGCTTCGGATCCGGGTCACCGTCGTGGATGGCCTTGAATACCGTCGCGATGGCCTCGGCCTCACCCTGAGCGCGGAGGACAGCCGCCCTCGCATCACCTTCCGCCGACAGGATGGCCGCTTGCCGCGCGCCCTCGGCCGTCAGAATAGCCGATTGCTTCGTGCCCTCGGCTGTCAGGATGACGGCGCGCCGGTCGCGTTCGGCTCTCATCTGCTTTTCCATCGAGTCCTGGATGGAAACGGGCGGGTCGATCGCCTTCAGCTCTACCCGGCCCACTCGGATTCCCCACTTGCCGGTTGCCTCGTCCAGCACGATGCGCAGTTGCCCGTTGATGTTGTCCCGGCTGGTCAGAGCCTCTTCAAGGTTGAGCCCACCAACCACATTGCGCAGGGTTGTCGTGGTGAGCTGCTCGACAGCGCCCAGATAATTTGCGATCTCGTAGGTGGCCGCGCGTGCATCCGTCACCTGAAAGTACACGACGGTATCGATCGAGACCACGAGATTGTCCTCGGTGATCACGGGTTGCGGCGGGAAGGACACCACCTGCTCGCGCATGTCGATCAGCGGTCGCAGCCGATCGACAAAGGGAATCAGGATGTTCAGCCCCGGCATGAGCGTCTTGTGGTAGCGCCCGAGGCGCTCCACGACGCCGGCACGGGCCTGCGGGATGATGCGCAGGGACTTCACGAGCGTGACGATGACGAAAAGAACAACTGCCGCCAGAGCGGCGAAGACGATCACCTGCACGATGATCGATCCTGGATTGTTCATGTGACGTTCCTTTCCGCGGGGATGACTACAGCGGTCGCCCCATCGATAGCTGTGACGAGCACTCGTACGCCCGGCTCGACGGATGCCTGTTCGAGTTCGGGGGATAGGCGGGAGGTCCAGGTCTCCCCATTGGCCAGGCGAACCTGTCCACCGGATCGACCGACCGTGCTGACCACGTGTCCGTCCATACCGAGAAGTGCATCCACGTTCGACTTCGCGGGGTCGCCGCCCCGCCTGAGAGCACGCAGTAGAGGAGGCCGGATTCCAAAGAGAAGGGCCATGGTGAGCGAGGCAGCCACGAGGAGCTGAAGCCACCACGGTGCGCCCACGAGCCCGGAGAGGAGTCCGCCAAGGCTGCCGCCGGCCATCATCAGGAACGTCAGGTCCAGGGTCGTCATCTCGATGGTGACGAAAATGAGGATCAGGACCAGCCACACAATCCACGCGTAGTCCGTTGCGAATGCGTCCATGGCGTCCCTCCTGACATGTCTACTCCTTCGAAACTAGCAGGTGAGTTGACCGGGGGAGGGAGGCTTCTTGGTAAGGTCGTCAGCTAGACCCAGTCAGCTATTTTTTAGGAGTTCGCGTGATCAATCCACTTGCAGCAGGTTCACTGGACGGCAAGCGCGTTCTCGTCACTGGATCGTCGCGAGGCGTCGGTGCGGCGACGGTGGGCTATCTCGCCGCCGCCGGTGCGAGTGTGGCGATCAACTTCCGCAATAAGGAGGCACGTGCGATCAAGGTCGCGGACGCCATCAGGGCACAGGGCGGCACGGCCATCACGGTCGGTGCAGACCTGACGAACGCGCAGTCCGTCGCGGCGATGTTCGACACTATCCGCAGCGAGTTCGGGAGCCTCGACATCCTCGTCATGAACGCCTCCGGGGGTATGGAAAGCGGGATGGCCGAGGACTACGCCATGCAGCTCAACCGGGATGCACAGACCAACCTGCTTGCCGCCGCACGTAGTTTGCTGGCTCCCGGAGGCCGCGTGGTCTTCGTCACCAGCCACCAAGCTCATTTCGTCGAAACGACGGTAACGATGGCCGAGTACGAGCCCGTCGCACGCAGCAAGCGCGCGGGTGAGGACGCTCTGCGCGCGCTCATCCCCGAGCTGGCCGAGTCAGGTATCGGATTCGTCGTCGTCTCCGGGGACATCATTGAGGGAACGGTCACGGCGGTCCTCCTCGAGCGGGCCAGCCCGGGGACCATGAACGCACGCAAGGACGCGGCCGGGCGACTGTACAACGTGAGTGAATTCGGGGCCGAAGTCGCCTTGGCCGCCGTAGAAGCCATTCCGGAGAACAACACCCGCTACGTCGGGGACATCGCGGACTACGTCGGCGAAGCAGCCGTCCAGGGCTGACCTGACCTGATCTGACCTGATCAGTCGACGGACGGCGGCTAGACCGGGTCGGGCGCGGCGCGCTGACCTCGGCCAAACATGATGGCCTGCACCATTTGGACGATCCCGGACAGGGCGAGGAAGACGCCGCCGATCACGACCAGAACGGTCACCGACTCGACGGGGGAGAAGAGCACCACAACGCCAGCCACGATGGCGACGGCACCGAAGACCGTGCCGAACCATCTGCTGGAGTCCGGCGCCGCTTCTACCAGTCCGGCGACTCCCTCGACGATCCATGAGATGCCGATGAGCATCCCGAGGATGGCGAGCGAATTCAGTGGATTCCGGATGGCTACGATTCCGCCGACGATCAGCAGCACGCCCAGCAGGATGTTCAGCACCCGGCTGCCGCCGGATGCCCCGTGTAACAACAGTCCTCTGGCCACATGCACGATCCCGCTGATCAGGAAGTACAGGCCGAACAGTACGCCGAGGATGGCGACCGTGGTGTCCGGCCAGACCAGGATCAGGATGCCGACGACCAGAGCGAGCAAGCCAGTTCCGGCTATTCCCAGGCGAACCACGGTGATCTCGCCGTCACTGAGTACTCTCGAATTCATCGAGAGATCGAAGGTCGTGACGCTGTCGGACATTTCAGCCGCCTCTCGGGTGAGGAGCGTGCACCACCACAGCGGTGATGTGCCCGTCGGAAACCTGTGTTCCACAACGTAGTCGGCCAGGAACGGCCCGTCCAGCCCCGTCTCACACATGACCGATAATGCACATTATGTCAGGAGATGTGCTTCGGCGATCGTCCGAGCCGGAAGCATTTTGCCTCTTCCGCCCGCCCCCGCATGGAACTACTTCTCCCCAAAACCGGACTGCAGAAGGTCTGCCAGAGCAGCCACGGCGTCTGCACCGTTCTCGTCCGTGGACGAAATCTCCGCGGTCATGCCGCGGGTGAGTCCGAGTGACATAACGGCCAGGAGGCTGGACGCATCCTTCCCGTTCACGGTCACCCTGGCCGTGAACGTGCTCGCCAGCTTCGCGAAGTCGGCTGCCGGGCGTGCGTGCAGGCCGTCCTTGTTCACCAATGTGACCGTACGGATGGCCATCGAGGGGGCCGCTGGTCCCGAGGGAACTGCCGGATCTGCTGGTTCGGCTCCGGCGGCCAAGCGTGCCGCACGCACCACGGATTCGAGGTCTCCCCCGGCTTCGGCGGCGACCGCAGCAGCGATGCCGCCCTCTACGAGAGGCGCGTCCACGATGCGCACACGGGCGCGCACATCATCAGCAAGGAAGTCCAGGACGGTCTCGGACGTCAGAATTGCCGACCCCAGATCGCAGAGGAGAACAACCCCATCGTCAAGGTCGGCCTGTTCTATGCCGCCGAGAACCTTCGTGAAGCTGGTCCCGATCCCCCCGTCATCCGTTCCTCCCGCCGCGATCATTCGCGCGTGGGGCGCCATCTGACGCGCGAGATCGACGAGGCCCTCGGCGATTTTTGCGCTATGTGAAACGAAAACGAGGCCGACTCGGCCTTCAGCCGCGGCCACCTCAGGCCGTCGCAGCGGTGTCAGCGGCGGCGCGCAACAGCAGGGCAGAGGATTGGGCGCCCGGATCTCGATGGCCAATGGCACGCTCCCCGAGATAGCTGGCCCGTCCCTTACGCGCGATCCACGGTTCCGTCGCCAGCGCTCCTGCCTCGGCCGCGACCGCCGCGGCCGACAGGATTGCCCGATCGTGTGCGCCACCAGCAAGGGCCGCCTCCGCAGCATCGACGGCTGGGGTCCAGGCGTCAACCATGGTCTTGTCCCCCGATTCCGCCTTCCCGCGCAGGACAACGCCGTCTCGTGCGGCTGTCAGGAAGGCCACGAGGGCTGTGCCGTCCAGTTCGGCCGATCCCGCGACAGCGGCGGCCCCCTTGAGAAACGCGGTTCCGTAGAGCGGTCCAGCGGCCCCGCCCACAGTGGAGATGAGCGTGGTCGCAACGAGCTTGAAGACGTCAGCGGGGCTGGCCTCGGGTGGAAGGTCATCGAGCTTGAGCAGGACCGCCTGAAATCCTCGATCCATATTCTCGCCGTGATCGCCGTCGCCTATGTCGCGGTCCAGATTGATCAACTCGACTCGGTGCTGGCTCATGACCTGCGCGCTGCTCCGAATCCAGGCTTTCGCCCAAGTGGCGTTCAAGTTCATTGCTTCTCCTTCTATTAGCGTCCCCACCGTAGCGCCGCCGTCTGCACGGGTGCATCCCATAGCGACGTCAATTCAGCATCGAGTTTCAGGACTGTGACCGACGCTCCCTGCATCTCGAGGGACGTTGTGAAATTGCCGACCAGTGTCCTGACCACGGTTATCCCCTGCTCGGCGAGCACCTCGGCAGCGCGGCGAAAAACAATGTACAGCTCGATTTGCGGCGTACCGCCCATCCCATTGACGAACAGGAGGACCTGGTCCCCGCGGACGAAAGGGATGTCCTCCAGGATGGGACCGAGAAGCCGGTCGACAATGGCGTCGGCCGGCTCGAGCTTTATCCGCGCTCGTCCGGGCTCGCCGTGGATCCCGATCCCGATCTCGATTTCATCCTCGCCCAGAGTGAAGCTGCCCTCGCCGGCATGCGGCACCACACAGGGGGTCAGCGCCACGCCCATAGAACGCACCTGGGAGATGACTCTCTCCGCAACCGCAGTCACTGCTTCCAGAGAGTCGCCTCGTTCAGCTGCGGCACCGGCGATCTTCTCCACCAGGACGGTCCCGGCCACCCCGCGTCGTCCCGCTGTGTACAGGGAATCCTTCACAGCGACGTCATCGTTGACAATAACGGACCGCACCTCGATCCCCTCCGCCAAGGCGAGATCGGCGGCCGTCTCAAAGTTGAGGACGTCTCCGGTGTAGTTCTTGACGATGTGCAGCACCCCGGCTCCCCCATCTACTGCCTTCGTAGCGGCCAGGATCGGATCGGGCGTCGGCGAGGTGAACACCGCGCCGGGCACCGCAGCATCCAGCATGCCGAACCCGACGAATCCGCCGTGCAGAGGCTCGTGCCCGCTACCTCCTCCGCTGACCAGACCCACTTTCCCAGAGATCGGGGCGTCACTACGCGCAATATATACCGGGTCCGTCGAGACCCTCACGATGTCAGCGTGGGCGGCGCCGAAACCGGCAACGGCCTCAATGACGACGTTCTTGGGATCATTGACCAGTTTCTTCATGGCTCTTCCTTCGATCGGGATGGACGAACGGCACGGTCGACGCGCCGGGCCGGAGCGAGCAGATTCGGTCCTCAACTTACGCGCGCAGCCCGCTTCCGGTATAGGGCGGCGGGATTTCCTCGACTACCTGCCCATTCCGCTACTGAAATGGCCGCGCTATATTGTTGCCGATCGCTCACCGCGAAGGGTTGCTCCGGCACCTCCAGCCTCACCAAGGAAGGTCAACGTGGACAATATTGGAGTCGTTTTTCTGTCGGAAGTTCTCGGAACGGGAATGCTCGTCCTCCTCGGAACCGGTGTAGTTGCCAACGTCGCATTGGCCAAGAACAAGGGCCTGGGCGGCGGGTTCCTCATGGTGACCATCGGCTGGGGCTTCGCTGTCTTCGCCGGTGTCATCGTGGCCTACAACTCCGGCGCCCACCTCAACCCGGCCGTGACCCTCGGTCTCGTTGCCTCGGGTGCAACGGAATTCGGTTCGGGTGTTCCCGTCAACTTCCTGTCCGTCCTCACGTACATCTCAGCCCAGTTCCTCGGCGCGTTCATCGGGGCCATCGTCTGCTGGCTGGCCTACAAACAGCACTTCGACGCTGAACCGAATCCGGCCAATAAGCTCGGTGTCTTCTCAACAGGCCCTGCCATCCGCTCGTACGCCTGGAACATGGTCACCGAGATCATCGGCACCTTCGTGCTCGTGTTTGTCGTCCTGGCCTTCGGTGGCGGGCGTCAGGGCGAAAATGGCGGTCTGGCAGCACTCGGAGCACTGCCCGTCGCTCTGCTCGTTCTCGTCATCGGCACCTCGCTCGGCGGGCCGACCGGTTACGCCATCAACCCTGCCCGTGACCTGGGACCGCGCATTGCCCATTTCGTTTTGCCGATCTCAGGGAAGGGGCCCTCCGACTGGGCATACTCCTGGGTACCCGTGGTCGGGCCGGTAATCGGCGGTGTCCTCGCCGGCTGGGCCTCGCTCTTCCTTCTGCCAATCCTCACCTAATGCAGTGAGTGGGCCGGTTCAGAGTCTGAATCGGCCCGCTTTGTGCTGTCGGAACGACGGCAACCCGGAAACCCAGCACCCATCGATCATCTACAAGGAGGCATTTCATGGCCAAGTACGTCATCGCAATCGACCAGGGAACGACGAGTTCGCGTGCGATCATCTTCGACAAGGCAGGGTCCATCATCGCCGTCGGTCAGCATGAGCACGAGCAAATCTTTCCTCGCGCCGGCTGGGTCGAACACGACCCGATGGAGATCTGGAACAACACCCGTGAGGTCATCGGACAGGCCCTGTCCAAGGCGAATCTAACCCGGCATGACATCGAGGCCGTGGGAATCACCAACCAGCGCGAGACCGCCGTGGTCTGGGACCGCTACACCGGCATTCCCGTCTACAACGCCATCGTCTGGCAGGACACTCGCACCCAACCGATCGTGGACCGGCTCGCCGCCGACGGGGGCGTCGAACGGTTCAAGGCAAAGGTGGGACTCCCCCTCGCGACGTACTTTTCCGGCACCAAGATCGTCTGGATTCTCGAAAATGTTCCGGGGGCGCGCGCCAAGGCCAACGCCGGCGACCTGATGTTCGGGACGACCGACTCGTGGGTGCTGTGGAACCTCACCGGCGGCCTTGAGGGAGGTGTGCACGCGACGGACGTCACCAATGCCAGCCGCACCATGTTCATGGACCTGGGCACTCTGCAGTGGGACGACGAGATCCTCGCGGCGTTCGGCGTGCCAAGGTCGATGCTGCCCGAGATTCGCTCCTCTTCGGAGGTCTACGGTTTCGTGAACGAGCACAGCTTGCTGCGGGAGGTTCCGATCGCGGGAATCCTCGGCGACCAGCAGGCCGCAACGTTCGGCCAGGCTGCCTTCGATCAGGGCGAGGCCAAGAACACCTACGGCACCGGCAACTTTCTGATTTTCAACACCGGAACCGAGATCGTGCACTCGAAGAACGGCCTGCTCACAACTTTGGGCTACAAACTCGGTGACAACGCTCCGCACTACGCACTCGAGGGATCAATCGCCGTCACCGGCGCCCTCGTACAATGGTTGCGGGACAACCTCGGAATGATCACTACATCCGAGGAAATCGAGACACTGGCCAAAACGGTCGACGACAATGGCGGTGCCTACTTCGTTCCGGCCTTCTCGGGCCTGTTCGCCCCGTACTGGCGGTCGGATGCCCGTGGCGCATTGGTTGGTCTGACGAGGTACGTCAACAAGGGCCATATCGCCCGCGCAGCGCTTGAGGCCACTGCTTTCCAGACTCGGGAGGTGCTGGACGCCGTCAACGCCGACTCTGGGGTTCCACTGACTGAGCTGAAAGTGGACGGTGGCATGATTGCCAACAACACCCTCATGCAGTTCCAGGCAGATATCATCGGCGTTCCCGTCGTGCGTCCGGTGGTTGCTGAAACCACTGCCCTCGGCGCGGCCTACGCGGCTGGCCTGGCGGTGGGGTTCTGGAGCGACCTCGATGAGTTGCGTGCCAACTGGCAGGAAGACAGCCGGTGGACCCCGCAGATGGACGAGGAAGAACGCAATCGCCAGCTTCGCAACTGGAAAAAGGCAGTCACGAAAACCTTCGGGTGGGTGGACGAGGACGTCGTCTAGCAAGCACCTCCGCGGCCCGCCAGATCAAATCCGGCTGGCTGCAACCCAGTCGGCGAGCTTGGCCGTGGCCGCACCGGAGTCAACTGCCTCCGCGGCCACGGCCATCTTGTCGCGGAAGCGGTCCAGAATATTGATCTGAGCGTGAGACGGATCATTGGCAAGGTCAAAAGACACCAGCCCGGCGGCGGCGTTGAGAAGCACGATGTCCCGCACTGCGTCGACCTTGCCGGCCAGCATGGAATGCACAACACTCGCGTTGTGGTCGGCATCTCCGCCTACGAGTTCACTGATCGAAGAACGGCGCAGTCCGAGATCGCGCGGGTCGATGTCGTGTTCCGTGACAAGTCCCCGCGAAACCTCCCAAACGTGACTGTGGCCGGTGGTGGTCAACTCGTCGAGGCCGTCGTCCCCACGGAAGACGAGGGCCGTCGCCCCGCGAGTCTGGAAGACCCCGACGATCAGCGGGACACGATCGAGATTGGCGACACCCACGGCTGACGCCTCGGGCCGGGCAGGATTGCAGAGCGGCCCAAGATAGTTGAAGACGGTCGGAATGCCGAGCTCTGAGCGGGCGGCGGCCGCGTGACGGAAGCCAGGATGAAAAGCGGCCGCGTAGGCGAATGTGATTCCGGCGGCGTCCAGGATAGCCGCGACCTTGTCGGCGGAGAGCGTCAGGTCAATGCCCAGCGCCGCAAGCACGTCCGATGACCCGGATGCGGAACTCGCCGCCCGGTTGCCGTGCTTGACTACCGGAACTCCGGCGCCGGCACACACGATGGAGGCCATTGTCGAAATGTTGACTGTGCCGAATCGGTCTCCCCCGGTTCCGACAATGTCAAGCGCCATCGGATTCACCGGGAGGGGCACGGCATGCTCGAGAATGGCGTCCCTGAATCCAACGATTTCGTCCACGGTTTCTCCCTTCGCCCTCAGGGCGACCAGGAACCCGGCCAGCTGAGCCGGGGTGGCCTGGCCGAGCATGACCTGCTCCATACTCCACGCGGCATCCGACACGCTCAGATCCTCGCCGGAAAGCAGCGCGCTGATGACGTTGGGCCAGGACTGAATATCAAGCATGGAACGATTTTAGCGAGTTCACTGGCCGGTCCCGAATTCGCATCCGGAGGCGTATTTGTTTCAATCCGGTAGTCATTCCGGCAAATGGGCGACAAGCCCGCTCGGATGAGAAAAACAGCGCCGAATATCGGCCATAATGGAACGGTGACGAGCCCATCAATTACTTATACGGCCACTGCGCCCGTTGTTAACCGGCCCAACAGCGTAGCTGTCGGCACCATAGTCTGGTTGGGCAGCGAAGTCATGTTCTTCGCCGGGCTCTTCGCCATCTACTTCACGCTTCGGTCGACGTCGCCCGAATTGTGGTTGTTCGAAACGGAGAAGCACAACTTCAGCTTCGCTCTGGTCAACACGCTAGTCCTGGTGTCGTCGTCGGTGACCTGCCAGTTCGGCGTTTTCGCTGCCGAACGCCTGCAGTCCCGCTCAACCGGCTGGAAGCCCAGCCAGTGGGGCATGGTCGAGTGGTTCTTTCTGACCTACGCCCTCGGAGCCATCTTCGTCTCCGGGCAGGTCTTCGAATACGCGACTCTTGTCTCCGAGGGCGTGTCGCTCACCAGCAACGCGTACGGTTCCGCGTTCTACCTCACCACCGGATTCCACGGGATTCACGTGACGGCAGGGCTGATCGCGTTCCTGCTCGTCATCGGGCGTGGATTCGCCGTCAAGAACTTCGGCCACAAGGAAGCCACCAGCGCCATCGTCGTGTCGTATTACTGGCACTTCGTCGACGTTGTCTGGATCGGGCTCTTCTTCGTCATTTACGTTCTTAAATAGAAAGTCTGAGTGGACACCACGTATGACCTCGATTAGCACACCCAAGCAGTCCGGTGGTCGCAAAACCGGCCGCCGCGGCCCGCTTGCCAGCGTCGCCCTCATTGCGATCGGCCTCCTCTTCACGGGCGGTGCCTACGCCGCTTTCAGCACCAGCACCGCCAGCGCCGAGACCACCGCTGCGTCACAGCAGACCGTCGGTGAAGGACAGAAGCTCTTCGCTGCCAACTGCGCTACCTGTCACGGACTGGCAGCGGAAGGTACCGGCAGCGGTCCCAGCCTGATCGGCGTGGGCGCCGCTGCCGTGGACTTCCAGGTCGGTACCGGGCGCATGCCCATGCAGATCAACGGCCCACAGGCGGAAAAGAAGGCGGTTCAGTTCACTGAGGAGCAGACCGCCGCTTTGGCGGCCTATGTTGCTTCGTTGGCTCCAGGGCCTTCCCTACCGGATGCGTCACTCCTGGACGGCGAGGGCGATGCGGCCAAGGGTGCCGAACTCTTCCGGATCAACTGCGCAATGTGTCACAACGTTGCCGGGGCCGGCGGTGCACTCACGCAGGGCAAGTACGCTCCGGCGCTGAGTGGTGTGAACGAAGTGCACATCTACGAGGCCATGGTCACCGGCCCGCAGAACATGCCGGTGTTCAACGACATGAATATCTCCCCGGAGAGCAAGCGCGACATCATCACGTACCTGAAGTACCTCGACAACAACCCGTCGCCCGGCGGATTTGCCCTCGGCGCCCTCGGACCAGTCTCGGAAGGACTTTTCCTGTGGATCTTCGGCCTGGGTTCCATCGTCGCCTTGACGGTGTGGATCACGGCGAAGTCGAACTGACCGACGCTCAAATCTGAAGCGAACTTATTGTTATGAGAATTCCGATGAAGGAGAACAATGGCCAAGGACGATAACAGCGGCAAGGACTTGACCGCTGCTGACTCGTCGACCGTCGGGCATGAGGGGGCTCCTGCAGGTACGGCTGTCGTCGTACGCGATGCCGTGGCCAATCCGGGGTTCCCCCCGCACCGCCCACGGGTCACCGACCTGAACCCCAGCGCGGAGCGGCAGGCGGAGCGAACTGTCTACACGCTGTTCTACCTGTCAATCGTCGGAAGCGTGTTCGCGATCATCGCCTATATGGCGTTCCCGATCATCGAGGAGGACCCTAGCTCGGTTCGGTTGAACAACCTCTTCATCGGCCTGGGGCTGACCTTGGCGCTCCTGGCCATCGGTATCGGTGCAGTTCACTGGGGCAAGGCGCTCATGTTCGACCATGAGGGTGTTGACGAACGGCACCCCGTACGCGGATCTGATGAAACTCGTGAACGTGCAGTGGAGATCTTCCACGAGGCCAATGTCGAGTCGGGTATCGGGCGTCGCACGCTCATCCGCAACAGCCTCATCGGTGCTTTGATCGCGTTCCCTCTGCCTGCGGTGGTTCTGTTCCGCGGTCTCGGACCGATGGATACCAACCCGTCGGCGCTCCTGGAGCACACCATGTGGAAGAAAGGCACCCGGCTCGCGATCGACCCGACGGGCACGCCGATCAAGGCCTCCGACGTCACCCTGGGTTCTGCCTTCCATGTGATTCCCGAAGGCTTGCAGGATCTCGGACACGGCAAGCTCGAGGAGAAGGCGAAGGCCGCCGTTCTGCTGATGCGCCTCAAGCCGGAGGACATCAATGAGCCGGCCGACAAGAAGGACTGGTCGTATAACGGCATCGTCGCGTACTCCAAGATCTGCACCCATGTCGGATGCCCCGTTGCCCTCTACGAGCAGCAAACGCACACGCTTCTGTGTCCCTGCCACCAGTCCCAGTTCGACGTCACCAACCAGTGTGAAGTCATCTTCGGGCCGGCCAAGCGCCCACTCCCCCAGCTGCCCATCACGGTAGACTCCGAGGGGTACCTGATAGCACAGAGCGATTTCACTGAACCCGTCGGGCCGAGTTTCTGGGAGCGGAATTGAGCACAGCAACTACGACCACTGAGCTGGTCGAAACAAAGAAGTCCGGAGGCCTCACCGGGGCTGCCGCGAACTACATCGACGAGCGCACGAGCATCTCCACGGCGGTCAAGGAACTGGGTCGCAAGATTTTCCCTGACCACTGGTCTTTTCTGCTCGGTGAGGTCGCCCTTTACAGCTTCGTTATCATCCTGCTGTCCGGGTCATTCCTGACGTTCTTCTTCCACGCCTCCATGACGCCGGTCGAATACGACGGCTCCTACATGCCCCTTAAGGGCGTGGAGATGTCGGCGGCGATGGCGTCCTCTCTGGACATCTCCTTCGACATCCGCGGCGGACTCCTGATGCGTCAGGTCCACCATTGGGCCGCACTGCTCTTCGTGGCTGCGATCGGCCTGCATATGCTCCGCATCTACTTCACGGGCGCGTTCCGCAAGCCCCGCGAGTTGAATTGGGTCATCGGCTTCATTCTCTTCATCCTCGCCATGGCTGAGGGATTCACCGGCTACTCCTTGCCCGACGATCTGCTCTCAGGCAATGGCCTGCGCATCATCGACGGAATGGTGAAGGGCATCCCGGTGGTGGGTACCTGGATCTCGTTCCTTCTCTTCGGCGGAGAATTCCCGGGTGAGCAGATTGTCGGGCGGCTTTACTCGCTCCATATCCTGCTGCTGCCAGCCATCATCGTCGCGTTGATCGCCATGCACCTGCTCTTCGTGGTCGTGCATAAGCACACGCAGTACCCAGGCGCCGGGCGCACCAATCAAAACGTGGTCGGTTATCCGGTCCTCCCCGTGTACGCGGCCAAGGCCGGTGGGTTCTTCTTCATCGTCTTCGGGATCGTCATGCTGATGGCGTCGCTGTTCACGATCAACCCCATCTGGAACTACGGTCCCTACGACCCTTCCCCCGTCTCGGCGGGAACGCAACCGGACTGGTACATCGGTTTCGCCGATGGCGCACTCCGCCTGATTCCGCCGGGGCTCGAGTTCGTGTGGCTTGATCGCACCTGGTCGTTCAACATCCTGATCCCGCTTGTGGCACTCGGCCTGTTCATTCTTGTGGTTCTCATCTACCCGTTCATAGAGGCCTGGGTCACCGGGGATAAGCGCGAACACCACATCCTGGATCGTCCGCGGAACGCGCCGACGCGTACCGCCATCGGCGCTGCCGGCGTCACGTTCTACGCGGCGCTGTGGGCGACGGCCTCCTCCGACATCATCGCCACCCATTTCAAGGTGACGATGGAAGGCGTGATCCACACCATGCAGTTCATGGTCATCGTGGGCCCCTTCATCGCCTTCTTCGTGACCAAGAGGATCTGCCTTGCACTTCAGAAGAAGGATCGGGAGATCGTTCTGCACGGCTATGAGTCGGGGCGAATCGTTCGGCTCCCCGGTGGAGAGTACATCGAGGTTCACCAGCCGGTGGACGAGTACGAGCGCTGGAAGCTGGTCAGCTACAACGACTACAAGCCGCTCATGATCCGGCCGAATGCAAATGGTAAGATCACGGTCGGCCAGAAGGCCAGAGCGGGTCTGTCCCGGTGGTTCTTTGAAGATCGGATCGAACCGGTTTCCAGCACGGAACTCGAGCGCACGCACGGCGACCACCACTAGGCTGACGGCCGCAACTACAGAACGGGCATCGATGTCGCTCCAGACCTTGTCGGAGTGGCTTCGGTGCCCGAATTGTTTTCTCCCTCTGGCTCCGTCCGGTCCACTCACGTTGGGGTGCGCGTCCCGGCATTCCTTCGATGCAAACAAACGTGGGTACATCTCGCTGGTCGGCGGCGCACGACGGCTGATTGGCGATAGTACCGCCATGGTGGATGCCCGGGCACTCTTCCTATCCGCAGGGTGGTACGCCCCGCTTCGTGAATGTCTGGCCAGGCGTGTCGCCGAGGGTGAACCTAGCCGCATTCTGGACGTCGGCTGTGGTACGGGGTACTACCTTCAGGGCGTCCTGGGCCACACCCCCGACGCTCAGGCGCTGGGCATGGACCTTTCTCCGGTGGCCGTTGCTCGCACGGTGACCGGCCACGACAACGTTTCCGGCCTGGTCGCCGACGTCTGGTCAGCCCTCCCGGTCCGGGACGCAGCGGCGGACGTCATCCTCAACGTCTTCGCTCCCCGCAACCCGCCGGAGTTCCATCGCGTACTGCGCCCGTCGGGCGTGCTGATGGTGGTGGTGCCTCAGGAATCCCACCTGCAGGAGCTGCGAGCCGCAGGGCTGGCTCTCGACGTTCCGGCGAACAAGGCGGTGCACCTCTCGGAGACGCTGGCCGCCCAGGGCTTCGACCTGCAAACACACGATACGCTGAGCGCTTCCCTCGTCCTGGATCAGGCTCAGGCCACCGCTCTGATCGGAATGGGGCCGTCCTCCCACCACATGGATGCCGACGTTGCGGGGCACCTGGACCCTGAACAGACGGTAACAGCGTCGTTCGAGGTCCTCAGCTTCCGCCGCCGCCCAATGTGAACCTATTCACCGTGGCCGAGGCGGGAGACCCGATCACCCGCGGGTGACGGCGATCACGCAAATTCCGCGGTCGTGTCGCCCACGCACATAGAAGTGGGCCGCTCGTGGTTGCCAGGGGCGATACCATCGACGAGCTCACCGTCGCCGCCGCACTGACCCTGCCTGCTTTTCACTGGCCAAGGTCGACCTCCTCGACGAAGGCTGTGCGCCCCCAGAGGCCCTGAGCAGGCGGCATCTCACCGACACGAGCGGCATTGGGGCCGGCGGCGTCGACTATTCCATCCAAACCGGACACGTCAAAAAAAACGGCGCCCGGGACCTGAGGGTCCTGGACGCCGCCGTGCGCTCCGGGGCGCTGCTGTTCAAATCACCGCGCGAAGTTGCCGCGGTAGTACTCGTAGACCCAGCCGACGAGACAAATGACGCCGACGCCCAGAGCGATGATTGAGATCCAGACGCCGACTGCGAGCCCTAGGAAGAGCAGGGCGGCGCTGGCCGCGAGAAGGATCGGCCACCAGCTCCAAGGGCTGTAGAAGCCGACCTCAGGGTCTCCATCGTCAATGTTGGCATCGAGGCGGTCCTCCGGGAGCTCCCCGCCCTGGGCGACGTGCACCCGGCTGAGGTAGAAGGCCACGAAGCTGACGAAGATTGCAGATAGCCCAAGCGCGAACGTGCCCGCCCATTCGATCTTGTTCTGAGTGGGGTCAACCAATCCCCAGATCACATAGGCCGCAGTGACGACGACGAAGAAACCACTGAGAATCCAGAGGAGATTGACGTTGGCTCTCATTTACTTCGTCCTTTGCGCGGCTGCGTCATACGTAGGGGCGTCTGGTGCGTCCTTGCCGGGACCGATACCGACGGTCATGGCCGCTTCCGGGTGGTTCAGATCGAAAGCGGGACGCTCGGACCGAATGCGCGGGATTGAGGTGAAGTTGTGCCGCGGCGGCGGGCAGGACGTAGCCCACTCCAGGGAGGCACCGAAGCCCCATGGGTCATTCACAGTGACCTTGGGTGCATTCCGCGCCGTGATGTACACGTTCAGGAAGAACGGAATCATCGAGATCGCGAGAATGACCGAACCGATGGTGGACAGCTGGTTCATCCAGGTGAATCCGTCTTCAGGCAGATACGACGCGTAGCGTCGAGGCATCCCCACGACTCCCAGCCAGTGCTGCACCAGGAACGTCGTGTGGAAACCGATGAAGAGAATCCAGAAGTGCCATTTGCCGAGGCTTTCGTTCAGCATCTTTCCGGTCCACTTGGGCCACCAGAAGTAGAATCCGCTGAACATGGCGAAGACAACGGTGCCGAAGATGACGTAGTGGAAATGCGCGACCACGAAGTACGTGTCCGAGACGTGGAAATCGAGGGGCGGTGAGGCCAGGATGACACCCGTGAGTCCACCGAAGGTGAAGGTGACCAGGAAGCCGAGGGCCCACAGCATGGGGGTCTCGAACGTCAAGGAGCCGCGCCACATGGTACCGATCCAGTTGAAGATCTTCACTCCGGTCGGCACAGCAATCAGCATGGTCATCAGCGAGAAGAACGGCAACAGAACGGAACCGGTGACATACATGTGGTGAGCCCAGACCGCCACGGATAGAGCCGCAATGGAAATAGTTGCGTAGATCAGCGTCTTGTAGCCAAAGATGGGCTTACGGCTGAAGACAGGGAAGACCTCAGAAACTATGCCGAAGAACGGCAGCGCGATGATGTACACCTCAGGGTGACCGAAGAACCAGAACAGGTGCTGCCAGAGGATGGCGCCGCCGTTTGCCGGATCGTAGATGTGTGAGAGGAAGATGCGGTCGGATGCGGCGGCCAGAAGGGCGGCGGCCAGAACCGGGAACGCCATCAGGATGAGGAGCGAGGTGACCAGAGTGTTCCACGTGAAGATGGGCATGCGGAACATGGTCATTCCGGGTGCACGCATCGTGATCACTGTGGTGATGAAGTTCACCGCTCCAAGGATGGTGCCGAACCCGCTCAGCCCGAGCCCGACCATCCAGAGGTTGCCCCCGACGCCCGGTGAGAACGTCGTGCTGGCGAGCGGCTGGTAGGCAAACCAGCCGAAGGATGCCGCGCCTTGGGGGGTGAGGAATCCGCCGACGGCGACGAGGCTGCCGAAGAAGAATGCCCAGAAGGAGAAGGCGTTCAAGCGGGGGAATGCCACATCGGGGGCGCCGATCTGCAGCGGCATGAGCGAGTTGGCAAATCCGAAGAACAGTGGCGTCGCGAACATCAGCAGCATGATCGTTCCGTGCATCGTGAACAGCTGGTTGTACTGCTCCTTAGTCTGAACGACCTCGAGGCCGGGTGCGAAGAGCTGAGCGCGGATGACCAGGGCCATGACGCCGGCGAGGCAAAAATAGACGAACGACGTGATCAGGTACATGTACCCGATCACCTTGTGGTCGGTGGACGTGATCCAGCGAACGATGATGTTGCCCTTGCGCTCGACGCCGATGGGCTTACGCGGCGCTGGGGGCGTGGTGGGTGCGGTAGGTGCCGCGGTAGCAGTGCTCATGGCCTAGTTGCCCTCCTGCTCGGTCGGAGCTGATGTGCCCGGCAGATTCTGGTTGCGTTCGTACTCGAGGCCGAGCTGGCCGTCGTTGCCCGCTGCGCGCAGGGAGTCGATATAGGTGTCATAGTCGGATTCGGAGACGACCTCGACGTTGAAGAGCATCAGCGAATGGTATTCGCCGCACAGCTCAGCGCACTTGCCGGCGTAGGTGCCGATGCGTTCCGGGATGACCGACATGTAGTTGGTCTTGCCCGGAATCATGTCTTTCTTGTACAAGAAGTCGACGACCCAGAACGAGTGGATGACGTCGCGGGCGTCGAGCGCCAGCTCGATCTTCTTCCCGACGGGGAGAACCAGCGTCGGGATCTCGGACTGCACCAGCGAACCGGCAGGGCCCTCGACATCAGGCTGACCCTGGATGCCGACGGAATAGACATCCTCATCGATGTAGTTGAAGTCCCACGCCCATTGCTTTCCGATGACCTGGATTTTTACGTCAGGGGCGTCGAAGCGCGCCTCGATCTCGGCCTGGTCCCGCGCTGTGAAGGCGAAGAAACCCACCACGAGGATGAGTGGAACGACCGTATAGAAGATTTCGATCGGCATGTTGTAGCGCAGTTGGACGGGCAGCCCGGTCTGGCCCTTGCGTCGTCGGTAGACGACGACGGCCCAGATGGTGAGTCCCCAGGTGATGAGACCCACGATCATCAGAACGATCCAGGAGGTGGTCCACAGACCTGCGACCCGTTCGGTTTGGTTGGTCACCGCCGGCTGCCCCTCGACGAAGCCGGGAAGGTAGCCGTGAAGCTGGGCTTGAGAGCACCCCGCTAGAACAATGGCCAACGACGCTGCGATCGGAATTGCAGCCCATCGGAGACGATGGTTT
Organism: Cryobacterium breve; assembly: GCF_004402375.1. Lineage (GTDB taxonomy): Bacteria > Actinomycetota > Actinomycetes > Actinomycetales > Microbacteriaceae > Cryobacterium > Cryobacterium breve. Next base: position 233,216 of record NZ_SOGJ01000023.1, read on the forward strand.
TTGCGCACCAGTAACCTTTCGGTGGGACTCGACGACACACTTCGCTGGAAGTGATATTTACAGGTTTCCAGCCTACTGCGAAGGACACGTTCCGTTGTGCACGAACGTGCCGGTGAAGGTAACGAATTCGCCGCCAGTCACACTTTGTGGCCAATGCCCATGTCAATGAACCGGCCCGTCTAGATCAGCTGAATGAATCTCCACACGCGCAGCTGCCCCCAGCGTTGGGGTTGTCGATGGTGAACCCCTGTTTCTGGATGGTGTCCTCGAAATCGATGGACGCGCCATCGAGGTACGGCACGCTCATTTTGTCGACGACAACCTCGACGCCGTCGAAGTCGACCAGAGCATCACCGTCCAAGACGCGCTCGTCGAAATACAGTTGGTAGATAAGTCCGGAACAGCCACCGGGCTGAACGGCGACGCGAAGGCGGAGGTCTTCGCGGCCTTCCTGGGCGAGTAAGCTGCGAACCTTTTCGGCGGCGGTCGCGCTCAGACCCACGCCATGGGCAGCGGTGCTGGTGGCTACTGTGTCGGTCATGATGCTCCTTATTTGACGTGTTGTGTTCGCGCGGTCTGTCCCTGCGGTGATTTCACCCGTGGACTCCACGTTAGATTTTACCCACTGCAACCGGGAATGCACCCCTGGCATTCCCGGCAGTCGCGCCGGGGAGAGGTCAGTTCGCCGAACGTTGGTTCAAGCGGCCCAGCAAGAAGGCTTCGCTAAGAATCGCCCGCTTGAACACGCCCAGATGCAGGGATTCATTGGGGCTGTGCGCTCGGGAATCGGGGTCCTCAACCCCGGTGACCAATATCTGGGCCTCGGGGAACACCCGCACCAGATCGGCGATGAACGGGATCGACCCTCCCACTCCGATGTCCACCGGATCGACACCCCATGCTTCAGCCATGGCGCTGCGCGTCTCAGCAACGGCCCACCCTGCCGTGTCAACCAGGAAGGCCTCCCCCGTGTCGACGTCGTCAATCTCGACATGGGCGCCCCATGGCGTGTGTGCGAGAAGGTGAGCCTCGAGGGCCGCGTACGCTTCACCTGCCGGCTGGCCCGGAGCGATGCGAGTGCTGACACGCACGCTCACTACCGGAGTGAGCGTGTTGGAGGCGTTGGCCACGGAGGGAGCGTCGATACCCGTTACGGTAATGGCCGGCTGCGACCAGATCCGGCTGAGTACCGTGCCATGACCGATCGGACTGACGCCTTCGGTGAGGCCCGTCTCCAGGCGCAGTTGCCCGACGGAATAGTCGGGGGTCGGGACATCGATGCTTGTCAGCCCAGCGACGGCGACCGAACCATCGTCAGCGTAGAGAGAGGCGAGGAGGCGGACGGTGGCCATCATCGCATCCGGAACCGCTCCCCCGAACATGCCCGAGTGTGACGCGTGGTCGAGGGTGCGAACCGTGAGGCGGAAGGTGACGTTGCCGCGGAGCGCTGTGGTGAGTGCGGGGGTGGACACGTCCCAGTTGTTCGAGTCCGCGACGACGATTGCATCCGCGCGCAGGGACTCCCGGTTCTCCTCGAGGAAGGTCGCGAAGGAACGGCTGCCGAATTCCTCCTCCCCCTCGATGAAGAGGGCCAGGCCCAGGTCGAAGTCCGGGCCAATCGCCTCGACCAACGCGCGGATCGCGGCGATGTGGGCCATGACTCCAGCCTTGTCGTCCGCCGCTCCGCGTCCGTACAGGCGGTCGCCGCGAACTGTCGGCTCGAACGGGCTTGACTCCCAGTCTTCGTCCTGTCCGGGGGGTTGGACGTCGTGGTGCGCGTAGAGAAGGACTGTCGGACGGCCGCCTCGGGCCGCCCGTGTGGCGAGAATTGCCGGATGGCCGAGTTCGGCCCCGCCCGGGATGGCGGCTGTTTTGATCTCAACCGATTCGAACACGCCGAGGTCGCGCACCAGTGCCGCGACGGCATCCGCGCTCCGGGCCACTTGATCGGCGTCGAAGGCGTCCCACGAAACGGAGGGAATCCGCACCAGCGCGCACAGGTCGGCGATGGTCGTGGGCAGGCCCCGCTCGACGGCGGTGCGAAGTTCCTGGGCGGCCGGCGAGAGTGTCGCGGGCGCTGTTTCTCGAATATCGGTCATCGGGTAATCTTAATCCAACCAATTGCAAGGAACTGATGTGGCTAAGCCAGTGAACCCAGACGCACAACCATCCATGGAGACTTCGGAAGAGACCAAGTCTCGCCTGGCGGGCCTCCCGCCTGCCGGAAAGGGGCAGGCGACGCCCAGCCGCAGGCAGCAGGAAGCACTGAACAAGCGCCCACTCGTTCCCGACGATCGGAAGCTTGCCGCCAAGCAGGCCAGAGGGAAAGCTGCCGAGGCCCGTGACCGCGCCCGTGTCGGCATGGCAGCCGGCGATGAGAAGTACCTCCCGGTCCGGGAACGTGGTCCTCAGAAGCGGTACGTGCGTGACTACGTCGATGCCCGGTTCAACGTCGGTGAGTTCATGATCCCGGTGATGTTCCTGGTGATCCTGCTGACCTTCTTTCCCGACCCGTCGGTACAGACCTACGGCATCCTCGCCTTGTGGGCGTTCTTCCTCGTTGCCGTCGTCGACAGTGTCATTCTGGGCTTCACGGTCACGCGCAAGCTGACCGCCAAGTTCGGTGCCGGCAAGGTGGAACGCGTGCGGTGGTATTCAGCCATGCGGGCACTGCAGCTGCGTCCCATGCGCTTGCCGAAGCCGCAGGTCAAGCGCGGCCAGTACCCCGCCTGACCCACCGGCCAGCGATGCTAGAGGGAGTATGCCCCGGACCGGATCAGGGGCACACGGAGTTCCTCGTCTGTCAGCGATCCGTGCTGGCCGACCATCGATCGGGCTGATTGATTGGGTTCGCGGGAGTCGTAGTACGCGATCTGCTTGCGCGCAGCGACGATGACGTCGCCGATGCGCGGCAGGACCTCGGGGGCGACCGTGCCGAACAGATCTGCTGCGACCGCCTCTGTGCGGGTGAACACCCAGGCGCGGTGGCCCTCGATCTCGCGCCACGCGGCCGCAAGATCGTCAGCGGAGTTGGGCTCGAGGTCTGGTTCGAGGTAGAGATGCAGGCACCGGGGGTCCCCGCCGATGTGGCGGACTCCGCCGACGAGCGCCGACACAGTGTCGAAGAGCACGTGTTTCGCGGCCGGAACGTCGATGATGCCGTGGTCGGCCGTGAGAAGCAGCCCCTCATCGGCCTTCAGCCCGCCGGCGAAGCGGCCAGCCACGCCGTCGAGATTCTCCAGAGCGGCCAACCAGCGGTCGGACTCCCATCCGTGCGCGTGCGCCGCCACATCCAACTCGGGAACATAGAGGTAGACGAGGGCGCGCGGCTCGGTGTCCAAAAGGTGTCTTGCAGCGGCGAACCGGTCCGAGACGCTCTCGGCGGACACGTAGCGCGCACCGCGGAGAGCCGCCTGGGTGAATCCGGAGGTGGCGTAGCGGCGAGGGCCGATCGCGAAACCGGGGACGCCGGCATCCGCGGCCCGCTCGAAGACGGTTCGCGAGCGCTGCCAGGTTTCCGGTCGCATGTCGGTATCCCAGCCGGTCAGTTGATTGACCACACGGTCCCGGTCGACGTCGCGGACCCGGTAGCCGACCAGGCCATGCTCGCCCGGTGCGACGCCTGTGGTGAGGGTCGTGATTCCAGCGGCCGTGGTGGACGGGAAGACGCCGTCGACGACGCTGGCCTTGGTCAGCAACGAATTCAAGAACCTGGCGTGGCCGGCCCGAGCACGGAGCGAGCTGACGCCGAGGCCGTCGGCCAGCACGATGACCGACTTGTTCGCCGGGCCGAGACCCAGGGTGTTCGAGAGCCCCTGGATCGACGAGAGTGAACTTGCGAGGACATCGGCAAGGCGCAGGGTGCTGAATTGGCGGGCCGGTAGCATGGAGGGCATCGGGCCAAGTCTGACATAGACCCGGCCGGATCGATCCAGCGCCTACCCGACAGCGCGCGTCCCATAACGCACGCCTCAGCAGAATCCACGAATGAGCCGTTCAGACAGCACCCCGCCCGCCACGTTCACCGAACGCATCGAAGACGTCGATGTCTCCACAGAGATGCAGGGCTCGTTCCTCGAGTATGCCTACTCGGTCATCTACTCCCGGGCGCTTCCGGACGCCCGCGACGGCCTCAAGCCTGTGCAGCGACGCATCCTTTACCAAATGAGCGAGATGGGGCTGCGCCCCGATCGCGGCCACGTGAAGTCGGCCCGGGTGGTGGGCGAGGTCATGGGCAAGTTACATCCCCATGGCGACACGGCGATCTACGACGCGCTCGTACGCATGGCCCAGGCGTTCACGTTGCGGGTTCCCCTCATCGACGGTCACGGCAACTTCGGCTCGCTCGACGACGGGCCAGCCGCCCCGCGGTACACCGAGGCTCGGCTGGCCGCACCGGCTCTCGCCATGACGGAGAATCTCGACGAGGACGTTGTCGATTTCGTTCCCAACTACGACAACCAGCTCACCCAGCCGGATGTTCTCCCGGCGGCGTACCCGAATCTGCTGGTTAACGGCGCGAGCGGCATCGCGGTGGGAATGGCCACGAATATGGCCCCGCACAACCTGATCGAGGTCGTCGGCGCTGCGCGGCATCTGCTAGCCCACCCCACTGCCACCTTGGACGACCTGATGGAGTTCGTCCCCGGCCCCGACCTGCCCACCGGTGGAACGATTGTGGGGCTGGCGGGGATCAAGGATGCGTACGCGACCGGCCGAGGGGGGTTCAAGACCAGGGCCCGCGTATCCGTTGAGGCGATCACCGCCCGCAAGGCGGGCCTCGTCGTCACCGAACTCCCTTACCTCGTCGGACCAGAGCGTGTCATCGAGAAGATCAAGGACGGCGTCACTTCGAAGAAGCTGAGTGGCATCTCAGACGTCACCGACCTGACCGACCGCACCAAGGGTCTTCGTCTCGTCATCGGCATTAAGACGGGCTTCAGCCCGGAGGCCGTTCTGGAACAGCTCTATCGCTACACGCCGCTCGAAGACTCCTTCAACATCAATGCCGTCGCACTCGTCGACGGCGGACCGCAGACCCTGGGCCTGCGGGAACTGCTCCTCGTCTACATCGGGCACAGAATCGAGGTCGTGACCCGGCGATCGGCTTACCGGCTCGCCCGCCGGAAGGAACGCCTGCACCTGGTCGAAGGGCTGCTGGTGGCAATCGTCGACATCGATGAGGTGATCCAGGTCATCCGTGCCAGCGACGACAGCGAACAGGCGCGGACCAGACTGATCGACGTCTTCGACCTCAGCCAGATCCAGGCCGAGTACATCCTCGAACTCAGACTGCGGCGCCTGACCCGCTTCTCGCGGATCGAACTCGAAACGGAACGCGACCAGTTGATGGCTGAGATCGCCGCCCTAGAGAAGCTTCTCGGCAGCAAAGCAGCCATCCGTACCCTGGTGTCAGACGAGCTCGCGTCGACAGCTGAGCGATTCGGAACACCGCGGCGCACGCTGCTGACCGAGGCCAAGCCGAGCATCGCGGGTGCAAACAGCGCCGCCGCCAAGCGCAAGGCCGCCATCCTCGAGGTGACGGACACTCCCACCAGGGTCTACCTCAGCACGACCGGCAGAATTGCGCGGGTTGACCTCCCGGCTGACAGTGAGGATCTGCCCGAGAGGATCACGCCAGCGCAGCGACGCAGCAAGCATGACGCCGTGCTATCCGTTCTGGACACCACTAGCCGCACCGAGATCGGTGCCGTCACCAGCCTGGGCCGGATCATCCGTTTCTCCCCCGTAGACCTTCCCGTAATGCCGCCGACGTCCATCCAACTCGCAGCAGGCGTCGGCGTCGGCGACTATCTGTCGCTCCCCAACAAGGCGGAGAAGATACTCGCGTTGATCGCTTTCGACTCCGAGCGGTCAATCGTCCTCGGAACCCGGCAAGGCATTGTTAAACGGGTGACCGCGGGCGACTGGGCCAACAAACCCGACTTTGAAATCATCGGACTGAAGCCCAAAGACGTGGTCGTGGGTGCAGCGCAGGGTTCGGAAAGCGATGAGCTCGTCTTCATCGCCTCGGATTCTCAGCTGCTGCGTTTCCCCGCCGGTTCCGTGCGCCCCCAGGGCCGTACGGCCGGCGGAATGGCAGGTATCAAACTGGCTCCCGACGCCCATGTGGTCTATTTCACCAGTGTGCCCTCGTCCAGCGAGGCGACCCTGGTTGTGACCACGGTCGCCACGGGCAGCCACACCCTGCCCGGCACAGACCCCGGCAGCGCCAAGGTCTCCGATTTCACCGAATACCCGGCTAAGGGGCGAGGAACCGGCGGGGTGCGCTCCCAAAGGTTCCTGAAGGGCGAAGACATGGTCTCCATCGCCTGGGTGGGTCCGCTGCCCGCCCGCGCGGTCGGCGTGGACGGGACGCCGCGTTCGCTGCCCGAATCCGGCTCCCGGCGAGACGCCTCCGGGGCCATGCTCGACTCGGTGATCGGCACCATCGGATCCCCGATCGGCTGACACTGAGCCAGGCAGACTCGTGGGCTAGGGTGGCCGAATGACACACCTCGCAGATTCGGTAATTCTCGTGCTCGGTGCCTCCGGCGGACTCGGACGAGAGATCGCCCGGCTCCTGGCGGGCGACGGCGCCCTGCTCATCCTCAGCGGTCGCAGCCAGGAAAAACTCGACGGGCTATCGGTCCCTGGAACGGCTATTGCCGCCGATCTGACGGACCCTGCGGCCATCACGGCCCTCATCGCCGAGGCGATCAGAGTGCACGGACGTCTCGACGGTATCGTCAACGCCTCGGGCGTCGTCGCCTTCGGACCTGCACTCGAGGTGACCGACGAAACCCTGAGCGAATTGTTCAACCTGAACGCTCTCGCCCCCATCCGCCTGCTCCGGGCTGCCCGGGCTGCCCTGACCGAGTCGGCGGAACAGGGCCGCGAGCCCTTCGTACTCACCTTCAGCGGCGTCGTCAGCGAAAGCCCCACCGCCAACCTTGCTGCCTACTCCGCGTCGAAGGCCGCCGTCGCCGCATTCGGTCAGGCCGCAGGCCGGGAACTTCGCCGGAGCGGCATCCGCCTTCTCGATGCACGGCCAGGCCACACCGAGACGGACCTCTCGACGCACCCGATCGCGGGCACGGCACCACGCCTGCCAGCTGGGCATCGACCGGTCGCCGTGGCCGAGCGCGTCGTCGCCGCTATCGTCGACGGCGAACGCGACCTGCCGAGCACGTCATTTCAGGCCTAGACGCCTGAGTCCGAACGTCAAACGTCGATACGGTCGCGGCTGAGCTTGTCCGAACTCTCAATAATGAACTCCTTGCGTGGTGCAACGTCGTTGCCCATCAAAAGCTCGAAAACATTGCCCGCCATCTCGGCGTCGGCAACCCTGACTCGGCGGAGCGTGCGATGCGCGCGCTCCATGGTCGTCGTCGCAAGCTGATCGGCGTCCATCTCACCGAGACCCTTGTAACGCTGAATCGGATCCTGATAGCGCTTGCCGCTCTTCTTGAGGCCGGCCAGCACAGCCTGCAGCTCCTGCTCGGTATACGTGTAGATGGTTTCGTTGGGCTTGGTGCCGGGATTCATCACCACGACCCGGTGGAGCGGGGGCACCGCCGCGAAAACACGTCCCTCGGTGATCATCGGACGCATGTAGCGGAAAAAGAGCGTGAGCAGCAGCGTGCGGATGTGCGCGCCGTCGACATCCGCATCGCTCATGATAATGACTTTTCCATAACGCGCGGCGGACAGGTCGAAGCTTCGACCTGAGCCGGCCCCGATCACCTGGATGATCGATGCGCACTCCACGTTCGACAACATGTCGGCCACGGAGGCCTTCTGCACGTTTAAGATCTTGCCCCGAATGGGGAGGAGGGCCTGATGCTCGCTGTCGCGGGCGAGCTTCGCCGTTCCCAGCGCAGAGTCGCCCTCGACGATGAACAACTCGCTGGTCGAGACGTCGTTGCTGCGGCAATCAACCAGTTTGGCCGGCAGCGATGAGCTTTCGAGGGCATTCTTGCGCCGCTGAGTCTCCTTGTGTGCCCGCGCCGAAATGCGAGACTTCATCTCGGCGACAATCTTGTCGAGCACCACCGCTGACTGCGCTTTGTCATCCCGTTTCGTCGAAACGAAGCGCTCGTTCATGGCCTGGGCCACGACATTCGCGACAATCGCGCGGACGGCGGGGGTGCCAAGGACCTCCTTGGTCTGGCCCTCGAACTGCGGCTCGGGCAGGCGAACGGTCAGGACGGCGGTGAGGCCTGCCATTACGTCGTCCTTATCAAGCTTGTCCGACCCCATTTTGAGGCGGCGGGCGTTCAACTCGACCTGTCCGCGCAGAAACTTGAGCAGGCCGGCGTCAAAGCCGGCCTGGTGCGTTCCACCCTTGGGAGTCGCGATGATGTTCACGAAACTTTTGATGACGGTGTCATAGCCGGTGCCCCAGCGGAGGGCGATGTCCACGATGCAATCGCGAACCAGCTCGGTGGGAACCATGGCCCCCGTGTCGGTGAGGACCGGCACGGTCTCCGAGAAGGTTCCGCTCCCGGTGAGGCGCCACGTGTCGGTGATCGGGGTGTCGGTCGCGAGATGGTCGACGAATTCCGAGATCCCGCCCTCGAAGTTGAAAGACTCCAGGACATGGACGTCTGTGCGCCGGTCGGAAATCTCGATGGTCAGACCGGGCACGAGGAATGCCGTCTGGCGCGCCCGCCCGAGCAGTTCCTCGGTTTGAAAGGCCGCCCCCTTAGTGAAAATCTGCCGGTCCGCCCAGTACCGCACTCGGGTTCCCGTCACACCGCGCTTCACCTTGCCGACGACCCGCAGTTCGCTCCGCTTCTCGAACGGAGTAAACGGTGCATCGGGGCTCTTCTCCCCCGCGTCCGCAAAAATACCCGGTTCCCCGCGGTGGAACGACATGGCCCACGTCTTGCCATCGCGATCGACTTCAACGTCGAGTCGTTCAGAAAGTGCGTTGACCACGGAGGCACCCACACCGTGCAGGCCACCGGATGCTGCGTAGGACCCGCTGCCGAACTTGCCGCCGGCGTGCAGTTTCGTGAAGACGACCTCAACGCCGGTCAGACCGGTCTTCGGCTCGATGTCCACGGGAACACCCCGCGCCGTATCCCGCACTTCGACACTTTCGTCCGGGTGCAGGACAATGTCGATGCTGTTCCCGAAGCCGCTTAGGGCTTCGTCGACCGAATTGTCGATGATCTCCCACAGGCAGTGCATGAGGCCGCGTGAATCGGTGGAACCGATGTACATGCCCGGACGTTTGCGAACCGCTTCCAGGCCCTCGAGGACTGAAAGATGGCGGGCAGAATAATCAGAAGAACTCACAACGATTAAGAATACCGATCGTCGAGCGTCGCCCTCTCACCGACACCCGATCGATGAGCGCTACGCGGTGAGCGAAATAGCGTGAAACCGACTCGATAACGACGGCAAGCCGTGTTTACATTGAGTCCAGGTTAAATTGGTATCACTTGGTATCAGTCTGGAGGAGGAAACCATGTCCCAGATCGCAACCGAAAATGGTGCCATCGACCAAGAGAAGGCACCCCACCAGCTCACTGCAGCAGACCGCTGTGACGCTTGTGGAGCTCAGGCCTACATTCGTGTAGTCGTAAACAACAGCGAGTTGCTGTTCTGCGCACACCACGGCCGCAAGCACCAAGAAAAGCTTGCCGCCATCGCCGAAAGCTGGCACGACGAGTCAAGCCGCCTCCTCGAGGATCAGCGCTCCTGATCGAAGCTCGTCGAGGATGAGGGTGTAGGGCAGCTCCTGCTGCCCTACACCCTCTAGTGCGTTACTCTGCCGAAAGACCCAGCCGTACCGCAACCTGATTGCGTGCGGCTTGTGCGATGTCATCTGCGGCTTGCGTACGAACTCCGGGTGCATACATCTGTCCCGTTCGGACGAGAGCAGAACGCAGAAGATGGTCCGCCAGGCCGGGATTCCGGGCCAGTACCGGCCCGTGCAGATGCGTACCGATGAGGGTGCCCATCACAAGGCCCTCTGTCCCGGCCCCGTTTCCGGTCCCGGTCCGCACCTGACCGAGCGGCGACGCCTCAGCCCCCACATAGTTGCGGGCGTGGTTTTCAAAGCCAACGAGACGCCCGTGGCGTGAGTCGACCACGATGTCGTCCGTGGCTCGCTCCGGCATCGGAGTGGCGCGGCCTGCCACGACGCCGAGCCCCTCGATCGCGGTGCCGTCAGCGAGCTCGATTCCCCAGCTCAGCAGTTCCCAGCCGGTGCCGACAGCCAGAATGGGAACACCGGCAGTCGTCCACTCTCGAAGATTAGTTGTCATCGGCGCGAGGATGTCCCGCGCAGAGATCAGATCGGAGTCTGAGCCAGACCCGATCACGACGGCGTCCACGTACTCAGGTAGATCTGTTGCCGATCGAACGTCGATCACTTCGGCTTCGATGCCCGCCCACCTGGATCGCTGGGCCAGAACCCGGGCGTTGGCGGCGTCCCCGTTGGTGCCCAGGAGCTCCGGCAGCAGCGAGACGATGGTGAGCGGACGTGTCATTCCTAAGCCTCACTGTTCGTGACGAGACCCAGATGTGCGCGGGTGCGCCGCATCGAATCCGCGGAAAAGATGATCGTCTTCATCCCGATCAGCGGTTCTGGAAGGGCCAGGAAATCATCCAGAGCCCGGCCCAAATCCAGTTCTATGCGGTCGACGACGACATCGTCGTAGGCCAGCTGCAGCGCAATGTCGTGTCCTTTAGACCCGGAGGCGATCCGGACCCGGGAGAGCCCGGAGGTGATGACAGGCCAGAAGTAGGAGGGGTCACGTACATCGGACCCGATCGCGACCAGGATCTGCTCAGTGCCTGATTCGAGACTGTCGACATTCAACTGAAAACTGGCCGGATTCTGTACGAGAACGAACTCGACCTGCTGACCGCGCACGGTGACGATCTCACCGCGACCGAAAACCGGCGGGATCGCCGAGATGGCGTCGATGGCCCGAATAGGGTCGAAGCGGTCTCCCAGGGCAGCCTGCACGGTGCAGAGGGCAGTCAACGCGTCTACGGCGTAGTGCGTGCCGCGTGCCGGCAACCCGAGTGGGAATTCCCGACCTGAAATACTGACCGTGGCCCGACGGCCCTGTGCCTGGGTTAGGAGCATGCCCTCCCCCGCGTCCAGACGATCTTCCGTCGTGGCGCTGTAGCCCAGACCCCTGGGGTTGGCCGCGAGCACCTCGGCGGAGACGCCGTAGCGTGCCACGGTGGCAGACCCGTCAAGGTGGTCCGCGAGATTGGCCAGATACTGGTCATCCGCGTTAATGACCACGGTTCCGGTGGCGCGGGCCGCGATCTTGGCCAGCATGGCCGCGACCATGTCCGAGTCATGGAAACGATCGATCTGGTCGACCATCACGTTGGTGAGAGTGACGACCCGCGGTGTCAGCGAACCGGAAATGAGGGCTCCATGGCCCTCGTCCATTTCAAGCACGGCGATGTCCCCGGCGATACGTCCGCTCAGGCTGACCTGTTCGAGCAGTGCTGACGTCAGTCCCTGACTGATGTTGGCCGTGGACTGGTTGGTGAAGACGGCCGTCCCGTGCGCACGCAGAGCCGCGACCAGCATTTTCGTGGTGGTCGATTTACCGCTTGATCCGGTGACGATGATCAGACCGTCGGGAAAGCTGTTCAGGGTACGTGGAAGGAAGCCGGGGGCGACCTTGTTGACGACGAGTCCCGGAACAGCGGATCCGCCGCCGGGCTTCCGCCATCGGGCCAGTACACGAACGACCCGTCCGAGGAGAATTGCTGGCGCGTAGCGCAAACCGCTCTCTATTCGAGGTAGTCGCGTAGGGACTGCGACCGCGAGGGGTGACGCAGTTTGGCCATGGTCTTGGACTCGATCTGACGGATGCGCTCACGCGTCACCCCGAACGTGTCACCGATCTGGTCAAGGGTCTTCGGCATGCCATCGCCCAAGCCGAAGCGCATACGAATGACACCGGCTTCACGCTCGGACAGCGAGTCGAGCAGACTCTCCAGCTGCTTCTGCAGCATGGTGAATCCGACGGCATCCGCGGGGACGACGGCTTCTGTGTCCTCGATCAAGTCGCCGAACTCGCTGTCGCCATCCTCGCCGAGCGGGGTGTGCAGGGAGATTGGTTCGCGGCCGTACTTCTGGACCTCGACAACTTTTTCCGGTGTCATGTCCAGTTCCCGGCTCAGCTCTTCAGGCGTGGGCTCCCGACCGAGGTCCTGAAGCATCTGCCGCTGCACTCGGGCGAGCTTGTTGATGACCTCGACCATATGCACCGGAATGCGGATCGTTCGAGCCTGGTCGGCCATGGCTCGGGTGATCGCCTGGCGGATCCACCAGGTGGCATAGGTCGAGAACTTGAACCCCTTGGTGTAGTCGAACTTCTCAACGGCACGGATGAGGCCCAGGTTGCCTTCCTGGATCAGGTCGAGGAACTGCATTCCACGGCCCGTGTAACGTTTGGCGAGCGAGACGACCAGGCGTAGGTTCGCACCCAGGAGATGGCTCTTCGCACGGGCGCCGTCCTTGGCGACCCACATGAGTTCGCGGCCGAGGGCGCTCTTCTTCTCGGCGTCGGTCATCAGCGACATCTTGTCTTCAGCGAAGAGACCGGCTTCGATTCGCATCGCCAGTTCGACCTCCTCGGCGGCGTTCAGCAGGGCAACCTTGCCGATCTGCTTCAGGTAGTCCTTGACCGGGTCAGCCGTCGCACCCGTGATCGCGCTGGAGTAGACCGGGACCTCGTCGTCATCGTCGACCAGGGACAAAACCAGTGCCCCGCTCGGGAGAGCCTCGGCGGATGCTGCACGCTTCTTCTTTGCCTCGTCGGAGTCGTCGTCGGCATCCGTGTCATCGCCGTGGGCGGCCTCATCATGATCGTCCGACGCCGGCTTGGCCTTCGTCTTGGTGCTAGCGGCACGCTTGCGGGGCGCCGGCTTCTCGTCACCGTTCGCTGCCGCGGCGGCTGCAGCAGCAGCCTTGGCCAAAGCGGCCTTCGTCGGCTTCTTCGCGGCGGCGGCCTTAGGCGGCGCCACAATGGCCTCAGGAACGCTTGCGGGGTTCACGGTGGGCTCTTCGGTCTGCTCGATTTTTGTGCGGGTTGCCATTCGAACACCTCTCATGCCGGGGCGTAAACGCCGGCGGCGCTGCCAGGCGGGTCCCGACCGAATGGGTCTGGCGGGAACTGTGCCTGGGCAGTGTGGATTTTGGGCAGTACTAGGACCCATGTCAAGTCCCGGGCTTCTTGCCCCGGCACTATGGCCGGTGCTCCCAGGACCAGAACGGGCCCTATTGACAATTATTGCATGCTTTGTGTATGAGACAAGCCAGGCGGATGACTATTCCGGTCTCTGACGTCGGCGCCAGGCGCGCGCCACGGCCACCCAGAGTGGAGCGACCTCGACTCCCTCATCACGGGAGAGCTTAACGCGGGTGCGCATTCTGGCGCGCAGGAGGAAGAGCACCCCGATGCCCACCACCACGAACTGAACGGAAAAGGCGACCCGGAAGGAGTCCAACGAGTACAGGTCGGTTGCCGCTCCGCCAGCGACTCTCCATTGGTCCTGCAGGTCGAGCAGCAGCCCGATGAGGTAGACCATCACGAAGCTGGCGGTGAAACCGCCGACGTTCACGACTCCGTTCGCAGACCCGTGATTGCGTTGGGGATTGAAGGTACGTGCGAAATCAAAGCCGATGAGTGAGCCAGGGCCGCCAATTCCGAGAGCTATCAGCAGCAGGACGATGAGCCAGAACGGCGGCTCCCCTGGCCACAGCAGGACTGCTGCCCAGGCGACACCCATCAGGGTGACCACACCGAGCACGATATTGCTGCGGCGCAACGGATAGCGGGCCGTCAGAATGCCGAGAAGCGGCCCGCAGACCATACCCGCGCCCACCAGGACCATGAGCATTGCCGCAGCCAGCGAGGGATTGTAGCCGAGCCCGTAAACCATGAAAGGGAAACCCCAGAGCAGAGTGAACACCGTTCCGGAGGACTGGGTGACGTAGTGCGACCAGAATCCGAGTTGGGTGCCCGGGCGCTTGAAGCTGTGCTTGAGCTGCACGAGGGCAGCCCGCCAACTGCTGGGCCTGTTTTCAACGGATGCTCGGTCAGGCTGGTCCCGCACGACCACGATCACGACGACGAGGGCGACCATGGCGACGGAGGCGGCCGAGAGGAAGGTGGGCGTCCAGCCCCAGGTATGCAGCACCCAGGCTAAAGGCACGGCCGACAGGACCTGGCCGAGTTGACCGATGTTGCCCAGCCACTGCGAGAGCTGCGGAACGATCCGCCCCGTGAACCAGGATGCGATCAGCCGGATCATGGAGATGAACAGTGCTGCGTCCCCGGCACCGACAAGGATTCGCCCGATCACGGCGATGGTCATGCTGGGCGCGAACGCCAGGGTGACCTGGCCGATGACCATGAGGGCTGTACCCGTGATGACCAGCACGCGGGCCCCGTAGCGGTCGATCAGAACGCCCACAGGTATCTGGGCTGCGGCGTAGACCGCGAGCTGGACCACCGCAAGGCTGGACAGCAGTGATGCGGACCCACCGAACCGCTCGGTGGCGGCGACGCCGGCGATGCCGAGTGAGGAGCGCTGCAGCACAGCGGAGAGGTATGCGAACGACCCGATGTAAAAGATCAACCAGGACTGGCGCGAGTTCATTGATTAAACGTACTCGCATGCCCAGACACCGGAACGCAGGCGGCGAGCCCGGTGCCTGATCAGGCCGGCGAGCCGTCTTCTCTACTGCGTCGGGCGGCCAGGAAATTCTCCAGCTCGGCGGCGATCTCATCGGCACTGGGCAGTTCGCCCGCCTCATCCGTCAAGGGAGAGCGAAGCGTGCTGCCTTCCATATAGGTGTCGTAACGCTCCTCGAGCGTGGCGACCAGCTTGGCCAGCTCGGGATTGTCGTGCACCTGTTCGTCGATTCGGGCGACGAACTCACGATTCTGTTCCCGCACACGATCGGTGGGGAAGATCAACCCTGTGGAGGCGCTCGTGCTGTCCAGGGCCGCCAGAGCAGCCAAGGGGAACTCCGTATCCGCCAGATAGTGCGGGATGAGCAGCACGAAACCCGCAACCGAGGCTCCACTCTCCTGCAGCCGGAATTCAAGCAGGTGGAGGGCGTTCGCGGGCACTTGCGTGTGGGGACGCCATACGGACATGGTCTCGATCAGATCGGATCGGGTACCGCTGACGGTGACCCCGATGGGGCGCGTATGCGGGACGGGCATCGGAATCGCGTGCACCCACGTGGTCGAGGCCACCTTGAAGCGGCGCTCGAGCTGCTGCACCGCCGCGGTGAACTGCTCCCAGCGGAAGTCCGGCTCGTAGCCGGCCAGCAGCAGGAAGGGCTGGCCGATCTCGTCCGTGGCCAGGTACAGTCGCAGCGCCGGAGGCTGAAAGTCGGTGAGATGGTCCTGGTCGAAATATATGATCGGCCGTCGCGCCCGATAGTCGAGCAGCACGTCAGCGTCGAAGGTCGCGACGACGTTGTGCTCGAGAGTGGCGAGGAGATACTCGGTGAACTGGGATACTGCGCCGCCGGCATCCGCGAACCCGGTCAAACCCGCGACAAGGTGAAGCCCTTCCGGGACGCTCACGACGTCCGTACTCAGCTCATAGATGTCTCCAGGATCACGCATGTTTTAACTGTAAGCGCCAATTTCGGAGGTGAGCGGGAATCGGCGGCCACGACGTGATGCCCAGAGCGAACAGGCCCGGCGCGTACGATCAATGGATGACCGCACCTCGCCTGACCATATCCGCAGGACCCGCTTTGGCATCGGAGGCGGACGTACTCATTGTCGGCGCGCTCCAGTCCGGCGACTCCGCCTCGCTATTCGCCGACCGGGCCTTCGCCGGTCTCGCGGATCAGCTCGCACCGCTGGGCATCACCGGCAGACGCGACCAGGTCGTGCGCCTCTCCGCTTCGATTGGCGACGCTCGGAGTATCGCCGTCGTCGGAATCGGCACGGAAGCAACCATCGACACCTTGCGCCAAGCGGCGGGTTCCGCGGTCCGCCAGCTCACCGGGGTCACCTCGGTGGCCTTTGCCTTCCCGACTATGTCGGATGCCGAAGTCGAGGCAGTACTGGAGGGTGCGGCCCTCGGCGCGTACTCCTACACGGCATACCGTCAGAGCTCCCTTGCCGCGACCAAGCTGCCGGCCACAGAGATCACGGTTCACGCAGCCGATGAGCCGGCCGGTGCCGTCGAACGCGTCTCCGTCATTGCCGAGGCGGTCAGGTTGGTCAAGGACCTGGTCAACATGCCCCCATCCGATCTCTATCCCGACTCGCTGGCCCGCCAGGCCGTCGACGCAGCGGCCGGTCTCCCCGTCGACGTGCGAGTGTGGGACGAAGAACAGCTCGCTGTCGACGGCTTCGGCGGAATCGCGGGCGTCGGCCAGGGATCGACCAGGCCTCCTCGTCTGGTCAAGGTCAGCTACGCGCCAGAGGGGGCGACACCGCACCTCGCTCTGGTCGGCAAGGGCATCACCTTCGACACCGGCGGACTCTCCCTCAAGCCGCCAGCATCCATGGTCGGTATGAAGTACGACATGACAGGGGCAGCCACCGTGCTGGCCGTGACTCTGGCGGCGGCCCGCCTGAAATTGAACGTGCGCATCACCGCCTGGCTGTGCATCGCGGAGAACATGCCGTCCGGCTCGGCCATCCGGCCGAACGATGTGTTGCGGATCCGCGGAGGCCGAACGGTGGAGGTGCTGAACACGGATGCCGAGGGTCGCCTGGTCCTGGCAGATGGGCTCGTCGCCGCCGGCGAAGAGGGCCCGGATGCGATCGTCGACGTCGCCACGTTGACGGGAGCCGCTCTCGTCGCCCTCGGCACCCGTTACTACGCAGCCATGGGTGAGGACGCACTTGTCGCCCGGGTGCTCACGGCAGGCAAGGCGGTCGGCGAACTCGTGTGGCCCATGCCGCTCCCCGAGGAACTCCGTCCCCTGCTCAACTCGGACGTGGCCGACATCGCCAACGCCAAAATCGGCAGTGCCCATGGAGGCATGCTCCTCGCCGGTGTCTTCCTTCAGGAGTTCATCGGCACGCGCGGCGACGGAGACGCCGCCGAGACGATCCCGTGGGCACACCTGGACATCGCCGGCCCGGCGCACAACACGGGTAGCGCCTGGGGCTTCACGAATACTGGACCGACCGGAATCTCGGTTCGGACGCTGTTGCGACTGGCCGAGGATTTTTCGCGCTCGTAGTACAGTCGAGTGGGCGAGAAAGCTTGCCCGCTCTTCGCCTGCCCGGATGCGTCTTCTCGCTCCGGGCGGTCCGGGTAGTAATGCATAAGGGAGTATCTGGGTGTCGGAACAGAATTTTGACCTTGTCGTTCTCGGCGGCGGAAGCGGCGGCTACGCGGCCGCGTTGCGTGCCGTTCAGCTCGGCCTCACCGTTGGCCTGATCGAGAAGGGAAAGCTCGGCGGCACCTGCTTGCACCTTGGCTGCATCCCGACCAAGGCGCTCCTGCATTCCGCCGAGGTTGCCGACGTCAGTCGCGAAGCCGCGAAGTACGGTGTGAGGACTCAGTTCGACGGCATCGACATGCCGGCCGTCAACGCGTTCCGCAAGGGCATCGTGGCGTCGAAGTTCAAGGGACTGCAGGGCCTGATCAAATCACGAGGCATCACCGTGATCGAGGGCGAAGGTCGCCTCGTCGCCCCGAACACCGTGCAGGTCGGCGCTGACACCATCGTGGGCAAGAACGTCGTGCTCGCGACCGGGTCATACTCACGCTCACTGCCAGGGCTCGCCATCGGCGGCCGGGTTATGACCAGCGAGCACGCCCTCGAACTCGAGTTCGTTCCCCAGAAGGTCGCCATCCTTGGTGGCGGCGTGATCGGCGTTGAGTTCGCCAGCGTGTGGAAGTCCTTCGGAGCGGACGTCACGGTAATCGAGGCCCTGCCCCACCTCGTCCCCAACGAGGAAGAGTCCATCTCCAAGCAGTTGGAGCGAGCGTTCCGCAAGCGCGGCATCGAGTACTCGCTCGGCGTCCGGTTCCAGAGCGTCACCCAGCATGAGAACGGCGTCGTCATCACCCTGGAGAATGGCACGGTCATCGAGGCCGAGATCCTGCTCGTCGCCGTCGGCCGTGGCCCCTCGACCGCCGGCCTTGGCTTCGAAGAGGTCGGTGTCGCCATGGACCGCGGGTTCGTCCTGACCGACGAGCGCCTCGCGACGAACATCCCCGGCGTCTTCGCTGTGGGCGACATCGTCCCTGGCCTGCAGCTCGCCCATCGTGGATTCCAGCAGGGCATTTTTGTCGCCGAGGAGATCGCGGGCCTGAACCCGATCGTCGTTGATGATCTCAACATCCCCAAGGTGACCTATTGCGACCCCGAGATCGCGTCCGTGGGCTATTCGGAGGCCAAGGCCGCCGAGAAGTTCGGCGCCGACCAGATCTCGACCTTCGAGTACAACCTCGGTGGAAACGGTAAAAGCTCCATCCTCGGAACGAGTGGTTCGATCAAGCTCGTCCGGGTGAAAGACGGCCCCATCCTCGGTGTGCACATGATCGGGGCCCGAGTCGGTGAGCTGATCGGCGAGGGCCAGCTCGTTGTGAACTGGGAGGCCTACCCTGAGGATATCGCCCCGTTCCTGCACGCCCACCCCACCCAGAACGAGGCACTCGGCGAAGCATTCCTTGCCCTGGCCGGCAAGCCCCTGCACGCCTAGCCGTCGGATTCAGACATCCAGACATCCAGACATTCAGACATTCAGAACACTAAACACAGACAAATGGCTTTGAAGGAGACAATCGCATGAGCGAATCCGTTAACCTCCCGGCACTCGGCGAGAGTGTCACAGAGGGTACGGTCACACGCTGGCTGAAGAACGTGGGAGACCGCGTCGAAGTCGACGAGCCGCTGCTGGAAGTATCGACCGACAAGGTGGACACAGAAATCCCGTCTCCCATTGCCGGTGTGATCGAGGCGATCCTGGTTCAGGAAGACGAGACCGTCGAGGTCGGCACCCCTTTGGTCACCATCGGTGACGGTTCCGCCGCCGCCGCGCCAGCCGCGACACCCGTTGAGGCCCCGGCGCCGGTTGCGGCCCCGGCGCAGGTCGAGGCTCCGGCCCCGGTCGAGGCCTCCGCCCCTGTGGCAGCACCGGCTGCAACACCAGCTGCGGTACCCGCACCGGTCGCCCCTCCGGTGGTAGCGCCGGCGCCGGTCTTCGCGCCGACACCCGTCGTTCAAACGCCCGTCGCGGCCCCGGTTGCTCCGGAGCCCGTGGCAGAGTCCGAGGCGCGTGGATCGCACGCCGGCACCTCCGGCTATGTCACTCCCATCGTGCGCAAGCTCGCGAATGAGGCCGGCGTCGACCTGTCCCGCGTTGTAGGGACCGGCGTTGGCGGACGCATTCGCAAGGAAGACATCGTGCTCGCCCAGTCTGCCGCTCCGGCCGGCGCGGCAGCGGCATCAGCACCGGCTGTCGAGGTTTCGGCTCTGCGCGGGACCACGCAGCCCATGTCGCGCCTTCGCAAGGTTGTCGCCGAGCGCGCCGTCATCTCGATGCAGTCGTCGGCGCAGCTGACGACCGTCGTTGAGGTCGACGTCACCCGGGTCGCGATCCTGCGCGACAAGGTGAAAGCCGACTTCCAGGCCAAGACCGGCAACAAACTGTCCTTCCTGCCGTTCTTTGCGTTGGCCGCTGCCGAGGCGCTCCAGGCCAACCCGATCATCAACGCCACCATCGACGGTGACACGATCGTGTACCCGAGCCAGGAGAACATCAGCATCGCGGTCGACACCGAGCGCGGCCTGTTGACCCCCGTGGTGCGCAACGCGGGCGACCTCGATCTGGCCGGCTTCGCCGCCCAGATCGCCGACCTCGCCCAGCGCACCCGCGACAACAAGCTCAAGCCAGACGAGCTATCCGGTGGCACATTCACGCTCACCAACACCGGTTCGCGCGGCGCACTCTTCGACACCCCGGTCGTTTTCCTGCCGCAGAGCGCCATCCTCGGCACCGGTGTCGTCTACAAAAAGCCGATCGTCGTCAGCCAGGGTGGACTCGATGCGATCGCAATCCGCTCGACCGTGTTCCTGGCTCTGTCCTACGACCACCGCATCATCGACGGCGCGGATGCGTCACGTTTCCTCGTCACGATGAAGCAGCGTCTCGAGGCTGGTGATTTCGAGGCGAACCTCGGCATGTAGTCGCCGACGACCCGATTCCGCACACCGTAAGCGAATCGCGCGTCCCGACTAGTAGTCAAAAATCGCTCTGATCCGCCAGCCGGCCTCGCCCTTGACTACAAGGATCGAGGCCGGCTGGCGTTTCGGGTCAGGTGCCTGCAATGAGACCAGGGCGGCATCGCCTGCGCGTTCCACCAGTGCAACCGTCCACGTTTCGAGAGGATCCCGGTCGGGCGCCTCTCCGCCCTGCTGAATCATGCGCAGAGCGTACGTGTCTTCCGTCAGCGCAGCCGATTGGGCCTGATGCACGCCGTCGAGGCAGATCACTGAGGCTTCGTGCAAGCACTGAGACCGGCGTTCCAACAGGGCCGGGACTGCCAGCACAGGGTCGTCGTCCGATACCGCCTCATCGGTCAGGTCCGCCGGTGTGGCGTGCGCGCTCGAAGCGGATATCGACGGTGTCTGAGCCTTAGGTGCGTTCATGGATTTGGGAGTTCCGAAGGCGATGAAGGCCAGTCCGGCTGCTGCGACCGCAACGGCGACCGCAACGGCGACCGCGAGGAAGAGCGGGCCGCGGCGGGCAAAGCGCCCGGCGCTGATCGTCCTGCTGAGAGGCTCGGGCATTTTCAGATTCCGCAGCCGGACTGCGACGGCCCTGCCATGACTGGAGAGCGCGTACAGAGCTCGTTCGAAGCCTGATTGGCGCTCTCTCCCGCCCGCCGACGCGGTGGGCGGCTGCCCTGTGTGCGCATCCGGGAGTGCCCGTCGCAGCAGCTGACCCGACACTTCCGGCTGAGTAGCGCCGGCCCGTGCACGGCCCCGGTTCGGCCGCACCGGGACTGCCTCGGCCCAGGCAAAGAGCAGGTGCTCGAGCTCGTCGACGGTGCTGGCTCGTTCGCGTAGGCCGAGTGGAGCGCACCACCGGCTCAGAGCCTGGCGTGCGTCCCCGGCCGCGTCTCCGGGATGCACGTGATCCAGAACGGCGCACACCAGCAGGCCGACCTGAGCCCTCACCGAGCCGAGCGCATCCATGCGTCGCGGGCCGGGGCCGGGCAGGTCTCTGAGCGCACCGAGCCCGGTCACCACAGGCCGACCGGTGGAATCGAAGAGCACCGACGACAGGTTCAGGCCGGTGTGGACGAGCCCAATCCGGTGCAGCTGGGCCAGGGCGGCCACGACCGGAGCCAGGATCGTGACCGCTTCCCCCGGCCGGACCCATCGTTGTTGCTCCAGATGGCGGCTGAGTGACCCACCCGTGACATGTTCGAGAACCAGAACGGTGCGGCCGTCCGGAAGGGTGCCCAGGTCGAGAAGCGTGGCCAACTGACCGGAGCCCAACATCGTCAATGCGCGGACCTCCCGTTCGACGCCCGACTGCTCCGCTGCCGAGCGAAATACCTTCAGAATCACCGGAACACCTCGATCATTCGGTTCCGGCACAGCACCTCCGGCCGCCGTCACCGTCGGCCGGACCGGCGCAACGCCCACATACACATCGGAACGCTCGCTGGACGCCACGCGTCGCACCACTCGGTATCCGGCAATCAAGGCCAGGGTGACGTCAGGTTCCAGGGGCAGAGGCGGACCGGCGGGGCCACGTGTGAATCGCGCGAGAGGTCTCATGCAGGAATACTGGACGGTTCGAATTGCCTCCGGGCTGCACCGGGTTCCGTTCGGGGACACCCCGTCAACGACCACCATGGGGAGGACGGCCCGGGGATTAGACTGACTGCATGCTCGACTTTGTCGTCGCGGGGCTAAGCGCCAACTCCGTGCCGTATGTTGAGGGCCTAGAGCTCCAACGCGCAGTCCATCGTTCCGTCGTCTCCGGAGAGAAACCGGACACCGTCATCTTTCTCGAACATCCGAGTGTGTACACCGCCGGTAAGCGAACCTCACCCGAGGAGCGGCCAACCAACGGGACCCCAGTCATCGACGCGGACCGCGGCGGCAAGATCACATGGCACGGCCCCGGCCAACTCGTCGGCTATCCAATCCTGCGCCTTCGGGAACCGATCGACGTGGTCGGCTATGTACGCCACCTGGAGGGCGTCCTGATCGACGCACTCAGCGACTTCGATGTCGTCGGCCACCGCGTCCCAGGCCGGTCTGGTGTATGGGTCGGCCCGGACGGGCAGGAAGACAAGATCGCCGCTATCGGAATCCGCGTCGCGGAAGGAGTCACAATGCACGGTTTCGCCCTCAATTGCAACAACTCACTCGAGCCCTACGATCACATCATCGCCTGCGGCATCAAGGATGCCGGTGTCACCACCATGTCCGCCGTAATCGGCCGCGACGTCAGCCCCATCGATCTCATAGCCTCCATCACCGCCCGCTTCCAGGCCACCCTGGCGGTGCACGCATGAGCGCGGCACCCGAGGGTCGCAAAATGCTCCGACTCGAAATTCGCAATATGGAAACCCCGATTGAACGTAAGCCGGCCTGGATCAAGACGGTGGCGCGGATGGGGCCTGAATACCGCAAACTCCAGGACCTGGTCAAGGGCGAAAACTTGCACACCGTGTGTCAGGAAGCCGGCTGCCCGAACATCTTCGAATGCTGGGAGGATCGCGAAGCGACGTTCCTGATCGGCGGATCACAGTGCACGAGACGCTGCGACTTCTGTCAGATCGACACCGGAAAGCCGGCCGAGTATGACACGGATGAGCCCCGCCGAGTGGCCGAATCCGTCGTCAAAATGAACCTGCGCTACGCCACGGTCACGGGCGTGGCCAGGGACGACCTGCCTGACGAGGGCTCCTGGCTCTATGCTGAGACCATTCGCCAGATCCACCGTCAGAGTCCCGGAACAGGTGTTGAAATTTTGGTCCCGGATTTCTCCGGCAATCCGGACCATCTGGAAGAGGTCTTCTCCGCGCAGCCGGAGGTGTTCGCGCACAACGTCGAAACTGTTCCGCGCATCTTCAAACGCATTCGCCCGGCGTTCCGGTATGACCGATCGCTCGATGTCATCTCTCAGGGTCGGAATGCCGGCCTGATCACGAAGTCGAACCTCATCCTGGGTATGGGCGAAGAACGCGCGGAGGTCAGCCAGGCACTGCAGGACCTACACGATGCCGGAACCGACATCATCACGATCACCCAGTACCTGCGGCCGAGTGCGCGGCACCTGCCCGTTGCCCGCTGGGTGAAGCCGGAAGAGTTCGTGGAGCTCAAGGACGAGGCCGAGGCCATCGGATTCCTCGGCGTGCTCTCCGGTCCCCTCGTGCGGTCCTCCTATCGGGCGGGTCGCCTCTGGGCGCAGTCCATGCTCGCGACGGGCCGGGAGGTTCCGCTGCAACTGCGCCACTTGGCGGATGCATCCCTCGGGTTTGCCCAGGCGGTCTCCTGACCCAAAATCGGTCACGCGACATTCAGGTGACTCGGTAGTCTTGGAACCATGGCACGCAGCAAGGACAAGACTCCCCGCCCCCCCAAACAGCCCGGCCGCCTGAAGCAAATGTGGCAGGTGTTCCAGATGACGCGGCGCTACGACTCGAAAATCGTGTTGTTCATGATTCTCGGGTTCGTGGTGCCCGTCACTGTTTCCGTGGGGCTGGCCCTCATCCTGTCCCCCGGTAACGTACTCAACCTTGTGCTGTGGGCCATCTCGGGTGTGCTCGCCGGCATCCTGGCCATGCTCATCATTCTCGGACGGCGTGCCGAAAAGGCCGCATACTCCCAGATCGAAGGACAGCCAGGCGCCGTCGGCGCGGTGCTGCGCAGCTCCCTCAAGCGTGGTTGGGTCGGAAGCGAAATGCCTGTGGCCGTCAACGGCAAGACCCAGGACGCCGTCTACCGCGCGGTCGGCCGTGGCGGGGTCGTTCTGATCAGCGAGGGTCCGCGCACCCGTACGGCGCGCATGCTCGAGGAAGAACGTCGCATGGTTGCCCGACTCGGCGGAAACATCGCCATCACGGTTATCAGCGTTGGCCCGGACACCGACGCTGTGCCATTGCATAAGCTCGCCCGCCGGCTCACGCGCATCAAGCCCACGCTGACCAAGGCCGAAGTGCTCGCCGTGAACAACCGGTTGAACTCCATGACCAAAAAGCTGCCCATTCCCAAGGGCGTCGACCCGATGAAAGCCCGCCCCCAACGCGGAAACTAACCAGGCTCGCGACTCTTTTCCCCCCTTCTGGGCAGAGTTCAGCCGCGGATCAAGACGGTTCCGGCGACCTTGTCGTGGAAGCCGCGTTGATCTGAGTCCCAGACCAGGGCGGGAACCGCGAGACCGAGCAATACGGAACGCACAACCGGACGCCAGACGCCCACCCATCCACGCTGCAGCGGTACCACTCGGAGACCGAAAAGACGGTGGCCGATGCTGCCACCGATGGTCGGGATGAACACGATCTGCAGGGCGACGAACAGGCCGGACACGGCGAAGCCATTGACCACACCATCAGAGCTAAAGAACAGCGCGCCAGCGCCGTAAGCCATGGACCAGTCGATCGCCAGGGCGCCGATTCTGCGACCGACCCGGCCCACAGAGCGGATGCCCTCGTTCGGCAGGCCGAGCCTCTCCCCCGGCCATCGGCTCGGCGGTAGCTGTCCAAAAGTGGTCGATTTCGAGGCTGCGGCAGACACAGGATGAGTCTACCGAGCAGGCCTCGCTGTAACATGTGTGAAACACAAGCGTCACTGCTGGGTAATGGCACGTGAGTAGCCTCAAAGGAGCCGCAGTGCGCGACTGTCAAGATCAACGCCCACGTCGTTTGGAGTAAAACCGCATGTTCCGCGATTCGTCAGAAGTACTCAAATTCATCAAGGACACGGACGTCAAGTTTCTTGACATCCGTTTCACCGATCTGCCGGGTGTGCAGCAGCACTTCAACATCCCCGCGTCGACCGTCGATGAAGAGTTCTTCACGGTCGGGCAGATGTTTGACGGTTCCTCGATCCGCGGTTTCGCATCGATCCACGAATCCGACATGCAGCTGATCCCGGACGTCACCACGGCCTACATCGACGCGTTCCGCACGGAGCGCACGCTGATCATGCTCTTCGACATCTACAACCCGCGCAATGGTGAGATCTACTCGAAGGATCCGCGTCAGGTGGCCAAGAAGGCCGAGAAGTACCTCGCGTCGACCGGGATCGCCGACACTGCATTCTTCGCGCCCGAGGCCGAGTTCTACATCTTCGACGACGTTCGCTATGAAGTGAACCAGCACTCCAGTTTCTACTCCGTTGACTCCAGCGAGGGTGCGTGGAACTCCGGAAAGGAAGAGGTCGGCGGCAACCTCGCCAATAAGACTCCGTTCAAGGGCGGGTACTTCCCGGTCAGCCCGGTCGACCAGCACGCCGACCTGCGCGACGACATCTGCCTGAAACTGATCGACGCCGGGCTCATCCTCGAGCGCAGCCACCACGAGGTAGGCACCGGCGGTCAGGGCGAGATCAACTACCGCTTCGACACCATGGTGCACGCGGCGGACGACCTCCTCAAATTCAAGTACATCGTGAAGAACACCTCGGCCGAGTGGGGTAAGACCGCCACCTTCATGCCGAAACCCCTGTTCGGCGACAACGGCTCCGGTATGCACACGCACCAGTCCCTCTGGGCCGACGGCAAGCCTCTCTTCTACGATGAGGCCGGCTACGGAGGGCTGTCCGACGTCGCACGCTGGTACATCGGAGGCCTGCTCAAGCACGCCGCCGCCGTGCTCGCGTTCACGAACCCCAGCGTCAACTCCTACCACCGACTGGTGCCCGGGTTCGAAGCTCCCGTGAACCTGGTCTACTCGGCCGGTAACCGATCGGCCTCCATCCGGATCCCGATCACGGGCACCAACCCGAAGGCCAAGCGCATCGAGTTCCGCGCTCCGGACGCCTCAGGCAACCCGTACCTCGCCTTCGCCGCCCAGCTCATGGCCGGCCTTGACGGGATCAAGAACCGGATCGAACCACACGAGCCGGTTGACAAGGACCTCTACGAGCTTCCGCCCGAAGAGGCGAAGAACATCCCGCAGGTTCCGGCGTCCCTCGGTGAGGCACTCACGGCTCTTGAGAACGACCACGACTTCCTGCTGGCAGGCAACGTCTTCACGCCCGAACTGATCGAGACCTGGATCGACTACAAGCGCGAGATGGAAATCAAGCCGCTGGCGCAGCGTCCGCACCCGTTTGAGTTCGAGCTCTACTACGGCGTCTAAGTCGTATCCGAGACCGGTAACGTACACAAGGACCGCACCCCTCCGGGGGTGCGGTCTTTTGTCTGTGGCCGCCAACGCTGTATCCGGCCGTGCCTGCCCGGCCTACCCGCCGAAGGGGCCGCTCCGTTCCGCCGGCCCATAGAACAGCCGCTCGAACACCGACCGTGCGCGACGGGTCACCGACAGGTAGTCTTCCTCGAGCTGGTTCCCCGATCCAGGCGGGTATTCCAGCACCCGGGCCACGCCCTCGAGCTGCACGCGATCAGTCGGAAGCACATCGGCGGTTTTGTTGGTCCACAGTGTGATCGCGGATCGGCAGCGGGATGCGAAGATCCAGGCAGCGGTGAGGGTATCGGCATCGGCCTCCCCCACGAGCCCCGCAGCGACTGCGGCGCGCAATGCGCCGAGCGTCGACGATGTGCGCAGGGCCGGGACCTCGGCCGCGTGCTGAAGCTGCAGCAACTGCACGAACCATTCCACGTCGCTCAGCGACCCGCGGCCCAGTTTGAGGTGGCGGTTGGGATCGGCTCCCTGCGGGAGACGCTCGTTCTCAACGCGCGCCTTGATGCGCTTGACCTCTCGGACGGCCTGAACACTGATGGCCTCCGGATACCGCACGTCGTCGGCGACAGCTTCGAAGTCAGCCAAGAGCGCGGGGTCGCCCGCGACGCCTCTCCCCCGAAGCAGGGCCTGCGCCTCCCAGGTGAGAGACCAACGACGGTAGTAGGCCTCGTAGGACTCGAGGGAACGAGCGACGGAACCGTTCTTGCCCTCCGGGCGCAGTCCGATGTCCAGGTCGAGCGGAAGGCGGTTGTCGTCGGTCAGCCGGGAGAGTTCCTTCGCGATGAACTTCGCACGGTCATGGGCTGCCTCGCCGGTCAGAGTCCCCGGTCGAAACACGTACATCACGTCCGCGTCGGATCCGAATCCCAGTTCCGCACCGCCGAAGCGCCCCATGCCGATCACGGCGAATTCAATGCCGTCCTGGCTCTGGCCGACGACGGCGCCGTCGAGAGTGGTGCCACGGATGGCGGCCAGCACACCCTGGATGACCGTCGCGGTGACGTCGGTGAGGCCGGTAGCCAGTTCGTCGATGCTGACCTGGCCCAGGATCGCCGAGAATGCCAGTCGGAGCATCTCCCGACGCCGGGCCGTCCGTAGGATCGAGGCGGCCGCATCCGGGCTCTCATGCCGGGCCAGGACGGCACGGGCCTCCTCCCGGAGTGTGGCGGAGCTGCGCGGGCGCAGATCGTCCTCGTCTTCCAGCCAGGCGACGGACTCCGGGATCGTCTCGAGGAGTTCGCCGACGAACCGGGATGAGGAGAGTACCCGGGTGAGGCGCTCGGCCGCCCCCGAGGAGTCCCGGAGCATGCGCAGGAACCAGTAGGTCGTGCCCAGACTGTCGCTGAGGCGTCGGAAGGCCAGCAGGCCGTAGTCCGGGTCGGCACCCTCGGAGAACCACTGCAGCAGCACGGGCAGTAGGTTGCGCTGAATGGTGGCTCGTCGTGATACCCCGCCGGTGAGCGCCGCGATGTGGCCGAGGGCCCCCTTCGTGTTGCGGAAACCGATCGCAGCCAGGCGCGCCTCGGCCTGCGCGCTGGTGAGCCCCAGCCCCTCAGCCGGCAGCGCCGCCACGGCAGACAGGAGAGGGCGGTAGAAGAGTCGCTCGTGCAAACCGCGGACGCGGTGTTTGGTGTTCACCCAGCGCGTGGTCAGTTGGGCGGCGTTCGGGGCCAGGCCGGTGGACCGCGCCAGGATGCGAAGGCTCGCCTCGTCTCGCGGCACCAAATGGGTACGCCGGAGCCTTTCCAGTTGCAGGCGGTGCTCCATCAGCCGGAGGATCCGGTACTCGTGGGCGAACTCTGCCGCTTCGGCACGTCCGACGTATCCGCTCTCGGCCAGTGCCGTCAGCGCCGGGAGGGTGCCGGCCTGTCGGACTGTCGGATCAGCCTGGCCGTGCACAAGCTGAAGCAGCTGCACGGTGAACTCGATGTCGCGCAGCCCCCCGGGGCCCAGTTTGAGTTGAACAGCGACTTCGTCGTCAGGGATATTCTTGGTGACCCGCTCTCGCATCCGCTGTACGGACTCGACGAAGTTCTCCCGGCTCGCGCTGGTCCACACTTTTGGGGAGACCGCTGCGACATAGCGACTGCCGAGCTCAAGGTCACCGGCCAGCGGCCGGGCCTTCAGCAGTGCCTGAAACTCCCAGCTCTTGGCCCAGCGGTCGTAGTATGCCAAATGGGACTCGAGTGAGCGAACAAGGGCCCCGGACTTGCCCTCAGGGCGAAGATTGGGGTCAACCTCCCAGAGCTCGGGTTCGACGGTCGGCTGGTTGAGCCCCCGCATGAGCAGAATGGCGAGACGGGTGGCGATGTCGACAGCTCGGGGCGCTTCCAGCCCGACTTCCGGGTTTCCCTCGGCGACGAAAATCACGTCGACATCGCTCACATAGTTGAGCTCGCCGGCTCCGGCCTTGCCCATGCCGATGACCGCGAGCCGGGTCGCCCGAACCTCGGCCGCCGGGAAGACACCCCGACCGGCCACGTCACCGGATGACATGCTGCGCGCAACGGCGAGGGATGCCTCGAGGGCGGCTGCCGCGAGGTCTGCGAGAGTGCGGGCGACGGAGTCGAGGCCGGCGACGGGGTCGGTCTGCTCGAGGTCGAAGGCAGCGAGTTCCGCGAGGCGACGGCGGTAGCGCACCCGCAACGCCACCCAGCCCTCGTCGTCGACCACGGTGGCAAAGCCGTCCCGGCTGCCGACCGAGTCGAGCAGGTCAGCGGTCAGCTCCGCCAGGTCAGGCAGAACCGACCGTCGTTTCTCGAGGATCGTCAATTCCTCCGGATGGCGAAGGAAGAACTCCGACAGGCCGCTTGACGCCCCCGCGACACGCAGGAGCCGCTGGGTCGGTTCCGACTGGGCCAGCAGCGCCCGCAACTCAAGCGGTGCCTGGCGCAACAACGAGACGAGAGCCAGGAGGGCGGCATCCGGGTTCGCCGTCTTCGCGAGAAGGGGCAGGAGGACCTCCGGTGCGGGGCCCCCCAGACCCACCACTTCCTCCAGCCGGATCCGCACCTCCCGGAGCTCCACAAAACCCACCCGAGCGAGATCGGTCAGAGTCAGCTGTTCCCGTGCCATCGGGTCTCGTTTCCAGCGCCGCTAGAGCATCTCGAGGTTCTTATCGAGCTCGAACGGAGTCACCTGGGAGCGGTACTCCTTCCACTCTTGACGCTTGTTCAGCAACACGTAGTTGAACACGTGCTCACCCAGCGTCTCGGCAACCAGCTCTGACTCCTCCATGTACTGGATTGCGTGGTCCAGGCTCGCCGGAAGCTGCCGATATCCGAGCGCGCGCCGTTCGGTGTCGCTCAGTCCCCAGACGTTGTCCTCGGCTTCGGGAGGAAGTTCGTAGCCCTCTTCGATCCCCTTCAATCCTGCAGCCAGCATCAGCGAGTACGCGAGATACGGGTTCGCTGCCGAGTCGATGGCTCGATACTCAACGCGGGCACTTTGGCCCTTGTTGGGCTTGTAGAGCGGGACCCGGATCAGGGCCGAACGGTTGTTGTGGCCCCAGCAGACGAAGCTGGGGGCCTCGTCCCCACCCCACAGTCGCTTGTAGGAGTTGACGAATTGGTTCGTCACGGCGGTGATCTCCGGAGCGTGTTTGAGAAGCCCCGCGATGAACTGCCGACCGGTCTTGGAGAGCTGATACTGGGCGCCGGCCTCGTAGAAGGCGTTGGTGTCACCTTCGAAGAGCGACAGGTGCGTGTGCATGCCGGAACCGGGATGCTCTGACATGGGCTTCGGCATGAACGTGGCATAGACGCCCTGCTCGATCGCAACCTCCTTGATGACGGTGCGGAAGGTCATGATGTTGTCCGCGGTCGTGAGGGCGTCCGCATAGCGCAGGTCGATCTCATTCTGACCGGGGCCTGCCTCGTGATGGCTGAACTCCACGGAAATGCCGAGGTCTTCGAGCATCCGGACCGAACGACGACGGAAATCGTGGGCCGTACCTCCGGGCACGTTGTCGAAGTATCCGGCATGGTCCACCGGCACGGGACCGTTCTTGCCGTACTTGGACGACTTCAGCAGGTAGAACTCGATCTCCGGATGCGTGTAGAACGTGAAGCCGCGATCCGCCGCCTTCGCCAGGGTGCGCTTGAGCACATTCCGCGGGTCGGCCACGGCGGGCTGCCCGTCCGGTGTCATGATGTCGCAGAACATGCGGGCGGTCGGATCGATCTCCCCACGCCAGGGCAGGATCTGGAAGGTGGTGGGGTCAGGGTGAGCCAGCACGTCCGCCTCGAAGGACCTGGTCAGGCCCTCGATGGCCGAGCCGTCGAAACCGAGTCCCTCAGCGAAGGCACCCTCGACCTCGGCGGGCGCGATTGCCACCGATTTGAGGGTACCGACCACATCCGTGAACCAGAGTCGGATGAACTTGATTCCCCGCTCCTCGATGGTCCGAAGAACGAAGTCGCGCTGCTTGTCCATTCACGCCCTTTCTTGTCGCTTCCTAGGCTACTGTCTGGCGTCGCACCGCGGGTGAATCAGGCCGCCGATCGGCTCGAACGCACGCTGACTAGACTCAATGCATGCCTGAATCGACCGTTCCCGATGCGCCCCGGCCCATCAACGAGCAGAATCCGTTCGCCCCCGAGCCTGCGGGCCCGAAACGAGTGCGCACGCGACATTTCCAGACCGCGAAGCAGCAGGGAATCCCGATTACCGGGCTCACCAGCTACGACATGCTCACGGCCCAGATCTTCGACCAGGCTGGCATCGACTTCCTTCTCGTGGGCGATTCGGCTGGCAACAACGTCTTCGGCTACGAGACGACCCTGCCCGTGACGGTCGACGAACTCATCCCGCTCACCCGCGCCGTTGCCCGCGCGGTCACCCGCGCACTCGTGGTCGCGGACATGCCCTTCGGCTCCTACGAGACCGGGCAGACCGAGGCATTGCACACCGCTGTTCGCTTCATGAAGGAGGCGCAGGCACACGCCGTCAAGCTGGAGGGCGGGGTGCGCAGTCACAAGCAGATCAAACGCATCGTGGCGTCGGGGATCCCCGTAATGGGTCATATCGGCTTTACCCCGCAGAGCGAACACGGCCTAGGCGGACACATCATCCAGGGGCGCGGTGAGTCGGCGGACCAGCTGATTGAAGACGCTCTCGCCGTGCAGGACGCCGGCGCCTTCGCCGTCGTGCTCGAGATGGTTCCCGCCACGGTGGCAGCCCTGGTCACCGCTCGGCTCGACATCCCCACCATCGGTGTCGGTGCCGGTCCCGACGTTGATGGTCAGCTGATGGTCTGGACGGATTTCGCCGGATTGACCGACGGGCGGGTCCCGCGTTTCGTGCAGCAGTACGCCAACCTGCGCAGTGTGCTCACGGATGCCGTGCACCGGTTCAAGGAGGACGTCGACTCCGGAGCCTACCCGGGGCCGGAGCACAGCTACGAGTAACGCCGCGTCGGCCGGGCTAGCGGTCGTTCTCGGCCTCTTCGGCCGCCCACTTGGCGCTATTCGCCCGCAACTTCTCCAGCGCGTTCTCGGCTTCCGCGCGGGTGACGAACGGACCGACCCGGTCGGCCGACGGCGACTGCATCCCCTGCTCCACCGCTGCCGTGCGCATGTTGTACCAGTACTGGTGCTTGGTGTCTTCGGACATAGGGTTGATCCTATGCCTAAGGATTCAGCTGGTCACCTTCTCCCGGGAACGGTCTCGCCGCTCCGCGCCGTTCCGCGCCATATCGTGCGCCCGGAATACGTCGGGAAGGTCTCTCCCGCTTCGTTCACCGGGTCGGATATCTACTCCCCCGACCGGATCGAGCTGATCCGGGAGTCGGGTCGCATCGCCGCACAGGCCATCGAGGCTGTCGGACGGGCCATCCGTCCCGGCGTGACGACCGAGGAGCTCGACCGGATCGGTCATGAGTTCATGATCGAACGCGACTCATACCCGTCGACACTCGGCTACCGGGGCTTTCCCAAATCGCTCTGCAGCTCCGTGAACGAGGTCATCTGCCACGGCATCCCCGACGACACCGTCCTCGAGGACGGCGACATCGTCAACATCGACATCACCGCGTACAAGAACGGCGTGCACGGCGACACGAACGCCACCTTCACCGTCGGCGAAACACGCGACGACGTGCGGCTCCTGGTCGACCGTACCCGGGAGGCGCTCGCCCGTGGCATCAAGGCCGTCGCACCGGGCCGTCAGGTCAACGTGATCGGCCGAACGATCGAGTCCTACGCCAAGCGGTTCAACTACGGTGTCGTGCGCGACTTCACCGGCCACGGCGTCGGGGAGGCTTTCCACTCCGGTCTGATCGTGCCGCACTACGACTCCGCCCCCGTGTACGACACCGTGATGGAGGTCGGAATGGTCTTCACGATCGAACCGATGCTGACTCTCGGCGGCACGGACTGGGACATGTGGGAGGACGACTGGACCGTGACGACCCGCGATAAGAGCATCACAGCCCAGTTCGAGCACACCCTCGTTGTGACCGAACGCGGCGCCGAAATTCTCACCCTCCCCTGACCCGTTAGGTTTTCACTATGAGTTCAACCATGGCCATCGGAATCGACATTGGCGGCACCGGCATCAAAGGGGCGGTGGTGGACCTGTCCACCGGCACGCTCCTCTCCGACCGGGTGAAGCTGCCCACACCCAAGGGCGGTCGCCCGACCGACATCATCGAGACCACTCGGGCCCTACTGGCCACGGTCTCCGCAGAAGAGGGGGCCGGCGCGCTCCCGGTAGGAATCTGCTTTCCCGCCATCGTTAAGAACGGTCACACCATGTCGGCCGCCAATGTGTCCGACAAGTGGATCGGTCTCGCCGCCGAGAAGCTCTTCGAGAAGGGACTCGGTCAGCCAATCCACTTCGTCAACGATGCTGATGCGGCCGGTTACGCTGAGTCGCAGTTCGGCGCGGCTAAGGGTGTGAACGGCGTAGTCATCATGACGACCCTGGGCACCGGGATCGGAACGGCCCTGCTGAACGACGGTGTCCTCGTGCCGAACACCGAACTCGGACACCTGCAGATCGAAGGCGTCGATTACGAGACCAAGGCCGCGTACTCCGCCAAGGAGCGCGAGCACCTGAGCTGGGAGAAGTGGGCCGGCCGGCTGCAGAAGTACTATGCCACCGTGGAAGCGCTGCTCTCCCCAGACCTGTTCATCGTCGGCGGCGGCGTGTCCAAGCACCACCAGGACTTCCTGCCTCTACTGCGCTTGAAGACGCCCATCATCCCCGCCGTTCACCGCAACAACGCCGGCATCCTCGGTGCCGCCGCTTTGGCCGTCAGGCACGCGGTCTGAGGCTTCGGTCGAAATCGCCCGGCTGGACGCGTGCGAACCAGTAGATCCTCCGTGCGGTAGGTACCCCGCGGAGGATCTACCCTTGTCAGCTGGGGGAATGGGCCGGCTATTACGCCGGGTTCTGTCCCGGTGCCGAAACACCTTGGACGGCCATCTATCTCGGGACTGCGTTGCCGCAGCCCTCTAGCGGTCTACCCGGAAACTCGGCGAGCCGCCTTTGCGTTTCCTGTCTGACCTTGCTCCGGACGAGGTTTACCTAGCCAACCAGGTCACCCTGGCCTCTGGTGGTCTCTTACACCACCGTTTCACCCTTACCTCTGGCCGAAGCCGAAGGCGGTCTACTTTCTGTGGCACTGTCTCGCGGGTTACCCCGGGTGGGTGTTGCCCACCGTCCTGCTCTGCGGAGCCCGGACGTTCCTCGGCATCCGCTGACCCGAAGGACGACGGATGACGCGACCGTCTTGCCGACCCATTCCACTGTTCAGGATACAGGCCTTGGCCCCGGCCGTGCTCCACCTAGATGCCGGACTCCTCCGTGCGCACCAGAATCGCGCCGCAGTCCGGGCAAAACAGCACGTCATCGGCCGGTGAAGAGCGTACTGCGTCCAAGTCGCTGCCCGTGAGCGTCATCGTGCAGCCACTGCAGGTGCGAGCACGCAGCAGCGCCGCGGCGTTGCCCCGCCCGGACACGAACCGCTTCTCGTAGAGAACCGCGAGGTCTTCCGAGATGCTGCCGGCAACCGCCGCACGGTCCCGGCGAAGTTCACCGAGCTGACGGGACAAATCGGCGAGGGCCTCATCGCGGGACAGCTCCGCCGCGTGGACCTGCTTCGCGATCATGTTGCGCTCTGACTCGACCGCAGCCACGGCCGCGTCGCGCTCTTCGAGCCGTTCCATGACGGCGATCTCGATTTCCTCAAGGGCAAGGAGCCGCTTCCGCAAGGAGGTAAGTTCTGTCTCCAGCGCCTGCACATCCTTCACCGAGGACGTGTGCTGCACCCGTTCGGAATCGCGCGCGATGCGCTTCTCGACCACCTCGACGTCGGACTCGATCCGAGACAGCTCGGTGCGGACGTCGTCCCGTTCGCCCGCCCGGGTACTCAGCGTCATCCGAGTCGTGTCGAACAGCGTGGAGAGACCCCGGAGCTCGGTGTGCTGGGGAAGTGCCTTCGTCTGGTGCTCGACCTGCTGCAACTTGATGTCGAGGGCCTGAAGCCGGAGAAGCTCCTTCTGTGCTACTGGAGATGCCTTCACGATGTCCTGACCTTTGCGAATATTGAATATGAACGAGCGTTGGGGGTGGATCCGAACTCATCGGCAGGTTACTGCACGATCGCAAAGTCCCAGGGATCCGTGCGCAGGGAACTGCAGGTCACGCGCACGCCGGGAAGGAGCACCCGCAGCTGGTCGGCGGCGGGCTCCAGCCAGAGCCATTCGCTGGCCCAGTGTGACACGTCGATCAGCGCGGGCGTGCCGCCGCTCAGCCCGGCCTGTTCGCGTGCCTCCGACGCCGGGTGGTGCCGAAGGTCGGCCGTGATGTAGACGTCCGAGGACCGAACCGAAGGATGCGCGAGCAGGGAATCCCCGGCTCCCCCGCACAATGAGACGGTCTCGACCAAGCGGCTGTACTCCCCTGAGACGCGCACGCCCGATGCGGTCGCCGGAAGGATATCGGCGATGCGGTGGGCGAGCTGGCCCAGCGTGAGCGGCTGGGCCAGCCGCCCCACGCGGCCGAGGCCCGTGCCCGGAGCCGCGCCGGCCGTGATCGGGCGGGCCTCCATGAGGCCGAGCCGGGTGGCAATGATGTCCGAGACGCCGTCCACGACGACGTCAGCGTTGGTGTGAGCGGCCAAAAGTGCACAATCGGCACGGATCAGCCGACCGAGCAGGGCGCCCTTGTACCTGTCTTCAGCAATCGACGTCACACCGCGCAGCAGTAGCGGATGGTGGACCAGGAGCAGGTCGGCCCCAGTCCTGACCGCCTCGTCGACCGTCGCGGACACCGCGTCGACGGCCAAGTGAATCGATTCGATCGGCTGGGCGGGGTTGCCACTCACCAATCCGGGGGCGTCCCAGTCTTCGGCACCGGACAACGGCCACAATTCATGGAGGATCCGAGTTACATCGGCGAGCGAGACGGGCACCTCGTCAGCTTACCGGTGACTGGGCGGGGATTCCTCCTGAGGACGATTGCCGCATCCGGAGTGCTCTGAGGCTGCAGGTTCCCTATTTCGGCCGCGGTGCCCTCACCAGCGCCGTCACCGCCAACAGGACCAGAGCGAGCCCCGCCCAACCGGATGGAGGTAGTCGTTCGCCCACAACCACGATCGCCAAGACCGTGGCTACAAGCGGTTCGACCAGGGTGATGCTGGTGGCGGTGCTGCCCCGCACAGTGCGCAGGCCCTGGCTGAACAGCAGATAGGCCACGAACATGGGTCCGATCACGAGGTAAGCGGTGATGCCCAGGCTGCCTGCGCTCTGAAGCAGCGGCGCTCCCGTGGCCGCCAGGACGGGGGCCAGGCACACCGCCCCCACTCCGAACAGAGCTCCGACCGTGGCCCGCGAACTGTGCCCGGCCGCGATCACCCGGTGCGACGCGTGGGTATAGAGCGCATAGCTGAGTCCGGCCAGCAGACCGAGCAGGACGCCGACCGGGACCTCAGATGCCGTCGGATCGGACGCGCGCCCGGCGACCAGGAGAGCCGTGCCGGTCAGCGCCGCCAGAGTGCACAGGGCCCAGTGCCGGGTGGCGCCCCGACGCTCCGCCAGGAGCTCGATGCCTGCGGCGAAGACCGGTGCCGACCCGAGGGAGACGACGGTGCCCACCGCGACCCCGGCCAAGTGCATCGAACTGTAAAATGAAAGGGGGTAGACGACGATTCCGGTGACCCCACCCAGCAGCCAGAAGCGCACTGAGCGGTCCCGCACAACGCGTCGGGCGCGTCGGGCCGACAGCATCCAGAGGAGGACACCACCTCCGGCTATCGTGGCTGCCCCCGTCGCCAGAGGGCTGACGTCAGGGGGCAGAAAATGAGCCGCCGTTCCCGTCGTGCCCCAGAGCAGTCCGGCCAGGAGGATCGGGATGACACCTGCCGGTCGTTCGTCGGCACGCGTCGGCGGCGTCACCAACCCAGGCTGCCCGGCGCCCCCTTGAACGGTCCGACCACCCGCGACGTGATCCAGCCGCCGTAGAAGTCCCCTGGCTGCGGCTCGACCCGTTCCCCGTTCACGGTGCAGCGGTCCATGCGGCCGGGGTACAGGGCGATGCGCTCGACGAGCTCCTCGAAGCCGCGGGTCGGGGCTGCGTAGTACCAGGCCGCTGATTTCTCGATCCGTCCCGGAGCGACCACGCTCAAATAGGACGCCTCACCCTTGAACTCGCAATAGGAGCGGCCGGGAGCTGGCTCCAGGCTCCCCGCCCGGAACGCGGCCCGAGGCAGGTAGTACACGGGAGGATGGCTGGTCTCCAGTACCCGGACCGTGTCGATGGTGTCGGCGATTACCACGCCGCCGATGGTGACGACGACCCGGTCGGAGCTCTTCTCGACCAGAGGAGGCCGAGGATAGTCCCACACCGATTCCTGACCGGGGCCGGGCAAGGCCCGGGTGATGCGATGCGGCTTCATCCGGCCAGCGTACCGGGTGACGCCGCCTGAATCGAGGTCTGCGACTCCCTCCGCCGGCGGTGCAACTCCGCACCGAAGACAGCGGCCTGCGTTCTGTGATTCATTCCGAGCTTGCTGAGCAGGTTGGAGACATAGTTCTTGACCGTCTTCTCCGTCAGGTTGAGGCTCTCGCCGATCTGGCGGTTGGTCAGTCCCCGGGAGATCAGTTCGAGAACCTGGAGCTCCCGAGTGGTCAGGTCGCGGGCCGGGCCCCCTCCGCGCACCCCTAGGGAAACGGCCACCCGGCCCGCGACCCGGGGGATGAACAGCGACTCGCCCAGAGCCACCCGGCGGATAGCCTCGATCAGACGCTCGCCGCGGATGTCCTTGAGCACGTAGCCCGACGCTCCGGCCAAGACCGCGGCGCGGCCCGCCTCATCGTCGTCGAAGGCCGTGAAGATCAGGCACTGGACACCGAAATCCAGGGAGCGTATCTCCCGGCACGCGTCGATGCCGCTTCCGTCGGGCAGCCGAAGGTCTAACACCGCGACGTCCGGCCTTGTCGCGGCCACCCGGGCCACGGCCTGCCGTTTCGTCGCCGCTTCCCCCACCACCTCGAGATCGGCTTCCGCGCGGATCAGGTCGGCCAGGCCACGACGCACGATTTCATGGTCGTCGACCACAAACACCCGGATCATCGGAGGAACCGATCGGCACCGTCGGGCACGTCGGGCAAACTCGCCGTCCAGCGCAGCCGGGTGCCGCGTGGCCTGCGGTCGGTGAGCGACAGCATCCCCTGCCATCTCTCCGCTCGCACCGACAGGTTCGCGATACCGCTGAGCCGTCTCGAACCGGACACGCCGTCCCCGTCGTCGCTGATCTCGACGGTGAGTACCTGCGCGGTCACCGATGCGCATACCCAGGTCTCCTGCGCCTGGGCGTGCCTGACAACATTGGTCAGTCCTTCTCGCACGACGGCGAGGACATCCTCGGTCAGCGCGGCGGGAACGAGCAGATCGATCGCACCGGAGAAGGACAGAATCGGTGGCCGTGGGAATAGCGTCCGGAGTTCCTCGAGCAGGTCCCGGATGCCGCGGCGCACGGATACCCGCCCGGTGGGTGCCGGTGCCGACAGTGAGAAGACGGCAGCACGAATCTCGGCTATGACGGTATCCAAGGCCGCCACCTCGTCGGTCAGGCGCTGACGGAGGGCCAGGTCCGCGGTTAGCCTACCGACAGCCTGCACGGCGAGTCCGGCCGCGTAGATGCGTTGGACGACCCGGTCGTGCAGGTCTCGGCCGATCCGGTCCCGATCCAGTTGGAGCGCCTGGCGCTCCCGCTCACCATGGCCGGAGTCCACGTGAAGGGCCGCGCAGGCCAGCCTGCCGAACTCAGAGGCGGCCTCCAGATCCCCGGCGGTGAACGGCTCCGTCCCCGGGGCCCGAGATGCGGTGACAACCACGGTCGGCCGTTGCGGTCCGGTCAGAGGAACGACCATCGTCGGACCGATCACGACCGTGGAATCGCTATACAGCGGTAGGCCGACACCAAACCCGTATCCGCCATCGCCGTCCGGCCTATCGAACAGGAATGGTCGACCGCCGTCGAACGCGCGCCCGGTTATGCTCCCGGTCGAAGCGAAGACCAAACCGTTCACATTCGCGGCGCGAGAGCCCCGTGCCGCTCCAACGATGCTCTCTGTTGCGACTTCGGCCCCGCCGGCCTGGTCGCCCCACCACGGCACGATCGCGCAGGT
This sequence comes from Cryobacterium breve, assembly GCF_004402375.1. Lineage (GTDB taxonomy): Bacteria > Actinomycetota > Actinomycetes > Actinomycetales > Microbacteriaceae > Cryobacterium > Cryobacterium breve. The sequence goes on from NZ_SOGJ01000023.1 coordinate 272,233, forward strand.
CAGATCGGCAGCGGATGCGGCCGCGACGCAATCGGCGAGCACCCCCAGCCGGTCAGCAGCCGGCTCGGCCACAAGAGCGTCGACCAGGGCAGCGGCCGCGGCCGCCCACCGCCGCCGGGAGTCACGGCTCGGGGCGGCGCTGTGGCCGATCTCCCCGTAGACAGGCCTGCCGTCCGGCACCGCTAGCCTGGGTTCGTGGAGCATGGCCGATATCCGCCTCTCGTCTGATAGCGGGAAGTGTACCCGGATAGGACCTTCGGCCCTGTCCAGTCACCGCCGACACTGTCACCATGACGGAGGTCGAGCGGTGCGGTGTGATGTCCCCGAGAGCAGGAGAGCCTTTCCATGGTCGAAAAAGTTATCGTCGCCATTGACGGAGGCACAGCCAGCAAGGCCGCCCTGGAGTGGGCCCTCCATCGGGTCCTGACGATTGAACGAACTCAGGGCACACCCGTCACCCTCGAGCTAACCGCCGTGGTGGAACTCGGGTGGACCCCCGCCGATGGCCCGAGCTACGACGTCCAGCCTGCCTACGAGCGAGCCCTGGCCGAAGCCATCCGTCGGGTTGAGCAGGTGGCACCCACGTGTAGGAAGACCAGCTACATCCGCCATGGGGTGCCGATCGACGAGCTGGTGCGCGCCTCGGCGACCGCCAACCTTCTCGTCGTCGGCACCCGGAAAACCGGAGTACTCGCGGGAACCGTGTTCGGTACCCTGCCCCTTCGCCTCGCTGCGCACGCCGCCTGCCCTGTCATCGTCGTCCCGACCAACTGGCAGGCGCGCCCCGGCCGCATCGTGGTGGGGATGGAGGACGACGTCACCGCACTGGTCGCCGTGGCCTTCGCGGCGCGGGAGGCCGAGCGGTTCGCCTTGCCACTGGACATCGTGCACGCCTGGTCCATTCCGGCCACTGTCGCGGTAGAGTACGGCGCGGTCCTGCCCTATGACGAGATGCGAGACGCCCACGGGAGAATCCTGTCCGGGGCAACCCGAGTGGTGCGAGATGCCCACCCGCGGCTGCACATCACCGAGATCCTGAACGAGGGACCGGCGGCATCCGTTCTCGTCGACGTATCCCGGTCGGCCGCACTCCTCGTCGTCGGCACCCACGGCCGCGGCACCCTGGGCAGCCTCTTCCTCGGTTCGGTCAGCCATGACGTACTCATGAACCTTCCCTGCCCGGTTGCGGTGATCCCCCGGCCCGCCGGCGAACTCTCCGGTTCGAAGTCGGCAGCGCCCTCCGGCGCGGAACGATGACCACCTCATACATCGGATCGGACGGCTCCGGTCCCAGCGGGCCGCCATGCGCTGGGCCTTGGCGCACGTGCCGGTATTCGACGACCTACTCGTCGTCGGGAACCACGAGACCGGACTCCTGAACGGGAAGGTACTGGAACCACGCAGCGCTCCGAGTGCTGCTGACGCCGACTGCACGTCGGGCGTCGTCCCCGAATCGCCCGTCGTGCCTAAAGGAGACCGGACAGCCCCGTCCGTCCTGCTGCGGCGACGACGCTGGCGACCGCGACCACTCCGGGCAGTCTGATACTCCCAGAACGAGCACCGGACTGACCGGGCGCAGCCAGAAGCATGCGAGTCCGTCGGGCGCTTGTCCTGTCCGGACAGGGCCCAGAGTCCCGGTGGACCTCAGTTCCACGACATCAACACCGCCCACTGCGCCGAATGCAAGCCGCCAGTTCGGCGGCCAGGGTCAATAGTCGAACTCGTCGAACTGGGGAGAGTCCAGACCGTCACCCGTCCAGGACGCGCGCCCTGATGCGGTGCCGGCGAGAGCCTTGTGGCGAAACGTATCCACGGTGTCCGCTTCGAGGAGGTCCGGGTAGCTGGACTCGGCGCCGACGCAGGTCAACCCGCCCGGTGCGCCGATCAGGATCTGGGCCCGATCGAGCGTTCCGAATTCGCCGAGGATTGGGAAATCGACCACGTCGACTTGGCTACGGCGGGTGAGAGCCTCGGCATAGTGCATCACGGCGTCCGCGAGTTCATCGCCCGTGACTATCGATCCTCCGGGGTGAAATATGCGCTTCATGGGTAACCTCTGCCTTGTCACGGAAAGAACACGTGCTGCCAAGGTCTGGGGCATGCCCTAATTGTAGACCGCTCGGGGTAGGAGAGCCAGAGATTTCAATGCACCGTGTTCACAGCAAGAGGGTGCGGGTCACGACCTGCTCGGCGACCTCGACCAGAGGCTTGCCGTTGTTGCGGGCATGATTGCGCAGGAGAGCGAACGCTTCCTCCATGTCGACAGTGTGCGTGAAGGCCACGACGCCCTTCGCCTGCTCGATCAAGACGCGGCTGCTGAGCGCGTGCTGCAGTTGAACTCGAGCGACGTCGCTCTCGCGGATGGCACGTTCTTGCAGGATGCCGATCGTCGCCGTGTCCGCCAGCGCCTGCACCGTGCGCAGGTCCTCGACCCCGAGCCCGCCGAGGCGATCCCAGAACAGATTGAGCGAACCGATTGTCGTCGCACGGAGCCTGAGGGGGACGGAGTGCATTGATCTGAACCCCAGCTCGATGGCGCCAGCACGGAAACGAGGCCAGGCCGGGGCCAGGACGTCGAGGTCGGGGATGGCCACCGGTTTGCCTGTCGTGTAGCACTCCACGCACGGCCCGTTCCCTGCCCGCAGTTGGAGGATCTCGATCAGGCGGCTGCGCTCGTTCGTCGAGGCCACGACTTCGAGGTCATTTTCCCCGCCGGCGGACAGGATGATTCCGACCGCCGAGGCTTCAAAGAGACTGGCACACGTCTCGACGAGGGTGTGCAGCAGGTCGACGACGTCGTACCCGACGACAAGCGTGTCTGCCAGAGTGACGAAAGTCTCTACCAGCTGACCTTCACGTGTCCTGGTCACCATGTTTCCATCCTAAGACCCGTCTAATTCTGAAGTGAAATCAAGGTTTCGCGACACTACTTCCTCCGCGACCTCACGGACCGTGCGTCCGTGTGAGAAGGCATATCCCTGGAGGATGAGCAGGGCATCCGAAGCTGACAGGTCGACTTGGGCAAGCACCATCCCGGTGGCCTGATGCACGACACGACGGGAGTATCCCGCGTCGGCGCCAGGGTCCGGCTTCATCGTATGCGACAGCAGAACTCGTCGGAGCACCTGCCGTGCGGCGATGCGAACCAAAGCCGTGGCGTCTGCCACCTCCGCCCCGGTCAGGCAGCGTGGCCGATGGGAGTACAGGTCGACGGCTCCGATGTCGAGCGACCCGACGCTCATCGGGAATGCGAACAGGCCTCCGATGTCGGTCTCGTCGATGGTGTGGCGAAAGACGGGCCAATTCGGGTTTCGGTGCCGCCGGATGTCGGAGGTCAGTACCGGACGACGCGTCGCCAGGGCGTCCCAGCAGGGGCCTTCGCCCAGATCGAACTGCAGCTCGTCGAGTCGGGCAGCGGAAGCATCGCTCGCGCAGATGGTTTCGTTGCCGAAGGGCGCGCCGAGAGTGCAGATCGCCACCCCCGTGATCGGCAGCACGCTCAGAAAAGGCGAGCACAGATCGGTTCGGGTCAGATGAGCGTTGGACAGCTCCATGACGGCGGCGCCGAAAGACGACCGGTCAGACCGGGACAATGCTCAGATCACCCCCCGGGATTCATGGAGCGGGCCAGGGGGTTTGTTGTGGGCCCTACCGGGCTCGAACCGATGACATCCACGGTGTAAACGTGGCGCTCTACCAACTGAGCTAAAGGCCCCTGACACTATGGCCGATGAAGGCCGTCCACTACTATACCGACTCTGCGTGCCGACCGATCGCACGGTGGGCCCCAGACTCGACTCAGGCCGGCTGGAGGTCGCCGATCGCGGCGCGATAGGCATCTATCGACCGTGCCTCGCCGGGTGCCGTGATGAAACTGGCGCGAATGATCCCCTCAGGATCGATCAGGAAAGTGGCCCGGTTCGCAAAGCCCTTCTCCTCGAGGAAGACCCCATATTCCTTGGCGACCGCCCCGTGCGGCCAGAAGTCGGCCAGAAGGTCGAAGGTGTAGCCCTCCTGCTCACCCCAGGCGCGCAGCGTGTGACGCGAGTCGACGGAGATGCCGAGCAACTCCACCCCGCTGGCAGCGAACAGCGACAGATTGTCCCGCAGCTCACAGAGTTCGCCGCTGCAGATCCCGGAAAATGCGAGAGGAAAGAAGACCAGGGCGACCGACTTCTTTCCGCGGAACTCGCTGAGCTGTACCCGTTCGCCGAACTGGTTGACGAGCTCGAAATCCGGAGCCTGCGTGTCATTTTCCAAAGCCATGGAGCGCGTCCTTTCGTGCGCCCACCGGAACAGTGCAAGGCGACGCCACAGCCTAGCCCCGCCGACTGCGAGGAACCAAGATGACCTGTCTCTACGACGCCGAACCCCCGCTCGACCTGCGCTCACCGTTCGTGCACAGACCGAAGGCATAATCTGTAGGCTTGCGTGGTGCCGTCGGTCGTCACCCGACCGTGAACCGGTACCGCTAACCCGGCAGCTTCGTCCAACAGGTCTGCCCAACAGAGAGAGGTCGAGTGTGACTGTCAACGACCAGGACCCGTATTCGGTTAACAGCACGGATGCGGACCCGGAGGAGACGGCCGAATGGTCGGACTCGCTGGACTCGCTCGTAGCGGCTCACGGCCACCAGCGCGGTCGCGAGATCATGCTGTCGCTTCTGAAACGATCCAAGGAACTGCACCTGGGCGTACCCATGGTGCCGACCACGGATTACATCAACACCATCGCCGCCGGCAACGAGCCCGACTTCCCCGGTGATGAAGACATCGAACGCCGCTACCGTGCCTGGATCCGCTGGAATGCGGCCGTCCTCGTGCACCGCGCACAGCGCCCCGGCATCTCCGTCGGCGGTCACATCTCGACATATGCGTCGTCCGCCGCCCTCTACGAGGTCGGCTTCAATCACTTCTTCCGTGGCCAGGACCACCCGGGTGGCGGAGACCAGATCTTCATCCAGGGCCACGCCTCCCCCGGCACCTACGCGCGAGCCTTCCTCGAGGGCCGACTGACCGCAGACCAGCTCGACGGCTTCCGCCAGGAGAAGTCGCACGCCGCCAACGGACTATCGTCCTACCCGCACCCGCGTCTGATGCCCGAGTTCTGGCAGTTCCCGACCGTCTCCATGGGACTCGGCCCGATCAACGCCATCTACCAGGCGCAGACGAACCGCTACCTCACCAACCGTGGCATCAAGGACGCCAGCGATCAGCAAGTCTGGGCTTTCCTCGGCGACGGTGAGATGGACGAGGTCGAGAGCCGCGGGCAGCTGCAGGTGGCCGCCAACGAGGGTCTCGACAACCTCAACTTCATCGTCAACTGCAACCTCCAGCGCCTTGACGGCCCGGTTCGCGGAAACGGCAAGATCATCCAGGAGCTGGAGAGCTTCTTCCGCGGCGCAGGCTGGAACGTCATCAAGGTCGTCTGGGGCCGCGAGTGGGACGAACTACTGTCCCGCGACACCGACGGCGCACTGCGCGATCTGATGAACGCCACGCCCGACGGTGACTACCAGACCTACAAGGCCGAGAGCGGCGCCTACGTGCGCGAGCACTTCTTCGGCCGGGACCCGCGCGCGCTCAAGCTCGTTGAAGGCTACACCGACGACGACATCTGGAACCTCAAGCGCGGCGGCCACGACTACCGCAAGGTCTACGCGGCCTTCAAGGCGGCCTCCGAGCACAAGGGCCAGCCGACCGTCATCCTGGCGAAGACGGTCAAGGGTTACGCCCTTGGCCCGAGCTTCGAGGGCCGCAACGCGACCCACCAGATGAAGAAGTTCACCCTGGACAACCTGAAGACCTTCCGCGACAGCACGCACATGCCGATCACGGATGCCCAGCTCGAGGAGAACCCCTACCTCCCGCCGTACTTCAAGCCAGACGAGAACGACGAGGCCATCCAGTACCTGCATGAGCGTCGCCGCGCACTCGGGGGATACGTCCCCGAGCGACGCAGCAAGTACACGCAGGTCAACCTCCCCGACGACGCGACCTACGCCCCCACCAAAAAGGGCTCCGGCACGCAGGAGATCGCCACCACCATGGCATTCGTGCGTCTGCTCAAGGAATTGCTGCGTGCGAAGGACTTCGGACACCGCATCGTGCCGATCATCCCGGACGAGGCCCGCACCTTTGGAATCGACGCGTTCTTCCCGAATGCCAAGATCTACAACCCCAGCGGCCAGCAGTACACCTCGGTAGACCATGCGCAACTTCTCGCGTACAAGGAAAGCCCTCAAGGCCAGATCCTGCACGTGGGGATCAACGAGGCCGGCGCCATGGCGGCCTTCACCAATGTGGGCACCTCCTATGCCACTCAGGGTGAGCCGCTCATCCCGATCTACGTGTTCTACTCGATGTTCGGCTTCCAGCGCACGGGCGACGCCATGTGGGCGGCTGGCGACCAGATGGCGCGCGGGTTCATGATCGGCGCCACCGCCGGCCGCACCACCCTCACCGGTGAAGGCCTGCAGCACGCCGACGGCCATTCGCCGTTGCTGGCTTCGACGAACCCGGCCGTGGTTTCGTACGACCCGGCCTACGGCTACGAGATCGGGCACATCGTGCGCTCGGGCCTCGAGCGGATGTACGGAGGAACGCACAGCGATCCCAACGTCATGTACTACATCACGGTCTACAACGAGCCGCAGGTTCAGCCCCGAGAGCCCGAGGACGTTGACGTGGACGGAATTGTGCGCGGCATCCACCGCGTCAGCGTGTCTGACGCACCCGGTCCTAAAGCGCAGTTGCTGGCTTCCGGCGTCTCGGTGCCGTGGGCACTCGAAGCTCAAGCGCTGTTGGCCGAGGACTGGGGAGTGTCCGCCGACGTCTGGTCGGTAACCTCGTGGGCCGAGCTTCGTCGCGACGGCATTGCTGCGGAAGAACACAACTTCCTTTACCCCGACGACGCCCCGCTCATCCCGTATGTGACGGAGAAGCTGGCGGGCACCGCAGGACCGTTCATCGCCGTGACCGACTTCATGCACGCCGTTCCCGACCAGATCCGGCAGTTCGTACCCGGTGACTTCGCGACACTCGGCGCTGACGGGTTCGGGTTCTCCGACACCCGGCCGGCCGCTCGCCGCTTCTTCAAGATCGACGGCCCGTCAATGGTCGTGCGTGCGCTCGAACTCCTCGCTCGCCGCGGTGAGGTCGACCACAGCGTGGTCGGCCAGGCCATTGCGAAGTACCGGTTGCACGATGTGACGGCGGGAACCACCGGTTCCGCCGGGGGCGAGAGCTAACCGCCCCCGTGGCACCCACACCGAAGACGAAGGAACAGACGCTCAGCTGGTTGCGAACGATTTCCGGTGAGCTGTCGACGGCGACGCTGAAACGTCTTGAAGACACGCTGCCCTGGTACGGCGATATGCCTCCAGGGCGGCGGTCCGCCGTGGGTCTAGTCGCGCAGGCCGGGATCACGTCGTTCATCTCCTGGTTCGACGACCCTCGGTCCACCCCCTGGATCGCAGCCGACGTCTTCGGTGCTGCCCCGCGTGAACTCCTGCGCTCGATCAGCCTGCAGCAGACGCTGCAGCTGATCCGCGTGACCGTCGAGGTGGTCGAGGAACGCGTGAAAGACGGTGGCGAAATCCTGCGCGAAGCCATCCTGCTGTACTCCCGCGAAATCGCCTTCGGTGCGGCGGATGTCTACGCGCGGGCAGCCGAGGCACGAGGCCTCTGGGACGTGCGCCTCGAGGCTCTCGTCGTCGACTCGATCCTGAGCGGTGAGTACGACGACGAACTGCCGAGCCGCATCGCGGCCCTCGGCTGGCACGGGCACGGCGAGGTCTGTGTGCTGGTGGGCACCACACCCAAGATGCTCGACGTCGATCAGCTGCGCCGCTCCGCTCGGCACATGGCTGCCGATGTGCTGATCGGCGTGCAGGGCAACCGCCTTGTGCTGGTGATCGGCCGCGCCCACCCGACCCCGACCGATGCGGAAGAGGCGATCGGCACGGCATCCGCTCTCAGTTTCATGGAGATCGCCGTGCAACTCGAGCCGAGCTTCGGTGCGGGACATCTGGTTCTCGGCCACGAGGTACCCAACCTGGTGGACGCTTCCAAGAGTGCGAAGGCCGCCCTGGCCGGGTTTGCCGTGGCCCGCTCTTGGCGCAACGCCCCGCGCCCGGTGCAGGCCGACGACCTGCTACCCGAACGCGCCCTCGCCGGCGACCCGCTCGCTCGGGCGACGCTGATCCACCGCATCTACCGGCCACTGCAGGCGCATTCGACCGAGCTGCTCACAACGCTCTGGTGTTACCTGGACAACGGACGCTCGTTAGAGGCCACCGCGCGCGAGCTGTTCGTGCACCCGAACACTGTGCGTTACCGACTCAAGCGGGTGTCGGAGGTCATCGGATACGACGCTACCGGGGCCCGGGAGGCACTCATCCTGCAGGCCGCGCTCATCATCGGATCGATCAGCGACCACGACGGTTCTACCCGCCGCCGCTGAAGGTAATCCCCCGGAGAATCAGCTGGACCAGGCGGAATTGGCGGTTTCCGACAAGCGATCTTCGGATAGTTGGTAGAATTCCGACACCTCAACGGTTGACGAGCTTGGGAGACTGATTCAATGATTGTTGTCGTGTGCCCCGGTCAGGGCTCTCAAACCCCTGGTTTTCTTGATCCCTGGCTTCATAACCCCACCTTCGCGGCGGGTCTGGACGAGATCTCCGCGGCATGCGGGCTTGATCTCCTGCGCTACGGCACCGTGAGCGACGCCGACACGATCCGCGACACGCGCATCGCCCAGCCGCTGATCGTGGCCGCCGGGCTCCTCACCCTGAACGCTCTCCTAGCCGACGGTCGGCGTGACCGGATCGCCGGGATCGCCGGGCATTCCGTGGGCGAAATCACGGCCGCCGCCGGTGCCGGAATCCTCAGCGCAGCCGATGCCGTGCACTTCGTGAGCGAGCGCGGAAACGCAATGGCTGAGGCCTCGGCGCTGGAACCCTCCGGCATGAGCGCCGTGCTCGGCGGCGACGAAGCGGATCTGCTGGCCCGGCTGGACAAACTCGGCCTCGCCCCAGCGAACTTCAACGGCGGCGGGCAGCTCGTTGTCGCAGGCTCCCTTGAAGCCCTCTCCGCCCTCGCAGAGAACCCGCCGCCGCGCACCCGGGTCATTCCGCTGCAGGTCGCGGGAGCATTCCACACGCGGTATATGCAACCGGCGGTGCAGCACATGAAGCAGGTCGCCGCGCAGTTCACACCCGCCGATCCCTCGGTTCCGATCTGGTCGAACCGGGACGGCAGCCTGGTCTCCCACGGCGCCCGGTTCGTAGAGTTACTGGTTGATCAGGTGTCCTCGCCGGTACGGTGGGACATGTGCATGCGTTCCTTCGCAGAGGCCGGAGTGACCGGAATCATCGAGGTCGCACCGGCCGGGGCCCTCGTCGGCCTCGCCAAACGTGCACTCAAAGGTGTGCCCAGCGTCGCGATCAAGACGCCGGACGACCTGCCCGCTGCGTTCGACCTGATCGACCAGCAGACCCTAGTCTGACCGAAAGAGAATATGTCCAAGCCAACACTCCAGCAATCGCACGGCCCGCAGTACACCCGAATTCTCTCCATCGGCGCCGCCCGCGGCGACCTCGTCGTTCCCAACGATGATCTGGTCGGCCCGATCGATTCCTCCGATGAGTGGATCCAGCAACGGACCGGCATCATTACCCGCACTCGGGCGAGCCAGGAGATCCAGGCCGTCGACCTTGCGACCGACGCCGCCCGCGAGGCGATCGAACGCTCCGGTGTCGAACCGCATCTGATCGACGCGGTCATCGTGGCCACCATCAGCAACGGTCGGCAGACGCCGTCCATCGCTGCCGTGGTCGCCGACCGGGTCGGCGCCAACCCCGCCGCCGCCTACGATGTCAACGCGGCCTGCGCCGGCTATACCTACGCCATTGCGCAGGCCGATTCCCTGATCCGAACGGGCACCGCCCACTATGCCCTCGTTATCGGCGCAGAGAAGCTGTCCGACCTCGTCGACCCCACGGACCGAAGCATCTCTTTCCTTCTCGGCGACGGCGCCGGCGCCGTGGTCATCGGCCCGAGCGACTATCCGGGCATCTCCCCCACGGTTTGGGGTTCAGACGGCTCTAAGGCCGACGCCATCACGATGAACCACACCCTGCAGGAATACCGCCGCGGTGAATCCGAATGGCCCACTCTGCGCCAGGAAGGCCAGACGGTCTTCCGCTGGGCCGTCTGGAACATGGCAAAGGTGGCCCAGGAAGCCCTCCAAGTGGCGGGAATCCAAAGCGACCAGCTCGCGGCCTTCATCCCGCACCAGGCCAATATGCGCATCATCGACGAATTCGCCAAGCAGCTCAAGCTTCCGGAATCCGTCGTGATCGCCCGGGACGTGGCCACCACCGGCAACACGTCCTCAGCGTCGATCCCGCTGGCCACCCACCGCCTGCTGGAAGAGCACCCTGAACTCAGCGGCGGTCTCGCCCTTCAGATCGGCTTCGGCGCCGGACTGGTGTTCGGCGCGCAGGTCGTCGTACTTCCCTAGATTTCATCGAACCCCCTCTAAACTGAATCTCGGTCATACGAGACACCCCCAAGGAGAAAAAAATGGCATTGTCCACCGAAGAAGTTCTTGCCGGCCTGGCCGAACTCATTAACGACGAGACTGGCATCGCGACCGACACGGTAGAGATGGGGAAGTCATTCACCGATGATCTGGACATCGATTCCATCTCGATGATGACCATCGTCGTCAACGCCGAGGAGAAGTTCGACGTCAAGATCCCCGACGAAGAGGTCAAGAACCTCAAGTCCGTCGGCGATGCCGTCGACTTCATCGTCAAGGCTCAGGTCTAACCCACAAACGAACAGGCCGGCCGGCATCCTCCGGTCGGCCTGATCTGTGGGTGACACCCACGTCTGCACGCTTCACGGAGAGTTAACGCTATGACCAAAAAAATCGTTATCACCGGCATCGGTGCGACCTCCCCTCTCGGCGGCACGGCTGCCGACAGTTGGTCGGCCCTGCTCGCCGGTGAATCAGGCTCGAGCACCCTCGACCACGAATGGGTAGCCCGGACTCAGCTCCCGGTGACCTTCGCTGCCCAGGCCAGAGTTCCGTCCGTCGACGTCCTGGCCCGTCACGAGACGAAACGTCTCGACCCCTCCAGCCAATTCGCCCTCATTGCCGGGCGGGAAGCCTGGGCTGATGCCGGGTCCCCCGAGGCAGACCCCGAACGACTAGCCGTCGACTGGGCCACCGGCATCGGCGGAGTCTGGACTCTCCTCGACGCGTGGGACACCCTGCGCGAACGCGGTCCGCGCCGCGTCCTGCCGATGACGGTTCCCATGCTCATGCCGAATGGCCCAGGAGCGGCCATCGGCATGGACCTGCATGCCCGAGCCGGAATCACCACCGTCGTCTCGGCCTGCGCATCGAGCACGGAGTCCCTGGTGAACGCCTACAACCGCCTGCAGGCGGGACTCGCCGACGTCGTCATCGCGGGCGGATCCGAGGCCGCAATTCACCCTCTTCCGATCGCATCCTTCGCTGCAATGCAGGCCCTGTCCAAGCGCAACGACGATCCGGCCACCGCATCACGCCCCTATGACATCACCCGGGACGGCTTCGTTCTCGGCGAGGGTGCCGCGGCACTCGTCGTCGAAACGGAAGAACATGCCAAGGCCCGCGGCGCGCGCATCTACGCCGAGCTCCTCGGCGGCGCCGTGACCAGCGACGCTTATCACATCACAGCTCCGGACCCCGAGGGCTCGGCGGCGGCTCGCGCGATGATCACCGCGATCAACAACGCCGGCGCGAGCCTCGCGGATGTTTCCCACATCAACGCGCACGCGACCAGCACGCCCGTGGGTGACATCGCAGAGTACAACGCTCTGCGCCGTGTGTTCGGCTCCCTGCTCGACGGCATCCCGGTGTCGGCGACCAAGGCGTCCACCGGCCACCTCCTCGGCGGTGCGGGTGCGATCGAGGCCCTTTTCACGGTTCTCGCTTTGGCGGAGCGCATGGCGCCGCCGACGATCAATCTGGCGAACCAGGACCCGAGCATCCCGCTCGACGTCGTGACGATGCCGCGCACGCTGCCGTCAGGCGACCTGCTTGCGCTCAGCAACTCGTTCGGGTTCGGCGGCCACAACGCCGTCGTTGCCTTCCGTTCGATCTAGGCGCGACGGAAACTCAGGGAGAACCCCAAGCGGTTCCGCGCGGGGTCTCCCTGGCTGTGGGACAGCCTGCGGTCCCGGGATCGTCTCGTCCACTACTAGCCAACCTGATGCAGCCAGACCACGGATGTGAAATCGCTCGCGTGACGGAACGGTTCGAGCTCGTCGTCCCAGGCCTGTCCAAGCGCAACCCGCAGTTCCCGGTGCAACTCGAAAGCGTTCGCCCCCGCGAGTTCCATGGCATGCCTCAACCGGTCCTCCGGGATCACGACGTTGCCGGCGGTGTCCGTCTGGGCGAAGAAGATGCCCAGCCCGGGTGTGTGCAACCATCGACCGCCATCGGTGCCGAAGCCCGCGTCCTCGGTGACTTCGAAGCGGAGATGGTCCCAGCCGCGGAGCGCGGATGCGAGCACCGCTCCCGTACCGCGGGCACCCTCCCAGTAGTACTCGGCCCGTTGCGCGCCACCCAGAACCGGCTGCTCAGACCAATCGAAATTCACGGGTTCGCCGAGGACATGACCCACCGCCCACTCCACATGGGGGCTCAGCGCTCGCGGTGAAGAATGCACGTAAATGAAGCCCTGCGCAGTCGCTGCCTGCCGAGCGTGTGAAGCCACCATCGTTTCTCCCGTTCTCTGAGGTGCGTCTTCCCCAACGACCTCTAAACGAAACAATGCAGCGGACTGTGAACTTGTCGAACCCCTGAATTATGCCCTAGAGGGCCGTGCCTTCACAAGGCTGCTGTCAGGGCGCAGGGCCATGCGCTCGCTATACTCAGTATGGTTATCACCTCACCTTCGGAGGCTCCATGTCTGTGCGATGCTGCCTGTTGGCGATACTCACGATCGGCCCGGCCTATGGCTTTCAGCTGCACGGCGAACTGGAATCCCGCACGGCCGGTCGCCGGTCCGTCAACGTGGGCCAAATCTACGGCACCCTGGAGCGGCTGGTGAAGCAGCAGGCCGTCGAGTCGGCCGGTGCCACCGATGACGGACTGCCGCTCTATCGGGCCACGGCAATCGGCCAAGCCGAGGCTGTCGACTGGCTGTGCCAAACCGAGAGCGCCCCGGGCGATGAGTGGAACGATCTGGTCGACCGGGTACTCATCGCCTCCTCACTCCCCCGCCCGCATCCACCGGGCATCGACGTGCCGCGCATTGTCGCCCGGTACCAGGAATGGTGGCATGAACGGGCGGACGCCGCCGACCTATCATCGGTGGGCAGCAGCGGCCAGGACGCCCTCGCGGCCGCTGCCCGTGGGGCCCTGGCTGAGGCGGCGCTGGCCTGGCTCAGCGCAGCCGCCGAACTGCTTGCCGCCGACCAGGACGACTCATTCCGCCGCGGGTTGAGCGACGAACGGCCGAAGCGCGGGCGGCGACCGGCCAACGCGGCCTGAGTCCTGTCGGCGGGGGCCGGTGCCGCCGCTACTTCGCCTGCGCGTAGCTGTCAACAGTAGCGACTGTGAGTAGAAAGTCCACGGGGAAGTCTCCGAAGAGGTGCCGGCCGGCCGTATCCGCGGCACGCCGCAGCACGTCTTCAACCGCGCCGGCCAGCGCCGCGGGTGTGTGCACCATCACCTCGTCGTGGAGAAAGAAGACGAGGTGGGGGGCGTGGGCGAATTCGGGGCCTGAGGAATCCTGGCCGGCGAAAGGCAGCAGCCGCAATTCCCGGCGGATCTCCGCCATCCAGCAGAGCGCCCACTCCGCGGCGCTACCCTGCACAATAAAATTGCGGGTGAAACGGCCCCAATCGCGCGCCTGGCTGCGGGCTCGGCGCTCGTCGGCTTCCGTCGCCCCGGGATCGTACGCCTGCGCCTGCATGGCCAGCCAGGTCTCACCGGGCCGCGGGGACGAGCGCCCGAGCCGGGTTGTCACGCTCTCACCACGCTCCCCGGCTCGCGCAGCCGTCTCGGTGAGCGCGAGAGCGCGCGGGAACGCCTTCGCGAGGCGAGGCAGTAGCCGACCGCTCTCACCACTGGTAGCCCCATACATCGCACCGAGCATGGCGACCTTGGCATGCTCACGGGTCTCCACGACGCCGCCGGCCACGATTCCGGCATAGAGATCGGTGCCGCGGCCCGCGGCTGCCATGGATGTGTCTGCTGAGAGAGCAGCGAGGATGCGCGGCTCGAGCTGCGCGGCATCAGCCACGACGAGCTTCCAGCCCGCATCGGCGACGACGGCACCGCGCACCTGTTTGGGTAGTTGCAGGGCCCCTCCGCCCCGGGTGGCCCACCGGCCGGTGACCACACCGCCGGGTATGTACTCGGGGTGGAACCGACCGTCGACGATCCAGGTGTCCATCCAGTACCAGCCGTTGGCGCTGAGTAGCCGGGCCAGCTTCTTATACGCGAGCAGCGGGGCGATAACGGGGTGCTCGAGCTCCTTGAGCTCCCAAGCGCGCGTGGAGGAGACCCGCAGGCCGACGTGGCGCAGGGCCCTCATCAGGTCCGGTTGTGAGTCAGGGTTCAACCCAGGTTCCCCCAGGACGGCACGGATACTGTCGGCGAGGTTCTCCAGGCGTTCTGGCCGGATGCCCGGTCCCACCCGGGGACCGAGCTCCCGGGTCAGTAGGGCGTCGTGAACGTCGGTGCGCCACGGCAGTCCCGTGTACTGCATCTCGGCCGCGATGAGCGCCCCGGCCGATTCAGCGGCGAGCAGGAGCCGGAGCCGGCCGGGCTCCGCGCAGTCCCGGATCGCGGCGAGCTGGCGTTGGAACTCCAGCACGACTCCGGTCTCGTCGTCGATGACGTCGATCAGGTCGAAGAGGGTCACCCCGGCAGTGGTGGTATCGGGGTCGTAGGCCGGCGCACGGTCCCACGAACTCTCCTCGGCCCGGGCCAGGGTGCTCGACCGGGTCAACGACGATTGGCGCAGGATGGCATGGCACAGGCGCAGATCGTAACCCCGGTGCACTCGCACACCGGCAGCCAGCAGCAACGGGTAAATGCGGGAGGTGTCCTCCCACACCCAACGGGGCTGTTCCGGTTCCCGGCCATGTACATAGGCCGGGAAATCCCGTTTCGACAGGCGGCGCCCCGCCCCGGCGGCCCGGCCGTCCGGGTCGAGTGGCAGAACGAGGACGTCCCCGTTTCCCGTTCGGCTCACCAGAAGGTACACCCCACCATTCTGCCGGTTCGAGACCGGAATGGATCGACGGGCATCCGTCGAAACGCAGTCAGGTGGACTCTTCGTCACGTGGTCACGTCCCCCAACGACTGCGTGGCATCGGTCACGGGCACGCCGTCTGCAACAGGGCGACGGTCCTGTCGTCGGAGAGCTGATGGACGTCGGTGTTGAACGGGCCGATCGCCCAGAACTCCCGCGGGGCCATGAGCGGCACGACGATATCCGCATACTGCCGCGTTGCGTCGCGCCCGCTTCGTCCGCGCTCCACCTGCGCCCGATTCTGCCGCCGCGCCCTGCCGGGGTCAGGTGCGGTTCTGTTCGTGGGCCACAGTCGGCGTAAACCGTTAGGTTCTCCCGTCGACCCGTAGGGGAATCGTTAGGGCCCGGCCCACCGGGCCGGCCAGGGTATCTACTCGGGTCGTGCCCTGCGGCACCCGCACCCCGTCCGGCGGTGCGGACGGTAACAGATGGAGTTTCTGTGCTGGACCTCGTATACGTCCTCGGTGTTCTCGCGGTGTTCTCGTTCATCGGCGTTGTCGCCTGGGGAGTCGAGAAGCTGTGATCTTCTTCGATATCGCTGCGGGCGTTCTGGCCGTGGCCGCGATCGCCTATCTTGTCTTCGCCCTCGTGAAACCGGAGCTGTTCCGATGAACGCCTGGTTCGCCATTGCGCCGGTTCTGACCGTCGTGCTTGTCCTCGTCGTGGTGCACCGCCCGCTGGGCGACTACATGGCTTCCGTCTTCCTCTCCGTGAACCACCTGCGTATTGAGCGCGGCGTCTACCGGCTGATCGGGGTGGACGCCCGTTCCCAGCAGACCTGGCAGTCCTACCTGCGCGGTGTGCTCGCGTTCTCCGCGGTCGGCGTGCTGCTCGTCTACGCCCTGCAGCGCGCCCAATCGGTGCTGCCGTACTCCCTCGGGTTCCCGGCCGTTCCGGAGGGGCTCTCCTTCAACACGGCCGCCTCGTTCGTGACCAACACCAACTGGCAGTCGTACTCACCGGACGTGACCCTGGGCTATGCGGTGCAGCTGGTGGGCCTGTCCGTGCAGAACTTCGTCTCCGCCGCCGTCGGCATCGCCGTCGCGATGGCACTGGTGCGAGCGTTCGCCGCGCGCAGGAGCGGCACCATCGGCAACTTCTGGGTGGACCTGACGCGGGGCGCGCTGCGAGTGTTGCTCCCGCTGTCGGCCGTCGCCGCGATCGTGCTGATCGCGGGCGGGGTGATCCAGAACGTCAGCGGCGCGACCGAGGTGACCACGTTGACGGGAGCGGTGCAGTCCATCCCCGGCGGGCCGACCGCCTCCCAGGAGGCGATCAAGATTCTCGGCACGAACGGTGGTGGCTTCTTCAACGCGAACTCCGCGCATCCGTTTGAGAACCCGACGGCCTGGACGAACCTGTTTCAGATCGTTCTCATGCTGATGATCCCCTTCAGCCTGCCCCGCACCTTCGGAACCGTGGTCGGCGACAGGGGGCAGGGTGCCGCGATCCTGGCCGCCATGGCCGGCATCTTCGTGGTGTCCCTGACGGCCCTGACGCTGCTCGAGGCCGGCGGTGCCGGTTCCGCCCCTGTGGCGGCTGGCGGCGCGCTGGAGGGAAAGGAACAGCGGTTCGGCGTGCTGGCGTCGACGTTCTTCGCTACGACAAGCACCATGACGTCGACGGGCGCCGTCAACTCGATGCACGACTCCTACACCTCACTCGGCGGCATGCTGCCCCTCCTCAACATGATGCTCGGTGAGGTGGCCCCCGGCGGGGTCGGGTCTGGTCTGTACGGCATGCTCATCCTGGCCGTGATCACGGTGTTCATCGCCGGACTGCTGGTGGGCCGCACCCCCGAGTATCTGGGCAAGAAGATCGGCCCGCGCGAGATCAAACTCGCCAGCCTGTACATCCTCGTGACGCCCACCTTGGTACTCACGGGAACCGCGCTCAGTTTCGCCGTGCCGGCAATCCGAACGGATGTCGAGAGCACGTCGATCCTGAACCCCGGCCTGCATGGCCTGACCGAGGTCCTCTACGCGTTCACCTCCGCATCCAACAACAACGGGTCGGCCTTCGCCGGCCTGACCGCGGACACACCCTGGCTGAACACGGCGCTCGGGGTGGCGATGCTGATCGGCCGGTTCCTCCCGATCGTGTTCGTCCTGGCTCTGGCCGGTGCGCTGGCCGCGCAGGACAGTGTTCCGGCTACGACGGGGACCCTGCCCACGAACAGGCCGCTCTTCGTGGGTCTGCTCGTCGGCATCACCATCATCATCACGGCACTCACCTATTTCCCCGTACTCGCGCTGGGTCCCCTGGCGGAAGGGCTGCAATAATCATGACGCTCACCGAAACACCGGCTCCGGCCGGGACTCCCTTCACCCGTCGCACCCGCCGGGACGGCCCGACCAGCACAGGCCGAGCTGGCGCGATCAGCGTCCGCCAGCTGGTCGCGGCGCTGCCGGGTGCCTTGCGCAAGCTGGATCCGCGCCAGATGTGGCGCAACCCGGTCATGCTCATCGTCGAGGTCGGCGCCGCCCTGACCACCCTGCTGGCGATCTGCGAGCCGTTTCTCGGCGGCCCGGCCCGTTCGGGTGGCTCTGCGGTTCCGCCGACTTTCACCGCGGCGATCGCCGCCTGGCTGTGGCTGACTGTGGTCTTCGCCAACTTGGCCGAATCCGTGGCCGAGGGTCGCGGCAAGGCCCAGGCGGACAGCCTGCGCCAAACGCGCACGAGCACCTCGGCGACTCGGCTGGACAGCTACGATCCGGCCACAGACCCCTCAGCCGAGCAGTCTCCCGCACACCCGGTCTCCTCAGCTGACCTCCTCCCCGGTGACACAGTCATCGTCGTCGCGGGTGAGCTGGTGCCGGGCGACGGGGACATCGTCTGGGGCATCGCCTCCATAGACGAATCCGCGATCACCGGCGAATCCGCCCCTGTGGTGCGTGAATCCGGCGGTGACCGCAGCGCCGTCACCGGTGGAACCCGGGTCTTGTCGGACCGCATCGTGATGCGGATCACCAGCAAGCCGGGCGAAACTTTCGTAGACAAGATGATCGCTCTGGTCGAGGGTGCCTCACGCCAGAAGACCCCGAATGAGCTCGCTCTGAACATCCTGTTGGCCGGGTTGTCGATCGTCTTTGTCGTCGTCACCCTCACTCTCAACCCCATTGCCGGATATTCGGGCGCTGCCGTGAGCGTGCCTGTTCTCGTCGCCTTGCTGGTGTGCCTGATCCCAACCACCATCGGCGCTCTGCTGTCGGCGATCGGCATCGCCGGGATGGATCGGTTGGTGCAGCACAACGTGCTCGCGCTGTCCGGTCGTGCTGTCGAAGCGGCCGGGGACGTCACAATCCTGCTCCTGGACAAGACGGGCACCATCACCTACGGCAACCGCCAGGCCCGGGAGTTCACCGCCGTGACCGGAGTTGACGCTGCCGAGCTCATGGACGCGGCCGCCCGCTCCTCGCTGGGCGACCCTACGCCGGAGGGCAAGTCCATCGTCGACCTGGCCCACGGTCTCGGCTTTCGACACGGCGACACCGAGATTGGCGAGGTCATCCCGTTCACGGCCCAGACCCGGATGAGCGGCCTCGACCAACCGGACGGTTCCTCGATCAGGAAGGGGGCCGGCTCCGCAGTCACGAAGTGGGTGCAGGAACGCGGTTCAATCGACGATGCCGTTCTTCGGGAACTGGACGACTGCGTCGCCCGGATCTCCGAGCTCGGTGGCACGCCCCTGGTGGTGGCCGCTGGAAGGGAGTCCGGAGCACGCCGAATCCTGGGTGTCGTCTATCTCAAGGACATCGTGAAAGCCGGTTTGGCGGAGCGCTTCGCGGAACTGCGTTCCATGGGCATCCGCACGATTATGGTCACCGGGGACAACCCGCTCACGGCGAAGACGATCGCCGCCGAGGCTGGCGTCGACGACTTCCTCGCCGAGGCCACCCCCGTGGAGAAACTCGCCCTCATCCGCCGGGAGCAGGAGGGCGGCAACCTCGTCGCCATGACCGGGGACGGCACCAACGACGCTCCAGCGCTCGCGCAGGCCGATGTCGGCGTGGCAATGAACACCGGCACGTCGGCAGCCAAGGAGGCCGGCAACATGGTGGACCTGGACTCGGACCCGACCAAGCTGATCGACATCGTGCGGATCGGCAAACAGCTACTGATCACCCGCGGGGCGCTGACCACCTTCTCGATCGCGAACGACCTGGCCAAGTATTTCGCGATCATTCCGGCCATGTTCGCGGGCGTCTTCCCCGGACTGGCCGTGCTGAACGTGATGCAGCTGCACTCTCCGGCGTCGGCGATCCTCTCCGCCATCATCTTCAACGCCATCATCATCGTCCTACTGATCCCGCTCGCGCTGCGCGGCGTGAGGTACCGCCCCGGACCCGCTTCGAGCATCCTCAGTCGAAATCTGCTCATCTACGGGGTTGGCGGCGTGATCGCACCATTCATCGGCATCAAAATCGTCGACCTGGTCGTCGCCCTGATCCCAGGGTTCTAGGGTCCAGGCCCGACCTTCACGAACCTCGACCCAACGGAAACGGATTACTCACCATGACAAAACCCCACACGGCGGCCCGGCAGTACCTTGTCGCGCTGCGCGCCCTGATCGTGTTCACGGCGGTCCTCGGCGTGCTGTACCCGCTGGCGATCACCCTGATCGGTCAAACGGTCTTCCCTGGCCAGGCCAACGGCTCACTCGTGTCCTCCCCCACCGGAAACGTTGGATCGACCCTGATCGGTCAGGCATTCACGGACGGCAACGGCACTCCACTGCCGCGCTGGTTTCAGGGGCGTCCCTCCGCGGCCGGCGACGGCTACGACGCCGGGGCATCCGGCGGCAGCAACCTCGGCCCGGAGAATCCGGACCTGCTCACTGCGATTGAGCAGCGAAAATCGAGCATCGCCGCCTTCAACGGCGTCTTGCCCGCGGCAATACCTGCGGATGCGCTCACCACATCCGCCTCGGGACTCGACCCTCATATCAGCGCCGCAAACGCGCTCCTTCAGGCCGTGCGAGTTGCGGATGCCCGCGGGCTACCGGCTGCGGACGTCAGTGCACTCGTCGAGTCTAAGATTCAGGGACGGGACCTGGGCTTTCTGGGTGAGCCCACGGTCAACGTTTTGGAACTCAATCTCGCCCTGGCGGGCAAGGAAGGTTAAGTGGTGAAACGCGGTCGACTGCGAGTTCTGCTCGGCGCGGCTCCCGGAGTCGGCAAGACATTCGCAATGTTGGAAGAGGGCCGGCACCTGCGGGATACCGGCAAGGATGTCGTCGTCGCGGTTGTCGAGACGCATGGCCGTGCCGCCACGGCAGAGATGCTGGATGGACTGGAGCTCATTCCCCGCATCACAA
The DNA here is from genome assembly GCF_004402375.1 of Cryobacterium breve. Taxonomy (GTDB): domain Bacteria; phylum Actinomycetota; class Actinomycetes; order Actinomycetales; family Microbacteriaceae; genus Cryobacterium; species Cryobacterium breve. The sequence continues at coordinate 292,878 of NZ_SOGJ01000023.1, forward strand.
TCACGCATCGGGGCGTCGAATTGACGGACCTGGACCTCGGCGCCGTACTGGCCCGGAAGCCCGCCATCGCGCTGGTCGACGAGCTGGCGCATTCCAATGCCCCCGGTCTGGAATACGAGAAGCGTTGGCAGGACGTCCAGACGCTACTCGTCGCCGGCATTGATGTGATCTCGACGGTCAACATCCAGCACATCGAGTCGCTGGGCGATGTCGTGCAACAGATCACCGGTGTCACCCAGCGTGAGACCGTGCCCGACACGGTCCTGCGCGGAGCGGACCAGGTTGAGGTCGTCGATTTGGCCCCGCAGGCGCTTCGGGACCGGCTTGCCGACGGTCAGGTGTATCCGGCGGCCAGAATCGATGCCGCCCTGTCGAACTATTTCCGGCTCGGCAATCTCACGGCACTGCGCGAGCTGACGCTGCTGTGGTTGGCCGACGAGGTCGATACTGCGCTACAGAGCTACCGGGCCGAGCACGGGATCGACAGCAAGTGGGAGGCCAGGGAACGCGTCGTCGTCGCCCTGACCGGAGGACCGGAGGGTGAGACTCTGATCCGTCGGGGTGCCCGCATCGCCGGACGCGCGGCAGGCGGCGAGCTCATCGCCGTGCACGTGATCAGCCAGGATGGCTTGCGCTCGCCGCATCCGGGCGCCCTCGGGGCCCAGCGAGCACTGGTCGACAAGCTCGGCGGCAGCTACCACCAGCTCGTCGGAGACGACATTCCGCGGGCGCTGGTCGACTTTGCCCGCGCCGCAAACGCCACCCAGCTCGTTGTCGGAGTCAGTCGGCGCACCCGTTTGCGTGCTGCGCTCAGCGGCCCGGGTATCGGTTCGACCGTGGTGCGCGAATCCGGCGATATCGATGTGCATGTGGTCACGCACTCTGCCGCCGGCGGCAGGGTCGCTCTCCCGCGTCTGGGCGGCGCGCTGAGCCCCCGGCGGCGCCTGGCGGGGTTCGCCGTCGCCCTGCTGGGTGGTCCCTTGCTGACATGGCTGCTGGTCTCCCTCCGATCCTCCGAGTCGATCACCAGCGATGTCCTGAGCTATCAGCTGCTGGTGGTTTTGGTAGCCCTGACCGGCGGGCTGTGGCCGGCACTCTTCGCCGCCCTCCTGTCGGGCCTGACTCTCGACTTCTTTTTCGTCGAACCCCTGCACACAATCACGATCGCAGAGCCGCTGCACTCCTTCGCCCTTGCGCTCTATCTCGTCAATGCCGGTCTGGTCAGCTATATCGTTGACCAGGCCGCGCGTCGCACTCGGTCGGCGCAGCGGGCATCCGCCGAATCGGAACTTCTCGCCACCATCGCCGGAAGCGTCCTCCGCGGGGAGGACGCACTGCAAGCGCTGGTCACTCGCACCCGGGAAGCATTCTCGTTTACCGCGGTGCGCCTTCTCGACGGCGTCGATGTCGTCGCCGAGACCGGAGAGCCGCGCCCGACCGACCCGGTCACGACCATTCCCGTCGGCAGTCGAGCCACCCTCGAATTGCGCGGTCCGGAACGTGCGGCATCCGAGCGACGCCTGCTCAGCGTGATCGCCGCCCAGATCGACGCGGCGCTCGAACACGGCGATCTTGCCCAGACGGCCCGGAAAATCGGCCCCCTGGCCCAGGCTGACCGCATGCGCAGCGCCCTCCTCGCCGCCGTCGGCCATGACCTGCGTCGCCCCCTCTCGGCCGCGACCGCTGCGATCAGCGGCCTGCGATCCACCGACGTGACCCTGTCAGACCGGGATCGGAATGAGCTCTTCGCCACGGCGGAGGAAAGCCTCGAGTCGCTTTCGTCCCTCGTCACCAATCTGCTCGACGTCAGCCGGTTGCAGGCCGGAGCCCTCGCCGTGTCGCTCGGGCCGGTCGACCTGCCGGACGTCATACTGCCCGCCCTGGACGAGCTGGGGCTCGGCCCGTCGGCTGTCGAACTCGACCTGCCCGCCGATCTGACCGTCGTTCTGGCCGACGCAATTCTGCTCCAGCGGGTGCTGGTGAACGTGCTGGCCAACGCCATCCGTTTCGCGCCGCCGGGAACACCGGTTCGCGTCGCGGCCAGCGAGTTCGCCGGTACCGTGCAGCTCCGGGTGATGGACCGCGGACCCGGGATCCCACCGGATCGCCGGGACGACGTCTTCGTGCCGTTCCAACGCCTCGGCGACACCGACAACCTGACCGGACTCGGTCTGGGACTCGCCCTCTCCAAGGGTTTCACCGAAGGCATGGGTGGCACGCTCGACGCCGAAGACACTCCAGGAGGCGGTCTGACCATGGTGATTTCCCTCCCGGAGTTTCCGGACGCCGCCGCCGGCGGATCGCCTCACACCGCGGAGTCATCGTGAAGATCCTGATCGCCGACGACGATCCCCAGATACTGCGCGCACTCCGGATCACCCTTACCGCGCGCGGCTACGGCATCATCACTGCAGAGGACGGTACCGCCGCTCTCAACGCCGCCATCGAACACCATCCTGATCTCGTCATCCTCGACCTCGGCATGCCTCACCTCGACGGGCTCGGTGTGATCGCCGGTCTGCGGGGCTGGTCGCAGATCCCCATCCTCGTGGTCTCCGGTCGATCCGGTGCCGCAGACAAGGTCGATGCACTCGACGCCGGCGCCGACGACTATGTCACGAAACCCTTCTCGATCGATGAGCTCCTGGCCCGGATCCGGGCGCTGACCCGTCGAGCTCCCGCGACCGACGACGAACCGGTGATTTCCTTCGGCGCCATCACGGTCGACCTGTCGGCGCGGAACGTGATGCGCACGACCTCCGGGGCACGGGAGTCGGTACGCCTCACACCGACGGAGTGGCGGATCCTCGAGGTTTTGGTTCGAAACCCAGGCCGGTTGGTCACCCGTCAAACACTTCTGACCGATATCTGGGGCCCGCACCACACCAATGATTCCGGATACCTGCGCCTGTACCTGGCGCAGCTGCGCAAAAAGCTTGAGACCGATCCGGCGCACCCTCGTCATCTACTCACCGAGGCTGGCATGGGTTACCGCTTCAAACCTGCCGACTGAGCCCCGATGCATTGGAACGAGATTCCACTGGCTGGCATGTCGTTCCACCTGCAGGTGTGGTGCCCCCACCGAGCACTCCTACGGCATCCGCTGCCGAGTGTCCAGAGGGAACCGCTCCGGGCACCGCTGCCGAGGGCGCTCAGAAGTGCCCGGCGCTCGGTGGGGTGAGATCGGGCTCAACGACGCCCGGGAACGCCTTGACGGACGTCGATTGAGGCAGGTATGCCGACCCTGCCCGGGCTGGTGTCCAAGTCAGTACCAGTTGTTGGAAACGGAGTGCGCCCACGCTCCGCACGGGCTGCCGTATCCGCCCTCGATATAGCCGAGCCCCCAGGCGATCTGAGTGGTCGCGTTCGTGGCCCAGTCGGATCCGGCGGTGGCCATCTTGCTTCCAGGCAGAGCCTGAGGGATCCCGGTGGCTCCGCTGGGGTTGTAGGCCGTATACGACCAGCCGGATTCCTTGTCCCACAGCTGAACGAGGCAGGAAAACTCCGATTCGCCCCAACCATAATTCGACGCGGCCATCGCCCTCGCAGTTGCTTGGGCTTCTCCAGGCGAGTTGCCGCCGGCAGCCCCTTGCGCAGTGGGAGCTGCGTCCGCGGCACGCGCAGACTCGGCTGCGTCCGCCCGGGCGGATTCCTCAGCCTCAGCCGCAGCCTCAGCCGCCAGCCGGGAGGACTCGGCAGCGGCAACGGCCGCCTCCTCGGAGGCTATCCGGTCGACCTCGGCCACGGCCGACCGGGCCGCCTCTGACGCCGCCTGAGTCTGTTCGGTCAGCTCGATGACGGCATCCGTTTCCAAAGTCTTGTAGTCGGACAATGCGGCGACGGACGTCGCCAGCGGGGTTGAATCCACCTTGTTCGCCATGATGCCGATCACCTCTCCAGCTTCGTTGAGAGTGCTCTTCGCATGCTCATGGGCGGTCTTGGTGGCGATGACGGCATAGACGCTGAGCTGCTCGTGCCGAAGTCCGGTGCTCTCGGAAAGCTCCGTTGTGGCGGCGATGCTGGCTGAGCTGCTCACAGAGGCCTGCGCCACAGCGCCGACCCCGACGATCAGGCCGGTGAGGGCGAGCGCCGATCCGGTGCCGAGGATGAGCGACCTGGCGCGGGTGCTCTTTCGGTGGGCACCGCTCTCGCGGCGTGGGGACAGGGGCGAACGGAGTAAAGCAAAGCGCATGACTTCCAAAGGCGATGCGGGCGGATAGTCGAGATCCTCGACGCATCTTGATCGGTGGACTCGCGGCGAGCGACAACCACGCGGACGAAAACATAGAGTCTGCACGAACACACTGAACGAATCCTCACTTCGAGCTGGCAAAATCATCCGTAATCTATGAGGTCCGGGCGGACGCCGTCCGCTGCCGTTCGCCCTCAACGCGTCGATCGTCTGTATTCAGGGCCTGCTGGATGGGCATGGTCACCGCCGAGATCGGCCCCGAAGAATTCTTGGCCCGACAGCGAGCAACGATGACGGTACCGATGATTGACTGTGCACTTGGGGAATGATGAACTGCAAACGGCGCTCCATCGTCATCCTGATGATGCCCCCAACCTGGCCTTGCGGTTCTCCGCAGCACTCGCCTCGCTGCGACAAATCGAGAGGAGTTGAAATGTCATTCCAGGCATACCTTGACAACATCGAAGACAAGACCGGATTGACCCCGCGCGAGTTCATCGCGCTCGCCGAGAAGCAGGGATTCAGCGATCCCTCAACGAAAGCCGGGGTAATCGTCGATTGGCTTAAGGCGGACTTCGACCTGGGCCGCGGTCACGCCATGGCGTTGGTGCACGTTATACAGAACGGTGAAAAAATCGACGCCAGGCATGTGGGCACCGGCACTGCACACAGCGATGCATCCGACACTCTCTGGCTTGACGGGAAGCAGAACCGTTCCGCGTGACCCTCCAGAGGTGCGCGAACGAGCGCACACGACCCGAGTCTGGAAGGGGCATCCTCAAGCCCACACCATGTGCTCGATTCGACCCGTATCGGGCCGCCAAAGCGGCGACGTCGATCGCGGCGAGCTCCCCCCGACAACTCGGCCTGCGACGAATCACCGATCGTGACGGCGGATACCAAGCCTGGCGTCACTAGGCCAGACAACGCCAACGGGACAGGCTGTCACCGAGTAGCGCACGACACAGTCGCGAAGACGTTGAACGGAGGCCAGACCGGCGGCATACTGTCCGGATGGGTGGGAGTGTGGACCAACGAGAGCTACTGGCGATGCGGCTGGCGAACCAGCGCATCCATCGGACCACCGATTCGACTGCAGACAACGCGGCCGCGGTCGTTCGTCATCTGCTCGCCGTGCAGGCCCAGGATCTTCCGCAGGCAGTCTGGGCTCTCGGCCTGCGTTCCGGTGACACTCGCGCGGCGGTCGAGGCCGCGCTGGAGAACGGCGATGTTGTGCGCTCCTGGTCCATGCGCGGCACCCTCCACTTCCTGGACCCGCACGACCTGCGGTGGATGCTGCGGATATCCGGGCCCCGGATGCTCGCGCAATTCGGCACCCGCAGACACGAGCTCGGCCTCGATCAGCGCACGCTTGACCGGGCTCGGGAGGTTGCCCTTGCCGTGCTCTCTGGGGGCCAGCGGCTCGGCCGGGCGGAGTTTCAGCGCGAGCTTGAGGAGGCGGGCATCCCGATCACCGGGCAGCGCGGTTACCACCTCATCTTGCACCTGGCGATCACCGCGGTCGTGGTGTGGGGCCCGCCGCTCGCGGGCCAGCAGGCGCTTGTCCTGATCGACGAATGGGCGCCGGATGCCGGTGAGAGCCTTCCCCGCCCAGACGCCCTGAAACGCTTCCTCATGAGGTACCTCGACGGTCACGCGCCGGCGACCATCCGAGACTTCGCCTGGTGGGCGAAGGTGACGCTCACCGACGCTCGGACGGCGCTCGACGCAGTTCGCGCGGAACTCATCGAGATTCATTGCGCAGATCAGAGCTATTTCATCACCGGGCCTGCAGAACAGGCGGTCCGCTCCGCCGACCCCATCTCCGTCCCCGTGCACGCGCTGCCCGGTTTCGATGAGTACCTTCTCGGCTATCAGGACCGGTCCCAGCCGCTGCCCGCCGACATCGCGCGGCTCGTCGTGCCGGGGAAGAACGGAGTCTTTCTCCCGACGATCGTGGCCGGCGACCAGGTCGTCGGCACGTGGCGGAGAATCGTGCGGCGGGACCGGGTGGTCGTCACCGCCCAGCCGTTCGTCCCGCTTGACGACACCGTGCGGCACGCGTTTTCCGAGGCGGTCGAGCGGTACGGGGAGTTCCTCGAACTGCCGGCGACCCTGGTCTGGTCCGACAGGCCGCCACTCGGGCTGCAGTGAGAGGCGCCGAAAGCTAGGAGAAACGGCCATGCCGGACACGGTGGAGGCCTCCTCGTCGCTGGCCGACTCAGCGAGGACGGCAGGCAGGGACGGCACACCCGAGCCGACGAAGACGAACGGGACCGGGACCTTGAAGCCTCCTTGCCCGATATCTCGGAAGTCGACTTTAAGTGCAACAAGATCCGCGGATAAGGCAGCTTGGAGTTCATCGACGGCCTTCACGATGCCCATGTAGACCTCACGTGCAGGCCTCAGACCCGATCGGCAAGCATGTCTCACGCGAGCCTTGCGGACGACCGACGCCGGGACCGTGCAATGCATTCCTCCCGGTCGCCCTGGCGAGTATCCTTTGTGCATCGATATACCCTGTCCGCCACAACTCATCGCGGAGCCGCCAGAGGAGAGCACGATGCGAGCAACCAGCGACAACAACAGCAGGCTGGAGTTGGCGGAGACCGTGGCCGGGAACACCAATCGGGCGGGTTTGCGTGCCGGTGGAATGGCGTCCGTCATCGCTGGAGTCGGAGGCATAACATGGTTCACGCTCGAGCTCGTGCCACCTGCTCTAGGCTTCGATGACACGGACAACCCCGCCGTGAGCCTCGATTACCTGAGCCAGTATCCACAGTTCTACCCCCTTGCCGGGGTCGTGCTCTTCACCATGGCAATCGCATTCGTCGTGGCGAGTTTCGCAGTCTCAGATGCGCTTGCACCACGTACAAGCAGCATCACCCGCCGAACCCTGAGCGCACTTGGAATCATGTCGGCTGCGTTCCTGTTCATGCACGGAGTCATACGCGCCTCGGTGGGGCCGTTGCTCTACATTGACGGAATGAACAGCAGATGGGGTGAATCGGCTTACCTCACCATTCAGACGTTGGGAACCCACGGTTTCGCCCAAGCGAGCCTCCTCATGCTCAGTGTCTGGACCGTGGGCATCAGTGTCGCCGGTGCACGCTCCCGCGCCCTGCCCGTTTGGCTCTGCATCATGGGAGGCGTCACCGGGCTCCGGGTGGTGGCGCTCGTCGTTGGCCCATTCCTCAAGGCGGCAGGTATCGACGTGCCCGAAATACTCTGGCTTGGTTCGGTGGCCCTGATTCCGCTGGCGATGCTGTGGTGGCTGGGTCTCGGTGCGGTGCTGCTGGTCAAGTCCCGCCCTAACCGTGTGCGGAGTCCGGTCAAATCGGCTCGGTGAGCAACGTCCAGTAAATGCGTGTCAAGTCTGACTCGAGGTCCCCGAAGGTGCCATGACTCACCACTGATGACGAGGTGAATCATGGCATGCGCCTCACCGATGCCGGCTGGACTGTGAACGACGTAGTACCGACGCCCCACGTTCCCAGCAGAGACCTACCGGGATGAGCAGGCCGCCCAGCTCCACATCGAGCACACCAAGGGGTTTAGTTGAATACCATTCCGCCGTCGACCAAAATCGACTGTCCGGTGACGTAATTGGAGTCGGGTCCAGCCAGGAACGAGACGACGCCCGCGACGTCGGCCACCTCGGCGAGGCGGTCCAAGGCGATGCCCTTGGTGAACTGTTCCCACCCCCACGCCTCAGGTTTGTTGTTGTCGGCGGCCAACTTTTTCGCCAGGTTCTCCATCAGGGGTGTCCTGACGATGCCGGGGGCGAAGGTGTTGACCGTGATGCCCAGCGGGGCGAGGTCGCGAGCTGCCGTCTGGGACAGTCCCCTGATCGCGAACTTCGTCGACGAGTACAATGCCAGCCCTGGGTTGCCGATGTGACCGGCCTGGGATGCGGCACTGATGATCTTTCCACCGTGTCCGAGTTCCGTGAACGTCTTGGTGGCGGCCTGAATTCCCCAGATCACGCTGTTGTAGTTGATGGAGAAGATCGTGGCGATGCTCTCCTCGGTGATCTCCTCAAGGGGCGAGGTCGGGGCGATGCCGGCGTTGTTGATGATCACGTCGAAGCCGCCGAGTTCGGTCACGGTCTGTTCCACAGCGGCGAACACGCTGTCCTTGTCGGCAACATTGACGTGCACGGCGATTGCGCCGCCGGCCTTTCCGCCCAGCGACTCGGCGACGGCGCTCGCGGTCTCTCGGTTGAGGTCGGCGATTGCGACCTTGAAGCCGTCAGCGTGGAGTCGCTCGGCGACTCCACGCCCGATCCCCTGCCCCCCACCGGTGATGAGCGCGACTTTTCCATTGTCTGTGCGTGCCATGGCTGTACTTCCTATCTTCTGTTTCTGTTGGTTTGAGTGCAGAACTGCGGGATCGCCACCGGGTCCTCAGGCCATGATGGTCCACGGATTCTCAATCAGGCGGGTCAACGTCTGAAGGAACTGGGCGGCCAAGGCCCCGTCGATGATCCGGTGGTCGGCGGAGAGTGTGTAGCGCATCCGGTGCCGAGGCAGGATCGCGTCATCCACGACAACGGCCTCGTGGGACAAGCCGCCGACGGCCAGGATCGCCCCTTCGGGTGGATTGATGATGGCCGTGAACTGGTCGACGCCGAACATGCCGAGGTTGCTGAGCGTGAACGTGCCACCTGACATCTGGGCTGGCGTGAGCTTCTTGGCATTGGCCAGCCCGACCAGCGCTTTGGCCTCAGTGCCGAGCTGGCTAACCGATTTCTGGTCCGCATCCTCGATCACCGGCACCACTAAGCCTGCAGCCCCGGCGACGGCCAGACCCACGTTGACGCGGTGGTGCACGAGCATCTCACCGCTCGCGTCGTCGATGTACGAGGCGTTAATCAGCGGATGCTCCCGCAACGCCAGTGCGCTCGCCCGGATGAGCAAGTCGTTGACGCTGACCTTCGGTCGACCGGCCGCGACCAACTGAGCGTTGAGGTCCCTGCGCAACAGCACGAGATTCTCGGCGTCCGCGGTCGCGGTGACGGAGAAATGCGGAATGGTGCGGGCGCTCTCGCTGAGGCGGCGAGCGATGAGACGACGCAGGCTGCTGAGTGGAACACCCTCCGAGCAGCGCCTATCGATAGTGGTGGCCACGGTATCTTTGGGCTCGAACACAGGTGCGGCCACGACGGCACCGGCTGGTATGGTGGCACGCTCAGCCTGTGTGGCCAGCACGTTGAGCGTGTCCACACGGACAATCCGACCACCGGGGCCGGTGCCGTGCACGTGACTCAGGTCGAGGTGGTGCTCGCGAGCGAGCTTGCGCACGAGCGGGGACGCGAACAGTCGCGGGCCCTCCGTGGAGGTATCGCTTGCCTTCTCGGCCGGGGCCGTGGCATCGGGCGCCGCCCCCTGGACTGTCGGCGCTGCGCCAGGCACCGAGGCAGCAGCCACGTCAGCGACAGGCACGGCTGTAGCAGTAGGTGCCGAAATAGGCGTCATCGGCTCAACCGCGGTCGTCGGGCTACCGTCATCCAGTAGCGCGATGGGTGCGCCGATCGCGACCTGCTCTCCCGGGGGTACGAGCTGCTTCGCCAACGTTCCGGCGTCGAAGGCCTCGTACTCCATGGTGGCCTTGTCAGTCTCGATCTCCACGAGGATGTCGCCCACCTCGACCCTGTCGCCGGGCTGTTTGTGCCACATCGCAATCGCGCCTTCCGTCATGGTGTCGGAGAGGCGTGGCATTGTGATTTCGATCATGACTTGTTCTCCATCAATGTGCGCCGGCCGACGGCGTCGAGGGTCTGCCGGATGGCGCCGATGACGTCGTCCGCAGACGGCAAAGCGGCAGTCTCCAGCGGTTTCGAGTACGGCATCGGCACCTCGGCCATGGCAACCCGGCGAACCGGTGCGTCCAAGTAGTCGAAGCCACCGTCGGAGATCGTCGCAGCGATCTCGGCGCCGATTCCGTAGGTGAGCCAGTCGTCCTCGAGTACGACGGCCGCGTGGGTCTTCTTCACGGACTCCACCACGGTCTTCCGGTCGAGAGGGCGCAAGCTCCGGAGGTCGATGACCTCGATGTCGAGTCCATCGGACTCAGCGAGTTCCTCAGCGACACGGGCAGCCACGTATGCCATGCGCGAGTAGCCGATCAGGGTGATGTCGGCACCACGTCTGGTGACGGCGGCCTTGCCGATCTCGGCCGGGATGTCCTCGTCGGGAACCTCGCCCGTGGTGTTGTACAGCGATAGATTCTCCAAGAAGAGCACCGGATCGTCGTCGCGAATGGCCGCCAGCATCATCGCCTTGGCGTCGGCAGGGGTGCTCGGGGCAACGACCTTCATCCCGGGCACGAAGGCGTAGAACAATTCGATGTTCTGCGAGTGGGTGGCACCGAGCTGTTGGCCACCGCCGCCCGGGGTGCGGATGACCAGGGGAACGCGCGCCTGCCCGCCGAACATGCCGTAGATCTTTGCGGCGTGGTTGACGATCTGATCGAGCGCAAGGAGGCTGAAGTTGATCGTCATGATCTCCACGACCGGGCGGAGCCCCAGCATCGCGGCACCGATCGCGGCGCCGGTGAAGCCCTCCTCGGCGATCGCGGTGTCGCGTACCCGCTTCTCGCCAAATTCATCGAGCAGCCCGGCGGTGATCTTGTAGGCACCGTCGAACAGGCCGATCTCCTCACCCATCAAGAAAACATCGGCATTGCGGTGCATCTCGGATCGCAGCGCGTCACGCAGTGCCTGCCGATAGGTCATGACGCTCATCGGGTGACCTCCGATTGCAGGAATGGTGCCGGCTCAAAGAGGGGCTGCCCGGGCAACCTGTGGGAATCGTTGGCCACGGGCGTGGCGTAGGTGTAGTCGAACAGGGTCGAGACGTGCGGGAACGGACTCGCCTCGGCGAAGGCCGCGGCAGCGGTGGCTCTGTTGATCGCATCGTCGTTGATGACGGTGATCTCCGTCTCGGTCAGCAGTCCGTTGTCGACCAGATGGGCGGCAAACGTGACCAGTGGGTCGCGTTCCTTGGTCAGCGCGATCGCCTCGGCGCCCCGGTACTTGCCGGGGTCGACCACGGAGTGCCCGCGCAGCCGTTCGGTCATGACTTCGAGCAGGAACGGCTTGCCAGCGCGTGCCACCGCCGCGGCCCGCTGAGCGCCCTCGAACACGGCGACGGGGTCAATGCCGTCCACCCGTTCGGCCTCCATCCGATAAGAGGATGCGCGCTTGTACAGTTCGGGTTCGGCCGAGGACTTGTCGACCGTCGTAGCCATCCCCAATCGGTTGTTGATGACGACGTAGACGATGGGGAGGCTCCAGAGCGCCGCGATGTTGAGTGACTCGTGGAAGGCGCCGATGTTCGTGGTGCCATCGCCCATCGTGCACATGACGATCTCGTCCACGCCGCGGTAGTCGATGGCGAGAGCCGCTCCGGTGGCCAACGGGATCTGGCCTCCGACGATTCCGTAGCCGCCGAGCATTCGCTTCTCAAGGTCAAACATGTGCATGGAGCCGCCCCAACCTTTGGAGACGCCGTCCGACCGGCCGAAGAGCTCAGCCATCACGCGTTCGGGTTCGATTCCCCGGGTCAGCGCGTAGCCGTGTTCGCGATAGTTGGTGAAGAGGTAGTCGGTGGGTCGCAAAGCCGCCATCAAGCCAACGACAGCGGCTTCCTCGCCCAGATTGAGGTGGCAATAGCCGCCGATCAAGGCCTGGGTGTAGGCGCGGGCCGCTCGCTCCTCGAAGCGACGGATGAACACCATCTGCCGGTAGAAATCGACGGCGCGCTCCCCTGCGACGGTGTCGGTCTCTGCACCGGTCCCCACGGGGTACTCCGTCTCTGCAGTAAAGGGCTTGCCCCGGTGGGCACCGGAGTTTGGGGGCATCACGGTAGTTCGCTGTCGCGTAGCCATAGCGAAATTCCCTTCTCGGCCTTCGTGAGGTCGCGGTTGAGGCGTCGAATAGAATTAATGAAACGACAGAGTATCATTCTACATCGACGGGTACCCTCGTTGTACAGCGTCACCGACGAACCGAAGGACACAGTGGAAACCGCGCACCCAGGCCTCGAACGAAAGCGTGGCCGCCCGACCGAGGCCGGTCGCATCGAGCGACAGGAACAGATTCTTGATGCCGCCTTGCCGATCTTCCTTGAACACGGCTACGGCAATGCGACGGTGGACCGGATCGCCGTGTCCGCTCGAGTGACAAAACGCACGATCTACAGCTACTTCGGCAACAAAGACGGCGTCTTCACCGAAATGCACCGCCGCCTGGCCGCGACCGTCAGCGGCGCTGCACTCGATCCCGACAGCCTGGAGACGCTGGCCACACGCATCGTCCTCGCGCTGCACTCCGCACGGATGATCGGCCTGCACCGCCTGGTCATTGCCGAGTCCCTGCGCTTTCCCGATCTTGCCCGCACGCTGCACGACAACGGGGACATGCGGCACGTCGCCCGGCTAGCCGAGCACATCGAACTCGAACACGGCGAAGGGGCCGCAGATCGGGGTGAAGCGCTCTATTCTTTGCTGCTGGGCGAGGACTACCGGCGGCGCCTGCTCGGGCTTCTAGATCCGATCACGGCTGATTCCGCCGCCACACACGCCCATTCCGCGCTTGAGTTCCTCGGGCTCACCACCACCGCGAAGCGCTGAATCGTGAACCTCCGAATCAAGCGCATCTACGACGACGCTGCCGACGGCGATGGATGCCGCATCCTTGTTGACCGACTATGGCCGCGCGGTGTCACGAAAGAGCGGGCCAATTTGGACGTCTGGCTAAAGGAGATCGCCCCGTCCCCGGCCCTTCGCACGTGGTGGAAGCACGACCCGAAGCGCCAAGCCGAGTTCGCCATCCGCTATCGCGCCGAACTCGACGGCAACCCGGTTACCATGCAGGCCGTGACCGAGCTGCGCGAGCTCGCGGCGCTGGGCGGCACCTCGACCCTGCTCTACGGCGCCAAGGATCCCAAGGTCAATCACGCCCAGATCCTGGCCGACTACCTGGGGGCCACCCTCGGCTCACGGCCCGTTCATACATGACTGCCGCGCCACCGACCGCATTCTGGACTCTTGGGCATGAGAGTAGATCCCGGTCGCGGGGTGGCGCCATGACGGGCGGCGTTCCACAACACTGAACCCCCCTGCTCGGACCCCCATTCCTCGACCTTCAAAATCGTCGGACCAAGACCGTCTCGGCCGGCGCAGGAACGCCCGCGCCACCTGGGAACCGGCCCATTTACCGCGGGGCTGACCAGGTCGAGGAGGAGGTGCACTACAGCTCGGTCACTGTCAGGACATTCGGCGGACTGTCGGGGGCAGGGATGCCCCTGCGGGTGCGCCGGGCGGCTACAGTGTCGGCACTGTAGAGAATGCGGGGCGGCCATTGGCATCTTTATGCTCGACCTGCCAGGGGGCAGGGCTGGATCTCGGCACGGTGAGTGACGTGGAAGATAGGTCAGGCCGTGGCGCTCCTGGTCAGCTGCCGAAGAATATCCACGGGACTCCCATGACGCTTAAAAAGGATAACTGTGCTAACAATTAGAGTTGTCCCCAATGACCCGAGCACACGTTGAACGGAAATCCCAAAGCAGATCGAAACCACAGGCGCGACCCACCGGAATCAGCCGGACGCGGACGTCTGAGCGAGGAACCCCGCATGACCGAATCCCCCCGCAAGCGCCCGGTGCGATTGCTTCACCACGACGCCGCCGAGCGTCCCTTCATCGTCATCTGGGAGGTCACCCGAGCTTGTCAACTGGTCTGCACCCACTGTCGCGCCGACGCTATCCGCAGCCGAAACCCGTTCGAGCTCAGCACCAAACAGGGCAAGGAGCTGCTCGACGACCTGGCGGCGTTTGGTTCGCCGCGTCCACTCATCGTGCTTACCGGCGGCGACCCCTTCGAACGGCCCGACCTGCCCGAGCTCGTCGCCCACGGCACGGGGCTTGGGCTGAGCATGGCCCTCTCCCCCTCGGTGACTCCGAAGCTGACCCGCGAGGTGCTGGTCGAGCTTCACGATGCCGGTGCGAAGGCCATCTCGCTCTCGCTGGATGGGGCGACCGCCGGCACCCACGATGCGTTCCGTGGCGTGAACGGCGTATTCGACGACACCATGGACGCGGCCCGGATGGTGCGCGAGGTCGGCTACCGGCTGCAAATCAACACCACGGTCACCGCCGCCAACGTGCGCGAGCTGCCCTCCATTCTCAAGACCGTGCTCGAGCTCGGCACAACGCTCTGGAGCATCTTCTTCCTAGTACCGACCGGGCGCGGCAAGCTACTGCAGGCGCTTGGTGCCGATGAGGTCGAAGAGGTGCTGCACTGGATGCACGACGTGTCCGACCTCGTGGCCATCAAGGCAACCGAGGCGCCGCACTACCGTCGCATCGCGATCCAGCGGGCCGGCGTGGCCGACCTCGACGTTGTCTTCCCGGTGGGCCCACTGCGAGCCGAGCTGCGGCGGGACACTGCCGAGCTCCTTACCGGAGACGAGCCGAAACGGCGCGCCGCCCGGGCTCCGATTGACGTCAATTCCGGCCGCGGCTTCGCCTTCGTCGACCATGTCGGCCTGGTCTACCCGAGCGGTTTCCTGCCGGTCTCGGTGGGCTGCGTTCGCGACCAGCCGTTCTCGGAGATCTACCGGGACGCCGAGCTGCTGCAGGACCTACGCTCGCCAGACAAGTTCGGCGACCGGTGCGGCCGCTGCGAGTTCCGCACGGTCTGCGGTGGGTCACGGTCGCACGCCTACGCCGTCACCGGCGACCCGCTCGCGGCCGACCCCAGCTGTGCCTATGAGCCAACGATGCCGGTCGAGCGGGTCGAAACTCACTGACCGACTGACGCCAACAGAACCATGCCCGGCCGATCTCTCGGCCGGGCATTTTTCATGCGGGTTTGTCGGAGCAGGTCAGGGTAGGTTGTGCTTGCCGCCAACCCACTGCAGGGCACCGATCAGGGCCACGCCGACCCCGGCCATCCCCACGAACATGCCGAGCATCATCCAGAAAAGCAGCGGTTCCAAGCCGCCGACGATGGCATCAGTGCGCACAATGGTGCCCACGAGAAAGCCGAAGATCGGCGCGAACAGGCCGATGAACGATCCCACGAGCATCAGGCGGATGCACCGGGTGCGATGCGCTGGTGAGGCCGGGCGGTTCTTCTCGAGCAGGAGGCCGCTCACGAGGGGCTCCCGACCGGCATGGTTGCGGGAACCGAAGCGGACATCTTGTTGAGGAACGGCCCGATGATGTCCATCGGCAGCGGAAAGACCACGGTGGAGTTGTGGTCCGCTCCGAGCTCGAGCAGGGTCTGCAGGTAACGCAGTTGCAGCGATGCCGGGTTGCGGCTGAGGATCTCGGCGGCCTGGCCGAGCTCCTCCGAAGCCTGCAGTTCGCCGTGCGCGTTGATGATCTTTGCACGGCGATCACGCTCGGCCTCAGCCTCTCGGGCCATGGCTCGTTGCATCGCCTGCGGAATCTCCACATCCTTGATCTCGACGACCTTTACCCGGACGCCCCACGGTTCGGTCTGGGCGTTTATGTTCCGGGCCAGATCCTCGTTGAGGTCCGCACGATGCGCCAGCAGGGTGTCCAGGTCGGCGCGGCCCACCACCGATCGCAGCGTGGTCTGCGCCATCTGCGACGTGGCCATGGCGTGGTTCTCCACGCCCATCACCGACAGGACCGGGTCGGTCACCTGAAACAGCACGACGGCGTTCACCCGGGCCGGCACGTTGTCCTTGGTGATGACGTCCTGTGGCGGGATGGTGAGGGTCACGATCCGCAGGTCGACCCGCACCATGCTGTCGATGCCGAGGAACACGATCTGCACACCCGGCTGGCGGATCGGGCGGAGCCGCCCGAATCTGAACGACACCCCGCGTTCGTATTCCTGCAGCACCTTGAACGAGGCCGCCAGCCAAATCAGGAACAGGCCCACCACAACGAGGGCAAATATTATGATCGCCATCAGCGGTTCTCCTCGCGGTTCCAGTCGGGATCCGCACCGATGCGGCCAGGCCCGGCTTCCATTTCCAGTTCGGCCCAGCGGGCAGAAAACGATGAAGACACTGAATTTCCTTTCGGTTCAACGGGCTCCGGCGCAAGCCGATGTCCGGTCTTTCTGATGGCGCCGTAGCCGCGGGCGCCTTCCGACTGGCGAGCGGCCTCTCTCGTGGCGATGCTCTCGTCGAGACTCTCGTGTCGCAGGTGCTCGGGAAACCCGGCCGGGCTGCGCCACAGGTGCGACCAGAGCGGCCAACTGCCCGCTGCGATGATGATGGCCGCGGCCGCAAGGATCACGAGCTCGACGCCGGTTCGCCGCTGCAGCATCGTGGCCAGTGGCCACGCCAGACCGAGTACCACGACGGCACAGGCGATACCACGATGAAATCGCTCAGCTTCCGAGCTCGGCCACGGATCGATGTTGCGGGAGACCTGGCGGCCGGTGTCAGACGTGGTGCAAATGTCTTTCACCGGGCAGGGGTTGCAGACCGTGGGGCTGGCCTGATATCGCGTGACCCGGTTGTCCGGGTCAAAGGAGATCGGCCACAACCACTGGTCTTCCGAGCATTTCCACGCGTCGTGGTCTTCGTGGTAGCTGAAAGCCCCCGCTCGCGCGGCGGTCGTAGTGGTGGCGGTTCGCCGCGCGAGTAGATCCAGGACGTGCGCCACGATCAGCAGAAAGCCGCCATAGACGAGCGCGAACCAGACCTCCGAATTGACTTCCTGCATTAGAGGCCGTTCGCCGGGCGGTCCCGGTCGGGCTCCGGTGCCGCCTGAATGCTCGACCGAGCATCCGAGGCATACCCCAGAGTCGGCTCTGTGTTGGACGCGGTGACGGGTGCCGATAGTTGGGCCTCAACGAACAGGGCCTCCATAGGCACATCTTGGGTGCTGCCCTTGATGCGGTAGCGCACACCGAGCCAGGCGATCCAGACGAACGGCATGACACCACCGACGATGAAGAGAACGTCACCGGGCAGGCGCAACCACTCAAGCACGGCGTTACCAGGTTCAGTGATGAAGTTCAGGCTGCGCGCCTCAAAGTAGCCGTCGTTGATGGAGTGCCACAGCTGGATGACGCCGAGCGGCAGCAGAGTCGCGAAGGTCATCCAGGCCAAGCCGAGATTCAGGCACCAGAACGATAGCTTTGCGAGCCGATCCGGCCAGCGCTCAGGTGGAATCAGGTAGCGAAGGGCGAACAGCGCCAGTCCGACCCCGAGCATCCCGTAGACCCCCATCATGGCCGCGTGGGCGTGGTTGGCCGTTAGGGCTGTGCCGATCTCGTAATAGGAGATGATCGGCAGGTTGATCAGGAAGCCGAAGACGCCCGCACCCAGGAAGTTCCAGAACCCGACAGCCACCAGAAACATGACCGCCCAGCGGTGCGGGAACGGGGCCGAGCTGCGGGACTCCTGTCGGGCACCGAGCTGCAAGAAACTCCACGCCTCGATGGTCAGGAAGGTCAGCGGGATCACCTCGAGAGCGGAAAAGAACGCCCCAAGCGCCATGTGCTCCACGGGGGTTCCTGAGAAGTACAGGTGGTGCATGGTGCCAAGGATCCCGCCGGCGGAATAGAGGATGACGTCAAGGAGGATGATCTGCATGGCGATCTTGTGCTTGACCACGCCGAGCATCACGAAGATGTACGCGACCATGACCGTCGTGAACAACTCCAGGAAGTCCTCGACCCAAAGGTGCACCACCCAGAAGCGCCAGAATTCAGCCACGCTCAGATGTACCTCGGTGCCGGCCAGCATCCCGACCGCGTAGAACGCTGGAATCGCCAGACCAGAGTAGAAGAACAGCCATGGCAGGTTGAAGCGGTGTTCAGACTTGAGCCGAGCCCGGATGCCGCGGTAAATAATGACGATCCACAGGGTCAGGCCCACGACGAGCATGCCCTGCCAGACCTTGGGCAGATCGATGTACTCCCACTGCATGCCCCAGAAGATCGAGTCCTTGGCCGCTTCGACGCCGAACACGCTCATCGCCTCACCGACGAAGGAGCCGGCGATCACGACGGCGAGAGCTCCGAGCAGCGCGTAAGCGAGCCAGTGCTGGCGCTTGGGCTCCCGGCCGGATATATACGGCGCGAGAAAGATGCCCGCGGCCAAGAACGATGCGGCCGTCCAGAGCAGCGAGAGCTGCACGTGCCAAGTGCGGGCAAGGTTGAACGGCAGGACCTGGGCCAAGTCAATTCCGAAGAAGCTGGTGAGGTCCACCCGGTAGTGCTCGATTGCCGCTCCCAGGAACGCCTGGGCGAGAAACATCAAAGCGACAACGAAGAAGAACCAGGCCGTGGCGGACTGTGCCGGGGTCACCTTCACCTCTCCCGGCTGCCGGAACGACAACGCCGGGGTCTCTTCCCCGTGCTGCCAGCCCATCTTTTTGCTCCACCGGCCATACAGGCCGAAAAGTGCGCCGAGGGCGACGAGCAGCGAGATGAGTGACAGTGCGCTCCACACAATGATGTCAGCGGTCGGCGCGTTGTCCACAAGCGGTTCGGCGGGCCAGTTATTCGAGTACGAGTAGTCGTGTCCCGGCCGTTCAGCGGCGGAGGCCCAGGCGGTCCAGGCGAAGAACGCCGTGAGCTCATGCACCTCGGCCTCGTCGGTGATCGCGTAGGGGATCAGCCCGTACTGCGTCGTCGGAGCTCCGAAGTAGTCAGCGTAATGCTGAGTGATCTCGTCGAACGCTTCAATCTGTAGGTCGGTGAAGACCAGATCGCCCGAGGTGGCGTCGTAGCGATTGGTGCGCATCATCTCGACGAGTTCACCCTGGGGGTCCTGCACTCCGGAGGCGGTTAGGGCCTCGAGCACAAATTCGGAGGACCGGCGCAGATAGTCTGCCGTGTAGTCCGGGCCCAGATATCCTCCGTGGCCCATAATCGAGCCGTACTGCTGCAACCCGCGACCGGCGAAGATCTGCTGGCCGTCGGTGATCTCTGCGCCGGTGAAGACGACCTCGCCCTGCGAGTCGACCACCTGCTGGGGCTGCGGCATCGAGTCGGTGTATGTCCTCAGGGCGAGGAATCCCATGACGGCGAACCCGAAGACCATGACCAGGGCAACGCCCTGAACCCACCCCTTGGAGACCATCAACTCCGATCGCACATGTTTTACCTTGGATCGTATTCGGACCACGGATGGGCCCCTTTCCTGTTGCCTGACAATTCCCCGAATGGGGTACAGCATCGTGTCAAGGCTAGTGGGTATAAAGGACTATCGTGCTTTCTAATCGCATTTTTGCTTGACGACGATGAAGGCTCCCCCTGATCTCCCCAGTGACATGAAGGAAATGAGAGCTAGAACAACTGCAGACCGAACTCACCGGCGTGACCGTCGTTCGCGCCGGAATCAGTGGCGTCGCCACCGCCTACTTTCTGCACCGCAGCAACGGTGCTGGGGTTCAGATCACCGTGGTGACGGCACTGCCCGAGGATCTCGGTCTGGGCGGCGCGGCCCGAGGCCTGTACGCGCGGCCCGAGGCCTGTACGCGCGGACGGGAAAATCTTCGGCGTTCAGGACAACGACTCCATCGCTGCCTAGGGCAGTACCTCGAGGACGCCGCGGGCACCCTTCTCGGCATCCGACATGATGTGGCTGACGAAGGGGTAGTGACCAGCCTCGGTGAAGTCAAGCTCCACAAAGCCGCCCTGCGCCACGGCAAGGTCGAGTACCTGAGCACCGCCGGTTCCGGTGCTGCCGCCTTCTGTCAGCGAGTAGTCGCCTTCTTTGAAGACGGTGTGGAACTGACCGCCGACGACGTGGAAGGCGCTGCCCACGTTCGGCCCGGCATCCAGCACCCAGATCCGCACACGCTCGCCCACTTTGGCCTGGAGTGGGCGGGCGGCGTACTGGTTGGCGTAACCGTTGAAGACCACCAGGTCCGGCGTCTGCGACTCAACCTTGGCCGCGTCCGCCTCGCCACCCCTGGCACCGAGGTACAGTTCGGACTGTACGACGAGGTACTCGCGATCGACCTCGGCCAGGCCGGGAGGGTCGATGATGACGGCGCCGAACATCCCGTTGGCGATATGCATTGACATGGGCATTGTGGAGCAGTGATACAACCAGATGCCGGACCGGGTAGCGGTGAACGTGTAGACAAGGCTTTCGCCGGGCTGAATGGTGCGCATCACGTCGTCCGGCGCAATGGAACCGGCGTGGAAGTCGATGGAATGACCCATTGTTCCCTTGTTCACCAAGGTGATCTCGAACACGTCACCCACCTTTCCGCGCAGGGTGGGGCCGGGCACGGCACCGTCGAAGGTCCATAGCGTCTGGGTGACGCCCGGGGCCACTTCGGTCTGAACATCCCGCACGACCAGGGTGCGTTCGTGCACGGTGGCGGATGTGGCGGGCGGCAACGTCGCATCCCTTGCCTCAAAATCGGTGCCGGGCTCGGCCATCGGGTCGAGGTCCTCCGCAGCGGAGGTCTCGCCGGCGACCAGCCCTCGGTCGGAGTCGTCGGTGGACATGCCTTCCCTGTCGTGCATCGCCGTGCTGTCGCTGTCGCCGGCCGTGGCGGAATCGCCCGATGCTCCACCGACAGCGACGATACTGATCTCCATACCGAGCAATCGGTGGCCGGCGATCGAACACCAGCCTTCGATGCTCGCACCGATCACACCAAGGGCCACACTTTCACTCGCTCCCGCGGCGATCGACCCGGACACCACACCGGATTCGAGCACCAAGTTGTGCGCCATGTCGTCACTATTGGTGAGGGTGATCACGAGCTCGTCGCCCACGGGAACTTCGATGCGGTCAGGCACGAACCGGGTGTCCACCATGTCCACGGCGACCGTGGTGGTGTGCCCGGTGCTCGCGGCACCGGATGTCCCGGCCGGGGTTCCCGTGGCGAGGCCAAGCGATGTCGGGTCGGCGACGATGCCGACGGTCATCGTGAGTAGCAAAACGCCCGCGGCCGCGAGCATCCGCCCGGTCTGGCGCGGCCTAGCGGCAGGTAGTGCACGCTCCCCCGGAGCGATGCGCACCAGCGGGAGGGCACGCACCCGCCTGTTGGTGAACAGTGCGCGGGTGAAATACACCAGGAAGCTGGTGAGGGTGACCACGATCAGCATCGAGAGGATCACCTTGAGGATGCTCGAGACCGGAAGCAGCGACAGGACGAGAGCACCGTTGACGACCAGAACCCGGAATAGACCGCCCCGGTCGAGCTCGGCCGCAGTGGCCTTGATCGCGGCTGGACCGCCGCCGAGCACCACCGGGATCAGGTGGGAGAGGGCACCGAGCACAACCTGAGCGGCGAAGCCGGCAGTGAAGTAGGGCACCAGGGTTTCGACGCCGGAGGCCGCGATGGTCCAACTAGGGGCGAGGGCTACCTGCAGCCCGAAGCCGAGGGTGCAAAGCGCGAACCAGACCTGCGAGGCGCCGAGGCTCCAAGCGGCGAACGTGAGGGCGGGCGCATGACGGAGCTGGCCGACCGCCTCCCAGAGCACCCGGCCAAGGCCGGCCAAATAGATGAGGATGCCGAGCGATGCGATCAGTCGCAGGTCAGCCGCGCAACCAACCATGACGAGGACGAGGCCTCCGAGGAGCACCGACAGGGTATGACCGGCGGCTACGGTGGCACCCTCGATCCGGGTGTGCAGCACCGTGGGCCACAGGAGTGCACTCGTGCCGATCACGGTAAGCCCCACCCAGCCGAGCAGGTTGAGGGCCAGGTGGCCGATGAAGAGGCGTTCGTAGGCCTCACCGCCTCCGTCGAGCCGGGCCATCAGGATGCCCAGGACTACGCCGGCCGCCAGCGCAACCGCGCTGGCCACGTAGTAGCGCACGAGCGGGGCGAACCGGCCGGGCATCGCTCCGTGCGACTGCGACACGATTACGACGGCGTGGGCCAGCGCGTTCAGACCCACCGCGATGCCGCCGACCAGCACGAGTGGGAAGGTGTCGAGGACCATGCCCGTCATCACAGTCAGGGCGCCCACTGTGTGCACGGTCAGGCGGAGCCCGAGCGACAGCTTGTTGCCGAAGGCCTTGCGTCGCAGCAGGGTGTCAGCGAAGTGCTGGCTCCAAATCAGGATAGCGGTGCTCACGGCACCGAGCAGAAGGATGTGCACCATCAGCCAACCGGCCGCGGGCGTTATGCGGTGCAGGAAAATGGCGACCACCGTGGCGGCTAACCAGGCGGGCACCAGGATGCCTGAGATTATGTTCCTGCGTCTTATTTTCACGGCTGCGACCCTTTCAGGAGCGATGATGACGCGGTGGTGGGATCGGTTGGCACAGTGGATTTCTTCGGCGTGGCGGGCCCGCGCGGCACGCTCCGGGCCGGTTGTGCGGTGTTGCCGAGCAGCACCGAAACGACAGCGATCACGACGAACAGGAGCACCGCGACGATGTTGAACACCCCACCCCACTGCACCAGCGCCGGCAAGCCGTAGGCATCGCCGAATAACACCCGGGCCAGCAGCGAGAGGTGTAGCAGCACCGCCGGTAGGTACATGATCGGACGGTACGGCAGCGGTCGCCGCAGTACTGCCGGCAGGATGGTGGGCGCGTGCGCCATGATCATCGACACCACGAATCCAAGGAATACCGCGTGCATCATGGCGTCGTAGCCGGGGCCGGAGTACACCGGGCCCTGCAGCAACCAGATGCCGCCGACAACAACCAGCCAGCCGTATCCGGCCAGCAGACAGCTAGCCATGAAACGGGGCAATCCGGTGGAACGCACCATTCGGGTGGCGATGTCGTGATTGAACAACCAGACCACCAGCGCGAGCATCCCGGCGCCCAGCAGGGGGTGGCCGGCGACCGGCCAGATCAGGGCCACGACGGCGCCGAAGCAGAGGGCCAGGCCGATGCCGAGCATCCACGATTCGGCCCGATGGTCGACAGTGGGCGAAATGCGGGAGAGCTCGAGGCGCTCTCCGGCGATGGTGAGCACGAGATAAAGAATGAGCAGCGGTGCGATCTGCGGGATGCCGATTCCGCGCAGCCAGAAGACCGTGGCCATCAGACCAGCCAGCGCGCCGAGCACCTGGACACCAGTGGAGATCGCCGCCTGCTTGCGCCAAATCTCGGCGTAAATGGCCAGTAACATGACACAGCCGCCGATCAGGGCGCACTGACCCACGATCACGGGCAGCGGAGAGATGAGTGCGATGCCGCCGGTACCGAGTAGGCCGGGCGAGAGGTAGGCCCAACCACGTCGCACGGCCACGGCTCGCTCGAGCACCACAACGGTGCCGACGAAGCCGAAGACCATCAGCGGGCCGTGCACCTCGGTCAAGCGCCTGCTGTCGACCGGGGCGGCCAGGCCGAGCAGCTGCAGGGCGCCGTTGAGACCGGCGAGCAGTGCGATGCCGCCCAGTAGCAGAAAGAGAAGTCGCCCGGAGACGTTAGGCCGCACCGTCGCCCCGGTGCCGCGCGCGGCGCTGCCGGCGCGGCGAAGTGGACTAAGGGTGTTCATCGACGAAATCAGGTCGGGCTGACGCTGGGCTTAGCTAGCGCGCGTGAGGCGAATGGTCCAGGTTTCAGGACCGTTCTCGAGGTAGGAGATGAGGAACTCGCCGGGGCGGTTGCTCTCGAGCTGGCCGAGCAGTGGCAACGGATTGTGTGACGCGACCAGATCGAGGGCGAAACCAGGCTTGATGGAGCCGAGGGCACCGAAAATTGCCGCGTGCCGGATTGCATGCGGGATCGGGCGGGAATCTAAGACGATGTTGCCAGTGTCTTCGTGACCGCAAGCGCAGGCATGTCCGTCTGGAGCCGTAATGGTTGCCTCGGCATCGACGGCACCGGGGCGGCTGGAGGACAGGCTGATCGGTTCGACGGTCATGGTTTTCTCCTTCTGGCCGGGTCGGATGACCCTCAGGAATTACTTTAGATGATATGTATCCTTTTAACCAAGACGATCGCCCGGTGGTGAATGCCGGAGTCGGAATCGAGCGGTGGAAAAGAGGATCAAGTGGCAACCAGGGTGTGCGCGAAATCCGAGCTTGGGCTCGGCGAGGCAATCAGGGTAATGGTCGACGGCGTGGCGATAGCCCTGGTAATAGACAGTGTCGGCAATTGCTTCGCGCTCGGCGACATGTGCTCGCACGCCGACATTTCCCTGTCGGACGGCTTCGTGGAAGGCGACGAACTGGAGTGTTGGGCTCACGGCGGCCGGTTCGAACTCTCCACCGGTCGGGCCCGAACTCTGCCGGCGTCCGAACCGGTTCCGGTCTACCAGGTCACGATAGTGGACGGTGACGTCTACGTCGACGTAAACAACCAGGTCGACATGTCGGCCTACCGGGCCTCGAGCTAGGTTCTGCTCACACTCGATGCGGCTCGGCCGAGTTTCGGCTCAGCCAGGGATGGTTTCCGGCGCATCGGTCCAGTCCGACGGCAACTCCACAATGCATAGGTGCGGTTGCACGAATGGCCTCAAACGGATGTCGTCGCCGTCGTGGCCGAGCGACCGCGCGAGGCCCTTCATAAGGCCCAGATGCACTGAGCACACCACGGCGGGATTCTCCTTCGCTTCCGCCCGGAACGGGCACCCGGTCAGCACGATGGATCCCTTGCCAGCCTGCAACTCGGGCGCGAAGCCGATCTCTGTGAGCACACGCAGCAGCGGCGGAACCACGTCGGCGGCAGGCGTATCGGTGCCGAATGCTTGGGTGGCCGGCGCAACGGGAACCGGTACGCGGGTGGCCGACCCGTCAGTGGCCTGCTCGCGAGGGCCGGGCTTGCCGGCACCTGGCTCCGCGGGGATCACGGCATCCGCCACGGCCGCGTACTGCGCCGACCAGCGTTCGCCGGCCCGCACGGCTCGAGCACGGCCTCCGTCGTCGTCCTCGGCGATCACTGCGGCGAGGGCCTCCGTGAGCTGCTGCTGGGCGGTTTCGGTCGGTAGCGGCGCCGCGATCGCGCTGAAAAGCACGTGCGGGCGTCCCCGCCGCCCGGCTCTGGCAATGTGGCGTAGCACGAGCCCGGCCGTCTCGAGGTGCTCCAGGTGAAAGCGCGCCGTGGTGATGTGCAGTCCCAGCGCCGTGGCAACCGTGCCGACGTCGAGGGGCACTGCAGACTCGGTCAGGAGAGCCAGTGCACGACGGCGCGGCTCACTGGCCAGGGCGGCATGATGGGCGTCGTTCTGCGTGGTCGTAACCATGCGTTTACAGTAGCAGCGTACGGTTAAAGCGTGGTGAGTTTGTGGTCACCAGTCGACGTGACACATCTTGGACAGGGCGAGCAGCCGTCAGTGCCCAGCGACTTGGCATTCACCACAAGACAGACCCGTCGAATCTTCGAACCGCCGGCCCTATGCCGGGCTAGCCGACACCCCGTTGGATGCGTGACCAACTCGCGTTGGCTGACTGTTCCTGCCGTGGTGTGCGCCGGGGCCGAAATGTGCCGTCAGCGTGCCGCTGATGTTCACCCGCGGCGCGTTGGCATCCGAGCCGACCCCAGGTCGTGGCGATAGAACGCAAACGCTTCTGGGTGTTAAGCTCCCGGGCAAAGGCCGACAAACCACTGCGTGTGGAAACATTTCGCCGGACGATATACTCGCGCTCATCGACCGGCTCACCACCAGCGCTTCTGCATCGATCGAAGAGGAAACGGCGCGGGCTGTGTCTCTCGGTGGGGCGCGACCGCGGAGTCGTCTCTCCCGTTCGCACGGGGATGGCCTCGCCCTGACGTTCGCGCCCGTTCATGGGCTCGAAACCGGGCCGTGTCCGGTGTTAGCCAGGCCGCCATCGATCGGAGATCGTTCACTATCGGCAGATGATCCAGGCAGATACGAGCGCGCGATTGCGACACCGACGAGGAGGATCATAACCAGAGCGCTGATCGGGATGAGGTACATGGCTCCGAAGCCCACAACCGCCGGCCAGATCGGTTCAGGACCATTCAGGCTGGCCCACTGTTCACCGCGGGCCCAACCTATATCGACGTAAACATAGACCCCGAGCAGGGCGAATATGCTCAAGCCGAGTGCGCCTGCCACACCAATAATCCAAAGTTTCACCGTCGACCCTCCCCCACCTGTTATTCCACACGATCGCATCGATCCATTGGGTTTTGCAAGCGACTACGCATGGGCCGATCGGACAGTGTACGCATACACGTTCTCTGAGGTGGAAGCAGGCACACACGTGCTGGATTCGAGGGGGTTGCGCTCATGCAAAGTGAATTGATGGAGAAGATCTTTGTGGATGACTAAGGTTCGCGGCGTCGACCGGATGATATTTTCGGTGGAGACTCACCGTCAGCAGGTCAGCAGGTCAGCAGGTCAGCAGGTCAGCAGGTCAGCAGGTCAGCAGGTCAGCAGCAGCGGCACGCGAGTAGGCAGCGACGGCGCTCGTCCAAGCCGGGATCGAGCGGGCCGCTGCGGAGCTCGCAGTACTTATATGCCTCCATGAGGCGGGAATACGCGAATTCTTGATTCGAGGTCTGCTGGTGACTAGGCGCTGGGGTTGCCGATTCGTTCCATCCACGTCTCGGGGATACCCAAAGCGGTGAACCCTGATTTGGAATACAAGCCGTGCGCATCGTTGGTCGAGAGAGCGATGCGCCGCAGACCAAGCGGCTCGACCTCCTCCAAGACTCCCGCGATGAGGACAGAGCCAATGCCGCGGCCTCGAACCCGAGGGTCGACGAACACATCGCACAGCCATGCAAAAGTCACTCCATCCGTGACGACCCGCGCGTAGGCGACTTGCTTGTTCGATTCGGTGTCATAGACGCCGAAGTTCCGTGAGCCGTCTATGGCCGCATCCTGCCGGGCACGTGATCTCCCGGGCGCCCAATATGACTGTTCGCTGATCCAACGGTGCACCTGGTCACGGTCTATATCGGCAACGTCGGCTGAGAACCGATAATTCGAATCCATCCAACCATCTAATCGGTCTTGAGCGGACTGCGCCCGACCAATCGCCGTGTCGCAAGGAGTATGCCCGCCCGTCGTTCGTTTCGCGCTCAGTGGGTGCAGCTAGCCCTAGACCGTTTCGCTAAGACTTTCCCGGTGTCTCTCTGCATCCAGAAGGACTCGCCGACGGCTGCTCCCCTGGACCAGCACCAAGCCAGCCGCGAGAACGAACGCAGCGGAAGTGGCGAGCATAGCGGTCAACACCAGATCAGGTTTCACGGTCATCGCCTTCCCGGTCATGGACGTGAATTCGCACTCCAGCCCCAGCGGGATCAACGTGATCCGGCCAACGATCGGCTCTCCGGGGTCTACGCTCTCGCGCAACGCCGGAAGTTCATCCACAACGCATGAATAGCTTGGATCGCGAACCGCGTATATCGCCACAGCAGGAGGCAATGCCATGAAGAGTGCCAGCCCGCACAACGCAGTAACCGCCCATACCCTCGTTTCCATTCGGCCATGCAACCACAGTCCCAGGCGCCTGACGGGACTATCTCCTCAAGTCGCGGGACGTGACCGCAGAGGGTTTCCAAACGCCATTCCCCGGAGACTTCGGACCTTCGACGAATTAGTGGCGAATCTGCGTCCGTGGACGTCCCGCTACCGGGCATCCGTTGATAGGTACCGGTGAATCCGCTGGCACCCCCACCCAGATAGCCACCAGCGGACCAACAAGACCGGCGGTCGCAGATACCCTCAAGCAGCGATTGCGGGGAGTGCCCGTTCGAGGTGGTGATTCGGCTGGGAGCCGTGTTTCCGCTCTGTTGGACTATCGGTGTTACTGGTCAACGAAGAAGGCGGAGTCTGTTGGCCATAGGTCTCCGCCCATGGTCGTTTGGGCTTTGACGAGGTCTTGGGGATGTTCGCTACCGACGACCCACCTGGTCCCGACAAGGAAGAGACCGGGCTCGATGCTGTCGCTGTTGAGTTTGAGAAGAGCGTCGACGTCTGCCTGGGTGGCGAAAGTGCTGATGCCGTTTTCGCTGTCAGTGCAACGACCGGATGCGATTGTTCCGGACATGACGTTTTCTGTGACAACCCACTCACAAGATAATCCTGATGCCGTGTATTCCTGGTGCAGCTGGTCCAGGGACGCCGGTGTCGGCGGAGCCGAGGTGAGCGGCGTGGCAGTCGGCCCGGCCGCCGTTGACACAGACTGCGACGGGGTGACAACCGGCGCAGCGCCCACCGCGTCCGCACATCCGGTGAGCGTCAGCGCGGCGGCTATGGCCACAATCACGGTAACTGATGAAGCGATGCTTTTCATTGATTCCCCCACCGACAACCTAGGCGCAGCTGAACCTGTTAGCTCGATAGTGCCCCGCGTGTCCTCGCCCATGCCCCAGTACCTGGTATCGGCGGTCGACGGCCTGTGTCAGGACGTCTTGGCGTGGTTGCCGGATTGGAAGGGGGCCAAAGTGTCCGGTCGGGTGGAATCCGCACTCACGGCCCGCTGATCTGTGCGGGTCTCTGCGACAAGGGCCAACGGACGTCGTGAGCAGCGCTCGTCTTAGATTGCCAACGCACGGCGATAGTTCGCCGCGTCGAGGTGCTCAACACAACCTTCCACCGCAACGCCGTACTGCGCAGAGTCATCGTCGGGCAACTCAACGCGTGGACCAACCGTGCCCCTCGACACACCCCCAGTCGCTTCCCAGCCCAGATCTTCGAGGCAAGCGATCATGTCCAGCTGCCACGCAGACAATTCCGCGGGGGCTCCGTAGTGTCGAGAGGACTGCTGGTCGCCGACGTGGGTGCGGCGGCTGGTGGCTCAGAGTTCGAATACCGGACACCAACAAAACCTGGCCCTGCTCGTGGCCCATGCGACCGGGACTATCAGTGGCCGCCTTCGCCCCTTTGGGAGCTGATGTCAAACCCTCCACACAGCACTGTCATCATTGGTACGTGAATACCGAATGGCACTTTCCCATTATGATTGTCGCGACCTTACTGCTCTATGTGGGTATTCTGCGATTGATTCTGGGGACGACCACTTTCAGGCGCCGGCTGTTCGCCGTCCTCCCGGTGGCAGTCGTCGTCGTCGTCGGTGGAATGCTCTTCGGTAAATACGGCGCGACTGTCTTCGGCTTACCTTGGTGGATCTACTATCCGATTCCGGCCGCGCTGACGGTGGTTGCCGTGCCTGTGATGTTCCGTCTTTCGCTGCTTCGAACTTTGGCTTATATCCTCCTGGCCGGGGTTTCGTCGCCGCTGATTCACCTCGGATTCTCGTTCCTTCTCGGCTGGAATGAGTACATGCCGTTCTGGCCGGTGCCGAGCCTGACCGCCTGGTAAAACTGAGCCGCCATGGCTAGCGTGGGCTCACGGATGATCGACCCCTGAGAGATCGGCCTACGTGAGTTCAACCCGCCGCAGAACGATCACAGAACGACGCCAGTTAGCGATCAAGCCCACGGCGTGATGGCCACCCAGATAGTGCAACCCGGAGAGGATTCCCCTTAGGGGAGGTGGGTGCTGGACATCGCCCCGATTGATGATGATTGAACTGCACGATCCTCGGCGGAGCGTGTGAGTCTGACGCGCCCCCTACGTGTTCGAACGGCGAGGCCGGCGCAGAGGATGACCGCGATGCCGCCGATGATGGTCTGCCAAGTGAGCTCTTCGTGGAGTATGAGTGCAGCCCAGAGGATGCTGAGGACAGGTTGGGTGAGTTGCACCTGGCTGACCTGGGCCATGGGCCCGATGGCGAGTCCGCGATACCAGGCGAAGAATCCCAGGAACATGCTCACCACTCCGAGGTAGGCAAACGCCGCCCAATGGGTGAGCGTGCCCGTAGGCGGCCGATCGACGATAGCAATTGTCATCAGGGCGACCATGAGGGGCGCGGCCAGAATGAGGGCCCACGATACGGTTTGCCAGGATCCGATCTCCCGCGCGAGCAGGCCTCCTTCGGCATAGCCGATGGCGGCGGCCGCGACGGCACCGAAAAGAAGCAGGTCCGACCACTGCAAGCGGATGCCTCCGCCACCCTGCAGCGACGCGAAAGCCACAGCCACCAGCGCCCCGAGTGCGGCCGTGATCCAGAACGGCGGTAGTGGTCGCTCCCTTCCGCGGATTACAGCCATGACGGCGGTCGCTGCCGGAAGGAGCGCAATGACCACGGCGCCGTGGCTGGCTGACGCCGTGGTGAGGGCGAATGAGGTGAGGAGGGGGAACCCGACGACGACGCCGCCCGCGACGACGGTGAGGCGAAGCCACTGGTTGCCGCGCGGAAGGTGTTGCCGGGTGATGATCAGGGCGGCCGTGGCAAGCACGGCAGCGATGACGGCGCGACCGGAGCCGATGAACAGTGGGGACATGCTCTCGACGGCGACGCGAGTGAAGGGAACGGTGAAGGAAAACGCGGCGACGCCGAGCAGCCCCCAGGCATAGCCACTTCGGGACGATGATAGCGGAGCGGGCATCCGCTTGATAGCGCTACTATGATCTGACATGGATAACGATAGCAGTCTTCGGATTGTGGCCGCACTTCGCGAGTGGATCGCCGCCCGCGCGCCGGGCGCCCGGCTGCCCACCAGCCGGATGCTCGTCGCCGAATACGGGGCGAGCCCGGTTACGGTGCAGAAAGCACTGCGCACACTCGTGGCGCAGGGCCTGATCGAAACCCGGCCCGGTGCCGGCACGTTCGTTCGCGCCGTGCGTACCGCTCGTCCGCTCGACTTCAGCTGGCAGACCACGGCTTTGCGTTCCCCGAACAGTCACCTTGGCGGGTTGAGCCCCGCGCTACGTGCCGCTCCGCAGGGAAGCATCGCTCTGCATTCCGGGTATCCCGACCGAGAGCTGTTGCCGGAGCGGTTGGTCCGGTCAGCGTTGGGTCGCGCGGCCCGAAGCGAGGCGGCGCTGACGCGTTCACCCGTCGCGGGCCTTCCGGAGCTGCAGTCCTGGTTTGCTCAGGAGCTCGGCTCCGCGACACCGATCGGCATCACTCCACCCCTATCCAGCGATGTCATCGTGCTGCCCGGAAGCCAAAGTGGGCTGGCCACGATCTTCCGTGCCCTGGTCACCGCTGGAGCGCCTCTTCTGCTGGAATCGCCCACGTACTGGGGCGCGATTCAGGCTGCGGCTCAAGCCGGGGTCGACGTCGTCCCGGTTCCATCGGGACCCGAGGGCCCCGATCCCGGCGAGCTCGCTCGCGCGTTCCAGGAAACTGGTTCGCGCGTCTTCTATGCGCAGCCCACCTATGCGAACCCGACTGGCGCACAGTGGTCAGAGTCCACCACGACGCAAATCCTCGACGTCGTTCGGGCGCACGGCGCCTTCTTGGTCGAGGACGATTGGGCCCATGACTTCGGCATCGATACCGACCCGCATCCTGTCGCCGCGCGGGATGACACCGGCCATGTCGTCTATGTGCGATCCCTCACGAAGAGCGTTTCGCCGTCCCTTCGCGTGGCGGCAATAATTGCCCGCGGTCCCGCCAGGAAACGCATTCTCGCCGACCGCAGCGCCGAATCGATGTACGTCAGCGGACTCCTCCAAGCCGCAGTACTCGACGTCGTCACCCAGCCCGGTTGGCAGACCCACCTCCGCAACCTTCGCCCGCAACTGCGGGCCCGGCGAGATCTGTTACTGACGAGTCTGCGCGAGCATGCACCCGACGCCCACATAACCACGGTTCCGGCTGGTGGTCTCAATTTGTGGGCGCGCCTGCCGGATGGGACGAACCTCGAGCGGCTGGTCGCAGACTGTGAAGCCAGCGGGGTCCTGATCGCGGCCGGCTCGAGTTGGTTCCCGGCCGAGGCCACCGGCCCCTTCATCAGGCTCAACTACTCCGGGCCGAGCCCAGGCGCATTTCCCGACGGAGCCCGAATCATCGGTCAAGCCCTATTGTCCAACCACTGACGGTGCCCGCGCCCGCGGCCCGCGAGCGTTGCCAGCTGGAGAGCACCGCGCATAGTTGGTGCCACCGCGGGACTGCTGTCTCAGCCTTCCCATAGGGGTTGCCAAAAGACAGAGCATCGGCATGCTCGGGCGCTGGGTAGGGTTGTGCCATGACTTTCGCAAACGCGGGAACACTCGGTGTCGTCCCCGGTAAACGTGATGAGCTGGTTGCTCATCTGACCCAGCGCAGCGACACCCTCAAACAGATCGGCTGCCTGGCGTATGAGGTAGGGGTCAGCGACGACGACCTCGACACGGTGTTCGTCGTGGAACTATGGGACAGCGCCGAAGCGCATCAAGCTTCGCTCGCCTTGCCCGAGGTCCAAGCATCCATAGCGACCGCACGGCCGCTTCTGTCCGGCGCTTTTGGCGGGTTTCGCTTCAACGTCGTCGGATCACCACTACGCGACTGAACCGTAGAGCTCCACGCGCACGCTCCACCGTCGGAGCTCCTCAGCCGTCCCAGAAACCGTTCGTTCTCCGAACGCGGCTCCGGCCCGCGCGGGCCAAGAACCGGCCGTGGATGTCATCATCTTTGGCGCCGCGACACGGTACCGTCGGGACACGCAACAGGACTGGAGCGTGGGCATGGTTCGTCTAAGGGTTCGGGCGGGCGCACTGATCTGCATGGCGGCTCTGGTCCTTACCGGATGCGCAGCCGATGATTCGATCTCTGAGATCCGAAGCTTCTTGGCTGCTGAGAGCGGCCCGGATGACGTGCTCCCATCCGGGGTCGAAGATGCGACGAGCGATCCCGAATCCAGCCGTTTCGTCGGCGAACTCGCTGGCGTCAGCTACTTCCTCACGAAGCACATCGATCCGGCCTCCGGGGCACCCGGCTACTGTCTCGTGATCTTCAACCCGTCGGAGGGCGCAGCATCAAGCTGCGCATCAGATGTCAATGCAACTCACTTGTGGGTTGGCAGCTCAGGGACGGGCAGCGCCAGAGTCGTGGTCGCCGACGACATCATCCCGGTCGGGTGGACGAAGCTCGGCGACTTCCTGATTGTCAATCCCGAAATGTGACTTCCCTCGACCGTTGCACCAGCGCGCCAAAGGTTGCTCCAAGAAAATCGTCCGGGCACTGGGAACCGTCGAGGCTTCGGGATCACGACTCTGAAGGGACGAGCTGCGCCGATCCGTTTCAAAGTCGCTGCGGGCTGGCTGTGGTACGGCGAACTCATCACGACCAGCCCGCTCGCCTCACGGCTCGGGCTGATTTTCAATAGGCCAGGAGGCTCGTAACTGAGTACATCAAGAAGTGCCTGTCGCTCGAAGACCAAATAGTGAAACTCGCGTCTCGCGGCGTCGAGGTGCGAGACCCAGAGAGCTGCCGGCAGATTCTCCATGCCGTTGGCGACCTGAACCCCGGCATCAAATCTCGGCTTCCACGATACGAACGGCCTGGGACACGCTTGCCGTAGCTTGCAACCGGCACAGCGTTGCCCTGAACAGCCACCGGGTCGTAGGCTCGCGCTAGATAGGGCAATCGAATGCCCACGAGTCGAGGGGTGGTCGGAATGGAATTCGTTTCCTTGGCATGGTGGAACGTATGGGTGGTCGTTCAGGTTTTCCTCATGGCTGGGATGATCGTGGCTCTGGCGTTCTTTATCCGATGGGGACGGCGCAAGAGCGCGCTTCTGGACGCAAACACATCCACAGACGGTCAGGGAGACGCTGGCCACGGACGGTAGTGGGCGGGAGGAACCCCGCGGAGGGATCCAACTGCGACTCCCCCAGGACTCACCAACGTCGACCATGTGGTGCCGATTCTGCGTCCTGGGTCCGCCAGGACATCGAACCCGGTTTCGTGCGGTTGACCGAACTCGCCGAACAGTTCCTGACCGATGCTCGAAAATTGGGACTGTCACAGCTGGAGATCTGTCACCTGATTGAAGGAAGCTAGCTATGGATGCACACAGCTTCGGCCAAGCACGCGCGCGTGATGTCATCGCTGCCGTCACGCTGTGCGCCCCTCTCGTCGTGGTCGTCACGACCTGGCTTCACTGGCGTGCGGAGCTTCCAACCGAACTGCCACGTCAGTGGGACAGTGATGGGGTCAGTTCGACCTGGCCGACAGGGTTCGCGATCGTTCTCTTTGCCTCCGTGTGCTTCGGTTCAGCCCTCGTCGCATCCTTCGCACTCCACAAGGGCGTGGCCGCCGGGCGCCGCAAGATTTTTCTGTGGAGCGGGTTCGCGGCCGGGCTGGCGTGCGGATCCTGGCTGCTAGTTGCCGGATCCGTCATCACCTCCAGCACCAGCACCGAACCGCACGTCGGTGCGTGGCCCCTGCTTCTCATGGCATTGATGGGGTACGGCCTCATCCCCTTCCTGATCGCGCATCCATGGGAGAACGCTGAACCAGAACTGCTACCCAGGTGAGGTCGTACTTGTGCCGACCGCATCCAGCGTCGACGGCAAGGGCGAACCGCCGCATACCGAGGTATCCGGCGGTCCCCGCCCCGCAGGTGCTTCTACTGCGTGTTCGGCGGTTTCGATTGCGCCGGTGCGTCTTCTGGAACCCGCGTGCCATCTGGATTGAGACGAATCGCTCGCAGTCGAGCCGCGCACATCCGGTCGTCGTCCCACTCGGCGTCCGACGGGTTCGCCGTGAGACTTTGGTGGGCGACGGGCGCGGCCTCAGATTCGTGGGTCGGGTCAGGTTCAGGCGGCCGCGGCGTCATAGACACTCTCAATGACGGATCCCCAGTACGGCCCGAACATGGTGTTCGAGACGTTGTTGTAGCCGAAACTGTTGACCGAGTTCTGATAGCCGGCTGAACCGCTGCCGATGAACCACGGGCCACCGGATGATCCTCCAGTCATGTCGCAGGGGATGCCCTGCGATTCCGACTGGGCATACGGGTCGTCCGTAGCCACGCCGGAGCAGGACTGCAGGGTGTTTCCGGTGAACGGTGCTGCGGCGGGGTAGCCGAAGGCGGAGTATGTGAGCCCTCGGCCCTCATTGAAGGCCACGCCCGATGCACCGACCGTGTCGCTCAGGGTTGCCCCCGTAGGAGAAGAAACGATCGCGAATCCAGTGTCATAGGTGATGTCGCCGCCCGACGTCCACTGGGTCGGAGCGTAGAGTTCCGTCGCGTTCCACTGTCCGAAAGGTGCAGCACCGTTCTCGTAGGCCGGAACGAAGACCAGGCGAGATGCGAATGCCCCCGGGCCCTCGTTCACGCAGTGGCCGGCTGTCGCAACTGTGCTCTCGTTGGGCGCGGAGATTGCGTTGCCCGAGCACACGTAGTCGCTCCCGCCAAGCGTGAAGAACACCTTGCCGATGTGGTCGACGGGTGTTTGCTGAGTCGCCGTCGGTGTGACTTTCGGATTACGGGATTGCTTTGCCACCTTCTTTTCTTGCCCCACCTCGACGTCACTTCGGCCTGCGGATGCGACGTTGTCGCCGACCAGCACGTCGCCCGGAGTTGCGGCCCTCATTCGCTCGGCCGTCCAGTATTCGCCCCCCTGTCGGGTCTCGGGGACGACCCACCTATCGACATCCGTCGACTGCGTCGCTGCAGATGCACCGGCTGATGCGGACGTCACGAGACCGCCCGTCACGAAAAGAGCACTGATGGCGAGGGCCGCGAGGGCGCCGGACCTGATTCTGATTCTGTTCACAGTCTTCACTCCAGTCATCGATGGAATCCGCCGGACCTATCGCCGGTGGTAACGCGAGTGAACAGGGCGCTGTGAATACGCCGTCGATCCCGAAGAACTCTCTGAATTGCGCATTGCACCCCCGTTCAAGCGTGATTCAACACTGGACCTCCCCTGGGCCGGGACACTAGTCGGCGCTTGAGAGGACACGGGTTCGCGGCGGCAGGTCGCAGTACTCGCGCTGATCCGCCGGACCGCGCCGGCTTCGAACTGCTCTCAGCTCGCGGATTCAGAAGTTCCGACGTGTGTCCCCAGTGGCGACGACTTCTCGATTGTTTGTTTACCCCTTCGCCACCGGTTCAACACCTTCGGACTGTGACTGTCGTGCTGTCGGCCCTGCCTGATGTCCTCGTCCTGCATCCAGTGTGTGTTGGAGTCCCACGCGCACGGCGGGCCACTCACTCGCAATAATTGAAAAGACAACAGTGTCTCGTAGCGCACCGTCCGGGCCAATGGAGTGATTGCGAAGCACCCCATCTTCCTTCGCACCCAATGCAGCTATCGCCTTCCTCGATTGGCGGTTGTGCCAGTGAGTGCGAAACTCCACTGCGATGCAGTGCAGGACGTCGAAGGCATAGGTGAGCTGCATCAGCTTGGCCTCCCGGTTCGCCCCTGTTCCCTGAACGCTTGTGGCCAGCCAAGTCGAACCGATTTCCAGCCGCAACCCAGTGTCGCTCGGGTTCATGAATGACGTCATTCCGACTACCTGCCTTGTGGACACAAGTCGGATCGCCCAGGGCAGCATGTGTCCCACAGATTGGAGACCGAGTCGGCGTTCAACCTCTTCAGCCATCGCGTCGGGGTGCGGCACCGCGGTGTACCACGAACGCCAGAGGTCACTCTCACCGGCCGCTAATCTGAGCTCAGCCACGTGATTGAGGGAGATGGGCTCAAGGGTCACGAGCGATCCAGTAAGCGTGGGCGTTACCGAGAGTTCCATGCCTCGACCCTAGGGCACCCAGCAATTCGAATAGATTCGACAGGTTTTCCGGCAGTGTCGTGCCGCGGGTAGTCAGGTGGAGGCTCGAATACCGCCCTGTCATCGCCGTCGCCCCCGCAGGGCCACAAACCTCACCAGCACGATGACACCCGGCAGCAACGCCACCCCCACACGTAACTTCGCGGTCAGCGGCACGTGCGCCTCGCACGGTATGGGAAACCGGATGCCGTCGTCAACTTCTAGGCGTCACAGCGCCTGACGGCCTCAAGCCACGCACTACCTGCGGTCAGCAACGACGGCCACGAGATGGTCGTGCATATGGACTCGACCCAGGCAGCGAACTCATCAGCGTTCCGGAAGAATCCACGTCTGGACACCCGAACGCCTCGGAATCGGTCGCCTATCTCCACGGTCGCAGGCAGACTCTCACGGCCTCCAGCGAGCTGACCTCGCCAGAGGAGGTTT
This sequence comes from Cryobacterium breve, assembly GCF_004402375.1. Taxonomy (GTDB): domain Bacteria; phylum Actinomycetota; class Actinomycetes; order Actinomycetales; family Microbacteriaceae; genus Cryobacterium; species Cryobacterium breve. The sequence goes on from NZ_SOGJ01000023.1 coordinate 329,917, forward strand.
CATTCGTAGAGTACGAGTGTGATTCCGAGTACGTGTTCTAGGCCGCTGTTTTCTTGCGCATTACGTCAACGCAACAGATTGTGATCTGAACTTACCCACGAAACGCACTCTCGCGGCGTCCACCTGGAGAGACGAGATCGACGCCAGGCAGGTGAGGGCCGGGACCGCGTCCAACGAAGCACCCGACACGCTCGGTCTCCACGGGTAGCAAAACCGCTGCGTTTGAGCCGCGAATCACAAGCGCTGCTTTGCAGGCGACGGCATTCCGTTACCTTCAGCGCGTCGTCTCGGCTGTCTCCGGGCCATGGTTGTGCACAGTCGCAGTGGTACTGTCGACTCGCCCAGGTGACGCACCCGCAGCGCTGGCGTCGGTCTGAAGACCGGAGAGGCTTATCGCTTATGCCCGAATTCGTGCCTGTCACCCGCTTCAATACCCGGGGCGATGAATTATGATTCGTGATGCGTCGCTGCGGCGCATGTACGCGGGTGGGCGCCCGAACCGGTGGGCCCGTTTTCTGAACCGGATCAGTGCGATCGTGTTTTCCCTCGGTATCGTCGGCCACGGCGCCGTGACTCTCGAGACTGTCAATCCGAAGTCGGGGACCCTGCTGACCCTGCCGCTTGTGGTTGCCCGCTACGAGGACGGTGAGTACGCGGTATCGATGCTGGGACAGGGCTCGCGGTGGGTTCGCAATGTGCGGGCCGCAGGTGGAAAAGCCATCATCCACGCGGGGCGAAGGCGTTCAGTGATCCTCAGAGAGGTTCCGGCGGATGCGCGGGCGCCAATTCTCAAGGCCTACCTGGCGCAAGCACCCGGCGCCCGACCACACATCCCTATCGATCCGTGGGGGCCGGTCGCCGCCTTTGAGGCCATTGCAGCCGACTTCCCGGTGTTCAATATTCGGGATGACCGCTAGGGGTCAAGTGCGTCACTGGTCGTTGCGCACACAAATTATTTGAACCGCTGTCTACTGCTTACGCAAGCGCTCCTTGACCCCGTGTTCGACGAGCACGGGAACAAAGTCACGGATCGGGCGACCGGAGAACGTCTCGTGCTCCTCACGGACAGCTCTTTCAACGCTCGATCGCGGCAGATTGGGGAATCGTTCCGTGAGTCGATCCACTATTTTGTCGACAGCCTGCAATTCATCGTCAAGATTCACAAGCATTATTGTCCCACCGTTGAGAGCTCCGTATCAATGCGGGCTTTCTCATATACATCCTTCTGACGAGCCTGCCGATTCTGATCACGACGCTCGTGCAGATAATCCTCGACGAACCGGCGTTGTGAATGTTTGTGATTCCGATCGTTATAGTTGCGGCACGACGAGCGACCGTAGCTGCTGGTCCGCACAAAACAACCGGTCAATCTCTGTTGCCGGCAACCTTCGACCCAACTGGACCCGCCGTAGTTTGCCGGCTGTTCACCGCCGACGGGCTTTACACCCGCAGTCGCTGTAGCCAGCGCCAGGGCGGGATCACCGGGGTCAGGACGGCTCGCTCACGGACCAGCCGTCAATCCTTCGGGCCACTTCGTGCAGCCGTGCCAGTGCGCTCGGGATCGAGTCGAAGCTGCCGATCAACTTCGTCTCATTGTTCTGCACGACGAAGCCCCGTGGTGTGCGTTGGATAGTGCGGACCAGGTCGACCGTGATCTTACGACAGTCTTCCCAGACCGCCAGCCAGCCTCGACGAAGAAGAAGTCAGCCTCTGTGCGTCACTGCGCCTATCCCGGACGCGAAGTGACGAAATGCATGATTGCACGTTCCAGATTCCCGAAGCGGGCATATTCGACGGGATCGACGAACTCCATAACCTCGTAGACGCCGTGGTTCTCATCGATGAAACCGATGAGCGAAAGACCGTCGTCTGTCGCAATCCGACCATCGCTGATCCTCCATTCACGTTTCGACAGGGCAACCACCCGGATATCGTCTCGGCTGCGAGTGTGCAATCGACCAGTGATCATCACGATTCCTCTCGTTCGGCTTCGAGGATGGTACCGGTCACAGGTTGCGACTTCGTAGCGAGAAGGAGAAGAACGGGATTCTGTACGGGCTGGTCAGGCGCCCTAACAACTCCTCGGTCGTTCACACCCAGTGATTCAGTTTTGAGCCTGATTCGGAGTGACGAGCCGTGAGCGACATGTGTCCGACACCCGCGTTCATAAGGCCCATACTCTCTGTCTTGATGGTCCCGGCCCCATCTGTGAATGTGGGACTGAACTCCCGGCATGTGCATCCCATGATGATGAACCTTCACTCCTCTTACGCGTCCACCCTCCGGGATCGATCTCGGCTGCGGAACGGGAAACCACCCACACCTGCTCGCTGAGCCGACCCACCGCTGCCCACGGGTTGTCGGTGACTGGGGAACGGCCGCCCACCCGTTTTCCCCATCGTCGCGCTGCGGCGGGGCTGAAGACGGTGCGCTTAGGAATGAGCGACGGACGGAGGCCGACGAGGGCCGAAAGGGCCGCGATAGCCACGAAAACGCGGTTGTCGGAGGAGATCAGGGTTTATGGCTGCGCCGGTAGACTCCCCCCTGTCGGCCAGAATCCGCTGTCAGACCGACCGGTCGGTTCTCATGTAGGGTAACTCCATGGATCGTCGGACACTTATTCTTAACGCAGCCCGAAACCTCACTCTCGAGCGCGGTATTGTGCCGTCTTTGAACAACACCGCGAGTGCTGCTGGGGTCTCAAAAGGCGGTCTCATCCACTACTTTCCCTCCCGCGCCGCGCTCGTGCAGGGCTTGGCCATAGGAGCGTTGGAGGAGCTCGACGCAGCGATGCGTGCGGCATCCATCGATGGCCGGGCTGCGGAGGTCTGGCTCAGGCTTTCTGTCCCGACGGGTGACGACGTGGCTCTGTTCCGAGCATTAGTGATCGCGCACCGTGCGGTTGAGTCGCCGGGTGATGACGTCGCTGTCGCCGCACAGGAAGCCGGCTCTCGGTGGGAGGCGATGATCCAGAAGGAAACGGGCGACGCCACGCGCGCGCGGGTGATCCGCCTAGTCGGTGACGGACTCGCCGCCAACATGATCGCCGGCATAGAGCCTGCCCCCACCTCGGCACAACTCGACACGCTCCTCGACGCCCTGATCCCTCGACCCATTGGTGCGTCACAACAATGAATGGGGCGCTACTCGGCGCGATTGCCGGCTTGGCGGCCCTCGACGCGTTCAATCCGGCGACCATTGTCGCCGTCGCACTTATCCTGCTCGCCGCACCCAATCGGTCCGGGCTAACGGCTTTGGTGACCATTCTCGGCGCGGCCACAACCGTGTTCACGGCTGGTGCAGCGCTGTTTCTCGGTGCTAGTGCTGCCGCAGGCGCTGTAGGAGGCATTGTGCTGGCGCTGCGCTACGTCGCCTTCGGGGCAGCGGGAGTCGCGGTGGTCATCGCTGGCGTTCGACGCTTCCGAACCCGACCTCGAAAGCCCATCGAATTGCCCGCCTGGTTCACCCCATGGACTGCATTCCCTTTTGGCGCACTGCTCACCGCCGCCGATCTGCCCAACGCGTTCCCCTACTTCATCGCTATCGAGAGGCTCCTCGACGCACAAGCCCGCACGGGTGAAGCGCTCCTGGTGCTCGTTGGGTATACGGTCATCTACTGCATACCCTGTCTCCTGCTCTTAGTCATTGGCCTGCTCTCGCGCCAACCAACCCGAACGCTCCTGGCCCGAATCACGAATAGGCTTGGAACCGGAGCCGTCCCAGCGTCGCTTCTCTGGGCATTCACGCTCATGATGCTTGGTCTTGTCATCGGGACCCTGCCCCTCTGGGCCTTCAACTAACGCAACCACCCCTTTTCCAGGAGTTTGAGCGATTCGGGACCGGCGCACTGCGGGTTCGGTGAGTGGCGCGATTTCTTACTCTGCGCGATCAGCCACACACCTGCGTGTTGTCGAAGGCGAGCTGACGGAGGGTCGTTTCGGCGATCTGCCCGATCCCGTGCGGTGGCCCCTGGATCGCCCCGAACAGGGTCAGCGGCACGTCGGTGATCGCCGGCGGGTCGCATCAGGACAACCGGTCCGCTCTCTCTCAAACGTCCTCAGATTGCGGGGGGTCGGCGTCGAAAGTAGCACTATCGGGTCTCCGCCGGGTATGGGATCCGGTCGGAACGGACGGATCGCGGATGCCCACAATCACGATTTGCCCGAACCGGAGCAGGTGTTCCTCCTCGACCAAGCTGACCGACCCGGTCGCGCCGGTCACGAAGATCGCGATCCGCCCTTCACCTGCACGAGCAGTCTTGCAAGGTCGGTCAGCGCATCGTCAGTAAGCGTGTCAAACCATGGCGCGGAGCGTTGAATGGCGCGGGACTCGAACGCCTCGACCTGGGAGCGCGCATCATCGGTGAGCCTGAGGAGCCGCACCCGTCCGTCCTGGTCAGAAGCGAACTGCTCCACTAGGTCATGCTCACGCAGTTGGTCCACGAGCTGCGTGACGGCACCCCGGGTCACCTGCAGAGGAGCGGCGAGCTGGCCCGGAGCGACGGCGTCCGGCTCGTGAGCGAGGAGGAAGAGAACGTCCAGTTGGGTGCGAGTGAGAACCGTGCTGCCAAACGGCGTCGATCGCGGGCTCGCAAGCAACCGCGACAAACGGACGACCGCCGCCAACACCTCCCCCACCTGGATCGACCGATCAGACGTGAGCATGGGCGCTGTCGGTGTCATGCGCTGATGAACGGCATTTGCCCAATGAAGGTGCGATCCTCCACCTGGGTGAGGATGAAGTCCGCGAGATCATCTCGACTGATGTTGGTGCTGGCATCAACGCCCACCCAGCCCACACGGTAGGTGCCGGTGCCTGGCCTCTCGGACAACCGTGGACCACGCACGACTGTCCACTCCAGCCCGGCTGCTTTGAGCACCCGAAGGTGCTCCTCTGCGTCGGCAAGTACAGGCCCAGACAAGGTCTTCAGCACGAACCTGATCGCGCGATCTGCGGGACCAGGTCGGTCCAGAGGAGGGGATAGGCCGCCGCCGGATAGGCTGACGATCCGTTTGACGTCGTGCCGCCGCATGGCGTCCACGATGATCTGGGTGCCCTCGGCCTGAAGCGTCGGCGGTGAACCCTTTACCTGCCCGAACAGGCTGAGCACTGCATCTGAGCCCGACACCGCTTGATCCACAGCAGTCGAATCCAACACGTCACCACGGATATCCGTCAGAGTCGGCGACGTCATTGCGAGCCTGCCCGGATCACGAACGAGAGCCCGGACCTCGTTTCCCGCGGCAAGAGCGCGCGCCACCACGCGACGACCGGTCTTGCTGGTCGCACCAAACAACGCATTCACTGTCATGTCATTTAGTTCAGTCGCTAAACGATATCGCGGGCTGAAACGCCCGCCACTCGGTGCGACCAGGCCTGACGTCGCACGGCGTGAGTGGGTCCCCACCCGAAAAGCGGACAGCACGTCATCTGTGCCCTCCGAAACGATCGGCATCAAGCGCTAGCGGAACACCTGCGGTTCGGGATGCCTTGCCATCATTCGCGATATCGTACCCACTCCGCTGGGTGTCCGGCAGGCGCTCACACAGTCCTCAAGAGGAAGCGAACCAGCACCTGCCCGCGGATCGGATGTACACGCTGGTTCAGACGCCGCGGAGGAGCCAGTCGTTGTCCGGGTTCCTACCACCCTCGGGATCAGGTGCGTCCGAAGCCGACACAGACGTGCTCTGCTCGTCCACTCGCACCCGCGCCGGCAGGGAACGCCAGCGGTCCAGTGGGGCAGCGACAGCAGGACCAGGTTCGTCCTCCTGAACGATTTCGTTCGGGTCGACGATCATATGTCCCACCTTCCAGTTGTCAATCTCAGCGATCAAATGTGTGATCCATCCAGCCGCCGGTGACGCTCATCGCTCGAGCGACCGCCTCCCCCAGTGCTGCGAACCGGCTGACCGACCGACCCAAAACGGCACCGTTCTGCCTTGATGCTGAGTGTACGCCCCTCGTCTAGCCGGCATCCCGGCGCGAATCTTGAGGGCAAATCGACAGACACGAGCGGGCGGGCGCATTGCACGCCATGAGATCCAGGCGTCGACGCCCGGCGAATATATGGTGAACACCTCTGGTCGGCAACCACCGCACACCTCGAGCCGCGAACCCCCGGGCGAATGAAAGCGGTCACCTTCCGTGAAAACCCAGTCAGGCACGGCTGGGAACGTCGTTTCCTACCTCGCCTCGAACTGGTCCGGCTTGCGGCAGCCTTCACGGCGATTGCCCCGCTGCCAAAGTCTTGATGCCAGGGACGCGCGAAGTAGCGGGTGGTCACTGTGGCTTGACCGACGTATTTGTCGGGCAACTCCACGATGTAGGGCTGCACAGCGCCGCACACTGAGCACTCGAAATTGACGGACTCCGCGGTACGGGTGCCCACAGGTTGGTGCCTCCTATTCGGCTGACGGTCTCCCACTACCGGCCTAGCCGCGTGGGTCGCCGGTTCTCTCATCGAGTGGCTTGTCGACGTCATCCTCAACCATGTCGCTGAAAACTTCGAATGGTGACTCGACGTCACCGCGCCATGCTTCGATGCCTTCGCGGATCGCGAGCACAGCGACGATGAGAGCCGCAGCGGAATCGGCCCAGGCCCAGCCGAAGAGGCTGTTGAGCAGCAGGCCGATGAGGACGGTTCCAGAGAGATAAATGCACAGCATGAGTTGCTTGGCATCGGCCATTACGCTTTTTGAGCCGAGTTCGCGGCCGGTCCCGAATTCGAACCAGGCCAGCATTGGCATGACCAGCAGGCTGAGGGTCGCAATGCCAATACCGAGCGGGCTGTGGTCCACGTCTTGCGCCCCGGTGAGCGCGAGTACGGAGTCCGTGATCACATACGCGGCTAAGGCAAAGAACGCAATCCCGATCACGCGGACTGTCGCCTTCTCCCAGCGCTCCGGGTCTTTCCGGGTGAACTGCCACGCAATGGCTAGAGCCGAGCCCACTTCTACGATCGAATCGAGGCCGAATCCGATCAGTGCCGCGGATGACGCCAGCGCGCCGGCCCAGATTGCTACGACAGCTTCGATCACGTTGTAGGTGATCGTGAAGGCGACAATGAACCGTACCCGGCGGTGGAGGACTGCCCGGCGGGCATCGGTCATCGAGATGATCATCGGGTCTCCTCACAGCAGCCGGCGATCGAGCAGGCCGGGTCGACGCAGGGTGCGTTCTCCCTAACGGCCAGCGTCACGTCGACCAGCGCGGTAAGCGCACGGCCAAGGTGTGGGTCTGCGATTTCGTAACGAGTCTGTCGCCCCTCAGGTTCTGCCACGACGATGCCGCAGTCTCGCAGGCACGTGAGGTGGTTGGACACGTTTGAGCGGCTGAGTCCAAGGTCACGTGAGAGCAGGGCCGGGTAGCTCGGGCCATCCAAGAGGGTCACAAGGATGCGAGAACGCGTAGGGTCCGCCATTGCGCGACCAAGCCGGTTCATCACGTCAATACGAGTAGCAATAGTCAGCATCCGATGACTATACATCGGTCGCTGTATCAACTGGTGCGGAATGGGCCGATGTGCGGCGCGACCACTCATGCGGAATGCCGTTTTCCGTCGCGGAAGGTCCCTGCGATCGCGGATCGTCGGAGGCGTTCGCGGTCGACTTGATGCCCAGCGAAGGACGCTAATGCGGTCACACTGAACACGGGATCACCGTGTTTACCGAGCACAAGGGCAACCATGAGAGAGGCACCGCTCTGTGGGGATATAGGCCACTGCGGTCGTGAGATGCGCCTCAATGTCCGGGGCGTCGGCCGGGTGGCGGACCGGTCGACGGAATCCCTGCCAATGTCCGTGCGCAGGTCCCACGGGTCAGGTCGCTTGCCTAAGGTTCGTGTCGTACTGACGGCGGACCTGGCTACCCCCTCCCCCCATCTGTCAGAGTCTCGTAATGTATCGATCGTTGTGCTCGACGCGCGATGTGGCTTGAATGATCCCGTCGAGAGGAATCCATGTCCACAGCGGCAAACCCACTGGTCGACGCCCCGGTGGTGGCACGCTCCACGAGGATTATGATCGCTGCGCTCCGCTGCGGCGTCGCACTCATGTGGATCCAAAATGTTGCGTGGAAGGTGCCACCGGACTTTGGCCGGGCGAACAACGACGGCTTGTACTTCTGGGCCAGCCAGGCGGTTTCCCATCCGGTTTTTGCACCATATTCAACCTTCGTCGACGTGGTTGTGCTGCCGAACATCGTTGTCTTTGGATGGTTCACGCTCCTTATCGAGGGCGGGCTGGGTGCCTTCCTACTCATCGGCCTCGCGACCAGGTTCTGGGCCGTCGTCGGTATCGGCCAAACACTGGCAATCACACTTTCGGTTCTGTTCGCCCCCCATGAGTGGCACTGGTCGTACTATCTGATGGCGCTCGCGCACTTAGCGCTCTTCGCAACTGCAGCCGGGCGTTGCTACGGAGTCGACGGGCTCCTGCGCCGGTCGTGGTCGGCGTCTTCCGGACGTCCCTCGCGGCTCATGTTGTGGGTGTCGTGAACGGCACAGTGAGTACCTACGACCGCGGGGCGGTCGTGATCGGTATTGCCGCGATCCTTTTTGCGGGTTTCGTGTTCGGCACCACACTCCCCACACAGTTTCGTTTCGTGAACATCGGACCTGTCGGCGCAAGTGTCCTCATGGCCGGTGGCATTCTCTCGATCGTGGGCGGCATCATCCGGCGAAGGCTGTTGCGCTTGATCGCAGGCGCGCTGCTCACGGGAGCATCCCTTGTCCAACTCGTGGGGCTCGCCCTATCGGTCCGGCCACTCGGCGGTGACGCCTCGGCGATGGCGGTGGCCGGCGGCATCGGCATCGGACTTCTCGCACTTTCGTTCTCACCACCTCCCCCAGCCCAGCCGCACGAACCGACGAAAGGCAGACCGTGATCGACGTTGTCGAACTACTGGATCCCGTTGTGGAGATCGCCCGCAAGCATGCGCATGACGTGGATGCTGCGGGCCGTTTTCCCGAGGAAGCGGTCGCCGCGCTGCGGTCATCGGGACTGCTCGGACTAACGCTTCCGACCGAGGTCGGCGGGCTGGGCGGAGGACCGCGGGAGCTTGTGCTGGTGGCCGGCGCCCTCGCCGGAGCATGCGGGTCGACCGCGATGATCTACCTCATGCACGTGAGCGCCGCGATGCCGGTCGCTGCGGCGCCGCCCACTGGGATGCCGGGACTGCTCGAGAATCTCGCGAGCGGCCGCACGCTCGCCTCGCTGGCATTCTCCGAAGCGGGTTCGCGCTCCCACTTTTGGGCGCCCGTTTCGCGAGCAACAACGAGGCCAGGAGGCATCCAGATTTTCGCGAAGAAGAGCTGGGTCACGTCGGCCGGCCACGCGGACGTCTACGTTCTCTCCACGGGCACACCGGATGCGGAGGGTGTGGACCTCTTCGCGATCCCCGCCGGTACGACCGGCCTTTCGATCGATCGCCCATGGAAGGGCATGGGATTCCGTGGGAACTCCTCGAGTCCGATGACCGTTGACGTCGACACGACTGAAGGCTTCCGCTTGGGCGCGGCGGGCGGGGGGTTCGATCTGATGATGGGTCATGTTCTTCCGTGGTTCAACCTGGGCAACTCTGCCGTGTCGATCGGTCTCAGCCGTGCTGCGGTCGATGCCGCGGTGCGGCACACGATGGGAGCGCGGCTCGAGCACCTCGATGAGAGCCTGTCATCATTGCCGACCATCCGGGCACAGCTCGCGAAAATGTCGATTGACCTCGCCAATGCGAGCGCCTACCTCGACGTGGCCGCGGGAAAGGTCGCCGCTCCCGAAGAAGACACCCCACTTTTCGTACTCGGCAGTAAGGCCTCGTCAAACGATGCTGCACTACGTGTCACGGATGTCGCGATGCGCGTGTGCGGCGGCGCGGCGTTCTCTGAGCACCTGCAGATCGACCGCTACTTCCGCGACGCGCGAGCGGGACACGTGATGGCCCCGACATCCGACGTGCTCTACGAGTTCTACGGGCGGGCGATCACCGGCAGACCCCTCTTCGATGTACCGAAGGCTGCTTCCGGGGCCCCACAGGCTGAGCAGGCCGGGGCCGCAGCATGACCACGCCACTCGTCATCGGCTCCGTTGCCTACTCGCCCAACGTCATACCGATCTGGGAAGGGTTGCGAGACTACTTCGCCGAGACGACGACACCGATCGACTTCGTGTTGTTCTCCAACTACGGCAGACAAGTTGATGCTCTCATCTCCGGGACTCTCGATCTGGCTTGGAACACAAATCTCGCCTGGGTGCGCACCGTCGCCCAGACCGACGACGCCTGCCGTGCACTCGCATCGCGGGACACGGATCTCAACTTCAAGACGGTGTTCGTGGCCCGAACGGGGAGCGGATTCACGTCGCTGCAGAGCCTTCAGGGCCGCCGCCTTGTTCTGGGATCGCGTGATTCGGCCCAGGCGGCGATCCTTCCGGTTCACTTCCTCCGCGAGGCCGGCCTCAGCGAGGGAGACATCAGGATCACCCGGATCGACAGCGACGTGGGAAAACACGGTGACACTGGTCGAAGTGAACTCGATGCTCTGCGCGCAGTACTCGACGATCGAGCAGATGCCGCCGCGATCGGCATCAACACGTGGAATGCCATCGGGCGGGGCGAGTTGCTGCCCGGGGCATTCGAATCGTTCTGGACGTCGCCCGAATACAGCCACTGCACCTTCACAGCGATGCCATCGCTCGCGATCGAGCGTGCGGATCCATGGGTTGCCAATCTGCTCGCCATGGATTGGAAGAATCCCCAGCATCGACCGATCATGGAGATGGAAGGCCTGCAGGCCTGGGTACCTCCGAGACTCGAGGGCTACGCGTCCCTCGTCGCAGCCGTTAGCGAGCAGAGAATTGCCCCGAGATGGTGACCACGAGCTCACTCGTGAGTCCATCGACTGCCGAACACACCGCGATGGGCGTCGTGCTCGACCTCATTGAAGGCATCGGGCGCGTACCGACCGGCGGAACGGTGACTGTCGGATTCGGGCACGCGCACCGTGTTGCCGCCCTTGACCTCGTTGAGGCGTGGTGTGCCGCGACCGGCAATGAGATCGCAGTTGCCGCGCAATTGACCGTGACCGTTCGTCACGGGCGAGCTCCCGACCCGCTCGCACAGCTCGACCCTGCTCAACGACCCGGGGCGCGGGTGTGGGTGTACACGAACTTCGACTGCAACCTCGCCTGCGACTACTGTTGCGTTCGCTCGTCCCCGAAAGCGGCACGGCGGGCGATCGGCGCCGACCGGCTCCAGCAAATCGCGAGTGAGGCCGCCGACGCGGACGTCAGCGAACTCATCCTCACGGGAGGCGAGCCGTTCCTTCTGAACGACCTCGATGATCTAGTGAACTCGTGCACCGACCGACTCCCGACGACACTGCTCACCAACGGAATGCTGTTTCGCGGAACACGACTCGAGCGCTTGCGCCGAATGGATCGGTCTCGGCTGACCCTCCAGGTCAGCGTCGATTCGGCCACTCCGGCTATCCACGACAGCCACCGCGGAACCGGGTCGTGGGCGAAGGCCGTCAACGGCATCCGCATCGCCCACGAGGAGGGGTTCCGCGTAAAGGTTGCTGCGACCCTCCCAGCCGATCAGATGCACGAGCTCGACCCATTCCACGTATTTCTCGACACCCTCGCAATCTCACGCGAGGATCAGGTCATTCGCGCGCTTGCGCACCGAGGAGTCTCCGACTCCGGCATCGAGCTCACGGTCAACTCGCTGATCCCCGAGGTGACGATCACAGCCGACGGTGTGTATTGGCATCCGGTGGCGGCCGATCACGACGACCAGTTCGTGACCCGCGACATCTTCCCCCTTGCCGACGCGATCGCCGAAATCACCCGTCGGTTCGTCGCACACCGCCGCGCGGCTGACAGCGCCGCGGAGTGGTTCCCCTGTGCCTAGGTCGCCCGACCGATGACAACTCTTGTTGTCATCGCCAAGGAGTGTCTGCCTGGCCGGGTCAAGACCCGACTGCACCCTGCACTCACCTATGAGCAGGCCGCCGAACTCGCCGCCGCGAGCCTGGACGACACCCTCGCTGTCGCGCTTGCCCTCCCTGCGAACCGCCGAATTCTCGCCTTCGACGGGGTTATCCCGCCGCCCGCCGCTGCAGACTTTGAGATCGTTCCCCAGATTTCCGGCACCCTCGACGAGCGTCTCTCGGCCATCTTCGATTCCCTCTCGGATTCGGTACTCCTCATCGGAATGGATACCCCGCAGTTGACCGCGGACCTGCTCGACCCGGTCTTCACCGAGTGGGACGACTCAACGGACGCCTGGTTCGGGGCAGCGCACGACGGAGGGTTCTGGGCTCTCGCCCTCGGCAAACCCACCCCAGGACTCCAGCGAGGCCATCTGATCCGTGGTGTCCCGATGTCCCGTCCTGACACCGGCGACCGCCAGCTCGCCCGTCTGCGCAACGCGGGACTGCGCGTACGTCACCTGCCATTGCTCACCGACGTCGATACGATTGAAGACGCTGATGCCGTTGCGCGCGTTGCCCCGCACAGCCGGTTTGCGGCCACCTTCTTGGCGATGCGGCTCGAGGAGCCTGATATTGAATAGTCGGTATCTGATACGAAATTTCCTAAAGTCGCAGCCTCCGATTCGCTCGATCGGAAGCGCGCCGCCTTCCAGATATCCGCTCTCGACTTCGAGCTGAGCGAGCTGTTCACTGCCGAGAAGGCACGCCTGGTCCTGGACGGGATTGCATTCATCGCGGGCATCGTGCTGGCCATCGCTGGTGCCGTCTGATTCCGGCGGCATTCCGCCGTGCACCGAAGGATTCATCCATGACGGCACATTGCATCCGGTTGGGCACCTCACGTCGACCCTGCCCCGTTCGCGGTCCCTCGGCGGGCGATATACCGCTTCTCCTTCCGTTGATTGCGCACGATGACTGCACGGCCTCCTGACATCAATTGCGATTCGCGCCGTGGGGATAAAGTGGGGCCAACGATGGTCGCCTGGCATCACACCCACGTGTGAACGGTCAAGGGACTGGGAGGCAACCGATGGACACCTTCCTCAGCACATTCCTCTCTGATGCCGCGGAACTTTCAGACCTAGCCACGCGCGTTCGCACGGCCGGGCCGGTGCCGCTCGCCTCGCCACTTCCAGTCGCGGACCTTGCCCGAGACAGCATCGCGGCAGCCAAGCTCATGGCCTCCTTGCTTCATGTTGTCCGCACGGGAGCGCGTGATCCGAAGGCGAGCGAAGTCCCGCGGGTGAGCATTTCGCCTCACCTCGTCGCCGGCGCCTACCAGAGCGACAGACTGTTCCGGTGGAACGGGAGGCCCGCGCCAGCGTGGGCGCCCCTGTCTGGATTCTTCGCCTCGAGCGACGGCTGGGTTCGCACCCATGCAAACTATCCTCACCACGAAGCAGCTTTGCGCTCAGTTCTGGGGCTGGACGTTTTCGGAACCGCCGAGGCTGTCGCTCACGCGATTTCGCGCCGCAGCGCCCTCGACCTGGAGGATGAAGCAGCAGCTTCTGGTGCGCTCATCAGCTCGGTTCGCAGCCCGAGCAGTTGGATAGGACATCCTCAAGCCCAAAGCCTGACAACGGACCCCTTCATCAGCCTGAAGCAGCAGGCGGCAGACTCGTGCCTCCATAGCTTGGGATCGGCCGACAGTTTTGCTCCGCTGGAGGGCGTTCGGGTGCTCGACTTGACCCGGGTCATAGCCGGTCCGGTGGCCACTCGCAGTCTCGCCTTCTTCGGGGCAGATGTTCTGCGCCTCGACAGCCCCCGCATGCCGGAACTTCCGTGGCAATACCTCGATACCGGGCAGGGGAAGCGGTCCGCTCTTCTCGACCTTGGATACAAACCAGATCGAGACTGCTTCGAACGACTGCTCATGCAAGCCGACGTTGTTGTTACGGGATACAGGCCGAATAGCCTCGACCGGTTCGGCCTCTCTCCGGTCGAACTCCACGACCGCCATCCAGGACTCGTTATCGGGCGGGTGAGTGCGTGGGGCATGAACGGACCGTGGGCCGAGCGCCGAGGATTCGACAGTATTGTCCAAGCAGTCAGCGGCATCGCCCAGATCCACGCAGACGAAGCAGGTAGACCCGGTGCTTTGCCTGCCCAGGCTCTGGATCATTCCGCCGGGTACCTACTTTCCGCCGGGATCATGTCAGCACTTCGGCGTCGGCATCTGGACGGGCATGGTTGGACAATCGACATTTCACTGGCCCGGGTCGCTCAAGAGCTACTCGCCCAGCCTCAATCCCCGCCAGCCGAAGGCGGCCGTTACGAGATCCGCACCGTGGTGGCGGAGACGCCAGACGGGACTGTCACCTGTGCCGCACCTGCGATCAGCATCAAAGGCGGTCCGAATCGCTACGGGTGGATCGGCCGTCCGTGGGGCGCAGACCCGCCGGAATGGGCCGAGCCACGCCCCGCCGCAGGACCGGACGGGCCCATGAGCTGAATGAACAGGTGCCCCCCACGGCCAGGCTCTGCCGGGGATAAGGGTCGCTAGTCATTCACGCGAAGTTCCCAGCGTTCCATGGCGTGGCGTGAGGTCCACCGCGTGCGGTGGTTGGGGAATGAAGTGGCAGACGGTGTCTGCTCCGCAGTCGGCCGGGTCGAGGCCTTGACTCGCGCTGATGAGGCGCTGAAGCTCTGCTTCGAGGAGCACGAGTGCGTGTTGTTGGCGGTGCACATCGTCAAGTTTCGTGAAGAGGAGGGTGGAGACGTGCTCGCACGGCACGTCACCGGCTTGGCGGATAGTGATGATGCTGCCGATTTCTGCCAGCGTCAAGGCTGCCATCTGGGCGGAACGGATGAATCTGAGCCGGGAGACGGCCGTCTCGTCGTACTGGCGGTAGCCATTGCCCTCACGGGCGGGGACGGGCAGCAGGCCGCGGCGTTCGTAGAACCTGATGGTTTGTGCGGTCACGCCGCTCGCGACGGCGAGGTCTCTAATCTGCATACTCTCATTCCACCACTTGACCTTGCATCCCGGTGCAATGTTTATGTTGAGTACATGGAGATCACATTGCAGTATTTCGACGGGTGCCCGAATTGGTTGGTCGCGGCCGAAAGGCTGGCGATAATCGCGGCAGAACAACCCGATGTAATCGTGAAGCGTCGGTTGGTCGGCAATGTGGACGACGCGGAGGCTATCCACTTCCGGGGGTCACCTAGCATCCTCGTCGGCGCACTAGACCTCTTTCCCGATCCCTCGGCCGCAGTGGGACTCTCCTGTCGCATCTATGCCACCTCCGCTGGATTCGCTGGCGCCCCGACGCTTGACCAAATGCGCACAGCCATTGCCGCGAAACGAGTGCGTATTGAACCGCTGTAGTTGGCGACGCACCATCCTCTGCCGAGGCGCGCATTGACTCTCACCTGAATTAAAAGCAATACTATTGTAAATAGTAGTTGCTTGACACTATTGATGGGAGTGCAATGAACAGACGACGTGCAGTGGCTATGGGTGCAATCCCCCTTGTAATCGTGGCAGCCGGGGCAGCAATTCTGATGAGCACAGCCGATGACCCGGATGCCCGGGCAGCCCTCCATAAGGGCCTCGTGTCTGGGACGGTCTGGGTCGCCAACGAAGACGGATCCAGTCTGACTCTGATCGACACGGCGACGAACAAGGTTTCAACAACCCTGACCGGTCTCAAAAGCCCGCACAACGTTCAGGCCACAGCCGATGGGGATTCCGTATGGGCTGTCAGTGGCACCACGTCCATGGCGATCAAGCTCGACGCTTCAACGCTGGCCGTCACGGGAATGGTCGCCACCGGCACCATGCCTGCTCACGTTGTCATCACTCCGGATCTCGCCACAAGTTACATAACCAACAACGCCGACGACTCCGTGACGGCAGTGAATGCCTCGACGATGCAGCCGATAACCACCATTCCCGTCGGAACAGGCCCCCACGGGCTTCGACCGAGTCCCGACGGAAAATGGATCTATGTCGCCAATATCGGCGGAACGACTTTGAGCGTCATCGATACCGCTACCAACTCACAGGTCGCAGAGATTGAAGTCGGGACTGCGCCCGCCCAAGTGGCATTCTCGGCGGATGGCCGCTTCGTCTACGCCTCGCTCAGTGGGGAGGACGCCATTGCCAAGGTAGACGTCTCCACCCGCTCCCTGGTAGGGAAGACCGCGGTCGGCCCCGGACCGATCCAAACGTTCGTGAGCCCGGACAACAAGTACTTGCTCGTAGCCAACCAGGGCACGGACGACAAACCGGGCACAACAGTCTCGGTCCTCAGCGTCGATACGTTCGCAGTTGTGAAGAGCGTGAACACCGGTGACGGCGCTCACGGCGTCGTCATCGATCCGTCCAGTCGACACGCGTACATCACCAACATGGCGGCAGACACGGTCGCCGTCCTCGACCTGAAATCGCTTGCCGTCGTGGCACGTATCCCGGTCGGAGCCACACCGAATGGAATCAGCTTCTCCACGCAGACCCTCAAACCGACCTCGGAAACGAAGCTCGACCTCCCGGTGGAGTCTGGCAACTCGTCGACGATGGAGCATTAGGCAGTGTCGGGCGTTGGTTGCGCATTGTTTCCGGGAGGTTAAGACCGGACCAGGGGCGCGATTGCTTTTGACGCTTCCTGGATCTTGGCGTCGCCCTCTTCCCCGCCGGCAGCGACAGCGGCAACAATGCGGTAGCTCGTATGGGCCTGTGCCGCTCGATCCTGGATTCCCGTTCGCCAGTGGCCGTGCCTCGTATTTTCGTGATTTTCCCCCGGGTGGTATGCCTCGAGTGCGAAGACCCACGCGGTGAAGCGCGCTGCGCCCATGTTGACCGAGTACCCCCCTGGGGTATACCCTAAATGTACCCCCTGGGGGTACGTCCCGGCGGTTGCTTCGATCGCCGAGGAACGAAAGGAATCGTGAACATTTTGTCGACGTTGACCGGGAAAAACCTTGGCCTTACCGACTCTTCCTGCTCTTGCGAGTCGCACGGGCACACATCCGAGCGCACTGCGGAACCCACCGGCATGACCACCACTTTCCAGGTGGCTGGAATGACCTGTTCTCACTGCGTGAACAGTGTGACGGCTGAAGTGGGCCAGGTTGCCGGAGTCGAAGCCGTGGTCGTTGACCTTGTTCCGGGCGGCGTCTCTGTGGTAACCGTCTCCAGCTCCGAACCCATTGATCCAGTCGCCGTGGCCGCCGCCATCGACGAGGCCGGTTACGAATTGGTCACGGCGACCCCATGAGCGGGGAGCAGGTCGACCTTCTCGTCGGCGGCATGACCTGCGCCTCCTGTGCGTCGCGCATAGAGAAGAAGCTCAACCGCATGCCGGGGGTCGAGGCATCCGTGAACTACGCCACCGAGAAGGCCAGCGTGTTCATTCCAGCTGGCACCACGGTGGAGGAGGCCATCTCGGTGATCGAGGAGACCGGCTACACGGCTGCACGTCCGAAAGCGCCGGAGGCGCCGGCACCCGATGTACCCACGGATCAGGACCGTGAAGTGGCCAGTCTTCGCCAGCGGCTAATCCTGTCCGCCGTGCTCGCCGCGCCCGTGCTCCTACTCTCGATGATCCCCCCGCTGCAATTCACCAACTGGCAGTGGTTGGCCCTCACCCTTGCCGCCCCGGTCGCCGTCTGGGGAGCATGGCCGTTCCATCGCGCTGCCTGGCTGAATGCGCGCCACGGTGCTGCGACCATGGATACCCTGATCAGTATCGGGGTGCTCGCCGCACTCGGCTGGTCGCTGTACGCCCTCTTCTTCGGCATGGCTGGAGTCCCGGGCATGACCATGGCCTTCAGCTTTACCGCCTCCCCGGGAGGTGGAGCCGATGAAATTTATCTCGAGGTCGCATCCGCCGTCACGGTGTTCATTCTGGCCGGCCGCTACTTCGAGGCCCGTGCCAAAAAACAGTCCGGAGCAGCGCTGAAGGCACTGCTTGAACTCGGGGCGAAAGTGACGACCCTTCTGCGGGATGGTGTCGAGACCACCGTCCCCACCTCGTCGCTGGTCGTGGGCGACCAGTTCGTCGTTCGTCCCGGTGAGAAGATCGCTACCGACGGAACCGTTCTGGAAGGCAACTCGGCCATCGACGCCAGCATGCTCACCGGCGAATCCGTTCCGGTCGAAGTCGGGCCCGGCGCAGCAGTGGTCGGAGCCACCCTGAACTCAGGCGGTCGCCTGGTCGTGCAGGCCACCCGCGTCGGTGCGGACACGCAGCTCGCCCAGCTAGGCCGCTTGGTCGAACAGGCGCAGACCGGCAAGGCCGAGGTACAGCGCCTCGCCGACCGGGTCTCAGCGATCTTCGTCCCGATCGTGATCGGGCTGTCGCTGGCCACCCTTATGGTCTGGCTGCTGCTCGGGGCAGGCACCGTCGTCGCATTCACCGCGGCCGTGGCAACACTCATCATCGCGTGCCCGTGCGCGCTCGGTCTGGCGACCCCTACCGCACTGCTCGTGGGCACCGGGCGTGGAGCACAGTTGGGCATCCTGATCAAGGGACCCCAAATTCTCGAATCAACCCGCCGGGTAGACACCATCGTGCTCGACAAGACCGGCACGGTCACGACCGGCCGGATGACGCTCGTGGCCGCCGTTCCCGTTACCGGCGGCGACGAGCAGCTCCTGCTTCACCTCGCCGGGGCGGCCGAAACGGGTTCCGAACATCCCATCGCCCAAGCAATTGTGTCTGGTGCCCGGGAACGCGCCGGCGAACTACCGCCATCCGAGTCCTTCGCTTCGACGGACGGTCTCGGCGTTCAGGCCCTGGTAGCCGGTCGGGTCGTTCTCGTGGGGCGTCCACGCTGGCTGACGGAGCAGTGGACTATCCCACTTCCGTCCGAGCTCCAGGCTGCCTTGGCCGCCTTCGAGACGCAGGGTCGAACCGCGGTCGCCGTCGCCTGGGACGGCCAGGCCAGGGGAATCCTCGCCGTCTCTGACGTCGTCAAAGACACCAGCGCCGCCGCGATCGCGGAGTTTCGTCGCCTGGGCCTGCAGCCAGTGCTCCTCACCGGCGACAACGAGACCGTCGCGGCCTTCGTCGCATCTGAAGTCGGTATCAGCGACGTTCGTGCCGGTGTGCTGCCGGCCGAGAAGGCGCAGATCATCCGGGAGCTGCAGAGCGAGGGACGCGTGGTTGCCATGGTCGGCGACGGCGTCAACGACGCTGTGGCACTAGCCACCGCGGACCTGGGTATTGCGATGGGAACGGGAACGGACGTCGCCATCGAGGCCAGCGATCTGACCTTGGTCAGAAGCGACCTGATAGCAGCGGCGGACGCGATCCGACTCTCCCGGCGCACCCTGTCGACCATCAAGGCCAACCTGTTCTGGGCCTTCGCCTACAACGTGGCGGCGATCCCACTCGCCATGCTCGGCTTGCTCAACCCATTGATCGCCGGTGCGGCCATGGCGCTGTCGTCGGTTTTCGTAGTGAGCAACAGCCTGCGGCTGCGCGGCTTCCGCGGGCTCACCGTGTCGGGTGCTCCGACGTCCACTGGCGTGCTCACGGTGCAACCCGTGACCATCGGGTGACCTGGAAGATCGCATTCACAGGTCGAGCGGTGTGAGAGTGGATACTGTAGGGGGGTATGTGCGGGAACCGACCGCGCCAGTCACGGAACCGGAGGTGACATGAAGCTGGATACCACAACACACATCGCTCCCCCCAGAAGGCCTGTCCTCCTGTCCGGTTTGGTGGCGTTGGTCGCCCTGGCCGCACTTCTGTTCGGTGTGCTCGCCATGAACTCCACGCATGCCGGTCACGAGACTGGTGGGACCGCGGTTGCATCTGACCCCACCGCGCAGGTCGGTGTCTCCCCCGTCGTCATGGCGGGCGCTGTCTCGGCGGTTTCCGTTATCGCACACACCGGTCTCGGCCCCGTCGATTGTTCCGATTGCATGTTGGACTGTGCGATCCTCGCGATGACCTGCACCATCCTGCTGGTGATCGCATCGCTGATCCTTCTGGCTCGGTTACCGTCAACATACCGACGACTGCTCGACGCAGGCGGACACATCGCTCGACTCTCTCACCGCCTCGTCCTGGATATTCACAGGCCGAATCTGACCGTTCTCTCTATTAGTCGCATTTAGACCGAACCGCCGCCGACGCGCCCTCGCGGACGCGCGGCATCCTCGCGCCCGCCGGCGCCTCGGTTTCTCAGGTCTGACTAATGAACGGAAAAACAATGCGCAAATCACGTACGTACCTTCTGACGGGGGCGGCCATCGCCGCCGTGCTCACACTCAGCGCTTGCACCAACGGGACGGAACCCAGCAGTTCGTCCGGGTCATCCAGCTCTCCCACGGCGTCCGCCTCCTTTGCGCCAGCTGATGTCACGTTTGCGCAGATGATGATCCCCCACCATGAGCAAGCCGTCGAGATGAGCGAGGACATCCTTGCCAGAGACGGGGTCGACGTTCGCATTACCGATCTTGCCACCCAGATCACGGCCGCCCAAGAGCCAGAGATCGAGCAGCTCAGAGACTGGCTCGCCGAGTGGGGCACCGATGAGACCAGCACCGGCGGCATGGATGGGATGTCGGGAATGGGTGACGGTTCCGACGGAATGATGTCCGACGACGACATGATGGCCCTCGAGAATGCGTCGGGGCCGCAGGCCGGCGAGCTGTACCTGGAACAGATGATCGTCCACCATCAGGGCGCGATCATGATGGCTGAACTGGAACTGGATGAGGGCCAGAATGAGGACGCCAAGGCCATGGCGTCGAACATCGTCACGAGCCAGACCAATGAGATCGATGTCATGAAGGACATCCTCTCCACCCTGTAGGGCGTCCCACCACCCGGGGACCGCATTGCGGTCCCCGCTCACTGTCGTGAGCTCACGCGCCGCGAACCCTCGCTGAGGTTTCGCCGCCCGGCGCCATCGCCACAAGGAACACCAGTCATGAACACTCCCCCAGACACATCTCGTCGCCTTCTGCGAGCAGCTGAAGAACACCGGCGTCAGCAGCAGCGCCGCAGGCCGACCCTCAAGTCGCATCTGCGACAGTCCGACCGCCCGGCGCCGCCACCAATACGGCAACGGTTGCTCGGCGTCGGGGCGATGGCATTCGTCGCACTTTTCGCCGTCAGCGTCTCACTCCCCGCTCTCGCGGTGAACCCCGGCTCGGCCACGGCGACTCGGCAGAGTCAGCCGGTCTCTGACGCACCCCAAGACTTGCCGGTCAACGAAGTGGAGGCCGTCACCATCCTCCGCGACGGATTCACCGTGGGCCGAGTGCCGAAGCCGTCCTTGCCTGGCGCGTACACCCAAACGGCAGGCACCTATGTCAATGACGTGACTTCGCCGGTCCAGTGGCCGTTCACAGTCGGGGTTCCGATCACGACGGACTTCGGTCCGCGTGTGCCGCCCTGCGACGGCTGCTCAAGCTTCCACAAAGGCCTGGACATGAATCCCGGAGTGAACACTCCGATCCAGGCAATCGCGGACGGCATCGTGAAGGGTGTCTCGGCAACCGACGACAGCGGCCTCGGCGTGTACGCCGTCATCGAGCATCTGATCGACGGCCGCCTGGTCAGCAGCCTCTATGCCCACATGTCGGAAGGCACCCTGGCTCTCGAAGTCGGCCAGCCCGTACTCGTCGGCCAGCTCGTCGGCAACGTCGGCAGCACCGGTCAGAGCACCGGTCCACACCTTCATTTCGAGATCCTACTCGGCGGTTCACAGCCGACAGACCCATTTACCTGGCTCACAGAAAGAGTTCGCCCCAATGACGCAGACTGAATTACGACCTCGACACCCTCTTCTCCTGAAGTGGGCTGGAGCGACGGTGGCCACTCTTACCCTTCTCGCCCTCATCGGTGTCGCACCGCGTGCGGCTGCAGCCGAGTACCCGTCATGGTCGGACGTGGAGACCTCCCGTTCAACCGAGACGGCGAAGCAAACTCAAATCACAGTGCTCAAGAACCTCGTCGCCGGGCTGACGACCGAGGTCGCTGCGGCCCGTGACCTGGCCACGCGCCGGGGCGCTGAATACGAGCACGCTCAAGGCGCATTCGACGAGGCCACCTACCGTGCCACGACGCTCCAGGGACAGGCCGATGAGGCCACCCAACGCGCCGACATTTCACAAAAGCAAGCCGGTCGATTGGCGGCCATGCTGGCGCGGGCGGGTGCCTCCGACCTCTCGATGAACATCTTCCTTCAGGGAGAAGAATCCGACGCGTTGCTCTATCAGCTCGGTGCCATGAGCAAGCTCACCGAGCGTTCAAGCACGATCTATGACCAGGCCGCAGCTGACCGGAACTCCGCGTCCTCGCTGACCGACCAGGCGAATGTTGCACAGAAGGCACTTGGCGCGTTGGCCAAGAAAGCGGAGACGGCTCTGACCGACGCCACCACAGCCAGCTCCGATTTGGAGGCCAAGCTCGCCGAACAGGAACAGAATTCGGGCACCCTCCAGGCACAACTAGCGGTCCTGACGGAAAATCGTGCGGCGACAGAGGCCGACTTTGCCACGGGCGAAGAAGTACGACGAACGGCAGCAGCGGCAGCGGCAGCAGCCGCAGCAGCCCCTGGCACCGGCGGCAGCTCTGGGGCCGCGGACCGTGACTCCGGTCAGCTCAGCGGTCAGGGATGGGCGCTTCCGGTGGCCGGATGGATCAGCGATTCCTTCGGCCCCCGCCCCTCCAAACCTGTCGCCGGTGTCGGAGCCTTTCACTACGGCACCGACATCGCTGCCGGGTGCGGGCAGGCGGTCTCGGCGGCCACCAGCGGCACAGTCATCTACTCCGGTTATCTCGGCAGTTACGGGAACTGGGTTCTCCTCGATCACGGCAACGGCGTGCAGACCGGCTATGCCCACAACAGCCAGATCCTTGTCGGCAACGGCCAGAGCGTGGCAGCCGGCGAGACGATCGCCCTCGTGGGCACGACCGGGGCGTCCAGCGGTTGCCATTCGCACTTCGAGACTCGGGTTGATGGAGCGCGCATTGACCCGGCACCCTTCATGAGCGCACGAGGCATCACCCTTGGCTAGCCCCGGCCGGCGTTGCGAAGCCGCACGGCAACATCCGTCGAGCTCTCACCTTGCGCTTCTTCTCGTTTGCAGGCGCCCTGGCGGCGCTGTCGTCATCCGGCACACTGTGCGTCAATACAACCTGCGCTGGGGGGAACCCTTTCTGCCTCTATCTGATCGGGTATGGGGCAGGTCGCACCTGGTTCGAATCGTTCCGTTGGGATCCCACCGAATTCGAGGTATCGGGCTTGAAAATCAATGCGCCCGTCGCCGCTTCCGTTGCGCTCATCGGATTGATCTAATCGTCGGCCAAGCCCGCCGCTCTCGGGAAGCTGGGACAAACCCCTATCCACCGGGCTCCGGAGCCTCTACCCGTGGAGCACCCGTTCACATTATCCAAGCGCTGGCTAGTGCCTGATACTCACCACGACACCAAGCTGGTCAAAGGTGACGAGGGAATCAGAGTCAATTTGCTCACGGAGGGCTAGTTGGCCACGCTCACGACTCTGAACCGAAGCGTCGCTGATCTCGGAAGACGGGCCTTCGAGATACTCCGCGCCTCGATTGCACTCGAAAACGTCCAGGCGGTCACCTCTGCGGCCCCTCCGAGGGTCGTCATTGCGGGACGAGCGCCAGCATTCAGGAATCATTTTCGGCCGTAAGGTAAACGCTCAGCCAGGCTGAAATACTATGAGAGATAGTAGTTCGGGAAGTGCCCGACTAGGAGTGATTGGAGCTCGTTCATGGGGCAGGTCTTGCTCTCGACGACGATCCTGGCAGCGTTTCTCGGCGGTGTGGTGGCCCTCCTGGCCCCGTGTTGCGCCTCCGTCATGTTGCCGGCGTTCTTCGCTTCCAGCTTCCGCAGCCGGAGCCAGATCCTCGGCATGACCCTGGTGTTCGCCGCCGGGGTCGGTACCATCATCCTCCCCATCGCTGTGGGCGCTGCAATCCTCAGCCGCATCCTGTTCCAGTACCATTTCGGAATTTTCAGTGTCGTCGGCCTCGCGATGGTGGCAGTGGGTGTTGCCACACTAGCGGGCTCGAAAATGATGCTGCCAATGCCGTCTGGACGCGGTGGCGGAACGGGGATCGGCTCTGTGTACGGACTCGGAGTGTTCTCCGGTGCCGCCAGTGCATGCTGCGCTCCAGTCCTTGCCGGGGTTGCGGCGCTGTCAGGCGCCGCTTCATCCTTCCCGGCCGCTGCAGCAGTGGGCGTTGCCTACGTTTTCGGGATGGTCGCTCCCCTGTGCGCCTTGGCGTTGGTGTGGGACAGGAGAGACTGGGGTGCCAGCCACCTGTTCTCGGCAACGACCATTCAGATCGGACCTGGAGCCCGCTGGCGGTTGCCGCTGGGAACAGTGCTCTCAGGTGGATTAATGATGGCCATGGGCGTGATCACCGTCATTCTCGCCGTGCGGGGACCGGGTATGGCACCGGATGGGTGGCAGGTAGAACTTGCCGCTGCACTGGGTCACTGGGCAGCCACTATCCAACAGTTCCTATCCTTCATTCCGGGGTGGATCTCGACGCTCGCCGTCTTCACCACACTCGGCGCGTTGGTCTGGATGGCGCTCCGCAGCCGCAGGAACACAGCAGGGCAGGCCACTACTGCCATCACAGCAGGGCCCTGTGACTCGTGCGATGACGAGCACACCAATGCATCAACACCGTCGACCACCCCAGCCGCCTCCGGCGATCGGCCCGACCATGCGCATGAGCGCATGCAACGAGAGGAGCCAGAGTGATGGCATCACGAGAGAACGGCCGTCTGGGCGCGGGCCGGCAATCACGCGTCAAGCGCACCGGATTGCGGCGGACAGTTATGACACTGGGCATCATGGCAGTGGCAGCAACCGTCCTGGTCTTCATGGAGACCACCTGGAACGAGCCCCCCGCGGCGGTGGACGACACCGCCTCCGTCAGCTACGCCGTGGGTGCTCCCGGCCCGGGCGCGGAAGCGCCCGACTTTTCTCTCGCATCCACGGCGGGTGGGACGGTCAATCTGAGCGACTACCGGGGCGAGTCCGTTCTGCTCTTTTTCCATGAGGGGATCGGGTGCCAGCCGTGCTGGGATCAGATCCGCGATCTGGACGCCGCCCAGACGGAACTGCAGTCTGCCGGCGTCGATCAGCTCCTCACCATCACCAGCGGGCCGGTAGATCTGATTGCCCAGAAGATGACCGACGACAGGCTGACAGCGGTCGCCTTGGCCGACACCCGTCTGGATGTCTCCGTGACCTACCAGACCAACAAGTACGGAATGATGGGCGAATCCCGTAACGGACACAGCTTCGTTCTGGTGGGGCCGACTGGGGAAATTGAGTGGCGCGCCGACTATGGTGGCCCGCCGAACTACACCATGTACGTGCCGGTAGACGAGATCGTCACCCAAATGCAGGCTGGCCGGACCGACGCCTAATGCGAATCACCATACTGACGCAAGCCTCGTGCCATGCCTGCGATCAAGCCAAGCTGGTGCTGTCCAGGCTCGCCGCGGACTATTCCTTCCGGGTCGAGACGATAGGCCTGGACACCGATGAGGGCCGGGCTCTTGCCGCTCGGAACGGTGTCATGTTCGCCCCCGGCGTCCTGATCGACGGCGTCATGTTCAGCTACGGGCGCCTTTCGGAGAAAAGGCTTCGGCGCCATCTGTCCCGCTCTGCCGTGGACACTCCTGGACAGCCGGGGCCGGACCGCCGGCGACCCAGCGCAGCCGCGCATCACAACGAACTACACAAATAGATTGGACCGTCCGAATGAGAGACTCGAGCAATAAAGACAGTGAACACCGGCAGGCGATCGTTGCGGCCGCACGAGCAGAGATGAAGCGGAGCAAGCGGCGTCGAAGTCTCTGGACCTACGGCTCGGGGGCCATCATTGCGATCGCCCTCGTGGTGGGCGTGGTCTCCATCTTCATCGTTGATCAGAAGGACCAGGATGCAGCCAGGACGGCAGCAGAGCAGCCGATCAGTGGCGTGGAGAGTTTCGATGGGTTGAGCCGAGACCACGTGGTCAACGAGGTTGCGTTTCCGACGCTTCCCCCTGTCGGCGGAGGTCATTCCGCCGAGCTGACGAACTGTGGCGTGTATAAGAAGCCGGTTGATTCCTGGCGTGCCGTGCACTCCCTCGAGCATGGCGCCGTTTGGGTCACCTACCGGTCCGATCTGCCGCAGGAGCAGATTGACACCCTGACGGCGGATGCGGCGTCGAACCCATACGAGTTGCTGAGCCCGTATCCCGACCTCCCCGCCCCGATCATCGCCAGCGCCTGGGGAAAACAACTTCAACTGGACAGTGTGGATGATCTCCGTCTGCGGCTGTTCCTGCAAACCTACCTGCAGGGCCCGCAGACACCCGAACCAGGTGCACCCTGCTCTGGTGGCGTCCAGGGCTGATCTTCACAGGAACTCGCGGGCGCAGCAGAGACTGTACGTTACTATGGAAGTTAGTTGATTAGGGGTACTTCGATACCATCAGAGCGCAGAAGGGAGCCACCCATGGTGCGTCCACTCGGCACGCTGGAACAGCTGGTCATGGATCGCATGTGGTCGTGGGGCCACCCCGTCGCCGTCCGCGAGGTGTTGGA
Organism: Cryobacterium breve; assembly: GCF_004402375.1. GTDB lineage: Bacteria > Actinomycetota > Actinomycetes > Actinomycetales > Microbacteriaceae > Cryobacterium > Cryobacterium breve. The sequence goes on from NZ_SOGJ01000023.1 coordinate 356,451, forward strand.
AGATCTCCAGCGCGAACGCACACTCGCCTACACGACGGTAATGACGGTTATGGACAACCTGCGCCGCAAGGGCTTGCTGACCCGGGCGAAGGATGGCCGGGCCTACGTCTACCGACCTGCGCAGACTCGCGAGCAGCACACCGCCGCGTTTATGGGGGAAGTCCTTGCCGGAGGTGCTGACACGTCAGTGACACTCTTGCACTTCCTTGACCATATTCCGCCAGAGGAAGTCGCCAGCCTTCGTCTCGCCCTTGACACGCATCTTCAGGGTCGCACAAGCACCACGCCATGATTGCTCCAGCCGTGTTGATGGTCCTCACTGTGATGCTGACCGTCATGGGGCCAGCACTCCTGCGCCGGATTTCGTGGCTCGAGCGGTCCCCCCGGATCGGGATCGCGGCTTGGCAAACGCTGAGCGTCTCAATTGTTTTGGCGGTGCTGCTTGCCGGTCTGAGCCTGGCCGTCCCCGCGATTCCCTGGACCATCAATCTCGCCGACTGGATCCGAACCTGCGCGATGGCTCTCCTCGCGCAGTACTCCACGCCGGGCGGGGCCGTTGTCAGTGCTACCGGGGCCGCCGCCGCAGGTGCCATCATCGTTCGAGTCACATACTGCTTGGCCGTGGACCGGGCAGTCGCAGCCCGCACCAGGAGAACGCAAGTGAACGCCCTGGCCCTTATTGCCCGACCTCACCTGCACTACGACGCTCTCGTCATCGACCATGCCGCGGCCGCCGCGTACTGCCTACCGGGCAGGGTCCGTCAGATCGTTCTGACCAGTGCCGCCCTGTCGGCGTTGGATCACAATCAGCTCCTCGCCGTTCTGGCCCACGAACGGGCCCATCTGCGGGGACGTCACGACCTCATCCTCGCGGCGGCCGACGCGCTACAGCATGCGTTCCCCCGTGTCACAATATTCCGAACCGCACGCAGAGAACTGGGGCGGCTCGTCGAGATGCTGGCCGATGACAGTGCAGCGCGTCACAGTGACCGGACTACGGTGGCCACCGCCCTGGTGCGCCTGGCCGAACACGGCCTGACCCCCGCGGCCGCCCTCGGTGCGGGCGGAGAGTCAGCCCCCAGTCGAGTCAGGAGGCTCATTTCACCGTTTCGGCCTCTCGGCGCCGGCAGATCAACCGTCGCAGTTTTGGCTATGGGGCTCTTAGTCGCATCGCCTATATTCCTCGCCATGGCCCCCGCGTCCGCAGCAGGAACAATGGACCCGTGCCCGAAGGACACGCAGTCTATGACCATGTGATCTCCACCGAGCATTCGACCAGGAAGCCCGGATCACTCCGTACCTGCCCTCACGGCCACCACACATGATCCGTTCAGGCAGAAAAGACCCCAATCCGGCAGTCGCCGGATTGGGGTCCAAGTCAGCCCTATGCTCGCAAAGCAGCGACTTCCTTGCGCAAACGGGCACGCTCGGCCAGCTCCACGATATTGGGGCTGCCGCACCTATCCCTCAGCATCGGGCGAATGCAGAAGAAATAGGTGAAGGACAATGATGCCAACAAAACGGCCGCGGGGAGGATGAGCTCACTCACCTGGCGCTCGCATCCGACTGTTGCGCTGACTTCACGCCACTCTCCCGCAGCTGGTCCACCTCGGCGCGCAGCGCTGTCAACTCCGTTTCATCGGCCGCCGACAGCGTCTTCGGCGCATCAACTGTCTTCTTCCCTTGCATCATGAACCACATCATCAAGCCCATAGCGACTGGGCAGGCCAGGAGAGCCAGACCATAGAGTGCCGCACTCACCGTTGCACCTCCGGGCTTCCGCCGCCAGCCTCCGTCGACGCCTCGCCAGCCGGGTGATGGGCCATCATCTGCTCGTGCATTTTCGCCATGCCGGGTGCGCCGGCGATCACAGCGGCCGTGTCGGACATCCCGGCCATCATCTGCTCGTGCATCTTCACCAAGCCGGGCGCTCTGTGCATGGCAGCCATGTGACCGCGGACGTTGTCCTCGGTCTGACTGGCCGGTGCCGAGGGGGCATTGCCCTCGACCGCGTAGGCCGGAGCGACGGTGCCTGCTGCAAGCAACGCACCAACGGCCAGGGAGGTAATCCAGATTCGTGAGCGCATGAGCGCCTCCTTCTTTGTCTACTATCTTTCATAGTAGTCGCCGGAGTTGGCTGCCGACACAGCTTTGCGCCGTAACACAGGAAAGTCACCGGTAGCAGCCCTCGTGATCGGGGATGTGTCAGTGATGGACAGTTCGACCGGCGAAGTCATCGACCCGACGCGGTCGCGAATAGGTAGTCGCCGTCGTCCAACGGAGAAATATGCAATCCGTGCAGGTGCAGATCGCTTGGTTCGTTGAGGCCGTTCTCCAGCCACCTCGAGCCTCCGAGCGGAAGAGCGCTTCGACGACTGAGAGGCTTCAGTACTTGTCATCGCCCAGGACTGCGCGCTGTTCGCGGTACTGCTCTGCGGTCAACTCACCCCGGGCAAATCGTTCGTCGAGGATCTGGCGCGCGCGGCTCGGCTCGACTTCTCCCCCCAGTTTCTGCCCGGCACTACGGTCACCAGAAAAGAGCCGAACCAGGAGCACGACCAGCAACGAGATGCCAACGATTGCCAGCAGCCCGAAGAGCCAGTACAGCCCCATATTTCCTCCATAGCCCCACATCATGATCAGACTCCTTCGCCTCGTTGACCGAGAATAGACAATCCCTAAAAATTATACCCCTTGGGGTATTTTTGACATCACAGCGGCGCACGCCACCCCGCACGTGCGCATGGTGCACTCGGGCAGTGGGTGATGATTCAGTGTGCGTTACATCATCCTGGGTGGCACCAGGCGACAAACGAACCGCGAGTCGAGAGGAGCAGGCCGGAATACTATCTATCCTAGTAGCCCTGCCAGCCTGGTGTCATAGGAGTTCGTCGGCAGCCTCCCGCCGACGAGGCAGATCACCGTCATACATACCCCCCCTGGGTATAGGGTGAAAGTGTTCCACGGGAGAGCTTGTCGCTGTGGCGCCGATTTTTCAGAATGGAAGATGCACATGACTCTAGAAACTGAGACAACCGTCCTCGAAGTGCAGGGCGTTCAGTGGGCGTCCTCGCAGGCAATCGTAGAGTCGGTGCTCGGCCGCCGCCCCGGCGTTTTGAGCGTTGATGCGAATCCGGTAGCCCAAACCGCGAGTGTGACCTTCGATCCCGGCCAGACCTCCGTCACTGATTTGACGAAATGGATCCGGGAATGCGGATACCACTGCTCTGGACGCTCCGTGCCTGATCACATCTGCGATCCGATGGCGGAATCCGCCACCGACCGCACCGCCCCTGGCATGCAAGCCGGGCAACCGCCTCGAACCATGCAGGAGACTATGGGACATGGCGGCTCGCACGAGAACATGTCCATGGTCGGCATGATCCGGGACATGCGCAACCGGTTCGTTATCGCGGCGATCCTGTCGGTTCCGATCACTCTGTGGTCGCCGATCGGACGGGACGTCTTCGGTTTCGCGGCACCCGCTCCGTTCGGGATGCGGGATGACGTTTTCGCGTTGATTCTGTCTCTTCCGGTGATTTTCTATTCGGCTTGGATATTTTTCGATGGAGCCTTCCGGGCGCTGCGGGCCCGAACCCTGGACATGATGGTTCTGGTCGCCGTCGGTGTCGGAGCAGGCTGGCTCTATAGTCTGTCTGTCACACTGACCGGGGGCGGGGAGGTTTTCTACGAGGCTGCGACCGTTCTGACCAGCTTCGTCCTCTTAGGCCATTGGTTCGAAATGCGGGCTCGAGGCGGAGCCAACGATGCCATCCGCACGCTGCTCGAGTTGGCACCATCACTGGCATTCGTCATCCGGGACGGAGAACCGGTCGAGGTCCCGACCGCGGAGGTTGTCCCGAACGACCTGCTCCTTGTGCGGCCCGGTGCAAAAATTCCAACCGACGGAATTGTGGAGGACGGCGAGTCCGACATTGACGAATCCATGGTCACCGGGGAAAGCCTTCCCGTCGCCAAGAGCATCGGATCCAAGGTGATCGGCGCAACCGTGAACACCACGGGAACCTTGCGCGTGCGCGCGACTCAGGTCGGCGCCGATACCGCGCTCGCGCAGATCGTGGCCCTGGTCCAGGAAGCGCAGAACTCCAAGGCACCCGGACAACGACTGGCCGACCGTGCGGCGTTCTGGCTCGTGCTCGTGGCCCTGATCGGCGGTAGTGTCACCCTGGGTGCGTGGCTCTTCGCCGGCGCAAGCCTTCCGACCGCAATTCTGTTTGCGATCACGGTCGTCGTCATCACCTGCCCGGATGCGCTGGGCCTGGCGACACCGACTGCCATCATGGTCGGCACCGGCCTGGGCGCCAAACGCGGAGTGCTCTTCAAAACCGCAACCGCGTTGGAGACCTCAGCTCGCATCGACACGGTCGTCCTGGACAAGACGGGAACACTGACCAAGGGCGAACCAGAGGTGACGGACTTCATTGCTGTCGAGATAGCCGAGGTCGAGCTGTTGGCCCTGGTCGCTGCAGTGGAACGGGAGTCCGAGCATCCCCTCGCCGCAGCCGTCGTCAGCTATGCCGTCGGACGCGGCGCACAGCCGTTGGAAGCAACCGCGTTCCGCAATGTTCCGGGACACGGTGCGGGTGCCAGAGTCGCGGGGCACCAGGTGTTTGTCGGCAACAGAAAACTCATGGTCACCCAGGGCATCGACATTGATCCGGTGGCCGCACAGCGGCAGACGCTGGCTGCGACGGGACGGACGGCGGTCCTCGTCGCCGTCGATGGGAAGGCCGTTGGGGTCATCGCCCTAGCAGACGCCGTTCGTGAGACCGCGGCGACCGCCGTTGCCACTCTTCACGAAACGGGCATTAAGGTCGTCATGCTCACCGGCGACAACGAGGCGACCGCGCAGAGGATTGCTTCCATGCTCCAGATCGACAGTGTGATCGCCGAGGTACTCCCGGAGGACAAAGCCGCAAAGATCAAGGAACTGCAGGCCTCCGGCAAACGAGTTGCGATGGTCGGCGACGGGGTCAACGACGCTCCGGCCTTGGCACAGGCGGACTTGGGCATCGCCATCGGGGCGGGAACGGATGTCGCCATCGATACGGCTGACGTGGTTCTGATGCGGTCCGACCCATTGGACGTCTCCGTCGCACTGCGCATCGGGAAAGGCACCGTGCGCAAGATGCGCCAGAACCTCGCCTGGGCGGTCGGCTACAACGCGATCGCGCTCCCCATTGCTGCCGGCGTTTTCTTCCCGACGTTCGGTATCCGGCTCAGTCCCGAGATCGCGGCCATCTCCATGTCAGGCTCTAGCGTCATCGTCGCGGTCAACGCGCTGCTGCTCAAGCGGCTACGCCTGCCGCTCCAGCCTGAAAGCACAGTGGCAACCGCTGGGGATGGTGAAACCGGAAATGAAGCCGCAGGTTCAGTCTGATCTGGTGGTAGAGCGTAGGGGTGACACGACCGAAGCCGGCTCCCTGCCCTGTCGACCTTCTGGGTCGCTCTAGCCTCCTCGGTCTCTGTGATCTCGGCTTCGCCGGCGTCTTGGCTGGCCATGAGTGGGTTCACCCACGGCCGCTCATCAAGCCACGGTCGACACGGGCCGACCGGTGTTGATTACCAGCCTGACGGCCTCGTCCGTAAATTCGGGAGTGAACTCCCCGCGGGTGCTTCCCATGGTGAACGCCCGTACTCGTGAGGAGTACACCATCCGCGGTCACAGCCAGAGTCGGGCTGTGGGAGTGTGCGTTTGGATGGGTTTGCCGATTCCGAGAATGGCCCCGTGCAGTGCGGGTGGGACGTCGCCTGCTGGCATGTCGATGGGTGGTGGACCGCCGGATGCTATCCAGCTCAGGAGGGCAATGAGCGTGTCGGGGTGGTCCATGCCGCCTAGCCAGAGTGCCGGCCCAGTCATTCCGGTGGTTCCGTCGCGGCGGGCCACCGCGGCCACCGCGCCGTGGGCGCAGGCTCCCAGGCATTCTGTGGAGAGAAGGACTGCACCCTTGCCAGTCGCGATTGTTGACCGCAACCGGTCGGAGCCGTCCTGGCCATCCGCAAGCCGGTGGAGCGCGTTGCAGCGGTGTCCCGCGCACAGTGCTACGAGCGGACCGCTGGCACCCTGGCCGGTCGGGGATGAAACGTCTGTGTGCTTCATGGCGGGTATCCGTTCTGTCGGAGTGGATGTCATGTGGTGGGGCTGGAGTCGCTCTCGACGTTCCAGCCCGGGAACGGGTCAGCGAGGCATTTCCATTCGATCGGGCCGCCGACGAATTCGCGATTGGTGAGCAGGCACGCGTCGAGGTTCGCGGTGAGCAGGGCAGCGTCGAGGTCCTTGCCGAAGAATGCGATCTCCTGACCCCAGGGCGATTCGGGATCGTGGCTTCCCATGCTCGTCGGTTCGAAGCCGATGGTCGGGCCGGCGCTGTTCCACGAGCCGACGATGTGAGGACGGGATGCAAGACGGAAGAGGCCGCGGGAGCGCAGGATCTCCCCCGATTCTGTGGTCCGTGTGCTGAGGAAGTCAGCCAGCCGGCCCGGGTGGAATGGTCGGGGGTCACGGTAGACGACACATCCGAGCCCGGTCCGGCTCGAGGTGAGCAGCCCTTCACCGTTCAGCTGCCGAACCCAACCGGGACTTTGTTGCAGCCAGGTCAGCATGTTGTCCCTGGGTGGGAGCCACGGACCAGTCGAGCTGCGCCCGTGCCGGGCGAACACGACGTGGCTGGCAGGGTTGAGCAGCCGCACGAAGTCACGCAGGTCAGCGCTGTCGGCGGCGGACGACAGGTCGGTCTTATTGATGACCACGACGCTGGCCCATTCGATCTGCTCGACGAGCGCATCGGCAATCGTGCGGTCATGCTCGCCATGAGTGGCACAGGGAACGGGAGGAAGCGGCGCGAGAGCGTCGCTACGGATGTCCGCCCAGAATGTGGACGCATCCAGCACGCTGACGAAATTGCCGATGCGGAGTGCTTCGCTTCCGGAGCGCAATGCTCTGTCGTCACTGGCAGCGACGACAGAAATCGCCACCTCGATCGGGACTGCGGACGGGTGGATCTCCAGCATCAATTCGGCCGGGGTGACGCGGGCAATGGCGTCGCGGACGACGCTGTGGTCGGATCCGTCGAGGCTGATGCTGGTGGTGCCGTTGGCCCTGGCGGTGGACGATTTACCGACTCCGGCAAGTCCGCTGACGAGGTTCACTGTGAGAAAAGGCGACATGGTCATGACTGCTACCCTAATTGATATTCATTCTCATTAGGAAAGAGTTGGCCATGAAAGTTCGCAATTCACTCAAAGCACTGAAGAAGCTCCCAGGCGCACAGGTCGTGCACCGACGGGGCCGGGTCTTCGTAATCAACAAGAAGAACCCGCGGTTGAAGGCTCGACAGGGTTAGCGTGAGGGACGATCCTGCAATCCTCGACACGCTCGATATCGGTGCAGGGCCCGCCGGCATTGGGACCGCACTTGCGCTTCAGGCCGTGGAAGGGCTGGTCCAGGGGGCAGTCGAGCGTGGCCAACTGGGGGAAACGTTCCTGCAGTGGCCCGAACATGTGACTTTCCTGACCCCGTCCTTCACGGGCAACGGATTCGGGGCGACGGACCTGAAATCCGTGCACCCGGACACATCCCCGGCGTTCAGTTTGGGTGTTGACTACCCGACCGGCGCCCAGTACGCCTGGTACCTCCGAGGGCTCGCCAAGCATTTCGCGGTGCCCGTCATGCCCAATACCGAAGTCACCACCATCACCGCCACGGCTGAAGGGTTCTCTCTGGCAACGAGTAAGGGCTCGGTTGTGGCGCGCACCGTGGTCTGGGCGGGCGGTGAATTTCACAACCCGCGTCAACCAAGACTGGCCGGCGGCGAGCACGCCGACCATTCCGCGACCGCGGCGGCCTGGGCGGCCCGATCAGGCCGGATCGTGATTGTCGGCGGATACGAGTCCGGCCTGGACGTCGCCTGTCACCACGTGGCCGGGGGCGCCAGCGTCACGGTCGTCGACCCGGACCATCCGTGGCAGGCCGGGAACGGATCTGATCCGTCTTTCCGCCTGTCTCCGCGCACGCGTCAGCGCGTCAAGGCGGCTCTTGCCACCGGTCGGCTGATCCTGTCGGACGCCGGCCGGGCAACGGGAATCAGGCCGGATGCCAAGGGTCTCTATACGGTGGCCATTGCCGGTGGAACTGCCGTGACGGCTGACTCCCGGCCCATCCTGGCAACAGGATTTGGACCGGGACTGGGCCCGGCCACGCACTTGTTCGAGGATCGTGGGAACGGTTGGCCACTGCTGGATGACAACGACGAATCCACCCTGACCCCCGGGCTCTTCCTCACGGGGGCGGCGCTGCGCCACGAGAGTCTGAAGTTCTGCTTCGTCTACAAGTATCGGCAGCGTTTCGCACATGTTGCCCGGGTGATCGGAGAACGACTTGGCCGGGACTGTTCTGGATTGGAAGCGTGGCGCACGGCCGGAATGCTGACCGACGATCTGAGCTGCTGCGGCGTGGAATGCGCCTGCTGAGCCCCACCAGCGCACCGCCCTCGCCCTTCGCCTTCGCACGCACGCTCGGGAAGACACCGTGGGCGCTCACGGCGCTGCTGCTGGCTGCGATCGTGGCTGGCTCCATTCTCGGGACCGTCAGCCCACGCACGGGCGAGGTGTTCAGTGGAGGGGTCGACGCCACCGTGCTCACGTTGATGTGCCTGCTCCTGTTCGAGGTGCATTTCTCCGATATTCGGCGGATGCGCGCGGCACCGCGATTCCTCATGGTCGCCTGGTGCGCGAATTTCATTCTGATCCCCATTGTCGGGTTGGCCATCGCCTCCCTCTTTCTGGCGGCAGAACCCTTGCTGTTCACCGGTCTGCTGATTTACTTCCTGGCCCCGTGCACGGACTGGTTTCTCGGGTTCACCCGACTGGCCGGAGGTGACACGGCGCTCGGCACCGTTCTCTTGCCGGTGAACCTCATCACCCAGCTCGCACTGTTTCCGATAGTCCTCATGCTGTTCTCCCGCACGGCCTCCGCAGCGGGTCCCGGCACAATGCTCGAGACGATCGGCTTGTGGTTCGCCGTTCCGGCGACCATCGCCGTCGGCACCCGCGCTGTGCTCACCCGGTATCTCTTAAAAGCGGCTTTCGACCGGCTCCTCCGCGTTGTCGGCGCCACCATTCCCTGGATCCTGGCCGTGGTGATCGTCGAGATCTTCGCAGCCCATATCGGCGAGATCCTCGGCCGGGCTGACGCGTTCGCGTCCATCCTCACCGCCGTCGTGGTCTTCTTCACCCTCACCTTTCTTCTCGGCCACACACTCTCGAAGATCTTCAGATTCCGTTACCCGGAGCATGCTCTGCTCACGATGACGACTGCGGCCCGAAACGCGCCGCTCATGCTCGCCCTGACCATGATCGCCCTGCCCGATCAGCCCCTGATCTACGCGGCCATCATCATCGGCATGCTGGTCGAGTTCCCCCACCTGACCATCATCCGGGCACTCCTGATCCGCAGCCGACGGTCCACCGAGAACCCACCATCCGGCTTCGTCGCGCCCAGGCTCAGGACCGACCGGTGCACACCACACGTCGCGGGGCAGCTCTCGAGCGGCGATGTCGGACACCAGCAACGAGCACCGTGATGCGGCAGACCCCGGTGATCGCGCTGACGGGACACCTCGGTGCGGGCTGACGCGACCGGTGGCCGGGACGGAGCGGTGCCCGAGCACGGCTGGCCTTATGTGGGACAGGGTACGGTCATGCCCGCGCCGTTACGGCTGCGGTCGTGCCAAAGCCCCGCACAATGAGCCAGATGGCGAAGAATAGCTCGAACAGGCCACCCGGAACGGTGGAAACGAGGCTGGCACCCACTACGCCGGCGAGTTCGAGAACGCACCCGCCCGCGAACAACGCGTAGCCGATAAATCCCCACACGGCCAGGAACCGTGGCACGAGGCGTGAGCGGTAGAGCGCAATGCAGAACAGCAGGCTACCGACGCCAAGGCCCGCCATCGCAATGTTGTATGCGAGGAAGTTGGTGCCGCCCATTCCGGCGAGTAGCGCGACCGCGCCGACCGCCAAAATCCCACCCTCGAAGATCCGGGTGGCGAGGTAGGTGGCCGCGATTACTGGAGCGTGTGGCCGAAGGACAGGAAGCAGGACCGCTCCGATCGTGACCACGGCCACCGAGTTCAACACCATGAGCACCACTCCTGCGGTTAGGAGGCCGCCGGGGGAAGCGGTCGTCGCGATAGAGCTTCCAATGAAATAAAGGACAAAGGCGGCAAGCATCAGCGTGCCGACGGTGCGGGCGATTGTGCGTGTATTACCCATACGTTTCTCATCTCCAGTCGTCGCACCATACGGTGTATGGTGAATAGTGTGAAAGTACCATACGGCGTATGGTGGTGTCTATGGCGAAGCTTGAAGATAGAACACCGGTCACCCGTGAGCGAGCGGTCAGGGTCGCCATGGCCCTTGCTGATGCCGTCGGGATAGAGTCGCTCAGCATGCGCAAGCTGGCCGCCGAACTCGACATAACGGCCATGTCGCTCTACTACCATTTAAAGGACAAGGAAGATCTTCTCGACGGGATGCTCGACATCGTGCACTCCGAATTCGCCACGCCGAGTGCCGGGGACGAGTGGCGAGCGGCCATGTGGAAGCGGGCGGGGTCGACGCGCAGTGTCCTGGCACTGCATCCCTGGGCCATCAGCATGAAGGCCCGCACATCGCCTGGACCGGCGACCCTTCGTCACCTCGATTCCGTCATCGGCTGCTTAACGGCTGCGGGCTTCTCGATGGCCATGACGGGCCACGCCATGTCGATCCTGGACAGTTACGTACTGGGCTTCGCCCAGCAGGAGGCCTCACTACCGCTCGACCCGTCCGGCGACATCGGCGACGCGACCGAAGCCATTATGGCGCAGCATGAAGCCATGGCCGACTCCTTCCAGAACCTCGCCGCGATGGCAGTATCGCTGATCCTGCAGCCCGGATACGCCTTCGGCAACGAATTTGGCTTCGGTCTCGAACTGATTCTCGACGGCCTCGACGTAGCCCTTCTGAGTGACTCCGTTCCTCCTAATCAGTAACGTTCGGCGGCGCTGCCCGAATCCGGCGCATCACCGCCAGCGGCCTTCGTCGATGGGCACCCGGTGTGGTGCCCACCGCCACCTATAGAACCCCACTAATGCCACGGCCAGGCGTGCACTAATCGGGGGGCAGGCGGCGCGGCCTTGACTCCGGAGAGTAGACACGGGGTGAGCGGCGAATTGGATCTCTACGGGGCTGTCCGGTTTCATTTCGTAGGATCCGCAGCAATCGGTGACCGAGCACGGTGAAACCCGCTTCTACGAGCGCGTCGGCCTACCGCACGTCCGTCGCGAAGACACCGGCAGCTTCACCGTTCTCGAGCCAAGCGGTACTGAGACGCGAAGGCTGCACCCGAGTCAGATGGTGCTCACAGCTTCTACGATTGGAACCGACCTCCTTTTTCCTGCATGGTGGCGCATTGTCGACAACCTCTTTCCTGCGCCACAAGTGGTTACTGCTTACCATCACGGTTCGCGGGGCGTGCTCGAAGGTTCGGTATCGTCAGCGATCGCAGTCGTCGAGCATCTCCACGGGCTGGTGGGGAAAACGCAGACCCGCTTCCCCGAGGGCTTCCTTGCGGCAAAAGACAAGGAACTGAAAAAGTTCTGTCCCGGACCAGAGAACGCCGAGTTCAGGGCGTTTTTACACGAGTCGCTCCGCAACGACAGACCAACGCTTACGACTCGCCCTAACGAGGTGGTGGGCCAGGTCACAGTGGATCGGCTGAAGCTCATTGGAATCGACGAGCTGCGATGGATCGAGGGCGTGAAGGACATGCGAGACAAGCTCGCCCACACAGCATCGCACGTCGACCGACGACACCGGGACGCTAGTGACAAACTCGATCGGGTAAACGCGGAGACGCGCGCCATTATTGTGATGCTCATCCTTGAACAGTTAACCGTTTCGGCCGAGGCGCTGGATGACGCTGCTCGCGTGATCGCCTCCGAGATCCGCCACTTCAAGCCGTTGTACTGGCGCCTAGTCTCGCGCAGCGCTGGAGTCGTTCTATGAGGAGAGAACCGAACCGGAGCGCGAGCCTGCCCGCAGTGCGTTCGTCCATTGCCTACGTAGGACCCGGTTGTTTGAGGCTGGACGTCCCGCGCAATGACTGCAACACTCGATACATGTTCCTTCGATAAGCGTGCAAATCCATGTCGACGAATCGACCTAGCCACTTGTCTGAATCGAGGAACACTGTCATGACCTTGCATATCCGCGATGCTTCAACTGAGGACATCGATTTTCTCGCTGCGATGCTGTTAGAAGCAGTGAACTGGCGCCAGGACCGGCAGACTGCGACTCTGCAATCGATCATGAATACCCCCGACCTGTGGCACTACCTCTCCGATTGGAAACGGAGCTCAGATTTCGGTTTCCTTGCACACGAGGCGGACAAGCCGGTCGGTGCCGCGTGGGTGAGGTTCATGACCGCCGAAGATCCTGGGTATGGATTCGTTGACGAGGACATCCCCGAGCTGGGCATGGGCGTAGTGAGCACTCATCGAGGCCAGGGCGTGGGCCGCGTTCTTCTTGAGCGGACCGTACGGGCCTCAGCGGATCGTGGCCTCCGGGGACTGAGCTTGAGTGTCGAGGATGAAAACGAGCGAGCCCGCGCTCTATATGTGAGCAACGGATTCGCGGTCGCGGGACGATCCGGCAATTCGGACACGATGGTCTTAAGGTTTTGACCCGCTGAAGGTTGGGCTAGCGGGCGAAGGAGGGGGCCCTTTCAGTTGCCTGAACTGCCCGGATCGGGCAATCGTTGCTGGCTGGCAGCTTGACGTTGACCGAACATCCAGCCGGCACCGAATGCGAGCACTGCCAGCCCGACAATGAACAGCGCGATCCCGATCTGACTCCGTGGCGAAAGTTGTAGGCCTATTGGAGAGAACGTCGTGTTGCTGAGCGGCGCGTAGGCGAACCAGCCGAAGCTCGCTTGGTCACTCGGCACGACAAGGAACACGAGTCCGATGACGGCAGCCACGGCGCCGAGGACGACCATGGAAACGCTCACCCGACGCCAGCGGTTTGAGCTGAAAACTCCGCCTTGCCCAGCCTGTATCTCGCCCATGTGGCCATGCTAGATGACACACCGGTTCCACGATGTGACAGAGCGCACAGAGGGTTAGCAATTACCGGGTTTGCTCTCGCGGTGGCGATCACGGATTGACACCGCTTGACCGGCAGGTTGCATCAGGCCGAGGCAGTCCTCGTCCCGCGCACGGTTGCCTGCCTCAACAAGTCCACCCAGCCCGGCCAGGAAACGGACCTGGCAGCCGTCATGAGCGGCGCAACTCACGTCGATGAGATGAAATCGACTTTGAATAGGCGAGTGATTCTGGCAACCAGAGCAGCACACAACCGAGCACAGTGAGGAGCGACGATAGCACTCCCAACACGGGCGACAACCCGATCGTAAGTACCTGAGTCACTGCGAACACGGTCAGATAGATCACTGGCCAGCGACGCCCCCTAGTCGCAAGAAGCCCGGCTACAACGGGCAGCACAACAAACCACACACTAGCCACGGCGAAGCTCACGGCCACCAAGATTATGGTTACGGCCTGCGCTGTAGCCCACGGCGCATTGACGAGTCCCCCTGTCGCGACGATGAAGGCTAGACCAGCGCCTGCCGTGATCGAAAGAAAGGCGTAAGTCACCGCCGCTGGCCTAGCCAGTTGCCCGGAAGCTGGCGACCCTGCCTTCAAGACCCGGTTGGATTGCTGCATTCGCTTCTTATGCATCGACGTTTGACCTCAATTTTCTTTCCCCATGGGCGCCGCTAGGACCTGGGCTAAGCACCGCTCATCCTCCACACTCTCCCGAATTTGTCCGGATGCACCGACGCTTCTCAGCCTTTGTGAATCAGGTCTACGAGTTCCTGGGCGTTGTCGTCTGGAGAGACGCTGATCTGCACCTGATCACCCTCCATGGCCCCCATCACCACGACGGCAGCCTGTATCTCCCCGCCGATCTTGATAATCAGGCGCGCCGAATCCCCGGCTTGGACGGCCTTCACCGTGAGGGCATAAAAGACGACCGCCCCGTCTTCGGTGAACGTCACGACAACCGCGTTCTGCCCCTCACCTTCGGCGATGGTGGCTTCCTTCACTCCAGCTCGCTCAAGTGCGGATGGGAGAACAACATTTTCGCCATTGACCTGAACGCATTGCGGGGCCACCCCATCAGCGCAAGTCTGCGATACCGCCAACTCGATCGCTCCCCCGGCAACCGACGCTGAATCACCGGTGCCAACTCCAGCCGAACACCCACTGAGGGCCAACACGACAAGTACGACCAGAGAGAGCCTAGGTGTTCGAGAAGCCATGAATATCCTTCCTTCGACGCGGGGGCTGAGGACCGGCAAAGCTTCCCTTTCGGCAACGCTGGACCTACTGGTCCTTGATGCGGAGGTTCTCGCCTGCCTTGCTCCAGCCCTTTCGATTGGGCATGCCATCCTGAACAACCATGACTTCAAAGCTTGGCGACTTCATGGTCGTCATGTTCGAGCCGCACGCTCCTTGCCAGTCAGTGGCCGTCCTGTAGGCGAGCAGGCACACCGGGTAGTCGCGCCCTCGTGCCAAGTACAGCCGGGTGCCGTCAACGGCATTTACAAACCTCAGGCTGCCGGGGTCGAAATCGTCTAATGCGTAGTCAGGAAGGCCGCTTGGGATGGCATCCTCAGCACTGGGCGTTCTACTCAGGTCGGAGAAGCCATTAGCAGGCGAACAGCCCATCAGGGTGAATACCGTGGCCGACACGACGACCAACCACACAAACGTCCACTTGTCGGCCATATATCTCCCCCAATTTAGGCAAACCTATCGGTTTACGAAATCGGACCACAAGGGGTTCGTCCTGCGCGCCCCCAGAGCTGAACAATTCAGCCTCAATCCGTTAGAATCCACGCCACGGAGTACCACTCGACCCGAGGCAAGCCTCGACGAACCGACAGCGGCGATGATTGACTGATCAAGTGGAAAACGATGAACTGAATCCGGTCAAGGTGTTCATGCGTGAGGTCCCCAGCGACTCGCTCCCGGCTGACATGCACCAGGAGATGGCCGTCAGTCTGGTCTGGGAGGATCGTGCTCAGGTCGCGCTCCAGGTGAACCTCGCACCGGACGTCATCGCACTGCTCGTCCATGATGCCGAGGCGACAGTAAGACACATGCTCTACAACCTCCACAGAGACATCCCCTCGGCCCTCCTGGAAGCGGTGCTCGATCAACATCCCGAGGATGCTCCCAAGATCGCCTTCCAGATCAACGCACCACTCACCGCACTGCGATTGAAGCCTTTCAACTTTGCCTCCCCCAACGACATTGACCGGTATCTCACCGGGACCGGAGCCGAAACAGACCGAGCACGCGCATTTCGTTCAACCCCCAAGACGTCCGACAACGGATCCCTCACACTGGACGCCCTGATGCAAACCATCTCCCGCTGAGGGTTCCTCTGGGAATGACCCTGGCTCGTAGAGTACTGAGCATGCGAGCAACAGAAACAGTGCATGCCGAGCCGCGCGACTCCATTGACTCGCCTGCCTATCGCGTGAACTTCTGGCAACGGCCCTCACCCGAGCATGGATGGAATCTGGACGCCTACGTCCTCACAGACGTCGAGGACATCACCGAAGTACTCCAATGGGTGGACGAGCACGCAGCCGGACGCCGTTTCGAGGTATTTGTGGAGATGAACGAGGAACCAGAGCGCTCGTTCCAGAGCCCGCGAATGACTGGGCTCATTCGGATGCTTGGAAGCAACCCCAATGCTGGCGAAACCGTTGAGATCGTCCGCCTCCAAAAGATGTAGCTTCTGGCGATTCAGGTGCTCGGGCGCCCGCAGGACGTTCGGCGTTCGGCGTTCGGCGTTCAGCGTTCCCTGCTGGCGGACTTCAATGAGGCCTCAACGGTCGAGTCTGTCGTGCCAGACTCGCTGGATGGACCAGGCAAGAGGCACGGAACTCGACACCATCCTGATCGGCGGTCGTGAGCCACGAGCGATCGTCATCGTCGATTACAACGACACATGGCCCGCGAAAGCCGCTTCCATGGCCCACAAGATCCAGGGCTCCTTGGGCCCGGCTGCGCTGTCGGTCGAACACATTGGCTCGACCTCAGTCTCTGGACTGGCTGCGAAACCGGTGATCGACATGCTTCTTGTCGTGGCCGACATTGACGACGAGGAGTCCTACCTTGTGCCCCTGGAATCCATCGGGTTGCGGCTCCGTGTTTGAGAAGACGGCCACCGGATGCTCCGCACGGCGGAGTTGGACTTCCACGTGCATGTTCTTCCGCCAGAGACCGCCGAGCGGACCGACTATCTCGACCTCCGCGACTGGCTCCGGGTCAGCGCGGCAGACCGTGCACTCTACGAATCCACAAAGCGGACGCTCGCGGCCAACACATGGAGCGACATGGACCACTACGCCGACGCCAAGAGTGCAGTCATCCAGCAGATATTGACCCATGCACGCAACTGGCGAGCAGGCCAGCCCACCAGCTGAACCGTCCCAAAGCAACCAAGTCCCGGCGAGGGTTCCGTCTGGCGAGCTGCTCCGGACTGGCCAGGCAATCGACGGCGTATTGCCCCGAACGACCACGCGGTCGTAGGCTCGCGCTAAGTAGGGCACTCAGGTGTCCGCGAATCGAGGGGTGGTCGAGATGGAAT
Source organism: Cryobacterium breve (assembly GCF_004402375.1). Lineage (GTDB taxonomy): Bacteria > Actinomycetota > Actinomycetes > Actinomycetales > Microbacteriaceae > Cryobacterium > Cryobacterium breve. The sequence goes on from NZ_SOGJ01000023.1 coordinate 373,182, forward strand.
TCAGTGCTCTTTTTTGGTGGAACTTCTGGGTGGTAGTCCAGGTTCTCATTGTGGTTGGGGTCGTCGTGGCTCTGGGGCTTTTCATCCGCTGGGGGCGGCGCAAGAGCGCCATTCTTGAGGCGAGCCAACCCACGGAAGGTCACCGGCCCGCTGCCGGTAAGTAGCGAGTGGAAGTCCCCCGCAGGGGGTTCCTCATCGCCACTCCCCCGAGACTTCGGAACCTCGACGGGTTGGCGCCGAATCGGCCTCCAGGTGCTTTGAGGTGCCGCGATTCTGAACCTGCGATTCACTCTGTCTCTCTCGCCAGCAGTGGTGCAACACGCGTGGCGTATGCAAACGTGGTCACATCAGGCTGATGGCACCGCCATGAGTGCCCCGATTGTGCGTAGAAGGCCCCCGATGTCTGAAACTGCGCCGAAGCATCCCGCTCGGCTCCACCTATTCTGGGCTCTTCCGATTCCGGTGGTTTTCAGCTCGGTCCTTCTGATCAGCGCGCTTTGGGACTTCTGCGGAATCAGCGGATGCACGGGTGGCGGATTTGGAATCAGCCGGGATATCGACGGCACGATCGGCAACCTTCTGCCAATCCCATTTCTGATCGGACTGCCCATCTTCCTCGTTCCCTGGTCGCCCAACCGCTGGGTCAGGGCCGTTGTGGCACTCGTGATCGGAGTCGCTTTCGCGGGACTCGGATTCGGACTTCTCATGTCGATGGCCTCGTGAAGCGTTCCGCGTGTGGACAGCTTGATCGGGTCTTGGCAGTCCAAGGCAGTCTCGGCTAGATTATCGATAATCGTTAAGTAGCCAGGAGGGTCACTATGCAGACATCGACTTCAAATCGACAGGCACGAACCCTGGTAGCCGTGCAGGTCGCGGTAGGTATCTACGCGATGGGCGCCTTCGTTTTCGCCACTTTCATGCTTTTTGTTGTGCTCAGCTCGGGACTGGCCGGTGGCGGTTCAGCCATCACCCTGCCGGTCGGCGCCAGCCCGGCAACTTCAGTCTCGGGTCTCGCCGTCAGTGCGCAGTCGCCCGACGGGTATTTCACCGAGGTCGAGTTCACCGCCCAGGATCTCAGCCTCGGCACGTCGCTGCTCTACTACGCTCCGAGGGCGCTCACCCCTCTTGCGCACGGAGTCGTTGCCCTGGCCATCATGGTGCTCGCCCGAAATGTTCGCAGCGGACAGCCCTTTGCCGGGCCCGTCATTTCAGGAATGACGATTTCCGCCCTGACTATCGCCATCATTGGGAGCGCGAATCAACTGCTCGTTAGTTTCGGCACGAGCCAGGCCCGATGGGAGCTGCTGTCTGACACGCCCTTTCTGGCCGGCTGGTTAGGTGCGCCTGCGTTCGATTGGACGCCCGTCTTTGTCGGTTTGACCCTGGGCATCATCGCCAGCGTCTTCCGCGCCGGCGCCAGCCTGCAGCGCGAGACAGAAGGATTGGTCTAGCCGGGATGGCGGACGAGTTATCCAGTGGCATCCATTGCCGGCTTGACGAACTGTTGGAAGAGCGCCAGATGACGCTCACCCGGCTGAGTGAACTGGTCGGGCTAAGTATCGTGAACCTGTCGGTCCTGAAAAATGATCGTGCACGCGCAATTCGCTTCTCCACGCTTCAAGCGATCTGCGTCGCGCTCGACTGCGAGGTCGGCCAACTGCTCGTGAAAGTTCCCGACCAGGCTGACAGCTAGGAAAAATGGCCCGGAGAGGGTTCCGCTTACAGCCCTTAGGTTGAAGGAATGGATGAAGAGGTTCTAGCCGGGGGAAACTCGAGCATGGTCGTGCGGGTAGGCGACACCGTTCGCCGCCCCGCCGGACCTTGGACTCCCGCGGTTCATCAACTTCTGACGACACTCCGCGCGGCGGGCGTGACGGAAGTACCTGAGCCCTTTGGCCTGGACGAGCAGGGGCGCGAAGTGCTCTCTTACCTTCCGGGGGCCGTTGGCAACTACCCATTGCCAAGCTGGATCTGGTCGCCGATGATCCTGCACGAGGCTGGGTCCTTGCTTCGACGGGTGCATGACGCCAGCGCGCCCCTCGCGCACGCGGCCGCCACATGGCAGTTACCTGCGCACGAGCCAATCGAGGTGGTGTGCCTGAACGACGTCGCACCGTACAACATGGTTTTCCAGGAGGGGCACATCACGGGTCTTATCGACGTTGACATGGCCTCCCCCGGGCCTCGGATTTGGGATCTCGCCTACCTCGCATATCGGCTCGTCCCGCTCGGCGAGTACGCAGACGATGACGCTCCAGGCTCGGATTCTCGCCCCGGCCGGCTTGATGCGCTCATTCGCTCCTACGGCCATGAGTTCGACCAGGCTGCCGTGCTCCGGACCGCAGCGGATCGCCTGGAGGATCTTGCCGTTCTCACGGATCAACGTGCCGCCGACACGGGTCGCCGTGATTTCGTGGAGCATGCCGCACTATACCGACGCGATCGCGTCCGACTTCTCGACATGATTGCAAGCCAGTAGGCCTCGTGAACGCAGATATCCAGGTAATCCAAGTCAATGATCCGCGCCTGCAACACCTAACCCAGGCGGGGTACGTCGTTGTCGGCGAATCTTGGGGCGCCCGCCTGCGCCTGCGCGATCCGCCCGACCTGACGGTGCTAAATGCGGCGGTCGTGGCGGCAACGGACCAAGGATTCCTGATCGAGGAACTCGACGCCAGCTGGGCGCCCCAGGTCACAGCGCTCGAAGCTTTGAATCACGCCGATTACCCCTACACGCCAGCGACGGCGGTGCCGGAGCGCGACGAGTCCGCTGTGCTCGAACTGTGGAGATCCGGGTGCCGCCTATTTGGCGCCATCAATGACGGGCAACTCGTGGCCGTCAGCGCTCTTTGCCTGACTACCGCGCGCGCAGAAACCGAATTCACGTCCGTCCACCGCTCTTACCGCCGCAGAGGGCTCGCCGTTGCCGTCAAGGCTGCATCGATCACGGCGTTGGCCAACGACGGAGTAAGGATCTTCGGCACGGGTGGAGCTCAAATCAACGCCGGCAGCATCCGCATGAATGAACATCTCGGCTATGCCATCGAAGAACGCTGGCTCAGCCTCACTATGCCGCACTAGAACAAGAACGCACGCCCGGATGAGGTTGGGCTTGAGCATTGCTCCCCATCGGGGGAATCTGGGCCGGGTCTCCACCCGGATCTCTGCGCCGCTCGTTTAGACTTCCGTCCATGCCCGATATCCGAATCGCTCAGGCTGGTCCCGAGTTCGCTGGGGACATAGCTCGCATCCATGTAGCAGCGCGAGATGCCTACTACTTGGAGAGTCCCCGGCTGCTGGGGGTTCCCGGTCAGGAGTGGGATTACGAACCTGTGTGGCGGGACCGTCTCAGGTCGCACGAACACACCGTCATGACGGCCTCCGTCGCCGGCCAGATCCTTGGCTTCGCCGCGATGAAAGCAACGTCACTTCCGGATGGTGCGCGAGCCGACGCTTTCGAGTTGGTAGGTCTGTATGTGGACCCGCACGCCTGGGGTCGGGGAATCGGCAGCCGACTCTATGAAGCCTTTGAGGCGAAATGGCTGGCCGCCGATTCCGCCACTGCAGTCCTCGAGGTGTGGAACGAGAACGACCGTGCGATCCGTTTTTACACTTCTCGGGGCTGGCAGCCAGACGGTCACGCACGGCCCGCACGCGAAGGAACGACGTTCATTCGGATGCTCCTGTCTCAACTCGAGCCCCTGGAACCGTCAAACGACCGCTGAGGAACACCAAGGTCTTTCGCCGCCCGCACAAGGTTCCCAAACGCCACTCCCCCGAGACTTCAGAACTTCGACGAGGGGGCATCGAATCTGCGTCCGTCCACGTCCGGCTTCCGGGACTGCGGATGAGCCCACGCGTGACGGCAGAATGTCTTCAACAGCGTCGGTGCCGGAGGCACTTGGGAGACGCAAAGACGATCTTCTACTTGTGGCTATTGGATACACGTTGATCACCCTCGTAGAGTGAAAAATGCGCGCCGTGAAGTAGCTGCGCGATCGTGCATGCTCTCGACGCCGAGACGCACACGACTTGGAGATCGGGGCACCGCATGACTCAGCCACGAGCCCATTCCGGGGTAGGGCAAGTACTGGGGGCAATCCTGTCCTTCCTTGCCAAGGGCATCGGTGCCGGGCTGTCCTCGATCGCTACCCTGACTTTCGGAGGCCGAGCTGCCCCCGGCGACCTGCCAACATCGCCGCCGCCGCCGAAAGAGTATCGACCGTAGACGACCAGCACCGCCTCAGCGGATTCGGCTACTGACCCAGTCGGAGGAACTTCCGCAGCTGGCTGGCGGCCCGGACTCTCGCTCATTGAACGTGGCTCCGGTCGGCGCGAGCCAAGAACTGGCCGTGGATGTCATCATCTTTGGTGCCGCGACACAGTACCGTCAGTACAGACAACAGGACTGGAGCGTGGGCAATGGTTCGTTTAGGGGTTCGGGCGGGCGCACTGATCTGCACGGCGGCTCTGGTCCTCACCGGGTGCGCACCCGATGATTCGATCTCGCAGATCCGAAGCTTCTTGGCCGCCGAGAGCGGCCCGGACGACGTGCTCCCGCCCGCGGCCGAGGACGCGACGAGCGATCCAGAATCCAGCCGTTTCGTCGGCGAGCTCGCTGGTGTCAGCTACTTCCTCGCGAAGCACGTCGATCCAACCTCCGGGGCACCCGGCTACTGCCTCGTGATCTCCAACCCGACGGAGGGTGCAGCATCCAGCTGCGCATCAGATGTCAACGCAACACGTTTGTGGGTTAGCAGCTCCGCGACGGGCAGTGCCAGAGTCGTGGTCGCCGACGACATCATCCCGGACGGGTGGACGAAGCTCGGCGACTTCCTGATCGTCAACCCCGAAGAGTGACTCCCTCGGCTCGACACCGGGATCAACCTGCGGCACCGGCGCGCTGAAGGTTCCCGCGCAGGGCTCAGCGGTCGTCCCCACTGCGAGAATCAGAACATGACCTCAACCGACGCTCGTGAAGCCATCGCGGTCATTCATCTGCGCGGCGGCACCTCATGACCACCTGGTGGGAAGTCGCACTCGGCGTGTTCGGCGGGTTGCTGGTGCTGTGGCTGGCCCTCGTTCTGGTCCTTTGGATCGAACAGCGAAGGCATGCCAGCGGTGCTTCGCTTCGTGACCTCCTTCGTCTCGCGCCCGACGTCGCACGGCTACTCAAACGCCTCACGGCCGACCCAACCCTGTCGATTGGCGTTCGAATCTGGCTTACCGTTCTGTTGGTCTACCTGCTGTCGCCGATAGACGTCATTCCGGATTTCGTCCCTGTTCTCGGCTACGCGGACGACGCCATCGTTGTCGCGATCGCTCTTCGATTCGCGACTCGTCGGGCAGGCAGCGATGCGGTCCAACGGCACTGGCCAGGAACGCCCGACGGGCTAACGGCCGTTCTCCGTCTGGCCGGTTTGAAATCCTCCACGTAACGCGCGTATTCGCTCGAGGGTCCGCACCCGTCGGGCAAGCACGGGTGCACTCCCATGATCGGTACTGCTCAACGGCTCCGGTGCGTCTGTCACGGAATCGATCCTCTGTGGGCGACCGTTGGGCGTTCCCCAACCTCACTCCCCCGAGACTATGGAACTTCGACGGGTTGGCGCCGAATCTACGTCCATGGACGTTCCTTTTCGTCCTTTGGGTAGCCTGATGTCATGTGGGACACCATGAGCGCCAGTCGCGAGAAGCGCGAGGAATTGCACGAGGCGTATGTCAGCGGTTTGGAGTCGGCGCGAGACCGTCTCCGGGCACGGTTGAGTTCACCCAGCGATCCGCAACTCGATGGCAGTGTCGAAAGCCTGGATGCCGTGAACGAATGGTTCCTGACGCACATCAAGGAGCGGCAAGACACGGAGACTGTGGAGTTGCCCGCGTGGTGGGACCCGCTTCCTGCACTCGGCACTCCGGGTAGCGGCCCGTTCACGTCAAGTCAGCTTGCGCTCATCGACGAGGTGCAGGCGTATCTCGGGGAAGTACTGACTACCGCGATTCCAGGTGCGCACTGGGTGATCTACAAGGGCCACAAGCGGGATTTCAGGAACGGGCTCACAATGCTCGAGGTGGGAATAGGACGACCGCTTCCCGTGCGTGATGTCGTATACAAGGAAGCCCTCGGCGTTGTTTTGTCCGGGCGCGAGGTGGCAGCTGACACGCTGTCGTCATGGGTGCGGGAACAGTTGGCCGCATTGGCCTGACTGACTCGGCGTCGCGGGCGCCAGCTGCGTGGGCAGCACTCAAGTTGACCAGCGACCGTCGGCCGTCGGCCGAGAACGAATACCCAAGGCTTGATGCCCGCTCAAGGTTCCCGAATGCCACTCCCCCGAAACTTAGAAACCTAGCCGAATCGGCCTGAGAATCTGCTTCCAGGGTGCCCAATTGTCAAGCGGTCGATTGTCCCAGGTGCCACGACTCCGAACCTGGGATGCAGGATATCTCCGTCAGCAGTGGTGCAACATCCGTGGCGTATGCGAACGTGGTCTCATAAGGCTGATGGCGTCGCCATGAATGCCCCGATCGTAAGCAAAAAGGCCCTAGATGTCTGAAACTGCGCCGGAGCAGCGCACCTGGCTCCACCTACTCTGGGTTCTTCCGATTCCAGTGATTGTGAGTTCGGTCCTTCTAATCAGCGCTCTGTGGGACTTCTGCGGAATCAACGGATGCACGGGTGCCGGATTTGGAGTCAGTCGGAATGTCGGCGGCACGATCGGCAACCTCCTGCCAATCCCGTTTCTGATTGGGCTGCCCATCTTTCTTGTTCCCTGGTCGACCACCCGCTGGACGAGGGCCGTCGGGGCGCTCGTAATCGGAGTCGTTTTGCGGGAATCGGATTCGGACTTCTCGTATCGATGGCCTGGTGACGCGTTCCGGGTTGGCATTTGGACTGAAATGGCGGACGCTCTCGCGGACGGGTTCAGCCCGAATGAAACGTTGTAGCTCCGATGCAGGAGACTGCAGGCATGGAACTCACCCAGCGCTACCGAGTCATTCTGATCGCAGCGCTACCGAGCGGTTTCCTCTTAGGAGCAATCGTCTTCCTGGGGTTTTCAGTCTTCGGCAACCCCGACTGGCGGGCATACCTGACGCTGGGCGCAGTCTTGAACGGTGCCACGCAGTTCGGCGTGGTTGGCCTGGTGGTAGCAGCCTTGTCTGTGCTCGGAGGGGCTCTTTCAGTCGCCTTGATTGACCGGAGATTAGTCCGCGCGAGCGCGGCCAGAATAGTCGCGGGCGGCTTGGGCTCAGCAGCCGGAGTGGGCATCGTCGGCATCGCGTTGGGGCTCGCGCAGAGCAGCACCTTCACCGCATTCGTCGGGCTTCTGCTGGCGCTACCAGCGGGCATAATTGCCGCAATCGGCATCGGCTCGACAGATCGGGCGGCACGGAGCTGACCCAGCGGTCCTAATCGCCCCGTAAGGGTTGGTGACTCGGACTTGAGCCCGTGTGTCAGCGTATCTCCGGCACGGCGTACTTGAACCCGACGTGCGATGCCGTAAAGCCAAGCCGTTCATAGAATCGGTGCGCATCCACGCGTGCGGCGTCAGAGGTGAGCTGAACGAGCTGGGCACCGAATGTCGGTGCATTGTCCACAGCCCAACGAATCATTGCTCCACCAACTCCGCGTCTCCTCTGATCAGACCGAACCCGGACGGCTTCGATCTGCAAACGCGAGGACCCGACTCGAGCGAGTCCCGGAATAACGGTGAGCTGCATCGTGGCAATCACTTCACCCTGAATCGAAGTCGCGACGAGCAGTTGCTGCGCCGGATCTGCGTCGATGGCGGCGAACGCACGCTCGTAGGCGGGAAGGTCCTCCGATCGACCAGTGTCGCCTCGGGAGGCGCTGATCGAGTCATCCGCGAGCAGTCCAAGGACTGCCGACAAGTCTTCTTGTCTAGCGCGCCGGAGAATTGCCGAACCAGAGGACAGGGTGAGGGTGACGTCGACCATGCTTCGAGTATTCCAAACGCTGCGCTTCCATGCGGACAGGCTGCGGGACGAACCTGCCGCGTCAAGGGTTGCCAAAAGACAGAGCATCGGCATGCTCGGGCGCTGGGTAGGGTTGTGCCATGACTTTCGCAAACGCGGGAACACTCGGTGTCGTCCCCGGTAAACGTGATGAGCTGGTTGCTCATCTGACTCAGCGCAGCGACACCCTCAAACAGATCGGCTGCCTGGCGTATGAGGTAGGGGTCAGCGACGACGACCTCGACACGGTGTTCGTCGTGGAACTATGGGACAGCGCCGAAGCGCATCAAGCTTCGCTCGCCTTGCCCGAGGTCCAAGCATCTATAGCGACCGCACGGCCGCTTCTGTCGGGCGCTTTTGGCGGGTTTCGCTTCAACGTCGTCGGATCACCACTACGCGACTGAACTGCGGCGCTCCAAGCGCACGCTCTACGATCCACCGTCGGAACTCCTCAGCCGTTCCATCAACCGTTCCCAAACGCCACTCCCCCGATATTTCGGAACCTCGGCGCAGTGGCGCCGAATCTGCGTCTGTGGACGTCCCCTCTACGTGAACTGCGTTATCCATTCCAGTCGCGATCGATGAGAATCAGGGTCCGCCCTGAGCTGTCGGTCCCTGTGATTACCTCGGTAAAATATCGGCCGTGAGAGAAGGACATCACACCGTCGGTGGATACAAAACCAAGTCGCTCGAATCGCTCCATTCGGTACGCGTTGAACATTCCGGCCGGAACAGGCGGAAGCTCAGGTGGTTCAGCAGCCTCAGGCAACCGCACGAGCCCCCACTCAGATCCGGCGAAGAGAAACTTACCCGTTCCGGAATCAAGAACTTCGCTGTTATCAGGAAGGTCGAGTCGCCCTACGCCCTCGAGAAAAGACAACTTCAGGTCGACGCAGCTGTTCGGGTCATAGACCGCGCAAGTTCCCGTAGACGTTTCTTGCATGGGCCAGATGAAAGCTTTGACGGCGAACCAGCCAGCGAAAATCAGCATCACGCACACAGCAACAAGCATGATCACGGTGAACAGGGCCTTGCTTACCCGACCGGTGTGCCCTGGCAAAGCAGTTTGTTCAACGGCGTCGGGCATCAGGTCTCTAATGTTTCCCATCAAGCCACAGCATAGAGGTCGACAAGTCCGACGGATCGGCGAGTGCAGATAGCGCCTTACGGTGTCTCACAGAGTGGCGGCCGGACGACCAACCTTGATCGAGGGGCCCTGTCCATGCTGAAACGGAGCGGCGATACGATCAATTTCATGAGATCGCCTGCCCAGACCTGTTTCGCCGCTGTCCTTGTAGTGATTCTGGGAACCGTTATCACGGGATGTGCGACCCAATCTCAACCCGACAAGAGCACCCAGACCCCCTTGGCCAGCTGCGACAAAATTCTCCCGAAGAAATTGGCGCAGGATATCCTCGGGAGGTCCGGCACGGTCGTGCAACTCCACGACAAGGAGCCTGACGCAGTCGACCCCCTCGTCGACAGAATGGTCACCGATGGCATTGCCTGCGGTGGCATTGTCAGCGAGGCCCAGACTAGCGATGGTGCTGTGATGATTGGTTAACTGGCGATGAACGAGACTCAGTGGGCTGAGGCTCAGTCCAAGTTCGCTGCCGACGGTCATGAAAGGGTCGATGAATTCGTCGAAGGATGGGTATACGTGTCTAAGCCCAGCGACGACCCGACAATGGGCAGTGGATTCGCTTGGCGTGACGGAGTTCTCTACTACGTACAGAATCCCCTCATACTCATGCTGGTGCCACCCTTCGCTTCAGAATTTGCCGACGGCGCCCCGCCCTCATGAACTCCTGAGTAGCGGGATGGACGGCGGTCCCCGTGACTACGCAAGGCGGGACGCGGGAACGGGCGGCGTGACGATGGCAGGTTCCACTGCGACACAACTAGATCTTCGACCGCCACCCGGCCCCGCTGGAAATGTGCGTCGTTAGTGTCAAGGTATGAGAACTTTGCGTTGTGCCGTCTCCGCCGTTGTCGTTATTGCCCTGACCGCGTCACTGGCTTCGTGTACGCCCGCCCCCGTGCCAAGTACCCCTCGAGGGCAAACCGCCACGGCCGCACCCGCAGACACATCGCCACTCACGTGTGACGATCTGGTTTCACCAGACGCCGCAGTGGCCGCTCTCACAGGCTCGAATGGTGTGACTCCCGACGTGGCGAAGGCTGTCCAACCCTCCCATGCACTCGAGCACGCGCTGCTCACTGGAGCAGGCGGACTCGCCTGCTCCTGGCGCGTCGGAGCGGGGCAGCTGGCTATTGGCGCCGAACAAGGCGACTGGGCCTATCTGAGTATTGATGTGCTGCCCGACGCTGCGTTGGATTGGGTCCCCCCGTATGCCGGCGACGCCCCGTCCGCCGAGCACAGGAAAGTTGGCCAGATCGAGGCAACAACCGCTGCCGGTGAGAGCGGGTGGCGGATCTCCGCACCCGTCGAGTCCGCCTGGGTGGACGTCAGGGTCACCTCGTCGGCTGTCATCAGTGGTGGCAGCCGATTCGAGGGCGCTCCTCTTATGAGCGTTCTCGATGGAATGATGCCCGCCGCGGAAGAGTCCTTTGCGGCCGTCACTGCGGCAACATCCAAGCAAATGAGTTGGCCTGCCCTTCCATTCCGCGAAAGCGAGGCGCGCTGCGACGGCGGCCTCAACCAAGTGGGCATTGAGAACGCACTGCAACTCAACGGTGCGCCGGTGGAATACAGCCTGCTCGACTCCCGTGAAAAGACCATCGACGCACTCTCCGACGCTGTGGAGGCGCGCATTGGAGTGTTCCGGTGTGAACTGTTCGCGGAAGGGTTCGGCTACACCGAGATCACCGTCGTACGCGACTTCCAGACGATCCTCGCGGAGCTGACGACGCTGCCCGACATGGCATCGGCGCTCGAACCGATCGTTCTCGAAGGATCGGTAGAAGGCGAGACTGCTCTGCAGGCACGTCGCGACGACGGCCCCCACTCACCCCTCTACTTCACTCTCGGCCAGACGCTCTACGGCGTCTCGTCCGACGGACCGGCTACGGTCGCTGAGGCGATCATCGCCCAGACCCGCTAAGGCCGCATCACCATCCAACACGGCCCTTGTTACCGTTGAGGGTTCCTTGTTTGACTGATGCGGCGCGACATGTACGCGGAGCAGGCGAGCGAGAGCCGCGCGCGATGGGATGATCGTGGCATGGAACTCACGGACCTTTCCGGATCGGTGCGGGTCGTCCTTCATCCGGTCAAGTACCAGTTCGAATCGGTGGTCGGTGACATATGGGATGACAATTGGCTCATCATTGAAGGTGATGTCGATTCGGGAGAAGCGAAGTGGTCGTTTCGAGATCCGTCGTTGGTTGTCGACGAAGCACTGGAGATCGCAAATTGGCTTGAGCGGGTTGGCACTCAGCTTGAGGCGCCCACTGATGTTAGTGACAGTGCTGGCATTGACCCGTCCCTGACTTTCACCGAGCCGAACCTTGCATTCAGCGTCAGAAGCTACAGGGAAGACACTGCTGTCATTCGAGTCCATTTCTCTCTAGAGTCGTTGCCTCCGACTCGGCGCGGCTCGGAAATCGATCATTTCGCCGAGTACGCCTTCCGGGTCGAAATTGAGATCACACTCGTGGATGCGCTTAGAGCCGCTGCGACCTGGCGGGAGGAACTCGCTGCCTTTCCACGGCGCTGAGAACTGAAGAGTCCCGCCTGACGTTCCCCAACGCCACTCCCCCGAGGCTTCGGAACTTCGACGAATTAGCGCCGAATCTGCTGCCGTAGACGTCCGTCTTGCGGGTGCCCAGTACCGTATTCTTGCGCCGTGAAGAAATTGCGGCGAGGCTCCTATGACCGGTCCGCGGATGCGGCTTACTTCAACATCTCACCTCGCATAAAAGCTGGGGAGGCCGTTCGGCAGGACGTTCACGAAATCGACGGCCGCGGCGAAGTCATCCTTGACTTCGATAAAGACGGCAAGCTTCCAGGGGTCGAGATCCTCGGCGCCACGTCCCTACTGCGCCCGTCCACCCTGAAACAAGTCAAGCGAATCGGCTGACCCAGTAGCGCTCCGGTTCTATGGCCGTTCCGCTCCCGGGCGGTGATGCCGCTATTCTGCGGCAATAGAGCACCGCCACTCTTCTTCAATAGCCACAGGGGTGGCGGGAAAATTCGGCTGCGTCAGCCGATGAGTGTCGACCATGCGACATCGATCACGCAGAGACCATCGTCGGTTTCGCGGTAAAAGACGTAGCCGGGATGTTTGTCACCGGGAGTCGCCCCCTCGGGAAGACCCTCCAGGTTGATGTTCCACTGCGGATCGAGTGGTACTTGTTCATCCCAGTAGTCGGCAAAGAACCGTTCCGGCTCGCCTGCAGAGCGGCCTTCCCAATCTTTTGCCGTACCGAGATCGGCTTCGGCGTCTTCGCAAACGAGATCAGATGTCCCGCCAGAAGCGAGGTCTTTGATGAGGTTCTCGGTAGTTTGGATAACTTGAGCACCGTCGTTCCCCCAAATTAGCGTGTCTACGGAGCACCCGCTCAAGACCACTGCGCACACAGTTGCGAATCCGGCGAGAGCGAGAGCGCGACGAGGCTTCATGCCTTGAGGCTACAAGATGGCACCTCGCCGAATCACTTGAAGCGGAGATTCCTAGAGCCCGCGTGATTTCTTATAGTGCCCGCTCCGCGTTCCGTTTCCGGTTGGTGGACGCGTCGAACTATCGGGGCTCAGGTTGTCAGCGTGGACGGGCGAGCGTTCGGGCCATTCAGTTCGCGGCCACCACGACCGGACGCCGCTCCATTTCCCGCCAGGCTCCTCCGGACAGTGGGCTCAGCGTGACGAGCGTGTAGACGACCGCGACGATCCCAAAGGCGAGCGACAGGCCGATCGAGTCGGCGGCGATGCCGCCGAGCAGGGCGCCGAACGGCACACCCGCCCACGCACCGGCGTTGATCAGGCCGAACACCCGGCCGCGCATGTGTTCGGGAACGCGTTCGAGTTCCACCGTGCCGAGTATCGGGTTGATCGCCCCAGCCGCCAGGCCGGAGAGCGCGGTCATTGCGACTAGCACGGGAAGCGGTGCACCGACGGCGAAGGCAGCGCTCGACGGGCCGCCAGCCAGGGCGAAGCAAACCGCCAGGGTCACACGGCGGGGCACCCGGTGAGCGACGAAGCCGAAGGCCACGTTGCCCACTAGGGCGCATCCGCCCATGACCGCCACCAGCAGACCGAGAGCGGCCGCGCCTCCCAGACGATCGTTCGCGTAGAGGGGCATCAGGGTCGAGCCGCGGGCGGCGTCGAGCAGATTCGTGACCAGGACGAGGCCGACGACCAACCGCATCAGCGGGTCGTGGATGACGAAGCGGAAGCCTTCGGCCAGGTCGGCCCAATAGGAGGAACGGGGAGCGTCAACGCTGTCGCCGCTCAGCCTGACGGCGGCAGGGACTGCTGCCACGAACGCCCAGGTCAGCAGGGCTGAGACCGCGAACGTGGCCGCGTTGACGAAGAGGGCTGCGATCGGCCCCAGGAGCGCGACGAGCAGGCCGGCGATGGAGGCGCCGATCAGCTTGGCGAAGCGCTCAGAACCATCCAACAGCCCGACACTCTGCTCGATCCGCACGCCGGCCCTTACGGTCAACCCGGGCAGCATGACGCGCCGCGCAGTCTGCCCGGGGGTGTCGAGCAGACCGCCCGCGAATACCAGGAGGAGAAGGGCCCAGAATGGCAGCCCGACGGTCAGCGCCAGTACCGGCATGGCCAGCACGGTGGCACCACTCACGAGGTCAGCAACGATCGCCGCTCTGCGGTGACCCACCCGGTCCACGACGACCCCGCCGAGCGCCCCGCCGACCACAACCGGGGCGGTGGCGAAGAATGCCGCGATTCCCACCTCGATGCCCGACCCGCCGAGGCCGAGGACGTAAAAGGGGATGGCGAACGCTGTGATCACGTTGCCTGTTTGCGAGATCGCGTGCGCAGCCAGGAGCGCCGACAGGGAGCCGGTTGCGCGGCGGTCACGAGGCAGCGCGTCCTTCATGTTCTTCCTCATCGGCGGTCTGATTCAGGGTCGGCGATAGGCCTGGTAGACCAGCACCACGGGCTCGGCGCCATCGGCCGTGGCCGGGTCGTGGGCGGCGCTGGCGTCGACCCACTGGTTGACCAGTGCTTCGAGCTCGGTCCGCATGGTGCCCAGTTCCTCGACGGTGAGACGCAGGCTGCGGTCACCACTCGCGCCCGCTGCGACCCACTCGCGGGGCAGGGCAGGCGTCGCGTCGATGTAGTCGGTATACCGGGCGGCGTAGGCCTGGGCAATCGACTTCTGTAGAACGGATGACGCCGCCAGCTTGTCGGGGTCGTCGAGCAGATCGGCGGGCTCCCAGCTGGTCAGCAGGGTCGTGGCCTTCCACCAGCGTTCGCGGTGGTCGGTGCTCTGAGCCTCGGCCGGCTCGATCAGGGCGATGGAGGCAAGCTTGCCAAGGTGGTAGCTGATGGTGCCGGGGGCCTCATCAACGACGTCGCCGAGCTGGGCAGCGGTCAGCGGGCCGCGTTCGCGAAGCAGGCCGAGCAGACGCAGGCGGGTTGGATGCGCGAGGACCCGCATGGAGGCGGCCGAGTTGAGCGTGGTGCGTGAGGCGTCACGGGGGGTCATACCGATGACACTATAAGAACAACAGTTATTGCGCAATGACTGTTGCGCGATAACTCGAGCGCCCTCTCGGCTCCTAAACTGAGCCCATGGTCAACGGGGCGGAACGTGAAGTCCGGGCTCTTCGGGTCGAAGGTTTGGTGAACGCCCGCGATCTCGGTGGCCTCCCCCGTCAAAATGGAACACTGACTCCCAGGGGCGTTTTCTTCCGTTCCGAGAATGTTGACTCGGTTACCCCGGCAGGATGGGACCAGATTCGTGAAGCCGGCATCCGCACCATCGTCGACCTCCGCCAGGCAGAAGAACAGGCGCAGGACACCCAGACGCGGCCCGCCTGGCTGACCACTGTCACAGTCGATCTGGACGGCCTCGATGATGCCGATTTCTGGAAGGACTTCTGGAGCAACGGGTTCAGCGGCACGGCACTGTACTTCTTGCCGCACCTCCACGCGATGCCCGAGCGTAGCGTCGCCGTTCTGTCTGCCTTGGCCAGCGCGCTAGAAGGCGGAGTTCTCTTTCATTGCATGGGCGGAAGAGATCGAACGGGACTTATCGCAATGCTGCTTCTGGCTGCCATTGATACTGAGCCAGACGCGATCGTGGACGACTATCTAGAAACAGTCAGACTCGCGGATCGTCGGGCAGCAACATCGAAACGGAACAACGCCGAACCTGAGATCGACGCGCTGTGCCAGACCTTCGGCACGACAACAGAGGGCGCATTTCGCTCAGCACTCCTCGGCCTCGACCTCGTCACGCTCCTCGTATCCCCGGAGCTCAAGGAGGCCAACAGGGCTGCGGTCACGAACTGGCGAGGCTCCGTCTGACCCTCATGCACGACATTTCGCCCTACGGTTCCGCTTGCAGCCTTTAGGTTGGTGGGATGGATGAAGAAGTTCTGGCCGGGGGAAACTCGAGCATGGTCATTCGGGTGGGTAACACCGTTCCCCGCCCCGCGGGGCCATGGACTCCCGCGGTACATCGACTTCTGACCACACTCCGCGCGGCCGGCGTGACGGAAGTACCTGAGCCCTTTGGCATGGACAAGCAGGGCCGCGAAGTGCTCTCCTACCTTCCGGGAATCGTCGGCAACTTCCCACTGCCCAGCCGGATCGGGTCGCCGACGATCCTGCACGAGGCTGGGTCCTTGCTCCGACGAGCGCATGACGCCAGCGAGCCCCTCGCGTACGCCGCCGCCACGTGGCAGTTGCCTGCACACGAGCCAATCGAGGTGGTGTGTCTGAACGACGTCGCACCGTACAACATGGTTTTCCAAGACGGGCACATCGCGGGTCTCATCGACGTTGACATGGCCTCCCCCGGGCCACGGATTTGGGATCTGGCTTACCTCGCGTATCGACTCGTCCCGCTCGGCGAGTACTCAAACCCAGACGCGTCCGGACGAGATCCTCGCCTGGGCCGGCTCGATGCGCTCATCCGTGCCTATGGCCATGAGTTTGACCAGGCTGCCGTTCTTCGGGCAGCAGCGGACCGCATGGAGGATCTGGCCGTTTTCACGGATCAACGGGCCGCCGACATGGGCCGCATAGATTTCCTGGAGCATGCCGCACTGTACCGCCGCGACCGCGACCGACTTCTCCACCTGATCGCAAGCCTGCATGCCCCGTGAACGCGGATCGTAGGCTCGCGATAGAACGGGCAATCGAATGCCCGCGAGTCGAGGGGTGGTCGAGATGGGATTCGGTTCTTTGGCTTGGTGGAACTTTTGGGTGGTCGTTTAGGTTTTCCTTGTGGTTGGGATCATCGTGGCCCTGGCATTCTTTATCCGCTGGGGACGGCGCAAGAGCCCGATTCTTGAAGCAAACGAATCCACAAAATGTCAGGGAGGTGCCGGCCCAGGGAGGTAGCGGGCGGGAGGCGCCCCGCGGAGGGTTCGGCTACGGACCTTGACTCTGTAGGCCGGCGACTTCCTTCCTTCCAGTCTCAAAGCGCTTGCTCGGTGTCTGGCACACGTAGTTTATTCAGGAGGGGGTACACGAAATGCAACTGCCAAGATTGGCTCTTCCCGTGCTCCTCGCCGTGACTGCGCGGTCTTGGATCCTCGGCATTTCGTCGATGGCCCTCCTGGCCTTGGCTGGGCTGCAGTTCGCGTTCATCTCACATGCGGGCATCGGTGAATCCTGCTATCAGAATCCCGATCTAGGCAATCTGGCTCTGCCCTCAGCAGGATGGACCGCGTACGGTGCATTTTCGTCCTTTCCCGTTGGAGTCCGATGCTCCTATTTCGCGACCGATCACGAACTCCTCCTGGTGCACACCCAGTCGAGCGTGTGGGGCTGGGGAATCACGCTCGCCGCGATCCTCGGAGTACTTGGCATTGCGCTCTTCCTGACCGCCCGGCTCGCCACTCGACAAACCTGGCACGCATCGGTCTGAAGAATCAGACCCAGACCGCCCGATGGCGGTTCGGCAGTTCTCGCCAGAGTGACGATGATCCGGATGGCGCCGTTCCCTCACTTCGCGGGTGGCGCCAGCTGTTGGAGGACATCCGCCGGCCCGGACTTCACCGTGCGGTCGGGCTCGGCATAGTGCGCCTTGGTCGTCGAAGTCGAGGTGTGACCGAGCACGTCGGCCGCAGCCTGAATGCCGAGTTCGCAGGCCAGCAGCGTCGCCCCCGTGCGCCGAAAAGAATGAGGAGTGATTTCAAGACCCTCGAGTCCAGCGTTCAGGAGTATCCCCCGAAACGAGCGCCTGACACTGTACGGTGCGAGCGGCGTACCAACCCGCGAGAAAAAGAGCAGGTGCTCGGTATCCTCCGGATCGAGTAGCGCCAAACGCTGGCGAATCACATCGGCCGCGAACTGCGGCACAGCGATGACCCTGTTCGACTCGTGTGTCTTGGGGTGTGCCTGACGGAGAACACCGGCTCCGTTGTGCACGACGAGCGTGCCGCTGATGTTCACTCGCGGCGGGTCGGCAGCCATGTCCACGTCGCATTGCCGAAGCGCGAGCGCCTCACCGATGCGTGTCGCCGTGCCGAGCATCACCTCGATGATGTCTCTCACCTGCCCGTCGGATGGCGGTCCCATCGTGCCCTCCCCCGTGCGCCAGTCGCGGGCCGCGAGTCGGATGGCGGCGATCTGCTCCGTCGTGAGCGCCTTGGGGATGTGAGGAGGCTTCTTCATTCGCGAGGTTTCCTTCACCGGATTGCGCGGGATGATCTCTCGCCGAACTGCGAAAGCCAAGATCATGCTGAGGATCGTGCGGGAGTGCTTCGCTCGCGTGTAGGACTTCTCGCGCTGCTTCTTCAGGAAGAATTCGATGCGTCCGACGGTCACTTCGCGAATGGTGTAGTGCTCGAAGAAGGGCAGCACGAGCACGCGCAGCTCCCGCTTGTAGGTGTCTTTGGTCCCTTGGGCGCGGTCGACGTCGAGCATCATGTCCTCCAGCCAGGCGTCGGCGAGCATCGGGAACGGCGAGCCCGCGTTCAGCGAGTCGCCGACCCCACCGGCACGCATTCGCCCTCCCAGTTCGACTTTCAGCGCTGACTGCGCCGCATTGCGGCTCGAGCGGGTCGCGCCCACCTGCCGTGACTGGCCGTCCCAGTCGCGGAAGACAGTCGTTGCCCGGTACCGGTCTGGACCGACCTTGGTCGTCTTGGTGGCACCGAACGTGCTGATCGGAAGTCGTGGTCGTCCGACCATCAGTGCTCGCCCCCTCGACTGCTCAAGAATGATTCAGGCTCGTGGAGGCCGTCCAGGCATCGGCGCACGTCGGAGACTCGATAGCGGATCTCCCGCCCAACTCGAATGCCAGAACGGCCGCGCCCGTCGGTGCGCAGGTCATAGATGGCCTGCACCCGCACCTGCACGCCGAGATACCCGGCGAGCTCACTTGTCGTCAGTACAGGCTCTAAACCGAGCCCGAAGAGTCGTTCAGTGTCCATGATCAGAAGGTGTTCGAGGCCACTCCAGCTCAATCGAACCTGGTCGTGCACCTTCATAGTGAGCGCCGGTATCAGGCGGTCACTTTCGAATAAACCATGGATAAACCACGTATATATCAAGTCTTGTCCTTTCAGTGAGGACAAGAAACCCTGATCAGATCTAATTCATAGTAGGGCGGCTGGGACTTGAACCCAGGACCGACGGATTATGAGTCCGCTGCTCTAACCAGCTGAGCTACCGCCCCTATCGCTCACTCTGACGAGTGTGCAACATGACTGCCGGTGATCGGATGGATCACCGGCTCCCACGATACAGGCCCACGAATGGTTCGGGTGCCCGACTACTCCCCCGAGTGCGCAGCGGCCGCGGAAGTCACGGCGTCGATGACAGGCTCCCCGCGATACAGCGACTCGAACGTGTTCAGGGTGCGGTTGATGTCGTGCGCTCCGATCAGCCGAAGAGACTCACGTTTGAGCGCGTTCAGGTCGTCTGGCGTGGCCGTCAGCACGGTCGTCAACTTGTCCGCAAGGTCCTGGGCGTGGCCGGGTTCGAATAGGTAACCGTTCTGGCCGTCGTGCACCAGGTGCGGCAGCGCCATGGCGTTGGCCGCCACGATCGGCAGGCCCGAGGCCATGGCCTCCATGGTCGCGATGCTCTGCAATTCCGCGATCGAAGGCATCGCGAAGACTGTCGAGCGGGTATACGCGGTCGCCAGCTCGGCATCCGTCACGTAGCCGGTGAACGTGACCCGACCGCTCAGGCCGAGGGTCTGCGAGAGGTTTTGCAGGTTGCGTTTCTGGTCTCCGCCGCCGACTATCTCCACCTTGACCTTGAGGTCGGCTGAGAGCAGGGCGACGGCCTGCAACAGCACGTCGATCTGCTTTTCACCGGTCACGCGGCCGACGAAGAGGATGCGGTTCTCGGTGCGGGGCTCGAAGCTTGGCACGTAGTTGTGGGCGTCGATGCCGCAGGAGATTGCCAGCACGCCCTCAAGGCCGGTGTAGCGCTCCAGGAACTGCGCTGCTCTCAGGGTCGGCGTGGTAACGGCCTCGGCCCGCCCGAAGGTTCGCCTCGCTGCCCGCCAGGCGCCCTTGATGATGCGGTCGTGCAGTCCCTTGGGCACCAGCGTGAACTCGAGCATATTCTCCGGCATGAAATGGTTCGTTCCGATGATTCGGATGCCGCGCTTCGCCGCCTCAATCGTCACGGCCCGTCCCACGTTGATGTGGGACTGGAAGTGCACGACGTCCGGCTTGAACGTGTCGAGGATGCGGCGGGTCTCCCGGGGGATAAACCACGGCAGTGCGTAGCGCAGCCAGTCGTGCGGGTACCAGCGCCAACTCTGCAAGCGGTGGACGACCATCGGCTGGCCCTCGTGCACCTCAGTCCAGGTGCCGAACTTGCTCGACGCGGCCGGTGCCATGATCTGCACCTCATGGCCGCGGGCCACCATTCCGGCCGCGAGACGCTCAGCGAAACGTGCGGCGCCATTCACGTCGGGGGCGAAGGTGTCCGCCGCGATCAGGATCCGGAGCGGCTTCTTGGACACCGGCGCAATGCGGGTCGACTCGCTCGGCAAATCTGTCGAATCTGACAAAAGACACTGTCCCAACGTATGTGAGCCGGAGTTCGTCATCCGGCAGGTATTCATGTTTTCGACGGCGCGTACGCTGACGAGGTCTTCTAGCACCTTATTCTAAACCGCACCCACAACCGCTATCGCGGCAACGGCGCGCCACCGTCGATGACGCGTGGTGTCGGCCGGGCCATTGGTCAGTCGGCGGCGAGGGGGTGGTATCGGGCCAGCAGGAACACCCCGACGATCGCGATGATGCCGGCGACGATGAAGGCGATGGCAGCCCCGGCCGGAGCCTGTTCGACCTCGCCCAGAACGACGATTCCGATCCCGACGGCGATGAGGGGATCGATCACGGTGAGTCCGGCAATGACGAGGTCGGGCGGGCCGGAAGAGTAGGCGTTCTGCACGAAGTAGGCACCGAGAGCCGCCGCCAGCAGTAAACCCAGCACACAGATCAGCGTCAGCCACTCGAAGTTGCCGTTTTGGGTGCGGTTGATTACAACCTTCGCCAGGGTCGCGACGAAACCGTACAGCACGCCGGCACCAACGATGTAGAACATTGCCTTGAACCGGCTGCGCAAATAGACAAACGAGGCGGCGAAGAGCAGCAGAACGACTCCCAGAACCAGCAGGATGGTAATCAGTTTCCGGTCGGTGACCGGCTTGTCCACAGCGGTGAAGGCGGCAACGGTGACGAAGAGGCCCACCCCGCCGACACACATCGCGATCGCGATCTTCGAGGCCCGGTTGACCGGAACCCGGGTGATCCGAGCGTTGAGGATTGATGTGATCACCAGGGCCACGGCCCCGAGCGGCTGGACCATGATGATGGGGGCGAATGCCAGACTGGTGAGCTGGAACACGATGGCCAGGCCCAGCATAAGCGTGCCGAACACCCACGACGGCCGGGCTAGCAGAAGCATCAGCTGACGCGAATTCAGGCCGCGGGTGACCTCCACGGTATTGGCTTCGACCTTGGTGACCCCGCGGTGCTGGAACTGAGCGCCCAGTGACAGGAAGATCGCACCCACGAGAGCAAGCGGAATACCGATGGCCTGACGAGGGTTGATGGCAATTTCTGTTGCCAGGTCGGTCAGGTCGGGAGTCACTCATTGACCCTATCGAGAACCAGCCCGATATCCTTGGTGAATGGCCGTTCGTTCGATTGTGATTTCAGGAGATCCCGTTCTCCACTCCCCCGCCCTCCCCGTCGTGGATTTCGACGATGATCTGCGAGAACTCGTGCAGGACATGTTCGAAACGATGGATGCCGCGCCCGGCGTCGGTTTGGCGGCGACGCAGGTGGGCGTGCCGCTTCGGCTGTTCACCTACAACTTCCTCGACGACGACGACTGCCTGTGGCGCGGCGTGGCCATCAACCCCGAACTGTGGATCACCCCGGTTCCTGCTGGTGAGGCCGACGAGGACGAGGACGTCGAGGGATGCTTGTCCTACCCTGGTGAGCGGTTCCCGCTGCTACGTTCACCCTCCGCGATCCTGCGTGCGGTGGACCTGGAGCAGAACCCCGTCGAGATCCACGCCGAGGACTGGCTCGCCCGTGTCTTCCAGCACGAGTACGACCACCTCGACGGCACCCTCTACGTGGACCGGCTGGATCACTTCTACGCGAAGATCGCCACCAAGATCACACGGAAGCGGGGCTGGGGCATCCCCGGCCTCAGCTGGATGCCGGGCGTCGACAACCTCGAAGACTGAGCCGGGTGTCAGCCGCGGGCGAGATCCACACCATGGATGCCGTTGTGGAAGCGCAATGACGGGAAGATCGCCGAGACGGTGAAGCCCACTCCCGGCACGGTACCCGCACTGAAGATGCCCCCGAACATCTCGGTGCGCTCGCGCATTTGGGTGATGCCTGCCCCGGAGATGCTGCCGCTGAGCGCCTTGAGATCGTCGTCGATCGTGTAGGCGGTGCGGGCGGCGAAGTCGGCGGCGTCGGCACTGTTGCGGCGGGCGGCTGCACGGATGCCATCATCGGCCACCAGCAGTGTCAGGCCGTCCTGGGTCCAGGTGAATGTGACCCGGGCCTCCGTTCCCACGCCGCCGTGCGTGACGCAATTGGCCAGCGCACTCTGCAGGATGCGGAAGATCGCCAGTTCGGCGCCTGGTTTGAGGTCGAACCGTTCGCCGGATTCGGTGAAGTCCACGGTCACGCCTGCACCGCGCATCACCCGGAACAGGTCACGCGCCGACTGCAGGCCCGGTTGGGGGATGGCCACGGATTCGCCCTCGCGCACGATCGTGAGTACACGGCGCATGTCAGCCAGGGCCACCCGGCCTTCGTCGACCATGGCCGTCGCCACGCGCACGGCACTGGACGGGTCGCTCTCGGCCGTGTATCGGGCTCCCTCGGCACGGGTGACCAACCGGGCAACAGATAGAACGGCTACGTCCTGCAACTCCCGAATGATGCCGAGCCGACCCTGCTGCTCGGCGAGGGACAGTTGCAGGTCGATTCGCATCCGCTCTGCCGCAGTGCGGTCGAAGACCACGCGGCGGGCACGGATGAGGGTGACCAGCCAGAGGGCCAGCAGCACGATGACAAGACCGATCAGCACGGTACTCAGATTGAGCCAGGTCTCCACGGATGCCGCCTTTTCTTAACCCACGTCGCACGGGAATGAACGGGATACAAAAAAGGCCACCAGGGGTGGAGCCCTTGGTGGCCTTTCGCTCCCCGACTTGGACTCGAACCAAGAACCTGCGCATTAACAGTGCGCTGCTCTGCCAATTGAGCTATCGAGGAATACTGCTTGAACAGCTCTGTTACTTTATCAAACGTTCGCGATCTGCCAAATCGATGACGGCCGTCAGTAGCCGATTCGGGGGTCGACGACGCCGACGAACCGCGCGTCTGTAAGGAAAGCACCCACATTGATGCGAATCCGTTCAGCCAGAAGCGGTGCGGTCATCTCGGGCGTGTCGGCCGAATGCGGCGTGATCAGGCACCTCGGTTCGCTCCACAGCGGATGCCCCTGCGGCAGCGGCTCCGGATCGGTCACATCGAGGGCTGCCCCCGAGATGGTCCCTGCCGTGAGGGCCGCCACCAGTGCCTCCGTGTCGACGAGTGGACCGCGCGCTATGTTGACGAGCACGGCGTCTGGGCGCATCAACTCGAGTTCGGCCTCTCCGATCAGGTGCCGGGTGCTGCTCGTGAGTGCGGCCGCGACGACAACCACGTCGCTTACGCGAAGCACGTCCGGCAGGGCCTCGGTCTCCACCGTGAACTCGGCCCCCGACACCGGCTCGCTGCTGCGCCGCACGATGGTCACGTGGGTGCCGAAGGGCTCCAGCAGTCGGATCAACTCACGCGCAATCCCCCCGGCACCGATGACGGTTACGTTGAGCCCGTAGAGAGAGCGTCCCTCCGCACGCGTGCTCCAGCTGGAGGATCGCGCGCGCTTCGGCAGCACCCGTAGCAGGGCCAGGGTCAGGGCGAGGGCGTGCTCAGCCACGGGCTGCGCGTAGGCGCCCTTCGCACTGGTCCAGAGCACGTCTGTGCGATCGTATTCCCTCAGAACTCCGCTGAAGGCGTCCACGCCGGCCCAGGGCAGCTGTACCCAGCCGATCCCCGGATGGGCCTCAAGAGTGGAACGCAGCTCGTCGGCCCGACCGTAGTCCAGCCAGATCAGCCCGCGGGTGTCCGCGGAGAGCTCGGCGAGCGTTCCGCCGGCATCGCGGACGGCCCTGGCGAAGGTCTCCTTGGGCCAGGGCAGAATCGCGATCGGCCCCGGATCAGGCCGGCGCTCCTCCGGCAGCGGCGAGACCTCATCGGCGAGCACCGCCCGGTGCTGCTCGAAGTCACCTCTCGCTGACATGTTCGCCTGGTTCACTCTCATGGTCGTGCTCGTCGTTCTCGTCGTTCTCGTAGTCGTTTTCGTAGTAGTTTTCGTCATCGCCCGCCGCGTCCCCCAGGAGGGCTGCGGCCAGGCCGGCCACATACGGGTGTTGCGGGTCCTCGAACACTTCGTCGATCGTGCCCAACCCGACCAGGACTCCCTGGTGCAGAACGGCGATGCGGTCGGCAACCCGGCGCAGGACGCTGAGATCGGAGCTGATCACCAACGCTGAAAAGGCCCGCTCTCGCTGCAATTCGCCGAGCAAATCGACCACGGCGTCCCGAACGGTGGCGTCGACGCCGGCCGTGGGTTCGTCGGCGATCAGCAGTGACGGGCCGAACACGAGGGCCCGGGCCAGAGCCACCCGTTGGCGCTGGCCGTTGCTGAGCTCGTAGGGAAATTTAGTGAGCACCGTCAAGGGAAGGCGCACCGCGTCGACCATGGTCGCCACCTGGGTCTCCAGCTCGGTCCGGTCGTACCGCCGGTCCCGGTTGAGCACGGGCTCAGCCACGATTTCCGCGACCGTCAGGGTCGACGGCAGGGTCGCGGCGGCGTCCTGGGCCAGATGCCCTACCCCAAAGGTGAGCCGGGCCAGCTTGCGCCGACGGATGCCGCGCATCCGGTACCCCTGCACCGTCGCTTCTCCCCCGGTGATCTGGGGCCGGACGTCCCCGCTGCCGCGCGCCGTGAACGCGGCGCCGGACAGCACCCGGGCCAGCGTGCTCTTGCCCGAGCCGCTCTGGCCGAGCAGACCGAGCACCTCACCGGGCTTGAGGCTCAGGGAGAGGCCGTGCACGGCCACGAAAGCGCCACTGGCCCCGTGGGGAGGATATTCGATCGTCAGGTCGCTGGTGGAAAAAGCAGGAATCGGTGCGGCGCCGCGGGTCATGGTCTCTATCCTGCCGCACGCAGTCGGCGAAGCCCCTCTCGACGCAGAGCCTGCTCGGCCGGGTCCGGCACGGGCAGGGAGGCAAGGAGCCGCTGGGTATACGGGTCCTGGGGTGCTCCGAGAACCTGGGCGCTGGTGCCTTCCTCGACCAGTTTGCCGCGGTAGAGCACCGCGATCCGGTCCGCGACGAGGTCCACGACGGCCAAGTCATGACTGATGAACAGCGAGGCGAAACCGAATTCACGCTGCAGCTCCGCAAAGAGCTCCAGCACCCTTGCCTGCACGGACACGTCGAGGGCACTCGTGGGCTCATCGGCGATGAGGAGGGGCGGTTCCAATGCCAGCGCACGGGCCAAGCTCGCCCGTTGGCGCTGCCCGCCGCTGAGCTCGTGCGGGTACCGGTCACCGTATGCGCGCGGTAGCTGTACCGCCTCGAGCAGCTCGTCGACCCGCTTGCGGGCGTCGGCCGCGTTCCGCGCCCGCCCGTGCACCACCAGCGGTTCGGCGACGCATTCGGCAATGGTCAGCAGCGGATTGAAGCTCGATGCCGGGTCCTGGAACACGAAGCCGATGTCACTGCGGAACTTCTTGAACGCTCGTTCCTTGAAGCCGTTCATCTCGTGGCCGAGAACGGTGAGAGATCCCCCCGTCACACGCGTCAGCCCGGCGATGGACCGGCCGATCGTGGTCTTTCCCGAGCCGCTCTCCCCCACTAAACCGAGGACCTCGCCGGGCCGGATCAGGAAGCTGACCCCGTCGACGGCGGTGAAACCGGATCGACCGAGCCGGCCGGGGTATTCGATCTTGAGCCGGTCGGCGATGACGACCGGGGCCTGCTGGTCCCAGTCGCTCGTGCGTGCACTCGCCCGGGCTGCTGCGTGAACCACGCCCTGGCCGATGTGTGGCACGGCCGCGAGCAGCTTCTTGGTGTAATCGTCTTGCGGGGAGCTGAAGAGCGTCTGGGCGTCCGCCTCTTCGACGACCTTGCCCTGGTACATCACGGCCACGCGGTCGGCGAGGTCGGCGACCACGCCCATGTTGTGCGTGATGAGAACGATGGCCGTGCCGAATTCGTCGCGGCAGCGGCGCAGCAGGTCAAGAATCTCGGCCTGCACGGTCACGTCGAGGGCAGTGGTCGGCTCGTCGGCGACGATCAGACCGGGGTCGAGTACGAGGGCCATGGCGATCACGACGCGCTGCTTCTGGCCGCCGGAGAGCTGGTGTGGGTAATAGTCGACGCGCGTCTCCGGGTCGGGGATACCGACCCGTCCGAGAATCTCGACGGCCTTCGTGCGCGCTTCCCGACGGCCCACCCGGCCGTGCGCGCGAATGCCCTCCATGATCTGCCAGCCCACGGTGTACACGGGGTTCAGGGCGGTTGACGGCTCCTGGAAAACCATGGATACGTCGGATCCGCGCACCTGCCGCAGTTGCTTAGTGCTCAGGGAGATGATGTCGCTCTCGCTCGAGCCGTCCTTGCTGCTCAGAATGACGGCACCCGAGGCGGTCGCCGTTTCCGGTAGCAGCCCCAGGATGGCTTTGGCGGTCACGGTCTTGCCGCTACCGCTCTCGCCCACGATGGCGAGCACCTCACCCGGGGCGACCCGGAGGGTCACCCCGTCGACGGCGCGCACGGCACCCGCGTCCGTGGCGAAGGAGATGCCGAGATCGGCGATGGTGAGCACGTCGGTCATGATCCGGCCTCGAGTCCGTCGGAGGGAAGGGTGACGGCGTCTTCGAGACCGCCAAGGCCGCCCGGGCCGGCCGCCAGGGTGCCACCGGGTACGACCGAAGTCTGGGCGACGACACCGGCCGCCTGGGCGACCGCTCGCCGTCCGCGTAGCCGCGGGTCGGCGAGGTCGTTGAGGCTTTCGCCCACGAGCGTGATGCCGAGCACCACGAGAACGATGGCCAGGCCGGGGAACAGTGACGTCCACCAGATTCCGCTGGTCACGTCCGAGAGGGCCTTGTTGAGGTCGAACCCCCACTCGGAGGCGGCGGTCGGTTCGATTCCGAAGCCGAGGAAGCCCAGGCCCGCGAGGGTCAGGATCGCCTCCGACGCGTTCAGGGTGAAGATCAGGGGCAGGGTGCGGGTGGCGTTGCGCAATACATGACGGAACATGATGCGGGTATTGCTGGCACCCAGCACACGTGCGGATTCCACGTAGGCCTCTGCCTTGATCCGCACCGTCTCGGCGCGGATCACACGGAAATATTGAGGTATGAACACCACGGTGATCGAGATGGCCGCCGCGAAGACGCCACCGATCAGGTTCGACTTGCCGCCGGAGATGACGATAGACATCACGATCGCGAGGAGGAGCGACGGGAACGCGTAGACGGCGTCGGAAACGACCACCATAATGCGGTCGAACCAACCGCCGAAGTAGCCCGAGACCAGCCCGAGGAACACTCCGGCAAAGATCGACAGCACCACGGCGACGATGATCACGAACAGTGCCGTCTGGGCACCCCAGAGCACGCGTGAAAGCACGTCATAGCCGCTCACGGTGGTGCCGAGCGGATGCGATCCGCCGGGCGGCTGTTGGGCTCCGAAGGCGCCGTCGGCGTCGCGCAGCTGACTGTACCCGTAGGGAGCGAGCACGGGAGCGAAGATGGCGGTGAGCACGAACACGGTCGTGATGATCAGCCCGGCGATCAACATGCCGCGCTGGAGTCCCATGCTCTGCCGGAGCTGGTGAACGACCGGGAGTCGGGACCACAGGCTGCGCTTGGGCGCGGACGAGACAGACGTGGCGGATGGTGCGGCGCTCATGTCAGTACCTCACCCTCGGGTCGATCAACGCGGCGATGATATCGACGACGAAGTTGGTCAGCGCGACGATCACCGCGAGCAGGGCGACGATGCCCTGGACGGCGACGAAGTCCCGCGCTTTGAGGAACTCGGAGAGCATGAAGCCCAGGCCCTTCCACTCGAAGGTGGTCTCGGTCAGCACGGCACCGCCGAGCAGCAGGGCGATCTGCAGGCCGATCACGGTGATGATCGGAATCAGCGCCGGACGATAGGCGTGCTTGCGTACGAGACGGAACTCGCTCACCCCCCGCGAACGGGCGGCATCGACGTAGTCAGTGCCGAGCGTGCCGATGACATTGGTGCGCACCAGGCGGAGGAAGACGCCTGCCGTGAGAAGTCCCAGGGCGAGGGCGGGAAGGACGGCGTGCTGGAGCACGTCGATAAGCACACCAGGATCACCGGTCCTGATGGCGTCGATCGTGTACAGGCCGGTTTCATTGGGCAGAACCTGCATCTGCAGCTCGGCGCCGGTAGAGGCTCGCCCGGAGACGGGCAGCACATCGAGCCAGACCGCAAAGACGAGCTTGAACAGCAGACCGGAGAAAAACACCGGGGTGGCGTAGCAGAGGATCGCGAAGACCCGCAGGAAGGCGTCTGGAGACTTGTCACGCCAGTATGCGGCGACCATGCCCAGCGGAATCCCGACGATGAACGCGACGAGAAGCGAGTAGAAGACGAGCTCGAGTGTGGCGAGCCCGTACGTGAGGAGGATCTCGGAAACCGGCCGATTGGTGCTGATAGTGGTTCCGAAGTTGCCGGTGAAGATCTGGCCCAAATATTCGATGTACTGCACGAAGATGGGCCGGTCATAACCGGCCGCCGAGATGCGCTCCGCGAGCTGTTCCGGTCCGAGTCGGCCGCCGAGCGCGGCCGTGATCGGGTCGCCGGTTGTGCGCATCAGCCAGAAGACCATGGAGACCAGGATGAAGATGGTGGGGAAGATCAGCAGGAACCGGATCAGGATGTACCGACCGATCCCGCCGTCTGATGCGGGGCGCTTCTTTCGGCCCAGCGCCCGAGGTGGCGCGGACCGGGTGGTCACAGAGGTCATTCCTGCCTAACGAATGCACTAGGACGGGGGCACCCAGCGCGCACGCCGCTGGATGCCCCCGGTTGTTCGATTGAAGAAAATCTAGCGAAGGATGCTCTAACCCTTCGCCAGCGCCGCGTAGCGGAACTTGAACGACGCGTCGAGTGTGTCGCTGGTTCCGGTCACATCGGTACCGGTGACGGCAACCTGGGCACCCTGGAGCAGCGGTACGGTCGACAGCTGCGCTGCGACCTTGTCCTGGATGTCTTCGATGATCGCGGTACGCTCGGCGGGATCGGTGGTGACGGCCTGCTTCAGGATCAGGGCGTCGACTTCCGGGTCGCTGTAGTGGTTCTTCAGAAAGCCGCCTTCAAGGAAGAACGGGGTCAGGTAGTTGTCGGCGTCGGAGTAGTCCGGGAACCAGCCGAGCTGGTAGACGGGGTAGACATCCGTCGTGCGGTCCTTGGAGTACTGAACCCACTCGGTGGTCTGCAGGTTGACCGTGAAGAGGCCCGATGCTTCCAACTGGTCCTTCACGAGGGCGTATTCGTCGCCGGACGAGGGGCCGTAGTGGTCGTTGCTGTACTGGAGGTTCAGCTCGACCGGGCCGGTCACCCCTGCGGCTTCGAGGGTGGACTTTGCCTTGTCGACGTCGGGGGCACCCTCACCGTCGCCGTAGAGCGTCCTGAGGGATTCGGTGGCACCGGTCAGTCCGGCGGGCACGAAGGAGTAAACCGGGGTGTAGGTGCCCTTGTAGACCTGCTTGGCGATTTCCTCCCGGTCTACCAGGTCGGCGACGGCCTGGCGCACGGCGAGAGCCTTGGCTGGGTCGGCCTCGGCGGTCTTCGCGCCGTAAGGCTGCGTGTCGAAGTTGAAGACGATGTAACGAAGCTCACCGCCGGGGCCGTCGACGACCTTCACCTGGTCGTTACCACGCAGGTCTTCGATGTCGGTGGCCGACAGGCTGCGAAAGGCTACGTCAATATCCCCTTGCTGCACTTCGAGCTTCAGGTTGGATGCGTCGGCGTAGTACTTCACGTTGACGACGTCGGTCTTGGCAGCGCCCAGGAGACCCTCGTAGTCGGGATTGACCTTGTAGCCGACCAAATTGTTGAAGTCGTAGCTGGTGATGACGTACTGGCCGGCGAACGCGTTCGCGTCGACGATGTCCTGGTCGGGCGTGAGCTCGGTGGCCGAGAACGAGTCCTCGTCAACGATCGGGCCGGCCGGGCTGGAGAGGATCTGTGGAAAAATCTGGTCGTCCGCCTGCTTGAGCGTGAAGACGACGGTGGTGTCGTCGGGGGCCGCGACGCTGTCCAGGTTGTACAGCAGCGAGGAGGGGCCGTTGTCGTCGGCGATGGCCAGTTGGCGGTCGAAGGTGAACTTGACGTCAGAGGAGGTGAGGTCGTTGCCGTTGGCCCACTTCAGGCCGGGCTTGAGGGTGACGGTGTATTCCGTCGGGCTGGTGAACTCGGCGGCCGTGGCGATGTCGGGCTCCACGTCGGGGCTGCCGTAGGGCGTGTTCATCAGGAACGGGAAGACCTGGTTCTGCACAGCGAACGAACCGTTGTCGTAGGAACCTGCTGGGTCGAGCGACGTGATTTTGTCGGTCGTGCCGATTGTGATGGCGTCGCCACCCGCGGTGGTCTCGTTGTCTGTTCCGCCGGCGGAGCAACCTGCCAGGGTCAATGCGGCGACAGCGACAACCGCTGCGGCACTGAGCCCTCTCGTGCGTGAAGTGGATGAGAATGCCATAGCCGTGAGCCTCTTCCTCTAGAAAACCGATGCTGGACGCACGAATCGTGCACGAACAGCATTGCTGTAGGAAAAGAATTAGCACAGAATGCCCGGTCGACCGGCCCAATGACAGGCATCTTTATCGAGCTGCAACGTATGCCGGTGCGAGGAGGGGGCGCTCGGGCGGCCTAATCCTCGCGGAGATTGCGCCGCTCGGCCTCGACCCGCACCAGTTCGCGCTGAAGAGCCACGTAGACCTCCCGGTTGGTGGCATCCGCCCGCTGCAGCCGACCCAAGAGCTCGGCTTTCTGGCGCAGGAGGTCGCTGTGGATCAGCGCAACCGTGATGTCGCGCACGTACCGGGCGACTTCGCGCTCGGAACGTTCCGGCAGGGAGGCCATGGCCAGCTCCTTGACCAGGTTCTCCACGGGCGGCGGAACCTCCGCAACGATGCGGTCGAGCCAGTCGGCGGCATCGTGGTGCGGCACGGTGGCCGCGATGGCGTCACGCACCAGAGCCAGGGTGGAGTTCGAGAAATGCGTCTGCACGGCCCGCTGAATCAGCGGGGCGCCGACGAGGGTCGGGCGCTGCAGCATGGCCATGAGGCCGTCGCGTTCCATCCGGGTGACCGGGTCGGTGGCCAGGTCGAGCATGGAGAACGGCTGTTCCCGGGGCGCAGGCTCGTCGGCGCGGGGCGGCCCGTTGACGGTGGTGGTCGCCGAGGAGCGGGAGCGGGAGACGGCGGCGGAAACGGCCCTGCCGACCTCACCGAGTTCCATGCCGAGCATACGGGCCAGCTCGTGCGTGTAGCCGGGGCGCAGGGCCGGGTCGCGGATGTCCCCGACGATCGGCGCCGCGGCGCGGAGCGCGGCCACGCGACCCTCCACAGTGTCGAGGTTGTACTGGCCTAGCAACTGCCGGATCATGAACTCGAACATCGGCTTCTTGGAGTCGATCAGTCGGCGTACGGCGTCGTCGCCGCGGTGCAGCCGCAGGTCGCAGGGGTCGAGCCCCTCCGGGGCGACGGCCACATATGTCTGGGCCGAGAAACGCTGTTCCTCGCTGAACGCACGCATCGCGGCCTTCTGGCCGGCGGCATCCGGGTCGAACGTGAACACGACCTCGCCGACCCCGCTGTCATCGCCGAGCACCCGGCGGAGCACCTTGATGTGATCGACCCCGAAGGATGTCCCGCAGGTGGCGACCGCGGTCGTCACCCCGGCGAGGTGGCACGCCATGACGTCGGTGTAGCCCTCGACGACCACGACCTGGTGTCCGCGGGAGATGTCACGTTTGGCGAGGTCCAGGCCGTAGAGCACCTGGGACTTGTGGTAAATCGGCGTCTCGGGGGTGTTCAGGTACTTAGGTCCCTTGTCGTCGTCGAGGAGGCGCCGGGCCCCAAATCCGATGGTCTGCCCGGTTATGTCCCGGATCGGCCAGACCAACCGACCGCGGAAACGGTCGTACACGCCCCGATCGCCGCTGGTGACAAGGCCGGACAGCGTCAGTTCCTCGGTGGAAAAACCCTTGCCGCGCAGGTGGTTGGTGAGCTCGTCCCAGCTCTTCGGGGCGAATCCCACGCCGAACCGGGCGGCCGCGAGGGAGTCGAAGCCGCGTTCGCCGAGGAAGGCGCGACCGACCAGGGCTCCGGCGCTGCCGAGGCGTTCCACGAAGAAATCGGACGCTGCCTGGTTGGCGGCGTAGAGGCGCGCCCGATTCGTATGGTCGGGTGCCTCGCCGGCCCCGCCCTCGTAGTGCAGTTCGATGCCGACCCGCCCGGCGAGCCGTTCGACCGCCTCGCTGAAGCTGACGTGGTCCATCTTCTGCAGGAAGGAGTAGACGTCGCCGCTCTCGCCGCAGCCGAAGCAGTGGTAGAAACCGACCTGCGGGCGCACGTGGAAGCTCGGACTGCGCTCGTCGTGAAAGGGGCACAGCCCCTTCATCGAGCCGACGCCAGCGGACTTCAGGCTCACGTAGTCGCCGACGATGTCGGCAATGTTGGTGCGGGCCTTGACCTCTTCGATGTCGTTTTGTCGAATCAGGCCTGCCATAGCTGAATGTTAGTCCTGCCCGTGTCGGTATGCGGTGCGGTGCTGTGGTTCTGTGTGGTGCTGTCGTTCCGTGCAGGACTCAGTGCTTCACCAGTCGCTCGAACCAGGCCAACGCCGACTGGTCGGTGAGGCTGGCCACCTGGTCGACGACCACGCGTTTGCGGGCCGCGTCATCGGTGGCCGCCTGCCAGTCTTCCTGGTAGCCCGGGTCGAGGTGCTCGTCCCCGGTCGCGTGAAGGGTGCGTGCCAGGAGAGTAAGCACCTGCCGCTGTTCGACGTAGATGGGCTTGCGGGTCTGGCGCGTCATCACGAAGGTCGCCACGATGCCCTTGAGCACGGCGATCTCCGCTTCCACCTCCCGGGGAACTTCCACGTGCGCGCCGAACCGGTTCAGACGCGCTCCCGGGTTCGCCTCACGGGTGGCGCGCACGGCAGCGCCGCTGAAACGGCCGATCAGCTGACTGGTCAGGTTCTTCAGTCGACCCTGGTCGTGCCGGCTGCCGGTCCAGCTCTCCAGCCACGCGTTCAGGGAGTCGAGCCGGTTGAACGCGTCCACCAGGTCCTCCTCCGACAAACCGTCTCCGGTCCACTCCGTCATCGTGGCGAGAAGCTCGTCGTGGTCGGCGCGGCTGCTGAGCAGTCCCACGTCGATGTAGCCGTTCACCACGGCGTCTTCGAAGTCGTGCACGGAATACGCGATATCGTCGGAAAGGTCCATGACCTGGGCCTCGATGCTGAGCCGGCGTTCGGGCGCACCGGTGCGCATCCACTCGAAGGACTCACGGTCGTCGGGGTAGAACCCGTACTTGGCGCGTCCGCTGGGATCGGCCACCGACGATTCAGCCGGCCACGGGTACTTGCAGCTGGCGTCAAGGCTCGCTCGAGTGAGGTTCAGCCCGTAGCTGCGTCCGTCCCGGCCGAAGACCTTGGGCTCCAGTCGGGTGAGCAGGCGCAGGGTCTGCGCGTTGCCCTCGAATCCGCCGATGTCAGCGGACCAGGTGTTGAGGGCCTTCTCGCCGTTGTGACCGAACGGCGGATGGCCGATGTCATGCGCCAGGCAGGCGGTGTCGACGATGTCCGGGTCCAGACCCAGCCGCAGCGCGAGTTCGCGCCCGACTTGCGCCACCTCGAGGGAATGCGTGAGCCGGTTGCGTGCGAAGTCGAGCCCAGCGGCGGGGCTGAGCACCTGCGTCTTGGCTGCCAGGCGGCGCAGGGCGCTTGAGTGCAGGAGACGCGCACGGTCGCGGGCGAAATCGCTGCGGCGGGAGTCGTGTTCCTCCGGAAGCCAACGTTCCTCGTCGTGCCTCGTGTAACCGGTCTCGTTAGCCACCGCTGGTGTCCCCTTCGCCTTCGGTCAGATTGACACGCTCGGCCGACACGAGCTCCTGGGAATCGAGCCAGTGCTCGGGCAGGGATGTCTTCTTCGGTGTGCCGGCGCGTCCCCGTGGGCCCTCGGCGCCGACGCCGGGGTACTCCTGGTCACCGTCGAGCGTGCCGAGCAGATCGTCGAGCTGGGCGAGGGAGACGACCGAGGCCAGGCTGGCCCGCAGGTCCCCGCCTACCGGGTAACCCTTGAAGTACCAGGCCACATGCTTGCGGATGTCCCGGCACGCCCGTTCCTCGCTCTCGAAGAACTCAGTCAAGAGCTCGGCATGGCGGCGGAAGGCGTCGGCGACCTGACCGAGCGTTGGTTCAATCTTGGCGGCCGGTGCACCCGACGCGTCCGGGCGGAAGGCCGCGGCGAGGTCGCCGAACAACCACGGGCGACCCAGGCAGCCGCGGCCGACGACAACGCCGTCGCATCCTGTCTCCGCCACCATGCGTAATGCGTCCGCGGCGGACCAGATGTCGCCGTTACCAAGCACGGGCACACTGGTGATTGTGTTCTTGAGGTTTGTGATTGCGGACCAGTCGGCCTGACCGGAGTAGAACTCGGCCGCCGTACGGGCATGCAGGGCGATGGCCGCGACACCGGCGCCTTCGGCCGCTCTGCCGGCCTCCAGGTAGGTGAGATGGTCGGAGTCGATTCCCTTGCGCATCTTCACGGTCACGGGCACGGGCCCGGCCGCCGCCACGGCCGCTTCCACAATCTGTCGGAAGAGCCCCAGTTTCCACGGCAGGGCTGCGCCGCCGCCCTTGCGGGTGACCTTGGGCACGGGGCAGCCGAAGTTCAGGTCGATATGGTCGGCGCGGTCTTCGGCCACCAGCAACGTCACAGCGTCGGCAACGGTCTTCGGGTCGACCCCGTACAGCTGGATGGAGCGCGTCTTCTCGCTCTCGTGGTGGTTGATCAGGCGCATCGACTCGGTCGTGCGTTCCACCAGGGCGCGGGACGTGATCATCTCGCTGACGTAGAGGCCCGCGCCGAATTCGCGGCACAGCCGGCGGAATGCCGTGTTGGTGATTCCGGCCATGGGCGCCAGAACGACGGGCACATCGAGCGTGAGCGGGCCGATCTTGAGGGGTGCCGGGCGGGTATCGGTTACAGAGGTCATCCGTTCAATTCTCTCCCACGCCGGGACGCCCCGCGAACGGCTCCCTTCAGATGCCGCAGGAGCCGCCGCCGCAGCATCCGCCGGCGTCGACCTGGCCGAGGAGTTCGATCGTGGGAGCGGTGGACTTCTCGACGGGGACGGCCGGGGTGACGGTGTTGGATACGGTGCTCAATTGTTCTTCTCCTCGGATTTTTCGGTGTGCGCCTGGCGGAGCGCCTGGGCGAAGGTGTCGGGGTCCTGGGCCCCGGAGATGCCGTACTTCCCGTCGATGAGGAAGAAGGGCACGCCCTGGATGCCGTAGGCGTTGGCCTGAGCGACGTCGGCCTTGACGTCCGCGAGGAAGTCATGAGCGGTGAGGGCGCGCACGACGTCGTCGCGGTCCAGTCCGATTTCGGCGGCGAGGTTGGCGAGGTCTTCAATCCGGCCCACGTGCAGGCCATCCACAAAGTATGCCTTGAGCAGGCGTTCCTTCATGTCAAGCTGGCGACCGTGCGCTTTCGCGTAGTGCAGCAACTCGTGAGAGATGACGGTGTTGGTCTGGTGCACCGAGTCGTAGTCATAGTGCAGGCCGACGCTCTCGGCGATACCAGTGACGCGCTCGAGCATCTGCTCGACTTCGGCGACCGGCAGGCCCTTGCGCTGGCTCAGATAGTCGACGGGGCTGCCGTCGAAGTCGACCGGGGTGTCCGGCGCAAGTTCGAAGCTGTGATATTCGACCTCGACGTTGCCGTCGAACAGGGCTGCCCCGGCCTCGAACTTGCGCTTTCCGATGTAGCACCAGGGGCACTGCACGTCGGACCAGATGTCTACTTTGATTGTTTCGCTCACTGTGGGAGCAACTCTGGTTGGCCCCTCAGATATTCCCGGAGGGGATCTTGATCAGGGCGTCGGGGCGTCGACCGCGCCGCCGTAGCGCCGGTTACGGGACGCGTAGAGCTCGATCGCGTGCCACAGGTCGACGCGACTGAAGTCCGGCCAGAGGGTGTCCAGGAACACCATCTCGGCGTAGGCGCTCTGCCAGAGCATGAAGTTGCTGGTGCGCTGCTCCCCGGAACTGCGCACGAACAGGTCCACGTCGGGAAGGTCCGGCGTATACAGGTGCCGTTGAATGGACTTCTCGGTGATGCCGGAGGGCTTCA
This sequence comes from Cryobacterium breve, assembly GCF_004402375.1. Classification (GTDB taxonomy): domain Bacteria; phylum Actinomycetota; class Actinomycetes; order Actinomycetales; family Microbacteriaceae; genus Cryobacterium; species Cryobacterium breve. Next base: position 409,285 of record NZ_SOGJ01000023.1, read on the forward strand.
GCCTGCCCGCTGCGACGTCCTCGGCCAGCGCGCGCACGGCATCCGCGATCTCGGTTCGTCCCCCGTAATTCACGCACATGGTCAGGGTGAGCACGTCGTTGCCGGCGGTCAGCCGTTCGGCATACTGCAGCTCCGTGATGACGGATGCCCACAGCTTCGGCTTGCGGCCGGCCCACCGAACTCTCACCCCCCACTCGTTGAGTTGATCACGCCGGCGGTGCAGAACATCCCGGTTGAAGCCCATGAGAAAGCGCACCTCGTCGGGCGAGCGTTTCCAATTCTCGGTGGAGAAGGCGTAGACGCTCAGGTGTTTGACGCCCATCTGGATGGCACCGGCGACCACGTCGAGGAGTGCGGCCTCCCCTGCCTTGTGACCCTCCACGCGCGGCAGCCCGCGAGCATTCGCCCAGCGCCCGTTGCCGTCCATCACGACGGCCACATGATCGGGCACCACCTTCTTCGGCAAGGCAGGCGGGTACAGACCCGTCCAATCGACGGTTTTGAACGCAACCGCGTCCTTGTGGGTGAAGGGCTTCTGGCCGAAGGGCTTGGGGTTCATCGACTCACGTGCTCCAAGGATCGAAGGCCGCGTCCGAGGTGCCACTGCGTATACGCGGCGACGACTCCGGTGGCCTGTGCTCTGGTCTGGTCTGGGGCGGACTGGGCGTGTTCCCAGTCGCCGGTCAGGAGTGAGCCGAGCAGGGCGACGGTCGCGGGATCGAGCCGGGGCGACCCGGGGGCGGCGCAGTTGTCGCAGACGATCCCGCCGACCTGCACGACCATCGCTGAGTGGGTGCCCACCGCACCGCACCGGGCACAGTCCTGGAAGCTGGGGGCCCAGCCGGCCATGGACAGGGACCGGAGCAGGTAGGAGTCCAGAGTCAGGCCGGCACCGTGCTCCCGGCGGGACAGCGACCGCAGTGCACCGACGAGAAGCAGGTACTGCTGCAGCGACCCCTCCGCTTCGGTCAGCTTGTCTGCTGTCTCGACCATGGCACTGGCCGCGGTGTAGCTCGGATAGTCGGCCGTGATCAGGGCGCCGTAGGAACCGATGGACTCCGCCTGCGTGATCACGTCGAGGCTGCGCCCCTCGTAGAGCTGCACATCGGCGACCATGAACGGTTCGAGGCGGGCTCCGAATTTCGACGCGGTGCGGCGCACCCCTTTTGCGACTGCCCGCACCTTCCCGTGCTGGCGGGTGAGCATGGTAACGATACGATCGGCTTCGCCCAGCTTCTGGGTGCGCAGCACGACAACTTCATCACGGTAAACGGGCACCCATTGATTGTCCCACCCGGCGGGCCCGGTGGCGTCCTCCGCGCCGACGATCCCGTTTCAATGGTTTCATTGGGGGGTGCCCTCCACCTCGTTCTTCATTCCTCTCTGGCTCGACCTGACGGCCGTCGCGATCGGAGCGATCCAGGGGGCCATGTTCGCCGGCCGGTTCACCGACCGGCGTTTCGATCTGCTCGGGATCGCCCTGATCGGCGTCACCGTGGGGCTCGGCGGAGGGCTGCTGCGCGACATCCTGCTGGGCGGTGTGCCTGCCGCGCTGCAGAGCAACTGGTATCTGCCGGTGTGCGCCGGGGCGGCGCTGCTCGGCATGCTGCTGCAGAGCCTGTTCAACCGACTCGGCCCGTTCATCATCGCGTTGGATGCGGTCACCATCGGCCTGTTCGGCGCCCTGGGCACCAGCAAGGCGCTGGCCGCCGGCCTGCCGGAGATCCCGGCCCTGTTCGTCGGGATCGTCACCGCCGTGGGTGGGTCGGCCCTCCGCGACATGATGCTCAATGTGCCGATCGCAGTGATGCACGTCGGATCCTTCTACGCTGTCGCTGCCGGGGTCGGCAGCGGCCTGCTCGTGGTGCTGTTCCTGCTGCAGGTTCCCATCACCATCGCGGGAATCGCCTGCGTCGTGGTGACGACGGTCATCCGTGTGCTGGCGGCACGGTACGGCTGGAGTCTGCCGCAGCAGCGGGCGATCGGAAGTTGGCCACGGTGGCGTCGCGAAAATTTCGTTGCCTTCCGTCGGCGCCGGGGCCGCGGGGCGTGACCTTTCCAGCAGCCTGAGACTGGTGCGACATACGACGGATTCTGCACTCGCCTTTCGCGCGCTCTCGGGTGAGACTGGTGAGAAGAACTCACGTCATTTGGAGGATCCTCATGAACATACTGAAAGGCAATGCGCCCGATTCGATGCCGGATGTGATGCCGGTCCTGTCCCGAGGCAAGCACAGGAACCCGCGCTCCGGCGCCTGTTTCATGGAGTTCGCCTCCTATCTCGCCGGTGAGGCCTGGAGCGACCATCCAGCTTGCACGCACCCTCTTCTCTCCTCCGTGGCCCGCATGGTGAACGACTGCACCTCAGACACCGCCCGTGCTCGGCTGGTACCGCTAATCCCTTCGGTGATCGGCCTTCGCGGCGACGACGCGAGGGTGCGGCTGCTGATCGCGTTGCGCGCGGCCACGTCAGCCCTGCCTGTGACCAGCGCGGACCACCAGCGGGCTCTGGCCGTGGGTATCCTCAATTGCGAACGCCACCTGACCGAGCCCGACGGCACGATTCCCGCGGACGTGGCCGACCGCATCCGAATCTCGTTCGATGCCGCACCGGAAACGGAACGCTGGGCCCGGGAGTTCATCGCGTCAATGGGGTCCTGGTCTCGGAGCAAGTTCACAGACCGCACGGCCGAGACCATCATCCGGGTGTCCGTGCAGGGCATCGCCGAGGCGTGCGTTCCCGACCCGGACGGGCAGCTCTTCGAACTTCTCGCGGGGGCGATCGAGGACTGCACGATGATGCTGCACCCAGCGTCCCAAGCGCGATCGGGCATGCCCACAGCGGAGCCGGCCCACGTCACGCCGGCGCAGCACGCCAGGGCGACCGCCACGGCGCGCCGCTGACCTGAGAATCGCATTGACGCCATACAGAAGCGCCGTTCCGGTCGAATGTCTCCCCGAGGGGTGACACGCGACCGGAACGGCGATTGTCAGTGGATGGCGAGTGGAGCCATGCGATGCTCAGGCGGTCGCATCGGCGAGGGCGCGCTGGCCGACCCCGGCACGGATGCCGCGATTGACTGCGGAGACGACCGACTTGAGCGACGCCGTTGAGATGTCCGCGTCGATGCCGACGCCCCAGTAGCGCTTGCCGTTGACATCGAGTTCGACGTAGGCCGCGGCGAGGGCGTCGCCGCCGGCGGACATGGCGTGCTCCACGTAGTCGTAGAGCGTGATCGCGATTCCGCGTGCGGCCATCACCCCGAGGAACGCGGCGATCGGGCCGTTGCCTGAGCTGACAGCGTTGGCGACGGTCATGTCGTCGCGCATGTCGACCGACAGTTCCACCGAACCGGAAAGGTCGCTCGACGTGCGCGTGGCGTGCAGCTCGAACCGGCCCCATTTGGCGTCGGGCGTGGTGTGGCTGGCCGGCAGGTACTCGTCGTTGAAGATCTCCCAGATCTGCTCGCTGGTGACTTCACCACCCTCCTGGTCCGTCTTGGCCTGCACGACGCCGGAGAACTCGATCTGAAGCTTTCGCGGCAGGTCCAGCGCGTGGTCGGTCTTGAGCAGGTAGGCCACTCCGCCCTTGCCTGACTGCGAGTTGACCCGGATCACGGCTTCGTAGCTGCGGCCGAGGTCTTTCGGGTCGATCGGCAGGTAGGGAACTGCCCAGACCAGGTCATCGACGCTGCAGCCCTGCGTGGCGGCATCCGCGGCCATGGCCTCGAAGCCCTTCTTGATGGCATCCTGGTGCGAGCCGCTGAATGCGGTGAAGACCAGGTCGCCGGCCCAGGGGCTGCGCTCGGGCACGGGCAGCTGATTGCAGTATTCGGCGGTTCGCTTGACCTCGTCGATGTTACTGAAGTCGATCTGCGGGTCGATGCCCTGCGTGAACAGGTTCACGCCAAGGGCGACCAGATCGACGTTGCCGGTGCGTTCGCCGTTTCCGAACAGACAACCTTCGATGCGGTCCGCGCCCGCCAGGTAACCGAGCTCCGCGGCCGCGATGGCAGTACCGCGGTCATTGTGCGGGTGCAGGGAGATGAGCACGTTCTCACGGTGGGCGAGGTGGCGGGACATCCACTCGATCGAGTCGGCGTAGACGTTGGGCGTGGCCATCTCGACCGTGGCCGGCAGGTTGATGATGACCTTGCGCTCGGGGGTTGGCTCGAGGACTTCCAACACCTGGTTGCAGACGTCGACAGCGAACTCGAGTTCGGTGCCGGTGTAGCTCTCCGGAGAGTACTCGTAGTAGACGGTGGTGCCGGGCACGCTCGCCTCGGCCTCGCGGCATAGACGCGCACCGGCCAGTGCGATATCGATGATGCCCTGTTTGTCTTCACGGAACACGACCTCGCGCTGCAGCACGCTGGTGGAGTTGTAGAGGTGCACGATGGCCTGTTTGGCGCCTGCGATGGACTCGTAGGTGCGACGGATGAGGTGCTCACGCGCCTGGGTGAGCACCTGGATGGTCACGTCATCCGGGATGGCGTTGTCGTCGATCAGGCTGCGCACGAAGTCGAAGTCGGTCTGGCTGGCCGACGGAAAGCCGACCTCGATCTCCTTGTAGCCCATCCGCACGAGCATGTCGAACATGATGCGTTTGCGCTCGGGACTCATCGGGTCGATCAGCGCTTGGTTGCCGTCGCGCAGGTCGACGGCGCACCAGCGCGGGGCCACGGTGATGTGCTTTGCCGGCCAGGTGCGATCGGGCAGTTCGACCAGGAACCGCTCCTGGTACGGACGGTACTTGTGGATCGGCATCTGTGATGCTGTCTGGTTGTTCTTCATGCTCTGTGATCTCCTCGCGAATGGTGGGTAGCCAACGGCAAACTCCGCGACGAGGGAGGCCTCAGATTAGGACTCGTCGCGGCAGCGAAGACGCAGCAGACCGAACAACATACGTGCAGGCTACCACCCTCGGCTGCAGCGTTGGCCGTGGATCGTGTCACGCCCGCCGGATCAGGTACGACACTGAACGAATTCGACGGAGATTTTCGGAATATGGCCCGTTTTCGGGCTGTCTGGAGCCGATCCGGGCAAGATGTCCGTCGAATTCGTTCGGGCTGCGCACTGGTCAGGGCGCAGCGGAGGGCCGGGCTAGAAGCCGAGGCGTCCCAGCTGCTTGGGGTCCCGCTGCCATTCCTTGGCGACCTTGACCCGGAGCGAGAGGAAGACCCGCTTGCCAACGAGAGGTTCGATCTGCTTGCGCGCCCGCATGCCGACATCCTTCAACCGGCTGCCCGACTTGCCAATGATGATGCCCTTCTGGCTGTCGCGCTCGACGAACAGGTTCGCGTAGATCTCCACGAGTTCCTGGTCATCACGCTCGATGATGTCGTCGATGGTCACGGCGATCGAGTGCGGCAGCTCGTCGGTCACGCCCTCGAGCGCCGCCTCGCGGATGTACTCGGAGATGCGCGACTCGAGGCTTTCGTCGGTGACCGCGTCGGCCGGGTAGAGCGGGGCATCCGACAGAGGCAGCAGGCGCAGCAGCTCCGCGCCGAGGATGTCCAGCTGGATGCGGCTGGTCGCCGAGATCGGCACGATGGCTTCCCAGTCACGCAGCTGAGAAACCGCGAGGAGCTGGTTGGCGACACTCGTCTTGGAGGACATGTCGATCTTGGTGACGATAGCCACCTTCTTGGCGCGCGGGTAGTTGTCGAGCTGCTCGTTGATGAACTTGTCACCCGGGCCGATCGGCTCGTTGGCTGGGATGCACAGGCCGACCACGTCCACGCCGGAGAGGGTCGACTGCACCAGGCTGTTCAGCCGTTCGCCCAGCAGGGTGCGCGGCTTGTGGATGCCCGGGGTGTCGACCAGGATCAGCTGGCCGTCCTTCTGGTGCACGATGCCGCGGATGGCGCGTCGGGTGGTCTGGGGCTTCGACGATGTGATCGCGACCTTCTCCCCCACCAGCGCGTTCGTCAGGGTGGACTTGCCCACATTGGGGCGTCCCACGAAGGACACGAACCCCGCTCGGAATCCATCTTGTTCAGTCATGACCGTTCACTCTCTCATCGTCCGACACTCCGAGGAATGCGTTCTGCGCGTCAATCAGCGCTTGGTCTCGTTCTACCAGCACAGTGCTGATTCGCTTGCGGCGGCCCTCGGTTCGTTCCGCGGTGAGGATCAGTCCGCTCGTCTTGGCGACAGAGCCGGCGACCGGCAACCGACCGAGCGCCTTGGCCAACAGTCCACCCACCGAGTCGACCTCGTCGTCGTCCAGTTCAAGGTCGAACAGTTCGCCGAGTTCATCGACCGGCAACCGAGCACTCACCCGGAAACGACCGTGGCCGAGGTCTTCGACTTCCACGACGTCGCGGTCGTATTCGTCTGAGATGTCTCCCACGAGTTCCTCGATCAGGTCTTCAAGGGTGACGAGTCCGGCGATTCCACCATACTCGTCGACCACCATGGCGAGGTGGTTCGACTCGAGCTGCATCTGCCGGAGCAGCGCGTCGGCCTTCTTAGATTCGGGCACGAAGACGGCGGGTCGTTCCAGTTCGCGCACCGTGAGGCTCTCCACGTTCGGCGGGCGTTCGTAGACGAGGCGAGCCACATCGCGCAGGTACAGGATGCCCGTGACATCGTCGACCTCGCCGTCGATGACCGGAACCCGAGAGAAACCCTTACTCAGGAACAGGCCCATCGCCGCACCGAGCGACGAGTCGGCTTCGACGGTCACCATGTCGGTGCGCGGGATCATGATCTCGCGCACAACGGTCTCGTTGAACTCGAAGATGGAGTGGATCAGTTCCCGATCGTCCTCCTCGAGGACGTCGAGTTCGGTGGCTTCGTCGACCATGCTGAGCAACTGGTCCTCCGACGTGAACGTGGCCAGTCGGGTGCGCCCGGGAGTGACCCGGTTGCCGAGGGCCACCAGCGCATTGGCGATCGGGCCGAGCAGCACCCGGAGAAAGTGCACGAGGGGTGCGGTCGCGGCGACCAGTTGCACCGGATGTGCCCGGCCCACACTGCGCGGGCTGGCGCCGACGAGTACGAAGGAGACGGCCGTCATCAGGAGTGAGGACAACAGCAGCGCCAACCACAACTCAACGAACGTGGTCGCGAAGACCAGGGTGACCAGAACGGCCGCGGTGGTCTCGGCGATGATCCGCACGAAGCTGATCGTGTTCAGGTGCGCCCCGGTGTCCGCGGCGATCGCCGTGAGAGAGCGCCTCGCCCGGGACTTCTCGGCCAGGTCCGAGATGTCGGCCCGGGACTGAATGGTGATGGCGGAGTCCACCGCGGCCATCAGGCCGCCGAAGGCGACCAATAGGATGGCCGCCGTGAGAAACCACCCGATCATCGGTCGCGGAGTCGTTCCTGAAGGGCGAAGCTGATCAGGATGTCGCGCTGGATGCCGAACATTTCCTTCTCTTCAGCGGGTTCCGCGTGGTCGAATCCGAGCAGATGCAGCACGCCGTGCGTGGTCAGCAGGAGAAGTTCCTCGAGGGTGCTGTGCCCGGCGGTCTCGGCCTGGCCCTGGGCAACCTGCGGGCAGAGCACGATGTCGCCGAGGAGCCCCGGCGGGGTCAGCGCGTCTTCCGTGCCCGGGCGCAGTTCGTCCATCGGAAAGCTGAGCACGTCGGTGGGGCCCGGCTCGTCCATCCACTGCACGTGCAGCTGTTCCATCGCGCCCTCGTCGACGAGCACGATGGCCAATTCGGCGTCGGGGTGCACGTGCATGGAGTCCAGAGCGTGGGCCGCGAGGCGCAGAATGGTTGCCTCGTCGACCGGGATGGTCGATTCGTTGTTGATTTCGATGCTCAAGAGGATCTCCGTTTCGGAAGGCGTTCGCGGGGAGTGTTGGGGCGGCCGGGACCGCGACCTGCGAAATCGCGTGCCTGGTCGCTTTCGTAGCGGTCGGCCTGCTTCTGTGCGTCGTACTCGGTCCAGGCGTCGACGATGCGGCCCACGAGGGAGTGCCGAACGACGTCGGCACTGGTCAGACGCACGAAACGGATGTCGTCGACCTTGTCGAGCACCCGGCCCACCAAGCGCAGCCCACTGGAGCTGGCCGGCAAGTCGATCTGAGTGATGTCCCCGGTGACGACCATCTTCGAACCGAACCCGAGCCGAGTGAGGAACATCTTCATCTGCTCGGGTGTGGTGTTCTGCGCCTCGTCGAGCACAACGAAGGAGGAATTCAGCGTGCGGCCGCGCATATACGCGAGCGGCGCCACTTCGATGGTTCCGGCAGCAAGCAGTTTGGGCACGAGCTCGGGGTCCATCATCTCGTTGAGGGCGTCGTAGAGCGGGCGAAGGTACGGGTCGATCTTCTCGGTCAGGCTACCCGGCAGGAAGCCGAGGCGTTCCCCGGCCTCGACGGCCGGACGGGTGAGAATGATGCGTTCGACCTCTTTACGCTGTAGCGCCTGCACGGCCTTCGCCATCGCCAAATAGGTCTTGCCCGTTCCGGCCGGTCCGATGCCGAACACGATGGTGTCGGTGTCGATGGCGTCGACGTACTCCTTCTGCCCGAGGGTCTTGGCACGGATGCTCTTGCCGCGGGAGCTGAGGATGGCCGGGCCGAGGCGTTCGGACGGGCTTGTGGAACTGTCCTCGTGCAGCATCCGGGCTGACGTGCTCACCTCGGATTCGGCGAGGTCGCGGCCGCCGCGCACCACCAGCAGGAGCTCCTCGATAAGACGGCGCGCCGCCTCGACCTGGTCGGTCGCTCCGGTGAGGGTGATCTCGTTGCCGCGCACGTGAACGCTGACGCCCGGATGTTCCTTCTCAACGGTGGTCAGTAGCCGGTCGTCGGCGCCGAGCAGGCGCACCATGGCGACGCCGTCGACCGTGATGCGCGCCTCGGTCTGGCCGAAGTCACTCGAGCCGGGGAGCTGCGACTCAGCGGAAACCAAGGGTGCCCTCCTCGAGTGGGCCGCCGGCGCCCTGCGGAGCGAGCAGGTGCGCGTGCACGTGGAAGACTGTCTGGCCGACGGTTTCTCCGGTGTTGAAGACGAGACGGAACTGGCCGTTCGATAGTGTGGCGGCAAGGCCGCTGGCCACGGCGACCAGTTCGGCCAGCAGGTCGGGGTCCCCGGCCGCGAGCTCGACCACATTTGCGTACTCGGAAGTCTTCGGCGTGATCACCACGTGCACGGGGGCTTGAGGGGCGATGTCGTTGAAGGCGATCACACGGTCGGTTTCGGCGACAATGGTCGCCGGAATCTCCCGCGCGGCGATGCGGCTGAAGATGGACGGTTCTCCGGTGGAAGGCATATCTCTATCTTAAGCGCGCGTTACCAGCGGCCGAGCGTGGTGTTCAGGATGGACAGGGCGGCAGGTCCGGCGGTGGACGTGCGCAGCACATTGTCGCCGAGCCGCACTCGGGTGGCGCCGGCCTGCTCGAGCAGGGTGAGCTCGGCCGGGGAGATGCCGCCCTCGGGGCCGACGACGAGCAGGATCTCCCTGTCGTCGGTGGGAGCGGCCTGCGACGTGAGACGCTCCGTCGCTGTGGGCTCCAACAGCAGCATCCGGCTCGCGCCGGCCAGGGCCGCCAGCGTCTTCGTGCCGGTCAGTTCGCCGACGGTGGGCAGCCAGGCGCGAATCGACTGCTTGGACGCCTCGCGCACGATGCTGGACCAACGGTCCCGGCCCTTCTGGACTTTGGCGCCTTCCCATCGGGTCACCGACCGGGCTGCCGCCCAGGGAATGACCCCGTCGATGCCGAGTTCGGTGGCGGCCTGCACGGCAAGTTCGTCCCGGTCACCCTTGGCGAGTGCCTGAACGAGACGGATGCGCGGGGTCAGCAGCGCCGTCACGGCTACCGCATCCACCCGCAGGGTGAGTTGGGCGGCCTCCGCGCCGATCACGGTGGCCGTCAGCATCAGCCCGGCACCGTTCCCGATCTTCAGGTGTTCGCCGGGCCGCACGCGGCTGACCGTGACCGCATGCCGGGCTTCAGCCCCGCCGACCGTGACGAGCGATCCGGCGACGCAGTCGGCAGCCAGGAGCGTTTCATCGATGAAGAAATGTGCCATGGAGGACTAGCCGCGGAATCGATCGCGCAGCTTCGCGAACAGTCCCTGCTGGAAGGCGCTGAGCGCGGGTGCCGGGGCCTTGTGGCGGGCGGCGAAGGCTTCGATAAGCTCACGCTCCTTATGGTCGAGCCGCGTGGGCGTGGCCACGTGTACGCCGATCTTGAGATCGCCGCGGCCGTTCCCACGCAGACGGGTGACGCCGCGCTCCTTGACCGTGATGACCTCGGCGCTCTGCGTGCCGACCTTGATCTCCACGTCGATGTCGCCGTCGAGGGCCTTCACTGTGGCGGTCGTGCCAAGGATCGCATCCGTCATAGGCACCTCGAGGGTGCAGAGAAGGTCATCACCGTCGCGGCTGAAAACGTCGTGGTGGCGCACCTTCATCTCGAGGTAGAGGTCGCCGTTGGGACCGCCGGCGGGGCCGGCCTCGCCACTGCCGGGCATCTGCAGGCGCAGACCGGTGTCGACGCCCGCGGGGATGTCGACCGGTACCGAGCGGCGTGCGCGCACGCGACCCTGGCCCTGGCAGGTGACGCAGGGGGTGGCGATGACGGTGCCGTAGCCGCGGCAGGAACCGCAGGGGCTGGAGGTCATCACGTTGCCCAGCAACGACCGGACGGCTCGCTGGATGTTGCCGGTTCCGTGGCAGATGTCGCAGGTGACGGGCGCGGTGCCCGGCTGGCAGCAGGTTCCATTGCAGGTGGTGCAGACGATGGCCGTATCGACCTCGAGGTCGCGGTGCGTGCCGAAGATGATCTCATCGAGATCGAGTTCGACCCGGATCAGGGCGTCCTGTCCGCGCTCCCGGCGGGACCGAGGCCCGCGGGACGATCCCCCGCCGCCGAAGAAGGTCTCGAAGATGTCGCCGAAGTTGCCGAAGTTGCCGTCGAAGCCGGCACCCCCGCCGCCCGAGCGGCCGTTGCCGCCGCGGTCGTAGTTGTCGCGCTGCTTGGCGTCGCTCAGCACGTCGTAGGCGTGCGTTACCGATTTGAAGCGCTCGGATGCATCCGCCCCAGGGTTGACGTCGGGGTGGAGCTGCCGGGCGAGCTTGCGATACGCCTTCTTGATCTCGTCGGTCGAGGCGTCGCGCGCGACGCCGAGTACTTCGTAATGGTCAGCCAAAGCTGGCTCTCCTAGGTGTGTTCTGAAATGTGGTGGCGCCACGGCCACTGGGGCCGGTGGTTCTGGTCAATTCTCGCCGAGGAGGCGTGAAAGGTAGCGGGCGACCGCACGAACGGCCGCCATGTTATTCGAGTAGTCCATGCGGGTGGGGCCGAGCACGCCGAGGCGGGCCAGGTTGCCTCCCTGGGAGGAGTACCCGCTGGTGAGCACCGAGGTCTCGGCCAGCCCGAAGGGGGCATTCTCCCGGCCGATGCTGACGGAGACGCCGTGCTGGTCGGAAGCCATCTCACCGAACAGTCGCAGAAGCACGACCTGTTCTTCGATGGCCTCGAGCACCGGGAATATGCTGCCGGTGAAGTCTTCCTCTGTGCGCACGAGGTTGGCGGCGCCGGCCATGACGAGGCGGTCCTGTCGGTTCGCGCCGACCTGGTCCCTCAGGGTGCCGGCGATCAGGTCAACGGTCTCCTGCTGCTCGAACGGTCCCGTGCCGGCGGTATCGCTCAGCGCGCTCGCGGCCTCGGACATGGCGAGCCCGACGAGTGCGGAATTGAGCCGGGACCGCAGTTCGATCAGAACGGGTTCACCCAGCGGACGGGGCAGGTCGACGACGCGCTGCTCGACCCGTCCGGCGTCCGTGATCAGCACGGAGAGGAGGCGCGTGTCGGACAACGGAACGAGTTCGATGTGGCGCACCTTCGCGCGGGACAGCGAGGGGTACTGCACCAGGGCCACCTGGTGGGTGAGCTGGGAGAGCAGCCGGACGCTGCGGGCCAGCACCTCGTCGAGGTCGGCCGACTGGCCGAGGAAGGTCTCGATCGCCTGGCGTTGGGCGACGGACAGCGGTCGCAGATCGGCGAGGTGATCGACGAAGAGGCGGTAGCCCTTGTCGGTCGGGATCCGGCCCGACGAGGTGTGCGGCGCCGCGATCAGCTCTTCCTCTTCGAGCAGAGCCATGTCGTTGCGGATGGTGGCCGCCGAGACACCGAAGGAATGCCGGTCGACGATCGACTTGGAACCGACGGGCTCGCGGGAAGCGACGTAGTCCTGAACGATCACCCGCAGGACTTCGAGACTGCGATCGGACACCATGATTCTCGCCTCCTCCGTCCGTCGTGAGTGCGTCACCGGTTGGCACTCGAAGTATGTGACTGCCAATCATACCGCGACCGGTTGAGGTTCCCCATTGCTCGCCGTTGTTTTGGAGCAGTAGCTTAGTTGTATAGCACCCCTCCTCTGTGCACTGAAAGGCACGATCATGAGCAATTTCTCCGGTCCCGGATCCGACGATCCGAATCAGGGTCAACGACCGCCGCAGCCGCCTTATCAGCCGGCGGCCCCAGGGCCCTCGGCGCCCTTGTCCGAGGCGGCGGACCGCCAGTGGGCGTCCCTGGCCCATCTCGGCGGGATCCTGATGTTCGCGCCCGCGCTGGTGCTGTGGCTGATGTTCAAGGATCGCGGTCCTCTGACCAACGTCGAGGCGAAAGAGGCGCTCAACTTCCAGATCACGCTCCTGATCGGCTATGTCGGCGTCAACATCGTTTCGACGATCATCGGTTTTCTCACGTTCGGCATCGGCGGCGTGCTCGGCGGCCTTGGCTGGGTGCTGTACATCGTCGGCGTGGTCTTCTCGGTGCTCGGCTACCTCCAGGCCAAGGACGGGAACCACTACCGGTACCCGTTCGCGCTGCGCCTGATCAGCTAGCCCCCCGACACGAAATTTTTCACCCAGAAGGAGCACACATGTCTAATTCCACCCCACCGCCGGCCAATGCCTACTCCGCCCCGGCGCCGTTGAGTCCGTCCGACGAGAAGCTGTGGGCCACATTGATCCACATTGGCGGGATTGTTTTCTCGTTCTTGCCGGCCCTGATCGGCTACGTCGTGCTCAAGGACCGCGGCCCGTTCATCCGGGCGCACACCGCGGCCGCACTGAACTTCCAGCTCACCCTGCTGATCGCGTACGTTGTCGGCGGGGTCCTGATCATCGTCTTCGTCGGCTTCCTGATCCTGACGGCCGCATCTGTGCTGGCGATCGTGTTCAGCATCATGGCTGCACTGGCCGCGAACCGTGGCGAGTACTACACGTATCCACTCACGATCAAGTTCGTCAACTAGTCAGTCGGCGAGCAGGCGCCGCACGACGGCATCCGCCAGAAGGCGTCCTCTTCGGGTCAGCTCGATCGAACCGGAGAGGGCGGCTCGTGCGTCGATGAGCTCGTCGGCGATCAGGCCGGCGACCTCTCGGCGGCCGAGCGGGCTGAGCGAGTCGACGGGGATGCCCTCGCGGATGCGGGTGAGCAGCAGCACTCGCTCCACCTCCTGGGTGGCCGCGTCGAGGGTCTCTCGTCCGGCGGCCGGAGAAATTCCGTCGCGGATGCGATCGCCGTACGCCGACGGGTGCTTGACGTTCCACCAGCGAACCCCACCGATGTGGCTATGCGCCCCGGGCCCAACGCCCCACCAGTCCTGGCTTCGCCAGTAAGCGAGGTTGTGGCGGGAGCGGTGCACGTCATCCGTTGCCCAGTTGCTCACCTCGTACCAGCCGTAACCCGCCTGCGACAGCAGGTCGTCGGCCAGCTCGTAGAACTCCGCCTGCACATCGTCGTCGACAGGGGCCAGCTCGCCACGCTTGATTTGTCGGGCCAATTTGGTGCCCTCCTCGACGATGAGCGAGTAGGCACTGATGTGCGTCGGGGCCTGCCGGATGGCGTGCTCGAGACTGGTGCGCCAATCGGCCAGGGTCTCCCCCGGTGTGCCGTAGATCAGGTCGAGGGACACGTCGAGGCCGGCCTCGCGCGCCCACTGCACCACCAACGGAACGCGCTCGGGGTCGTGGGTGCGTTCCAGGGTCGCGAGCACGCTCGGTACCGCGGACTGCATGCCGAAGGACACCCGGGTGAAGCCGGACTCGGCGAGGCGGCCGAGGTACGCGGCGTCGACAGAGTCGGGATTGGCCTCTGTGGTCACCTCAGCGCCGGGGACCAGCCCCCAAGTGGAACGCACGGCGTGCAGCATCCGCACCAGGTCGCCGGCCGGAAGCAGGGTGGGTGTGCCCCCGCCGCAGAAGACAGTCGCCACCTTGCGCGGGGGCACACCGGACAGCGAGAGGATGCGACCGGCCGCCTCGACCTCGCTGATCGCCTGGCCCGCGTAGTCGTGTTGGGACGCGCCGCGCAACTCGGTGGCGGTATAGGTGTTGAAGTCGCAGTACCCGCACCGCACGCGGCAGAACGGCACGTGCAGGTAGACGCCGAAGTCACGCTCATGAGCTCCGACCGCTGCCGACGCCGGCAGCAGGCCGTCGCTGGGTGCGGGATCGCCGACGGGAAGGGCACTGCCCACCCGCTTAGACCGCGCCGATCGGGTGCAGAGCGCGCAGGTACCGGGCGGTCATTTTGGCCTGCTGCCGCCGAACGAGCGGCCAGCCGAGGCGGTAGACCCAGGTGCTGGGCCGCGAGAAGGCGCGGATGGTGAGCCAGACCGAGTCGTCCTCGCGCTTATCGACCACGAAGGATTCTTCGCCGCTGGCCGGATGCCCGGCCATGGTGCCGTAGGCGAACCCGACGCGGTCGGGCTCATCGATCACGTAGACCACGCGCACGGGGGCGTCGATGGTGAACGGCCCGAACTTGGTCGTGAGGTGCGCGGACATGCCGTTCACGATGTACGGCGTGCCGTCCTCGGCAAAGGTAGCCTCGTCCGGCGCCGCCTTCTGGTCGCGGGCGGCGTGGCCGTCGGCGTCGAAGACGAGACCCGTGTACTGCTGGCCAGTGCCGTCCAGCAGGTCGGTGACGGTCATGCCGCTGCCGCGCTGCACACCCCAGGTCATCAGTGACTTCGAGGCAAGCTGGAAACGCTCGTCACCGCTGCCGAGGCGCACGGCGCGCTCGATGGGCCGGTAGCCCTTGGGTGGGTACCGGAGCAGGTCGGGGGCGAGGGTGCCGCCGATGGATGCGTAGGTGACGGCGGTATCCGTGAAGGTGGAGCGGCGCATCCGTCTACTTCTTCTTCGGGGGCTCGTCGCCGGACAGTGCTGCGATGAACGCTTCCTGGGGCACCTCGACCCGGCCGACCATTTTCATGCGTTTCTTGCCTTCTTTCTGCTTCTCCAGCAGTTTGCGCTTGCGGGAGATGTCGCCACCGTAGCACTTGGCCAGAACATCCTTTCGGATGGCGCTGATCGACTCCCGCGCGATGATGCGCGCGCCGATCGCGGCCTGGATGGGAACGTCGAACTGCTGGCGCGGAATGAGCTTCCGCAGCCGCCCGGTCATCAGGACGCCGTAGTCATAGGCCTTGTCGCGGTGCACGATCGCGCTGAACGCATCGACCTGTTCGCCCTGCAACAGGATGTCGACCTTGACCAGGTCGGCCTCCTGAGAGCCGATGGGCTCGTAGTCGAGCGAGCCGTAGCCGGCCGTGCGACTCTTGAGGTTGTCGAAGAAGTCGAACACAATCTCGCCGAGCGGCATCGTGTAGCGGATCTCGACCCGGTCTTCACCGAGGTAGTCCATGCCGAGCAGGGTTCCACGACGGCTCTGGCAGAGTTCCATGATCACACCGACATAGTCCTTCGGCGCGAGGATGGCGGCCTTCACGATGGGTTCCTCGACCTTGGCGATCTTGCCGTTCGGGAACTCGCTCGGGTTGGTGACCGTAACGGTCTTCTTGTCGTCGGTGGTGACCTCGTAGATCACACTGGGCGCGGTGGTGATCAGGTCGAGGCCGAACTCACGGTCGAGGCGTTCGGTGATGATCTCGAGGTGCAGCAGGCCGAGGAACCCACATCGGAAACCGAATCCGAGGGCGACGGATGTCTCGGGCTCGTAGACGAGGGAGGCGTCGGAGAGCTTGAGCTTGTCAAGGGCCTCGCGCAGGGCCGGGTAGTCGCTGCCGTCGATCGGGTAGAGGCCTGAGAAGACCATGGGCTTGGGCTCGGTGTAACCGGGCAGGGCGACGGTCGCGGGGCGGAGCGCCGTGGTGACGGTGTCGCCGACCTTGGACTGGCGCACATCCTTCACACCCGTGATCAGGTAGCCGACCTCGCCGACGCCGAGGCCCTTGCTGGGCGTGGGCTCAGGAGACGTGACGCCGATCTCGAGGATCTCGTGCGTGGCCCGGGTCGACATCATCTGGATCTTCTCCCGCGGGCCCAGCTTGCCGTCGATCATGCGCACGTAGGTGACGACGCCGCGGTAGCTGTCGTAGACCGAGTCGAAGATCATCGCGCGGGCCGGGGCGGCCGGGTCGCCCACCGGGGCCGGGATGAGGCGGGTGGCCCGGTCCAGGAGTTCGGCGACGCCGACGCCGGTCTTACCGGAGACCCGGAGCACGTCGTCGGGGCTGCCGCCGATCAGGCTGGCAAGCTCCTTCGCGTACTTGTCGGGGTCGGCGGCAGGCAGGTCGATCTTGTTCAGCACCGGGATGATGGTGAGGTCGTTCTCCAGCGCCAGGTAGAGGTTGGCGAGGGTCTGCGCCTCGATGCCCTGGGCGGCGTCGACGAGGAGGATGGCTCCCTCGCACGCAGCCAGGCTGCGGGACACCTCGTAGGTGAAGTCCACATGTCCGGGGGTGTCGATCATGTTCAGGGCGTAGGTCTGACCGTCCAGTTCCCACGGCATGCGCACGGCCTGGCTCTTGATCGTGATGCCGCGCTCGCGCTCGATGTCCATCCGGTCGAGGTACTGCGCGCGCATCGAACGGTCGTCGACGACGCCGGTGATCTGCAGCATCCGGTCGGCCAGTGTGGACTTACCGTGGTCGATGTGGGCAATGATGCAGAAGTTGCGGATGAACTCGGGCGGGGTGGCGGCCGGTTCAAGCGACGTGAGGGGTCTCGGTGACATGGTCTGGCAATTCTCCCATAGCTGACTGCGTCCCGGTTTCGCCGCGGTTGCTCATCGTTTCAAGCCCGCGCTCGGGAACGCGCGGTGCCTCGCGGCGGCTGCCGAGGCCCGCCGCCCTGAATCTGCCGGCCGAGGGAATGCCGGCAACGCTGGACCCGTTGCCTGAGGGCCTGATCAGCTCCCGGCATGCGCAGGTGCTCTCGACCGGGTCTCCCATCGCGGGTCCTCCCCGGTTCTGAGCGAGGTCCACAGCGCCCTCGTCGCCCTGGAGATCCTGGCACCCACGTTCGGCTGAGCATCCCGGGGTTCGCGATCACCGTGGCCTTCGGCTACCCAATGGTGTTGGTGGGCCGCTGGTGGCTATCATCGGCATCGCCGGCACTCTATAGGGCCGTCGCGCTTTGGGGCCGTCGCTCGCAGAGGAGGAAGGCATGACACTCGTAGTCCCGGTTCTCTTCGTGCATGGGATCCGAACGTCGGGCACCATGTGGCGGCGACAGCTTGCCAGGCTGGGCGAGTACGAACACCCGGCACTCGCGATCGATCTGCCGGGGCACGGCTCGCGCATGAACGAACCCTTTACCGTGGCGGGAGCCCTGGCTGCCATCGATGAGGGCGTCCAGGCCCTCGGGGGGCAGGTTCTGCTGGTCGGGCTCTCCCTCGGCGGTTACTACGCCATCGAGTACGCCGCCCGACACCCGCAGAAGGTGGCCGGGCTGGTCGCCGCCGGGAGCTGTGCGCAACCGACCGGCTGGCCGCTCAACGCCTACCGGCGCCTGGCTCGGCTGATCCGCCGATTACCTGACCACGGATTGTGGCTCCACACCACACTCGTGCGGATACTCCTGACGTCCGAGGGGGCCGCCGACACGCTGGCCGACGGCGTTCCCCTGCATGTGATGGATGCCGCCCTCGGCGCCACCGGCACCCTGCGCCCGCTCGACAGCCTGGCTCGCTATCCGGGCCCTGTGTGGCTGGTCAACGGCAGATTCGATCAATTCCGGCTGCATGAGCGGCGCTTTCTGGGCGCCTGCCGCAACGGCCACCTCGTGGTTGTCCCCCGGGCATCGCACCTGGTCAGCCTGGCCCAGCCGGAGCGGTTTGCCGAGGTGCTGAAGGGCATCCTGGATCACGTCACCGCTGAACGGACCGGTTCGATTGTCGACCTGGGCGATTAACTGGTATCGTTTCCTGTTGGCTTGCGTGTTGGGTCCCACCCCACACGATTATTGTCGCACGGCGCCCTCTACCGCCAAGCGGCCCATCCGAACAAGAACCTAACGAAAGCGTATAAACGTGGCAAATATCAAGTCGCAGATCAAGCGTATCGGCACCAACAAGAAGGCCCAGGAGCGCAACAAGTCCGTCAAGAGCGAGTTCAAGCGCGCTGTGCGTGCGACCCGCCTTGCGATCGCCTCGGGCGACAAGGACAAGGCTGTTGCCAGCCTCGCCGTTGCTTCGAAGAAGCTCGACAAGGCCGTCAGCAAGGGCGTCATCCACCAGAACCAGGCCGCGAACAAGAAGTCCGCGATCGCCAAGTCGGTCAACGCTCTCGTCTAGTCCCCGCCTGACCTGGCGCAGGACCGCTCATCGGCCCTGACCCGCGTACGCGCGCAAGCCCCCTCCGTTTCGGTGGGGGCTTTCGTGTACCCGGGCCTTCTTGACAGGGCGTTCTCGACCGAGCGTTCTTGACCGGGTCGTGTCGAACGCGCTGTGCTCCCCGGGCCTAGGCTCGAATTGTTGGGGGACACGACATGAATTCATCACAGAAGACCCAGGTTCGACGCGCCGGATCGACCCGCAGGGCGGCCCTGGCGGCCATTGCCTGTGTTCCACTGGCCACGCTGATCGTGTCGTGCGCTCCCAATCCGGCCACGCCTTCGGTGCGACCGATGACGGTTGACTCCGTTTTCACGGACTTCGCCGAGTCGATCAGGGGCGTCGTGGACACGCGCACTCGCGCCCGGAACTCGGGCCCGCTGGGACCCGGAACAATCGTCGTGTTCGATGTGATCGTGAAGGAAGACTCGACCGCCCAGGAGATGGATGCCACCGCCCGGCAGCTCACGCAGTGGGTGCGGGTGAACGTGCAGGAGGATCAGGAAATCACGGTGCACGTGACGCTTTTCGCCTCCGGGAATGCGGTGAGCCTGTCAACGGATGACGGTGCGAACTGGGCTCGGATTCTGGTGGTTGACGAGGCGGTTCGGAGCGACGCCGTCTTGCACGCATGGCTGCGTGCCCCGTGGCTCGGTGATCCCCGCAGTGCCGACGACGACGGCAGGCACCTCGAGCTGGTGACGACGCTGAGCCCGGGTTCGCTTCCCTCGGCCGCGATCGCTGCCGGTGTGGAGGCCTACACCACGCAGTTCCCGCCAAGGCTGGCACGCGCCACGGTGATCGATTCCTCTATGGACGGCTATTCGAGCGGGTATGAAACTGACGATCGCTCGATATCCGTTTCCATCGACGCGTTGCCGCCCCTCGAAACGCTCTCCTGCGTGGACGACGTCGACAGGGATCCAGGAGTTCGGGGCTACTCCCTCCCGCTCCTCTCGCTCACGGGGGAACTCGGGCGATCGGCCATCGAGCTGCAGCCCACCATCTCGGCAGAGTCCGAAGCCAGACTGGTCTCCCTGCCGTGCCTGGCGAACGCGATGTTCAGCGTCGACGGCGATTAGTCGAAGCGGCCGCGGCCCTGTCCGAGGTTTTCCAGGACAACCCGGCTTCGCTGCGTGTATCGCCAAGGCTTGGGTGTACGCACGAAGACGTTTCCAGAGCGGTACTTCGCTGGCCGAGCCACCGGCTTAGACCGCAGGAACGAGTCGCCGGCAGCGAGTGGGGTCGCGCCACCGCCGGACTCGAGCGCCGCTACTGCGTGATCGAACTCCATCCGCGAACGCAGGCCCCACACCGGAACAGCTGACCGATGCCGTACCGGCCCGGCCCGGCCGGGTCGGGTCAGCTCTCGCCGCGACGGGCGATCACGCCGATGAGCCGCTCGAGCGCGAACACGGGGTCGCGCTGGGCACCCTTCACTGCGGCATCCGTCTCGGCCAGCGCCACGACACAGCGTGCCAGACCCTCGTCGGACCAGTTACGCAGATCACGCTGGGCACGCTCGACCTGCCACGGGGCAAGCCCGAACTGGGACGCCAGTTGGGCCGAGCCGCCGCGCACACCGCACAGCTTGGCCATGGTGCGAATTTTCATGGCGAACGCCGCCACCACCGGAACCGGGTCGGCGCCGGAGGACAGCGCATGACGCAGGATGACGAGCGCCTCGCCCTGATGCCCGGCGATCGCCGCGTCGGCGACCTTGAATGCGTTCGCTTCGACCCGACCACCGTAGTATCGGTCCACGGTAGTCTCGGTCACCTCGGCGCCGACGTCGGCGATGAGCTGCTGGCACGCGGCGGAGAGTTCGGCCAGGTCGCCGGAGAACGCGGCGACCAGGGACCGCAGCGCACTGGGTGTGACCCTCTTGCCGGCCGTCTTGAATTCGGCGGATGCGAAGTCGTGCCGATCGGTGTCTTTCTTCAGCTCGGCACAGACGACCTCCACGGCACCGCCAACGCCGGAGCGGATGGCGTCGAGCAGCTTCTTGCCACGCACCCCACCACCGTGCCGGAGCACCACGTAGGTGTCCTCGGCCGGGTTCTGCAAATAGTCCAGGACTTCCGTGAGAAAGGTGTCACTGCACTTCTCCACCGAGCTGACGCGGATCAGACGCGGCTCGCCGAAGAGGGACGGGCTGGCCATAGTGAGCAACTCACCTGGCGCATAGCTGTCCGCCTGCACATCGCTGATCTCCAGGCTGGGATCTTCGAGCTTGAGGAAGTCCCGCAACTGCCGGATGGCACGCTCGGCAAGGAAGACCTCAGTTCCGGACACCAGGACGATCGGTGCCGGACGCACCTGGTGCCAGGCCAACTGCGGGATCGCGACCGCTTTCGAGGCGCCGCGAGGTGCGGGCCGGCCGGATGAGGCGGTTCGTGCTGCCACGCGGAAGTCCTTCGGTCAGGTCAGGTCAGGTCGGAATCCGTTAAGACTAACCGGGGCCGGTGACTGGCTTGTCCTCCTCTCCTCCGTCGATCCTCTCGGTCCAGACCGTCAGCGCCCCGCCACCCTCCGGCGCGGGCGCGACCACCAGCATCCCCTGCCTGTCTGTGCGCATGGCCACCGTTCCTGCCGACGCGAGGATGGCGAGGATCTCGTCGGTGGGATGCCCGTAGCCGTTGTCACGTCCGACCGAGATCAGCCCCACCGTGGCCCCCAGTTCGGCGTAGAGCTCTGGGCTCTGGTCGCCGGAACCGTGATGGGCGACCTTGACGACATCCACCACACCCGGACTTGACACCCGGCGGAGAGAAGACTGGGACTCCGCGCCGAGGTCGCCCAAGAACAGGGAACGGATGCCCTGCCCATCGAATCCGATCGTCACGCTCCCGTCGTTGCCGGTTTGCATCGACGGTGCCCCGCGAACCGGCCAAAGGACCTCCCAGCGCAAGCCACCGAGGGTGCCGGTGTCCCCGCGGGCGGCCTCTCGGATCTCGGCTCCACCCGCGACAAGGGCGTCGTGCAGGCGTTCATCGTCGTCGTTCTCCGGGATCCCGACCAGCGCCATGTCGACCCGACCGATCACCGCCGCGGCCCCACCGATGTGGTCCAGGTCGTAGTGGGTGAGAACGAGCAGGTCGATCCGCTCGATGCCGAGGCTATCGAGGCACTCCGTGAGAAGGGCCGGGTCAGGACCCACGTCCACGAGGGCGTAGCGGTCGTGGTCGCGCACGATGACCGCATCGCCTTGGCCGATGTCACAGGCCGCGATCTGCCAGTCAGCCGGGAATACGACGGCGCGGCCCACGCCCGCCCCGAGCAGGCTGCCCGCGTAGCTGCCGGTGGCCAGCACCAGAACCCCGATCGCGGCGATCGGCCAGAGCGTTCGACCGTGGTTGCCGCCGTGCGTGCGGGCATCCGTGCGCCGTCGAAGCACGAGGGCAACGACTGCAACGGTGAGCAGCGCCGTAACGAGCACTCCGAGCACCCCACCCAGCCAGGGCAGCCGGCTGCCGGGCAATTCCGCGGTCATGCGGGCGATCGCGGCGATCCACGCGGCGGGCAGCCAGGCCAGGTGGAGCACTCCCCCGGCAACGCCGGGCAGCCAGGGCAACAGCAAACAGGCGATCAGACCGATGACGGTCGCGGCCGGAGCTGCGGGACCGGCCAGGAGGTTCGCGGGCACCCCGTAGAGCGGAAGGGTAGGACTGAGAAGCACGAGCACCGGCTGACAGGCCAGTTGCGCCGCCAGCGGGATAGCGATCACCGCGGCGAGCCAGATGGGCAGCAAGCGGCTCAGCATCCGGGTCAGGGGCGCGGCCAGCACGAGCAGGCCCGCCGTGGCCAGCACCGAGAGGGCGAACCCGTAGCTACGGGCCAGCCACGGATCCGCCGCCAGCAACAGGATCACGACGAGGGCGAGCAGCGGCAGGCCGCGGCCCGGCCGGCCCGACGCGATTCCGAGCAGCAGGATGGTGGCCATCAGGGCGGCGCGCAACACGCTGGGTTCGGGTGTGACGAGCACGACGAACCCGAGCAGGGTCGCCAGTGACAGACCGATCCGGATGCCCCGGGACAGTCCCAGAAACCCGGTCAGCAGCATGACCCCCGCAATCACGACCGCACAATTCGCACCGGAGACCGCCGTAAGGTGACTGAGCGAACTCGTCTTCATCGCCGTGTCAAGGTCCGCCCCCACGGCACTCGTGTCACCGATGGCCAGGCCGGGCAGCAGATCGCCGCCGTCACCCGGCAGCGCCGTGGCGGCGGCGGTGAAGCGGGAACGAAGCTCACCGGCCCAGCCGAGCCACCAGGGTGGTGGCGCGATCGTCTCCGGCGGGCCCCTGCCGAACACCAGCGCGGATGCCGCATCCCCGGCCGCCGTCAGCCGGAGGGTGGCATCCAGCCGGACGACGCCGCCGATGTGCAGTGCCGAGGCCTCGTCGCTCGCGGTCTCCGCGAACACAACGACCGGAACCGATAGCCTGTGCGCCGCGTCCTGCCTCTCGGACCCGCCTGGCTCGATCCCCGTCAGGGTGCCACGAAAGCGCACCCGCATTGACTCTCCGGAGCGAAAACCTGCCGTTCCGAAGGGTGCGGATGCACCGAACGACTGCGTCTGCACCGGGATGGACGCCACGGTGAGAATCACAGTCAGTGACTCCTGCCTGGCGGCGCTATCGCGCACGGTCGCCGGCAAGCGGTTGGCCGCCGCAACCGTGACAGCCGACGCCACGAGCGCGGCGGCCGCGCAACAGACCAGGGCCATTCCCCAGACCTGCGACCGGCCGACGAGGCGCGGCCACCTGGTATCGCCGCCCTGTCGCGAAACTCGTCTCCTCCGATATCCGTTCCGTCGCCAGGCCGCCAGGGCCAGGCACACCGCTCCGGTCCACAGCGCGGCCTGGCTGCCGGGCGCCCACTCCGGGAACGCGATGAGCAGCCAGGCCGCCAGCCACGCGAACACCGCCGGCAGGACCAGGCGCAGGTCGATCCTGTTCGTGGGCTCCATGCGTGAAGGCTAGGTGCGCAGGCGGAGTGCGCATTCCGGTTCCCCTGTTCTGTGCCCGCGTCAGGAATGTGTCAGCTTGTGGAGGCGGAGTGACCCAGCCGGGAGGCATCGGAGGCAGTTCTCGTCTTCGCCGGAGGCACCCCGGCCGTGGCGGACCGACCGATCGTGCGATCCGCGCGTGTTCGCGACGACATCGACCTTGTCGCGGCTCTCCTCACCGAGAAGGGTCGGCTGCGGGGCGACGACAGAATGCACGCGCCGGGACGATACATCAGAGCCTCCGGCGTAGGGCTGCTTCCAGGTCCACGACGTGATCGCCGCGTCGATCATCGCATCGCAGATGTCTTCCGGAGTCGCGAACGAGACCGCGAAGAAGCGGATGTCCTCATCGGGCGCCCGGTAGACCTCCGCGCCGGTAGCGAACGCCGAGATTTCGACGATGGAAGCCGTGATCGCCAGGCCGGTGCCCGTGGGCTTCCGTCTGGAGGGCCAGGGCACGCATGGTGGCCTGGGGCGCCTGGCCGCGACCGTGCGCACTCTCCCCAGCCCCTACGGTCACAGACACCCGGTCGGTTGCGGGCTCTGCAGTCGCCCGGCCCCCGAGTGCACGCTCACACCGTGACCAGCGTACTGAGACCCTCGAAGGTCTTCTCACCGATACCGGTGACATTGCGGAGGTCGTCGACGACGGCGAACGGGCCGTTGGCCTCGCGATAGTCGAGGATGCGCTGCGCCATGGCCGGACCGATGCGCGGCAAGGTGTCGAGATCGGCCAGGGTGGCAGTGTTGAGGTTGATTAGGACCGCCACACCGCCGGCGGCGCCGGTCCCGGCGGCACCGCCGGCGGCACCGCTCCCGGTCGGCGGCCCCGGCAACACCTCGCCCACTTGAGGCAAGTACAGCTGTTCACCGTCGGTGAGCTTGCGGGCCAGGTTCGCACCCGACGGATCGGCCGTCTCGGTCAGCCCGCCGGCAGCTGCCACGGCGTCCATCACCCGGGCGCCGGAGGAGAGCTCGAAGAGTCCCGGGCGCCGCACGGCCCCCAGCACATGTACGAAGATGATCGACCCGGAGTGCGGTGCCGCCGACGAGTCGGAGCCGATGTCGGCGTTGACCTCCTGTCTGCCTGACTGGCCGCCCACCGAGTCCGACGGTGCCACGACCTGGTGCCCGGCCTGCTGTCCGACGGCTGACAGGACGACGGCCGTGGCCAGCGAGAGGATCAACAGCAATACGGCAGCGCCCACTCCGATGCGCACGCGCACCGGAGCGCGCCCCTGTGCGCTCGGGGCCAGGCGCTCGAGGGCCGCGACAACCGGGTCAGGCTCCATCCGGACAGGCTAGGCCGGTGGGCATCCGTCGCCAGGTGGGCGTGCAAGCCCCGTGGACGGCACCGGATGGCACCGCTCTGGGGAGGGGAGGCTAGCCGGCGCTCGTGACGATGCTCACCAGTTTCGGCGCGCGCACGATGAGGTTCACGATCTCGCGGTCTCCGATCCGGCGGATGACCTCGGCCGACGTGCGCGCGAGGCGCTCCAGGTCCTCGCCGGAGATCTTAGGCGACACCTCGAGGCGGGCCCGCACCTTGCCGTCGACCTGCACGACGGCGGTGACCGACTCCTCCACGAGCAGGGTCCGGTCGGCTTTCCGCCACTGCACGAGGGCGACACAGGGCTCGTAGCCGAGGTGTTGCCACATGTCCTCGGCCGCGTACGGCGCAAACAAGTTCAGCGCAATGGCGGTGACCTCCGCGGCCTCGCGCACCGCGGCATCCGCGGCACCGGCGCCCGTGTCGATCACCTTGCGGGTGGCGTTGACGAGCTCCATCAGGCGCGCGACGACGACGTTGAACTTGAACGACTCGACGAGGCCGGGCGCATCGGCCAGGAACCGGTGCGTGACCCGGCGGAGGGCAGGGTCGCCGGTCTTCCACTCGCCGCCGGGAGCGCTCGTGACATCGCGGGCGACGCGCCACGCGCGGGCCAGGAACTTGGCTGAGCCGACCGGAGATACGTCGGCCCAGTCGATGTCGTCTTCCGGCGGGCCGGCGAACGCCATGGTGAGTCGCACGGCGTCGACACCGAACTGGTCGACCTCCTCGGTGAAATAGACCAGATTGCCCTTACTCTTGGACATCTTGGCGCCGTCGAGGATGACCATGCCCTGGTTCAGCAGCGCCGTGAACGGCTCGGTGAAGCTGACGTAGCCGAGGTCGAAGAGCACCTTGGTCATGAAACGCGCGTAGAGCAGGTGCAGGATGGCGTGTTCGACGCCTCCGACGTATTGGTCGACGGGCGCCCACTTGTCGGCTTCCCTCGGGTCGAACGCCTTCGTGTCATCCGTGGGGTTCAGGAAGCGCAGGAAGTACCAGGAGCTGTCCACGAAGGTGTCCATGGTGTCCGCGTCCCGACGGGCCGGGGTGCCGTCGATCGGGTTGGGGACGTTGACCCAATCGGTCGCGCCGCCCAGCGGTGACGTTCCCTTGGGCTTGAGGTCGAGGCCGTCGGTAGGCGGCAGCAGCACGGGCAGCTGGTCTTCCGGCACGGGGATCTCGGCGCCGTCCTGACCGTGGATGATCGGGATCGGCGTGCCCCAATAGCGCTGGCGGGAGATCAGCCAGTCGCGCAGGCGGTAATTCTTGGCCGCCCGCCCGGTGCCGGCGGCGGCCAACTGCTCGATCATGCGCTTGACGGCGGTGTTCTTGCTGAGGCCGTTGAGCGCGCCCGAGTTGATCAGGCGTCCCTCCCCGGTGAGCGCGACGCCCGTTCGGGCCGGATCGAGCGTTGGGACCACTTCCGTGCCGTCGATCATTTCGTGCGTGATCACGGGGATCATGCCGGTGACCGTCGCGGTCGTGTCGACGACCACGATCACGGGAAGGTCGAAGCGGCGGGCGAAGTCGAGGTCGCGCTGGTCGTGCGCCGGCACTGCCATCACCGCGCCGTGGCCATAGTCCGCAAGCACGTAGTCCGCCGCCCAGATTGGCAGGCGTTCGCCGTTGGCCGGGTTGATCGCGTAGCGCTCGAGGAAGACGCCGGTCTTCTCCCGGTCGGTGGCCTGGCGTTCGATCTCAGTGCTGTTCTGAACCTTCACCAGGTAGTCCTGGAACCGTTCCTTGACGGCGGGCGAGGCATCCGCGACCAGCTCGGCGGCAAGGTCCGCATCGGGGGCGACGACCATGAAGGTCGCGCCGTAGAGCGTGTCGGGGCGGGTCGTGAAGACGCTGATGCGCTCCTCACGACCCTCGATCGCGAAGTCGACATCAGCGCCGATGGAGCGGCCGATCCAGTTGCGCTGCATGTTCAGCACCTTGGCCGGCCAGGTACCCTCGAGCTGGTTGAGGTCGTCGAGCAGACGGTCGGCGTAGTCGGTGATCTTGAAGTACCACTGGGTCAGCTTCTTCTTGACCACCACGGCACCGCTGCGCTCGGACGTTCCGTCGGAGAGCACCTGCTCGTTGGCGAGCACAGTCTGGTCTACCGGGTCCCAGTTGACCCAGCTGTCCTTGCGGTAGGCGAGCCCCTTCTTGTACAACTGCAGGAACAGCCACTGATTCCACTTGTAGTATTCAGGGTCGCTGGTGTGCAGTTCGCGTGACCAGTCGAACGACGCCGCGTATAGCTTCATGCTCTTCTTCTGCTGCGCGATGTTGTCGTAGGTCCAGCCGCGAGGGTCGATTCCGCGTTTGATCGCGGCGTTCTCCGCGGGCAGCCCGAAGGAGTCCCAGCCGATGGGGTGTAAAACGTTGAAGCCCTGCTGGCGCCAGTAACGGGCCACGATGTCGCCCAGGGCATAGACCTCGGCATGGCCCATGTGGAGGTCGCCGGAGGGGTACGGGAACATGTCGAGCACGTACTTGCGGGGCCGGGTATCGCCAGGATCGTTGGTGCGGAAGGGCTCGAGCTCTTCCCAGATCGGCTGCCACTTGGCCTGGATGGCGGCGAAATCGTAGACTTCTTCGTCGCTGTCCTGGCCGGTGCGGGTGTGCTCGTACTCGTGTGCCACGTGACTCTCTTCGTTGCAGTGGGGATTGCGCCAGCAGGCACAGGGCCGCGCGGAGGCGGCGTCCAAGGTCCTAGGTTACTAAACCTGGCCCTGGCTCGTTGCGGCACCGGCCGGGTGAACGCCGAGCACGGCCAGGAGTGCCTCCGCTTTGAGCCGGGTTTCCTCGATCTCCTCGAGCGGGTCGGACAGAGCCGTGATGCCGCCGCCCGTGCCGATGGACGCACCGTCCGGGCCGAGCACGATGCTACGGATGACCATGGCCAGGTCGACGGCGCCGTCCCGCCCGAAATAGCCGAAGGCACCGGCGTAGAGACCGCGCGGACCGCCCTCGAGCGCATCGAGGATGGACAGGGCACTGATCTTGGGAGCCCCAGTCATGGACCCCGCCGGGAACGAGGACGCAACGGCATCCACCCCGGTCAGCCCCTCGGCCAGGCGCGCCTCGACGGTGCTGACCAGCTGGTGCACATGCGCATAGCTCTCCACCGCAAGCAGGTTCGTGACCTGAACGCTGCCGAGTTCGGCGATCCGGCCCAGGTCGTTGCGCATGAGGTCCACGATCATCAGGTTCTCGGCGCGCTCCTTCTCACTGCCCTCGAGCTCGTCCCGCAGCGCGCGGTCGCGCACCGCACCGGCGGACCGCGCCCGGGTGCCTTTGATCGGCTTGGTGGTGACCCGGCCGTGCGGGGTCACCGCCAAGAACTGTTCGGGTGAGGCGCTGAGCAGGGCCGTGTCACCGAAGCGCAGGAGTCCGCCGTGGTGGCTGGGGCTGCCGGCTCGGAGTTGCAGGTAGGCGTCGACCGGGTGCGGCCGCACGTCGACCAAGATCTCGTTGGTGAGGCAGAGCTGGTAGGCGTCACCGGCCCGGATGAAGTCCTGGCAGACGTCGATCAGCGCGGCGTAGCGGTGCGCGTCGTGCCGCCACCGAGCCGCGCCGACACCGGCGTCGAGGTCGGCAGCAGCGACGGCAGCAGCGACGGCAGCAGGGACAGCAGCAGCCACGGCAGCCGGGACAGCAGCAGGGCTAAGCACGGATGCCGCGGGCGGCGGCTCAGACGCGGCGAGAGACTGCAGCACGGTGTCGACCCACACCTGCGGGGCATCCGTCGGGTCGCCGGGAGCGCGGCGGGCGAGCGCGATCACCGTGCGCGCCGCGTGATCGAACACGAGAACCCGGTGCACTTCCAGCAAGGCGGCATCCGGATAACGCGAGTCGTGCACGGGTGTGCCGAGGGTCTGGGCGCCGAGTTCGTAGCCGAGCCAGCCCACCCAGCCCAGCCGGAAACCGCCGGCATCGGGGGTGGTGCCGGTGCTGGAGTCGCCGACGGAATCGGCGGCGGAGCCGGCCAGGTCCGCGCGAAGGAACTCGAAGACCGTACCGGGCGAAGTCTGGCCCGGCACCGGCGGGGTGCCGGCGACCGAGACCGTGATGGTCCCCGCCGGAACCGAGGCGGTCACGAACCGGGACCCGGGCGACGAGGCCCCGAGGTAACTGTGGCCGGTTTCGGCGCCGTCCCCCGCATCCAGCCAGAACGCGTACGGGCTGTCGTGGTAGAGCGTCTCGAAGACGCGGGCCGGCTCCCGCCACTCCGGCAGGGGGATGCGTAGAATCGGCCCGATCACGCTCCCAGCCTAGGTGCCCTGGATCTCCCTGGTGTGCAGCGATCTGCCGCCCCGGACGCCACTGGCCGACCACTGTGCCGGGTCACGAACCAATTCGACGGAGATTTTTGCATGCCGGCGCTCTTTCGCATGACTATTGGCCGATGTGGGCAAAATCTCCGTCGAATTCGTTCGGGCTCACGCGATTTCGTGGCGGGACCACACTCGGGACCGCACCCGGGACCGCAGAGAGGACGCAGAGAGAGGGCCGCCCGCAGGCGGTCCCCTCTCTGTGACGTGACAGGCGCGACAGTGCTGCTACTTCACCGCGTGGCTGCCCTTGTACTGGAGATTCGTGGTGCCGGAACCACCGCCCTTGGACGTGCCGTTGACCGCGGACGTGGTCTCGCCGAACGTCATCGTCGTGTGCGCGATGGCGTCGGCCATCTGCTCCAGTACCTCCGCGTTGATGTTCGTGATGTCGTCACAGGCCGCGTGGTAGCACGCATCGTACGGTGCGCCGGCGGTGCCGCCGTAGGTGACCGCCTCAGCATCCGTCTTCACGTCTTCCGCACCGGTGAAGAGCCCACCGGCCGGAATGCCGTTCTCGATGAACCCGAAGTAGTCGGATCGACCGTCGAACTCAGTGGGTTCAACTGCCAGCCCCTGCGAGGCGAAGTAGTCCAGGAACACCTTCTCGACCTGTGCCGACCCGTTCGGCCCGGCGGTGCCGAAGGACGAGCCGTCACCGTCGTAGACGAAGCGCACGAAGTTCGGTGAGGCGACCATGTCGAAGTTCAGGTTGACGGCGTGCTCCTTGATCTGGCGTTTCGTCAACTGCGACACGTAGTACTCGGAACCGACCAGTCCCACTTCCTCACTGCCCCAGAACGCGAACCGCACCCGGTTGGTGGGAGCGTTGCCGGAGGCGGCAAGCTGGATGGCGGTTTCCAGGATGGCGGCGCTACCGCTGCCGTTGTCGTTGATCCCCGCGCCCTCGGCCACGGAGTCGAGGTGCGCTCCGGCCACGACCGTGCGGTCGGCGCGACCGGCCGAGTCGGCCAGGATGTTGAAGGATTCAGTGACGACGACCTCGGCGTCCACGGCCAGCCGCACGGACGGGGCTGGCTGTGCGGCCAAAGCCGCGCCGAGTGCGAAGGTCGTTCCGATAACCGGAACGGCAGGACGCGGGGCGTCGAGCGTGCCGTTGAGCAGACCGAGGCGGTCGTCGGTGTTGCCCTGGTTGAAGATGACCACGCCGGCAGCGCCCGCAGCGATCGCGTTGTCGGCCTTGATCCGGAAGGTGCAGGTGCCACGCTGAACCAGCGCGACATTGCCCGGCGTGAAGCCGGCGAAGTCCGCAGCCTCGCAGCCGCTGGTCGAGGCCCGGTCGCCAACCAGGTTGACATCGACCGCCTGAACCGGAGCCGTGACCGTCCCCGAGCCGGAGTAGCTCATCGTCGCGAAGTCGGTGCCGACGGCGTAGGTGGTGGGGGTGGGAGTGAGCTGCGCGAACGACTCCGCGTTCAGCACGAACTGTTCGTAGGAGTACGGCTGCCGGATCGGCGTGTACCCCGCGGCCTCGAGCTGCTCTTCGACGTATACGGCGGATGCCTCGTACCCGGGAGTGCCGGATCCTCGCGTGCCGCCGTTGGCATCCGCGATGTCCTGAAGCGCCTGTAGGTGGTCGATGATTCCGGCGGCGGTGACGGCTTCGCGCAGCGCGCCGGTGTCCGTTCCGTTGTCGGCGTGGGCAGGTAGCCCGACGCTGACGGATAGGGCCACGGCGGTGCCGATGGCTGCGAGACGAATGTTCCGATTCTGTTTCATGAGGGTCCCTCAGACTGGATCGAACGTGGGCCGGTCGGCGTTGAGCGGCCCTGCGGCGACGCTAGCGTATCCCCCGGTCGCGGGGCAAGGGCTGTCCCCAGCCTCGTCGCGGGTGCACGGCTTAGGCTGTGATGCGTGAACGACATCCTCAGCTGGATCCTTGACACTGTGTCCAGCGTTGACCCGGTTCTGCGCACCCTGCTGGCCGGACTCGGCATGCTGCTGGAGACATCCGTGCTCGTCGGCCTGGTCGTGCCGGGCGATTCAATCGTGATTGTGGCCAGCACTGCGGTGGGCAACACGGCCGAGTTCCTGGGGCTCGTCGTCGCGGTGATCGTCGGGGCCTTGATCGGCGAGAGTATCGGCTTCGCGCTCGGCCGACACTTCGGGCCGTGGATCCGGATGAGCCGCCTCGGGCGCCGACTCGGCGAACGCAACTGGGCCAGGGCCGAGATCTACCTCGCCCGGCGCGGCGGAATCGCCGTGTTCCTGTCGCGGTTCCTTCCGGTGCTGCACTCGCTGATCCCGCTGACCGTGGGTATGAGCCCGATGCCCTACCGGACCTTCATGAAGTGGACAGTGCCGGCCTGCGTGATCTGGGCGGTGGCCTACGTCTCGATCGGTTCGGCCGCCGCCGAGGGCTACCGCGAGCTCTCCGACCGGCTTCACTTCGCCGGGTACCTCTTCGTGGGCGCGATCGCAGTCTTCGTTCTGCTGGTGTTCCTGGTCAAACGGTGGCTGCACCGCCGCGAGGAGCGCCACATGGAGCAGCCTGAGCCCCCGATCGTCTGACAATTCAGCGCAGGTGGTGCCGCGCCGCTCCTCGGCGGCCGCGTTCAGCGGGCCGGGCCGGGAACGACGACCCTCGCGGTGATCAGGTCGTCCGGTACCGGCGTGTGCGAGATGAGCAGCACCGCTCGGCCGTCCTCCTGCGCCGTGACCAGGATGTCCCGCACGAGCCGGTCGCCCTGCTCCTCGTCGACGTTGGCGGTGGGTTCATCGACGATGAGCACCGGGAAGTCCGCCAGCAGGGCACGCGCCAGGGCGATTCGCTGAGCCTGGCCGCCGGAGACCAAGGCACCCCGCTCACCGACCCGGGCGTCGAGGCCGCCCCGCCGGGCGGCCCAGTCCCCCAGGCCGACCCGGTCGAGCACGGCCAGCAAATCGGGGTCGGTGGCCGTCTCCCGGGCGAAGAGCAGGTTCTGTCGGATGCTGTCGTCGAAGAGCCAGGGACGCTGCTCACACAGTCCCACCCGGCTACGTACCTCGGCCGGAGCCAGCGTGCGCGCCTCAACGCCGTCGAGCCGGTATGAGCCCGTGTAATCGAGGAAGCGCACCAGGGTCTGGGCCAGCGTGGTCTTGCCGGCGCCGCTCGGACCGGCCAGGTGCACGCGGTCCCCCGGCGCCAGGCGCAGAGTGATGCCGGTGACCGCCGGGGTGGCGGAACCGGGCCAGCTGGCGCCGACGTCGGTGAGTTCGAGCACCGGGCGGACGCCGACGCTCGTGGTGGTCGGCGCATCCGGCGGTGCATCCGTCGGCACGTTTACCGACTCCGCCGGAATCTCCGCGGGGACGCTGGTCGGCACGGCCGACGCCACCCGCGCGGCGCTGGAGCGCACCTGGCGCCAGACGCCGAGCGCGAGCGGGATCACAGCGAAAACCTCGAACACGGCCATCGGCACGAGAACCACCACGGCGAAGCCCGGACCGCTGATTCCGCCCGGCCCGGACAGGGCCGGAATCCCCACCCAGAGTGCGCCGACCGTGGCCAGTCCCGCAAACAGCGACAGCACGGCGCCCTGCACACCTACCCCCAGCGACCGTCGCAGCGAGGCGCGGCACAGCCGGTCATCGGCGGCCGCGAGGGTGGCGAGGCGGGCATCGAGGGCGCCGAACGCGCTCAGCACGTCGAGGTTCTCGACCACCTCGAGCACTTCTCCGGCGAGCGTGCCGCGCAGTGGTGCCAGCAGCCTCTCGGACCGGGCGGAAAGCACAGTGGAGGCGATCGTGGCGAGCAGTCCCCCGGCGAGCAGCGAGAGTGCGAGCGTGACGCCGGCGGCGGGCAGCACCAACCAGACACCGAGCACACTCACGCTCGCGAGGATGCCCGCCGTGGCCAGCGGCTGCACCACACGCAGCGGGAAGTCCTGCAGGTCGTCCACGTCGCGCACGAGGCGGCTGAGCAGGTCGCCGCGGCTCGTGCCCCCGAGACCGGCGGGGGCCAGCGGCAGGATGCGCGCGAACACGCCCAGGCGGAGGTGCGCCAGTTGGCGGAAAGCAGCGTCGTGGCTGGCCAACCGCTCGAGGTAGCGGAACGCGGATCGGCCGAGCGCGAACGCCCGCACTCCGACGACCGCCATCGAGAGGAACATGATCGGCGGCTGCTCGGCCGCACGCGTGATCAGCCACGCCGACGACGCCAGCAGGGCCACCGCGAAGCACGCGCTCAGCACACCCGCGGCGAGGCCGGGGGCGAAGTGGCGGGCAGACGGCTGGGCGAAGCGCAGAACGGCGCGCATCTCGGCCGAGACTGCGGCCGGCGTGCCGGCGACCGTCCTGGCCTTGGCTGTGGTGCGGAAATCAGACATGGGCCACCTCGGTCAGGGCAACAATCCGGTCGGCGGCGCTCCTCAGGGCCGGCCGGTGGCTGACCACGATCACGATCCGTCCCTCCCGCGCAAGACGTCGCAGGCCGACCACGAGAACGGTTTCCGCGGCCTCGTCGAGGGCGGAGCTGGGCTCATCCAGAACCAGCACGGCGCAGTCGTGGGTCGTCGCACGGTAGACGGCGCGGGCAGTCGCGACACGCTGGGCTTGCCCCCCTGAGAGGCCCTCGCCGGCGACGCCCAGCACGATTGCCGGGTCCAGGTCGCCGGCACCGGCGCTTTCGAGCGACCGCAGAACGGTTCCCAGGTCGACGGATGCGTCGCCGAGCGCCAGGTTGTCGGCGACGGTTCCCTGGAACAGTCCCGGTCGTTGCCCTGCCCACGCCAGCCAGGGTCGCGGTGTTCCCGGGGTCTGCGCGGCACCGTTCAGTACGATCCGCCCGTCAAACGGAACGAACCCCTGGAGGGCGGCGACCAGCGAGGACTTTCCGGCGCCGCTCGGGCCTACGACCACGGCGAGTTCGCCGGGGCGGAACTCGGCGCTGAAGTCCTGCACCGGGACATCCGTGCCCCGCCGGATCGTGACGTGCTCGAACCGGAGCACACCGTCCTCCGCCGGGCCGGACGCGCCGGCGGAGGCGGCGGCGGCGGAGGCGGCGGCGGAGGCGGCGGAGGCGGCGGCCGGAGCCGAGGACGAGGCCGCGGTCCCCGCATCGCCGTCCTCGAGCAGGGCGAACACCTCTTCTGCGGCAGCCAGGCCGTCGGCCGCGGCATGGAACTGGGCGCCGACCTGCCGCACCGGCAGGAAGGCCTCCGGGGCAAGCAGCAGCACGAACAGGCCGACACCGAGGGCGAGGCTGCCGTCGACGAGGCGCAGGCCGATCGACACGGCGACGAGGGCCACCGACAGGCTGGCCGCCAGTTCGAGCACGAAGCCGCTGAGGAAGGACACTCGCAGCACCTTCATGGTGCGGGTGCGGTAGTCCTCGGTGATGCTGTGAACGCGGGCGTACTGGCGCCGCTCCCGACCGTAGATCTTGAGCGTGCCGAGCCCGCCGACGAGGTCGAGGAACCCGGTCGACAGACGCTGCAGGGATTCCCACTGCTGTCGCTGCACGGACTGGGTGGCCTGACCGATCAGCACCATGAAAACGGGTATGAACGGCAGCACCACAATGACGGTGATGCCGCTGGGCAGGTCCTGCGAGAGCATCACCAGGATGAGCAGGGGTGTGCTGATGGCTGCCAGGAGGAGCTGCGGCAGATAGCGGGCGAAGTAATTGTCGAGGGCATCCAGCCCCTGGGTGACCAGGGTGGAGACGGCGGCACTGGCATGGCCGCTGAGCCAGTCCGGGCCTCGCTCGGCGACCCGGTCGAGCACCTGGCGGCGCAGCTGGCTCTTGACCTGGGCTGCCCCGCGGGTGGAGGCAACCTCGAGCAGCCAGACCAGCACGGCCCGCACCACGATCACGCCGGCCAGGGTGCCGATGGTGCCGGCCAGCGACGCCAGAGACGCGCCCGTGACCGCGAGGGTCACGCTCTGGCTCAGCAGCCAGGAGAACGCGATGACCGTGACGGTCTGCGCCAGTCCGAGCAGGGCCCCGACCAACAGGAACCACCGGGCGGCGGTCGCGTAGCGAAGGAGCCGAGGATCGAAGGGGCGCATTTACGTTTAGTGTACGGCCGTCTCCACGGCGGCGGAGACGGTCGCGCGACTGACCCGCTTTCGCAGGACCCAGTAGGTCCAGCCCTGGTACAGGAAGATGACCGGCATCGCGAACAGGGCGGTCCAGCTCATCACCTTCAGCGTATAAGGCGTGGACGACGCGTTCTCGATCGTCAGGCTGTTGGCCGCGTCATTGCTTGCCGGCATCACATCGGGGAACAGCGAGGCGAAGAGCGACAGCACGGCGAGGGCGATGGTCGCCGCCATCAGCGTGAACGCCCACCCTTCCGACCCGCGCAGGTTTGCGAGGAACGAGACGATCAGGGCGACGGCGGCCAAACCGGCGAAGACGCCGGTGGCCAGGCTGCCGAACTCCAGAGTGGTCCAGACCAGGAACGAGGCCGCCACCACGATGGTGACGATCCCGGCCCTCACGGCCAGCTTCTGAGCGCGCAGACGGATGTCCCCCTCGGTTTTGAGTGAGATGAAGACCACGCCGTGGGTGAAGAAGAGGAGCAGGGTGGTGAGCCCGCCGAGGAGGGCGTATGGGTTGAGCAGGTCGAAGAAGGAGCCGATGTAGTTGTGGCCGGCGTCCAACTGCACGCCCTGCACGATGTTGGAGAAGGCGACGCCCCAGAGCAGGGCCGGGACCGCTGACCCGATCACGATCATGAGGTCGAAGCGCTTCTTCCATGCCGCTTCCGGGCGCTGGTGCCGGTATTCGAACGACACACCGCGCAGGATGAGGGCGAGCAGGATCACGAGCAGGGCCAGGTAGAACCCGCTGAACAGGGTGGCGTACCACTCCGGGAACGCGGCGAAGAGGGCCGCGCCGGCCACGATCAGCCAGGTCTCGTTGAGGTCCCAGACCGGCCCGATGGTGTTGATGATGACCCGGCGGTCGAGGTCGTCCTTCCCCAGGAAGGGCAGGGACATGCCGACGCCGAAGTCAAAACCGTCGAGCACGAAGTAACCGATGAACAGGGCGCCGATGATCCAGAACCAGAGAATGTTGAGTTCCATCATGCGCTCCTAGTAGACCGTGACCTGTGGCTTGATCTTGCCGGACACCGGGTCGGGTTCCGCCACCGGGGCAGGTCCCTTCCGCACTGCCTGCAGGATCAATTTGAATTCGACGACCGCGAGGGCACCGTAGATCAGCGTGAACGCGATCAATGAGATCAGGATCTCCACGCCGCTGACGTTGGGTGAAACGCCGTCCTGGGTGCGCAGGAGTCCGAAGACGAGCCAGGGCTGCCGGCCCATCTCGGTGAAGACCCATCCGACGCTCATGGCGATCAGCGAGAACGGGAAGCTCCAGATGGCGATCTTCCAGACCCAGGTGGCCTTCGGGGTGCCACCGTTGCGGGTCAGCCAGAGGCCGACGACGGCGACCAGGATGTGCGCGATGCCCAGACCGATCATCCAGCGGAACGCCCAGTAGGTGATCCAGATGGTCGGCGTGTAGTCGCCGGGGCCGTAGAGCGTCACATACTGCGCCTGCAGGTTGTCGATGCCCTCGACGGTCCCGTTGAGCGTGTGGGTCGACAGGAAGGACAGGAGGTACGGGATGCGGATCGAGAACAGTTCGCTCACACCGTCGGGGGTGCCGAGGGTGAAGATCGAGAAGGACGCCTCGGCGCCCGTCGCCGTCTTGTACATCGCCTCGGCTGCGGCCATCTTCATGGGCTGTGCCGCCGTCATGGCGAGGCTCAGCGAGTCGCCGAAGAACGTGGTGAGTGCACCGGAGACGACCATCATCCACATGCCCAGCTTGAGCGCAGGACGCATGGTGTCCTCGTTCTGCTTGCGCAGGAGGTGCCAGGCGGCCACCGAGATGATCAGGCCAGACGACACCATGAAGCAGGCGAAGATCGTGTGCGGAAATGAGGCCAGGGCGATCGGGTTGGTCAGGAGCTCACCGATGCTGGTCAGCTCCGCGCGGCCGCGGGTCTCGTTGATGCGGAAGGCGACCGGGTTCTGCATGAACGCGTTTGCCGCGAGGATGAAGTATGCCGACGCGATGGAGCCGGCCGTCGTCAGCCAGATGGTGGCGAGGTGCAGGCCGCGCGGCAACTTGTCCCAGCCGAAGATCCACAGCCCGATGAACGTGGCCTCCAGGAAGAACGCCGTGATGCCCTCGAAGGCGAGAGGAGCTCCGAACACGTCACCGACGAAGCGGGAGTAGTCCGACCAGTTCATGCCGAACTGAAACTCCTGCACGATTCCGGTGACAACGCCCATGGCGAAGTTGATCAGGAAGATCTTGCCGAAGAAGTGGGTGAGCTGCAGGTACTTGGCCTTGTCCGTGCGCACCCAGGCGGTCTGGAAGAGGGCGACGGTGAACGCCAGGCCGATCGTGAGCGGCACGAATAGGAAGTGGTAGACGGTCGTCAGACCAAATTGCCATCTCGACAGGAGTAACGGATCAAGCCACTCGTTCATGCGCCCTCCAGCGTCATCGGGTTTTCTACACTGTGTAGAACATTACTCTTCTACACTCCGTAGAACTGTTCACGATCGCAAGCTAGACTCCCCCGTATGAGTAGTTTGGGTGTGCTCGAGAGATTGCTGATGGATGTCCTGTGGGACTCCTCGGAGCCGCTGCCTGCGACCGACCTCCGAGACCGCCTGCTCACACCGGCGGCCTCGGTCGCCAGGCGCAAACCGCTGGCGACCACGACGGTGCTCACCATGCTGTCCCGCCTGGAGGCAAAGGGTTTTGTCACCCGGGACCGCGAAAAGCGTCCGCATCGCTACCGGGCCGTGGCGACCCGCGCCGAGCACACGGCGGACCTGATGCACGAGGTGCTCGGGACCGCTCCGGACAGGCAGGCCGCGCTGGCCCGCTTCATCGGTGACGTCACCCCGCAGGAGGCCGCGACGCTGCGCCGCCTTCTCGACTCCGCGCCGCTCGCTCACGAGTGAGAGGCCTACCACTCGGATACCGGCCGGAGGCGTCGTGTTCGCCACTGCTGTGATTCTCGGGATAGTGGCCGTTCTGCTCGCCGGCCCGGTCCCGATCTTGCTTTCCGCCGCCCGCTGGCCCGCCCGCTCCCCTGCCGTGGCCCTGGTTCTGTGGCAGTCCATCGCCTTGGCGGGCGGACTGTCGATGATCGGCTCCCTGCTCGGCTTCGGGCTGATCCCCTTCGGGATGAACCTGTTCGACGGCATCCGCTCGCTGGGCGGGCATCTGGTGGCAGGCACGCTGCCCGACGAACCGTCATTCGTCGCGGTCCTCATGCTGTGCGCAGCCCTGATCCTCGGCAGCCACCTGTTGCTGAACCTAGCCGCGACCTTCTTCCGCGCCGAGCGGCAGCACCGTCGTCACCGGCACCTGATCGGCCTGCTCAGCCAGCCGCTGGCGGAGCATTCCGGAACGCGGGTGATCGAGCACGACGCACCGGTCGCCTATTGCCTGCCCGGCGCGACCCGGTCAGCGACCGTGTTGTCGCGAGGCCTCCTGCAACTCCTCGACGACGATCAACTGCGCGCGGTCATCGCCCACGAGCACGCGCACCTGATGCAAAAGCACCACCTGGTGCTGCTCGCATTCAAGTCCTGGCACAGTGCGCTGCCGTGGTTCCCGATCGCCAATCGCGCCGAGAACGCGGTCGCGCTGCTGGTGGAGATGCTCGCCGATGATCAGGCGCGGCGGGCGGTCGACGACCGAACGCTGGCTACCGCGATCGCATTGGTCGGGTCGGCTCACCAGGTGGACCCGCTGGGAACGGATGTCGAACTCGCCGACGGCCCGGACCATCCGTTCGACCTCGTCTCGCCGCGCGTGCGCCGGCTGATCACACCTCCGGCACCACTGCCTGCCCCGGCCGTTCTGGCCGTTGCGGCGTCGGCAGCAGCACTTCTGCTGCTACCGACGCTGCTTCTGATGCTCGCCTGACGACGGTGCGCGCTCTAGAAGAGCTTCGCCTGCTTGAGCCAGGCGGTGGCGATCTTTTCGGCCGAGAGTTCGTCATTCACGCTCTCTGAGTTCAGGCTGACCAGGTCCTCGGCGGTCAGCGCGGCACTGACGGCGTTGAGCACCGTGCCGGCCTTGTCGTCGACCTTGTCGGAGACGAGGGGCACGACGTTGTCAGCGAAAAAGAGACCATCGGGATCGTCCAGGGCGACAAGGTTGTCCGACTTTATGTTCGGGCTGGCCGTGTAGACGTTCGTGATCTGGATGTCGTTGTCGACGAGGGCCTTGATCGTGAGCGGACCACCGCCATCCTCGATCGGCGTGAAACCGGCGATCGGGATGCCGTACTTCTCCGTCAGGGTCGTCGGTCCGTAGGGGCGGGTCTGGAGTTCGGACGGTCCGCCGACGGTGATCGGCTCGGTGACGTTGGTGAGTGACGCGATGTCGGTCAGGCTGTACGTGTCAGCGAAGGCTTGGGTGACGGTCCAGGAGTTCTGGTCGGTCGCCTCTGCCATGTCCAGAACGTTCAGTCCGTCGGGTAGCTGCTCGCGCAGCTGCTCGTAGGTCTCGGCGGCGGTGCCGCCGGCGGCGTCTGGGTTCAGGGCCTGCAGCAGGCTGCCGGTGTATTCGGGGAACACGTCGATGGAGCCGGACTCGATCTCGGGCAGGTAGACCTCGCGCTGGCCGATCTTGAACTGGCGGTCGACCGTGAAGCCGTTCTCCTCGAGCGCCTGGGCGTAGATCTCGGCGATGATCTCGTTCGAGTAGTAGTCCTGCGAACCGATCACCAGGGTTGCAGACCCCTCGTCTGTATTTCCGCTGTCCAGCGGATCACCGGACGCACACCCTGCAAGGGCTACGACGGCCCCAACCGCGACCGCGGCGACCGCCGCGAGCCGGCCTTTGTTTGCTGTGAACATTAGTGGGTTCCTTTCGTGATGGCGGGATCCATCCCCGAGGCAGGTCGGGCTGACCGGCCTCGGTCGACTGAGGGGCGTGCCGCGGCGACGCCCTTGGGGACGACAAGTCGCTGCACACCGGTGAATATTCCCTCGAGCAGGACTGCCAGCAGGATCACCAGAATGGACCCACCCAGCATCTCCGCGTAGTCGCGGGTTTTCAACCCGGCGAACAAAAACCGGCCGAGGCCGAAATCCGCCACGTAGGCCGCGAGTGTCGCCGTGGCGACCACCTGGAGGGTGGCCGACCGGATCCCGGCAATCAGGAGCGGCAACCCCAACGGCACCTCTACCGTGCGCATGATCTGCGCCTCGGACATCCCGACGGACCGGGCCGAATCGATCACGGTGCGGTCGATGGCCTCGAAACCGGTGTAGGCCCCTGCGAGGATCGGCGGGATCGCCAGGATCGTGAGCGCCACGTACGGCGCCCCGAGCCCGATTCCGACCCAGAGCGCCACGAGGGTCAGCAGGCCCAGGGTCGGGATGGCCCGAAGGCCTCCGGAGGTGGCCACGGCCAGGCCGCGGCCACGGCCTGTGTGCCCGATCAGGAACCCGAAGGGCACCGCGATCAGGGCGGCCAGCGACACCGCCACGACAGTGAACCCGAGGTGCTCGACCAGGCGCACGGGGATACCTCCCGGCCCGACGTAGTTCGCCGGATCCAAGATCCAGTTCAGGGCGTCCGCGAAGAGGTTCACTCCGACACCTCCGTGACGCGGGCGGCGCGCAGGGCCCGCCGGCTGGTCGACGCCAGCCGAGTCCAGGGCAGCAGAATTCGGCCGAGCAGAACGAGGGCACCGTCGAGCAGCAGGGCGAGGACCACCGTCAAAACGATTCCAGCAATGATCTCGGCCTGGATTCCGCGCTGGAAGCCATCCGTGAACAGGCTGCCCAGACTCTGCGCACCGATCACGGCCCCCACTGTGGCCAGGCTGACGGTGCTGACTGCCACGACTCGGAGGCCGGCCAGAAGCACGGGTGCGGCCAGTGGGAGCTCA
Source organism: Cryobacterium breve (assembly GCF_004402375.1). Lineage (GTDB taxonomy): Bacteria > Actinomycetota > Actinomycetes > Actinomycetales > Microbacteriaceae > Cryobacterium > Cryobacterium breve. The sequence goes on from NZ_SOGJ01000023.1 coordinate 450,407, forward strand.
ACCTGCCAGAAAATGCTCCAACCGGAATATCCCACGGCGACGGCGGACTGCCGCACGTCCTTGTCCACGGACGCGAGGCCGTCGGCGACCACGCGCACCATCAGCGCGACCCCGTACAGAGTGAGGGCGATGATCAGGTTGAGCGGCGACCGCAGGCTGGTGCCGACCACGGCCGGGATCACGAAGAACAGCGGCAGCGACGGAATGGCATAGAGCAACCCACTGGCCGTCAGGATCACCCCGCGGCTGATCCGGTACCGGTTGGCCACCCAGCCCAGCGGCACCGCGAACAGGAAGCTGAGCAGGAGTGGCGGCACACTGAGCACCAGGTGGTCGAGGGTGCGATCCCAGAGCAGGTCGAGGTTCGACCAGATCCAGGTCACCGCGGCGCCCGATGGTCCGGTGTGGCATCGGCTGCGCTCGGCGCCACGAGCACGCCGGCCAGGCGGCCGTCGGTGTCGACCAGGATGTCCGAGCCGCCGCGCCGTTCCACGTGCAGGGCGCGCTTGCCTCGGTCAGCGCCGACGAAGCTGGCCACGAAGTCGTCGGCCGGCTTCGCCAGGATGTCCGACGGCGACCCGACCTGCGCGATCCGACCGCCGTCGCGGAGGATGACGACCTGGTCCCCCAGAAGGAAGGCCTCCTCGATGTCATGGGTGACGAACACCACCGTCTTGCCGAGCTCGCTCTGCAGCCGGATCAGCTCTTGCTGCAGTTCGGCCCGGACGATCGGGTCGACGGCGCCGAAGGGCTCGTCCATCAGCAGGATGTTCGGGTTGACGGCCAGCCCGCGTGCCACGCCGACGCGTTGTTGCTGTCCACCGGAAAGCTGGTTCGGGTAGCGCGCGGCCAGGGAGCGGTCGAGCCCGACGGTGTCCAGCAGGGACAGGGCCTCGGTGCGGGCCTTCCTTCTCGGGACCCCGCGCAGAAGCGGCACGGTGGCGACATTGTCGATCACGGTGCGGTGCGGAAGCAAGCCGGAGTTTTGCATCACGTAGCCGATACTGCGCCGAAGCTGCACCGGCTCCAGTGCGGCGATGTCGGCACCGTCGATCTCGATCGTGCCCGAACTCGGATCCACCATCCGGTTGATCATGCGCAACAACGTGGTCTTGCCGGAACCGGATGACCCGACCAGCACCGTGGTCTGGTGTGACGGCAGCGTCAGGCTGAAGTCATCGACAGCCAGGGTGCCGTCCGGGAACTGCTTGCTCACCGAGCGGAACTCGATCATAGGACTGGCTCATTCCTCGACTGCTGTCGACACGGGACGGTACACCACCCAACCATCACTAGGCGCTGCCGACCAACCGGATCCCGGTATTCCTAGCGAACGTTCGGCCCGTAGTATCCGGCGAGGTAGTCGTGCGTGACCACGCGACATTCCACGATGAAGCGTTCGTCGCCCTGGGGATCGATGCGGAACGCGCGGGACAGGATCGAATCGCCCATCTCCACCGCGACCTCGAGCCGGAGGATAAGCTCGTCCCCGCCGGCCAGACCGAACTCTTCGACCAGCATGGCCGCCACCCGGCGAGCGAAAAAGCCCGATTCGGGATCTTCAACCGAGCTCGCGCCTTCGCGGTCGGAGAAGTGCATAATGCGGAAGCCCGGCTCCGAGCGGTACAGGTCGACGAAGGCGGTGATGGCCACATCGACCGTGTCCCACCAGTTCTTCGCGGCACTGATCTTGAGCTGCTCGGACACCCGGTGTCGGAACCTCAGAACGGCGCGTTCCCGCAAGGCCTGCAGCACGGCCACGCGATCGGGGTAGTACCGGTACACGGTTCCGATCGACGCACCAGCGCGTTCCGCCACCATGGCGGTGGTGATGCGGTCGAAGCCGACCTCGTCCACGACAGTGGCGGCTGCGTCGAGCAGACCGGACAGACGTGCTGTGCTGCGCTGTTGAATCGGCTCGATGCGGACCTGCTGGGCCGGCACAAAAGGATCCCCACCGAAAAGGTCACTGAGTGACACTTGTCCTCCTTGAGAGTAAGTCACTAATACTAGGGTGCGAATTCACCTCCCCCGTTCTCGACTCGTGTTTACGCCCGGACTGACCTGGAAATCCCGATGCTTCGCCCGGCGCGTCGCCCGTGCGTCGACGACCGTGGGCTCCGCGCTGCCGAGTATCCGCGCGCGCATGTCAGACTAGGGAGGTGCCGAAGTCGAAGTCTCCTCGAATACTGCCCACGGGCACGCCAGCCAAGATGATGCACCGCGCCGCCCGCATCGAGGATTGGCTGCACTACAAACGTGAACGGGCGGCCCGCAAGCGCGGATACCTGCCCACCGTCATCCCGTATGCGGGCTACGGCTCCACCGAGTGGGTTCGTATCCTGTGCCGGGTACTTCTGGCCAAGCCGCCCAGGTCCGGTTCCACGTTGACTCGCCGGCATTGGCGCACCGACCGCCGCGAGGCCGGCATCCGCGGCTGGCGCAGCTTTACGAGCGTGCCGGTCAACGACGTGACGGTGACCATCGAGATCAACGGATACTCGCACCGCGTGCAGGCCGACCGCGGCGGCGTCGTTGACACTGTCATCGCCGTGAACCTCGCTCCGGGCTGGCACACGGCCCAGGTGCACACGGATGACACGGCCGCACCGGTCGACGCGCCGGTGTTCATCGTGGCGCCGTCGGTGACCCGGGGAATCCTCTCCGACGTCGACGACACCGTGATGGTGACAACGCTCCCCCGCCCGCTGCTGGCCGCCTGGAACACTTTCGTCCTTGACGAGCACGCCCGGGTTCCCACGCCGGGGATGGCGGTCCTGCTGGACCGACTCGCCGCGGAGAACGAGGGCTCGCCGATGATCTACCTGTCGACCGGAGCCTGGAACGTCGCGCCGACGCTGACGCGATTCCTGTCCCGCAACCTGTATCCGTCCGGAGCTCTCCTACTCACCGATTGGGGCCCCACCCACGACCGCTGGTTCCGCAGCGGACAGGATCACAAACGGGCGAACCTGCGCCGACTGGCTCTGGAGTTTCCGGCCATCCGCTGGATTCTGATCGGCGACGATGGCCAGCACGACGAAGCCATCTACAGCGAGTTCCAGCGCGACTTCCCGGGAAGCGTCGAGGCCGTCGCGATCCGGCAACTCTCAGCCAGCGAGGCCGTTCTGGCCGGGCGCCGCATGAAAGACGGCCCAGAAGAACCGCGCGAGCGTTGGATGTACGGTCCGGATGGTTCCGCCCTGGCCAGCCAGCTCGCCGAGCAGGGCCTGATCTAGAAGTTGGCGATCAGGGCGTCATCGACAGGATGCGGTCGAGGCCGCGGTTGATCTGGCGTGCCCAGAGCGGCCCGCGGTAGAGGAAACCGGTGTAGCCCTGCACGAGCGTGGCTCCTGCGGCCAGGCGCTCGGCCACGTGCTCCGCGGTTTCCACCCCGCCCACGGAGATCACGCAGAGGTCGCGGGGCACGCGTGCCCGGATCAGTCGCAGAACGGCCAGCGAACGGTCACGCAGCGGCGCCCCGGACAGCCCGCCGGCGCCGGCCGCCAGGACTGTTGCGGCATCCGTAGCCAGGCCCGCGCGCGAGATGGTGGTGTTGGTCGCGATGATGCCGTCGAGGCCTAGCTCCACGACGAGGGCGGCGATGCGGGTCACTTCGTCGTCGGCCAGGTCGGGCGCGATCTTCACGAGCAGTGGTGTGCTGCCGGCTTCGGCCTGCACCGCCCGCAGCAACGGTGCGAGCTGGTCGATTTCCTGCAGCCCGCGCAGGCCTGGGGTGTTGGGTGAGCTGACGTTGACCACCAGGTAGTCGGCGAGAGGCGCCAGCAGGGCGGCGCTCATCAGGTAATCGGACGTGGCGTCTTCGACCGCGGTCACGCGGCTCTTGCCGATGTTGATGCCCAGGACCGGGCGGCCTGTCACGGCGCGCACCCCGGCAAGGCGCACCCGGGCGGCGCGGGCCCCGGCGTTGTTGAAACCCATCCGGTTGATCACCGCGCGGTCGCGGACCAGGCGGAACAGTCGCGGTCTCGGGTTGCCCGGCTGGGCGACTGCCGTGATCGTTCCCACCTCCACGTGCCCGAAACCGAGCTGGCCGAGCCCGATGACAGCGCCACCGTCTTTGTCGAACCCCGCGGCAACGCCGAAGGGAGACTCGAAGCGCAGGCCGAGGGTGTGCACCGAGAGATCCGTGCGCGGCCGCATGAAACGGTTCACGAGCCTGCCAACCCCGAGCGTGGGCAGCGCCCGGATCACGGTGAACGCCAGATGGTGGGCCCGCTCGGGGTCGAGGCAGGTCAGAACGAACCTGAAGACGAGCGGGTACACCGGGGCTCCTACAGTTCGGGTGATCGGCTGGCGCCTGCTGCCGCGCCGGATTCAGTTGCCGGCTCGGTGCGCAGCCGGGAGATGGCAGTCTCGAAGTCCTCGAGCGAATCGAAGGCCTGGTATACGCTGGCGAACCGCAAGTAGGCTACCTCGTCGAGTTCGCGCAGAGGAGGCAGGATTGCGAGCCCGACCTCGTTCGCCTTCACCTGAGACGCACCCGTCTGTCGGATCGTCTCCTCCACCCGCTGGGCGAGCATGGCCAGGTCGGAATCCGTCACCGGACGTCCCTGGCAAGCCTTGCGAACGCCGGCCACGATCTTGTCGCGGCTGAACGGTTCGACGACCCCGCTGCGCTTGACGATGTTCAGGCTGGCGGTCTCGGTGGTGCTGAACCGGCGCCCACATTCGGGACACTGCCGACGCCGGCGGATGGAAAGTCCGTCGTCGCTGGTGCGCGAGTCGATGACTCGGGAGTCCGGGTGGCGGCAGAACGGGCAGAACATGGTTGTGTCAGCCTACAGGCCAGGAGCGAATCGAGCCGTGACGGCGTCGCCGTGCGCGGGCAGCGCCTCGGCCGTGGAGAGGGCCGCAATGTGGTCGGCGACCTCGCCCAGGGCCTCCCTGCTGTACGAGACGACCTGCTGAGGGCGGAGGAAGGTGTAGGCGCCGAGTCCGGAGGAGAACCGGGCCTGCCCACCCGTCGGCAGCACGTGGTTCGAGCCGGCCACGTAGTCGCCGAGGCTCACGGGCGAATGCGGGCCGAGGAAGATGGCGCCCGCGTTCTCAATCAGGGCGAGCACGGCATCCGGGTTGCTCGTCTGGATCTCGAGGTGCTCGGGACCGAACGCGTTGCTGAAGGCAGCCGCGGCCGCGAGATCATCCACGAGCACGATCCCCGACTGGCGCCCGTTCAGGGACGCGGTGACCCGGATGCTGTGGGTCGTGCTCTGCATCAGGTCGACCAGGTGTCGGGAGACCGCGTCGGCAAGCTCGACCGAATCGGTGACGAGCATGGCCGCGGCCAGTTCGTCGTGCTCGGCCTGGCTGACGAGGTCGGCCGCGACGAAGCGCGCGTCGGCGGAAGCATCCGCGATGACCAGGATGTCGGTGGGCCCGGCCTCGGAGTCGATGCCGGTCACCCCGCGCACGAGCCGCTTGGCGGCGGCCACATAGACGTTGCCGGGGCCGGTGACGAGCTGCACGGGATCCAGTCCGAGCCCTGGAACACCGTAGGCGAAGGCGCCGACCGCGCCGGCCCCGCCCATGGCGTAGATTTCGTCGATGCCGAGCAGGCCCGCCACGGCGAGGATGGTGGGGTGCACGCGCCCGTCGAAGTCACTCTGCGGCGGCGACGCCAGCGCGATCGAGGAAACGCCGGCGATCTGGGCCGGAACCACGTTCATCACGACGCTCGAAGGGTAGACGGCCTTGCCGCCGGGAACGTACAGGCCGACCCGGTTGATCGGCTGCCAGCGCTGCGTGATGGTGGCGCCGTCGGCGATCGTGGTGGTCACCTGCGGCGGCACCTGGGCCGCGCTGGCGATGCGCACGCGACGGATGGTCTCCTCGATGGCCGTGCGCACCGTGGGGTCGAGCCCGGCCAGTGCCTCGGTGACGTGGGACGCCGGAACCCGCACATGGGACGGGCGCACCCGGTCGAGGCGTTCTGCCTGGTCGCGGAGGGCATCCTCGCCTCTGGCCCGCACATCGTCGATCAATTCGGCTGCGACGTCGCTGGCCGCGGTCACGTCGGTGAGCGCACGCGGCACGGCTGCAAGCAATTCCGCCGGAGTGGGCCGGGTCCCTCGGAGGTCAATAGTCTGGATCATCGCGTTCCAGCCTAGCCATCAACTCCCGTCCACCGGGAATAGGCTCAATGGCGAGGAGATTGATTCAGTCACATGAGCGACACCGAAGTACCCCAGCCCGCCACCGTACCGCTGGCCGAAGATCCCAATGCACCGTTGGACCTGGCCGCCTTCAAGCATTCCTTCCGGCGTCACGCCGCCGGTGTCGCGGTGATCACGGCGCTGCGCCCGGACGGCGCCCCGGTGGGATTCACCGCCACCTCGCTGGCGTCGCTGTCGTCGGTTCCGCCGCTGGCCACCTTCAACATGGCCAGGTCAGCCAGCACCTGGCCGGCGATAGCCGAGAGCGAGCGGGTCGTCATCCACATCCTCGGCGCGCACAATCGTGCCGTCGCCGAGGTGATGTCGGGTCCCGCGAATCAGCGTTTCGTCGGCGACCACTGGCAGTCGGGACCGCACGGCCTGCCCGTGCTGACGGGGGTCACCTCGTGGATGGTCGGGCGAATCATCGAACGCACGCTGGTGCACAACAGCGCCGTCGTGGTGGTGAAGATCGAGGAAGGCGGCATGGGCGAGAACGACGAGGCCCTGCTGTACTACGAGCGCTCCTACCGGGTGCCCGGTGCCGAGGCCTAGCTTTCCGCCTGGTCCGACCTGGCTTCGTCCCGAAGGCGGCGCCGTTCGGCCTCGGCCACGGCGGCCTCCTCCGGCGTGGGGGCCGTGCCGCCCAGGTGCCGGGGCTGCCACCACTGGCCGCCCCCATCCACCGGGTAGGCCTTCTGCAGCCCATCGACGAGTCCCTGCAGCGTCTGGTGCAGCGCGGATGTCAGGGTCTGGGGGTCCTCCCCCTCGGCTACCGTGAAGGGCTCCCCCACGGCGAATCGCACGGGCACGCCGAACACCTCGCGCAGCGCCGGCCTGTGATTTTTGGTGAGCACTCGGTGACCACCCCAGACGGCGATCGGGATGACCGGCACTCCGGCCTCGGCGGCCATCCGGATGGCACCCGACTTCAGCTCCCGCACCGTGAAGGACGCATTTACCCCGCCTTCCGGGAAGACCCCGAGCAGTTCTCCCTCGCGCAGCGCGGTCACGGCCTGGGCATACGCGGCAGCGCCAGCCTTCATGTCGACCGAAATGTGCCGCATCCCGCGCAGCAGAACCCCGACGAGCTTCTGGTCGAATGCTCCCTTTTTGGCCATGAAACGGATGTGGCGGCGGTTCTTGTGCCACAGCATCCACTCGACCAGGGCGAAGTCCATGTAGCCGAAGTGTGTGATGGCGAGCACCGCTCCCCCGGTGTCGGGCAGATTCTTCAGTCCGGTCACGGCCGGCTTCAACCGGAGCAGGCCGAAGACGGCTCGCCCGGCCAGAACAGCCGTCGTGTACAGAGGTTCCCGCGTGCCTGTGCTCATGATTCAAGGCTACGACCTGTGCGCGGTTTCTTCGACGCGATCCACACCAGCATTCGGCGAGCCCCGGCGGCCGATCCCGGCGAGCCCGGCTCCCCCTCGCGGCGCACCCTGTGGAAGGGGGCGCACGGTAGACCGTGCGCGCCCTTCCACAACCTGCGCCACCAGCTCAGGTGAGGCAGTTCGGCCCGAGCAGGCTCTTGAGCTCCCCGAACAGGTCGGCGCTGACTTTGACCTGGTGGGGCAGCTCGAAGACCCGCGCCACGTTACCCTTGACCAGTTTGAGCCGAACCTCCGACGCTCCGACATGGCGGGTGATGACCTCGCCCAGCGCAGTCACCGTGTCAGTCGTGGCCCGCGACTCGGCCAACGTGATAGTCAGCGTTCCCGTGTCGGAGGTCTGGCCCACGTCCGGCGCGAAGATGCTGTACGCGTGCAGGTTCATGCCGTCGTCGCGCAGGCTCACTCGGCCCCGCACGACCACGACGGAGTCGCTGATCAGGTCTGGCGAGAACTCCTGGTAGGCCTTGCCCATGAACATCACGGCGATCTCGCCGCCGAAGTCCTCGACCTGGATGATGCCGTACTGGTTGCCCGATTTCTTGGCGATTCGGTGCTGCACGCTCGTGATGAGTCCCGCGATGGTGACGGTGTCGGCATCCTGGGTCTGCTCCGACCCCACCAGGTCAACGATGGTCGTGCTGGCGTGCTTGGCCAGCGGGATCTCGAGTCCGGCCAGCGGATGATCGGACACGTAGAGTCCGAGCATGTCCCGCTCCAACGCGAGTTTTTCCTTCTTGGTCCATTCAGGACGCTCGGGAACCTGCTCGGTAGCCTGCGGGTCGTCGAACAGGCTGTCGAAGTCGAAGCCGACCATGCCGTGCTGTTCGTCGCGCTTGATCTTGACTGCGGACTCGACCGCGGCCTCGTGGATCTCGAACATGGCCCGGCGGGTCGAGCCGAGAGAGTCGAACGCGCCGGCCTTGATCAGGGACTCGACCGTGCGCTTGTTGGCCACCGGAATCGGCACCTTGCGCAGGAAGTCGTGGAACGACTCGAACGCGCCCTTCTCCGTGCGGGCGGCACGAATCGCGTCGACCACGTTGAAGCCCACGTTGCGCACCGCTCCAAGCCCAAACCGGATGTCCGTGCCCACGGCCGCGAAGTACCCGATCGATTCGTTCACGTCCGGCGGCAGCACCTGGATGCCCATCCGGCGGCACTCGTTCAGGTACAGCGCCAACTTGTCGCGGGAGTCGCCGACGCTCGTAAGCAGGGCCGCCATGTACTCGGCCGGGTATTTGGCCTTGAGGTAGGCGGTCCAGTAGGACAGCACGCCGTAGGCGGCCGAGTGCGCCTTGTTGAAGGCATAGTCGGAGAACGGAAGCAAGATGTCCCAGACGGTCTTCACGGCCTCCATGGAGTACCCGTTGGCGACCATCCCGCCGGAGAATCCCTCGAACTGCTTGTCCAGCTCCGACTTCTTCTTCTTGCCCATCGCCCGGCGCAGCAGGTCCGCTTGGCCGAGGGAGAAGCCGGCCAGCTTCTGCGCGATCGACATGACCTGCTCTTGATACACGATCAGACCGTAGGTGGTGCCGATGACGTCCTTCAGCGCCTCCTCGAGTTCCGGGTGGATCGGAATGATCTCCTGCTGCCCCGTCTTGCGCAGCGCGTAGTTGGTGTGCGAGTTGGCGCCCATGGGGCCGGGCCGGTACAGCGCGATGACGGCCGAGATGTCTTCGAAGTTGTCAGGCTTCATCAGGCGCAGCAGCGACCGCATGGGCCCGCCGTCGAGCTGGAACACGCCGAGGGTGTCACCGCGGGCGAGTAGTTCGTAGGCGGCCGGGTCGTCCAGTCCGAGTTCTTCAAGCACCGGGCGGTGCCCTCGGTTCACCGCGATGTTGTCAAGGGTGTCGTCGATGATGGTGAGGTTCCGCAGCCCCAGGAAGTCCATTTTGATCAGACCGAGGGCCTCGGAGGCTGGGTAGTCGAACTGCGTGACGACCTGGCCATCCGCTTCACGCTTCATGATCGGGATGATGTCGATCAACGGGTCGGAGCTCATGATCACGCCCGCTGCGTGCACGCCCCACTGGCGCTTGAGGTTCTCCAGGCCGAGGGCTGTGTCGAAGACGGTGCGGGCCTCCGGGTCTGACTCGATCACGGCCCGGAAATCGGCCGCCTCCCGGTAGCGCGGGTGGTCCTTGTCGAACATGCCGGTCAAAGGCACGTCCTTGCCCATGATGGCCGGGGGCATGGCCTTGGTGAGCTTGTCGCCCATGCCGAAGGGGAAGCCGAGCACCCTGGAGGCGTCTTTCAGGGCCTGCTTGGCCTTGATCGTGCCGTAGGTCACAATCTGCGCGACGCGTTCCTCGCCGTACTTGTCGGTCACGTAGTGGATGACCTCACCGCGGCGGCGCTCGTCGAAGTCCACGTCGAAGTCGGGCATGGAGACACGGTCCGGGTTGAGGAACCGCTCGAAGATCAGACCGTGCACGAGGGGGTCGAGGTCGGTGATGCCCATGGCGTAGGCCACCATCGAGCCGGCGCCCGACCCACGGCCGGGGCCGACCCGAATGCCCTGCTGCCTGGCCCACATGATGAAGTCGGCCACGACCAGGAAGTAGCCCGGGAACCCCATCTGGATGATGATGCCGATCTCGTAGTCGGCGCGCTTGCGCACCTCGTCCGGGATGCCGTTCGGGTAGCGTTTGGCCAGCCCGACCTCGTTCTCCTTGACGAACCAGCTCTCCTCGTTCTCTCCCTCGGGGCAGGGGAACCGAGGCATGTAGTTGGCTTTGGTGTTGAACTCCACCTGACACCGCTCGGCGATGAGCAGGGTGTTGTCGCAGGATTCCGGGTGGTCGCGGAACAGGTGCCGCATCTGCGCGGCCGTCTTCAGGTAGAACTCGTTGGAGTCGAACTTGAAGCGGTTCGGATCGTCGAGGGTCGACGCGGACTGCACGCAGAGCAGGGCCGCATGCGCGGTCGCGTCGTGGGCGTGGGTGTAATGCAGGTCATTACTGGCCACGAGCGGCAGCTTCAGCTCACCGGCGAGTCTGAGTAGGTCGGTCATGGTGCGGCGCTCGATGTCGATGCCGTGGTCCATGATTTCGCAGAAGAAATTCTCCTTGCCGAAGATGTCCTGGAACTCGCCGGCCGCCTTTTTGGCCTCGTCGTACTGTCCGAGCCGCAGACGGGTCTGCACCTCGCCACCCACGCAGCCGGTTGTGCCGATCAACCCGGTGGAGAACTCGGAGAGCAGTTCGCGGTCCATGCGCGGCTTGAAGTAATAGCCTTCGAGGCTTGCCTTGGACGAGAGCCGAAAGAGGTTGTGCATGCCGGCCGTGGTCTCGGACAATAGCGTCATGTGGGTGTACGAACCGGCGCCACCGACGTCGTCCCGGTTCTGGCCGCTCGTGCCCCAGCGCACCCGCGTCTTGTCCCGACGGTCCGTCCCGGGGGTGATGTACGCCTCGGTGCCGATGATCGGCTTGATGCCGGCCTCGGTCGCGGTGCGCCAGAAGTCGAAGGCCCCGAAGACGTTACCGTGGTCTGTGATGGCGACCGCGGGCATACCCTGTTCGATGGCTGCATTGATCAGCGGTTTGACCCGCGCCGCGCCGTCGAGCATGGAGTACTCGCTGTGCACGTGGAGGTGCACGAAGGAATCCTTCGATCCACCCGACTTATTCTGAGAGGACAAAACGGCTCCGAGGTGTTGGAATTGGGCGCTACAGGTCAGGCGTCACGCAGCACGTCGAGGGCATGCGAGAGGTCTTTCGGGTAGTCGGTGGTGAAGGTGACCCACTCCCGGGTGTCCGGGTGGTGGAAGGCCAGTTGCTTGGCGTGCAGCCACTGCCGCGTCAGGCCGAGACGCGCCGTGATGGAGGGATCGGCGCCATACATGGCGTCGCCGACACACGGGTGACGCTGGGCGGCCATGTGCACCCGGATCTGGTGGGTGCGCCCCGTCTCCAGGTGTACTTCCACCAATGACGCCGCCGGAAAAGCTTCGAGCGTCTCGTAGTGGGTGACGGAATCCTTGCCGCCTGCGATGACCGCGAACTTCCAATCCGACCGCGGATGGCGGCCGATCGGGGCGTCGATGGTTCCCGTGCTCGGATCGGGGTGACCCTGCACGACTGAATGGTAGATCTTCTCGACCTCGCGGTCGTGGAACGCCCGCTTGAGCGCCGTGTACGCGGTCTCCGACTTGGCGACGACCATCAGGCCGCTGGTGCCAGCATCGAGGCGGTGCACAATCCCGGCCCGCTCGCTCGCCCCGGAGGTCGCGATGCGGTAGCCGGCCGCTGAGAGTGCCCCGACAACGGTGGGCCCGGTCCAGCCCACACTCGGGTGCGCGGCCACTCCGGAGGGTTTGTTGATGACGACGATGCTCTCGTCGTCGTGCACGATCGTGAGGTCGGGTACCGCGATGGGCACGATGGCCAAGGCTTCCCGAGGCCGCCAGGACACCTCCAGCCAAGCTCCCCCGTGCAGGCGGTCCGATTTTCCGACCACGACACCGTTGAGGGTGACCCCACCGGCCTCGCAGACCTCGGCCGCGAAACTGCGCGAAAAGCCGAGCAGTTTGGCGATGCCGGCGTCGACGCGAACTCCGGCAAGGCCGTCCGGCAGGGGGAGAGAGCGTGTTTCCATGGGGAGGATCAGGATGCTAACTGGGTGGGCTCGGACGTGTCCGAAGCGTCGGCGCGGATTCCGTCGAGGCCGACCCCGCGAATGGTCAGGTACATGAAGATGATCATGCTCGACACGATCGCCATATCGGCGACGTTGTAGATGGCGGGGATCAGCCAGGGCGTGGAGATGAAGTCGATGACGTGCCCGAGTCCGAAGGACGGCTCCCGCAGCAGCCTGTCCGTCAAATTGCCCAACACCCCGCCGAGCAGCAGCCCGAAGACGACAGACCAGGCAAGTGAGCGGATGCGTCCGGCGAACCAGACGATGAGGCCCACCACCGCGACGGCGATGATGGAGAAGATCCAGGTCATTCCGGCAGCCAGGGAAAAGGCAGCGCCCGGGTTCCGGACGAAGTGCATTTGCAGCACGTCTCCCAGAACCCGGACGATGTCACCCTCGGTCAGTGTGCTGACGACGAGGTACTTGCTGATCTGATCCAGAGCGTAGATCCCCAGGGCCACGACGGCCAGGAGGATCAACGCACCGGGGCGCTTCTTCGTTGAGACCTTAGGCGCCAAAGCTCTGGTAGCTCGGCTTCGAGGCGTTGCTCGCCTCGACCGGCGACGTGGCGTCGAGGTCGTGCAGCTGAGTCTCGATGTAGCTCTTCAGCTTCTGGCGGTATTCGCGCTCGAAGGTGCGCAGGTCATCGATCTTGGTCTCAAGAACGGAACGTTCCTGGTCGAGGACGGTGAGCTGGGCGCGCTGCTTGGCCTCGGCCTCGGCAACAAGGCGAGCTGCGGTCGCGTGGCCTTCGGCGATGAGAGCATCGCGCTTCTCGGCACCCTCCTTGACGTGCTCCTCGTGCAGGCGACGGGCCAGCTGAAGGAGGTTGGTCGTTCCGGCGGTCTCGTCGACCGGCTCGGCACTAGCCGGTGCGGCTGCGGCCACGGCGACAGGAGCGGCCACTGGCTCGGCAACGGCCTCAGCGGCCGGTGCTGCCTCGACGACGGACTCTGACGCGCCGCCGCCGGAGGAAACGCGAGCCTTGAGCTCCTCGTTCTCCGCAGTCAGTCGTCGCAATTCAACGACGACCTCATCGAGGAAGTCGTCGACCTCGTCCTGATCGTATCCTTCGCGAAACTTAGTCGACTGGAACCGCTTGTTGACTACATCTTCCGGAGTTAGCGCCATGGCTTTCCACCCTTAAAACTTGAATTGCGAACATTTGTTTGCGTTCAACCAACGCTATCAAGGTCCGACGACGAATCGAACCGCGTCAGCCCAGCACGCCGTCGGACCAGAATACATGCCAAGTCAGGAACGAGCGGTACCTACAGGCGCATGAACCCTGTGATCGACATGGCGACGATGACGCAGAGCATGGTGATGCTCCAGCCGAAGTCGAAGGCGATCGGCCCCATGCGCAGCGGCGGCAGAAGCCGTCGGAAGAATTTGATCGGTGGGTCGGTCAACGAGTAGGCCAACTCGGTCAGGACCAGCAGGAAACCCTGCGGCCGCCAAGACCGGTTGACACTGCGCACCAGGTCGATGATGAACCGGCCCCACATCACGAAAAAGTAGAGCAGGAGCGCGTAGTAGGCGATCGTTCCGATCACGTTCACGAGTAACACGGCGGAGACTACGACTGCGCGAAGAAGGACGCCTCGGCGTCGGAGTCCTCCGCAGCATTGTCGCCGGACACGACGACGTGCGACGGAGAGAGCAGGAACACCTTGGCCGTGACGCGTTCAATCTTGCCGTAGAGGCCCTGGGACAGACCGCTGGCGAAGTCGATCAGGCGGCGCGCGTCGGCGTCGCTCATCTGAGACAGGTTGATGATGACCGGGATCCCGTCGCGGAAGGATTCCGCGATCACCTGGGCATCCTTGTACTGGCGCGGGTGGACGGTGAGGATTTCATTCATGTCTGAGGCAACCACATTCTTGGGAGCGGAGGTCTTACGCAGCGGTGTCACCGGGGCGCGACCCGCCGAAGCGGATGCGCCATTGGAGTGCGAAGACGGAGTGTGCGACGAGTTCGCAGCGGAGTGAGGTGCGGCGGATTTGGACGCCGCGGCGTTCGACACCGTCGAGTGGGGGCCCGTCGACGCAGGCGCAGCAGCAGGCGCCTCGTACTCGAGTTCCTCGTCTGCCAGACCCAGGTAAACCATGGTTTTCTTGAGCGGGTTGGACATCTCGACCTCCGTGTTGGTGATTCTACTTATTCAGATTAACCGGACAACGGACGTTTGCCGGTGATTGCTGTGCCAATTCGAAGGTGTGTCGCCCCTTCGGCGATCGCCTCCGCGTAGTCCTGGGACATGCCCATGGACAGGGAGGTTGCCTCGGGCGCGAGGCGCCGCGTCCGCTCGCCCAATTCTCGAACCCGGGCGAAGGCGCGCCTGGGCGGGGTCCCGATCGGAGCCACGGCCATCAGCCCGAGCAGCCGGAGTCCAGTCGTGCCGAGCACCCGCTCGACCAGGGTGTCCAACTCCTCGGGGACCACACCACCGCGACCCAGGTCATCCGTCAGGTTGACCTGGATGAAGCAGTCGACGACCGAGGCGTCCGAGGCGAGCGCATCGACGAGAGAGGCCCGATCGACGGAGTGGATGACGGTGGAGTATGCCCGCACCTGCCGAGCTTTCTTGCCCTGAACCTGACCCACGAAATGCCAGGTGAGGTCGAGGCCTGCCATCGACTCTGCCTTGCCCTGGGCCTCCTGGTGCCGGCTTTCCCCGACGTCTTGTACTCCGAGAGCGGCGAGTTCCTCGATCAGGGCGACCGGATGGAACTTGGTGACCACAATCGTGGTGAGCTCCGAAGCGTCCCGCCCGGCGGACGCTGCCGCGGCTGCGATCCCGGAGCGGACTGCATTCAGTCGCTCCGGGAGTCCGCCACCGGCAGGCTGGGCCTGGGGCAGGACGACATCACTCATCTCGGCGTAACGGGTTACTTGAGGAAGTCCGGGATGTCCAGGTCGTCCGGGTCTTCTTCGAAGGCCGGGTCGGCAACGGCCGCTCCGGGCTCGACGCCGGACCAGACCGACGAGGCAGCCGCATCCGTGTACGGAGCAGGGTCGACAGCGCCGGTCGCCGCAGCACCCGTGGCGCCCACTCCCGCGGCAACGCCCGCGGCGACCAGGTCCGCACGGCGCACCTCGACGGCCTTGGCCCCGGGCTCACCCCCGTCGAAACCGGCGGCGATGACGGTGACGCGCACCTCGTCGCCCAGGGTGTCGTCGATGACGGCACCGAAGATGATGTTGGCCTCGGGGTGCACGGCTTCCTGCACCAGACGCGCGGCGTCGTTGATCTCGAAGATGCCGAGGTTGGAGCCACCCTGGATAGAGAGCAGCACCCCGTGAGCGCCATCGATGGAGGCCTCGAGCAGCGGAGAGGCCACGGCCAGCTCAGCTGCTTTGATGGCACGGTCGGCGCCGCGGGATGATCCGATGCCCATGAGCGCCGAACCGGCACCCTGCATGACCGACTTGACGTCGGCGAAGTCGAGATTGATCAGTCCCGGAGTGGTGATCAGGTCGGTGATGCCCTGCACACCGGCGAGCAGCACCTGGTCGGCGGTGGCGAAGGCCTCGAGCATGCTGATGCCGCGGTCGCTGATCTCCAGCAGGCGGTCGTTCGGCACGACGATGAGGGTGTCGACCTCGTTCTTGAGTGACGCGACGCCGGCTTCGGCCTGCGCCTGGCGGCGCTTGCCCTCGAAACCGAACGGCTTGGTGACGACACCGATGGTGAGCGCGCCGATCGACTTGGCGATGCGTGCGACGACCGGCGCGCCACCGGTGCCCGTTCCGCCACCCTCGCCAGCCGTGACGAAGACCATGTCCGCGCCGGCCAGGGCCTCCTCGATTTCTTCGGCATGATCCTCTGCGGCGCGGCGGCCGACCTCCGGGTCGGCGCCGGCTCCGAGGCCGCGGGTGAGGTCGCGGCCCACGTCGAGTTTGACGTCGGCGTCGCTCATCAGGAGCGCCTGGGCATCCGTGTTGATGGCGATGAACTCGACTCCGCGGAGGCCGAGCTCGATCATACGGTTGACGGCGTTGACACCGCCGCCACCGATTCCAACAACCTTAATGACTGCGAGGTAGTTCTGATTTGTTGTTGACACGTCCGGCCTCCGGTGGAACCCTAAACCTCTACTCGAAGTTTAAAGTTATGCTGAGTATGCAATTCCTGATTAGAAAGTTATGCGCCAGCCGATCCGGCTTGGGGAGGCGCGCCCGCGTGTCGCGAAGATCTGCCAAGTTCTCAGCGAAGAACGGCGCTGTCCGGAGACGACACGTCGTATTCGCCCACGCTGCCGACCGGATTGGTGACGATCAGGGCCGCGAGCACGACCGCCTTGAAGTCGCTCCTCTCCGCACTCCCCCAGACGACGCGTGCCCCTCCCGACAAGGTGAGCGTGACGTCATCCTTGGTGGCGGCAGTGACGGTGTCCAACGAGGAACGGATGTCTGGCGGCAATGCCGCGATCACGGCGGTCGCCGCCCGGAAGCCGGCGCTGCCCACCCCGGCCCGCGCATCGATGGTGGCGTACCCGGCGGGGCGTTCCGCACTGCTCTGGATCACGACTCCGGCCGCGTCGACGAGATCGAACCCTGACTCGGTCATGAGGGCTCCGATGGGTTCCCGCTCCACGATGCGAACGACGAGGGTGTTCGGTGGGCGGCTCTCCGTGACGTAGCTCTGGATCAGTGTGAAAGCGGACAGTTCCTGCTTCACGTCGGCGAAGTCGATGAGCGGGAGTGGAGTGCCCAGCTGGCCCTCGAGGGCGGACTGGATCTGCTCCGCCGGAACCCGGTTCGCTCCGACGACCTCGATGGTGCGAAGCGCCATCAGCGGCGAGAACGTACCGAGCAGAACGAAGGCGATCAAGGCGGCCACGACTCCCAGGGAGCCCAACCAGGCGTTCCTGCGCCGGCGGGAGCGCCAGGTGAACCGGCGCACTTCCTCCCGTTCGTAGAGTCTGCGGGCGCGGCGCGCTGCACGAAGCTTGCGCTTCGCCCCTGCCGAAGTCAGGGGCATGGGGGGCGGCGCGGTCGTGGTCGTGGTCGTGGACGGCGCCCGCAACGGCGACACCGGAGCGATCGGCCCGGCGGGTTCGGGAAGGGTGATCGGCTCTGTGAAGGTCTGATCGATCGAGGTCGTGGCACCTGATTTCGCGGCGCGTGACTTCGGCGCTCCCGTCCTCGGCAGGCCCGTCCTCCGCAAGCCCGTCTTGAGCGCTCCCGGCTTCGGAGTTATCGTCTCGGGGGTGGTAACCGCGGCCGGGCCCGGCGCCTGAGCGTCGTAGCCCTGAGGCCGCTTCATGCGCGGCTGCGGGTCATCCGCGCGCCTGCGTGAGTGAGGCGAGGAGCTGGGGCACGATCCGATACACGTCTCCGCAGCCGAGCGTGACGACGAAGTCGCCGTCGCGAGCGATCTCCGCCACGTAGTCCGCGGCTTCCTGCCAGTCCGGCACATAGACGACCTTGGAGGCATCCGTGAACTTGTCGGACACGAGGGCTCCAGTGACGCCGGGCTCCGGGTCTTCCCGAGCGCCATAGACGCCAAGCACGATGGTCTGGTCAGCCGTGGTCTCGAGCGTGTGGGCGAACTCCTGAGCGAACAGGCGCGTGCGGCTGTACAGGTGCGGCTGGTGCACGGCAATGATCCGCCCGGCGCCGACCACCGTGCGGGCGGCGGACAGCGCCGCCGCGACCTCGGTCGGGTGGTGCGCGTAGTCGTCGTAGACGCTGACCCCGCCGACGGTGCCGTGAAGTTCGAATCGGCGCTCGGTGCCGCCGAATTCCGCGATGGCGGCCAGGGACGCCTCCGGGTCGAATCCGAGTCCGACCAGCACCGCGAAGGCACCGGCGGCGTTCACAGCGTTGTGGCGCCCGGGGATGCGAAGGGTGGCGGAGTAGTCGTGCCCGGCCCAGGCCACGCCGAAGCGAACCGGCCCGTCGGTGACGACCGAGTGCACGCGCACGTCCGCCGCGGCATCCTCGCCGAAGGTGATGACCCTCTGGCCGGCGAGCCGCTTCGTGACTTTGACCGCGCCGGCGTCGTCGGAGGAGATCACCACGAATTCTGTGGAGTTCTGCGCGAACTCGACGAAGGCCGCCTCGAACGCCTCAAGCGATCCGTAGTGGTCCAGGTGGTCAGGGTCGACGTTGGTGACCAGGGCGACCGCCGTGTTGTAGAGCAGGAACGAGCCGTCGGATTCATCGGCTTCCACCACGAAGAGGTCGTCGGTGCCGGCGGCCGCCGACACGCCGAGCGACTCGATCACGCCGCCGTTGACGAAGCTGGGATGCGTGCCGAGACCGAGCAGGCCCGTCACGATCATGCCCGTAGAGGTGGTCTTGCCGTGGGCGCCCGCGACGGCGACGAGGCGGTGCTTCTCGATCAGCCAGGCCAGGGCCTGGGACCGGTGCAGGACAGGCAGTCCGCGCTCGTTCGCGAGGACGAACTCCGGATTGTCCTGCCAGAGTGCGCCCGTGACGACCAGGCTGTCCGCGTCTCCCACGTTCTCGGCGGCGTGGCCGATGACGACGTGTGCACCCAACTTCCGCAGGGCCAGCACATTGTCGGATTCGCGCAGGTCCGACCCGGTCACGGTGTGGCCGGCAGCGAGGAAGAGCCGCGCGATCCCGCTCATCCCCGAACCGCCGATGCCCACGAAGTGCACCGTGCCGAGGTCACGGGGAATGGTGAGGTTCAGGTCGGGCTTGATCACGGTTACTGGCTCTTCTCAGTTGGAGACAAATGCTGGTGTGCGCACGCGAGTGCTGAAACTACGTTAGCCGTTGGGGCTGGGGCAGGGCAGCCGCAATAAAGTCGGCCATCCTCGCCGAGCCGTCCAACCGACCGGCGGATTCCGCGGCGACGCCCATCCGCCCCACGCGATCCCGGTCGGTGAGCACCGGAATCAGCTCTGCCTGAACCCAGTCGGGCAGGAAGTCCGCGTCGGCGACGAGGATCCCTCCCCCTGCACCGACGACGTCCGCGGCGTTGAAGCGCTGCTCGCCGTTGCCCACGGGATACGGCACGTACACGGCGGGGATGCCGAGGGCACTCAGCTCGGAGACCGTGCCGGCTCCGGCGCGCGACACCGCGAAATCAGCAATTGACAGCGCCAGGTCCATCCGGTCGCAGTAGGAGACCAGACGGTAGTGGGCCAGGGCGGGATCCTCCACGGGTGACCGATCTCCCGTGATGTGCAGCACCTGCCATCCAGCGTCAATCAGGTTGCCGGCGGACTCGGCGATGGTGTTGTTCACTCGACGCGCGCCGAGCGAGCCGCCGGTGACCAGCAGGGTGGGCCGTTCGGCGTCCAATCCGAAGAAGGCCAGTGCCTCCGGTCGCGCCTCGGCCCGGTCCAGCGCGGCAATCTCAGGCCGGAGCGGCATGCCAACGACGTGCGGGTGGCGAATCCGGGTGCCGGAGAAGGCCACACCGACGTGGCCGGTAAGCCAGGCGCCGAGCCGGTTGGCCAGGCCCGCCCTGGCGTTCGCCTCATGGATGACGATCGGCACGCCGGCCCGCCACGCCGCCAGGTAGGCCGGTGTCGACACATAGCCGCCGAAGCCGACGACGACGTCCACGTTCCGTTCACGGATGAGGGTGACCAGATCGCCCACGGCTCGATTGAACCGAGGCAGGAAGGTCACCGCCTGACGGTTTGGTCGGCGGGGGAACGGCAACCGCGGCGTGAAGACGAGTTCGTAGCCGCGGGCCGGAACCAGCCGGGCCTCCAGACCTTCGCGGGTGCCGAGCACGATCACCGTGGCATCCGGTTGCCGCCCCACGATGGTGTCGGCAACCGCCAGGAGCGGGTTGACGTGGCCGGCGGTACCGCCGCCGGCGAACAGATAGGTGGTCATTGGTCGTCTCCAGATGACGCGGCACGCAGCGAGGTGTTCGATCTGTCGGTATTCGATCGGGCGGTGTTCGATCGGTCGCCCCGGGTGAACGACAGCACGATCCCGATCGCGCCGAGCGTCGTGAGCAGGGCAGTGCCTCCGGCGGATACGAGCGGCAGCGGAACTCCCAGAACCGGGAACACCCCGAGGACCACGCCGATGTTGACGAAAGCCTGACCGATCAGCCAGACCAGAACGGCGGCCGTCGAGACGCGGGCCTGCATGCTGGTGGTTGTGCGCATGATGCGCAGGAATGCAAAAGCCAGCAGGATGAACATGAACAGAACGACGACGGCGCCGATCAGCCCGAGCTCCTCGCCGATGATCGCGAAGATGTAGTCGTTGTCGGCAGCGGGCAGCCAGGACCACTTCGCCTTGGAATTGCCGAGCCCCACCCCGAAGACGCCCCCGCTGGCGAGTGCCCACGTGCCATGCAGGGGCTGCCAGCAGGCCGCGGAGATGGGACCGTCGAGTTCCTCGCACCCCGCCCCCATGAAGCTGAGGATGCGCGTCATCCGGTTCGAACTGGTCACCGCCATGAGCAGCGCGAGCACGGCCCCCACGGCGAGGGGAAAGGCCAGCATGCGCAGTCGGACGCCGGCGAAGAACAGCGCGCCGAAGAGGATTCCGGCCATGATCATGACCGTTCCGAGGTCACCGCCGATGAGCACGAGCATCACCGCGCCGCCGCCGACGCCGAAGACCGGAATGTACACGTGTCGCCAGTCGTCGAGCTTGTTCTGCTTCTGCGACAGGATCACGCCCAGCCAGACAACGAGGGCCAGCTTGATCGCCTCGGAGGGCTGGAACTGGACGCCCGCGATCGACAGCCAGTTGGTGTTGCCGGCGATCTCGTAGCCCAGTGGTGTGAACACGACCAGGCACTGCATCAGGCACGCGACGATGAGCATGGGCCAGGCCACGCGCTGCCAGAACTTCAGTGGCAGGTGGCTGATCATAAGCATCACGGGAACGCCGATCAGGGCGAACCCGCCCTGCCGCAGCACGGTGCCGAAGAAGCCCGTGTTCTCCAGGTAGGAATCGACGGACGACGACGACAACACCATGATCAGGCCGAAGACGACGAGGAACAGGGTGGTGCCCAGCAGCAGGAAATAACTCGTGGACTCAACCTTGAACACGCGTCCGAAGTGGATGCGCGTGGAGGTCCCGGCACCTGCGCCCGGCGCAACGGGAGCGGGTGCCGCTGCGGCGACCGGGCGTGGAGAACCCAAACGGGGCGCGGCCGACCTCGGCGCGACCTGCCTAGGCGCCGGAAGCCTGGGCGGAGTCTTCATCCGCCTCACCTCCCAGGTGCTCATGCACGGCTTCGGCAAACAGCCGGCCCCGTTCTGCGTAGTCACTGAACTGATCCATGGATGCCGCAGCCGGGGCGAGAAGCACCACGTCACCGGTTTCGGCCAGGTCGGCCGCACGGCGCACGGCCCCCGGCATCACCTGACCAGTGTCGTCGGACTCGATCTCGAACACGGTCAGCTCGGGCGCGTGTCGCCGGAATGCGTCCCGCAACACGGAGCGGTCAAGGCCGATGATGACGGCACCTCTCAGGTGGCCGACGTGCCGGGCAACCAGGGCGTCGACGTCGACACCCTTGAGCAGACCGCCGACCAGCCAGACGACGGAGTCGAACGCCGTGAGCGAGGCGTCCGCAGCATGCGGGTTCGTGGCCTTCGAATCGTCGATCCAGCGGATGCCGGCCGACTCTGCCACGATTTCGATCCGGTGCGCGTCAAGGCGGAAAGATTCGAGCGCGTCGTGGATCACGGCCGAGGAGACACCGAAGGATCGAGCCAGGGCACTGGCGGCAAGAATGTTTGCCAGGAGGTGCGGAGCGGCGAGTCCGCGCTCGCGGAGCTCCTGCACGGTCGTAATCTCGATCGCAGTGTCGAATCGATCCTCGTGGAAGGCTCGGTCGCACAGAATGCCTTCCACCAGGCCGAAGTCACTCGGACCAGGCACGCCGAGTCCGAAGCCGATCGCCCGAGCGCCCTCCGACACGTCGGCGTCCTCGACCATCCGCATGGTCGCGGCATCAGCCTTGTTGTACACGCAGGCCACCCGGGTATTGGCGTAGACGGTGGATTTCGCGTCGCGGTAGGCCTGGGCGGAACCGTGCCAGTCGAGGTGGTCGTCGGCGATGTTGAGGCAGACGCTGGAGAGCGGCACGAGGGCACCGGGCCCCGTGCGGGGCAAGTGGTGCAGCTGGTAGCTGGAGAGCTCGACCACGAGCACATCCCACCCCTGCGGGTCGCGCACAGCATCCAGGACGGGCACACCGATGTTGCCGCAGGGTGCGACGCGCAGGCCGGCGGCGGCGAGCATGGTGGCCGTCAGTTGCACTGTCGTGGTCTTGCCGTTGGTGCCCGTGACGAGGATCCATTCGGCGGGCGGGCCGACCTTGTCGCGCAGGCGCCAGGCCAGCTCGATGTCACCCCACACCGGAATCCCGGTCTCGGCGGCCCAGAGGAGCAGGGCGTGGTCGGGGTGGTATCCCGGCGAGACGATCAGGAGTTCGGGCCGGTGTGTGATCAGCTCCTCCGGCACGATGCCCGGAGCAGCCTGCACCAGGCCAGCCCCGACCACCTCGAGCAGGCGCATGGTGTCCGGGGATGCGTTGCCAGCCACGACAAGCACGTCGGCGCTCAGCTCGGTGAGGGTGTCGGCGGCCGCGAAGCCCGTGACGCCCAAGCCGAGCACGGCCACGCGCAAACCGGACCAGTCGGCGTGCCAGCTGGTCAGACCGTCCAGGCGCGCGGAGTGAGGTGCGCTCACTAGCTGGCCAGCCACTCGAGGTAGAAGGTGCCGACGCCGGCCGCCACAAGCAGGCCGCCGATGATCCAGAAGCGCACCACAACCGTGACCTCCGCCCAACCCTTCAGCTCGAAGTGATGGTGGATCGGGCTCATCAGGAAGATGCGCTTGCCGCGTGTCACCTTGAAGTAGGCACGCTGAACGATGACGGATCCGGCCTCGATCACGAACAGGCCGCCGATCAGCACGAGCAGCAGTTCAGTTCGGCTGAGGATGGCCAGCGCGGCGAGGGCGCCGCCGATAGCCAACGAACCGGTGTCCCCGAGGAAGATCTTGGCCGGGGAGGTGTTCCACCACAGGAAGCCGATCAGACCGCCGACGATAGCCGCGGAGACGATGGCCAGGTCGAGCGGGTCCCGCACGTCGTAGGACCGGTACAGGTCGGCCACGTCGGCGCCGCCGTAGCGGGCCTGGTTGGACTGCCAGAAGCCGATCACGATGAAGGCGCCGATCGAGAGGATCGACGATCCGGTGGCGAGTCCGTCGAGTCCGTCAGTGACGTTGACGCCGTTTGACGTGGCCGCCACGATCAGGCAGATCCAGATCACGAAGAGGGAGATGCCGATGACCGTGCCGAGCTTCATGAAGTCCAACGGCAGGTCTCGCAGGAGGGAGATCTGGGTCGAGGCCGGCGTGACGCCGTGAATGTTCGGGAACTGGATCGAGAGCAGCGCGAAGGAGCCCGCGACGATGACCTGGCCGGTGACCTTCGCCCAGCCGCCGAGTCCGAGGCTGCGTTGGTTGCGGGTCTTCAGGAAGTCGTCGATGAAGCCGACCAGACCGAGTCCGACCATCATGTACAGCACGAGAAGCGGCGAAATCGGAATGTGCGTGCCGGTGATCCACATGGCCGAGAAGTAGCTGACCACGGTTCCGATGATGAGGATGATGCCACCCATGGTGGCGGTCCCGCGCTTGGCGTGGTGGCTCTGCGGCCCGTCGTCGCGGATGAATTGTCCCCATCCCAGCTTGTGGAACAGCCGGATGAACAGCGGCGTCAGCGTCAGGGTGAAGACGAGGGAGAAGGCACCCGCCATCAGGAGTGCTCTCACGAGAACCACTCTCCCAGGCGGTCGCCCAGAAATCGCAGGCCCGCGGAATTGGATGATTTCACGAGTACAGTGTCCCCCGGTTGCACGGTGTCACGGAGCATTTCAAAGGCCTCGTCCGCGGATTCGACGAACGCCGACTCCCCGTCCCAGGACCCCTCATTGATCGTGCTGATGTGCATGCGCCGGGCGGCTCGCCCGACCACGACGAGCTGGGAGATGTTCAGGCGCACCGCGAGCAGCCCGACGCGATCATGCTCCTCGCCGGCCAGCTCGCCCAATTCGCTCATCTCGCCGAGCACGGCGATGGTGCGCCGCCCTGGAACGGCGATCTGGGCGAGGGTCTTCAACGCCGCAGTCATGGAGTCGGGGCTGGCGTTGTAGGCGTCGTTGATGACGGTCACCCCATCGCGGCCGCCCAACACCTGCATTCGCCAGCGTTCGGCGGTGTGCACCGACTCAAGGGCCGAGACGATGTCGTCGATGGCGACGCCGAGTACCTCGGCGGCCGCGGCGGCGGCCAGGGCGTTCATCACATGGTGCTCGCCGAGCACTCGGAAGGCGACCTGGCGGCTCTCGCCCGAGGTCAGCCGAAGGGTGAACGTGGTGCCCGTCGCCGAAGCGTGCACCTCGGTGGCGCGAACGCCCGAGTCACCGTACTGGCCGAACCAGACGATCCGGGCGGCGGTGCTGGCTGCCATCCCGGCGACGCGCGGGTCGTCGGCGTTCAGGATGGCGACATCCGTCGCGAGCAGTTCGGAGACCATCTCGGTCTTCGCGATGACGGTGGCCTCGATGCCGCCGAACTCGCCGGCGTGCGCGAGGCCGACCTTCAGCACGATGCCGACGTCGGGGCGTGCCATGCGGATCAGCCGGGCGATTTCGCCCACGCCGCTGGCACCCATTTCAGCCACCAGGAACCGGGTGTCCTGGGTCAGCTCGAGCATGGTCAGCGGTGCGCCGACCTCATTGTTGAAGGATGCGCGGGCGGCGACGGTCGGTCCCACCCGTTCGAGCACCGCTCGGATCAGGTTCTTCGTGGTGGTCTTGCCGTTGGACCCGGTGACGGCGACGATCTTGAGGTTTCCGGCCGCTCGAACGTGAGCCACGACGAACGTGGCCAGGTCACCGAGGGCGGTGACGGTATCCGGCACCACAATCTGGGCCACGGGGAGGTCGAGGTGGCGTTCGACAAGCAGCAGCGTTGCGCCGCGTTCGACGGCGGCCGGGGCGAACAGATGGCCGTCGGTCACCTCGCCCGGCTTGGCGACGAAAGTCGAGCCGGGCACGGTGTCCCTCGAGTCGGTGTGCACCATGCCGTCGGTGACCGCGTCGTTCGTCAGATCGCTGCCCTCAAGATGCAGGGTGCCGTTGACGGCCAGGGCGATCTGCTCGAGCGTGAGGGCGATCATCTACAGCCACCCCGCTTCGCGCAGCGCCTGGCGAGAGTCGTCCCTGGCGGAGTAGGGGATCTTCACGCCGGCAACCTCGTGGTAATTTTCATGGCCTGGTCCCGCGTACAAGATCGCGTCGCCTTCTTTCGCTAGGGAGAGCGCCGTTCGAAACGCCGTTCGGGGGTCCGGGACCTCGTGGAACTCACCGCCGGGTACGGCCTCCCTTGCTGCGGCGAGCAGGGTTGCACGGATGGCGGCGGGGTCTTCGAACCGGGGATGGAAGTCGGTGACGACGACGATATCCGCTCCGCGGGCGGCGATGGCGCCCATGTCGGCGCGCTTCGTGGTGTCGCGGTCGCCGTCGGCGCCGAAGACCATGATCAGGCGGCCGGGGGTGAACTTGCGGATGGCGGCAAGGGTGTTCAGGAATGCGTCCGGGCTGTGGCCGTAGTCGATGTAGACCAGCGGGCCCGTGTCGCCGGAGATGCGCTCTGCGCGGCCGGGGATATACACGTCGATGCCGCCGTCGCGGTCGAGGGAATGGGCGATCGCCTCCAAGTCGTAACCGGATTCAACGAGGAGCAGGATGGCCAGGGCCGCGTTGGCGGCCATGAACCAGCCCACCAGGGGCACTCGGGTCTGCAGTCGGCGGCCCTCTGGCCCCTCGAGTAGGAACTCGGTGTACAGGGCGCTCTCGGACACGATGGACATGTGCCAATCGGCTTCGACATCGGGATTGCTGCTCAACGTGGTCACCGGGATGCGGCACTCGTCGACGATTCGGCGGCCCCAGTCGGAGTCGACCGTGATGACACCGCGCTTGGAGCGATCCGGCTGGAACAGCTCAAGCTTGGCCTGGAAGTACTTGTCCAGGCTCACGTAGTCGTCGAGGTGGTCGTGGCTCAGGTTCGTGAACCCGGCGACGTCGAAGACGAGGCCGTCGACCCGGTGGCGGCTCAAGGCCTGGGCCGAGACCTCGATGGCGACGGCTCGAACCTCCGCCTCGCGCATGCGGGCGAGCAGGGCGTGCAGCTCGGTCGCCTCCGGGGTCGTCAGAGAGCTCACCACGGCGAGGTCGCCGATGCGTCGCTCGGCCGTCGAGGTGAGGCCGGAGACGACTCCGAGCTGGTTCAGCAGGGCGAAGAGCAGGTAGACCACGCTGGTCTTGCCGTTGGTGCCGGTGATGCCGAAGAGCGTGGCCGGGTTCGCGTCGGTGCGGTAGATCCACGCGGCGACGGCTCCGAGAGCGGCGCGTGCATCCGGGGTCACCAGAATCGGCAGACCGGAGTCAGCCGCCAGGATCGCGCCCTCCTCGTCGGTCAAAATAGCGACTGCGCCGGATTCACGGGCGCCGCCGGCGTAGGACGCGCCATGACTGGCCCGTCCGGGAACGCCGACATAGAGGTCTCCGGGTTGAACGGTTCGGGAGCTCAGGCTCACGCCGGTGACCTCGAGGCCATCGACGTCGCCATGCACATACAGTTCGAATTCATCGACCAGTCCCGACAACGATCTGGGGACCGGATGTTGAGGACGGAGAGCCGAAGGTGCCAATTCGGTCACGGGGCTCGCTTTCTTACCAGGTACCGGGAAGGGCAGGCGCGGTGGCGCCCGATGGGACTGCCCGGTACTTCTTCAGCACCTGACTCATGACCTCTTGGAAGACCGGAGCAGGTGCGGCGGAAGAATTTAGTTTAACAGGATCGGCGAGGCTAACCGAAACGACGTACTGCGGATCGTCCGCGGGAGCGAAGCCGGAGACCGACACCAGGTATCCCTTGGTGTAGCCGCCCTGACCGTCGGGCATCTGCGCCGTTCCTGTCTTCGCGGCCACCCGGTATCCCGGAATCTCCCACGTCTTTGCCAGCCAGGCCTTCTGGTACACCATCTCGAGGATGTCGGCCGTGTCGCGGGCAGCCGTGGCCGATACGACCGGCGTGCCGACCGCTTCCGGAACCTCGGTCATGGTGCCGTCGGCGTGGCGGCAGCCTGCCACCAACTGCACGGGCATCCGAACGCCGTTGTTGGCCAGGGTTTGGTAGACGCTCGACACCTGGATGGCCGTGGTCGTGAGGCCCTGGCCGAACATGGTGGCGTACTTGGTCTGGTTGTCCCAGTCTTCCCAGGGGTGCAAGATGCCGGAGTCTTCTGCGAGGAAGCCCGATTCGGTGGTCGAGCCCACACCGAACTTGGTCATGTAGTCATAGCGTTGCTGGTCGCTGATCAGTTCGCCGAACTTGGACATGCCCGTGTTCGAGGACTCGATCATCACGCCTGTCAGGGTGAGGTTCAGGTCGGGGTGGCTGGAACTGTCGTTCACGTTGGCCCCGTTGGGCGGCAGGTATCGGTACGGCGCAACGATGCGGCTCAGCGGAGTGGCCGCGCCAGCGTCGAGAACGGATGCCGTGGTGAGCGCCTTGAACGTCGACCCCGGCTCGAAGGATGCCGTGAAGGCTCGCGACCCGCGGTCATCGGGGTTGGGGGTGCCGTTGACGTTATTGGGGTCGACCGAGGGGTAGTCGGCGACGGCGACGAGCTTGCCCGTCTTGACCTCCTGCACCACCACGTTGCCCCAGGCGGCTCCCGTGGCGATTGCTTGCTTGGCCAGCGCCTGCTGCACGAACCAGTTCAGGTCGGAGTCGATGGTCGTGACGACGTCGCCGCCGTCCCTGGCCGTCCTGGTCGTGACAGTGCTCTGGGGCAAGCGCACGCCGTCCGCGCCCTTCTCGTACGTCTCCGTGCCATTGGTACTCGCCAGGCAGGCATCCTGGCCGAGTTCGATGCCGGCCTGAGCCTCCCCGCCGGACGAGACGAACCCGACCAGGTTGCCGGCCACGGCTCCGTCGGGGTAGACCCGGCTCGGGTTCTTCTCGGCGTACATCCAGGGGATGTCGAGTGCGTCGATGGCCCGGAACACCGACACGTCCACAGCGCGCACGACGACGGCATAGTCGGAGTCCTTGTCGGCGGCGAGGGCGTCGGAGATGACCTTGAGGATTTCGTCGCCGCTCTGCCCGGTCAGGGCACCCACCTCCGCGACCGCCTGGGCGAGCGTCACGGTCACGTCTCCGGTGTCGGTGGTGCGCTCGAATTCCTTGGCGTTCCGCGGCGACAGGGTGATGTTGTACCGCATCACCGTTCCGGCCAGGACGACCCCATTGGAGTCGACAATGTCACCCCGGGAACCGAAGACGGGCTGCTCGACCGAACGGTTGCCGAGCGAGTCGGCGCTCAGGGTGTCGGCCCGCACCACCTGGATGTCGACGAGCCGCACCACGAAAACCGTCACGAACAGGAGCAGCATGACGATCGTCGCCGCGCTCCGTCGCCGGCTCGACCGGGTGCTGCTCGAACGGCTGTTGCTCGCCACCTGCGAATCCTGACTGCGGCCGGGGCCGCGGGTGTGGAACGTTCTGGGAACGAAGCTGACGGGACGGGAGGGCGGTGAAAACCACCCGGTGTACGAACCGCCTAGCGGGTCGTGGGTGTCGGCAGAGCGTTGGGCGCCTCGGCGGGCACGGTTGCGGACACGGATGCCGCGACAACCGGTTCCGCCGCCGGGCTGGCGACCGAACCACCCAGGCTTGCGCCCTGACCGGTGTTCTGCGGCAGTTCTGTGACCAAAGGTACGCCGGCGAGCAGCGCGTTCGGCACCAGGCTCGCCGAACCGGCTTGGCTTCCGATGGCCGAGGCCGGCGCGCCGAGGACGGCGCCGTCGGAGAGACGCAGGTAGACGGGGTTGGAGCTGCTGACCATGCCGAGGGCTTCCGCGTTGGCGGCCAGGCTCTGCGGCGAGGACACCCGCACCAGGTCTTCGGTCACGCTTTCGGCCGTGCGTCCGAGTTCGACCTGGCTGGCCTGAAGGCGGGACACCTCGTACGCCGACTGGGAGATGCCCACGCTCAGTAGCAGCTGGGCGATCACGATCACAGCCACGCCCGTCACAGCCGAGAGGGCGTAGGCGATCTTCGGACGTGCCCTCCGCTGACTGCGCGGGGAGACGATCTCGATATGACGGGGCTCCTCCGCCGGGGCGTGGCCCGGGGTGCTCTCCCAGGTAGGTCGTAGGACGCGGGCGAGGTTGTCGCTCATTCGGCTCTCCTGAGTCTTTCGGCGGCGCGAAGTCGAACCGGCGTGGCACGCGGGTTGATGGCTTTTTCCTCGTCCGAGGCCAGTTCGGCACCCCGGATCAGAAGCTTGAACAGCGGTTTGTGTTCGGGAAGTTCGATCGGCAGTCCGGCGGGAGCCGTGGAGCCGGACGCTTTCGCCAGGACCTTCTTGACGATGCGGTCTTCGAGGGACTGGTAAGCCATGACCACGATGCGTCCGCCGACGGCGACCGATTCGAGTGCGGCCGGGATGGCTCGTTCCAGGACCGCGAGCTCCTGGTTGACTTCGATGCGCAGGGCCTGGAACACCCGCTTCGCGGGGTGCCCTGCGCGCTGCACGACGACCGGCGTCACAGCGGTGATGACCGCGACGAGCTGGGCGGACCGAACGAACGGAGTGTTCTCCCGCGCGTCGACGATGGCCTTGGCGTAGCGTGCCGCCAGCTTCTCCTCACCGTACTCGTGGAAGATTCGGCGCAGTTCCTGCTCGCTGTAGGTGGCGAGGATGCGCTCAGCCGTCAGATCGCTGGTGTTGTCCATGCGCATGTCCAGCGGGGCGTCCTTGGAATAGGAGAAGCCGCGCTCAACCCGGTCGAGCTGCAGCGAGGAGACGCCGAGGTCGAACAACACGCCCGAAACCTCGGAGATCCCGAGGCCCTCCAGAGCGTCCTGGATACCGTCGTAGACGGTGTGAACCAGGTGGATCCGGTCGCGGAACGGTTTCAGCCGCTCTTCGGCGATCGCGAGAGCGTCGAGGTCCCGGTCGAGTCCGACCAGGACCAGCTCGGGGAATCTCTGCAGGAACGCCTCGGCGTGGCCGGCCATTCCGAGCGTGGCATCGACGAGCACGGCGCCCGGCCGTTCCAGCGCCGGCGCCAGCAGTTCGACGCAGCGGTCCAGCAGTACTGGGGTGTGGATGT
The DNA here is from genome assembly GCF_004402375.1 of Cryobacterium breve. Classification (GTDB taxonomy): domain Bacteria; phylum Actinomycetota; class Actinomycetes; order Actinomycetales; family Microbacteriaceae; genus Cryobacterium; species Cryobacterium breve. The sequence goes on from NZ_SOGJ01000023.1 coordinate 480,794, forward strand.
CGTTGATGTCCATAGTCCCGGGTGGTTCCTGATTCCTGATCCCCATCCATTCGTCTCTGGCACCGGGGAAGTGTGTCAGGCGGAACGGCTGGGGGTCAGGCGTCAGGAGCTACATAAGTCCCGGAATCACCTCCTCGGCGATATTGGCGAATGAGTCTTCCTGTCCGGCGAGGTAGGTTTCCCACGCGGTCGTGTCCCAGATCTCTACCCGGGTGCCCACTCCGATGACGGTCAGGTCCCGGTCGAGCCCGGCGTAACTGCGCAGGTTCGCGGGAATGGTCACCCGGTTCTGCTTGTCGGGCATCTCGGCGCTCGCACCGGAGAAGATCAACCGGTTGAAGGAACGCGCACCCTGGTCCGTGAGCGGCGCCCGGGAGAACTGCGTGTAGTACGACTCGAACTCCTGCGTTGTGAACACGTACAGGCAGTTCTCCTGGCCGCGGGTCATGACGATCCCTGGAGAGAGCTCGTCGCGGAATTTCGCGGGCAGGATGACGCGCCCTTTTTCGTCGAGCTTGGGAGCATAGGTGCCGAAAAACATCTATCCCCCTCTCTTCCGGCCAAGGTCAGATTGTGCTCCACTTTACTCCACTTTGATCCACTCAGACAGGAAAACACGGGAATTCTCGGGAAATATTCTTCTGAACTCCAGAAAAACACTGGGAAGCGCAGGTGGAGGGAAATCCCGCGTCTTGATCCAATCCGGCCCGCTTCCAGGCACAAAAAAAGGGCCGATCCGATGATCGGCCCTACAGCTGGTGGCGGGTGGAGCGGGGTGGAGCGTAGTGGAGCTAGACCCGGATGGTTATGGCTGGCCGTCCTGGCGGCGATCCCAGCGTTCGTTCATGCGATCCATGAAGCCGCGTTCCGGGGAGCGCTGCTGAGACGGACTCGAGCGGGGGGCTGCGGACATCCGTGTGGCGTTCTTGCTTGGAGTGGTGGCGATCAGAACCCCGGCGAACATGATGACGAAACCCAGTACACCGAGCCACAACTGCTGGATGGCCACGCCGGCGATGAGGCCGCCGATTCCCGCAACCGCGGCCAGAACCCCGAGAGAAATCGAGCGGTAGTTCGGCCGGAGGGAGGTTCCCCCGACGTTTGCTACGAAGTCGGCGTCGTTGTGATAGAGACCGCGCTCCATCTCTTCGAGGAGTCGCTGCTCTTGTTCCGAAAGCGGCATCTCATTCCTCCTGTTTGGGGTCGCGCTGTACTTCATCGATTCTAACCCCGCCGAGATGGCTAGGCTAGGCAGGTGGCGCAAAGCAATCATGTGATCGATCTGGTTCATTCCCGCATCGACGAATTCCTCGAAACCCGTCAGCCAATTGTGACCACTATCAGCGCGGATCTCACGCCATTGGTGGACTTCTCACGGCAGTTTCTCAGTGGCGGCAAGCGCTTTCGGGCGCTGTTCTGCTACTGGGGATGGCAGAGCATCGGGGCCTGCTCAGCGGCCGGTGAGGCCGGTGCTTCCGAGGCCCTTCCAACCCATATCGTTTCCGCCGCAGCGGCACTGGAGATCTTCCACGCGGCGGCACTCGTGCACGACGACATCATCGACAACTCCGACACCCGACGCGGAGCCGCCTCCGCCCACAAACTCTTCGAGGGCATGCATGGAATGAGCGGCTGGGCAGGCAGCCAGATTGAATTCGGGCGGGCCGCCGGCATCCTTCTCGGTGACCTGCTCCTGGGCTGGAGCGACGAGCTGCTCGACGAAGGCCTCGCGGCCGCCCCGGACGCGACAGCTGCGCTCCGCGCTCGGGCGGAATTCAACCGGATGCGCACCGAGGTCACCGTGGGCCAGTACCTCGACATCCTCGAGGAGCGCGCCTGGCTGACCTACCCCGAGGCGGAGCTGTTCGACCGGGCCCTGCGGGTCATCGTCTTCAAATCCGCCAAGTACAGCGTGCAGGCGCCGCTCGTGATCGGCGCGGCTCTCGCCGGCGCCGGACCGGAACACCTCGACGCCCTGCGCGCGTTCGGGCTGCCGCTCGGAATCGCCTTCCAGCTCCGGGACGACCTGCTCGGTGTGTTCGGGGATGCCTCTGTGACCGGCAAGCCCAGCGGCGACGACCTCCGAGAAGGCAAGCGCACCGTGTTGGTCGCGCTGGCGCGAGCGCAGCTGACGGACACGGCCCGCGGGGAATTGGACGCTCTCCTTGGCGACCCGCTACTGACGCAAGCCCAGATCAAAGTGCTGCAACGCACCATCCTTGACAGCGGCGCCGTCGAACGGATCGAGGCACTCATCGTCGCAAACGTCGCCGAGGCCCTTGCGGCCCTCGAAGGATCGCCGATCACCGACGCGGTCACGACGCGGCTGATGGAGCTGGCCGAGACGGTGACCCACCGCGCGTTCTAGGCACGGTCCCGGCCGAGCACGAGGCCCGGTGCCGAACCAATTCGATGGAGATCCTGTTCTGAAACTGCCGTTTCGGGGTGTTTAGGTGCGATTCGGGCGAATTCACCGTTGAATTCGTCCGAGACGGGCATACGGCAGGGTGCTGTGCGGTGCCGTTCCAGGCCGGAAACCTTAGGCGAGGGCCTGAGCCACCCGACGCACTTCGGCCTTGCGACCCGCCAGCAGTGCCTGGACCGGGGGCACTCCGAGACTGTCGTCGACCTCGAGGAGCCAGCGCATCGCCTGCTCGTCGGTGAAGCCATCGTCGGCGAGCACGATCAGGGTGCCGCGAAGTTCGGGCAGTGGCGCCCCGTCCTTGAGGAAGGAGGCGGGAACCTGCAGCGGGCCATTGTCCCGGCGGATGGCAATCAACTGCCTGTCGTCGACGAGCTGGCGCACGCGGCTCTGGCTGACGCCGAGCACACGGACGAGGTCTGGGATGGACAGCCACTCTTGATCTGAAAACGATTCGGTCACGGTTCAAGCCTCCCATGATTAGGGATGCTGGACAAACTTCCGGCCCGGTTTCGCGCGTGTTGTCACCCAGAACGGGGGCCACCTGATTAGCTGGACTGAACAACTGTGTCAGCATTGCTGTCGCACGCACTCGACGGGAGCGGTATGTCGGCACGAGCCAGCAGGAACAGCAAGGACCCACGAGCGGTCAGCGAGGGGCGCCACCGCCAGACGGCCTCGACCGAGCGGCGTGGCCTGGGCGTGCTGGTCACGGTGCCGCTGGTTCTGATCAGCACAATTGCAATCAGCCTGAATCTGGCCTCTCCGGCGGAGGCCGCCTCCATCGCCAAGAAGCCGCTCAAGAGCAAGAGTCTGCTGCCCGGCGCCGCTTCGGCCAAGGTATCGACGAGCGTGCCCACCACAGCGACACCGACCCAGTACCAGGTGGTCGAGGGCGACACCGTGAGCGCCGTTGCCGGACGGTTCGGCCTCTCCACGGCATCCGTGCTCGCCCTCAACGGACTGGGCTGGTCAGCGGTCATCTTTCCGGGTCAGACGCTGATCCTGTCGGCGCAGGCCGCCACGCCGGCGCCGGCCCCCGCTCCGGTTGCCGCGGAGATCGCCCGATATGTGATCCAGAGCGGTGACACACTCTCCGGTGTCGCAGCTGCCCACGGGCTGTCCCTGTCCGCACTGCTTCAGGTGAACGGCCTCGACCCGAGCAGCATCATCTTTCCCGGTCAGTCCGTGGTGCTGCCGCCGGGCGACGGCCCAGCGGCGGCCCCGGTGGCCGCCGCGCCGGTCGCGGCGGTGGGCGGCGCATCCGGAACGCACACGATCGTGGCCGGCGAGACCATCGGCGGCCTCGCGGCCGCGGCGGGAGTGTCGGTGCAGTCCGTGCTCGACGCCAACGGCCTCGGGTGGTCCAGCATCATCTACCCCGGGCAGGTGCTCAGCGTCCCATCCGGTTCATCGTCCGCGGCTCTCCCGACCGACCCAGCGGTCCTGATCACCGAGGTCGCACCGGTTCCGTCGCCGTCGGCCGAAGTCGGCCGGGTCACTCCGCTCACCGAGGAGATGCGACGACACGCCGAAATCATCATCGCCAGTGGACGAACGGCCGGCGCCGGAGACGCAGGCATCGTGATCGCCCTGGCCGCCGCGGCTCAGGAGTCCGGACTGCGCAACGTGCAGCACGGTGACCGCGATTCCCTCGGACTCTTTCAGCAGCGGCCCAGCTCCGGCTGGGGTTCCCCCGCCGAGGTGCTCGACCCGGTGCGGGCCAGCCTCGCCTTCTTCGGCGGTCCCGTGAACCCGAACCCGGGCGTCACCCGTGGACTCCTGGACGTGCCGGGATGGGAATCGATGACGGTGACCGAGGCCGCTCAGACGGTGCAGATCTCGGCCTACCCGAACCACTACGCCAAGTGGGAAACGTCCGCTCGGGCGTGGCTGGACGAACTCAGCTGAGACGTACTGGCATCCGTTCGACCCTGAAATCCCCGACTTTCGGGTGTCCCGGCGCGAGGAACGGTCCGGCGATCCCTAGAATCGACTAGTGAGCGATACCCCTGCCGATCCCATGGTCGGCCGTCTGATAGACGGCCGCTATCAGGTGCGCTCGCGGATCGCCCGTGGCGGCATGGCCACGGTCTACCTCGCCACCGACCTGCGCCTCGAGCGCCGGGTCGCGATCAAGATCATGCACGGCCACCTCGCCGACGACAACACGTTCAAGGCCCGCTTCGTGCAGGAGGCCCGCTCGGCCGCCCGCCTCGCGCACCCCAACGTCGTCAACGTCTACGACCAGGGCCAGGACGCCGACATGGCCTATCTGGTGATGGAATACCTGCCCGGCATCACGCTGCGCGACCTGCTGAAGGATTACGGCCGCCTCACCAGCGAGCAGACGATGGACATCCTCGAGGCAGTGCTTTCGGGGCTGGCCGCCGCGCACAAGGCCGGGATCGTTCACCGCGACCTCAAACCGGAGAACGTTTTGCTGGCCGACGACGGCCGCATCAAGATCGGCGACTTCGGCCTTGCTCGCGCGGTCAACAACAACACTGCGACCGGCCAAGCGCTACTCGGCACGATCGCCTATCTCTCCCCCGAGCTCGTCACACGAGGCATCGCGGATGCCCGCAGCGACATCTACGCCCTCGGCATCATGACCTACGAGATGCTCACCGGCGAGCAGCCCTATGTGGGCGAAGCGCCCATGCAGATCGCCTACCAGCACGCCAACGACACTGTGCCGATGCCGAGCGTCCGCATACCCACGATTCCGCACGAGCTCGACGAACTCGTGCTGTGGGCGACCGCTCGCGACCCGGAGCAACGTCCGCGCGATGCCCGTGTCATGCTCGACCAGTTGCTCGACCTCGACAAGCTGGTGCGCCCGGCCCCCGCCGCGACCGGCCTCGCGTCGACCATGGTGATGCCGGGCGGGCTGACCGCAGCGGTGGCCGAGGCCGACACCCAGATCTTCGGCGCCACCCCACTCGTTCCTGCCGGAGGCGCGGCCGACGCCTCTGCGGAAGCCCCGGCCAATGCCACCCTCCTGACCGAGCAGGCCCAGAAGCGCAAGCACCGCGGCTACTGGCTCTTCGCACTCGTGATCATGTTGGCCGCACTGGCCGGGGGAACCGGCTGGTACTTCGGCAGCGGCCCAGGCTCGGACGTTCCCGTTCCTTCCCTGACCTCCTCCTCCCCGGAGAACGCCACCAGCCAGTTGACGGCGCTCGGACTGGAAGTGGCGCTCGGCACCGAGTTCAGCGGCACGATTCCCGCGGGTCTGGTCTCCAGCACCGACCCCGAATCGGGTACCCGGGTCGCCAAAGACAGCACGGTGACCCTCCTCGTGTCCCAGGGCCCCCAGCCCATCACGCTTCCCGTTCTGGCCGGGCTGTCCAGCGACGCGGCGGCGGCCGCTGTCACCGACCTTAACGCGGGCATCGGCGCGACCGACTCCATCTTCGACGACACCGTGGAATCCGGCCTGGTCATCTCGGCCACTCGGGAACTAGACGGCACGGATGTATCTCAGGGTGGAGACTATTTCCAGGGCATGAACGTCAACCTCGTGGTGTCGCTGGGTTCCGTGCCCGACGTGGCCGGCGAGACGGTCGACGACGCGACCGCGATCCTGGCCGACAAGGGGCTGCTCGCAAATTCCGGGGAGGAGGTCTACAGCGACTCCGTCGACGCCGGGAACGTCATCCGTGCCGTGCCCGTGAACGAGGGGGCGGTGCGCGTAGGCGACACCTACTCCCTGACGGTCTCCCGCGGCCCTGAACCAGTCATCATTCCGGACGTCGTCGGAATGCCGTGGAATGAAGGCAAGCAGGCTTTGACCGACCTCGGCTTCAAGCTGAGTTACAATCTTGGGGCGGATGCGATCGCCGCTCTCCTCAACGTCGCGTCCACGGATCCCGTGGCCGGAACGCCCGCTGAAAAGGGCAGCACCATCACCCTCAAGCCGACGAACCCCTTCGGCTAACCACCACCGAGACCGCTGCCACGCCGTACGAAAGTGCCCGTTCCGCACCGGAGTGACCGGCAGAACGGGCACTGGTGAGCGGAACGGGCACCGAGGTCGCGCATCTAGCGGGCGGCGAGCTCCTCCGCGACCAGGAAGGCGAGCTCGAGCGACTGCATGTGGTTCAAGCGCGGGTCGCAAAGCGACTCGTACCGGGTAGCCAAGGCAGCCTCGTCGATGTGCTCCGAGCCGCCGAGGCACTCGGTGACGTCATCTCCGGTGAGCTCCACGTGCACGCCGCCAGGATGTGTGCCGACGCTCCGGTGCGCTTCGAAGAAGCCGCGGACCTCGTCGACGACGTCGTCGAAGCGCCGCGTCTTGTAACCGGTGGGGGTAGTCACGCCGTTGCCGTGCATGGGGTCGGTGACCCACAGCGGCTTGGCGTCACTGGCCTTGATGGCCTCCAGCAGCGGTGGCAGGGCGTCGCGCACGGTGCCGGCACCCATCCGCGTGATAAATGTGAGGCGGCCGGGCTCCCGGTTCGGGTCGAGCTTGTCGACCAGTCGCAGCATGTCGTCGACGGACGTGCTCGGCCCGAGCTTGACCCCGATCGGGTTGCGCACCCGGGAGAGGAAGTCGACGTGGGCGCCGTCGAGGTCGCGTGTACGCTCCCCGATCCAGATGAAGTGCGCGGACGTGTTGTACGGTGTTCCGGTGCGCGAGTCGATCCTCGTCATCGGACGCTCATAATCCATCAGCAGACCCTCGTGGCTGGTGTAGAACTCCGTGCGGCGCATGGCCTCGAAGTCCGCCCCGCAGGCGATCATGAACTTGATCGCACGGTCGATCTCCTTCGCCACCTTTTCATAGCGCTGATTCGCCGGGTTGGCGGCGAAGCCCTGGTTCCAGCTGTGCACCTGGCGCAGGTCGGCGAACCCACCCTGGGTGAATGCCCGGATGAGGTTGAGCGTGGACGCGGCCGTGTGGTAGCCCGTTACCAGACGAGCCGGGTCGGCCTCGCGGGACTCAGGTGTGAAGTCGTAGCCGTTGACGATGTCGCCACGGTAGGCCGGCAGCGTGACGCCGCCGCGGGTCTCGAAGTCGCTCGAGCGGGGCTTGGCGAACTGGCCGGCCATTCGGCCCATTTTGATCACGGGCATCGACGCGCCGTAGGTGAGCACGACGGCCATCTGCAACACGGTCTTGACGCGGTTGCGGATCTGCTCCGCGGTGGCGCCGCTGAAGGTCTCGGCGCAGTCTCCGCCCTGCAGGAGGAAGGCGTGGCCGCTGGCGGCCTCCGCCAGGCGATCGCGCAGAATGTCGACCTCGCCGGCGAACACGAGCGGGGGCTGAGTTGACAATTCGGATGATGCCGCGGCAACGGCGACCGGGTTGGGCCACGTCGGCTGCTGCTTGATCGGGAGGGTGCGCCAATAGTCCAGGCCGGCAACCACAGATTGTTCTGCGAGGACGACTGGTTCGGTGGGGTCTACCACGGGACTATTCCTTTTTTCTCTGGTCCGGCGCACGAAATACCGCGAACCGCACTGTGGGGGTGGGACCTGCTGGCCCCCAGACAACCCTCTGATTCTACCGGGTCAGGCTGGCGCGCTTTTCTTTCACACTCGTCGCGTAGACGTCCACGTACTCTTGGCGGCTCAGCGCCTGCAACTCGTACATCAGCTCGTCGGTCACCGACCGGAGCACGAACCGGTCTCCCTCCATGCCATCGAACCGGCTGAAGTCGAGGGGCTTGCCGATGACGATGCCGATGCGGCGCACCTTGGGGACCCGGGTGCCTGTCGGCATAGCCTTCTCCGTGTCGATCATTGCCACGGGGATGACCGGGACCTCGGCTTCGAGCACCATCCGCGCTACACCGGTGCGGCCACGGTACATCTTGGCGTCGGGACTGCGGGTGCCCTCCGGATAGATGCCGAGCACGCCGCCGGAGCCAAGAACGCGCAAGCCAGTGTTGAGGGAGTCCTCGGACGCCTTGCCACCCGACCGGTCGATCGGCAGTTGCCCGGTGGCCTTGAAGAACTGGCGCGTCGCCCAGCCTTTCAGCCCCTTGCCGGTGAAGTACTCGCTCTTAGCCAGGAAGACGACCCGCCGTGGCACGACCAGCGGCAGGAAAACCGAGTCGATGAACGACAGGTGGTTGCTCGCGAGAATCACACCGCCTTCTTTGGGGATGTTCTCGAGCCCGACCACCCACGGTCGGAAGATCGCCAACAGCAGAGGGCCGATGACAATGTTTTTCATAAGCCAGTAGAACATCGTTGCTCCCTCGGTAACCCGGAAAGCCTACTGCGCGAAGACGTGTTTCCGCGCCAGGTCGGCCGCGCCGACGACTCCGGCGTCGTTGACGAGCTGGGCTATCGCGAATTCCGCCTCAGGATGGTATCCCCTGGCGGGCAGGTTTTCGAGGTAGGCGGCGCGGATCGGCTCGAGCAGCAGGTCGCCGGCCGCGGCCACTCCCCCGCCGAAAACGAAGATCTGCGGGTCAAGCACGGCTGCGAGGCTCGAGCAGGCCGCGCCAAGCGAGCTGCCCAACTGACGCAGCGCCGCGAGGGCGCCGTTGTCGCCCTCCTGGATCAAGCGGCCGACCTCCTTGCCGGTGAGCTTGCCCTTGCGCTCGCGAGCCGCGGCAAGGCCGAGGCCGATGCCACCGGCATCCGCCAACTCGGTCGCAATTCGAAGCAGGGCGCGGCCCGAGCCGTACTGTTCGATGCAGCCGTGGGCACCGCAGCCGCAGAGGCGACCGCCCGGCACCACGCGCAAGTGCCCGAGTTCGGCGGCACACCCGAAGCCGCCGCGGAAGAGGCGGCTGTTGGACACGATCGCCCCGCCAACGCCGGTGCCGATGGTGAGGGTGACCATATCGCTGTAGCCACGCCCGGCGCCGAAGACGAACTCCGCCCAACCGGCAGCGTTCGCGTCGTTCTCGATCAGGATGGGCAGATCGAGCCGGGCCTCGAGCGTGGCTCGAAGCGGTTCGTGCCGCCAGTTGACGTTGGGGCCGTAGTAGACGGTGGACTGGGCGGCGTCAATGAAACCGGCTGCCGCGATCCCCGCGGCGACGACCTCTTCGCCGGCGGCCAGGTCCGTGATCATCGCCACAACGGCGTCTTCGATGCCGCGAGGATCGTTCGCGGTGGTCGGTCGCCGATCGGAGCGGACGATCGTGCCGGATTCGTCAACCAGAGCCGCGGCAATTTTGGTGCCGCCGATGTCGATCCCAATGGCGTGCACGGCGGACTTCTTTCGTTGAGGGGCTGGAGGAAACGCACGACCGGGCGAACAACGGAGCTGGTGCGACCCCTCTAGAGTGTAGTGAATCAAGACACCGCCAGGCGAAACGTACGCTTCCACGTACCGACGTGGATAGAGTAGGGCAAAATGCCCGCCCGGTACCAGAGGAGTTACCGTGAAACAGTTCGATCTGCCCGCAATTGTTCCCGCAGACCCGCAAGCCAACGTCACAGACCTCCTGGTCGATCGCCTCGCCGAGACACCCGACTCCGTGCTGTTCTCACTGCCGAGAAACGGAGCCTGGATTCCCGTCACCACCGCCGAGTTCCACGCCCAGGTTGTTGCACTGGCCAAGGGTCTCGTCGCAGCCGGTATCCAGCCCGGCGACAAAATCGGCCTGATGTGCAAGACCCGCTATGAGTGGACACTGATCGACTTCGCCACCTGGTTCGCCGGTGCCGTGCTCGTTCCGGTCTACGAGACGAGCTCGCCCAAGCAGATCCAGTGGATCCTGGGCGACTCGGACGCCGTGACCGTGATCGTCGAGACCGCAGAGCACTTCTCCCGCTTCGATGAGGTGCACCCCGAACTGCCCAGCGTGCAAAAGGTGTGGCAGATCGACCTCGGTGACCTGGACAAGCTCGCGGCCACCGGAACGGATGTTCCCGACGAGGAGATCGAGCGCCGGCGTGCCCTCGCGATCGGGTCGGACATCGCCACTCTGATCTACACCTCGGGTTCCACCGGCCGACCCAAGGGGTGCGTGCTCACCCACGCCAACTTCGTCGAGACATCCCGCAATGCCGCTGTCGCGCTGAAGGATGTCCTCACGGACGAACACGGCGCCTCCACTTTGCTGTTCATCACCACGGCGCACGTGTTCGCCCGGTTCATCTCGGTGCTGTGCGTGCACGCCGGCGTGCGCGTCGGTCACCAGCCCGACACGCGCAAGCTGCTCGAATCGCTCGGCACCTTCAAACCGACCTTCCTGCTCGCGGTGCCGCGCGTATTTGAAAAGGTCTACAACTCCGCCGAACAGAAGGCCCTGGCCGCAGGCCGCGGCAAGATCTTCGAAGCGGCCGCCCAAGTCGCCGTCGACCACTCCATGCTGGTCGACCAGGGCAAGAGCGTTCCGCTGATGCTGAAGGTCAAGTTCGCGCTCTTCGACCGTCTCGTCTACGCCAAGCTCCGTGCCGCCATGGGCGGCAACGTGAAATACGCCGTCTCCGGGTCCGCCCCGCTCGGCATGCACCTGGGCCACTTCTACCACAGCCTCGGCATCAAGATCCTCGAGGGCTACGGCCTCACTGAGACCACCGCCCCCACGACCGTCGGACTGACGACCAAGTTCAAGATCGGAACCGTCGGACCGCCTCTCCCCGGCGTGTCCGTTCGTGTTCTGGACGACGGCGAGATCGAGGTCAAGGGAGTGAACGTCTTCAAGGAGTACTGGAAGAACCCCGAGGCCACCGCGGCGTCCTTCAACGACGGATGGCTGCGCACCGGGGACATCGGCGCCATGGACGGCGACGGCTTCCTCACCATCACGGGACGAAAGAAGGAGATCATTGTCACGGCCGGCGGCAAGAACGTCGCCCCGGCGGCGTTGGAGGACCCGATCCGCTCGAACCCGCTGATCGGACAGGTGGTCGTCGTCGGCGATCGCAAGCCGTTCATCGCCGCGCTGATCACGCTGGACCCCGACATGCTCGCCGTCTGGCTGAACAACAACGGCGAGGATGCGGGAATGTCCCTGACGGAGGCATCCGTCAACCCGAAGGTGCTCGCCGAGGTGCAGCGGGCCGTGGACCACGCCAACGACCATGTGTCCCGCGCGGAGTCGATCCGCAAGTTCACGGTGCTGACGACCGAACTCACCGAGGACGGCGGTTACCTCACGCCGAAGCTGAGCATCAAACGGGATATCATCCTGCGGGACTTCGCCAGTGTCATCGAGGCCATGTATCTCGGCGCCCCGGTGACCGGAGTCAACCCGGTCAAGGGCTAGTCGCCCGCTGATCAGGGGCGGTGGTCGGAGCTCGTCTGGCTCGACCACCGCCGGACCGGTGTCAGAACCAGGTGGACTCGCGGATCTCCTTCATGGCGGCCCGACGGTTCTCCTTGTCAAGGCGGTCCAGGTAGAGCAGGCCATCGAGGTGGTCGGTCTCGTGCTGCAGGGCCTGAGCCATGATGCCGCTACCGGACAGCTCGACCGGTTGGCCGTCGAGGTCGATGCCCGTGACCCGGGCGAACGGGTAGCGGCGCGTCGGGTACCACAGTCCGGGTACCGACAGGCAGCCCTCGTCGACGAGTTCGGGCTCCCCCGACACCTCGACCAGGACCGGATTGAGGATGTACCCGATTTCTCCGTCCACGTTGTAGCTGAACGCCCGAAGGTTGACTCCGATCTGGGATGCCGCGACGCCTGCTCTCCCAGGTAGGCGCACGCTGGCGACCAGGTCCTCGACCAGGCTCCTCGCACGGGCGTCGATCGTGCCGACCGGCTCGGAGACGGTCTTGAGGACGGGATCTCCGAAGAGACGGATCTGGCGCTCAGGCACAGTGGCAACTCCAAGTCTGTGCTGCGATGGTGCAGCGTGATGCAGGTGTGTGGTGCGGTTATACGTTTCGGTCGGCGGGCAGCCCCTCGACCACGAGGGCGGCCAGCGTGCGAGCCGCCAGCCGGGTGATGGGTTTCAGGTCGTCGAAGGAGATGACACTGCCTGCGGCGAGCTGCGGGTCCCAGGGGATGCGCACGATCTCCCGCACCCTGGACCGAAAATGCGACTCGATCTCTTCCAGCTTCACCAGGTTCGTGCCCTGCGTGGCCGTGTTCAGCGCGACAATCGCGTTGCGCACCAGGTCGCCGTAGCCGTTGGCCTCAAGCCAGGTCAGGGTCTCTGAGGCCAGCCTGGCCTCGTCGACGCTTCCGCCGGAGACGATGACGATCGAGTCGGCTCGCTGCAGGGTGGCCCGCATCACGGAGTGCACGATGCCGGTGCCGCAGTCGGTGAGCATGATCGAGTAGTACCGCGCCGCCAGGTCGGCGACGACGTTGTAGTCGTTCTCGTCGAAGGCCTCGGACAGGAGCGGGTCGGTGTCGGAGGCGAGAATGTCGAGCCGGGTCGCGTCACGCGACACGAGCGCGGAGAAATCGGTGAATCCACCGATCGACGCGGCCTTGGTCACCACGTCGCGCACGGTGGAGCGGGTCTGCTTTGTCACCCGCTCGGAGAGGGTGCCGCGGTCGGGGTTGGCGTCGACGGCGATGATGCGGTCCTCGCGGGCATCCGCCAGAGCCATACCGAGGAGCGCCGTGACTGTGGTCTTGCCGACTCCGCCCTTCCGCGTGAGGATCGGCACGAACCGGGTTCCACCCGCGAATTCCTTGCGGATGCGCTCGTCGAGCTGCTTGTGGGCGCGCACCTTGGCCGAGTCGCCGAGGTTGACCACGTGCAGGGTGGCGCCGAAGACGAAGCTGTTCCAGGCACCGCGGGGCGGCGGCTTGGTGCGACGGTTGACCGCCAGTAATCGGTCCGACGTGAGCTGCGATGCGGATTCGGGGGCAGGGCTGGCACTCGTGCGCAGGCTCGCCCTGCGGGACTGGCCCGCGGCATCGCCGACACCTTGGCCGGAGAGGGCCCGCACCGCACCGGTGACAGCGGCGGACGACCGATCGGCGCGCGGCACAGCCGGGGTACTGATCTCGATCGTGTGCGTGGCCGGGGAGGCAACCTGAACGGGAAGGGCCGCTGCCAGGTTCACGATCGTGTGAGGTGGCAACTCGCTGTGATACTCGTCGCCCGCCTGGACGAGATCCTCGTCGGCGGGTTCCCGGCCGGGAAACTCGGCTCCTGCGCGCTTATCTGACAAAAGATCAGTCCCTTCGTCGATAGATCGCACCAAGCTTAGCGTGGACGCACCACCACAAGCAGATCGCCGGCATCGACCTGCTGGGTGCGAGGAACCGCGAGCCGCTCGATATAGCCCGCGATGGGTGAGGTGATGGCCGCCTCCATCTTCATGGCCTCGATCGAAGCCACGGACTGACCGGCCTCGACGGTGTCCCCCTCCTCAACCTGAAGGGTGACCACGCCAGAAAAGGGCGCGGCGATCTGGCCAGGCCGGTTCGCATCCGCTTTCTCGGCGACGTTGGTGCTGACCGTAATGCTGCGATCCCGCACGAACACGGGACGGAGCTGGCCGTTGAGCGTTGTCATGACGGTGCGCATGCCCCTGGCATCGGCCTCGCCGATCGCCTCGAGCCCGACGTACAGCCGCACTCCCTTGGCGATTTCTACGGCGTGCTCCATACCCTGCTGCAGACCGTTCAGGTAGTCGACGGTGTCGAGCACGGACAGGTCGCCGAAAAGCTCCCGGATCTGCTCGAAGTGCCGCGTCGGCGCCGGAAAGAGCAACTGGTTGAGCATTGCCCGCCGGGTGAGGCTGTCGCTGTTCAGGGCGGCGCGCTCGTCCGTCGTGAGCTCGGTTACGCCAACGCGCACGGTGCGGCCGGCCAGCACCTTGCTGCGGAACGGCTCAGGCCAGCCGCCGGGAAGGTCGCCCAGCTCCCCCGCCATGAAGCCGATCACGGAATCGGGCACGTCGTAGTTACCCGGGTTCTCGGCGAAGTCGACCGGGTCGGCGCGCACGGCGGCGAGGTAGAGAGCGAGGTCACCGACAACTTTGGAGGACGGCGTCACCTTCGGCACCCGGCCGAGGATGTCGTTGGCCGCGGCGTACATGTCCTCGATCAGCTCGAAGTCGTCGGCGAGGCCGAGGGCGACAGCCTGCGTCCGCAGATTGGACAGCTGGCCGCCCGGGATCTCATGCTTGTAGACGCGTCCGGTGGGCGCTCGCAGCCCTGATTCGAAGGGGTGGTAGACCCGGCGCACGTCTTCCCAGTACGGTTCCAGGTCACACACGGCCTGCAGGGAGATACCGGTGTCGCGGTCGGTGTGGGCGAGGGCGGCGACGAGGGAGGATGCCGACGGTTGACTGGTGGTGCCGGCCATCGGGGCACTGGCCACGTCGACCGCGTCGGCGCCGGCACGGCTGGCCGCCAGCAGGGTGGCGAGCTGCCCCCCCGGGGTGTCGTGTGTGTGCACGTGGACCGGCAGGTCGAATCGTTCCCGCAGCGCCGTGACGAGCTTCTCGGCGGCGGCGGGGCGCAGCAGACCCGCCATGTCCTTGATCGCGAGGATATGCGCGCCGGACTCCACGATCTGCTCGGCGAGCCGGAGGTAATAGTCGAGCGTGTACAGCTTCTCGGCGGGGTCGAGCAGGTCACCCGTGTAGCAGAGGGCGACCTCGGCGACGGAGGAGCCGGTCGCCAGGACGGCGTCGATGGCCGGGCGCATCTGCGACACGTCATTGAGGGCGTCGAAGATCCGGAAGATGTCGACGCCTGTGGAGGACGCCTCACGCACGAACGCGTCCGTCACCTCGGTCGGGTACGGGGTGTAGCCGACCGTGTTACGGCCGCGGAGCAACATCTGCACGTTGATGTTCGGCAGTGCCTCACGCAGCGACGCCAGACGTTCCCAGGGGTCTTCGCCGAGGAAGCGCAGCGCCACATCGTAGGTGGCGCCGCCCCAGGCCTCGATCGACAGCAGCTCCGGGGTCATCCGGGCCACGTACGGGGCCACGGCCACGAGATCCCGGGTGCGCACCCGAGTCGCCAGCAGCGACTGGTGGGCGTCGCGGAAAGTGGTGTCCGTGACCGCCAAGGCCGTCTGAGCACGCAGGTCGGCGGCGAAGCCGGCCGGCCCGAGCAATTGGAGCCGCTGGCGGGAGCCGGACGGAGCCGGCGCGGACAGATCGAGCTTCGGCAGCTTCTCGGCCGGGTTGAGCAGCGTGATCGGCACACCGTTGGGCTTGTTGACGGTGACATCGGCGAGCCAGTTGAGGATCTTCGTTCCGCGGTCCTTGGACGCGCGTCCACGGAGCAGCTCGGGTCGTTCATCGATGAAGGAGGTGCTCAGATTGCCGGATGCGAAGTCCGGGTCGTCGAGCACAGCCTGCAGGAACGAGACGTTCGTGGACACGCCGCGGATGCGGAACTCGGCCAGGGCGCGCTTGGACCGAGTCACGGCGGAGGCGAAGTCTCGGCCTCGGCAAGTGAGCTTTGCGAGCATCGAGTCGAAGTGCGGGCTGATCTGGGCGCCGGGGTTGATCGTGCCGCCGTCGAGGCGGATGCCCGCGCCGCCGGGTGAGCGGTAGGTGGTGATCTTGCCGGTGTCCGGACGAAACCCCATGGTCGGGTCCTCGGTGGTGATCCGGCACTGCAGAGCCGCGCCGCGCAACACGATCTTGTCCTGCGTGAGCTCGAGCTCGCGAAGGGTCTGGCCCGCGGCGATGCGGATCTGAGACTGCACGAGGTCGACATCCGTCACCTCCTCGGTCACGGTGTGCTCGACCTGGATACGCGGATTCATCTCGATGAACACGTGCTGGCCGGCGCGTTCGCCGACCGTGTCGAGCAGGAACTCAACGGTTCCGGCGTTGACGTAGCCGATCGAACGGGCGAATGCGACGGCGTCCGCGTAGAGGTGCTGGCGGATCTCATCGGAGAGGTTGGGCGCCGGGGCGATCTCGATGACCTTCTGGTGGCGGCGTTGCACGGAGCAGTCGCGCTCGAACAGGTGCACGGTCTCGCCGGTGGCGTCGGCCAGGATCTGCACTTCGATGTGGCGGGGCCGCAGCACGGCCTGCTCGAGGAACATGGTCGGGTCGCCGAAGGCGCTGTTCGCCTCGCGCATGGCTTCCTCGAGCGAGCCGCGGAGCTCGCTCATCTGCGCGACGCGGCGCATGCCGCGCCCGCCGCCGCCGGCAACGGCCTTGGCAAAGATCGGGAAGCCGATTTCCTCGGCGGCGGCAATCAGTTCGTCGACGTCGCGGGAGGGGGCACTGCTCTTGAGCACCGGAACGCCCGCCGCGATGGCGTGCTCTTTCGCGGTGACCTTGTTGCCGGCCATTTCGAGCACGTGCTCGCCCGGACCGATGAAGGTGATGCCGGCCTGGCGGGCCGCAAGGGCCAGCTCGGGGTTCTCAGACAGGAAGCCGTAACCAGGGTAGATGGCGTCGGCGCCACTCTCCTTGGCGACCCGGATGATCTCACTCACCGTGAGGTAGGCACGCACCGGATGTCCCGGTTCGCCGATCTGGTATGCCTCGTCAGCCTTCAGCCGGTGCAGGGAGTTGCGGTCCTCGAACGGGAATACCGCAACGGTTTTGGCACCCAGTTCGTAGGCAGCCCGAAAAGCCCGGATCGCGATTTCCCCGCGGTTGGCAACAAGAATTTTCGTGAACATGCAGACCTTTCGAGCGTGATGCCGCGCACAGCTGACGGTTAGGTTCTCCAAGACTAGTGAAGGTAACGTATCTACTTGTGCACGTACTAAGCGTTAGCTCCCTCAAGGGAGGAGTAGGCAAGACCACAGTGACCCTGGGTCTGGCGTCTGCTGCCTTCGCCCGCGGCGTACGGACTCTGGTTGTGGATATCGATCCGCAGTCAGATGTCTCCACCGGAATGGACATCGAGGTCACAGGCCACCTCAATATCGCCGATGTCCTCGCCTCCCCCAAGGAAAAAGTCGTGCGCGCCGCCATCGTGCCCAGCGGCTGGACGCGGGGGCGCCCTGGCACCATCGATGTGATGATCGGCAGCCCTTCGGCCATCAATTTCGACGGCCCGCACCCCAGCATCCGCGACATCTGGAA
This sequence comes from Cryobacterium breve, assembly GCF_004402375.1. GTDB lineage: Bacteria > Actinomycetota > Actinomycetes > Actinomycetales > Microbacteriaceae > Cryobacterium > Cryobacterium breve. The sequence continues at coordinate 498,115 of NZ_SOGJ01000023.1, forward strand.
GCTCGAGGAGGCCCTCTCCACTGTGGAGAAGGACTACGACCTGGTGCTGATCGACTGCGCGCCTTCGCTCAACGCCCTCACCCGCACGGCATGGGCAGCCAGCGACCGGGTCGCCGTTGTCACCGAGCCCGGTCTGTTCTCCGTCGCCGCGGCCGACCGTGCCCTGCGCGCGATCGAGGAGATCCGACGCGGTCTGAGCCCTCGGCTCCAGCCGCTCGGTATCATCGTCAACCGCGCCCGGGTCGCCTCACTCGAACATCAGTTCCGGATCAAGGAACTGCGCGACATGTTCGGTCCCCTCGTGCTCAGCCCCCAGCTGCCCGAGCGCACCTCTCTGCAACAAGCGCAGGGTGCTGCGAAGCCGCTGCACACCTGGCCAGGCGACAGCGCCCAGGAGATGGCACGCTACTTCGATCAGCTGCTCGAACGCGTATTGCGCACGGCCCGCATCGGCGAATACGCCGAGCAGCGCTGACCGGTCTGCGCGCGTCAACCGCTGAACTCAGCCCTTAGCTGCGGCTGAGGAATGCGCAACGGTCACGAGACCTTACGGTTGCCTCGCCGCGCCGAGAGTTCGTCTGACGGGTCGACCGGCAAGGTGTCGAGCTCGACCAGGCTGGTCTCCACCTCGCGGAGTACTTTCCCCACGGCTATGCCGAACACACCCTGGCCGCGGCTCACGAGGTCGATGACCTCATCGTTCGAGGTGCACAGGTAGACGCTGGCACCGTCACTCATGAGCGTGGTCTGCGCCAGATCGCTGACGCCCGATTCGCGCAGCTGGTTCACGGCCGTGCGGATCTGCTGCAGGGAGATGCCCGTATCGAGCAGCCGCTTGACGAGCTTCAGCACCAGGATGTCGCGAAAGCCGTAGAGACGCTGGGTACCGGAGCCGGCCGCCCCGCGAACGGTGGGCTGCACCAACTCAGTACGAGCCCAGTAGTCGAGCTGACGATAGCTGATTCCGGCGGCCCGGGCCGCCACGGCGCCACGATAGCCAGAATTGTCGTCGAGCTCGGGCATCCCGTCGGTGAAGAGGAGGCCGAGTCCGTAGCGAGCGGCATCGTCACGCTGATTGAGCTCGCTCATACGTTCGCCTCTCGGGTGGGACTGCGATACGAATGATCGCTGGATCTACGCTACCGAGGTCACGGCTCTGATCAACGACATCCGGTAGAGGAAGTTGGCGTGTCGGGCAGTTCTACTTGGTCAGGCGACCCAGGGCCGATCTGATCAGGCTACCGCGGATCACCTCGAGCTGCCCGGCGATCTCGACCGCCATCTCGGCAGCCTTGGCCCGGCTCGACGCGTCCTTGCGGCGTGACAGCGGAACGAGGGCACTTTCGATCAGACCGAGTTCGCGTTCGGCGGCACCGCGGAATCCACGGAGGTGCCGAGGCTCGATACCGCTGCGCTGCAAGTCGACGAGTGCCTTCAACACGCTGAGCGCGTCGTCGCCGTAGAACTCGGCCGGCAGGATGATCGACGCGGAGACGGCGTCGTGTAGCAGGGACGCGGAGGCGCCGGCCTCGCGCAGAAGTTCGTCGCGGTCGAGTCGGCGCACGGTCGACAGCATCGACGGACCCGGCGTCACTCCTCCGGGCAGGGTGGGCGAAAGACCTGCGTCAAGGTCGCTCAGGTAACCTCGGATGACCTTGAGCGGAAGGTAGTGGTCGCGCTGCATGGACAGGACCAGGCGCAGCCGGTCGAGGTCGCCGGCGCAGAATTTGCGATAACCGGATTCCGTGCGCGCCGGGGAGACCAGCCTCTGCTCCTCCAGAAACCGGAGTTTCGACGGGGTCAGATCCGGGAATTCGGGGGTCAGGCGCGCAAGCACCTGGCCGATGCTGAGGAGTGACGTCGCGCCCGGCGCTCTGGCCTGGGCGGCGGACGCAGGCACTACTCGCTCGCCAGGAGCTTGAGGTCGTGCCGCGAGGCGTAGAACGTCAGCCGGAACTTGCCGACCTGGACTTCGGCGCCGTCGTGCAACAGCGCTGTGTCGATCCGCACCCCGTCGAAGTAGGTTCCGTTCAGGGAAATCAGGTCTTTCACCTCGAAGGTAGTGCCGCGGCGCAGGAACTCGGCATGGCGACGGGAGACCGTGACGTCGTCGAGGAAGATATCCGCGTTGGGATGGCGACCGACAGTGGTCACGTCCGCATCGAGCAGGAATCGGGCGCCGGCATTCGGGCCCCGGCGCACAATGAGCAGAGCCGAACCGGACGGGAGAGCCGCGATGGCTTCCTGTTCCTCGACAGTCACGTCACCGTCGATCGATGCCAGTTGTGCAGCGAACTCCTGACCGAACGTCATCGTCGTATCGGTGTTGGAATAATTCTCGGGCGCGTCCTTGCGTTGGGGTTCATTCGTCTTTTTGGAATCAATCACCGTGCACCTCCTACACCTCCAGCGTATCGGATCGGCGAGGCGGATTTACCCGCGGGAGACGAATAACCCGGGCTGTTTCGACGGCGTAGATTATGCCTGCCCACCAGTAAAGAAAAGCACCCCAGAGTCCGAAGGCCCAGCCCACCGGGAGTGACCACCCCGAGACGCCGGGGAAGGCCTCTCCCAGCATTATCATCGGCAACGCGTAGAACAGGCAGAACGTGGCAACTTTGCCGAGTTGATGCACGGGAAGAGGTCCGAACCCGTAGTTCGCGAGCACCACACCCAGGCCGAGCAGGAACACGTCCCGCCCCACGACCACCAGCACGATCCACCAGGGGACCAGGTCGCGCCAGGCCAGCCCGAGCAGGGCGGCGAAGATGTACAAGCGGTCCGCCGCGGGATCGAGAAGCTGTCCGAGCCGGGTGATCTGGCCGAAGCGGCGGGCCAGGAAGCCGTCGAGGAAGTCCGTGAAGCTGGCCACGGCCAAGACCAGGAGCGCCCAGGCATCTTCGCCTCGCACCAGAAGGACCAGGAAGACGGGTACCAGGGCCAGACGGAGCATGCTGAGCAGATTGGGCGCGGTGAGCACTTTCGAGCTGACGACTGTTCCCTCTGGCCCTGTCACAATCCCCGAGTCTACCGACGCGCCAGCCGAAGGGAAATGCGCGCCCGGTCAGCGTCCCGATGCCCGTTTCCGACCCTTGACGGCCGGTTTGTCGGGTTTCTCCGTTGCATTGCTCTCCGCCTTTCCTCGGCTGCGTTCGACGCTGCGCCGAAGGGCCTCCATCAGGTCGAGGACCTCTCCCCCGCCGCCCTCTGCCTCACCAGGTTGCCGCCCCAAGCTCAGCTCGGTATCGACGGCGTCGACGGTGGCGCCGGCTGCGAGCTTGGCCTCGAGGAGTTCACGCAGCTGGTCTTGGTAGTCGTCCCGGAAGTCCTGCGGCGAGAAATCGGCAGCGAAGGAGTCGACCAGGGCGCTGGACAACTCGAGCTCCTGGGCGGAGATGCGCACAGACTCCTCGAGCACCGGGAATTCGACGGCGCGCACTTCGTCACCCCACAGCAACGACTGCAGCAGCAGCACGTCGCCACGCACCCGGAGCGCGCCGAGGCGGGTCTTCTGCCGCAGAGCGAAGCGCACGATCGCGGTGCGGTCGGTGGCCTCGAGCGCCCGCCGCAGCAGCACGTAGGCCTTGGGCGGGCCGAAAGGCTCAAGGAAGTAGCTGCGCTCGTACATGATCGGGTCCAGCTGGTCGCTCGGCACGAACTCGACGACCTCGATCTCACGGCTTCGTTCGGCTGGAAGCGTGCGCACGTCATCGTCGGTGATGACCACCGTCTTGTCGCCGCTGTCCCAGGCCTTGTCAATGTGCGCGTAGTCGACGACCCGTCCGCAGCGCTCGCACCGGCGCTGGTAGCGAATGCGCCCGCCGTCGGCGTCGTGCACCTGGTGCAGCGCGACGTCGTGGTCTTCGGTGGCGCTGTAGACCTTGACGGGCACGTTCACGAGACCGAACGTGATCGCGCCCTTCCAGATCGATCTCATGAGATCAGTAGACACCCGGAGTGCGGAGGGGGCTAGGCACGCTGTGGCCGCAAGGGCATGCTGGAGCCATGAACAAGCGGCCGGCATCCGAGGACTTCCGCCAGGTCGTCACCGTCGGCGGCCACCGGATCACGCTCACTCACCTCGACAAGGTGCTCTACCCGGAGTCGGGGACCACGAAGGCAGACGTTCTCGGTTACTACGCCTTCATCGCGGATGTGATGCTCCCCCACACCGCGAACCGCCCGGCGACTCGGAAGAGATGGGTGCACGGCGTGGGAACCAGGGAGGAACCCGGACACGTCTTCTTCCAGAAGAACCTGGACCAGTCGACCCCGAGCTGGGTGAAACGCGGATCGATCGAGCACTCGACCCACGTGGACGAGTACCCGCTGGTCAACGACCTTGCGACGCTGACCTGGCTGGCCCAAATCTCGGCCCTGGAGATCCACGTTCCGCAGTGGCAGTTCGACCGCGGTGAAACCCCGCGCAATCCGGACCGGCTCGTGCTCGACCTGGACCCCGGCGTGGGGGTCACCCTCGACGAGTGCGCGGAAGTCGCCCGCTGGGCCCGGGCGATCCTGCGAGACATGGGGCTCGACCCGCTGCCTGTCACGAGCGGCAGCAAGGGCATCCACCTCTACGCTCCGCTGGACCTCACGCACACCTCGGACCAGGTCTCCCAGGTCACGCACGAGCTGGCCCGGGCGCTCGAGGCCGACCATCCGGACCGTGTCGTCAGCGACATGAAGAAGGCGCTGCGGCCGGGCCGGGTGTTCGTGGACTGGAGCCAGAACAGCGCCACCAAGACGACCATCGCCCCGTATTCGCTGCGCGGCACGCTGCATCCGATGGTCGCCATGCCACGCACCTGGCGGGAGCTGGCCGCACCGGGGCTCACGCAGGTCGACTACAGGCAGGCGATGCACCGGGTGCAGCGCAGCGGGGACCCGCTGGCCGCGCTGCTCGAGGCCCATTCGGGGCGGGGCACCACGGATGCCGGTGCTCGCGGTGACCGGGCAGGTGACGGGGTACTAACCGTCTACCTCGGCAAACGAGACGCCTCCCGCACACCGGAGCCGATGCCGACGAGTGCGCCGAAGACATCCGCCGGGCGGTCGTTCGTCATCCAGGAGCACCACGCCCGCAACCTGCACTTCGACTTCCGGCTCGAGCACGACGGGGCGCTGGCGTCATGGGCGCTTCCGCGCGGAGTGCCGACCGACCCGGCGAAGAACCGGCTCGCGGTGCGCACCGAGGATCACCCGCTCGAATACGCCCGATTCGAGGGCGACATCCCGGCCGGCGAATACGGCGGCGGGACCGTGAGCATCTGGGACCAGGGCCAGTTCGATCTGGAGAAATGGCGCGACGACGAGGTCATCGCCGTGTTGCACGGCGGACCGGGCGGCGGGCTGGGCGGCACGCGGCGCTTCGCACTCATCCGCACCGACGGACACGACGGATCCGGACGGAACTGGCTGATCCACCTGATGAAGCCGAAGCCGGCGGGCCGTGCCGAGGGCACGGCGGCGGGCACGGGTACCGCCCGTCGCCCCCGGTATGCGCCCATGCTGGCCACGCTCGGTCCCACAGCCGACATGCCCGAAGACGACGACTGGACCTACGAGATGAAGTGGGACGGCGTCCGTGCGCTCGCGTACGTCTCCGTTCAGTCGCCCGGTCCTGTGGTGCGGCTGTTCACCCGCAACCAGACCGACGTGACCCTCATCTGCCCCGAGATCGTGCGGGCGCTGCCGGGTGCGCTCGCGGCCGACTCGGCGGTGCTCGACGGGGAGATCGTCGCGCTCGCTGCCGACGCACGCCCGGACTTCGGCCTGTTGCAGACTCGGCTGGGGCTGACCGACCGCCGTCAGATCGAGGCGGCCGAGGCAGCCGTGCCGGTACAGTTTCTGGCCTTCGACGTGCTGGAACGTGACGGTGAGCCGCTGCTGGACCTCGCGTACACGGCCCGGCGTCGCGTGCTGGAGGAGATCGTGACCGGTGCCGGTGCCGTGCAGGTGCCGCCCGTCTTCACGGGTGACTACGCCCAGGCCCTGGCGGCCAGCAGCGAACTCGGCCTCGAAGGGATCGTCGCCAAGACCCGGAGCGGACGCTATGAGGCAGGGCGGCGATCCCGGTCTTGGATCAAGATCAAGCACCATCGGAGCCAGGAGGTGGTGATCGGCGGATGGCGACCGGGCAAGGGACACCGAACGGGTTCCGTGGGGTCGCTATTGCTGGGAATTCCGCACGAAGACGGGCTGGTCTACGTCGGACGGGTGGGATCCGGGTTCCGGGACGCAGACCTCGGCCCTGTGCAGAAACGACTGGATGGCATCGCCGCCGGGGACAACCCATTCACCGGCGTCCCTGCCGCCGACGCTCGCGATGCGCGCTGGGTGCGCCCGATCCTGGTGGGCGAGGTGGAATTCTCCGAGTGGACTGGTAGGGGGCGGCTGCGCCACCCGGTCTGGCGCGGCTGGCGACCGGACAAATCGCCGGCCGAGGTGGTCAGGGTTTAGAGGCGGGCTGATAGAGCCGGCCAGCTGGCGGCGAAGCCAGGATGCAACGGTAGGGCCTCGACCTGCCGGGTCGGCACCCAGCGCAAGGCGATGCTCTCTTGGTCGCTGATCACCGGTTCGAAGCGCTGGGTGGCGCGCACCACGACCGTCGTATAGGACCAGAACCCGAGGTCGAGCACGGAGCTGAACCGAACGGTGACGAGCTCGGGGGGAACGCCGGCCTCCTCACCGGCTTCGCGCAGGGCAGCCTCCAGGGCGCTCTCGTTCTCGTGGCGTGCCCCACCGGGGAGACCCCAGGTGTCACCCTGATGACTCCACAGAGCGCGATGCTGCAGCAGGACCCCCAGCTCCTCGTGGTGAACGAGCAGGCCGGCAGCGCCGTAGAGCCCCCAGAACTTGCCGCCATCGGGCCCGTACACCCACCTGTCACCGTTTGTGCTCATGGTCCAAGCATGCGCCTCGGTACCTCAAAACACACCGTGCGTCTGTGCTACCGGCGAGGCTACAGGGCCACGATGGCGTGCACGGCGGCGTCGCCGAGCCGGGTGCGGCCGACCAGATCGGTCAGCTCGAGCACAACGCCGACGCCCGTCAGCTTGTAGCCTGCTCGCTCGACGAGGCGGGCGGTGGCCGCGATGGTGCCGCCCGTGGCAAGCACGTCGTCGACGATCAGAACGCGGGCGCCCGGAGCGAGCTGACCGACCTCGAGCTCGAGGCACGCCGAGCCGTATTCGAGGTCGTACTCCTCGCTCAACACGGTGCCGGGCAGCTTGCCGCCCTTGCGCACGGCGAGCACTGCGACGTCCGCCGCGTAGCCGATGGCCGCGGCCAGCAGGAACCCGCGCGCTTCGATGCCCGCCACCGCATCGAACTCACCCTGGAACCGAGCCGCAAGCTCATCGATCAGCGACCGGAATGCGCTCGCGTCCGCGAACACGGGGTTGAGGTCGCGGAAGACTATTCCCTCTTGAGGAAAGTCCGGGTAGGACGCCAGGAGGGAGTGGACATGGGCTGCAGCGGGTGTTGGCACCCATTGAGCTTAAGCGCATGCCCGACGCATGCCGCACGGGCCTCCCGACGGGCCGGATTGGCCGGTTCGGACAGGGCCCCGTGCTAGCCTCGATTTAGCTAATATGATTAGGTATTTTATCCGGTATCGTGACTGAATCACCCGAAGGGATTGCTAATGCGGCCGGTCGAAGTGCTTGAAGAACTGGTGGTCCTGCTGGACGAGTCCGGCCGCGAAATCGGCACGGCCCCGAAGCTCGGCGTGCACGATACGGACACCGCGCTTCACCTCGCTTTCTCCTGCCACGTTCTCAATCACGCGGGCGAGGTCCTCGTCACCCGGCGTGCCCTGGCGAAGAAGACCTGGCCGGGCGTCTGGACCAACTCTTTCTGCGGGCATCCGCTGCCCGGGGAGGCGTTCGTGGACGCCATCGAACGCCGCGCTCGGTTCGAACTCGGACTCGAGATCACGGATCTCCGCATCACACTGCCGGACTTCCGCTACCGCGCCGTCGACAGCAGCGGCATCGTCGAGAACGAGATCTGCCCGGTCTACGTCGCCAGCGCCACCACCGACCCGCATCCCAACGCCGACGAGGTCATGGAGTTCGCGTGGGTCGAACCCGCTGCCCTGCAGCGTTCCGTGCGTGACGCTCCCTGGGCGTTCAGCCCCTGGCTCGGCCTGCAACTGCGGGAATTGACCAGTTTCGATGCATGAAATCCAGACGCTCGGTGTCGCAACGGAACTGCAGCGGTTCTTTGCTGCTGCGCGCCTGCGGGCGAGTGACTACGGCGATCACTATGTAGCCCTCTGGGACTCTCTCGAGCAGGCTAGCAGCGGGGGCAAGCGGGTGCGTCCCGCTCTCGTCCTGGCCGCGTTCACCGGTCTGGGCGGCACCGACCTCACCCTGGCCACCCCCGTCGCGGTCAGCTTCGAGCTGCTGCACACGGCCTTCGTCATCCACGACGACGTGATCGACCATGACCTCGCCCGCCGCGGAGTGGCCAACATCGCCGGGAGGTTCACCGAGCGAGCCCTTGCCCACGGCGCCGGAGACCAGGCAGGGGCGTGGGCCGCCACCGCCGCGATCCTGGCCGGCGACCTGGCGCTCAGCGAAGCCCACCGCGCCCTCGCGATGCTTCCCGTAGAGCTCGAACTGCGCGGCCGGCTGCTCGACCTGCTCGACCGCGCGGTTTTCGTCTCGGCCGCCGGGGAACTGGCGGACGTCACCAACGCCGCCTCGAAGCATCCGCTGACGGTGGCGCAGGTGGTTTCCACCCTGGAACAGAAGACGGCCGTCTACTCCTTCGAGGCTCCCCTGCAGGCGGGCGCCATCCTGGCCGGCGCCTCTCCGGAGGCGATCGACGTGCTCGGCTCCTACGGCCGCCTGATCGGTGTGGCCTTCCAGCTCACCGACGACATTCTCGGCGTGTTCGGCGACCCGGAGAAGACCGGCAAGAGCATCCTCACCGATCTGCGTGAGGGCAAGCAGACGACCTTGATCGCCCACGCGGGCACCACGCCCGGCTGGGCCGAGATAGCCGCCTTCGTGGGCAAGTCGAACCTCACCGAAGAGGAAGCGGCGCTGGTGCGGGAGCGGCTGAGGGCCTGCGGCGCACTGCAGGCCGCCGACGAACTGGCCACCGACCATGCGGCCCGCGCCGTGGCAGCCCTGGATACTCCCGCCGTGCCTGCTGCCCTGCGCGAAATGCTCACCGTGCTGGCCGGCACCGCCGTGAATCGCACTCGATGAAGCGCGACGTACCCGCCGAGCACACCGGCATCGCCAAGTACAACGCCGCGGCGCGGGCCAGCTCCGCAACGGTCATCGGCCATTACTCCACCTCGTTCGGCCTCGCGGCCCGGCTCCTCGCACCGCGGGTGCGTGGCCAGGTACGCACCATCTACGCCCTTGTGCGTGTGGCCGACGAGATCGTCGACGGCGCGGCCAGCCAGGCCGGTGTCAGTGTCGACGGCCAGCGAGAACTCCTGGACGCCCTCGAGCGGGAGACCACTCAGGCCATCGTGACCGGCTTCAGCACCAACCTCGTTGTGCATGCCTTCGCGGCGACGGCGCGGGAGGCCAGGATCGACGCCAGCCTGACGAAGCCGTTCTTCGCCTCAATGCGCCGGGATCTCGACCCGTCGCCGTTCGACGCCGCAGGTGTCGCCGAATACATCTACGGTTCGGCGGAGGTCATCGGGCTGATGTGCCTGCGCTGCTTCGTTCAGGACACCCCCCGCACGAAGGAGGACCTCGAGGTGCTCGAAACCGGCGCCCGCAGCCTCGGCGCGGCCTTCCAGAAGGTCAACTTCTTGCGCGACCTGGCCGCCGACCGGGACGCCCTCGGCCGCAATTACTTTCCCGGCGTGAACCTGCTGACCATGACCGAGACGCAGAAGAACGAACTCCTCGACGACATGGACGCCGACCTGGACGCAGCCGCCCGGGTGCTGCCCATGCTCCCGGTGGGCAGCCGCCGCGCGGTCACCGCCGCACACCACCTCTTCGCCCGTCTCTCGGCGAAACTGCGAGTCACCCCCGCGCGAGCACTGATGAGCGCCCGCGTACGGGTGCCGGATCCGGAGAAATTGATGATTGCACTGACCGCATCGTTCGGACCGGGAGCGTGGAAGCGATGACTGCATCCGGCTCCCACACCGTCGTCATCGGCGGCGGAATCGCCGGTCTGGCCAGCGCCGCGCTTCTGGCGCGCGACGGCCACCGGGTCACGCTGTTGGAGAAGCACGCGACCCTCGGCGGCCGCGCCGGCTTCTGGGAGGTCGACGGGTTCCGGTTCGAGACCGGGCCGTCCTGGTACCTGATGCCTCAGGTGTTCGACCACTTCTACCGCCTGTTCGGCACATCCTCCGCGGAACAGCTCGACCTGACTCGGCTCGACCCCGGCTACCGGGTGTTCTTCGAGGACACGAAGGAACCGGTGGACATCGCGGCCGAGCGGGCCGACAACATCCGTCTGTTCGAGAGCCTGGAGCCGGGTGCGGGCGCGGCCCTCGACCGCTACCTCAACTCGGCCAAAGAGACGTACGACATGGCTGTGAAGCGGTTCCTGTACACGAGCTTTGCCTCCTTCACGCCCCTGCTGGTCCCGGATGTCCTCAAGCGGCTCGGTCGGCTGGCCCGCCTGCTGCTCCAGCCGCTGGACAAGTTCGTGGCCGGCTATGTGAAGGACCACCGGCTGCGCCAGATTCTCGGCTACCCGGCGGTGTTCCTCGGCTCCTCCCCCGACCAAACCCCGTCGATGTACCACCTGATGAGCCATCTCGACATGGCAGATGGCGTGCTCTATCCCCAGGGCGGGTTCACCCGACTGATCGACAGCATCGCCGATATCGCTCGCGCCCAGGGAGTGACCGTGATCACCGAGGCGAGCGTCACCGCAATCCACACCACCCCGGGCTCCACCACAGCCGTCGCCGGCGTCAGCTACCGCACTGCGGACGGCGCCATCGTCACTCTCGACGCTGACACCGTCGTCTCGGCCGCCGACCTGCACCACACGGAGACCGAACTGCTGCCGGCCTCCGCCCAGACTTACCCGGAGAACTACTGGCAGAAACGCGTCTCCGGCCCGGGTGCCGTGCTCGTGCTGCTCGGAATCAAGGGCGACCTGCCCGAACTGCAGCACCACAGTCTGTTCTTCACCAGAGACTGGTCCGAGAACTTCGGCCGCATCTTCGGCAAGACGACCAGTGTGCCCTCCCCTGCCTCGTTCTATGCGTGCATGCCCAGCGCGACCGACCCTGGTGTCGCCCCCGACGGCTACACGAATATGTTCCTGCTGGTGCCGATCCCGGCCGACCCGAGTCTTGGCCACGGCGGCATCAACGGTCAAGGCTCGGCCGCTATCGAGAAGGTCGCGGACGACACCATCAGGCAGCTCAGCGACTGGGCCGGCATTCCCGATCTGGCTGACCGCATCGTGGTGCGCCGCACCGTGGGGCCCGGCGACTTCGCCGACGACCTGAACTCCTGGCGCGGCGGGGCCCTCGGCCCGGCACATACCCTGCGGCAAAGCGCGTTCCTTCGCGGTTCCAACGCGTCCGCGAAGGTCGGCGGCCTGTTCTACGCCGGAGGCACCACAATTCCGGGCATCGGACTCCCGATGTGCCTGATCAGTGCGGAAATCCTGTTGAAGCGGATCAACGGCGACACGACCACGGGCCCACTCCCGGAGCCTGCGCCGAACTCTATGCGGACACCGCTGCCGGAAGCCCCGTGACTCCGGAAACACTGTGATCGGGGAAGCGCTGTGACGTTCGCGTACCTGCTGACGTTGCTCCTGAGCCTCGGGGCGATGGTGCTGCTCGACCGTCGGTTCCGGCTGTTCTTCTGGCGAAGCCCGGCGCAGGCATCCATCGTGCTCACCGTCGGGCTCGCCTACTTCCTGATCTGGGACCTCTTCGGCATCGGCCTCGGCATCTTCTACCGCGGCGAAACCACCCTGATGACCGGCCTGCAGCTTGCCCCGGAGCTGCCCGTGGAGGAATTCTTCTTCCTCACCTTCCTCTGCTACCTCACCATGAACGCCGTGCAGGGAGCACGCCTGTTGCTGGCGGCGCGAGCTGTCCACGCATCCCGCCCCGGGATCGATAAGGGGACGCACGGATGACCTACCTCCTCCTGAACACCCTCTTCCTCGGCCTGGCGACGGTCGTGTTCCTCGTGGCCGTGCGCCGCGGCCGGCTCTCCCGGCGCGGCATCGCGGCCACCGGGATCGCCCTGGCCGTCGTGCTCGTGCTGACTGCCGTTTTCGACAGCATCATGATCGGTGTCGGACTGGTCGATTACGATCCCACCAGGATCGTCGGGCTGCGCATCGGCCTGGCCCCGATCGAAGACTTCGCCTATCCCGTGGGGGCAGCTCTCCTGCTGCCCTCGGTCTGGGCCCTGCTGGAAAGAAAGACGAATGACTGAGACCCGCACCCCGCCACTGTGGAAGACCCGTCAGGTTCTGCTCTCGTCGCGGCCGCTGAGCTGGATCAATACGGCCTTCCCCTTCGCTGCCGCCTACGTCGTGACGACCGGCCGGGTGGACGCCCTGCTGGTGGTGGGCACCCTGTTCTTCCTGATCCCCTACAACCTGCTGATGTACGGCATCAACGACGTATTCGACTACGAGTCCGACCTGCGGAACCCGCGCAAGGGCGGCGTGGAGGGGGCCATGCTCGACCCGGGTCTGCACCGCACGGTGCTCGTCTCCGGGATCGTGACGGCGCTGCCCCTGCTCGTGGCGATGCTCGTGTTCGCCGGGGCGGAGCATCCGTCGTCGTGGTTCGTCCTGGCCGTGAGCCTGTTCGCCGTGGCCGCGTATTCCGTTCCGGGCCTTCGGTTCAAGGAACGCCCGATCGTCGACTCGATCACGTCGAGCACGCACTTCGTCAGCCCCGCCGTCTACGGGCTTGCGGTGGCCGGGGCCGTCGTGACGCCCGGCCTGCTGGCCCTGCTCGCCGCATTCTTCCTTTGGGGCATGGCCAGCCACGCCTTCGGCGCGGTGCAGGATGTCGTGCCCGACCGGGAGGGCGGCATCGCCTCGATCGCAACCGCGCTCGGCGCCGCACGCACCGTGCGCCTAGCGATCACGTTCTGGGCTCTGGCCGGCGTGCTCATGCTCTTCACCGGCTGGCCCGGGCTGTTGGCCTCTGTGCTCGCGGTGCCATACATCCTGGCGGCCTGGCCATTCAGGTCGGTGACCGACGAGCGAGCCGAGACGGCGAATGCGGGCTGGAAGCGGTTTCTCTGGCTCAACTTCCTGACCGGCTTCCTCGTGACCATGTTGCTGATCGCCTGGGTGATGCTCGGACCGTTCTAGCGGCGGGCAGTTCTGGTCGTTCTGGTCGTTCTGGTCGTTCTGGCAGGCGGGCCGGCGGGACGTAGAGTCGAAGGATGGAACCATTGACCACCGCCCGCGTTGACAGCTGGACCTGGGCCGTGCGCATGTTCAAGACCCGCTCCCAGGCGACGGCCGCCTGCCGGGCGGGACATGTGAAGGTCAATGGGGAGCGCGCCAAGTCCGCGCAGACCGTGCGCGTCGGCGACGAGGTGAGGGTGCGGATCAGCGGTTTCGATCGGATCCTGGTCGTGTCGAAGATCATGGTCAAACGGGTCAGCGCGCCGGTCGCGGCGGAGTGCTTCGTTGACAGGACACCCCCACCGCCCCCGCGTGAAGAGGTAGCGCTACTTCCGATGCGGGACCGGGGCGCCGGCCGCCCCACCAAGCGCGAGCGTCGCGAGATCGACAAGCTGCGCGCGCCAGAGACGTTGCCGCGGGACCCCGACGACGAGTAGGCGGCAAGCTGTGCGTGCCTGCGCGCGGGTGCACGTGCGCGTGCGCGCGCGTGCGCGGGTGGCCAACTCAGGACATCCGTCGCCCGGGTCGCGCGGCAGCCGCGGACCAGTGCGGGACCCGGCACGGATGTCCGAACCACCCGGACGGATCTCCTGAGTTGGCCACGCGACGAACCAATCGAACCGTGGGCCTGCCGAACGAATTCGACGGTCATTCTGGCGGAATCGCACCTAAAACGTCCAACAGTCCCGCATGCCGGTGAAATCTCCGTCGAATTGGTGAGTAGCGGGCCGGGTACGGTCAGGCGAGCGTGGCGTCGACGCCGGGAAGTCGCCAGCGCCGAGATTCGGATCGAGCCCGGCCATTCCGGCTCACTCCGCGCCGAGTAGGTCAGCCCGGTCGGCGGAGTCCCGGCGCAACGCGTTTCGATCTGGTGCATGACCGCCGCCGGGAGACCGTTCGGGCCGCCTCCGACCACGTGCACTCAGGTACGGGACCTCCAGGCCAGGGTGATCGGGGGCACGAGCAGGCCCACGTCAGAGCGCACCCACCACTCGCGGGTCCCCCGGCGCTCAGCGGGGGTGGAGAAACGGTAGCGGTAGAGACGGGCGCGCACGTAGCGGGGCGGCGCCTGCGGGAACGGGTTGGCCCGCAACATCCGGAGAGTGGGTCGATCGCCCTCGAGGAGGCGGACCAGAAGCATTTCGAACCACCGGGTGTCGCGCGCGCCGAGCGCCAGGAACCACAGTAGCCAGTCGAGACGCAGATGGTAGGGCGCGAACTGGCGAGGCCGGTGCTCGGGATGGCCCGGCTTGCCGCGGAACTCATAGGCCCGCCATCCGGCCTCGTCCGCCGGGTCGGCGGCGTCACTGCCCTCGACGATCACCTCGTGACGCTGCCGGGTGACCGTGCCGAAGGCGCCGTAGGCGTTCACTAGGTGGTACCGATTGAAGCTCACGTTCATCAGCTGTTGGCGGGCAAGCATGTTGCGCAGCGGCCAATAGCTGAGCACCACCAGCAGCCCCGTTGCCAGAGTGACCACGATCACGAACCAGAGCGGGGCATCCGGTGCCGTCTGGCCGACCGGCAGCCAGGGCAGCAGAGCGCGGAGCGTGACGTCGTCGACGGCTGAGAAGGCCAGCGCGATCGTGATCCAGTTCAACCAGGCGAAGTTGCCGGTGAGCACCAGCCAGAACTGGCTCAGGATCACGATCAGTGCGGCGACGGATGCGACAGGTTGAGGCGCGAAGAGGAAAAACGGCACGACCAGCTGCGCGAAGTGGGTGCCCACGACCTCGCCGCGGTGGAACCATCGTGGCAGGTGGTGCGCGAACCAGCTGAGGGGGTTCGGCATCGGCTGGGTCTCGTGGTGGTAGTAGAGGGCGGTCAGGTCGCGCCACTCCCGGCCGCCGCGGATCTTGATCAGGCCGGCACCGAATTCAAGCCGGAAGAGCAGCCAGCGGCAGAACAGGATCACGACCAACGGCGGGGCCACCTGGTCGGACCCGAGGAGGGCGACCACGAACCCCGCTTCGAGCAGTAGGCTCTCCCAGCCGAACGAGTAGAAGGCCTGGCCGACGTTGACGATGGAGAGGTAGCCCGCGAAGAGGAGAAGGAAGGCGGCCATCGGCAGCCAGGGTGGACCCTGCTGCGGCAGGCCGGCCACAAGGGTGGCCGCGACGGCGGTGCCGGACCAGGCGAGAACACGGAGCATCCGGTCTGAGTAGTGCCAGTGGAAGATGCTCGGCGACTGTCGGAACCGTACGTGCGCGGTGAATCGGGGAACCGGAAGCAGCCCGTGGTCACCAAGCAGGACCGGGAACTGGTTGATCGCCGAGACGAAGGCGATCAGGTAGCACGCCGCAACCCCGCGCTGCAGCACCTGTCGCGCGAGCTCGTAGTCTGCGGCCCCGAACCATTCCATTCCGCTCAATCTAGGCCTCCTCCGGCTCGCCTTCAATCAGAGTGCCCACACACCATGCCCCGGAATTCGGCGTGTGCTTGACGGCAGCGACTAAACCGGTATAGCCTCTCTAAACCGGTTCAGTTTGGGTCGGCTGTCAACGAGGAGGCCCAGTGAACATTCCCGCGAATCTTCCTGCCAGCACCGCCATGAAGTCCACTTCCCCCAAGGTCACCATCGAGGTGGTCGCCAGGCAAGCCGGCGTCAGCAAGGGCCTCGTCTCTTTTGCGCTGAACAACCGCCCGGGCGTCTCCCCGGAAACCAGGGTGCGCATCCTCCAGGTCGCCAAGGATCTCGGCTGGAAGCCGTCCCTTCGCGCCCGCTCCCTGAGCACTCAGCGTTCCTACGCGCTGGGTCTCGTCATCGCCCGCAACCCGGATGTCCTGGCGTCCGACCCCTTCTTCCCGTCCTTCATCGCGGGCGTCGAGAGCATCCTCGCCCCGGAGGGCCGCGCCCTCGTGCTCAGCGTCGTGCCCGACGAGGAGACCGAGCTTCGCACTTACCGCTCACTGGTGGCCGACGGCCGGGTCGACGGGGTCTTCGTCACCGACCTCCGCCTGAATGACGCCCGCATCCCGCTCCTCGCTGAACTGGGCCTGCCGGCGGTCACGCTCGGCCGCCCTGACGGCCCCAGCCCCTTCCCCGCGGTGACCGTGGACGACACCCCGGGTGTGATGGCATCCGTCGCCCACCTCGCCACTCTCGGGCACCGGCGCATCGCGCATGTCGCAGGCAGCTCGACCCTCCTGCACGGCCTACGTCGCCGTGAAGCCTTTACTGCCGCCCTGCGCGAGGCCGGTCTACCGGAGGGCCAGACCGTAGAGACTGACTTTTCCGTGGCCGCCGGATCGGACGCCACCCGCCGCCTCCTCACGCAGGACCGGCCTCCGACAGCGATCGTCTACGCCAACGACCCGATGGCCATCGCCGGCCTCGGCATGGCGCACGAGCTGGGCGTTCGGGTTCCCGACGAGCTCTCAATCACGGGCTACGACGACATCGACTTCTGCCGCTACGTCTACCCGCCGTTGACGACCGTCAGCGCCGCGCCCATGGTGTGGGGCCGCTCGGCGGCGAGCACTCTGCTCGCCCTGATGGAGAGCGGCTCGGCGGACGACGTCGACCTCCCCGCCGCGCGACTCGTGGTACGCGGCTCGACCGCCCCGCCGAGCGGGAAGTAGCAGTCTCACCGCAGCAAAGTTGCTGCGGGATTCAAGGAAATGGAGCACTACATGCACAGCAATGGAATGGCGGGGCGCCTTCTCGCCGTCACGGCGGCATCCGCCACCGTCGTACTGGCCCTCAGCGCCTGCGCGTCTGGCGGGACCACGGGAGACGCCAGCACCGATCGCGGGCCGATCACGATCTGGTATTCGAACAACGAGACCGAGATCGCCTGGGGCAAGCAGATGGTGGAAGCCTGGAATTCCGAGAACCCGGATGAAAAGGTCAAGGCCCAGGAGATCCCCGCCGGCAAGAGCAGCGAGGAAGTCATCGGGGCCGCCATCACCGCCGGCAATGCCCCGTGCCTTGTCTTCAACACGGCGCCCGTCGCCGTGCCGCAGTTCGAGAAGCAGGGCGGTCTCGTCGACCTCTCCGGCTTCGATGACGGTGCCGCCTACATCGAAAAGCGCAGCGGCGACACGGCCGAGCAATACCAGAGTGCAGACGGCAAGTACTTCCAGATGCCGTGGAAGTCCAACCCCGTCATGATCTTCTACAACAAGGACATGTTCACCGCCGCCGGACTCGACGCCGAGAACCCGCAACTCGCGACCTACGACGAGTTCCTCGCCACCTCGCGCACCCTCGTCGAGAGCGGCGCAGCGCCGAATGCGATTTACCCTGCCCCGACCAGCCAGTTCTTCCAGAGCTGGTTCGACTTCTACCCGCTGTACGCCGCCGAGACCGGCGGAGCGCAGCTGGTCGAAGACAGCGCGGCCACCTTCAACACCGAGGACGGCGCGAAGGTCGCGGAGTTCTGGAAGACCCTGTACGCCGAGGGTCTCGCCGGCAAGGAGCAGTACCAGGGTGACTCGTTCGCCGACGGTCAGGCCGCGATGTCCATCGTCGGCCCGTGGGCCGTGTCGGTTTACAAGGACGCCGTGAACTGGGGCGCGGTCCCCGTTCCCACCAGCGAGGGCACGCCGGCCGAGGAAACCTACACGTTCAGCGACGCGAAGAACGTCGGAATGTTCACGGCCTGCGAGAACCAGGCCACCGCCTGGGACGTGCTGAAGTTCGCCACCAGCGAGGATCAGGACGGACAGCTCCTCGAGCTGACCGGCCAGATGCCGCTCCGCGAGGACCTCCCCACGGTGTACCCGGAGTACTTCGCGGCCAACCCGGCCTACGAGCAGTTCGGCGACCAGGCATCCCGTATGGTCGAGGTTCCCAACGTCCCCAGTTCGGTTGCCATGTGGCAGACCTTCCGCGACGCGTACACGAAATCGGTCATCACCGGCGAGGGCGACGTGCTCGCCGCTCTTGATGCCGCCGCCGAGAAGATCAACACGCTGATCGCCAAGCCGTAACGGATGTCTCAGTCAACCGCGAGTCGGACTGCCGCCGGGAGGAGCACCACTCCTCCCGGCGGGGGCCCCCGCCGGAGCAAACGCCCCCTCCTGGGTAAGAATCCGTTCGGCCTCCTGCTCAGCGCTCCGTACCTGGTCTTCGTACTGGCGGTCTTCGCCTATCCGCTGGTCTTCGCCTTCTGGATGTCCTTCCACGACTACTTCTTCGCCGCCCCCGGCGCAGACGTCGACCGGCCCTTCGTCGGTCTGGACAATTTTCGGGAAGTGCTGGCCGACCCGGCCATCATCCGTTCGTTCGGCAACGTGGGGATCTTCCTGCTGATCAACGTGCCGCTCACGGTGATCCTCTCGCTCGTGCTCGCCACCGCCCTGAACAAGGCCGTCCGGTTCCGCACCTTCCTGCGCGTGGCGTACTACGTGCCGTATGTGACCGCGAGCGTCGCGGTCGTCGGCGTCTGGATCTTCCTGTTCAGCGGCAACGGCCTTGTGAACCAGATCCTCGGGCCGCTCGCCCCCGATCCGGCCTGGTTGATCAACGAGGACTGGGCCATGCCCACCATCGCGATCTTTGTCACCTGGAAGGGACTCGGATTCTTCATCCTGCTCTACCTGGCCGCCCTGCAGAATGTCTCGGAGGAGCTCTATGAGGCCGCTTCGACGGACGGTGCAGGCAAGATCCGCAGCTTCTTCTCCGTCACCGTGCCGGGTGTGCGCCCGGCGACCGTGCTCGTGCTGCTGCTCTCGACGGTCACCGGCGCCAACCTTTTCACTGAGCCGTACCTGCTCACCGGCGGCGGCGGTCCGAACGGGGCGTCCTCGTCGCCCGTGCTGATGATGTATCAGCGCGGGATCGAACAGGGATCGCCCGACACGGCGGCTGCGATCGGCGTCATCCTCGTGATCGGAGTTCTCATCCTCGCGTTCATCCAGCGGAAACTTGCGGGCGGTGACGAAACATGAGTCGCGGTCAGAACATCCTGCGGGGCGTGGTGCTCACGGTCGGGGCTCTCGTGTTCCTGTTCCCGTTCTATTACATGGTCATCGGCTCGCTGCAGGCGACACCGGACCCGACCGTCGCCGGCGCGTTCCCGAACCCCGCGAATCTGACGCTCGACAACTATGGTGACATCAACAGCCGGATCAACCTTCTTCAGGGGTTGCTCAACTCGGGGATCTTCACCGGTGGCGTCATCCTCTGCACCGTGATTTTCGGTGTCCTGGTGGGCTACGCCCTCGCCCAGCTGCAGTGGCGCGGACGTGGGGTCACCTTCGCTCTCGCCCTGCTGGTGCAGGTGGTGCCGTTCCAGCTGCTGATGATCCCGCTCTACGTGATGATCGCCCGGGACTATGGGCTGGCCGACAACTACCTGGGCATGATCCTGCCGTTCGCCATCAACTCGACGGCCGTGATCATCTTCCGGCAGTACTTCCTTCAGATTCCGAAGGAACTGTTCGACGCCGCCCGCATCGACGGCGCAGGCGAACTGCGAATCCTGCGGCGAATCGCCTTACCTCTCGTGCGGCCGGCCCTGCTGACCGTCGTACTGCTGACCTTCATCGGTCCGTGGAACGAGTTCCTCTGGCCGTTCCTGATCACCAAGGAGGCGTCCCTCCAGCCGCTAGCCGTATCACTCGCCAACTATCTCAGCAACGTCGCGGCGACCGCGGCCAACCCGTTCGGGGCGGTCCTCGCCGGGGCCTGCGTCCTGGCCGGTCCTGCTGTGGTCCTGTTCATCCTCTTCCAACGGCACTTCGTGTCGAACAATATCGGCTCCGGCGTGAAAGGTTAGAAATGCCCAACCCCAGTGAATTCCCGTACACCCTGACCCGAATGGGCGTCATCATGGTGCCCGAACCGGGCAACGACCTCGAGGCCGAAGGCGTGCTGAACCCTGGCACCGGGCACTCCGCAGACGGAACGCTGTATCTCCTCCCCCGTCTGGTCGCCACCGGCAACGTCTCCCGGGTCGGCATCGCGAGGATCATCATCACCGACGGCGTGCCCACGGGCGTCGACCGCGAGGGCGTGGTGCTCGAGCCGGACCGCGGCTGGGAGCGCGGCGCGAACAATGCCGGAGTCGAAGACCCCCGGGTCACTTTCATCCCTCGCCTCGACCTGCACGTGATGACCTACGTCGCGTACGGCCCCCTCGGGCCCCGCACCGCCGTTGCCGTGTCTTCGGACCTGCGCGAGTGGCGCCGTCTCGGCCCGGCGTTGTTCGCTTTCGACGACGCGCTGGACATGGACCTGAACCTTTTCCACAACAAGGACACCGTGTTCTTCCCCGAGCCGGTCGCCGGTCCCGACGGCATCGAGAGCTTCGCCGTGCTTCACCGGCCGATGTGGGATCTGGGCGAGGTCAAGCCCGGCGAGGGCATCCGTGTGCCCGCCGGCGTCACCGACACTCGCCAGAGCATCTGGATCAGCTACGTGCCGGTCGCGGATGTGCTGGCCGACATTACCAAGCTCGTACTCTGGAGCGGCCACCGCTTCCTCGCCGGGCCGGAGTTCGCGTTCGAGGCACTCAAGATCGGCGGCGGCCCTGCCCCACTGCGGGTGCCCGAGGGCTGGCTCCTGATGCACCACGGCGTCACCGGAACCATCGACGGCGCGTTCTCGCAGCAGCAGAAGGTGAACTACTCGGCCGGGGCGATGATCCTGGACGCGATCGACCCGACCATCGTGCTGCAGCGCACGTCTGAGCCGCTGCTGAAGGCGGAGACGCCCGACGAGATCAGCGGTATCGTGCCGAACGTGGTGTTCCCGACCGCAATCGAGGAGATCGACGGGCAGCTGTTCGTGTTCTACGGTATGGCCGATTCGAAGATCGGTGTGGCGCGCCTGGATCGCGTAGGCGCTTAGGCGCTCTCGCCCGCTCGTTGATTGGTGGCGGTCTCATCGGGATGAATCCCGGCGGGGCCGCCCTTTGCGTTCGGGGCGCACGTTGTGGAAGCAGGCGCACGCTCTAACGTGCGCCGCGATCCATAACCTGCGCCGCGAGACGGTCCTCCAGCTGATAGAACATGACTTCGAGAAGAGTTAGACACAGATGTGCTCGATACCCGTTCGGCTTGGATGGCGGCGACTATCGCCCGCAGGTCGCGGCCGGAGCTCGGGCACTCGGGCCTGGCCGCGCAGCAGGGCTTCCTTTCGCCCGAGGCCCTGATCCAGAACTCGACCGGCTCAACGAAGAATGAGGCCTATAGGCTCGTCGCGGTCGGCACGATGATGGCCGATGCCGAGGTGGCGGAGAAGCTCGTCGAATCGGCCCTGGAGTCGCCCGGAGCGGATTCCGATCTCGTTGCGGAGTTCGTCGCGAAGGTGCCGTGGCTGACGCCGATCGCCCGGGCCGTGACTGCGGGAACCCTGTCCGTGGATGCGGCCGAGTCGATCCGCGCCGGGCTGGGCCAGATCGATGCCGCGGTCACCGCCGAGAAGCTCGGCGCCGCTCTCGAGTCGATCCTGACGGAGGTCGCGTCGCTGAACGCGGACGAGGTCTTCAAACGGGCATGGCGCCTACGCGACCAGCTCGATGAGGCCGGCATTGCCGCCAGGGAGAAGAAGGCCCACGACGACCGGTTCCTGCGGGTCTACCGGCTGGGCAACGGCAAGGTTCGCCTGAACGGGCTCTTCGCTCCCGAAGACGGTGAGTTCGTGCTCTCCACCTTCGACTCGATCACGGCACCTCGCCGAGGTGGGGTGCGCTTCGTCGAAAAAGACAAGACCGCCTGGGCCAAACGCCCGCAGGACGACCCCCGCAGCACCGACCAGATCGCCGCGGACGCCCTCGTTCAGTTACTCAAGATCGCCGGTGAAGCCGACCAGGGCACGGTCTCTGGTGGCCGCCGGCCCGCGGTGCGGGTGATCGTGAACGAGAAATCCATGAAGGCTGATGCCCCGGTTCCCACTGGACCGGCCGCTCACTGGCAGATCGAGGGCAACCCGGTGCCGATCTCGCAGGAAACCATCAACCGCCTCCTCTGCGACGCCGGAACCCGAGGCATGCAGTTTAACGACACCGGACAGATCATCAACGTCGGCCGTGAAGAACGCTTCTTCACCGAAGCACAGCGCGCCGCAATGGGAGTGCGCGACGGCGGATGCCGGTGGGTCGACTGCGACCGACCACCTGCCTGGGCTGAAGCGCACCACATCAACGAATGGCTCACAGACAACGGGTACACCGACCTCGCCGACGGGGTACTGCTCTGCCACCCCCACCACCTGCACCTGCACCTGCACCTGCACCTGCACAACCAGTACTGGACCATAATCCCCACCGGAACCGAATACTGGCTCCGGTCACCGGTCGAAGTCGACCCGGACCACACTCTGATCACACTCCCAAGCAAGCGGGCAACCCTGTAAACCGGCGGCCAATCTTGAATCTGCCCCGCTCGCAGTGCTTGCAATCTTTGCTGCACTTTGCTTTGGCTGTTGGCTCTTGGCCCTTGGCGGACTCGACCTACTGGGCGGGAGCCGACGGAACGGGCAGGAGCCCGAGAGTGGCCTTGAGTCGGGCCTCGGCATCGTTGTTGCCCTGGCCGGGCTGACCGGACTGACTCGCTGCGATGTTTGCCTCGGTCACGGCGCGAAGCACCTCATCCCGCTGGATGCGCACTCCGCGCGGAGCATCGACACCGATCCGGATGCTGTCACCGCGCACGTCGAGGACGGTGATGACGATGTCGTCACCAATGAGGATCTTCTCCCCCTGCTTACGCGTTAGAACCAGCACGTGATCAGCCTAGCTTGAGGCTCTGTCGCATTCCGGCCACCGTGCTGGACGTTGCCGGGACACCGTCCACCCAACCCACCGGGATGCCCAGCTCATCGACGCTCTCCGGCGAACCGGTCGTGGTATACCCGGTGACGGCGACCGCATCGATGTCCAGGCTCCGTGCGACCTCGGCGACCCAGCGGGCGGTGTCCGCGGGCTTGCGTCCGGCATCCACGACGACCCAAACCTGGTCGGGACGAACCAAAACCAGCAGGGATGCATGTATGCCCGCCGTCGACGCGTCCGAGCCAAGACCGAAGGCGACAAAACTGGTCTTGCCGAGCTCCACTCCCCTGGCCCTGGCCTCGAGCGCGGTGCGCCGATCCAGGATGCGGTCAAGGCCGGCCTCGACGGCGGTTCCGGCGTCGATAGCACCGGCGACGAACACCGCAGCCGAGCCGTCATCCGGTGCCAGTTCCCTGGTCACCGGCAGCGCGGCATCCTGCCAACCGACGACGATCACAAGGTCCCCCGCACCGGTGAGCGCACGCGGAACGGCAGCTGCCGCGACCGTGCGGGCGGTTTCTCTCGTACGGGCATCCCGGCGCGAATGCGCCCGCGGGGCATCGACGCCGTCGAACAGCAGATCGGCGGCCCGCTCAGCGAATGTCGGACCGGTACGAGCAGGGGAAGCAGAAGCGGAAAGAGGAGAGGAAAGGGCTTCGTACACAGTCCCGGCAGGGTCGGCAGCGCGGTCGGCGGCAGGGTCCGCAGCAGGGTAGGCAGCGCGGTCGGCAGCGCGGTCGGCGGCACGAGCGGCAGCGCGGTGGGCGGCACGAGCGGCAGCCCGCGCATCCGCCAGATCGGCGGCACGGTCGACGGCGCGCCACTCAGCGGCCCACACTTCGGCGGGCGTTTGATCGGAACCGGACCGGGTCAGACCCGGTTGGTCGAGCCCCAGCGGAGCCGTCATGTGGGTGTCCACGGACCTCGGGGCGGCGGGTGCGGCGGGAGTGAGCAGCACCGGGTCGGGCGTCTCGCGGGTCGCGAAGGTCAGTTCGTCCATCAGGTCGGCGAACCCCTCGGACACGGTCGAGATGCGTGGCTCGGCCGCGGTGTACAGGCGTGCCTCCGCCGCATCGGCGTCGTCGAGAAGCGCAGCGATGCCGAGCCGCGCCTGTACATCGCTCCGAGAGTGCGACGCGCGCCGCTGCCGGGCGGGGACCTCCACGGTGACCTCGATGTGCCGGCGTGCGAAGAAGCCTCTGATGCCGCCGACGGTCACCTGCTCGGCGGCGACGATGCGGGCGTCGGCGCCGTACTCGGCCAGGATGCGCGCCTTCAGCTCCTCCAGCGACGAACCCTCAAGCAGAAATCGATTCGGCTCCACGCACCACTCCCACCGTCTCGATGGACACGTTCGCGCCCGTGACCTCCTGATAGGACAACACGGCGATGCCGCCGGTCTGCGCCGAGACCAGGCGACGGATGGCAGGGCGAAGCGCCGGCGCGCAGACCAGCACCGCGCTCAGCCCGGCCGCCTCGACGTTCGCCACGGCCTCCTTGAGCGATCCCAGGATGACCTCGACCCGATTCGGATCGAGCATGATCTGGGTGCCCTGGTCGGAAGGACGCATCCCCTCGAGCATGGATTGCTCGAGGGTGGGCTCGATCATGATGACCCGGAGCAGACCGTCATCGAGGTACTGCACGGTGAGGGCCGGGCCCAGCGCCTGGCGGGCCGCCTCGATTAGTCCCTCCGGATCGTTGGACACCTTGGCCCGCAGTGAGAGCGACTCGTAGATGCGGGGCAGGTCGTTGATCGGGATCAGCTCCACGAGGAGCCCCTGCAGCACACGCTGGACCTCTGCCAGGGACAGCAGTCCGGGGATGAGGTCTTCGACCGCCGACGGGTTGACCAGCCGCACCCCGTCGGTGAGCACCCGCACGTCCTCGCGGGTGAGCAACCGGGCCGCGTTGCCGGTGATGATCGAGGACAGATGGGTGACCAGCACGGAAACCCGGTCGATGACCGTGGCCCCGGTCATTTCGGCGCTGTGCCGCATTTCGCTCGGGACCCACTTGCCGACGAGGCCGAACACGGGCTCCACCGTGGCCTGGCCCGGCAGTGAATCGAGCGCGTCGCCGAGGGCGAGCACCTTGCCGGCCGGAGCCAGCCCGCGGCCCGCCTCCACCCCGGCGATTCGGATCGAGTACGTCGAGGAGGGCAGGTCGACGCTGTCCCGGGTGCGCACGGGTGGAACCACCACTCCGAGGTCCACGGCGACCTTGCGGCGCAGAGCGCGCACGCGGGCCAGGAGATCGTCCTGAGCCCCGGAGACGAGGTCCACGAGGTCGGGGGCGAGGAGGATCTCCAGAGCGTGCACCCGCATGGTCTCGATCAGGTCTTCCGGGGTGTCGGAGCGGGGCGCCATCGCCTCGGCGGCGACACCGGCATCCCGACCGGCCTGGTCCCTGGTCTCCCCCGCCTTGATGCGGCGGGCGAACAGGATCAGGCCCAGCCCGATCACCACGAACGGCAGGATCGGCATGCCTGGGATCAGCGCCATGAGGAGAGCGGCACAACCGGCGATCGTCAGGGCCATGCGGGACTGGGTGAGCTGACCGGACGCCGCCGCACCGATGTCGGACTCCGCGTTGGAGCGGGTCACGATCATGCCGGTCGAGACTGCCATCAGCAGGGCCGGGATCTGAGTAACGAGGCCGTCGCCGATGGTCAACAGCGAGTAGGTGCTCATCGCCTCGTTGACCGTCAGACCGCGCTGGATCATGCCGATAGCGATCCCGCCGACCAAGTTGATGATGATGATCACGATGCCGGCGATCGCGTCACCCTTGACGAACTTCGACGCACCGTCCATGGCACCGTAGAAGTCGGCCTCGGCGGACACCTCGGCACGACGCTCCCGGGCCTGCACGTCGGTGATCAGACCCGCATTCAGGTCGGCGTCGATCGCCATCTGCTTGCCGGGCATGGCGTCGAGGGTGAACCGCGCGCCCACCTCGGCCACGCGCTCGGCGCCCTTGGTGACCACCACGAACTGGATCACGACGAGGATCAGGAAGATGACGGCACCGATGATCAGCGACCCACCCACGGCAACGTCGCCGAACGCCGCGATGACCTGCCCGGCGTAGCCGTCGCCGAGCACAAGTCGGGTCGACGCGACATTCAGGCCCAGCCGGAACAGGGTGGCCACGAGCAGCAGCGAAGGGAAGACCGAGAAATCGAGGGGCTTCTTGACGAACATTGTCGTCAGCAGCGTGACCAGGGCGAGGAGGATGTTCACGATGATCAGCACGTCGAGGAATACGGCAGGCACGGGCACGACGAGCAGCAGGATGATGCCGACCACTCCGACCGGCACAGCGAGTTTGGCGAGATTGCTGTTCATCGGTGGCCTCCGGCCGTCACAAGGCGATTGTTCATGGTGTGCACACCCGAGCCGGCACCGGAGCCGCGTGTCTTCAGGGCGAGCACGAAGGCGAGCACCTGCGCGACGGCGTTGTAGAGCTCGACCGGGATCTCGTCGCCCAGCTTGCACGCGCTGTGCAGGGCACGGGTGAGCGGGATGTCGCGCACGATCGGCACCCGGTCGGTCTCGGCCTGTTCTCGGATCCGGGACGCGATCACGCCGGCCCCCGTGGCCACCACCCGCGGAGCGGACTTGCCTGGCTCGTAACGCAACGCGACGGCGAAGTGGGTGGGGTTGACCAACACGACGTCGGCGGTGGTGACGGCGGCGATCATCCGGTTGCGGCTCATCGCGAGCTGCCGGGCCCGGCGCTGCTGCTTCACCATCGGGTCTCCCTCGGAACTCTTGTTCTCGTCGGTGACTTCCTTCTTCGTCATGCGAGTGCGCTTGCGGTTGCGCCGCATCACGACGAACACGTCCGCCGCGGCGAGCACCAGCCCGGCGATCACCGCCGACTGCACCAGGGCGGTCGCACCGTCGGTGGCCGCAGCGATCAGCGCGGAGACGGGCAGTCCCCCGGCCGTCATCAACAGGGGCGTCAGCCCCTGAACCACCATCACCAGCACGAGACCCACGGCGATGGTCTTGAGCAGGGCCTTGACGCCCTGCCATACGGCTTGGCCACCGAAGGTGCGCCCGAGACCGGTCACGAGGTTGAACTGCTCGTATTTTCCGGCCACCTTCTTGAAGTGCACCCCACCCTGCGCCACCGCACCGACCAGTACCACGACGAAGACCGTCGCGAGCATGGGGGTGAGGATGGTGCCCATCGAGGCGAGCGAGTCCACCAGCATCTGCACGGCCAGGTCCGGCTGCGGGTCGGCGACCAGTGAACGGATGCTGATCATCTGGTCGGTTCCGGCGTCCGCGGCCAGGCCGATCGTGACCGGGGTCATCGCGGCGGCGGCGCCGATTCCGATCCACGCCGTGAGGTCCTGGGACTTGGAGAGCTGGCCCTTGGACCGCACCTCGCGCATCCGTTTGTCTGTGGCCTGCTCGGTCTTCTCACCGGAGTCGGACATCTACTTCACCCCCAGCATGGTGGCGACGGCGTCGTCGGTCAGTGACGCGACGATCCTCGGCAGGGCCACGAAGCCGGCCGCGCCGAGCGTGAAGGTGATCAGGATCTTGAGCGGGAAGCCGAGCGCGAACGCGTTCAGGGCCGGGGCCACCCGGGTGAGTAGGCCGAGGCCGGCGTCGGCGAGGAACAGGACGACGATCAGGGGCCCGGCGATCTGCACGGCCGCGAGCAGCATCTGGCCGACCGCCGCAGTGACGGTCTGCATTGGTAGGGCAAGGTCGATCCCGCCGCCGATCGGCAGGGCCGAGAAGGTGCGCGTCACGCCGCCGATGATCAGCTGGTATCCGCCGGAGGCGAACAGGAGTGCCAGAGCGGTCATCTGGTAAAGCCGGGTGAATTGGGCCCCGTTGACCATGGCCTGCGGGTCGAAACCCTGGGCGAGCTGGAAACCGCCGAACATGTCGATCAGGTTGCCGGCGGACTGGATGGCGGAGAACACCACCAGAACGAGGAAGCCCAGCACACCGCCGACCACGATCTCGAGGATCAGGGCCGTGATGAAGCCACCCGTGTCGGGCGAGAGGTAGCCGGGCGTGACCCGCGGCGAGACAGCGAGGGCCAGTCCGAGGGCGAGCATGCCCTTGATCCGAAGCGGGAACGCGTTGTAGGAGAACGGCGGTGCCACGACGAGGAACGCCACCATCCGCACGGCGGCCAGCATGGTGGCTTCGATCCAAGCGAAATCAAGTGTGATATTCACGTCAGCCCCCGCCGATGAGGCCGGGGATCTTGTCAAACAACATATGCGTGAACGAAACCATCTCGGAGATCATCCAGTGCCCGGAGATGATCATGGCCACGGCCACAGCGATCGCCTTGGGAACGAACGACAGCGTGACCTCCTGGATCTGGGTGATCGACTGCAGCAGCGAGATTGCGAAACCGACGACCAGGGCCGTGATCAGGATCGGTGCAGAAAGCTTGCCGGCAATCAGGATGCCCTGCAGGCCGATGTCGAGGACGGCATTGGTATCCATCAGCCACCCCGGTAACTGGAGACGAGGGTCGTGATGATCAGACCCCAGCCGTCGACGAGAACGAAGAGGAGGATCTTGAACGGCAACGAGATCATCACCGGGGGAAGCATCATCATTCCCATCGACATCAGCGCCGCGGACACGACGAGGTCGATCACCAGGAACGGCACGAAGATCACGAAGCCGATGATAAAGGCGGCGCGCAGCTCAGAGATCATGAAAGCGGGGATGAGCGTGAGCAGCGATACGGCCTCGCGCGTCTCCGGGTTCGCCTGGTCGGCAGCCCGGGTCATCAGGGCCAGGTCCTCTTCGCGGGTGTGCGCAAGCATGAAGGTGCGCAGCGGCGCGGAACCGAGTGTGACCGCGTCGTCGAAGTTCATCGTGCCGTTCAGGTACGGCTGCAGGGCGCCATCGTTGATCTCGGTCAGGATGGGCGCCATGATGAACAGTGAGAGGAACAGAGCTAGTCCGGCCAGCACCTGGTTGGGCGGGATCGACGGCAGCGCGAGCGCGTTGCGGGTCATCGCGAGCACGACGAAGATCTTCGTGAAGCTCGTCATCATCAGCAGGAGAGCCGGTGCCACCGAGAGCAGGGTGATTCCGATCAGGGTCACGATCGCGGAGGAAGGTTCACCGTTCGGGCCGTTGATCTGCACGTTCAGGCCGCCGTCGCCCGGATCCGCGGGGGTGGCCGGGTCGGTCGGAGCGATCGGGTCGGTCGGTGCGGCGTGGCCGGCCGGGGCCATCAGCATGATGATGGCGACGACGATCACGAGCACGAGGGCCGCCATGATCAGGTACCGGGCCAGCTCCCGGCGCCGGTCAGGGTGCACGGCCGGGCTGGTCACCGGCCCTGCCGGAGGGCGGCGGCGGTCTGCTGCCAGGTGGCGGGCGAGAGAATCGACCCGCCGAGCCGACTCGGGCTGACCCGGTCCCGGCGCGGACGGAGGATGAGCGGAGGCGTCAGGGCGGCCTCGTCCCGTTCGGCATCGGCTCGGGCGGCGCCGTGCGTGGCGTCGTCGAGTTCCCGCGCGAAGTCGTGCGCGGCGTGCGCCGAGCGGTGTACGGGGTGGGTCGCCGCGGCATCCATGGGCTCCTCGCCGCCGTGCAGAACGTTGACCGACTGCTCGGTCACGCCGAGAACGAAACGTCGACCCTCGATGTCGACGACGACGACGGATGCCTTCTGCCCGAGACCCTGACGGCCCACCACGGTGACCAGGTTCGGGGTGCGCGCGCCGAGGGAGCCCTTCGTCAGCTTGCGCTGGAGCACCCAGAGCAGGCCCAGCACGGCAGCCAGGGACAGGGCCACCCGGAGCGCGACGAGGACGGTGTCCACTTAGGTCAGGCTCTCGGCCACATCAAGGATCTGGGTGATCCGCACCGCGTAGTCCTGGTCGACGACGACGATCTCGCCGTGGGCGATCAGTCGTCCGTTGAGCATCACGTCGGCAGGAGTTCCGGCGGACCGGTCAAGCTCTATGACGGCGCCGGGCTCGAGGGAGAGCACGTCGCGAACCGACATGCGGGTGTGCCCGATCTCCACCGTCAACGCCATCTGCACACTGTTGATCCGGCCGAGTTTGCCGGCCACGGACTGCGCGGCCCGCGCCGCCTCGCCGGACCCCCCGTTGTCGCGCAACCGCACGGCGAACCAGCCAGTCACCTGATCGTCGCCGGTCAACTCGAAAACGCTGGTGGCGTCATCCGCGAACAGGGCCGTGGCGTCGCCGGGCCGGGTATCCCCCAAGACACCGATCCCGAATACGCCGGCGGCGCTCTCCAGGGCAGGTCGCAGCACGTCCTGCCGGGAGACCAGGCCCGATTCCGGGCCGGACGCGGAATCCAGCGATGCCGGATCCGCGAGCACGATGGCAAGGTCCGCGGAGGTGACACCCACGAAGGAGGCCACCGCGGCGGGGCCGAGCCGACCGACCAGTGCGGCGCCGGAGCAGACCTTCGCGCGCAGCCGGGTCGTGGTCGGGAGAAGGTCTAGCAGGGCCTCGACGGCATCCGTCTGCAATGCGGTGGGGGCGACGGTCATGGGGAGGACTCCTCGGTGTCGATGACGATGCAGGCCAGGCGGGAACCGTTGGAACCGACGGCGGCCCGTGCGAGAGTGTGCCCGTCGACAACCACGTCAAGAGGCCGGTGCTGGGGGTGCGGCAGCGGCAGCAGGTCGCCGACCGCAAGGCCCAACACGACGCTGGGCAGAACAAATGCGGGTGTGAGCCGAACGGAGACGTCCACCGGCACCTGGGACAGTTGAGCGCGCAGCAGGTCGACCGGATCGGCACTCCCCGCCTGAGGTACCGCCTCGACCAACTGCGGCAGGAGGGCCTCCGCCGGGAGGGCGACGGTGGCGGAGGCTGTACCGTCGCCGATGCGCATGGTGAAGCTGGCCACGATCATCAGGTCGGCCGTGGCCGCAGCCTGGGCGAACTGCGAGTTGTACTGGATCGCGCCGACGCTGATCGTGTGCACGAGGAGTGAGCCGAGCGAGTAGCGCAGGTCTTCGAGGGCGTCGTCCATCAGCCGGCGCACGAGAGCCAGTTCAATCTGAGTGAATGCCCGTTCCGGCAGCGCTGTGCTGGCGGTTCCGCCCAGCATATGACTCACCCAGGACAGGGCTGCGGAGGTCGGGAACTGCACGACCGCCTTCGCCGCGATGCCGCCCACGGGGCACAGAACCATTGCGGTCGTGGCAGGCAGAGACGATGCGTACTCGTCGTACGTACGCATGATCACGTGATCGCATTTCACCTGCGACATGACACGCACCTTGGCGGTGAGCTGAGTGCCCCACTGGCGGGCGAAGGTCTCGAAGGCGAGCTCGAGCACCCGAGAGTGCTCGCGGGCGAGCGTTGTCGGGCGACGAAAATCGTACACCTCGACCGTGCGCTCCGCCGAAGCGGGCACACCAATCACTGCTTGTTCCTGGACCGTCACGGTGAGGACTATCGGTCAGAGCGAGCCGATGGTTAGCAGCTCAGTGACCTTTCTTTTCCTCTTTGACCACGGCGGTCACGGGAGACTCCGCGGTCTGGGCCTTCACTACCGGATCCGGGCTGACGGGCGTCACCCCCGCGACGATGTCGGGGATCAGCTGGCGCACCGCTTCCGGCTGGCTGGAGAGGAGCACGACGTCGACCCGTCGGTTCTGCGCCTGCGCCGCCAGATCGGCCCCCTCGGCCACGGGGCGGGCCGAGCCGTAGCCGACCGCCGAGACGCGTTCCTGTCCCACGCCGCCGGACTCGACCAGCCGGCGGAGCACCGCCGTTGCCCGGCCCGAGGACAGCTCCCAGTCGGTGGGGAAATTTCTGGTCACTCCGTGCCGGTCGGCGTGGCCCTCCACCTTGATCTCCCGGGTGTTGCCGGACAGGATCGGGGCGACCGCGTCCAAAACCTGCACGGCCTGGCCGCTCAGATTGGCGAGGTTGGGCTCGAAGAAGGCCTCGGATCCGATCAGCCCGATGATCAGTCCTCGCTCGTCGATCGTGAACTGCACCTGCTGGGCGACACCCTTGGCATCCACCGCGGCCTGCAGGGCATCTTTCACCGCGGTGAGGTCCTTGACCTCCGCCGCGGCGACCTGGATGTCGGTGAACCCGGTCATCTCGGACTGGGCAACCTTGTCATCGGTGACGACGACGCCCTTTGCCGTGTCGACCTTGCCGACGTCGGTGACGCCGAAACCCGTCGCGAGGGAGTTCTTCAGTTGCAGGAACTTCTCCTGGTCGACAGAGGACATCGCGAACAGGACAATGAACATGCACATCAACACGGTGACCATATCCATATAGGACGCCATCCACCGCTCGTCGACGTGTTCGACGTGCTCCTCCTCCAGCCCCCGCCCCCGCGTGCGGCCTCGGCCGTGCCCGCTCATGCCGCCTCGAGCAGGGACTTGTCCGCCTTACTGGCTTTTCCCGGCTTGCCTGCCTTACCGGCCCTGGCCGTCGCCGGCGCAGGCACCATGGCGCGCAATCTCTCTCCGAGCAGCCGGGGCTGACTGCCGGCCTGCACTGCGAGCGCCCCTTCCAGGAGCAGCGTCATCCGGTCGACCTCGAGGTCGCTCAGCCGCTTCAGCCGGTTGCCGATCGGCAGCCAGAGGAAGTTGGCCGTGAGCAGTCCCCACAGGGTGGCCACAAAGGCGGCGGCGATCATCGGACCGAGGGTGGACGGCGTGTCGAGGTTTTCCAGCACGTGCGTCAGCGAGACGACCGTTCCGATGATGCCCACCGTCGGTGCGTAGCCGCCGAGGGTGGTGAAGAACTTGGCGGCGTTGCGGCTCTCCTTGGTGGCGGTCGCGAGCTCGTCTTCCAGCAGGATTCGCAATTCGTCGCCGTCGGTGCCGTCGGCGATGTTCTGAAGTGCGCCGCGCAGGAACGGGTCGGCGACGTTGTCAGCCTCCTGCTCGAGAGCCAGCAGACCCGAGCTGCGGGCCTTCTCGGCGAGTCCGACGACCTGGTCGATGACCTGCTGCGGCGGAACGGTCTTGCCGATGAAGGCTCCGGGTACGGCCTTGAACGCGGAGATCGCATCCCTGATGGTGCCGCCGGCGATCCCGACCGCGATGGTGGCGCCGAAGACGAGGATCATCGGTGCCGGCAGGAGGATCGACTGAATATGGCCGCCCTCGATGGTGATCATGGCGAAGAGGGAACCGAAGGCGATGGCGATCCCGACCAGGGTTGCCGGATCCATCAGATTCTCCGCGGGCGGGTCGGGACCGTGCTGCCGGGCTCGATGATCTCGTCGATCGAATGCGGCCCATCGACGATTTCAAGCGAGCGGATCCCGGGCCGATAGTCGGCATCCTGAGTCAGGTACGCCAGTGAGATGACATGGGCCCGGAAACGGGCGATTTTCTCGATGATCTCGCTGAGACTTTCCGTCACGATGAACTTGGCGCCGTCGACCATGACCAGCGTGGTGTCTGGGCTCGCATGAATCCGCTCGATCAGGTCCGGATTGATCGCGAACTGGCTGTCGTTCAGCCTCGTCACAACGATCATGGCGTCCACCCCTGGGTTCAGAACGATTCGAGCAACCGTCACGCCCCACTGTCGGCCGACGGGCCGGGTGCGTTAGCTGCCGACCGGAACGAGGCCGCATCGGCGGGTCGCCGCGTCGCTGCCCCGAACGAATTCGACGGTGATGCTGCCCGAAATGCCCACAAAAAACCGAGGAACAAGCTTTTACGAGAGAGTCTCCGTCGAATTGGTTAGGCCGCGCGCACCACGATCTCCCCCGGCTCTGCCGCGTCACTGCCGAAGACCAGGTGGCGGGTGGCGATCTTGTCCGTGAAGAACCGGTCGTGGCTGACCACGACCACGGCCCCCGGGAAGTGAATCAGTGCGCGCTCCATCACCTGGGTGCTGGCCATGTCCAGGTGGTTGGTCGGTTCGTCCAGCAGCAGCACCGCGGCCCCGGAGAGCAGGCACTGCGCCATGGCGACGCGCGCGCGCTGCCCACCGGAGAGGTTGCCGATCTTCTGCTTGAGGTCGGCCTCGGAGAATTGGAACATCGCCAGGAACCGGTTGACCGATTTGCGGGTCGCGGTGAAAGCGAGGCTGCCCGGCATCGCATTGACGGAGTGGCTGACGGTGTCGTCGTCGTCAAGGCCGTCGAGCACCTGGTTGTAGGAGACCACGGCGGCACCGGATGCCCACGCCACGGTGCCGAAATCGGCCGTCTCCTCTCCGGCCAACACCCGCAGCAGCGTGGTCTTGCCACTGCCATTGGAACCCAGCACGACAATGCGGTTGCCACGGCGGATCTCGAAGGTGAGGTCGGTGAACAGTGCCTTGTCGCCGTAGGACTTGCTGAGCGACTCGATCCGGCAGAGCGAATCCTTCACGTGCAGTCCGCGGTAGATCTCGGTGATGATCATGTCGACAGGCCGCGGGCTGCGGGTCTTCTTGATGTGGGCGAGCTGGTTGTCGAGGGTGCGACTGGCGGCCTTCGCGGCTTCGCGGCGGTCGCTGATGCCCTCCGACTCGAACGCGAGCAGCTCCGACTCGTGAAGGAACTGCTGCTCCAGGGACTTCAGGCGGAACTGCTTCTGCACAACGTATTCGCCGAAGTTGCCAGGGTATTCGTGCAGATGGTAGTTCTCGACCTCGATGATGCGGGTGACGACCCCGTCGAGGAACTGTCGGTCGTGCGAGACGATGACGGCCGCGCCGCGGAAACTCCGGAACCACGCTTCGAGCCACTCGACGCCAGCCACGTCGAGGTAGTTGGTGGGCTCGTCGAGCAGCAGCACGTCAGGTTGCTCCAACAGGATCTTCGCCAGCGCCGCCCGGTTGCGCCAGCCTCCGGACAGGTCGTTGATGGCACAGACTCGATGGGCCTCGTCGAATCCCAGGGTGGTCAACGCGGTGTCGATGCGCCGGGGATAGTCCCACCCGTCCAGGCGGTCCATGTCCTCGAACAGCTCTGCCTGGCGATGAATCAGCCGGTCCAGTTCTGCACTCTGCGAAGAATCCGCCGCGATCTGGGCATCGATCGACGCCAGCTCCGCTTCGATGGCCTTGATCGGAGCGAACAGTCCGTCGAGAACCTCGGTGATGGTGGATTCCCCATTGAGTTCGGAGAACTGGGAGAAGTAGCCCACCCGAATTCCAGGATCCAGGGTGACGGTACCGGCATCCGCGGTCACCTGGCCGAGGGCCAGTTTCAGGATCGTCGACTTGCCTGACCCGTTACGCCCGATCAGGCCCACCCGGTCGCCCGGTTCGAGCCGGAAGAAGGCCTCGCGCAGGATCTGCGTGTTCTCGAAACGGATGCTGACGTCATTTAGCCTGATCAGGCTCATTGCGGCCGTCCTCTCGGGTGGTTCCAGGAGCCCCGGGCGAGGCAGCGGCCAACTTTACCGTCTCCGCCTCCGGCCCCGGTGCACCGCTAGCGCTTCAGGTTGGTGAGCTCCTGCAGCACCTCGTCGGAGGTAGTGATGATGCGTGCGTTCGCCTGGAAGCCACGCTGGGCGACGATCAGGTTGGTGAACTCCTGCGACAGGTCCACGTTGGACATTTCCAGGGTTCCACCGCTGAGCGAGCCGAAGCCGCCGTCACCGGGGGCGCCGAGGGCCGCGTTACCCGAGTTGAACGTGGCACGGTACGCCGACGAACCGGCCTTCTCCAGGCCGCCCGGGTTGGTGAAGGTAGCGAGGGCGATACGCGCGATGGATGCCTGGCTTCCGTTGCTGAACAGGCCCACCAGGGTACCGTCCTTGCCGAGCGTGAACGACTGCAGCGTTCCGGCGGCGGAGCCGTTCTGGCTGCTGGCGGTCGCCGTGGTGATGCCGGCCTGCCCGGACAGCCCGGTCAGATCGACCAAGACCCCGTTCACCGTCAGCGGTCCGGTTGCCGTGAGATTTCCCGCCAGGTCGAGCGTCAGAGCCGTGGAACCGGCGCCGACTCCGTCGGCGCCTGCCACGTCCCAGCCGGACCCCGAGCGGGTGAACGTCAGGGACAGGGTGCGCGCGGCGCCGAGAGCGTCGTAGATCTTGATGTCGCGCACGAGAGTCTTACCTGCCGCGGCGTCGGCCGGCAGATTGCCGACCATGGTGGCCTTGTCCGTCGCAGCTGCGGGAATCATGGCCTGCAGCGGCAGCGTGATGTTGCCGACCGGACCGCCCTCGTTGATCTGGCCGTTGACGCCGTTCCAGCCCTGGACTATCGCGCCGTCCGGGGAGACCAGTCGACCCTCGGCATCGAAGTCGAAGGCGCCCGCACGGCTGTAGAGCGTCTCCCCGCCCAGTTGGGTGACGAAGAACCCGTCGCCGGAGATGGCGATGTCAGTGGCCCGTCCCGTCGATTGCGCGGAACCCTGCGAGAAATTGGTCGAGATGCCGGCCACCTGTACTCCGAGTCCGATCTGGGCCGGGTTGGTGCCACCGACCTCTGCCTGCGGTCCGCCGGCACCCTGCTTGAGCTGCGACAGGGTGTCTTGGAACTGCACCGCCGAAGCCTTGAACGCGGTGGTGTTGACGTTGGCGATGTTGTTGCCGGTGACGTCGAGCATGGTCTGGTGCGAGCGGAGGCCGGAGATTCCGGAGTACAGAGAGCGAAGCATGGGTGCTGCCTTTCGGTAGATGCGAGACGAGAGAAGAAGGGGTTTACGCGGACAGGCCGGGGGTGGTGCCGGGGGTGCTGCCGGAGGTGACGCCGGTCACCAGGTCGAGTGCGACGGGCGTTCCGCCGACGGTGACCTGCGGCACGGGACCGGCGTAGGAAACGCTGGACGCGGTACCGGTGCCGGTCGTGCCATCGGCCTTCGTGTAGGTGACGTCCTGTCCGACCAGAGCCGCGGCGGCGACGCGCATCTGCAGCGAGAAGTTCTCGTCGGCTGTGGTCGACAGCGCCGCCATTTTCTCCATCATGGCCAGCTGCGTGGTCTGGGAGATCATCTGGTTGGTGTCCATGGGAGAGCTGGGGTCCTGGTTGCGCAGCTGGGTCACCAGTAACGACATGAACGCCTCGGAATCCAGGGACTGTTTCGGGGTGCGCACGGGCGTGGTCGAGTACATCCCGGCCGGGGCGGCTGCTGCCACTGCATCGATGGTCACAAGGTTCTCTCTTCTGGTGGTGGCGGGTCAGATGGTGCGGTTCAGGCGAATACGTCGATGGTGTGCGAGCCGGCGGCCCGCAGCGCGGCGGGCCGGGAGCCGGCCACGGATGCGTCGGCAGTGCCGTCTCCGGCCTCCCGATCACGCCTCGCGCTGGTACGGTCGTGCCAGTCCGCCGCGGAGTCGGAGGCCTGGTCGTCGGCCGACAAGCTGAGCTGGGCGCTCATCCCTCCGGCGGTCAGATCCCGGCGCAGGTCGGGCAGGATGGTGCGGAGCGCGTCCCGGGCCAGGTCGGTGGGGGCGATCAGCTCGACCCGGATGCCGTCCACGCTCACCTGGGCGCGCACGGTGATTGGTCCCAGATTGTCGGGGCTGACGCGGATAGTCATCACATGGTCGCCGTTGGCTGCTGCCCCCAGAGTGAACAGGGTGCGTGAAACCTGGCTGGTGAGCGGAACAGGAAGGGCGGGCACGGCCGCGGCGGGTGTCGGAACGCCGGCGACGGAAGACGCCGCGGTCGGCGCCGGGGTGCCGACCGGCACGAGCGGGGCGACGGGGGCCGTCACGTCGGCGGAGCCTGCGGGCCGGAGGGCGACCGGATCATCGGACCCGGGTCGCACGGCTCCGGCGGCACCGCCGACCGGGGCCGGGAATGCGGCGGTTGGCGGGGCGGGAACGACCGGCGCGGCCCCGAGCTGCTCGGCGGGGGCCGGCGGGGCGGCCGGCACGTCCGTCGGCACTCCGGCGGCGAGCGGCGCGGGGATTCCCGGGGCTGTCCTTGGGACGGCTCCCGGAATTTCGGCGCCCGGAGCAGCGGCAGCGAGGCTAGACGCCTCGGCCGCGGGCTCTTGATCCGCCTCGGCGTCGGCCTCAGCGTCGGCCTCGGTATCTCCGACGACAGCGGTCGCCATCGCCGTCACCGTCGCGGTCGCGATCACGGTCGAGGTCGCCGTCGCGGTCTCGGTCGCCTTCGCGACAGGATCCGACACGACCGCGCCGGTGGCCGACAGCATCGCCGAAGCTGTGGTCTCGGCCGGCACGAGAAAGGCGTTCAGCGGGTGTGCCGCAGGGTTCTGCACCGTTCTCGGCTCCGTGGTCGGCATCGCGCTCGGCTCCGCGTCCGGCATCGTACTCGGTCCTGGCGTTCCCGGGCCGGCAACCGCGACGAGACCAGGGTCGGTCCCAACATCCGCCGTCGGCTCGGAACTCGGATCGACCGACACCGGAGGCTTCTCGGCCGGCGCGGCGGCGAGCGTTCCCTGCAACACGGAGGCGAACGACCCGGCGCCGGGCGCGTCGGAGCGGCTGGCGCGGGCTGCCGGCGCAACGGTGTGGGCCGGCCCCGTCGGCATCGTGGCGGCCATCCGGCCGAGCTGGGCGTTCATCGGGCTGCTCCGTTCATGAAGGATGCCAGTGCTGCGCTGAGCTGGCCGCCGGCGGCGCCCATTCCTGCAGTGGCTGCCGGGGCATCCGGGATCACGCGGCGGATGGTGGTGATCTCGGAGTCGTCCATGTAGGCCTCGACCAGGGAGACCGTACGGCCCTCGTAGGGTGCGTGGATGACCTTGTTGTTGCCGGCGTAGATCAGGATGTGGTCTCCCCCGCCGGTGACGATGAGGTCGCCGGGCCTGGCCTCGGCAAGAGAGCCGACCTCGGTGCCGATCTTCATCTGTCCGGAGACGAGGCGCGGCACGTCTATGCCGAGTTCGGCATACACCGTCTGCACGAGCCCGGAACAATCCATGCCGCTGGCGTCCTCGCCACCGAAGACATAGGGCACGCCGAGGTACTTCTCCGCCCCGGCAACCACGTCGGCGCCGGTTGCCGCGCCCGTCGACACTGCCGAAGGGGTCACCGTGGCGGCACCCGAGGCGCTTGCGAGGGCTTCGGCGAAGGTGCTTGCCGAGGCCACGGCAGTCGTCGTCGCGGCCGTCTTCTGGGCGCTTGCACCGGCCGAGAGCTGCACCAGCGTCGCCTGGATCTCGCTGACCCGGCCCATCGCCGCGATCATCGTCACCGGGGGCCACCGTCCGCCGGGCGGTTGCGAAGCCAGCCAGCACCGGCGATCTCGTCGAGGACGGTCTGTTCCCGGTGCAGATCCTCGGCAGCGACCAGGGCTCCGTGGCGGTCCTCCAGCTTCTCGAGTCGCACCGAATCGGCTCGCGTTGCGTCGAAGGCGACCTGCGCCTCACCCACTGCGACCTGGTAGTTGCGGCCGAGAGCCTCCATATCGGCGAGCATGCTGCGGGCCGAGGCTCGGGCGGCGGCGATGGTGGAAAGCATGTCGGCTCCGTTCGCTGCACTGGGCATCTGGTGCAGGGTGGCCCTCGCACCCGCGCGCCGCGCCGCATTCGCCTGCGCGACGGCATTCGCCTGGGCGAGGTCCCCAGCCGCCTGGTCTTGCTGCAGGTGGCGCAGGCGCAACAGGCCGGCGAGAGCGAAAGTGCGTGGCATCAGAGGGCCCCCAGCGTTCGGGTGAGTGTGGTGAGGTGGTCCCAGGCGTGCCGGGAGGATGTCTGGTCGTCCATGCGCTGCTGGAGGAACGCGTTGATGGCGCCCTCGTTGTCCACCGCGGCATCGACCAGCGGATTCGTGCCTCGGCGGTAGGCCCCCACGTCGAGCAGGTCCTGCGCGTTGCGGCGCGCGGCGAGCACCCGGCGCAGCAGTCCAGCGATCTGGTTCTGCTCTGGGCTGTTGACCCGGGACGCCACGCGGGAAATCGACGCGAGCGCGTCGACGGAGGGGAAATGGCCGAGGACTGCCAACTTTCGGTCGAGCACGACGTGACCATCGAGAATCGAGCGGGCGGCATCCGCAATGGGCTCGTTGTGGTCGTCCCCGTCGACGAGCACCGTGTAGATGCCCGTGATCGAACCGGTTTCGTCAGTGCCGGCTCGCTCGAGCAGGCGGGCCAGCAGGGAGAAGGTCGACGGCGGATAGCCGCGCGTGGCCGGGGGTTCGCCGACCGACAGTCCAATCTCGCGCTGCGCCATTGCCACCCGGGTCAGTGAATCCATCATGAGCATGACGTCGGCGCCGTCGTCTCGGAAGGACTCGGCAATCCGGGTGGCCAGGAAGGCAGCCCGCAAGCGCATCATGGCCGGCTCGTCGGAGGTGGACACGACCACTATCGAGCGGGCGAGCCCCTCGGGTCCGAGGTCGTCCTCGAGGAATTCGCGCACTTCACGACCGCGCTCCCCTACCAAAGCGATGACGGACACCTCAGCATCGGTGCCGCGGGCAATCATCGACAGCAACGACGACTTGCCCACGCCGGAGCCGGCGAACAGGCCCAGCCGCTGTCCCTTTCCGACGGTGGTGAGGGTGTCGAGCACCCGGACGCCCAGCTGCAACGGAGTCGCGATTCGTGAACGGGCCATGGCCGACGGGCTGTCGTGGTCGATGGCCACGAACCGGTCGACGTCGAGGGGTCCTTTTCCGTCGATGGGACGGCCCAGGCCGTCGATGACGCGTCCGAACAGGCCCGTTCCCGTGGGAACAAGATGCGGGGTTCCGTCGGATCGCACCGGTGCGCCGACACGGATGCCGGTCATCCGTCCGAGAGGCATGCACCGGATACCGTCGCGCGTCGTGGCGACGACCTCGGCGTCGACGTCTCCGTCGTCGCCGACCGTGATGAGGTCACCGATCGCGGAGTTCAGCCCGCGCACCTCGAGGCCGAGTCCGACGATCGAGGACACCACGCCGACGCGTTCGGGACGCGCCGCAGCGACCGCGGAACGGATTCTTCCAGCCTGCGGGCGCCAGCCCGTAGCGCGGGTGGCCGTATCGGTCGGGGTCTGCAGCAGAGTCATGAGGCAGCGCCCCGGAGCGCTGCCTTCGCGCGGGCCAGCGCCGTGCCGATCCGGGCGTCGAGGAACCCGTCCGGGAACTCGGCGATCGCGTCGCCGCGGGCCAGATCCGCGTCGGCGATGAAATCGACGCCGGCATCCGTCCGGGTGACCAGGTCGATCAGGGCCAGGTCAGCAGGGTTCATCCGCACCGCCTGCGGGCGACCGGTGCCGCCCACTGCGTCGGCGCCGGGAATCAGGGCTCGGTTCAGTGCGGCCCGGGCGGAAGTATCGGTGTCGGCGAGTTCGTGTCCGAGGATGGCTTCGGCCAGTTCCACGGCGGTCGCGACGAGGGTGTCCTCCGCTTCTCGGAGCACGGGTGCGGTGCGTTGGTGCAATGCTGCGGCAGCCGCACCGAGGAGGGTGACCGCCCGGTCCACTCGCGCCTGCTGGTGGAGCGCTGCGGCGGCGTGCTCGGCGTCGTGTCGTTCGATTCGGGCGTCGACGTCGGCGGCTGCGGCTCGCAGGCCCGCGGTGTAACCGGCGGCATGACCTCGAGCTCGCGAAGACTCGTCGCCCGTGCTCCGATCGTCGCGGAGGCTGGGGAACGTCACGGCGGAGAAGGGCGTTGACTGCGCGCTAAACGACATAGTCGTCCTCCTCGGCGCGCTGCACGGTGATACTGCCCTGCGCCTCGAGGTCGCGGATGGCGCGCACGATCGTTGCCCGTGCCTCCTCGACCTGCGACACCCGCACGGGGGCCATGGCCTGCACCTCGTCGTCGAGGATTTCCCGGTTGCGTTCGGAAAGATTGGTGCGGATGGTCGTGACCACACCGTCGGTCGAGCCTTTGAGGGCGATGGCCAAGACGGCTGCGTCAATGCCGCGGAGAACCTGTTGCACGTCGCGGTTCTCGAGCTTGACGATGTCGGAGAAAGTCAGCATCCGGGACCGGACGTCCTCGGCCAGCGCGGGATCGCGCGCGTCGAGGGCCTCAAGGAGGGCACGTTCGGTCGCCACGTCTGAGCGGTTGATGATCTCGACCAGTGGCTGGATGCCGCCGACCGTTTCGACGGAGTCGCGAGAGGACGCGACGGCCCCGACACGCGCCTTCAGCGTCTCGGTGACCACGCGAACGGCTTCGGGGGTGGTGGTGCCCATACCGGCGATGCGTTGGGCCACCTCGGCGCGCAGATCGACGTCGAGTCCGCCGAGGACGGCGGAGGCGTGCCCGGGGCGCAAATGCGCCAGCACCAGGGCGATCGTCTGCGGCAGCTCACCGTCGAGCAGGGTCAGGATCTGCAGCGGTTCGGCCGTGTCGAGGAACTCGAAGGCCTTTCCGGCCATCGAAGAGGCCACCTTCACCATGACCCCGGCAGCCTTCTCCGCTCCGAAGGATGCCTCCAGCAGCCCGATCGCGTAGGCGTGGCCGCCACGCCGGCTTCGGGCACCCTTGACGGTCAGTTCATGGAACTCGAGCACGGTGGTCTCGGTCACGTCGGGGTCGACCCGGCGGAGCTGCACCATTTCCGCGGCGATGTCGGCCGCCTCCGTTTCGGTGAACTGCTTCATCACCTCGGTGGCCCGCTGGTGCTCCATGCTCATCAACACCACGGCGACCTTCTGGGTGCCGGTCAGGGCTGGCTTGTCGTCGATCATGCCGGCTGCCGGTCATCCATCAGACCGCGGAGGTACTCCGCGGTCTTCACGGGGTCCCGCTGGGCGAGGGCGTCGATCTCGACCTGCATCCGGTCGGCGGTCGGCGGCAGGTAGCCAACGGTCGGGGTGGGATCGATCATGATCGGCGCGATCGGAGCGCTCAGCGTGAACGGCACCTCCGGCGCGCCCAGGGCAGGCCGCACCTCCATCAACTCGTCCAGCTCGATCGACTCGCGGCTCTGGCGGCGCGAACGGCGCGCGTAGAGGATCAGGCCCAGCACGAAGGTGATTACGATCCCCGCCGTGATGATGCCGATACGCATTATCTCGGCGAACCGGTCGGCGGCGGCGGCAGCCTCCCCTGCGGCGAGGGCGGCCGCGGCATCCGCTGCCGCCCCGCCATTGAAGCTGACAACCTCGACGGTGACCGCGTCACCCCGTTGTGCGTCGATGCCCGCGGCGGAGGCTACCAGCGAGGTGACGTCGGCGACGTTGAGCTGCCCGACGACGTCGGCGTTCACTGCCACGGAAACCGTCTGCCTGTTGATCTCCCCTGCCGGGATGGTGCGCGTCTCAGTGACTTTGTTGACCGCATTGTTCTTGGTCGTGTCCTCGGAGGTGAAGGTTCCGTCACCTTCGGTGCCGGCCGGAACGGCGATGTTGTCGGGGCCGAGGACCCCGGCCGCCGAACCGCCTGACCCGGTGTACGACTCGGTCTTGACGGCCTCGTTGAGGGCCGGGGCATCCGTCGGGGTGGTGAACGATTCCTCGACCCGCTGGGCCGACTGATAGCTCATGTCGGCGGCGACGGCGACGGTCGCGTTGCCGGGGCCGACGACCTTGTCCAGCATGGCCTGCACGGCTCCGCGCACCCGGTCTTCGTAGGCGCCAGCCTGCTGGTCGGCGGACCCGGTGGCTCCAACCCCGACAGCGGAGAGCACGACACCCGCGGAGTCGATGACGGCCACGTCGGTGGGGGCCATCCCCTCGATCGAGGCGGAGGTGAGGTGCACGATGGCCTGAACCTGATCGGCGTTGAGCGTGCTGCCGCTGGCCGTTTCCACGAACACGGATGCCGTCGGGTCGCTCTGCTCCGACGCGAACACGGTCTCTTCGGGGATCGCCAGGCGAACCGAGGCGTTCTTGACGCCCTTCA
This sequence comes from Cryobacterium breve, assembly GCF_004402375.1. Taxonomy (GTDB): domain Bacteria; phylum Actinomycetota; class Actinomycetes; order Actinomycetales; family Microbacteriaceae; genus Cryobacterium; species Cryobacterium breve. Next base: position 541,851 of record NZ_SOGJ01000023.1, read on the forward strand.
TTGCCATGACGGTGTTGGCGAGTTCACCCTCGAGTGCCCGTTTGTAGGTGACCGACTGCTGGAACTCACTGGAGGTGACACCCATGGTGTCGAGCAGCCCGTAGCCGCCCGTGCTGGAGGAGGGCAGTCCGGCCGCGGCGGCTTTGAGTCGCTCGTCGTAGACGCTCTCCTGGGGAACGAGGATGGTCGCACCGCCGTCGCTGAGTTCGTAGGCGACACCGTCGGTGCGCAGCTGTTCGACAATGGTGTTCGCGTCGGAGCCGCTGAGACCGGAGAACAGGGGCGTGTAGGCCGGTTTGGTGGCCCACAAGCTCAGGGCGGCGATACCCAGGGCGAGCACGGCGACGCCGATGATGGCGACGGTGCGCTGAGCGACGGAGAAGGAGCTGATGGTGCGGCCGAGGCGTTCGAACGCAGACGTGATCGGACGGGGCATCAGGCCTGCATCCTCATGATCTCGTTGAACGCGTCTACACCCTTATTGCGCACGGCGGCCACCAGTTCGAGGGTGACCTGGGCTCGGGTGGACGCCAGGGTGGCGGAGTGGATGTCCGTCAGGTTGCCGGTGACGGCCTGCACCGCGAGGGTGTTGGACGTGGCCTGCAGCTGCTGAAGGTTGTCGACCGCGCCGACGAGCGCGCTGCCGAAGCCGGAGCCGTCGGTGCCAGGAACGGATTGGGTTCCCTGAACGCCCTGCACGCCGGCGAGGTACCCTGTGCCGCTGACGGCCTGGAGCGGGCTGATCGATCCGATCGTCATCAGGAGCGTCCAATCTGGAGTGCGGCTTCGTAAGAGGTCTTGGCCCGGTCGACGACGGCGGCGTTGGCCTGGTAGCCGCGCTGCGCCATGATCAGGGCACCCATCTGCTCGGCCAGGTCGATGTCCGGGCGCCGCACGTAGCCGGCCTCGTCGGCGAGCGGGTTGCTCGGGTCGAAGGTCAGGATCCCCTCGGCGTCCCCGAGTGCCGTCCCGGCGACGTAGGCGCCGGTGGTGCCCTGACCGGCCTGAGCCACGATGTACCGCGCCTGGAAGGCGTCACCGTCGGCGGAGGCGACCGTGTTGACGTTGGCGATGTTGTCTGCCACCGCGTCGAGCCATTTGCGGTGCAGGGTGAGGCCGGAGCCGGCAATGCCGATCGCGTCGAGGGTCATCAGCTGGTCCGCATCGCGGAGCGCATCGCCGTGAACGGCCCGTTGACGGCCTGGGCCGCGAACTGGTACCGCAACACGGTGTCGATGTTGGAGAGGGTCTCGGTATCGAGATTCACGTTGTTGCCGTCGAGGCGCGTGGGTTCGAGGGAACTCGCCGTGGTTGCCACGGTGCTGCCGCTGCCGGCTTCGACCGACTTGGCGAGGGCATCCTCGAAGGCCACGCGCTTGGCGTGGTAATTGGGAGTGTTGACGTTCGCAATGTTGTTCGCGATCGTGCGTTGGCGCAGCGCCAAGCCGTCCAGAGCGCTGGTGAGCGCCGTGGCGGTCACGGATTCAAGCACGGATACCCGATTCGTCGTCAAAAACGAGGTCGGCCGATCCGTGGCCTGTGGTCGAACAATCCTTGCTCGTTCCTAGCTATCGGCCGGTGGCCGGGCCGCGTTAGGAGTAGTGCCGAAAACTTTCCGTGACCTGTGTTTTCCGGCTACCCTGCTATGTCGAGGTAGACGGCCTGGTCGGTATGCTGCGCCGAGATGATGGTGTGCACGGCGGCGAGGTGCATGCCTGCCGAGCGGCGGGCATCCTCGATCTCGCCAATCAGTTCGAGTTGGCCGGCGATCAGGCGCCGGGCGCGCTTCTCGAGGTCGACCGGGATCTGGCCCAGGTGCTCGGGGGCGCGCCACTGCACCCCGGTGGAGAAGCGCTCCCCCGGGCCCGCCAGCACGGCGTCGCGTGCGCCGGAGCCGAGGCTGGTCTCGAGCTGGTCGAGAACCTGCAGCCACTCGTCGCGAGTGCTGGTCGTGTCGTGGGTTTGCAGCACTCTAGGCATTGCCGTAGACCCCGCCCGCGGCCATCGGCGGGGCCGGCAGCAGATCGGCCGCTTCGTGCCAGGTCTGGCGCAGCGGCTCGAGCAGGGCGATCCCCTCCCGGGTGCGGGCGACATCCCGGTGGATGTTGGCGCTCATCAAGGCGTTCGACACGTAGGTGTACAGGGCGAAAAGGCCTTCGCCGCCCTCCCACGCCTCCACGTTGAGCGAGGTCGACAGTTCGGCGACGATCGCCTGGGCGTGCAGGAGGTTCTCCGAAGCGACTGGCCAGTCCTCTATGTTCTGTGCGATCTCGGCGCGGCCGAGGTCGAGCAGCAGCCGGTCGTACAGCATCGTCAGCAGTCGCACCGGCGTGGCCGAGAGCACCGCTTCGCGGTTCAACTGTGCGCGTCGGGCCTGTGCTCCACCCATCATGCTCATAACTGCCATCATCATCCTGTGCTCGAGGTCGGGAGCCCGGCAACCTGCGCGGTCAGCCACGAGGACTGTGCCTTCAGGGCGCTGAGCTGGGTTTCCAGTGCGGTATACGTGCTCTGCAGAGTCGCCCGGCGCGTGGCCAGGCTGCGGTCCCAGTCGGCAATGCGGTCGCCGAGGTTCTTGACCGACGACTGCTGACCGGTGATCTTCGCGGTGATCTGGCCGTCGTATTTGTCGGACGCCGAGGCCGCCGCCGCAGCGACGCGGGTGGCGATCTCCTGTACGGCAGCCGTGACGGTGACCGGATCCTTTGCGAGGGCCGCAGCAAACTTGGCAGCGTCGAACTCCATCGTGCCGGACTTCGTGATGCTGATGCCGTACTCCGAGGGCGAGTGGCCGTTGATCGGTGCCGAAGCGGCCGTGAGGATACGCTGCTTCACATCGCGCACGGAGCTGTCGCCGGAGAAGACCCCGGCCGACAACACGGCGGCGCCCGACGCATTGGTGCTGTTCACGACCGCGGACTTGGTGGAGATGAGGGCGAAGACGCCGTTGAGCGAGCTGACCAGCCCCGACGCAAGGGAGCCGATTTGCGCGTCGTCGCGCACCACCTTGATGGTGACAGGGTCCACGGATGCCGCGGAAACGCTGATCGAGACGCCGGGCAGCAGGTTGGAGAACGTGTTGGTGGCCGAGGTGATCGTCTGGGCCGCCGCGGTGCCGGCCCACAGGGTGACGCTGGCGTCCTGGGCGGTGCGGATGACGGCGGCACCGGTGGCGGCCAGCAGATCGGGGGCTGTGTTCGCCGTGACCTCGGCAGCGGTGCCCTGATAGACCGTGAAGGCCTTGGCCGCACCGGAGTCATTCCCGGTGAACTGGAGACGGTACTGGGCGACGCCGCCGACATCCACCCCGGACGCGACCTTCGTGGCGGTAACGCCGGTGTTGGCGGCGTTGATGGCCGTGGCGACGGCGTCAAGCGAGGCCGATGCGGCGGAGATCTCGGTGGTGACACCACCGGAGACGATGGTCAGCACGGCCGGATCGGCGGGCCAGGCCGTCATGGCCGCGGAGACGCCCACCTGGCTTCGGGCGAGGGCTCCGACGACGACGTCGAGCTGCCCGGCGCTGGCGTTGGCCGAGATCGCCGTTGTGACGCTGGGAGAGGTGCTGGTAGCCGAGTAGAGGTTGAGTGCGGCCGGCTTCGCGGCCTTGCCGGCAAGGTCGGCCAGGCCGGCGATCTGGGTGTTGAGGCCCTGCAGTGCCGAGATCAGGTTCTGCGACGAGGAGACCTTGGCCTTCAGCAACGTCTGCGGAACGGCTTCGACCTGCATCAGGGAGTTGATCAGGGAGGTCGTGTCGAGCCCGGAGACGAGGCCGTCGATGGCGTTCGTCATGTCTTGCTCTCCTTACGTTTCTGCTCTGAAGCTGGATGGTGCGGGTGTAAACGTGAATGGCTGGTGGAGCCCGAGGGATGAGGTCCAGTTCATCTCTCGGTCACCACCAGCCATAGTTCACCGTGCGGTTTCCCGAAAGGCTGCTGCTACCGGGTTAGCGGAGGAGCGACAGCACGCCCTGAGCGGACTGGTTGGCCTGCGCGAGCATGGCGGTACCGGCCTGCGAGAGGATGCTGGAACGGGTGTACTTGACCATTTCCTCGGCCATGTCGGTGTCGCGGATTCGCGAGCCGGCAGCGGTGAGGTTCTCCTTGGAGACGGACAGGTTCTTGATGACGGACTCGAACCGGTTCTGGTCGGCACCGAGAGAGGCGCGAGCAGTGGATACCGACTTAATGTTGGTGTCCAGTGTGGCGATGGTGGTGAGCGCCAAAGCGCTGGAGGAAAAACCATCGTCGCCCGCCGAGGGAGTGGCTTCAACGGTCAGCGCCGTCACAGCGGCTCCAATTGCAGTCACATCCGCAAACTTCACCGAGATCTGGTCGACCGCGGTACTACCGGCGCCAACCTGGAAGGTGAGGGGGGTCGTGGCGGCAGCAGTGTCCAGCAGTTTGGTGCCGTTGAAGTTAGTCGACGCTCCGATGCGAGTGAGTTCCGCTCCGAGTGCCTTGACTTCGGTGGAAATCGCAGCACGCGAGTCCTTGTTGTTCGAGTCGTTACCGGCCTGAACGGCGAGGTCACGAACGCGCTGCAGGATCGACTGCACCTCGTTCAGGGAACCTTCTGCGGTCTGAATGACCGAGACGCCGTCCTGGGCGTTGCGGCTGGCGACCGTGAGGCCACCGACCTGCGACTTGAGGCCCTCGGAGATGGCCAGGCCGGCCGCGTCATCCGCTGCGCGGTTGATGCGGAGGCCGCTGGACAGCTTCTCCAGGGACTTGGACATGTCGTTCTGCGTTGCGGCCAGGTTGCGGTACGTGTTGTTGGCCGCGAGGTTGGTGTTGATCTGCATACCCATGATGAAATCCTCCGTGATTGGGTGGTGAGCGTCTGGCCATCCATGGCCTGACGTTGAGAGCTATCGGCCTCTGTCGGGACCGCGTTAGCCGTTGACCGAAAAAACTTCCCGGGCTTCCGAACCGGAGAAACCCGAGGTATCCGCAGAGTCGGAGTCGGCGGCGTACGCCACCCCGCTCGCGGTCGCGAGCCCGAGCATGGCCTGGTCGGCGAGGCGGGCCAGGTAGGCGCTGCGGCGGGCCGGGGCGATGCGCGATTCGGGCACGTACTCCACCTCGGCATCGTCGGCGTAGTGCGTGCCGAGGCCGTCGCGGAGCAGACGGATGGCCTCCGCTCGTTGCTGAGACACCGCAGAGTGGGTGATCCCCAGCTCCGCAGCGATCTCCTTGACCGAGCGGTCGTCGAAGTAGACCTGCTGCACGATCACGCGCATCTTCTCCGGCAACGCTGCGATGGCGGCGTGCAGATAAGCCAGGCGCTCGGCGGAAAGCAGCGAATCGCCGGGGAGGTCGGTGTCGGAGACCAGGAACTCGGCGGTGGCGTCGTCGAGGGTCGACACGGTGCGCTCGGAGTCGGTGAGGCCGGCGATGGCGGTCTCCCGGTCCACGCCGAGAGCGGCAGCCACCTCGTCGATGGAAGCCGCCCGGCCGAGGGCCCCGGCCAGCGTCTGCTGCACGGCGCGGGTCTCCCTGATGCGGCGGCGTGCCATCCGGGTGGCCCAGTCGTTCGAGCGCATTTCATCGGCGAACGCGCCGATGATGCGGCGCCGTGCGAACGCGCCGAAGGGAACACCGAGGTCTACGTTGAAGGCATCCGCAGAGGTGATCAGGGCGAGTGCTCCCGCCGAGGCCAGGTCGTCACGGGAGAGGTGACGGGCCTTGGCCCAGGTCTCGGAGACGAGGTAGCCCACGAGTGGCAGATTATCGATCACCAGCTGATTGCGTTCCGCCCGATTCACTGCGACTCCCTGGATGCTCAGTACCTACTGTGTTCCGAAACAGGCCGGGGGCCATATCGATCGGATTTGCCGGGTAAGCACGAGAACTCTTATACAAAAGACGGGGTGTGGCGGGGTTTCGGGGCCCCGGGCAAAAGAACTGACTTACTCGCCCTGTATTAAAAGTAAGGGCCCCTCGGGGAGCGGTAAGCGCAACTGCGCCCCCATAACGGGGCGAGGGCACCCCCAGAACGGGGATCCGGCTCTGATTCACTACCGTCGCCCTCCAATTCGGGCCGATGCTGTCCCCTTTTCAGTGGACACGCGCAGGCCCGACTGGCAGTCTGAACCGGTACGGTCCCTTACCGGGCGCGATCACCGGCCGATAGTCCTGCTGTGAAGCCGGTGGTATGCGCGAAATCCGCGCGAGAGACCGCCGCATCAGACATGGGCAGTTGGAGGATACGTGGGCGCCAATGAACTATCAGCGTTGCTGTGGCGCGAACGAGAGCTTCTCGAACTGCTCGTCTTCAAACTCGACGAGGAACAGCTGCTCCTGACCAACGGCAAGACCCGATGGCTGCAGCAGGGAACCCGCGAGGTGGAGCAGGTGCTCGGCCATGTGCGTGAGGCCGGCCTGGCCCGTTCGGTTGAAGTGGCTGCCGTCGCACTGACCTGGGGCTCCTCTGAAGACGCCACCCTGCGCGAGCTCGTGGCCCACGCCCCAGCCGGCCCGTGGTCGGAGATCATGGCCGCGCATCTCAAGGCCATGGGCGAGCTCACCACCCAGATCAAAGAACTGCGCGACGCCAACGAGCAGCTGCTGCGTTCCGCCGCACGATCCAGCCAGGAGACCCTGGCCGACGTGCGTTCGAACACCCACACGTACGATGCGCACGGCACCGCTGACGCGCGCGCCACCGGGTCCCGACTGTTCGACCAGATTCTGTAGGCGTTCGGTGAGCACTTTCGGAGGACTCAACACCGCGTACACCGGCTTGGTGGCCGCGCGCCAAGGGCTTGAGGTCGTCGGCCAGAACATCGCCAACGCCAACACCGACGGCTACACGCGCCAGCGCGTGACGACGTCCGCCGTGGATGCCGCGGCCCGGATCGGACTGATGAGCGCGACCGTGGGACCCGGCCAGGGTGTCTCCGTCGACGGCATCGCCCGCTTGGGCAGCGCGTCGCTGGACGCCCAGGTGCGCTCGAGCGCCGCCGTCGCCGGCTACTCCGCGGTGCGTGCGAACGCGCTGAGCGCGGTCGAGGTCTCAATGAACGAGCCCGGCGAGAGCGGCCTTTCCGCCCAGCTGCAGGAATTCTGGGCCGGCTGGCACGGTGTGGCGAACTCCGCCGGCGACACCGCCCCGGCCGGGGTGCTGCTCAGCCGGGCCGAGGTCCTCACCGGCCAGATCAGCGCGGGTTACCAGGCTGTCGCAGCCCAGTGGTCTACCGAGCGCGCCAGCGTGGACAGCATGGTGGCCGAAATCAACGGAACCGCCGGCCAGGTGGCCGAGCTGAATTACCGCATCCGTCAGACGGTCGCCGGAGGCGGCACCGCCAACGAACTCATCGACCAGCGCAACTTGCTGACCACGAGCCTGGCTGCCCTCACCGGCGGCAGCGTCGTCGACCGCACCGATGGCACGGTCGACGTGCTCGTGGGCGGCAACGCCCTGGTCTCCGGAGACTCTGCCCGCGCCCTGATCGCCCGCGGCGCCCGCACCCTCGACGGCCCGAACGGGCTCACCGACCCGGCGGGCACCACCGGCCCGGTACGTGTGGAATGGGTAGACCGTGCCGGCTCGATCGGCATCGACGGCGGCGAGTTGGCCGGGTCGCTCTCCCTTCTGGCCGAAGCGGATGCCGGTGGCACCGGCGGCTCCCTTGCCGAAGCCGCGGCGACCTACAACACCTTCGCCACGAACCTGGCGGCGAAGGTCAACGCCGTCTATTCCACGGGCAACAATTCGACCTTGCCGGGTGGTGCCTTCTTCGCCACGTCGGCCCTGGGGCCGGCCGCACTGGGCTTGTCCGTTACGCCGACGACGGCCGCCGAGCTCACGACCGGGCTGGCGCTGAACGGTGCCCTCGACGGGTCCATCGCCGACCAGATCGCCCAGCTCGGCGCCGGCAAGGCCGTTGACGGTGCCGGCAACCCGGTGCGGTCTCCCAGCGCCGACTGGTCGGACTTCGTCACCTCGCTGGCCGTGAAAACCAAAGGCGAGCTGCGCCAGGCTTCCCTGGCCGATGTCACCGCGACCACGGCGGTGAACGCGCAGCTGGCGAACTCCTCGGTCGACCTCGATGAGGAGAACGTGAACCTGCTCATGTTCCAGCACGCCTACCAAGGCGCCGCCCGGGTGCTGACGGCCGTGGACGAGATGCTCGACACCCTGATCAACCGCACCGGACTGGTCGGAAGGTAGCCATGATGAACCGAGTCACCACCCACACCCAGGTGCGCACCGCACAGGCCAATCTGCAGGCCAACCTGGCCCGGATGGCCGAGTTGCAGGAACGGGCCACGTCGCTGAAGGCGATCGACCGGCCCTCCGACGACCCGGCACGCACGGCCGACTCCCTCGCGGTGCGTGCGGAACAACGGGCGCTCACGCAGTACATGTCCAACGCCGACAACGCCAACGGCTGGCTGACCACGGCCGACACGGCCCTGTCCGAGGTCACCAACCTGCTCAACCAGGTGCGCGATGTGACGGTGCAGGGCGCCAACGAGGGAGCCCTCACCCCCACCGCGAGAGAAGGCCTGGCGGCCAGCCTCGACGGTCTCAACGAAAGCCTGCTCGCCCAGGCGAACGCCCGGCATCTCGGTCGCAGCGTCTTCGCCGGAAATTCGGACGCCGGGGTCGCCTTCACCCCCGGATTCACGTTCACCGGAACCCCGACCGCGAGCGTGGACCGCCGCATCGGCGCCGACACCACCGTGAAGGTCGACGCCGACGGGGCCGCCGTCTTCGGCGAGGGTACCGATTCGGTGTTCGCCCTGATAGCGACCATCGCCGCCGACCTCCGGTCGGGCGGCCCGAACGTCAATGCCCACCTCGCCGCCCTAGACTTGCGAATGAAGACCGTGCTCACGGCGCGTACCGATGTCGGCGTGCGCCAGGCCCAGATCCAGAAAGCCGGGGACACTCTCGTGCAGCACAAAGGAAACCTCGAGGCTCAGCGGGCCGGAATCGAGGACGTCGACCTCGCCCAGGCCATCCTGGACCTGAAAGTGCAGGAGGTAACCTACCAAGCGGCCCTCTCGGTCACCGCTCGGGTGCTACAGCCGACGCTGATGGACTTCCTCCGATGACGTCCGACGTGTTGACCGGTCCGGTGACCGTCGACCTGAGCTTCGTGTCCCCGCCGCCCGGCCTGGCCCCGCTGACCGAGTTCGCCTTGACCGAGGTCCCTGGTGCTGACGGGCTGTTCACACTGGAGTCGGCCGACAGCCGGCGCACGCGCTTGTTCGTGCTCGATGCATCCGTCTATCTGCCTGACTACTCCCCCGTGATCAGCGATGATCATGCGGCGGCGCTCGACCTGACCGGTCCGGAGGACGCCTTGCTGCTCGTGGTGACGAACCCGGGCGAAGACGGCACCACGGTGAACCTGATGGCCCCGATCGTGGTCAACTCCGGCACCGGTCGCTGCGCGCAGATCATCCTCGACGGCCAGGATTGGCCACTCCGTGCTGCGTTGGGCGCCCGCTCCGAATGACCTGGCCGGCCTGCCGGCTGCGTGGCTATGTGGCTGTGTGGCTGTGTGGCTGTGTGGCTGTGTGGCTGTGTGGCTGTGCGCCTGCGCGCCTGCGCGGCCCTCGGCGAATATCCGTCGGAGACGACCCCGGGCATCGAGCTGCATTCGAAATGCACAGCGCATCGGCGCAGCGCTTGACGTTGAGACTCTCTGACGGGCTGGTTTCCGGTCGCCCGGGCCCAGGACCGATTGCGAAGCGAGTGGGTCGACTTCGTGCGGGCGAAGCGATGCCCGTGACGAGCCACGAGAGCAAGGACGTCGCGTGGAGGCAGACGGATGCCCTGCCGCAGCAGGTCCCGAAGGGTGTCGGCAACCACGTCGCTGGGGTGCATCGCGAGCTGGCGCATCAGCACGGCACGCGCTGGGCACACACCGCACCCAGGTCGGGCGCGCCTTGTTCGTATCCAGTGCGTGCACAGTGCGCCGGCCGAACGAGGGACCGGACGGCGCCTCCGCGCCGCCCGGGATCGGTGAGTGGAGTGATGCGGTGGCTAGGTCGTCTGCGAGATGCAGATGAAGTTGCCCTCGGTGTCGCGGAACCAGGCCGATTTCATGTCGTCGGCCGTGACGACCCCGTTCATGGTTTTCATGCCGGGGATGTCGAACTCCTCGAAGACGACCCCGCGTTCGCCGAGCGTGCCCATCTCGGCGTCGAGGTCATCCGTGATCCAGCCCATCTGGGTGTTCCTGGCCGTGCCGGCATTGCTGGTCTCGTAGATCTCGAAGACCGATCCCGACCCGACGTGGTACACCAGGACTCCCTCGTGGGTTTCGTCGGGGTCGAGGCCGAGCGCGTCGTGGTAGAACGACTGAGCCCGTTTGAGGTCCGCCGCCGGTAACACGGTGTGCAGTTCTTTCAGCATTGTGAAACGCCTCCTTGGTGGTGCAGGTGATTCGTGGCGCGTGTGGGGGGTGACGTTGAAGCCACCGAGTATCGGGCATCCTGCCCACCGGATGCCGATCAGGGAGGGCTTCTGAGGCGGAGTACCGGCTGGCGGTGGATCGGTGAGCGCGAATCGTGGCCGAAACTCCTCGCCCAGCAGAGGCAGGTTGGCCACCCCGGCGGGCGTTGACTTATCGCTTTATCCACCTCAAACATACGCCGCAGGTCCGCCCGAGTGAAGGGCCGTTTTCCGGTTGCTCTCGGTCGGGCGCACCCGGTACACGGTGCCGAAGGAACTGCGACGGTACCTCCGGGTGCGAGACGAAACCTGCCGCTGGCCGGGCTGTCGCCGGTCGGCGACACAGTGCGATATCGACCACACCCTCGACTGGCAGTTCGAGGGGCTGACGGAGCACGAGAATCTCGCGCATCTGTGTCCGGCCGACCATGCGCTGGAGTCAGAGACCCGGTGGAGCTATGTGCACCTGACGGACGGAACGCTGAAGTGGACCTCACCGACCGGGCGCACGTTCATCAGTGAGCCGGCCACGCTCATCCGCCCGCCAGAGCGCCGCCCGAAACCGGAGCCGCTGCCGCTGCCGCTGCCGCTGCCGCTGCCGCTGCCGCTGCCGCTGCCGCTGCCGCTGCCGCTGCCGGAGCCTACATCTCACGCGAGGTCGCGGGCGTCCGAAGCGGACCCGCCGCCGTTCTGAAGTTCTCTGCGTCGCACCCGCGTAACGCCCAATCAGTGTGTAGCGTCGACGAATTTCAACCCGACGACGCACCCCACCAGGCCGAGGATGAGCAGAATCTTCAGCAGGGAGGCCGGTTCGGCTCCGAAGACCATGGCGTAGAGCACGGTGAGCGCCGCGCCGATCCCGACCCAGACGGCATACGCGGTCCCGGTCGAGATGTCCCGCATTGCGAAGGCAAGCCCGCCCATGCTGAGCACGAGGGCCACCGCGAACACGACGGATGGCCACAGTCGCGTGAACCCCGCCGACTTACCGAGCGCCGTGGCCCAGACGGCCTCCAGAACCCCAGACAGAATGAGAATGATCCACGACATGACAACAGCTCCCGTGGCCAGTCTTGTCGCATGCCGGGTACTGAACCGTCGTCCGGAGCCGCGTCGCGCGGCCTCCATCAAGAATAGCCGCCGAGCCTGAGCAGGGCCTCCGCAGACCTATTCCGCGAGCAGGGCCGCCTCGAACGCCACCCAGGGCAGCATGGCGCACTTGACGCGGGCCGGGTAACGGGAGACGCCGGCGAACGCGGCAGCGTCGCCGAGCACTTCCTCGTCGGGTTCGATCGTGCCACGCGAGCGCAGCATCTCCCGGAAGGTGTTCAGCACGGCCCGCGCGGTGGCGACGTCCTCGCCCCACACGGTGTCGTGCAGCACGGATGCCGACGCCATCGAGATCGAGCATCCGTCGCCGGCCCAGGCGAACTCCTCGATCACGGCGTCGCCAGTAGGCTCAGCGCCCGACGCAGGCACACCGCCGGACGCAGGCGGGCCGCCAGCTTCCCCGCCGCGCACGCCGATGCGCAAGGTCACCTCGTCGCCGCAGGTCGTGTTCACCTGGTGCGACTCGGTCACGCGTAACCCGGAACCCGCACCGGTAGGAGACGCACCGGGAACGGTTCCGACCTCGCCGAGCGGTGGCAGCCCGCCCGCCGGGGCGCCGTTCCGGGACTTGGCGTGGTCGAGGATGATCTGCTGGTAGAGCTGCTGCATGGCACTGTTGGTCATGACTTCACTCCGAAGAACGGGGCCACCTCGGCCAGGGTCGCCAGGAACCGGTCGACCTCATCGGTTGTGGTGTACAGGTAGGTGCTCGCGCGAGTCGACGCGGTCACGCCGAGCCGGCGGTGCAGCGGCTGGGCGCAGTGATGCCCGACGCGAACCGCGATGCCGGCCTCGTCGAGGTACTGGCCCACGTCGTGGGCGTGCACCCCGGCCAGGTCGAAGCTGGCCAGGCCGATGCGTTCAACTCCGGCGGGCGGTCCGAGCAGACGCACCCCGGGAATCTCGGCGAGACCTTCCACAAGGCGTTGCCCCAGTTCGGCCTCGCGCGCCATGATGCGGTCCATACCGGTCTCGGTCAGGTAGTCGACCGCGGCGGCGAGGGCGATCGCCTGCGAAATGCGCTGGGTGCCGGCCTCGAAACGCTGCGGCGGCGCGAGAAACTCGGCGGTGTGCATGTCCACCGTGGTGATCATGGATCCGCCGGTGAGGAACGGCGGCATGTCGGCAAGCAGCTCGGCCTTGCCGTAGAGCACGCCGATTCCGGTGGGACCGAGCATCTTGTGGCCGGAGAAGACGGCGAAGTCCACGTCGAGGGCGGCCACGTCCACGGGCAGGTGCGGCACCGACTGGCAGGCGTCGAGCAGCACGAGCGCGCCCACCGCGCGGGCCAGGGCCACGAGCTCGGCGACCGGGTTGATCGTGCCCACCACATTGGAGGCGTGGGTGACCGCGAGCAGGCGGGTGCGCGCTCCGATGATGCCCGCCGCCGCCGCCAGGTCGAGTGTGCCATCGTCTCGAACCGGGATGAACCGCAGGGTCGCGCCGGTGCGCAACGCGAGCTGCTGCCACGGGATCAGGTTGGCGTGGTGCTCCATCTCGGTGACGACGATCTCGTCGCCGGCGCCGAGCGCGAACCGCTTCGCGGCCGGGCCGCCGAGCCCGAGGGAAGCATTGGAGAACGAGTAGGCGACGAGGTTGATCCCCTCGGTCGCGTTCGACGTCCAGACGACCTCATCGGCCTGCGCACCGATGAACGCGGCCACGGTCGCGCGGGCCGCCTCGAACGTCTCGGTGGCGCCGAACGCGAGGGTGTGCGCCCCACGGTGCACGGCGGCGTTGCGCTGCTCGTAGAACTCCTGCTCGGCCTCCATCACGCTGAGCGGGTTCTGCGAGGTCGCACCCGAGTCGAGGTAGTTGAGCGGATGCCCATTGACCAACTGGTCGAGGATCGGGAAATCGTTGCGGATGCGGTCGACTTCCTCGTCCGTCAGCGGGCGAGCGTTCGCACGGGTGGACGGTGAAACGGAAGACGTCATCTGTCCAGAGTATTCCCTCCTCCCTGCTATGCGCACCGACCGCGTCACACACCGATGATCGGTGCGGAACCCGGCCCGCCGCCCGGCACTGCCGGCCCCGCGGACAGGTCAAGCCCGAACGTCAGGGCCCGGGTGAACTCCGTCTGCGGATGCGCGAACACCGCGCGGGTCGGCCCCTCCTCGATGATGCGCCCGCCCTGCAGCACGATCACCCGGTCGGCCAGAGCGAGGGCGTCGAGCGGGTCGTGGGTGACCAGGATGACGGACCGATTGAGGAGCACCCGGTGCAGCAACCGGCGCTGCGCGGGCACGGCGGCCACGTCGAGGGCGGTCATCGGCTCGTCGAGCAGCAGCAGCCGGGGGCTGGCCGCGAGGGCCCGGGCCACGGCGACCCGCTGGGCCTGGCCGCCGGACAGCATCGCGGGTCGCCGGTCGGCAAGCTCGGAGACCTCGGCGGCGGCGAGCCACTCGTCGGCGAGCAACCGCGACGCGGCCCGGGATTCCCCCGCGCTGCGCGGACCGAACGCCACGTTGTCGCGCACGCTCAGGTGCGGGAAGAGCAGCGGCTCCTGGGCCAGCAGCACCGTGCGGCGGGCGTGCGGCGGCAGAAACGTGCCCGGCAGGTCGAACAGAACCTGCCCGTCGAGGGTGGCCCGACCGGAATCGGGCCGCAGCAGACCCGCGCACAGCTCGACGACGGTGGACTTGCCGGCGCCGTTGGAGCCGAGCAGTGCCACCGTCTCACCCGGCGACACGGTGAAGGAGACATCCAGCCCACGCCGGCGCATCACCGCGGCCAGTTCGAGGGTCATGACAGTCCTCGCGGCCGGTGGGTGGCCACCATCACGATCAGGGCCACGGCCACGAGCAGAAGGGCGAGGGCGACGGCCGCGTCGGCATCCGTCTCCCGTTGCAGGTAGATCTCGAGCGGCAGTGTGCGGGTGACTCCCTGCAGGCTGCCGGCGAAAGTGAGGGTCGCGCCGAACTCGCCGAGCGCGCGCGCGAACGCGAGCACCGCGCCGGCCACCAGGCCGGGCAGCACCAGCGGCAGCGTCACCCGCCGGAAGACCGTGCCGGGGGTGGCGCCGAGCGTGGCGGCGACCGCCTCGAAACGCGCGCCGGAAGCCCGCAGGGTGGCCTCGACGCTCAGCACCAGGAACGGCAGCGCCACGAAGGTCTGCGCCAGCACGACGGCCGTTGTCGAGAAGGCGATCTGGATGCCGAGCACCTCGAAGGTCTCGCCGAGCAGTCCGCGCCGCCCGAAGGTCGACAGCAGGGCGATGCCGCCCACGACCGGCGGCAGCACGAGCGGCAGCAGCACGACCGCGCGCACCAGACGCTGTCCGGGGAACCGGCTGCGGGCCAGGGCGAGAGCCATCGGCACGCCGAACACGACGCAGAGCACGGTGCTCATCGCGGCGGTGCGCAGGCTGAGCATCAGCGCCGCGACCGCCGCCTCGGAGGTCACGAGGGCTCCGAACTGCGACCAGTCCACGCGCAGGGTCATGCCCGCGATCGGCAGCACGATGAACAGGGCGCCGACGGCAGCCAGGATGAGCGTCCAGCGGGGCACGCCGAGCGTCACCCGGCCGTCGGAGGAGTCCAAACGGGAGCCGTAGCGGGAGCCGTAGCGGGAGCCGTCGCGACCGGCCGTCACCTCGCGGCGCGGCGTCCCGGCCCGGCGCTCCGCCGACTCACGGCGCGCCAAAACCCGCCGCCCTGAGCACGCCCCGACCGGTCGCCCCGGTCACGAACCGGGCGAAAGATGCCCCGAGCCGCGCCTGCTCACTGCCTGCCACGACCGCGATCGGGTATTCGTTCACGGCCTGATCGGCCTCGGGCACGGGGATGCCGAGAACCGCGTCGCCGGCGGAGGCGACGTCGGTCACGTAGACGAGCCCGGCATCCGCCTGGCCGTTGGTGACCTTGCCGAGCACATCGGTGACGGCGTTCTCCTCGCTCACCGGGGCGAGCGTGACGCCCGCGGCGGCCTCGAGGGCCTGCAGTGCGGCTCCGCAGGGCACCTGCGGCGCGCAGACCACGACGTCGACGCCCGGCGCGGCGAGGTCGGCGAACGTGGCGATGCCGGCCGGGTTGTCGGCGGGCACGGCGATCATCAGGGTGTTGGTGGCGAAGACAGCAGGGCTGCCGTCCACGAGCCCGTCACGGCTGAGCTTGGCCATGTTCGTGGTGTCCGCCGCCGCGAACACGTCCGCCGGGGCTCCCTCCCGGATCTGGGTCACCAGATCGGCCGAGCCGGCGAAGTTGAGCGCGACCGTCACGCCGGGATTGGCCTCCTCGAACCGGTCGGCCAGCTCGGTGAAGGTCTCGGTGAGGGATGCCGCCGCGAACACGGTGAGCGTCTCGCCCTGCCCCGCGGCGTTGTCGGTGCCGAGCGTTGCCCCGGCGGTTCCCACACAGCCGGCCAGCACGACGGACGCCGCCGCCAGCCCGAGCGCGAGCCGCATGCTCCGGGCGCCGGTCACGACAGACCCTTCGGGGTTTCGACGATCACGGTGGTGGCCTTGACCACGGCCACGGCCACCGACCCCGGCACCAGGCCGAGGTCGCGCACGGCCTCGGTGCTCATCAGGGACACCACCCGGTGGGGGCCGCACTGCAGCTCGACCTGGCTCATCACCGGGTCGCTCAGCACCCGGGTGACCAGGCCGACGAAGCGGTTGCGGGCCGAACTCGCGGTGGTGGACGGATCGGCGGGCGATGACGCGTTCTCCCGGGCCAGCGCCGTCTCGCGGGCCAGGTGGGCCAGGTCGGACCCGTCGACGACCATGCGGCCGGCGTCGTCGGTGCTCGCGGCGAGCGCGCCGTTGTCGATCCAGCGCCGCAGGGTGTCGTCGCTGACGCCGAGGTACCCGGCGGCTTCCTTGATCCGTATTTGCGACATGTGGAGCATCTTATTACCGCATCTGCGGAATGGGCAGTGTGCGGGACGGAAACGCAGCACGCGCAGTGGGGCCGGCACGCGCAGTGAGGCAGGATGGAGCGCGTGACCGCCGCAGCGAACCATCCGTCGACTCCGTCCCAGCCCGCCGTGCCGACCCAGTCGACCGAACCTGACCAGCCGACCCGACCATCCGTGCCGGCCGAACCGCGCGGGCCCCGCACCGCGCAGGTGATCGTCGCCTCCACCCGCGCCGCGGCCGGCGCCTATGCTGACCGCACCGGCCCCGTCATCGACGCCTGGCTGACGGAGCGCGGCTTCGCCCTCGGCGTGCGCCGCGTGGTGCCCGACGGCGATCCGGTCGGCACTGCGCTGATCGAGGCCCTCGACGCGGGCGTCGACCTGGTGATCACCACGGGCGGCACGGGTGTCAGCCCACACGACCTCACGCCCGAGCAGACCCTCCCGCAGCTCGACCGGCTGCTCCCCGGCCTGATGGAGGAATTTCGCCGCCGCGGCGCCGCATCCACCCCTCTGGCCGTGATCTCACGCGGCCACGCCGGGATCGCCCGCGGGCGCACCCTGGTGATCAACCTCCCCGGGTCCCCCAGCGGCGTGAAGGATGGCCTGGGTCTCCTCACCGAGGTGCTCGACCACATCCTCGACCAGCTCCACGGCGTGGACCACTAGCCCCCGCCCGAACGAATTCGACGGAGATTTCGGCCACATCGACGCAAAACCCTGCACAAACCCGGATATTGGGCAAAATCTCCGTCGAATTGGTTCGCCACCTCACTCCCCCGGCCCCGCGCCCTCCACGAACCGACGGCGGCTTGCCGTGAGGATGCCGCGAGCGAGCGCGTCGACTCGCGGGGCGATCCGGGGCAGGCGGATAATTCAGGGTGTCGACCCGCACCGAGCGGTCGAGTGAGGGAAACGATGGACCTCAACACCGTGCTCACGATCACCTCCGCGCGTCACCGTGACGACCTGGCGCACCTCGGCACCCAGGTGGCCCCGCTCGCCGGCGGCTCCGACCTGTTCGCCGACCCGCAGACGCACCTCACCGGCCTGGTCGACTTGCAGACCCTGGGCTGGCCTGCCCTGACCCTGATGACGGATGCGGACGGTCCGGTCACGGAATCCGGCACCACCCCCGGCCTCACCATCGCCGCCACCTGCACCATCGCCGAACTCTCCCGGCTGGAGTGCGCGCCCGGCTGGACCGCGCATCCGCTGCTCCACCAGTGCTGCACAGCCCTCTACGGCTCGTTCAAGATCTGGAACGTCGCCACCGTCGGCGGCAACCTCTGCGCCTCCCTGCCGGCCGGCCCGATGACCAGCCTGGCCGCCGCCCTCGACGCCGAGGTGCTGATCTGGCGCCGCGACGGCAGCGACGAACGGATGCCCGCGGCCGCCTTCGTCACCGGCGACACCACCAACGTGCTCGGCACCGGCGACGTGCTGCGGTCGATCCACGTGCCGGCCTCCTCGCTGGCGGCCCGCACCGCCTACCGCAAGATCGCCCTCTCCCCGCTCGGCCGCTCCGGCGTCGTGCTGATCGGCCGGCTCGACCTGGATTCGAGTTTCGTGCTCACCGTCACCGCCGGCACCGTGCGCCCGGTGCAGCTGCGCTACGATTCCCTGCCCGGTGCGGCCGCACTCGCCCGCGATATCGTCGCGATCGACTGCTGGTTCACGGATGCCCACGGCGCCGCCGACTGGCGCCGCGCCGTGAGCGGTGTGCTGGGCGAGGAGATCCGGGCCGAACTCGCAACCGCCGAATTGGAAGACGCTCCCCTGGAAGACGGAGTCCGCCCATGAGACTGCAGATCAACGGCGAACCCGTCGACGCGTCCCCGGCCCCCGGGCAGTGCCTGCGCTCTCTCATCCGCGACCAGGAGCACTTCGAGGTCAAGAAGGGCTGCGACACGGGCGACTGCGGTGCCTGCTCCGTGCTGGTCGACGGCACTCCGGTGCACTCCTGTATCTACCCGGCGTTCCGCGCCGAGGGAAAGCAGGTCACGACCGTGGCCGGGCTCGGCCTGCCCGGCGACCTGGCCAAGATCCAGCAGCGCTTCGTCGACGCCGCCGGGTTCCAGTGCGGGTTCTGCACGGCCGGCATGATCGTGACTGCGTCGACCCTGACCGAGAGCGAACTTGACGATCTCCCGCGGCTGCTGAAGGGCAACCTGTGCCGCTGCACCGGCTACCGCGCCATCGAGGACGCCATCCGCGGCACCCACACACCGGTGAACGGCTCAGACGTCACAGCAGGCGCTGACGCCACAGCAGGTCCTGAGCGCGGCCTCGGCCCGGTCATCAAAACCGGACCACGCCCCGGCACGGTGGGCACGTCGCTGGCCGCTCCGGCCAGTGAACGCGTGGTGAGCGGGCAGGAGCCGTACACTCTCGACGTCACGGTGCCCGGCCTCCTGCACCTCAGCGTGCTGCAGAGCACGCAGGCGCACGCACGCATCCTTTCGATCAGGACCGACGCGGCTGCAGCCCTCCCCGGGGTGCACGCCGTGCTCACCCACGCCGACTCTCCCGCCACCCTGTTCTCCACCGCCCGGCACGAGGACCGCCTTGACGACCCCGACGACACCCTCGTACTCGATTCGGTCGTGCGGTTCCGCGGCCAGCGGGTCGCGGCCGTGGTCGCGGACACCCTGGCCATCGCCGAGGCAGCCTGCCGCCTGCTCGAGATCGACTACGAGCCGCTCCCCGCCGTCTTCGACCCGCACGCCGCTCTGCGGCCCGGCGCTCCCCTGGTGCACGGGGACAAGGATGCCGCCGAGAGCCGGCTGGCCGACCCGGCCCGCAACTTGGTGGCCGAGCTGCACGGCGAATACGGTGACATCGCGGCGGGCCTGGCTGAGGCAACCCACATCGTGAGCGGCAGCTGGCAGACCCAGCGGGTGGCGCACACCCACCTGGAGACGCACGCGACCATCGGCTGGCTGGAGCCCGCCACAGCCGACGCCTCAACAGACGGCGACCGACTCATCCTGCGTACCAGCTCCCAGGTGCCGTTCCTGGTGCACCGCGAGATCTGCCGCCTGTTCGACCTTGCCCCCGAGCGGCTGCGCGTGTTCACGGCCCGGGTCGGCGGCGGCTTCGGCGGCAAACAGGAGATCCTGACCGAGGACGTCGTCGCCCTCGCCGTGCTGAAGACCGGACGGCCCGTGCAGTACGAGTTCAGCCGCTCCGACGAGTTCACGCTCTCCCCGGCCCGGCACCCCATGCAGATCCAGGTCACCCTCGGCGCCGACGACACCGGGCGTCTCACCGCGCTGAAGCTCGGCGTGCTCGCCGACACCGGCGCCTACGGCAACCACGCGCCCGGTGTGATGTTCCACGGCAGCTCCGAGTCGGTCAGCCTCTACCGGGTGCCCAACAAGCGGGTGGATGCCCAGAGCGTCTACACGAACAATCTCCCGTCGGGCGCCTTCCGCGGCTACGGTCTCGGCCAAGTGATCTTCGGCATCGAATCCGCGCTCGACGAGCTGGCCCGCACCGTCGGGATCAACCCGTTCGATCTGCGCCGGCTCAACTCGGTCGGCCCGAACGACCCACTCGTGGTCACCCACGTCGAGGGCCCGGACCTCATCTTCGGCAGCTACGGCCTCGACCAGTGCCTCGACCTGGCCCAGGCTGCCCTGGCCCGCGGCAACGGCACCCCTACGCCCCCGGGAGAGCACTGGAAGGTGGGCGAGGGCATGGCTACCGCGATGATCGCCACCACCCCGCCGCGCGGGCACTACGCGCAGGCCTCCGTCACCCTGAACACAGCGGCCCTCGGTCCTTTGGGTGAGCGCTACACCGTGCGCGTCGGCACGGCCGAGTTCGGCAACGGCACCACCACGGTGCACGCGCAACTGGCCGCCACCGCCTTGAACACGACTCCGGACCGCATCCGGATCCTGCAATCCGACACGGATGCGATCGGCTACGACACGGGCGCGTTCGGCTCGGCGGGCGTCGTCATCGCAGGCAAGGCCGTGCTCGCGGCGGCGAACGACCTCGCCGACATACTGCGGCAGGCCGCCGCACGTGAGCACGGGGAGATCCCCACCGCCTCCTGGACCCTGGAACCCGACGGTCTCCGCAGCGGGGAGACGTTCATCACGCTGGCGGATCTGGCCGAACGAGCCGGGGCAGCCGCTCTCCGCGGTGTCGGCGCTGAAGACGGTGCCCGCCGCTCGGTGGCGTTCAACGTGCACGCCTTCCGGGTGGCCGTGGACACGCAGACCGGCGAGGTACGCATCCTGCAATCGGTGCAGGCCGCGGATGCCGGCGTCGTGATGAACCCGGAACAGTGCCGCGGCCAGATCGAGGGTGGCGTCGCGCAGGCGATCGGCACCGCGCTCTACGAGGAGGTCGTCCTCGACGGCGCGGGCACCGTGACCACGAGCGTGCTACGGAACTACCACATCCCGCAGCTGGCCGACCTGCCCGTGACTGAGGTGTACTTCGCGGAGACTCACGACGTGCTCGGCCCGTTCGGGGCGAAGTCGATGAGCGAGTCGCCCTACAACCCGGTGGCGCCGGCGCTGGCGAACGCGGTGCGCGACGCCATCGGCATCCGTCCCACCGAGCTGCCGATGTCGCGCGACCGGATCTGGCGGCTGCTGCACCCCGCTCGCTCCTGAACGGGGTGCAGCGACGGGGTGCGATCCGCGGGCTACCGCTTTTTCGCCCCTCGCTCCTGCGCGTCGACGAGCACGGCGACCGTGCGGGCGGGAACGGTGACCGTGCCCGTCGCCGCATCCCACGTCGTTGTCTTGACGAGCGCATCTGCTCCGTCGGCCTGGATGCCGCTGAGGGCGTAGCCGCGCCCGGCCAGCTCGTCGAGCCGGATCGTCTGGGGTTCGGGGCCGGCGTTGAAGAGCACCAGCAGCCCGTCCAGTTTCTTGTCGACGTCGGTTCCCACGGTGTCGTCGACGCTCATCGCGATGACGCCGGGGGTGGCGTCCGGTCCGCTGGCCGGGAAGGTCAGCTTCTGGGTGATCAGCTTCGCGTCGCCGAGCCGGAACAGCTCGGTCGACTGCTTGAGGCGCAGCAGGTCCTGGGCCTGGGCCGACGCGAACGTGATGTCCTCCGGCGTCGGCTTGAGGGCCGGGTCCTCAAGCAGCGGGCGCATGATGCCCCACTTGTCCTCGTTCGCGGCCGCCGATGGCAGGCCGACGCCGAAGTTGCTGGTCTGGCCGGTCCAGTCGATGCGGTTGAACCAGTCGCCCGAGTTGTAGCTGTCGCGGTCGAGCGACTTCGAGCGCAGTAGGTCGGTTCCAGCGTGCCAGAGCGATGGTGACTGCGAGAGCGTCGCGGTGGCGAGCGAGAGGGTGTTCATGCGCACCCGGTCATTCATCCCGGTGTCGGCCGGTAGCTTGAGGGCGAGCAGGTCGTAGAGCGTCTCGTTGTCGTGCGCGTCGACGTAGTTGATCACCTCGTCCGGCTGGTCCGCGTACCCGGCCGGCGACCCGTTGTAGTCGATTTCGTCGCCGCGCTTCACCGTGCCGTCGCTGGTGACGAAGCTGAAGCCGCGCAGGTTCGCGGCCAGGCCGAGCCGCACCAGGTCGCTGGCAACGCCGAGCCTGCCGAGCGCCTCCTCCGGGGTGCCGTTGATCGCCACGCCGTTGGGATCGGTGCCGAGCCCGGTGCCGAAGCCCTGCTGCTGCACGGTGCTGCCGTCGACCGGGCTGCCGCCGTGCACCGCGTCGCGCAGCCGGTCGTTGAACGTGCCGATGCCCGTTCCGCCGAGCTGGCCCTGCGTCGCCTGCTCGAACAGGGCGTTGTTCGCCACCTCGCCGAAGTTCCAGCCCTCACCGTAGAGGTAAATCGCCTGGCCGTTCACGCCGTCCTTCTTCAGGGTCAGTGTGTCCAGGGCGTCCCGCACGGCCAGCAGGTTGTCCTTCGAGTGGTGGCCCATCAGGTCGAAGCGGAACCCGTCGACTCGGTACTCCCTGGCCCAGAGCACGACGGAGTCGACCATCAGCTTCTCGGCCAGTTCGTGCTCGGTGGCGATGTTCTGGCAGCAGGTGGAGGTCTCGACGGCGCCTTGCGGGTTAAGGCGGTGGTAGTAACCGGGCACGACCTGGTCGAGCACCGATTTCTCACCCTGACCGCTCTGCGCGGTGTGGTTGAACACCTCGTCGAGCACGACCTGCAGGCCGTCCTCGTGCAGGGCGCCCACCATGGAGCGGAACTCGGCTACTCGGGAGCCGCCGTCCGCGTCCACCGCGTAGGAGCCCTCTGGCACCGAGAAGTGGAACGGGTCGTAGCCCCAGTTGAAGCCATCCTGGTCCCTGATCGCCTGGATGCACGCCTGCTGTTCCGGCGACGCCGGCCCGAAGGAGGCCAGGTCGCAGGCGGGCACGGCCTGGAGGGCACGGTCCTCCTCGATTGTGGCGATGTCGAAGGTCGGCAGCAGGTGCACGGTGTTGAGCCCGGCAGCCGCCAGCTCGGCCAGGTGCCGGGTGCCGGCGCTGTCCACCCCGAACGCCCCATAGGTGCCGCGAAGCTCTTCCGGCACGGTGTCGTCGGAGATCGAGAAGTCGCGCACGTGCAGTTCATAGATCGACCGGTCGACGGCCTTCCGGATGACCGGCGACTTCGCCTTCTCCCACGCCTTCGGGCGGTAGTCCTTGTCGGCCAGGTTGATCAGCACCGACCGGGTGGAGTTCGGCGTCAGGGCCACCGAGTACGGGTCGGTGACCTGGTTGACCTCGATCTTCCCCGTCGTCGGCGCGAACACGGTGACCTCGAAGACGAAGGATGCGCCGGTCCAGTTCTTGGTGCCGGTCGTGGTCCACGTTCCGTCGTTCTGGCGCGTCAACGCGATGCGCTCCGGGTCGGCCGTGTCGCCCGCCGTCCAGACGAGCGCGTCGACGTTCTGCGCCGTGGGAGCCCAGACCGCGAGGGTGGGCCGCTTCTTCGACCAGGTGACGCCGAGTGTCCGGTCCGCGGCGGCATCCGCGTAGAGGTCGTCGAGCACGCCGGGCAGTTGCACGCCCGTGAACGCGGTGAGGGTGACTGTGGTGTCGTCGGTGCCGGACTGGGCCACCGCCAGCTGGGTGGTGAGCAGGCGTTCCACCTCGGACCGATCCACGCCGACCGGCCGCAATGCCACGGATTCGGCAAGGGCCGGGAAACGCGCCTTCTCCGCATCGGAGAGCCCGGCCGGGTCGTAGTCGAGCTCGACCGGGTCACCGCCGGTGACTGCACCGTCGGCGACGGCCAGGCCGGCGGCCGCCGAGGAGTGCAACGCGAAGCCGAGCGCGGCCGGGTCGGCGTTCACAGGCAGGAGGTCCCGGGGCCAGGCGATGGTCTCCTCGCTCACCCAGTGTGCCCGCGCCTGCCCGGTGCCCGCCAACGGCGGGTCGGTCACCTGGATCGTGAGCACGTGACTGGCGAGGTTGTAGCTGAACAGGCTCTCCTTGCCCTCGGTGGCGGTGAAGGACAGGTTCGCGCCGTTCGGCACGCCGTCGGCGCCGTAGTTCTCGTCCCAGCCGAGGTTGTGCGCGACCTTCGCCTCGTACGAGCCGGTCGGCAGGGTGTTCGAGCTCAGGGTGAGGGTGCCGTCGCCGTCCACGTCCTGCAGCCAGGTTGCGAGGCAGTCCGGCTGCCAGTCGCCGGAGCATCCGGCCTCCTCCTGGAAGGAACCGGCCGCGACGACGATGTCGCCCTCGGCGGTGCCCTGGAAGAAGTTGCTGCGCGGGTCGAAGTAGAACGTGACGGCACCCCCTGTGGTGGTGTAGCTCACGTTCTCTCCGCCGGGAACGCCGCCGGAACCGTAGTTGAGGTCCCAGGAACCGTTGACGGCGACTTTGTAGTCGTAGTCGCCGGCCGGGAGGTCGAAGGTGCCGGCGTAGATGCCGTCGGCCCGGAGCGTCAGTTTCGCGGCCTCGCAGCCGGGCTGCCAGTCCCCGGCACAGCCCATCTCGGAGTTGTGACTGCCGGCGACCGTGACCAGGTCGATCCCGGCGTCGGGGGTGTCGGTGTCGGCCAGCGAAACGGTGTTGCCCACGGAGACGAAGCTGGAGGCCGCGGCCCGCTGGCCGGCGGCATCCGTGGAGACTGCGCGGTACTCGACGAGGGTGCCGGCGGCCAGGCCGGCGGTGTCGTGGAAAACTCGCGGGGTGGTGTCTTCGGCGGTGCCGAGGCCGGTCCAGGTACTGTCGCCCACCACCCGCCAGGCGAAGCCGGTCTCCTGCCAGGTTCCGGTGTCGACGGTGGCCCCGACCGGTGAGACGCCGGTGACCCCGCTGCCCGCTGCGGGGGCGGCGACCGTGATCGCCGCGGCCGCGGCCGGAACGCTGACGGTGCGGTCGGCCACGAGTACGACCGAGCCGCGCGACGGCACGGTCACGGCCAGCTCGCCGCTGTCGCCGGATACCGCGGCGGCGGTGTCGCCGAAGAGCACCGACCAAGACGCATCCGTGGTGAGGGTGGGGATCGTCACGGTTTTCGCCTCGGCCGAGTTGTTCACGGCGACGAGGTGCTCGATCTTCTCGGTGCGGTCGACCCGGCTGAAGGCGTAGACGCCGGCCCCGGTGTCGGCGTAACGCTCGATCTGCGCGCCCGTGGCGAGGGCCGCGTGATCTCGCCGCAGGGCGGACAGCTCAGCGATGCGGGTGTAGAGCGGCGCATCCGTGGCAAAACGGTCGACCGAACCGGCGGTCTCACCGGTGATCAGCGGCTGGTTCGCGTATTCGGACACCTGGCTGGCGAACAGGGACTGGCGGGCGTCCTGGTCGCCGCCCGAGCCCATGAAGCCCTGCTCGTCGCCGTAGTAGACCACGGGCTGGCCGCGGGTCAGGAACATGAGTTCGTGGGCGAGCACGTCGCGGGCCAGCGGGTCGTCGGTGCCCTTGAGGAAATAGCCGATGCGCCCCATGTCGTGGTTGCCGAGGAAGGTCGGCAGCGCGGAGGCGTTGGAGTCGGGCGTCGTGTAGAGGTCGTCGGAGGCGAACAACTGGCTGAGCCCCTTCGCGGAGTTGCCCGCGGCGAA
Organism: Cryobacterium breve; assembly: GCF_004402375.1. GTDB lineage: Bacteria > Actinomycetota > Actinomycetes > Actinomycetales > Microbacteriaceae > Cryobacterium > Cryobacterium breve. The sequence continues at coordinate 567,226 of NZ_SOGJ01000023.1, forward strand.
GCTAGACGCCTGCGACTGGAATCCGAAGTCGAGCACCGAGTTGAGGTCGGTCTTGCGGACATAAGGGGACGTCTTCGCGGCATCCGCGTCGTAGACCTCGCCGAACATGAAGAAGTCGGGCTTGCCGGCGGCGTGCGCGTAGTCGAGCACCTGCGTGGACCAGGACTCCCAGAATTCCAAGTTGACGTGTTTGACCGTGTCGATGCGGAAGCCGTCGATCCCAAGGTCGACCCAATCCGTGTACACGTCGACGAAGCCGTTCACGACGGCCGGGTTCTCCGTCATCAGGTCGTCGAGGCCGGAGAAGTCGCCGTCGAGGTTGCTCTCGCCCTCGAAGGTCGAGTCGCCCCGGTTGTGGTACAGCGTCGGGTCATTCAGCCAGGCCGGCACTTTGGCTGCCACGTCGGCGGCAGAGAGGTACGGCGTGTAGGGGAAGGATGTCGCGTCGAGGGCCGGGAATTCGTCGGTCCCCGCGTAGTCGGCGGGGTCGAAGGGCTCACCGGACGCGGTCGTGTAGGGCGCCGTGGCCTTGTCGATGTAGGAGTATCGCTTCTCCTCGTTGTCGATGACGTCGGCGGTGTGGTTGGTGATGATGTCGAAGTACACCTTGATGCCACGGGCGTGCGCGTCGTCGATGAGCGCCTCGAGCTCGGCGTTGGTGCCGAGGTGCGGGTCGATCTGCGTGAAGTCGGTGATCCAGTAGCCGTGGTAGCCCGCAGACGCGCTCTCGCCCTCGCCCTGCACTGCCCGGTTCTTGAACGAAGGAGTCAGCCAGAGGGCGCTCGTGCCCAGCCCCTCGATGTAGTCGAGCTGCGAGCGGAGCCCGGCGAGGTCGCCGCCGTTGTAGAAGCCCTTGTTCGCGGGATCGTAGCCGGACACCTGCGGGTCGACTCCGAGGCCGGCTGTGTTGTTGGCCGGGTCGGCGTCTTTGAACCGGTCGGTCATCACGAAGTAGAACTGCTCGTCGCTGCCGGGCTGGCGGATGGGCGCGGCCGCCACGGCCTCATCCTCCGCGGAGTAGGCACCGGCCAGGGAGAGTACCTCGAGGCCGACGCGCTTCCGGCTGAGGTCGAAGGTGAAGCTCAATCGGCTCTCGCCGGCGACGGTCAGCGGGATGTTGTCGGCGCCGCCGTCGAGGCCGTAGGTCTCGTCCCACGTGTCGTTGAGGGCGACCTTGTAGTCGTAGCTGCCGGCCGGCACCGTGAACTCGGCGGACCAGACCCCGTCGACGCCGGTGGGCGCCAGCTCGGTGGACTCGCACGTCGGTTGCCAGTCCTCCGTGCAGCCCAGCTCACCCTGCAGACTGCCGACCAGCGCGACCGTCGGGGTGGCGGCGGCCGCGGCGACCTCGGAGAAGGCGAGACCGGAGAGAACGATCGCACCGGCTCCGATCATGGCCACCATGCGGCGGATTGCCGGGCGGCGTGTAGCGGTGCGTTTCGTCAACAGTGACTCCCCCTGTCTCGCGCCCGGTGGCGCTGAGAACAACAGGTGTGACGCTACTCCGCCGCATACCGCATATGCAAGCGTTTGCTGCAAGCGTTTGCTCGATCGCGCGGTGATTGAGCGTTACGACCCCCAATACACTGAACGAGTCCGGTGGAAACGAGTCCAGTGGATGAGAACGACGAACAGAGAACGGGCCCTCACGTGACACCGTCCAGCCGGGTCTACCGCGGCCACATCTTCCACATTGCCGGCTCCCCCACCGTGGCCGCCGCGCACCGTCACCTCGTCTCACTGCCCGACGGCGCTCTCGTGACCACCGACACCGGCCGGATCGCGTGGGTCGGGACGTTCGTCGACCTCCCTGCCGCCTACGCGGCCCTGCCGGTCACCGACAACCGGGGAGGCTTCATCCTGCCCGGCTTCGTCGACACGCACCTGCATTTCCCGCAGACCTATTCCACGGACGCCTACGGCGGCGGCCAGCTGCTCGAGTGGTTGGACAACTGCGTCTTCCCGGCCGAGGCGCGCCTGTCCAACCCCGAGTTCGGCGAGCAGATCGCCCGGGACTTCACCCGCCGCCGCGTGGCCGCCGGCACGACCAGCGCCTTGGTCTTCGGCTCCGCGTTCCCGCACGCGCAGGACGCCCTCTTCGAGGAATCGCAGCGGGCCGGGCTGCGCCTGGTCAGCGGGCGCGGCATCCAGACCGTCGGTTCCGAGCCCTCGCAGGCGCTGCTCACCAGCGAGGCCGCGGCTCTCGAGCTGGTGACGGATGAGATCGCCCGCTGGCACGCGGTGGACACCGGCGACCCGGCCACCGCGCTGCTCCAGGTGGCGGTGGTCCCGCGGTTCAGCCTGTCGGTCACCCCCACGACCCTGGCCGGACTCGGCGAGCTGTACGACTCGGTGCGCGGCCAGGGGGTCTACTTCCACAGCCACCTGAACGAGAACAACCGGCCCGGCACGGGCGAGATCGACGCAGTCAAGTCGGTCTACCAGGTCGATACCTACCTCGACACCTACGACGGCCGGTTCCTGCCGGGGTCGGCGCGGGGCGGGTCGACCCTGCTGGGGCGGCGCAGCATCCTGGCCCACGCCGTGCACTGCGAAGACAGCGAGCTGGCCCGCCTGGCCGAAACGGGCACGAGTGTGGCGCACTGCCCCACGTCGCAGCAGTTCCTTGGGTCGGGCACCATGCCGTGGTTGCGCACGACATCGTTCGGAGTGACTGTGGCGATCGGGTCCGATGTGGGCGCGGGCGACGAGTGGCTCGTCTCCCGGGTGCTCAACGACTGTTTCAAGGTGCACCTCTCCGAGCCCGGAGCAGCCGGCCTGTCGCTGGACCCGGCCGCCCTGCTGTTCACCGGAACCCTGGCCGGGGCGCGCGCCCTCGACATGGAGGACCGGTACGGCAACTTCGACGTGGGCAAGGATGCCGACTTCCTGCTGATCGATCCGGACCGCTGGGAACCTCTTGCCACTGTGCTCGAGCGCGGCATCCGCGCCGACAACGAGGAGATGGCCACCGACCAGACCCTCTTCGCGCTGCTTCTCGCCCTTCGTCAGCCGGCGATCGCCGGGGTCTTCGTGCGCGGCCGCCGGGTGCTCGCCCCCACCGGTGGTTGAGCCATCCGGGGGTTGAGCCATCCGGGGGTTGAGCCATCCGGGGGTTGAGCCATCCGGGGGTTGAGCCATCGACTGAACCCGAGCCGCGGCATCCGTGACCGTCGCTAACTGCGGAGTTTTTCGCGACACGCCGTCTCTTGTGTCAGTCATCCCGGCGTGTCCCGAATTTCTCCTCAGTAACGTGCCCCGGATGCTCCGAGCCGACCGCGCGATCTTCCGGGGGTTGAGCCGTTCGGTGGTTGAGCCATCCGGTGGTTGAGCCGTCCGGCGGTTGAGCCATCGACTGAACCCGAGCCGCGGCATCCGTGACCGTCGCTAACTGCGGAGTTTTTCGCGACACGCCGTCATTTGTGCCAGTGATCCCGGCATGTCCCGAATTTCTCCTCAGTAACGTGCCCCGGATGCTCCGAGCCGACCGCGCGATCTCCCGGTGGTTGCTCCGTCCGGTGGTTGCGCCGTTCGGTGGTTGAGCCGTTCGGTGGTTGAGCCGTTCGGTGGTTGAGCCGTTCGGTGGTTGAGCCGTTCAGTGGCCGTCCTCCGGGCCCAGCGCTGCGCCATCGCCGCCCGCTACGCCGGCTGCGCCATCCCCGGCTGCACCGTGCCAGCGGCCTGATGCGACGTGCACCACGTCATCCCCTGGCACCGCGGCGGAAAGACCGACACCGGCAACGGAGTCCTGCTCTGCCTGCACCACCACCACCACAGCATCGACACCTCAGGGTGGGAGATCCGCATGATCCGGGGCAAACCCCGAATCAAGGCACCTTCCTGCTACGACCCCACTCAAACCTGGCAGCCCGCGGGCGAACACCGGGCCGGAGCTCCCGCAGGGCCTGCATCTCGACCTGGATCACGACCTGCTCGACCTGCTCGACCGGCTCGACCGGCTCGACCACCGTCAGCATGAGTCCCCGAAGTCGGTCACCGGTGACCCGCACCGCCCTACTATGGCAGGCATGCCCACCTTTCTCGCGCCGATCGCCGGCCTCGTGCTCGCGGCCGGCGCCGGATCCCGCTACGGGATGCCCAAGGCGCTCGCCCAGGGCGACGACGGCACCCTCTGGCTGGTGCGCACGATCGGCACCCTCACGGATGCCGGCTGTTCACCCGTGATCGTCGTGCTCGGCGCCCAGGCCGCGGAAGCCCGAGCTCTGCTCGACGATTTCGGCCTCATCCCATCGGTCGTCGTGGCGCAGGCCGACGACTGGGCCGAGGGACTCTCCGCATCGCTGCGGGCGGGCCTCCGGCAGGCCACCGCCCTCCCTTCGGCTCCGATCGCCGTGGCTATAGTGCCCGTCGACGTCCCGGGACTGCGGAGGAGCACGGTCGCACGTCTGATCGGCACATTGCCAGATGGGACGGGCACCGGCACGTGGGAGGTCGGCCCGCACACACTTCGGCAGGCAGAGTTCGACGCACGCCCTGGCCATCCCGTGGTGATCGGGCGAGCGCACTGGGCCGAGCTCATCGGCTCCGCCACCGGCGACACCGGCGCACGACCATACCTGCGTAGTCACGAACCTCGGCTAGTCGATTGCACCGACCTCGAGACCGGGCTCGACGTCGATACGCGGGACTGAGCGGCGCTGAAACCCGAGGAGAAAGCCCAGTCCTGCGCTGAAGCGACCGGTGATCGTGGAATCATGGACCCACGTGCCCGGCAACCGGGTCGGCAGCCCGCAGTCGCGCTCTCCGTTAGGACCCCCGTGCTCGAGATCCTCCGCCGCCACCCCGCAAACCTGCACCTGGGTCTGATGCTGGCGCTCACCTTTTCCACGGGCGTGGCGGATGCCGTGGGTTACCTCGGCCTCGACAAGGTCTTCACCGGCAACATGACCGGCAACGTCGTCATCCTCGGCATGGCCATCGCCGGCGCCCCCGGACTCCCCGTGGCCGGCCCCCTTCTCGCCCTGTTCACCTTCATGCTCGGTGCCGCCGTGGGCGGACGCGTGCTGCGCCCGGTCGCCATCGGCTGGACCACCCACACCACCGTCCTGTTCGGCGCCCAGGGCCTGATCATGCTGGCGCTGGCGCTCGCGCTCTTCACGGGCGGCGGCGTGCCGCCCGAGCCGTTCGACCTCGCGATCACCGGTTCGCTGGCAGCCGTGATGGGGCTGCAGGCATCCGTGGCCCGTCATATCGGTGTGAAAGATGTCACGACGGTCGTCGTGACCTCGACCATCACGGGCTTCGCGGCGGACTCCCGGCTCGGCGGAGGCACGGGCCAGCCCTGGTTACGCAGGCTGGCCGCGATCGTGCTCATCCTGGTGGGTGCCGGTGTGGGAGCCTTGCTGCTGACGCTGAACATCGCTTGGGGTGTGGCCCTGTCGGCCGTGATCACCCTCATGGTCACCGCCATCGGCCACGCGGCCGGGCGACCGCACCACGCGCCCTGATCCGGCACACCCCGGTTGGATTTGTCCCGGCTCCGTGTGAGGCTTATCCCGTGCCGAAGACTGACGAACGACTCGATCTGCGGAACGCCGTGTCCCTCGATCGTCCCTGGATCACCATCGTCTGGGACGACCCGGTCAACCTGATGTCCTACGTCTCCTACGTGTTCCGCAGCTACTTCGGTGTCTCCGCCGAGCAGGCCGAACGCCTCATGCTGCAGGTGCACAACAACGGCAAGGCCGTCGTCGCCACCGGCAACCGGGAGTCCATGGAACGCCACGTCGAAGCCATGCACGGCTACGGGCTGTGGGCCACCCTTGCCAAGGCCGACGCGTGATGCAGTTCGAGTATTCGACCGCGGGCGGCGAGAGCGCCGGCAGCGTGACCGCCCAGTTCGAACCGGTGGAGATCGGCCTGATGCGCCTGGCCGCAAGTCAGCTGATCGACCTGCTCGAAGCCGCGGGAACCAACGCGCTCGGCACAGCCGACAACCAGACCCTGCGCCGGCTGCTTCCGGATGCCTACACCGACGACCCGGAAGCTGCCGCGGAGTTCCGCCGGTTCACGTCCGACGACCTGCTCGGGCGCAAGGTGCGGAACGCTCGGTGCGTGCTCGCCACCCTCGGCGAGGAACCGCTCGACGAGATCGCCGAAGAGCCCGGAGACGCCGAACTGAGCGCCGCCGCGTCCGCTGCCGCCGCGCAGCCCGTGACCATCGCGCTCGACCCAACCGACGTTCAGTCCTGGCTGCGCACGCTCACCGACCTGCGCCTCACGCTCGCCGAGCGCCTCGAGATCGGGCCCGACGGGGTGCCCCAACTGAGCGACGACGAGGCGCCGTTCCTGCACGACGTCTACGACTGGTTCGGCATGGTGCAGGAGTCCCTGGTCTACGCGATCGACGTCTGATCCGGCACCCTACAACTCGACCGGCTCCGCCAGAAGCGCCGCATAGGCTCGCTTCGGCCCGGCTCCGCCCTGCAGTGATGCGCCCAGCAGGTCCAGGCTCCGCCGGACTTCCCCGTCGAGGGCGAGCAGGCCGGCCATAGCCTCGCGCAGTTCGTCGACCGTAGCCGTGTTCGGCGCGAGCGACAGACCGAAGCCGGCCGACTCGACCGCGGCCGCCCCCGCGAACTGGTCTGTGGAGAATGGCAGCAGCAGCAGCGGTACCCCGTGGGTCATCGCCTCGGTGACGCTGTTGTTGCCGCCGTGCGAGACCGCCAGCGCGGAACCCTGCAGCACGGTCACCTGCGGCAAGAACCCGCGCACCAGCCAGGAGTCCGGGATCGGGCCCAGTTCGGCCGGATCGGTGGCCCCGGTGGCGATGGCGACCCGCACGTCGAGTCCGCGCAGAGCCTCGGCGACCCGGCCCAGAACGTCCCCGCGCACCGACAGGAAGCTGCCGAAGCTGACGTAGACGACGGGACGGTCGCTGTTCACGGCCAGCCATCGGTCGACGTCGGCGTCGGCGGCCTCGTCGCGCACCGCCGAGCCGAGGAAGGCGTGCCGCGGCAGCAATTCCCCGCGAGCGGCGTCGTGCAGTTCCGCCGGGTAATTGAGCAGCAGGATGTCCCCGGACTCCATGAAGGCATCCGTGCTCGGCGGGGCGGCCGGGTCCAGAACCCGCAGGGCGGCGTTCCACTGGGCGGTGAAGGAATCGCGCACGTTCTGGCAGATACTCATCAGGGCGGCCAGGTCCTCCTCAGCGGGCGCGAACGCAATCGGCCACTCGGGCGGGTAGCCGTAGACCTCGTCGCCCACCGGCAGCGCCGACGGGTGGCCGAGCACCACATCGGCGTGGCGGACGCCGGCACTGATCAGGGCGAGCCGCGCACTGAAGGCAAGGTGATCGACGATCACGAAATCGGGTTGGACCTCGGCCACGACCTGCTGCACCGCGCGGGCTACCTCCACCGGGTTCCAGAGCAGATCGCTGCTGCGGGCCTCGGCCTGGAAGGTGAGGGTCTCGACCATTCCGAGCCGGGTGGCGTCGAAGAAGCCACGGAGGGCGTCGTCCTCACCCGAAGGCTGGTCCTCCGCCCGGATCGTGCCGGGGTTGGAACCCCGGCCCAGCTGCAGGTTGACCCGCTCGAATCCGAATGCGGCGACGATGTCTGCCGTGGCAGGGCCGCTGGCCACGACGACGCGCTCCCCCGCTTCCAGCCAGGCGGTGCCGAGGGTGGCCAGCGGGAACAGGTGCGACGCATAGTCCGGGCTGATGATCAACAGGGTCATCAGACGCTCACCTTCCACGCGCTGGTCTCGTTTGCGTTGGCGACATCACGGTAGACCCGGGTCAGGGTGTTCGCCATGGCCTGGATGGTGAAGGAGCGTGCCACCATCTCCCCGGAACGATCGGCATATTCGGGCCCGCGGGGCCCTGAGGCCAGTTCGAGGGCGGCGCTGATCCCCTCGGCGAGGGCCGCCCGATTGCCCGTGTTGACGAGGAAGCCCGTCACTCCGTGCTCCACGTAGGTGGCCGGTCCCCCTGAATTCGGCGCGACGACCGTGAGACCGGTCGCCATAGCCTCAAGCAAGGCGATGCCGAATTCTTCCTTCATGCTCGCGCAGACATATGCGCCGAAAGGGGCCGCCAGACCGGGCCGCCCGAAGCGGGCCGCGGCGAGCCAGTGCGCCACGGTGTCATTGGTGCGGTGCCCCGCGAGCAGCAGCCCCTCGCCCGCGGCGTCGTTGAGGTCGACGGCCGCCGCCATCTGGTCGAGCTGGCTCTTCTCGTCGAGGGAGGGGGTCAACAGGTCGCCGCCGAGGATGACCAAGTTGCAACGGGCGCGCAGGCCGGCATCCGCGGCCCAGGCGTGAACCAGAGCCGCCATGCCCTTAACGCGGTGCAGGCGGCCCACCGTGATGGCGAGCGGCAGACCGCGCCGGCTCGGCGGAAGTGTGGCGAGCAGGGCGTCGAGTTCGGCCAGCGCCACAGCGCCCGTCGCACTGATTTCCGTCGCAGACACCGGCGACTCGGGCGACACGGCGTCGGCCGACGCGCGCGCATCCGCCAGCGACCGCTCGATCACGGCCAGGTCGATGCCCTCCGCAATCACAGAGTGGCGTTCCGGGTGCTGCTCGATGTCGATTCCCACGAGGTCGCGCATGTCGCGCTGCAGGTCGGGGCGGGGGAAGAGCACAGTGTGCGCGGCATCCGCGGCCAGCCGCTGCACGAGCCGGGCCCGGAACCAGAAGTGTTCGGTCTCGTCGACCGTGCCGAAGTTCTGCCGGGTGAGCGCCCCCGAGTTGTCCAGGGAGTGGATGACGCTGTGCGGGTCGGGCGCCACCGTGAACACGATCGGGATGTCGAGATCGCGGGCGACCGTGGAGGCGGCGAGAGTGCCGATGTCGGCCATCCGCAGGTGGATCGCGTCGACCGTTCCGGCGGCACGGAGAATGCGACGGATGCCCCGCTGCGTCGCAATGCGCCGCGGCCAGGCGTCGACCGACGCCACCGGATCACCGAGGAAGGGCACGGTCGCGAAGGCGTGCCCCGCGAGGGTGGATCCGACCTCGGGCAGGCAGGTCAGCGCGCCGGCGAAGCTGCCCCGGGAGAGGGTCAGCACGCGCTCGACCGCGCCGCTACCACCGGCACCGGCACCGGCACCAGCACCGAAATTGGCACCGGCACCGGCACCGGAACTGGCAGCGCCACCGGCAGCGCCGGCAACGAGCGCGTCGCCGAGCCGCACCAGCAGCGTGGCGATGCCACCGTTGTCCCCGGCCCCCACCTGGCTGAGCTCACGGTCGATATCGGCGTGCAGGAAGAGCTGGGCCACCGTGAGCCCCTGGCTCCACGGCGGGCGCGGGTAGGTAGGCACGGTCAGGTCGATCAGGGCCAGGTGGGCCACATCGGCGAGCACGCCGGTCTCCTGCGCCAGGTCGCCCACGATTCGGATGCTGGCTTCGTTCGGCCCGAGGTCGCCGAGGGCCGCGATCGCGGCCGCCCGCACCTCCACCGCCTCGGCCTCGTCGACGGCCACCCGGCGCAGCAGCCGTTCGGGGATGCGACCGGGAATGATTCCCATCGTCTCCACCAGCCGGGCGCGGGCGCCGCACTCCCGCACGCCGATCAGGGCACCCTCGATGGCCAGGGCAACGTGATCCGGCACCGACGAGCTCCACTGCTCGAGGGTGCGCTGGGCGATCATCCCGGAGAAGCCGCCATCTGCGACCATGCTGAGCAGCCCGGAGAGCGCCTCGAACCGGGGCAGCCGAGCCCCGAAGGCCCAGGCCGCGTGCTCACGGATGAAGCGCGAGTCGTGAGTGAGTAGCAACACGAGCACGTCGTCGGCGGACTCGTCGAACACCTGGCCCAGAGAGTGGATGGCCGCGATCGCGGTCAACTGGTCACCGGGGTCGGTTGCCGCCTGGGCGAGCAGGCGCACGGCGCGCACGCCGCCGTCCCGGCTCGCTGCGATCGTCAGGTCATCGGCGCAGCGGATGCCGTCCAGGATCGAACGGGTCTGCCGCATCGTGTCCAGCGTCGTGTGAGTTCCCACGGTGCTCCCTTTGTCTGTGGTTCAAGCAATTCGATCCGAACATACACGGCGCCGATGTCGGAACGCCCGGCTGAAGGGAGCAGGATGGAGGTATGACACGACGCGCTCCGATCGAGGACATCAACGAAGACAATCTGGTCGTCAAGAAGCCGAAGAAGTCTGCGGCCGGGCTGGAGGCCGTTCTGGTGGCGCTTGATCGCGGCTTCGCGCAGGCCGGGGTCCCCCGCACAGCGAAGGCACTGCTGCGCCTCAACCAGCGCGACGGCACCGACTGCCCCGGGTGCGCGTGGCCGGAGTCGCAAGGACACCGCAAGACGGCGGAGTTCTGCGAGAACGGCGCCAAGGCCGTCGCCGAGGAAAGCACCACGCGCACGGTGACCCCGGCGTTCTGGGCCGAACACTCGATCGAGGAGCTGGCCACCAAGACCGAGTACTGGCTCGGCAACCAGGGCCGCATCACGCATCCGGTGGTCATCCGCCCCGGCGACACGCACTACTCCCAGATTTCCTGGAACGACGCGTTCGAGCTCATCGGCGAGCAGATCAGGGCCACCGTTCCCGACCGCACCGTGTTCTACACCTCGGGCCGCACGGCCAACGAATCGGCCTTCCTCTACCAGCTGTTCGCCCGATCGATCGGCACGAACAACCTTCCGGACTGTTCGAACATGTGCCACGAATCCTCGGGCTCCGCGATGAACGCCACGATCGGGATCGGCAAGGGCACCGTCTCGCTCGAGGACATCCACCAGGCCGAGCTGATCCTGGTCGTCGGCCAGAACCCGGGCACCAACCACCCGCGGATGCTCTCGGCCCTCAAGGAGTGTAAGGACAACGGGGGCAGGATCGTCGCCGTCAACCCACTGCCCGAGGCCGGGCTGTTCAATTTCAAGGACCCGCAGTCCGTCTCCGGCGTGATCGGCGACGGTACTGCACTCGCGAACGAGTATCTGCAGATCAAGGTCGGCGGCGACCTGGCCCTGTTCCAGGCGCTCGGCCACCTGCTGCTCGAAGAGGAGGAGCGCGTTCCCGGCTCCGTCGTCGATGCCGAGTTCGTCGCCGCGAACACGCAGGGACTCGACGAGTACCGGGCAGCCCGCAAGAGCATCGACTGGGCCGAGACCGAGAAGGCCACGGGGCTCACCCCGCTGGAGATCTCCACCGTGGCGCAGATGATGATCGATTCCAAAGCCACCATCATCTGCTGGGCCCTCGGCCTCACCCAACAGCCGCACTCGGTCAACACGCTCAAGGAGATCATCAATCTGCTCCTGCTGCAGGGGAACTTCGGCAAGCCGGGCGCGGGTGCCTGCCCGGTGCGCGGCCACTCCAATGTGCAGGGTGACCGCACGATGGGCGTGTGGGAGAAACCCAAAGAGCCGCTGCTCGCCGCCCTCGACACGGAATTCGGCATCGAGTCCCCCCGCAAGCACGGCCTCGACTCCGTCGACACCGTGGAAGCGTTCGAGAACGACGACGTCGACGTGTTCGTCTCGATGGGCGGCAACTTCGCTCTGGCCTGCTCCGACACTGAGGCCCTCGAGGCCGCGATGCAACGCGTCGGCCTGACGGTGCACGTGTCGACCAAGCCCAACCGCTCACACGTGATGCACGGCAAGATCTCGCTGATCCTGCCCACGCTCGGGCGCACCGACACGGACGACAAGCATTCGGGCGGCCGCCAGGTTCTCTCGGTCGAGGATTCCATGTCGGTCGTGCGCACCACGCAGGGGCGCCTGGAGCCGGTCTCCGAACATCTGCTCGCCGAGCCGGTCATCGTCGCCCGCATGGCGAGCGCCACGCTCGGCGACGACCACGTGATCGACTGGAAGGCCATGGCCGACGACTACGACGTCATCCGTGACCGGATCTCGCGCGTGCTCCCGGGGTTCTCCGACTTCAACACCCGACTCAAGACCAAGAACGGTTTCGTGCTGCCCAACCCGCCGCGGGACACCCGCAGCTTCGCCACCGACATCGGCCGAGCCCGGTTCACGGTCAGCCCGCTGGAGTACCTCACCCCGCCGGCCGGTCACCTGATCCTGCAGACTATGCGCAGCCACGACCAGTACAACACCACGTTCTACGGGCTGGACGACCGCTACCGCGGCATCTCCGGCGGACGCCGGGTCATCCTGATCCACCAGGACGATGCCACCGAGCTGGGCTTCTCGGACCGCGACATGGTGGACGTGATCAGCACCTTCCAGGGCGAGGAACGCCGCGCCAACGAGTTCCGCCTGGTGGTCTACCCCACCCCGCGGGGCTGCGCCGCGGCGTACTTCCCGGAGGCGAACGCCTTGATGCACCGCGAGCTGGTGGCCCGGGAGTCGAACACCCCCGGCTACAAGGCCATGTCGGTGCGATTCATCGCCCACGAGGCAGCGCACGCTGCGTCGCCGAGCTGAGCACGCCGAGCTGATCATGGGTGAGGGGGCAAAGCGCGTCACCCGCCGGTGGCCGCTGTTCAGCGGCCTGGCGGCCGTGGCGCTCGCGGTGGGGCTGGGCGTGATCATCGCCCGCAACGGCAGGCCGTTCGTCCTGGACACGGAGTGGATGATACTGGTGTCCGCCAACCGGGCACCGGCGTGGGACTCCCTCGCCCTCGTGATGAACACCCTGGGCGGCGGCCTCTTCGCCTCCGTCGTCGTGCCGGTCCTGCTCGTCGGCCTGCTCCTGTTCATTAAACGTCCCTGGGCCGCGGGGTACGCATTTCTGGTGACCGTGGTCTCCGATGTCTCCGTGCGCCTGCTCAAGGGGCTCTTCGGCCGGGCCCGCCCAACAGGCCTCGAAGACCTGTTGGTCAACGTTGATTTCGGGTCGTTCCCCTCCGGGCACGTCGCCAATGCGACGACGCTGGCGATGATCCTGGGGGTGCTCTTCCCGTTCTGGTGGGTCTGGCTGGCCGGGGCGCTGTACACGGTCACGATGATGCAAAGCCGCACCTATCTGGGCGCGCACTGGCTGACCGACTCCATCGGTGCGGCGCTGCTGGTGGTCGGCATCGCGGTGGTGCTCTGGGTTCCCCTGGCCGCACGACTCGACGCCGAACGCCGACGGAGCCGCGCGTCGCATCCGTGGCGCACGTTCTACCACCGGTACGTCGTGGAGACGCGGGGACTGGATGCCGGTTCCCACCGCATCCTTCGCGACACCGCGATCGCCTGCGTGGGTTCCGGTGCCGTCTTCTTCACGGTCACCCTGCTGAGCGTGCTCGGCGAGCGCGGCATCACCGCGATCGACGTCCCCGTGCAGGAGTGGCTGCTGGAGAGCCGCTCCCCCGTTCTGACAACTGTGATGATCGTGCTGGCGGTCGTGTTCGGGCCGATCGCGCTCCCCCTGATCGTGCTGGTCGTGTGCGTGGGCTGGGGACTGATCACCCGGCAGGCCTGGCGCCCGCTGCTGCTAGCCGGGGCCATGGCGACCGGCGTGCTGCTGGCTCAGATCATCGGCCGCGCGATCGACCGCGAGCGACCGCCGACCGACCTGATGCTCTACGGCACGGACCTCACACACTCCTTCCCGTCCGGCCACGTGCTGGGCGCGTCCGACTTCCTGCTGGTGACCGCCTACCTCGTGCTCTCACGTCGTCTCCGTGGGCGGGCCACCGCACTCGGCCTCGGCATCGCCGTGGTCGGTATCGTGCTGGCGGCCCTCAGCCGCCTGTACCTCGGCTACCACTGGACCACGGATGCCCTCGCCTCCGTTTCGATCTCCCTCGTGGTCCTGGGCTGCGTGATCGCCGTCGACACCTGGCGCACCGTGCGGGTGGTCGAACCCGCGGTGCGCGACTAGCCGGAGACGCTCTGCTGCGTCCGCACGTCGCTCTCGATGCGTTCAGCCCCGGCGTAGATCACCATGGAGTCGCCGCGCAGGAATCCAACCACCGTCATGCCCACCTCGTCGGCGAAATCGGCGGCCAGTGATGACGGCGCCGACACGGCGGCGAGCACGGGGATCCCGGCCATCAGCGCCTTCTGCGCCAGCTCGAAACTCGCCCGGCTCGACACCATCAGCACCGTCCCGGTGAGGGGCAGCAGGTCTTCCTTCAGCGCCCAGCCGATGACCTTGTCGACCGCGTTGTGGCGGCCGACGTCTTCGCGTAGCACCAGCATCCGCCCGGTGGCGCCGTCGAAGAGGGCGGCCGCATGGATGCCGCCGGTCTTCTCGAACACGGCCTGGGCGGCGCGCAGGGCCTCGGGGAAGGTCGTCAAGAGTGCCGCGTCGACCCGCAAGGGGTCGTCCAGCACCGGGAACGCCGACTTTGTGCGCACGGCGTCGATGCTCGCCTTGCCGCAGAGCCCGCAGGAACTGGTCGTCAGGAACGACCGTTCCAGACTCGGGTCGGGCGGTGTGACGCCGGGTGCGAGCGACACGTCGAGCACGTTGTAGGTGTTCTCCCCGTCGACCGTGGCTCCGGCGCAATATCGGGCCGTGAAGAAGTGCTCGCCCCGGGTGATGACGCCCTCCGACACCAGGAACCCGGCGGCCAGGTCGTAGTCGTTCCCGGGGGTGCGCATCGTGACGGCGAGGGAGCGGCCGTTTACACGGATCTCGAGCGGCTCTTCGACCGCCAGCACGTCTTCGCGCGTGGTGGGCTGGCTGCCCACCGTCAGGCGCACGACCTTGCGACTGGCCGTGATTCTGCTCATCTGGATTCACCCACCGATGTACGACATTTCGATTCTTTTCTTACCGGATGCCCGCAGCCGGCCGGTCTCAGCGCTGCGCAACTCCGAGTAGCGGTCCGTGCGCTCACGCCAGATCTGCTTCATCACCGCAGCCAGCTGCTCATCGGTGCAGCCGCCGCGCATCAGGGCGCGCAGGTCGTGCCCCTCGGTCGCGAACAGGCACGTGAACAATTTGCCGTCGGTGGAGACCCTCGCCCGTGAACAGGAGTGGCAGAACGACTGCGTGACGCTGGAAATGACGCCGATCTCGCCGCCGCCGTCGCGGTAGCGCCATCGTCGGCTGGTCTCGCCGTTGTAATTGGGGGTCACCTCGACCAGCGGCAGTTCGGCGTTGATGCGGGCCACAACCTCATTCGAGGGCACCACGTCCGCCATCTCCCAGCCGTTGCTCGAGCCCACATCCATGTATTCGATGAACCGGAGGATGTACGGGGTGCCCTTGAAGTGGCGCGCCATGGCCACCACATCCTTGTCGTTCTGCCCGCGCTTGAGCACCATGTTGATCTTGATCGGACCGAGCCCCACGGAGTGGGCCACGTCGAGGCTGGTCAGCACTTTCGCGACCGGGAACTTCACGTCGTTCATGGCCTGGAACGTGGCGTCGTCGAGCGAGTCCAACGACACCGTGACGCGTTTGAGCCCCGCATCCTTCAGCGCCTGCGCCTTGAGCGCCAGCACCGAACCGTTCGTGGTCATCGCGATGTCGATCGGGCGGCCGTCGGGGGTATGGAGCGCGGCGAGCATCGCCACGAGTTCCTCGATGCCTTTACGCAGCAGCGGCTCGCCGCCGGTGAGGCGGATCTTCTCCACCCCGTGAGCCACGCTGATCCGCGCCAAACGGGTGATCTCCTCGAACGAGAGCAGCTCATCGCGTTCCATGAACGCGAAGTCCTTGCCGAACACCTCTTTGGGCATGCAGTAGACACAACGAAAGTTGCAGCGGTCGGTGACCGAGATGCGCAGATCGTGCAGCGGGCGTTGGAACTGATCAATCATCTCTCCACACTAACCGCCGCCCTGTGCGGCAAAGGTCCCAGGGGACGGTGACAAATGCCGGTCCCCGAGAGAACAGCGCACCCGGCCGGGGCAAACCGCCGGCCGGGTGCGCTGATGATGGTCACAGTGCTCGTGAAACGTGGCTACTTGACGAAATCGTTCGGGTTCAGCACGTACTTGACCGACTTGCCGGCGTCGAACTCGGCGTACCCGCGCGGGGCATCCTCCAGGCTGATCGCCTGGGCGTTGACGGCCTGGGCGATCTGCACCTTGTCGTGCAGGATCGCCATCATCAGCTCACGGTTGTACTTCATCACCGGGCACTGACCTGTGGTGAAGGAGAGGGATTTGGCCCAGCCGAGACCCAGCCGGATGGACAGCGATCCGACCTTGGCCGCTTCGTCCACCCCTCCCGGGTCACCCGTGACGTAGAGCCCCGGGATGCCCAGGCCACCACCGGCGGCCGTGACCGTCATCAGGGAGTTCAGCACCGTGGCCGGGCGCTCCTGACCGGCGTCCTTACCGTGGCCCCTGGCCTCGAAGCCGACCGCGTCGACACCGCAGTCGACCGTGGGTACCCCCAGGATTTGCTCGATCTGGTCTTGCGGTTCGCCCTGCCTCAGGTCGATCGTCTCGCAGCCGAAGCTGCGGGCCTGGGCCAGCCGCTCCTCGTTCAGATCGGCGACGATGACGACGGCCGCCCCGAGCAGCTGGGCGGATGCCGCTGCGGCCAGCCCCACCGGGCCGGCTCCGGCGACGTACACCGTCGACCCCACCCCGACGCCCGCGCTGACCGCTCCGTGGAAGCCGGTCGGGAAGATGTCGGAGAGCATGGTGAGGTCCATGATCTTCTCCAGCGCCTGATCGCGGTCCGGGAACTTCAGTAGGTTCCAGTCCGCGTACGGCACCAGCACGTACTCCGCCTGGCCGCCCACCCATCCGCCCATGTCGACGTAGCCGTAGGCGCTGCCCGGCCGGTCGGGGTTGACGTTGAGGCAGATCCCGGTCTTGCGCTCCTTGCAGTTGCGACACCGGCCGCAGGAGATGTTGAACGGCACGGAGACGATGTCGCCGACCTTGATGAACTCGACGTCGGGCCCGCATTCGACCACCTCGCCGGTGATCTCATGGCCCAGCACCAAGTCCATCGGCGCGGTCGTGCGCCCGCGGACCATGTGCTGGTCCGAGCCGCAGATATTGGTCGTCACGGTTTTGAGGATGACCCCGTGCGGCACCTTGCGGCCCACGTTCGCCGGGTTCACCCCCGGGCCGTCCTTCAGTTCGAATGTCGGGTAGTCGATGTCGATGACCTCGACGACGCCCGGGCTCTTGTAGGCAACTGCCCTGTTCCCTGTCATGAAATACCTTCCTAGTTCCTGATTGCGTTCCTCAAAGCGCGGCCGAGCAGGTCGCGCGAGACTGCATGGATTTTCTCTAGTTGGTTCCGTGATGCCCTCCCACTGGACTACATTCCGGCTGGGAATTCAAGGGGTAGACCGGGATGGGTACCCGCCGGACCCCATCAGCGCCTAGCGTGGTAGCCATGGCCATTCCCCCTCTCGTCGAGCCCGTCGACCGCCTCAGCGGCGCAGAATCCGTTCGCACCGCACGCCAACGCCGCCTGCCCCAACTCAACGAGCTCGGTCAGCGCCGCCTCGCCAATGCCCGGGTGCTCGTGCTCGGCGCCGGCGGTCTGGGCTCCCCCGCCCTGGTCTACCTGGCCGCGGCAGGCGTCGGAACGATCGGCATCGTCGACAGCGACGACGTGGAGCCAAGCAACCTGCAGCGCCAGATCGTGCACGGGCAGGCGGATGTCGGTCGGCCCAAGGTGGTCAGCGCCGCTGAGTCGATCGCCGCGATCGCACCCGAAGCCGTGGTCGTGCAGCACGCCGAACGCCTCGATGCCGGCAATGCCGCCGCGATCCTCGGCGGCTACGACGTGGTCATCGACGGCACGGACAACTTCCCCACCCGGTTTCTGGTCAACGACACGTGCGCGGCCCTCGGCCTGCCGCTGGTGTGGGCATCCGTTCTGCGTTTCGACGCGCAGCTGTCGGTGTTCTGGGCCACCCCTCCCGCCGGGAGCGGCGTGCGGGGGGTTCACCTGCGTGATCTGTTCCCGACCCCGCCCGCCGAGGGCGAGGTGCCCAACTGCGCCGAAGCCGGCGTGCTCGGCGCGCTTTGCGGCCAGGTCGGTTCGCTGATGGCCACCGAAGCGATCAAGCTCATCGCCGGAATCGGCACCCCGCTGATCGGGCGCATCCTCGTGATCGACGCCCTCTCGGGGCGGTTCACCGAGGTGCCCCTGATCGGCACCGGCATCGCCGCCACGGACCCGAACCCGGCCGCGACCCTGGCCGCACCGCCGACACAGGCATGGCAGTCGCTCACCCCGGTGGACCTCGTGGCGCGCCTCGCCGCCCGCGCAGACGGCACAGATCCGTTCGTGGTCGTCGACGTGCGCGAGCCCGACGAGCATACCGAGAGCGCCATCCCGGATGCCGTCCTGCTGCCCCTGGGCGACCTGCTCACCGAGGCCGGGATGGCCACGCTGCCGCGGGACGTGCCGCTGGTGCTGCACTGCCACGTGGGCCCGCGGGCCGAGCACGCCGCACGGGCTCTCACCGCCGCCGGTTTCACCGGGCTCACCCTGCTCGACGGCGGCATGGTGGCCTGGGACGCCGCCGTCGTAGCCGGCACCGCTCCCGGAGTGGGTCGCAAATGGCACGGTGACGCCGTCACCGGCGCGTCGACGACCGCAGCGAGGATGTGACCATGACGGGGAGCGCGCACGAGCAGGAGCACGAGCACACGGACCAACGCGGGGCGGCCGGGGGCGACGCGGCCGGCTGCTTCGTTCCCGTCTACGCCCGCAGCGTGGCCGACCAGCTCGCCTTCGTGCTCGCCGCGGTCGACCCGCTGCCGCCAGTCCTGGTTTCGCTCGACGCCGCCCTCGGCCTCGTGCTCGCCGACGACGTGCGGAGCAAAACGGACACTCCCCCCTTCGACAACTCCGCCATGGACGGCTACGCCGTGTTGCGCGCCGACCTGCTGGGAGCCGCTCCGGATCATCCGGTCACGCTGCCGGTGATCGCAGACCTTGCGGCCGGCACCAGTCAGAACCCGCACCTGGCGTCCGGGCAGGTGGCCCGGATCATGACGGGGGCGCCGATCCCCGACGGGGCGGATGCCGTGGTGCCGATCGAGGACACCGATCAGGGCACCAGCACGGTCACCATCGTGCGGGCGCCGGTGCCGGCCGCGCACATCCGTCGCTCCGGCGAGGATGCCCATGCGGGCGACACCGTGCTCGCCCGCGGCTCGGTGCTCTGGCCGACCCGGGTGGCGGCCGCGGCCAGCGCCGGCACGTCGTCGCTATTGGCGCATCCAGCGCCGCGAGTGGCCGTGATCTCCACCGGAAGTGAGCTCGTGACCCCCGGCGAGCCCACTCGGCGCGGCCAGATCCCCGACTCGAACTCATATCTCCTCGCATCGGCCGTCGCCGCCGCGGGCGGTGTTCCCATCCGGCTCGGCGCGGTTGCCGACGATGAGAACACGCTCCGCAGCCTCCTGGCCGGCCTGGCCGGAACGGTCGACGCCATCGTGCTCTCCGGTGGGGTGAGCGTCGGGGCCTACGACGTGGTCAAGGCTGTGCTCGCCCCGCTCGGAACCGTTCGGTTCGGGCCAGTGAAGATGCAACCGGGCAAACCCCAGGGCTTCGGCCGGTGGCCGGCTGCCGCTGATGCACCGGCAGCCGACGGGCCGCTCATTTTCGCCCTTCCGGGCAACCCGGTCAGCGCCTTCGTGTCGTTCGAGGTGTTCGTGCGGCCCGCCCTGCGCCGGCTCGGCGGCCACACGGAACTTCTCCGCACCACGATCTCGGCGACCTCCGCGGAGAGCTGGAACTCCCCTCCCGGTCGCGCCCAGTACATGCCCGTGATCCTCCACGGTGAAGGCACGCGCACCGTCGTGCGCCGGGCCGCCGCGGGCGGGTCGGGATCCCACCTCGTGGCCGGGCTTGCTCAGGCCGTCGGGCTGGCCGTCGTGCCGGAGAACGTGACCCGGATTGCCGAGGGCGACCGGGTCACTGTCATGCTGTTGACATGAGCGCACGCGACATGACCGCACACCCCTTCACGCACCTCGATTCCGCCGGCCAGGCCCGTATGGTCGACGTCACCGAGAAGCTGCCCACAGTGCGCAGCGCCACAGCCGCCGGGTTCGTGGCCTGCGGCCCGACGGTCATCGCCGCCCTCCGTGACGGCAGCACCCCCAAGGGCGATGTGCTGGCCGTGGCGCGGATCGCCGGGATCCAGGGGGCCAAGAAATGCGCCGATCTGCTCCCCCTCGCGCATGTGATCGGCGTGCACGGCGCCGCCGTCGATCTCGTGATCGAAGACACCGGCGTGCGCGTCACGGCCACCGTGCGCACGGCCGACCGCACGGGTGTCGAGATGGAAGCGCTGACCGCCGTGTCGGTGGCAGCCCTGGCCGTCGTCGACATGGTGAAGGGCCTCGATAAGTCCGTTTGGATTGAGAACGTGCGCCTGATCACCAAGACGGGCGGCAAGTCCGGCGACTGGCACCGCCCAGACGCGTAGCCATGACCGTCGACCCGATCGATCTGATCGTCGTGGCCGGCGGCCGAGCCCGGCGGCTGGACGGGGCGGTCAAACCCGCGGTCGAGGTGGCCGGCCGCACCCTGCTGTCTCGAGTGCTGGACGCCCGGAGCCTCACCAGGCACGTCGTCGTGGTCGGGCCGGAGGAAGCCAAGGCGGCCGTTCCGCACGGTGACTCGGGCAAGCCGATCTGGACGCTCGAGGACCCGCCGTTCGGCGGTCCGGTCGCCGGAATCGTGGCGGGCCTCGCGGCGCTCGCGCGCGCCTCCGCCGACGACGCACCGGCCGGCTGGGTTCTCGTGCTTGCCTGCGACCTTCCGTGGGCAGCGGATGCCGCCCGTCTGCTGGTGCCGGCGGCGACCGACCCGGGGCTGCCGGCATCCGTTGACGGCCTGCACCTGGTCGATGAGGGCGGCCGCGCGCAGTGGCTCGCTGGGATCTATCGGCCGGAGCCCCTGCGTTCGGCCGCCCAGCGTCTCGGTGCCGACTCGCACGGCGCGAGCATGCGCGCGCTGCTCGCACCACTCGCGCTGCGCGGCGTCAACGACGCCGAAGGCGCCGGCACAGACGTGGACACATGGCAGGATGTGGAGAGGAGTTCCGCACTGCTGACCAGCACCCCACCGCGGAGCTATCCCCCGAGGAGTGATACCGAATGAGCACCTCAGCCCCGCTTCCGCCCGAGGCACTCGACGACTGGCTGGTGGCATTGGCCGACGGTCTCGGCCTCGATCCCGCCGACGTGCCTGTCAGCACCCTGCTCGACGTGGCCCGCGACGTGGCCCACAATGTGGCCCGGCCCGCTGCGCCGCTGAGCACCTTCCTGGTCGGGCTTGCCGCGGCCCGCAACGGCGGCACGACCGCCGACATCGAGGCCGCGAGCGCTCTCGCCACCCGGCTGGCCCTCGCCTGGCCCACGGAGCACTCGGAAGCGGACCGCTGATGGCCGCCATCCGATTCTTCGCCGGGGCGGCCGAAGCCGCCGCCCTCGAGACAGCCACGTTCGACGCGGCCACGATCGGCGACCTGCGCGGCCAGCTCTCCGCCCGCTACGGCGCCGAGTTCGAGCGCATCCTGGGTCGCTGCTCCCTGCTCGTGAACGGAACGCGGGCGACGGATGACGCCGTGCCGCTCTCCGGCAGCGACACCGTCGACGTGCTGCCGCCCTTCGCCGGCGGCTGATCCCCTCCGGCTGAACATCGGCTGAGACCGGCGGTCCCCGATCGAATCAGGCCGATTCATTTTTCACGGCGTTCGCGCGTTGTCGCATTCCGGCCGCACCGCGAGGGTGGAAGCTACGCGGGCCGTGTGCCCGACAGCCCACCCAGGCCAAGGAAGCACATGTCAGTCGAAACGACAACGCAGTTCGCCTCGAAGCTCAAACCGGATCTATCCAACTGGGATCCGGAGAACGACGAGACGTGGGATCCGAAGCTCGCCTGGCGCACCCTGTGGATCACCACCTTCAGCCTGACCCTCAGCTTCGCCGCCTGGTACCTTGTCAGCGCGATCGCGCCGCGTCTGAACGACATCGGCTATTCCCTCGAGCCCAGCCAGTTGTACTGGCTCGTCGCCCTCCCCGGCCTCGCGGGCGGCCTGCTGCGCCTGGTCTTCATGTTCCTGCCGCCGATCATGGGCACCCGCTCGCTCGTCGCCATGTCATCGGCCCTCCTCGTCATCCCCATGCTCGGCTGGACCCTCGCCGCCCGGGACACGTCCACGCCCTACTGGGTGCTGCTCGCTTTGGCATTCGCGGCCGGTATCGGCGGCGGCACGTTCTCCGGTTTCATGGCCTCGACCAGCTACTTCTTCCCCAAGCGCCTCGCCGGAACAGCCCTGGGCCTGCAGGCAGGCCTCGGAAACTTCGGCATCGGCCTCATGCAGCTGATCCTGCCCTGGGTGGTCGGATTCGGTCTGCTCGGCACAGCCGCCCTCACCCCGCAGAGTAGCGCCGAGGGTGACCTCGTCTGGCTGCACAACGGTGGACTCGTGCTCATCCCCTGGGCCCTGCTAGCCGTCGTCCTGGCCGTCGTGTACCTGCGCCGAGTTCCCATCACGGCCAACTTCCGTCAGCAGATGGACATCTTCGGGGTCAAGCACACCTGGATCATGACGGCCATCTACCTGATGAGCTTCGGCGCCTACAGCGGCCTCGCGGCCCAGATGGGCCTGATCATCCTCAACGTCTACGGTGACTTCCCGAATGCCCCGAACCCGTTGGCCTTCGCCTTCATCGGCCCGGTCCTCGGCGCCCTGGTGCGAGCCGCCAGCGGCCCGTTCTGCGACAAATGGGGCGGCGCGATCTTCACCTTCATCGGCGGTCTCGGCATGGTGGCCGGCACGGCCCTCACGGCGTTCTTCCTCACCCCGACCAGCGTGGACGAGTTCTGGGGCTTCCTCACCGGCATGCTGATCATCTTCTTCTTCGCCGGGTTGGCCAACGCGGGCACGTTCAAGCAGATGCCGATGATCTTCCCGAAGCGCCAGGCCGGCGGGGCCATCGCGTGGACATCCGCCATCGCCGCCTTCGGACCGTTCGTGGTGGGAATCTCGCTCACGGTCATCAGCCCGACCGCGTTCTTCACCAGTTGCGCCGTGTTCTGCGTCTTCTGCACGTGGCTCGCCTGGTTCTACTACGCCCGCAAGGGTGCACCCTTCCCCAGCTAGTCATACGATCACGGCAGGGACACGCTGCACTTCGCGATCCAGGTCGACGCTCCCGTGCACGGCTGGGCGTCCCGCTGGCGGACGGCGTGCTCGAGCGCACGCCTGAATGGCCCGCGAGGTTGCCGTAGCTCAGTGACCGGCTGATCAGTCGTCGTCGTTTCAGTCGTCGTCGGAGTTCGGGGGCGCCGGCACTCCCCCGACCTCCGACCAAACGGCGGCGGCCCCGCTGTGTCCGATACGGACGGCCTGCACGGTGGTCCCGGTGGCGGCGATCAGCGCGGCCACGGCCAGCACGATGGCCACCCACTTCGGTGCGCGGGCAACGATGGTCCGGCCGACGGTCGCTCGGTAGTTCCACCAGAGCAGCATGGCGGCGACGACGACCAAGCCGGCAACCCACGGCAGCAGGCCCTCGGCCATCTCGGAATGAGTTTCGACCAGCGCGGTCTCCACCACTCGGTCCTTGAGTTTCTCACCGGTCTCACGGGCCAGCGGCACCAGCACGAGGGCGGCCAGGGCCAGGCCGAGCGGCAGGAATCCGGACCAGCGGCGGAACCGGGGCCAGAGGGCAGCGAGCAGCACGACGAGGGCTGCTGCCGGCACGACGACCTCGGTGGCGTGCACGATGAGGGGATGCAGAGGAAGGCCGAAGATCGTATCGAACATGGGACTCCTTGAGGATTCTGGCCAAACCGGACGTACGGTGCGCACGCACGTTCGTGGCTCGTTTGCAATGCTAGGGAGGTTGAGGTTTCCCTGCCACGAAGGGCAGGCTGCGCTTGGTGACGCGCCGCTCCGACGCATTCTGGCGTGCACCTGCCGCTGAATGCTCCTCGCCGTGCGCCGACGCGCTCACCGCGTGATGTGCCTTCGTTACCGGCTCGCCTAGACGCCGTCGAGGGCCTGGATGCGACCGGAACGAACGGCTTCGGCGAACCGTGCATAGTCCCGGTCGTTCTGGTCCGCGTAGCGGGCCGAGAAGTCGGCGACCGACACGTCGAACTTGTCGCTCGTGCCGAGGTACGCCGTGATTGCGATCGGATGGCCAGAGCGGGCGTGCGCTCGGGCGAGCGTCCAGCCACAGATCCGGGCGTAGAACGACATGGCGAGCGGTTCCATGATTTCGATCACGGCCGACCCCTTCATGTCACGCAGCTGACGCCAGTAGAGGTAGCGGTTCTCCTGCACGCCCTTCGTCCAGCCCAGGTAGATGTCGCTGGCGGCCTGCATCATCCGCTGCCCCTGCACGACGCGCTCTCCCGGCTGCGTGTAACGGCTTTTCGGCAGGTGGTCCTCCAGCACGGATGCCGTCGCCTCCTTGAGCTGCAGGAAGAGCGGGTCCTGCTCGTCGCGGCCCTGGAGCAGGGCGATGAATGACCGGGTGCCGACGCTACCGACGCCGACGACCTTGCGGGCCACGTCGACGATCCGGTACTGCTCGAGCAGGTGACGACGGTCATGCTCCAGTGTGGTTCGGTAGGCGCGGAGTTGCCCCTGCACAGCGTGCCGGGTCTCATCGGGAGACATGCTGAAGTAGTCCATCAGCTCCCGGGCGGGAATGACGATGGGAGGTCGACTGACGATCCGGTACTGCCCGTCCACGAACTCGGCGAGCTTGGACAGCGCCTGCAGGCTGTCGCGGGTACGGGCCTTCGCGGCGTTGCGCCGTACGTTCTTGCCGATGGCCTCGGCGGCGTTGCGCTGCTTGCCCTTCCGGCTGCCGATGACCCCCTGCATGACGGCGGTCACCTCGTCTTCGGACAGTCGGGCGTACCACACGTCCATGGTGCCCATGGTGGCGAACCTGCCCATAGCCTCACGGTAGGACCGCACCGCCGCGAGCGTCACATCCCGGGTGTCGCTCGCGCTGAAGCCGTTGTTCCGGGCCGCGATCGTGAAGCTCGCGGACATCCGCAGCACGTCGTATTCGAACGGTCCGGGGAGGGTCTCGTCGAAGTCGTTCAGGTCGAACAGGAGCTGACGCTCGGGCGAGGCGAACATGCCGAAGTTGGAGAGGTGGGCGTCACCGCACAGCTGGGATACCAGACCGGCCCGCGGCGTGTCCTTCAGATCCTCGGCCATGATCTTGGCCGCGCCGCGGTAGAAGGTGAAGGGGGAAACCAGCATCCGGCCATGCCGGACCGGCACCAGGTCCTGTTCCCGGGTGACGTTCTGCGCCTCGAGCATGGCGACGGGGTCGGGGCGGTCTGCGGCGGGAACCCAGCCCCGGTGGCTGGTGAGCGGAGCGCGCTCACGGGCGCCCTTGCCACGCGCCTTCCGCTCGTCGACGCTGAGGTGGTGGACGGCGGGTGCGGCCATGAACGGCGACCTTTCGGGCGGCAGGCAGATCGGGCAGATCGAGATATGGGAACGAGCCCTCAGACATCTACGATTGCCCGGCCGCCGGCCGGAGTCAACGCCTAGCGGCGGCTGCCCGCCTTCTCGCGCGGCAGTTCGCTCTTCTCCCAGCCGCGGCGGGCTTTCACGGCACCCGCACCGCGGTGGCCGTCCCGCGAGCGGTAGACGATGTAGGGCCGCACGAAGTACCCGAGCGGCGCCGAGAAGACGTGCACCAGCCGGGTGAACGGCCACAGCAGGAACAGGCTCGTCGCACAGAGCACGTGCAGTTGGAAGAAGAACGGCACATCGCTCATCAGCGACGGGTCAGGCTGGAAGCCGTAGAGACTGCGGATCCACGGCGAGATCGACCCGCGGTAGTCGTAGCCGGCTCCGAGCACCTGGTACAGCACCGTCGCGGTCGTGCCGAATGCGATCGTGCCGGCGAGGAACAGGTACATGACCTTGTCCATCACGGTGGTGACCAGCTTGACCCGGGCGACCAGGCGGCGACGGATCAGCAGGATGACCAGGCCGGCGATGGTCAGCACCGCTGCGACACTGCCCAGCCAGGTCGCACCGAGGTGGTAGATGTGCTCGGTGACACCGAAGAACTCGAGCCAGGGCTTGGGGATGAAGAGTCCGACGATGTGACCGCCGAAGACCATCAGGATGCCGTAGTGGAACATGGGCGAACCCCAGCGCAGCCACTTGTTCTCGTAGGTCTGGCTCGACCTTGAGGTCCAGCCGAACTGGTCGAACCGGTAGCGCAGCAGGTGACCGACGATGAAGACCCCGGCGGCGGCGTAGGGGAACGCCACCCAGAGCAGAATATCGAGCGGATTCATACTCGTACGTCCTCGCTGTTCGCGCCGGAGGGCGAGAACGGTTTGAGATTGCCGAGGAAGGTCATGCCGACCGTCTCGGTCGGCGGACCCTCGTTCACCAAGTTGAGGTAGCGCTGACGCGTTTCCTCGTCGATTTTAGGCAGAGACAGGGACACCGCCTCCACGACATGGGCGTAGGGACTCGGCACCGCCTCGAGTGCCGTGCGGAGCACCTCGATCCCGTCCCGGTGCGCGGCGAGCAGTTCTTGAGCGATGGGCGAGTCGCTCAGCGCGGAGAATTCGAGCACCATCGGCAGGTAGTCGGGCAGTTCCTCCGCCGCGACCTCCCAGCCGGCTGCGCGGTAGGCCTCGACGAAGCGCACGAGTGCCATGCCGCGGCGGCGGGTGTCCCCCGCAGCGTAGTAGCTCAGGTACGGGCAGCACTTGCGCTTGAGGTCGAACGTGGCCGTGAAGTGGATCTCCAGCTCCTGCTGCGTCATCGCATCCGCCTGCGTCAGGAACGCCTCGAAGGCGTTGCGAAGCGGATCCGGCAGCGACGCCACCGACGCGGCGACAGCAGCAAAGCGCGCCCGGCGCTCCTCGGTGGGGTAGTCGAGCAGTATCGATGCCGCCATATGCGCCAGGCGGCCGTCCTCCGCCGACAGGGGCAGCGCAGTGACCTTGCGGGTCGGGAGCTTCAGTCTCATGCGGGACTCCCGCTGGCCTTCGGCGGGAACATGCCGTCGGGCACACCAGTGCCGGTCCAGTTGAGCAGGTTCACCCGGCCCGGCGTGGTCGGCTTGGTGCGTTCCCCACCCTTGCCGACCATCTCGTTGTAGTTGTCGACGGTCGCGTTCAGCGGCATCCCGGGGGTCTTCCCGTACGGGCCCGCCGCCGTGGCGGCGGTCGGGCCGCCCATGCCGGGGCCGCCGTCGGTGTCGAGCGAGCAGGCGAGTTCCTCCAGCTCACGAGCCGTCTCCACGTGCGCCTTGGGGATGACGTACCGGTCCTCGTACTTGGCGATGGCCAGTAGACGATACATGGCCTCGATCTCGGTACCGGTCATACCGACCGCCTCCGGAATCGTCTCGTCGCGGTCGCGCCCCAGGTTGATGTCGCGCATGTAGGACCGCATGGCGGCGAGCTTGCGCAGAGAGGACTCGACGGGCACGACGTCGCCGGCCGAGAACAGACCCGCCAGGTACTCCACCGGGATGCGGAGCTTGTCGATGGCGGCGAAGAGGGTGCGGGCGTCCTCACCGTCGTTGTTGGTCGTCGAGATGACGTCGACCACCGGGGACAGCGGGGGGATGTACCAGACCATGGGCATGGTGCGGTACTCCGGGTGCAGCGGCAGGGCCACCTTGTACTCGGAGATGAGCTTGTAGATCGGGCTGTTCTGGGCTGCGAGAATCCAGTCGTCCTCCATGCCCTCGGCCTTCGCCGCGGCGATGATCTCAGGGTCGAATGGGTCGAGGAAACAGGCGCGCTGGGCATCCAGCAGGTCGTGCTCGTTCTCGACCGAGGCCTGCGCGAGGACCGCGTCGGCGTCGTAGAGCATCAGGCCGAGGTAGCGCAGCCGGCCGACGCAGGTCTCCGAGCAGATGGTGGGCTTGCCCTGCTCGATCAACGGGTAGCAGAGGGTGCACTTCTCGGCCTTGCCCGTCTTGTGGTTGAAGTAGACCTTCTTGTAGGGGCAGGCGGAGACGCACATGCGCCAGCCGCGGCAGCCGTCTTCGTCAACGAGGACGATGCCGTCTTCCTCGCGTTTGTACATGGCGCCCGAGGGGCAGGCCGCGACGCAGGCGGGGTTCAGGCAGTGCTCGCAGATGCGCGGCAGGTAGAACATGAAGGTGTTCTCGAACTCCATCTTCACGTGTTCGCTCATGGTGGCGAGGATGGGGTCGTCGGCCGCGGTCTCCTGCGAGCCGCCGAGGTTGTCGTCCCAGTTACCGGACCACTTGATGTCCATGTTCTGGCCCGTGAGCAGCGACTTGGGCCGGGCGACGGGGCTCTCCGTGCTCAGCGGAGCCTTGGTCAGCATGTCGTAGTCGTAGGTCCACGGCTCGTAGTAGTCGTCGATCACGGGGAGGTCCGGGTTGTTGAAGATGGTGGCGAGGCGCTTGATCCGGCCGCCGGAGCGCAGTTTCAGACGTCCGCGCTTATTGCGCTGCCAGCCGCCTTTCCATTTCTCCTGGTCTTCGTAGCGGCGCGGATAACCGACGCCGGGCTTGGTCTCCACGTTGTTGAACCAGACGTACTCGACACCGGTGCGGTTGGTCCAGACCTGCTTGCAGGTGACCGAGCAGGTGTGGCACCCGATGCACTTGTCGAGATTCATGATCATCGACATTTGAGCCATTACGCGCATTTAGTACTCAACCTCCTGGCTGCGTCGACGGATCACGGTGACCTCGTCGCGTTGGTTCCCGGTCGGGCCGAGGTAATTGAATGCGAAGGACAGCTGGGCGTAGCCACCGATCAGGTGGCTGGGCTTCAGCAGGATGCGGGTGAGCGAGTTGTTCGTGCCACCGCGCATCCCGCTCGTCTCGGCGATCGGCACGTTGATGGTTCGATCCTTCGCGTGGTACATGTACACGGTGCCCTCGGGCATCCGGTGCGACACGATCGCACGGGCCACGACGACGCCGTTGCGGTTGTAGGACTCGATCCACTCGTTGTCGCGAACGCCGATCTTGTCCGCGTCGAGGGGCGACATCCAGATGGTCGGCCCCCCGCGGGACAAGGACAGCATCATCAGGTTGTCCTGGTATTCGGAATGGATCGACCATTTCGAGTGCGGGGTGAGGTAGCGCACGGCCACCTCGGCGCGCCCTGTCGAGCCGGTCGCACCGGTCGCCACAGTGGACCCGACGATGGAATCGTCGAAGAGGCGGTGCATGTCCAACGGCGGCCGGAAGATCGGCAGGGTCTCCCCCAGCTCGATCATCCAGTCGTGGTCGAGGTAGAAGTGTTGCCGCCCGGTGAGGGTGTGCCAGGGCTTCAGGTGCTCCACGTTAATCGTGAACGCGCTGTAGCGCCGGCCACCGTGCTCGCTGCCGGACCACTCCGGGGAGGTGAGCACCGGGACCGGCGCACCCTGCACATCCGGATAGGAGAAGCGGCGCCCCTCGTTGTCGCTGGCCAGGTGCGCCAGCTTCATGCCGGTGCGCTCCTCCATCTGGCGGAAGCCCTGCGTGCCGAGCCGGCCGTTGGTCGTGCCGGACAGCGCCAGCACCATTTCACAGGCCTGAATGGCCGTCTTCAGCTGCGGCCGGCCCGCGGCGGGGCCGCTCTCGACCAGCCCGTTCTTCTTGGCCAGGTAGGCCACCTCGACGTCGGGGTTGAACTTGACGCCCTTGGTCATCATGCCCAGCTTCTCGGTCAGCGGCCCGAGGGCGCCGAGGCGGGCGGCGAAAGCCGGGTAGTCGCGTTCGACGACGACCAGTTTGGGCATGGTCACGCCGGGCACCAGAACCTGGTCGTACTCGACGATGCCATGCGGGGCGCTCATCGCATCCGGGGTGTCGTGCAGCAGCGGAACCGCGACGAGGTCCTTGCGCACCCCGAGGTGCTCCACGCTCATCTCCGAGATCTTCTCGGCGAGGATGTGGAAGATGTCGAAGTCGGTCTTCGCCTGCCACGGCGGGGCGATCGCCGGGTTGAACGAGTGGATGAACGGGTGCATGTCGGTGGTCGACAGGTCGTTCTTCTCGTACCAGGTGGCCGGGGGCAGCACCACGTCGCTGAAGATGGTCGTGCTCGTCATGCGGAAGTCGCTGGTGACCATCAGGTCGAGCTTGCCCTCGGGCGCGGTCTCGTGCCACTTCATCGACTTCGGGCGCTTCTCGGGCGGCGATTCGGGGGCGCGCACGGCGTTCTTGGTGCCGAGCAGGTGCTTGAGGAAGTATTCATTGCCCTTGCCGGAGGAGCCGATCACATTGGCCCGCCAGACGTCGAGGATGCGCGGGAAGTTCTCCGGCGCGTCCGGGTCCTCGATGGCGTACTCGAGGGTGCCGTCGCCGAGTGACTCGACGACGTACTGGGCCGGGTCGACGCCCGCGGCGACCGCGTCGTCGACGAGGTCGAGCGAGTTGCGGTTGAAGGTGGGGTAACCGGGCATCCAGCCGCGCTTGGTCGACTCGACCAGGCAGTCGGCGGTGGTGCGGTCTTTGAAGGTGCCGGTGCCGAGCGGGCTGGAGAGGGTGTCGGCGGAGAGGCCGTCGTAGCGCCACTGGTCGGTGGCGAGGTAGAAGAAGCCCGTGCCGATCATCTGGCGTGGCGGGCGCACCCAGTCCAGGCCGAACGCATACTGGCCATAGCCGGTGAGCGGGCGCACCTTCTCCTGGCCGACGTAGTGGGCCCAGCCGCCGCCGTTGACGCCCTGGCAGCCGGTCATGGTGGTCAGGGCGAGGAAGGCTCGGTAGATGGTGTCGGAGTGGAACCAGTGGTTGGTTCCGGCCCCCATCAGGATCATCGAACGCCCACCCGAGTCTTCCGCATTCTGCGCGAACTCGCGGCCGATGCGTTCGGCGGCCTGCATCGGCACCGAGGTGATTCCCTCCTGCCAGGCCGGAGTGCCGGGCGAGGTGGCGTCGTCGTAGCCGGTGGGCCAGACGCCGGGCAGACCCGGGCGGCCGACGCCGTACTGTGCGAGCAGCAGGTCGAACACGGTCGTGACCAGCTGACCGGCCACCATGCGCACGGGCACGCCGCGACGGATGACGCCGGCTCCGCCCGCGTGCTGCTCGCCGATCTCGTCGCTTTCCGGGGCGACGTCGAACCGGGGCATGTCGATGGCGACGGAGGCCTGGTCGTAGTCGGGTGCGTCCGCGATCGACAGAAGCGGATCGACTCCCTCGAGGTCGAGGTTCCACTTGCCGACGTCGGTTTCGGAGAAGCGGTGCCCGATCGAACCGTTGGGCACGACGACCTGGCCGTTCTGGTCCAGGAGCACCGGCTTGAACGCGGCGCTGGCGACGGTCGGGTCGAGGCCGGGCAGGGCATCCGCGGTCACGAACTTGCCGGGCACGTACGCGTCGCCGCGCTTGGTGAGGCTGATCAGGTAGGCGGAGTCGCTGTAACGCTTCATGTAGTCGACGAAGCGCGGCGTGCGACGGTCGACCAGGAATTCCTTGAGCACGACGTGGCCCATGGCCAGCGCCAGCGCGCCGTCGGTGCCGGGGTGCACGGCCAGCCACTCGTCGGCGAACTTGGAATTGTCGGCGTAGTCGGGCGAGACGGTGATGACCTTCTGGCCCTTGTAGCGGGCCTCGACCATGAAGTGCGCGTCGGGCGTGCGGGTGACCGGCACGTTGGAGCCCCACATGATCAGGTAGGACGAGTTCCACCAGTCGGCCGATTCCGGCACGTCGGTCTGGTCGCCGAACACCTGCGGGGACGCGACGGGAAGGTCGGCGTACCAGTCGTAGAACGAGAGCATGGTGCCGCCGAGAATGGAGATGAACCGGTTGCCCACCCCCTGCGAGACGATCGACATGGCGGGGATCGGCGAGAAGCCGGCGATACGGTCGGGGCCGTACTTCTTAATGGTGTGCACGTGAGCGGCGGCCACGATTTCGGCAGCCTCGTCCCAGCTGGCACGCACCAGGCCACCCTTGCCTCGGGCGCTCTTGTAGGCGCGGGCGCTCTCGGGGTTGCCGGTGACCTCGGCCCAGGCGAGCACCGGGTCGCCGGTGCGGGCCTTCGCAGCACGATAGAGGTCGAGCAGCACGCCGCGCACGTAGGGGTACTTCACACGGGTCGGCGAGTAGGTGTACCAGCTGAAAGCGGCTCCGCGGGGGCAGCCGCGGGGCTCGTATTCGGGTGAGTCGGGGCCGACGGACGGATAGTCGGTCTGCTGGGTCTCCCACGTGATGATGCCGTCTTTGACATACACCTTCCAGGAGCAGGAGCCGGTGCAGTTCACGCCGTGGGTGGACCGCACCTCTTTGTCATGGGTCCAGCGGTCACGGTAGAACGAGTCGGCGTCGCGGCCGCCCTCAAGGAACACGGAGCGCAGGTCGGGTGAGGCCTTGCCGCGGCGCAGGAACCGCCCGAGTTTCAGGATCGTGTCGTCGATGGGGCCGTCGATGCCAGGCTTGACCGGCTTGACCGGCTTGGCCGGCTTCGAGAAGGCCGAATTCTTGAGTGTTTTCACAACGTGCCCCTTGCACTGCCCGGGGTCGCCACGGTCGGCAACCACCCTCGCACTCCAGTCTCCGGGGAAGGCAAAAACGCTACAAGCCGGAAACGCCGTGACAAATGATCGCCGGCACCGGATCCGTTTCCGTATCCGGCTCCGGCTCCCGCTTTGCTTCCGGCTCCGGTACGGCCTCCGCCCGGTGCAGGTCGAGGATGCAGGTGTTGGGTTCGACCAGCGGATGCAGCGCATCGGCGCTCAGGGGACCCTCGGTGCCTTCGAGCAGGCTTTTCAACAGTCCGAAGTGCACCCGGCAGACCTCGGGATGCGCTGTGACCATCTCGATGTACGGGCACTCGTGCAGGTGCACATGGTCGCCTTCGGCACCGTCCATCGCGAGCCGCGCGTCGAAGCCGGACCCGTCGAGGTGTTCGTCGAGGGCGTCCAGTTGCCGCTGCAGCGGTGAGTGGATGACCGCCTCAACTCGCAGCATCCGTCGCACCTGGTCGCCATGGCGCTCGGCGGCGTCGACCTTCGCAGCCCGGATTGAGCCGTCGGCGTGGCCCGGCCCGGTAGCCGCGCTGTAGAGCATCCGGGGCCGACCCTTGGAGTCCTTGCTTTCCGGCTGGCACGTGACGAAACCGTCACCGATCAGGCGCTGCAGGTGCTCACGGGCCGTGTTGTGGTGCAGGCCGGTAGCCTCGGCCAAGTCACCCACCGTCATCGTGCCGCGCTGCTGCAGGAAGAACAGCAGCTGGATCCTGCTGAACGAGGCGAGCGTACGGTAGCTCGACGCGGGGTAGGGCGATGTCATCACACCATCATCTCCTTTTTATCTGATTTCTCTGACTTTTCTTGACGATGCAGTTCCGGTGATTGCCGTTCCGCGCCAGGCCCGGACCGGCGCAGCAGGCGCATCGCGTTCACGATCACGATCAGCACGGATGCCTCGTGCAGGAGCATGCCGACCGCCATCGTCACGCCGCCGAACAGCACCCCGGCCAGCAGCAGGACAACCGTGACCAGTGCGAGAGCCACGTTCTGGTGCATCACGCGCACCGTGCTGCGGGCCAGATCGATGGCGGCGGGGAGCATCAGCAGGTTGTCACCCATCAGCGCGATGTCGGCGGTCTCGGTCGCCACTGCCGAACCGGCCGCGCCCATCGCGATGCCGATGTGCGCCGTGGCCAGGGCCGGGGCGTCGTTGACGCCGTCTCCCACCATCGCCACGACATGGCCGGCGCGCCGAAGTCCGGCGACGACGTTGAGCTTGTCCTCCGGCATCAGCGACGAGCGCAGTTCCTCGATCCCGACGGCGGCGCCCACGGCCTGCGCCACCAGCGGCCCGTCGCCGGTGAGCATGACGACGCGGGCGACCCCGGCCGCGTGCAACCGCATGACCATGGCGGCGGCGTCGGGGCGCACCTCGTCGGCCACGGCCAGAACACCGGCGATGACGCCGTCGAGCACGACGATCAGCGGCGTGCGCCCACTGGCGGCGAGACCGGCGGCCACCGATGTTGCGGCATCCGCGCCCTTGACCCCGTGGGTGCGGAGCAGGGCCGGATTGCCGATCATGACGGTGCGGCCGGCCACGCCAACCACGATGCCCTGCCCGGGAAGGTTTGTCACGTGTTCGGGCAGTGCGACGAGCCCCGACAATCCCTCCCGCGCGGCGGCCTGGACGATTGCTCCGGCCAGCGGATGCTCGGAGCCGGCCTCGGCCCGGGAAGCCCAGTCGAGCACCTCGGCCCGGGTCAGGGTGGGGTCGAGCACCACGACGTCCGTCAGGGTCGGGCGACCTCGGGTGAGGGTGCCCGTCTTGTCGACGGCGACGACCGTGATCTTCGCGGCGGTCTCAAGGAACTCGCCGCCCTTGATCAGGATTCCCATCTGCGCGGCGCGGCCGATCCCGGCGACTATGGCGACCGGGATCGAGATGACCAGGGCGCCGGGGCAGCCGATCACGAGCAGGGTCAGCGCCAGGAACACGTCGCCGGTGACCAGCCCGACCACGAGGGCGAGCACCAGGATGCCGGGGGTGTACCAGGCTGAGAACCGGTCCATGAAGACCTGGGTCGGGGCCGTGGCGTCCTGCGCCTCCTCGACCCGGTGCACGATATGGGCCAGGGTGGTGGCCGCGCCGACCTCGGTGGCCCGCACCTGCAGGAAGCCGCCGGTCGAGATGGTGCCGGCGAAGACGCGGTCGCCGACGGTCTTCTCCACCGGAAGCGACTCCCCCGTGATCGAGGCCTCGTCGAGGGTGCCGACACCCTGCTGCACGGTTCCGTCGACGGGCACCCGCGCACCGTTCTTGACCAGCACGGTCTCCCCCGTCAGCACGGACCCGGCTGGAACCTCGCACTGCTCACCGTTCCGAAACACGACGGCGACGTCAGGGGCAAGCGCCACAAGCGCGGTCAGCGCGGACCGGGTGCGGTTGAGCGTGGCTGATTCGAGGGCGTGCCCGATCGCGAACAGGAAAGTCACGGCCGCGGCCTCCCAGTATTCGCCGAGCACGATCGCGCCGAGGAAGGCGACCGAGACGAGCAGGTCGATACCGACCACCCGGGCGGACAACGCCCGCCCGGCCGTTCGGATGATCGGCGCCCCTGCCACGACCGCGGCAGCAGCCATCGCCGCGTCGGCGACGAGGGCCGGGACCGGCAGCAGGCCGAGCAGCCACCCGGCGACGATCAACGCCCCGGAAGCCAGGGGAATCAGGTAGCGGCGCACGATGGTCATGTCAACCTCCCCGGTCCGCCGATCAGAACGCGGCCAGGCGGGCTGTGTAGCCGGCCTTGCCGACGGCGGCGATGAGGGCATCCGTGCTCACGACGGCCGGGTCATGGTCGACCTCGATCCGGGCCGAAGAGAAGAACACGGTCACGGCGGTGACTCCGGCGAGGCGGCCGATCTGCTTCTCGATCTTGGCCACGCAGGACGGGCAGGAGAAGCCGTCGGCACGCAGGATGGTGTGGGCGGTGGTGGGGGTCGGGGTGGAGGTGATTGTTGTCATGGCCACGACATTACGAACGATCCGGCGCGGTAACCATGACCGTCGTCACTTTGCCGCAACCAGGCCGGGACGGTCGAGCACGGCGGTCCAGCGCCGCCCGGAATCGATGAGTCCGTGCCGACGCAGGACGCTCATGGCCCGGGACGCCGACTCGGCGCTCGTGCCGGTCATGGCGGCCAGGTCGGCGCGGGTCAGGGGTAGTTGGATCAGGGTCGTCCCGGCGCGCTCCCCTGGCACGCCGAACGTGTCGGCGAGGCGCAGCAGCGTCGCTGCCACCCGCCTGGTGACGGTGGCGGAGGCCTGCTCGGCCTCCAGCGACCGGGCCTGATGAAGCCGGTCGACGACGACGTCGAGCACCCGCAGCGCCACCGGTGGGTGCGAGAGCAACACCTCCCGGAATACAACCGATTCCAGGCGCAAGGCACAGGTGGTGACCAGCGCGACGGCCGTTTCGGGGTACCGACCCTCATCCTGCGCGGTCAGGCTGCCCAGCAGGTCGCCCGGTCCGAGGAAGTCGAGGCTCGTGAACTGCCCGGTCGAAGTCGATCGGAATGCCTTCGCCTGGCCGGCCGCCAGCACGTACACATGCTCGGACGGCTCGCCGGCGGAGAACAGGGTGTCTCCGGGGCCCCAGGAGAGCGCCGGCATCCGTTCGGCCAGGTCGGCCAGCGCTCCGGGTGGGAGGTCCTGGAAAATCGGGATCTGCCGGAGAATGGTGAGCCGCATGGCGGCACCGCACGGATGAGGTTGTGCACAGGTGCTGCGCAGAGGCACGGTGCGCCTGGCACGGGTCACGATGTCATCACCGAGCTGGTTTGGTGTGCGAGACACACGCGGGGCCGTGACCATTCGCCAGTCACCCGTCTCTGCGCCGGTCGTGTCGAATCCCCAGGCTCAGGCGGCCCGGGTGAAGCGGATGCGCCAGGCCTCCGGGCCGCGTTCCGCATACGAGACGGTGAACGCGCCGGGGCGCGCCTTGTCCAACTGCGCCAGGAGGGGCAGCGGGTCGTGCGGGGCGATCAGGTCAAGCGAGAAGCCGATCTGGATGGCCTCCAGGGCGCCGAAGATGGCCGAGTGGCGTACCGCGTGCGGGATGGTGCGACCGTCGAGCACGATGGTCTCGGCGTCGTCATGGGAGCAGTTGCAGGTGTGCGCGCTGCTCGGGGTGATGGGTTCGGCGGTCATGGGACGGTTCCTCCAGAGTGGCACGACCGAGCCGTGCAGATGTAAAAAGGATACACGTCCATTTTAATAAAATAGCCGCCGAAGCTGGTCAGGTCAGACCTACCCAGGCGGTGGACCCGTCGACCTCGTACTGCTTCTTCCAGATCGGAACCTCGAGCTTGACGGTCTCCACCAGGCGTTCGCAGGCCTCGAAGGCGACGGCGCGATGGGCGCTCGCCGCAGCCGCGACCAGAGCCACGTCGCCCACGTCCAGGTGGCCGATCCGATGGCTGATCGCGAGATTCACCTGAGGGTATTCCAGGGAGCAACGGCTGACGATCTCGGCCAGGATACGGCCGGCGTCCGGATGCGCGCTGTAGTCGAGGCCGGTCACCGTCCCGGCCGCGTCGGGATCGTGGTCGCGCACCTGGCCGATGAAGGTGACGACGGCCCCGCAGGATCCGGTGGAAACGGAAGCGACGTGCGCGGCCAGGTCGAGCGGCGCGGTGGTCACCTGGTTGATATCGGTCGTTCCTGCTGAATTCACACGTTCAGAGTACGCCCGGCGGTCCGGGAACGCGGCTACCAGGCCTAGTCGATGTTCGCGTCGGTGACGGCCGTCGGATCGGTCGGGCAGGCCCCGTTGGCGGCGAGGTCGCTCCGAGCCTGATCGTCAGACCAGGGCAGGGCCGCCCACAACGGCGTGCCTGTGTCCTCGGCGGGCGCCCGGGCCATGATGGCGGCCAGCCGTCGGGCGAGCGCCAGGGCGAACTGGTCGCCGGCGCTCGAGTTGTTCAGTGCCACAACGACGGTCAGGGCCTCGTCCGGATCGGCCAGGGTGGCCGAGATGAAGCCGGGGATCGAGCCACTGCCCCCGCGGAGCGGTCCGATCTGCTCCGCGCCGAGGCCGTATCGCTTCCACGACGGAGCCGCCACGTCCTCGGGCACGGTGTCCCACTGGGCCTGCGTCGCCGTTTCGGACAGCAGGCTGCCCGCGGCGAGCGCGCTTGACCAGATCTTCATGTCTGCCAGCGTTGAGACGACGCCGCCGGCCACGCCGCTCATGGAGTTGGAGAGCAGGGTGCTATCGGTGATGGCCGTGCAGATCGGGCCGTCGGCACCCACCGTCGCGGCGTAGCCGTGCGCGTGCGGGGAGGGGAGGTTCAGGTCGCCGGCATGGGGATATGAGGTGTCGTGCAGCCCGAGCGGATGGAAGATGTACTGGTCGTACAGCGCCGACCACTTCGTGCCGGTGGCCTGCTCGAGCGCCATCCCGAGCAGCACGATGCCGGTGTTCGACTGACTCCAGCGACTGCCCGGCACACCGCTTCGAGGCGCTGCCAGACCCTGTGAGACCACTTCCATCGCCGGCCAGGAGCGCGCAGGGTTGTGCACGAACTCTGCGGCAAGGGCAGGACTGTACGACCCCAGGCCGGAGGTGCCCTGGCAGAGCTGGCCGAGCGTGACACCCGCCACACCGACGATGCGCGGCAAATAGGTGGAGACCTCGTCTTCGAGCGCAACAGTGCCTGTGTCGACGAGCCGGAGCAGCACCGTGCAGGTCATGGCCGTGGTGTTCGTGCCGATGCGGAAGTGCATGTCGGCGCTCATGGGCGCCGAACCGCCGATTTCGGTCGTTCCGGACGCCGCCGTCCATTCTCCGTTGGCCGCCCAGACGCCGACCAGGGCGCCCGATGACCCGGACAACGTCATCGCCTCGGCCACGGCCTCGTCCAACTGCACGGCGATCTCGGCCGACACGGGTTCGCCGCTCGCTGCGGGGCCGGGCGAGGCCGAAGTGCACCCGCTGAGGAGAACGACGGTTCCGAGAACCAGCGACAGCAGCGCGAATCGACGCGTGTTCGGCTTCGTGATGGCATCCCCAATGCTCAGGACCAGCTTGCCCCATCGGAGGGCTGCCGCCAAATGCGGCGTCAGCACCGCCAGCCGGAGATAAGAGAGTTCTCATCCGCCCCTGGCCCGAGTCTCATCGCTGCGGGCCAGACTGAACCCGACCTGTCGACTGGAGAAGACCATGAGCACTCTGATCCCTTCCCGCTCCCGACGTCGCACCGTGTTGCTGATCGGTGCCGCTGGCGGCCTGCTCCTGGCGGCGACCGGCGCGGTCGCCCTGGTGAGCGGGCTCTCCATCGCCGACCAACCGGGAGACTCCCTCGACGTGCCGGCCCTCGTGGTCGAGGTGGGTCCCTCGCCGCACCCGGCCGCACCGATTTCTTCCTCCACGCCCGCTCCGGTCGCCTCCGCCACCCCGTCACCCGAGTCACCCGAGCTGGTGCCGGCCCCGACGCCGGTGGTGATCGACGACGGCGATGACGATCACGGCGGCAACCGGCCCGACGACGGCAGCGACTGACGCCTCGCGTCTCATCCAGGACCCCGCCTAAGAAACCTCTCACGGGCCTCTGGCTTCGGCCTTATCTCCGGGTCGGAATGTAGGAGTGTGGTGGATCCCACCGCGAATCCCCCGTCGCCCGCCGGCGCAGATGAAAGGTCAGGCCATGCTCACGATCCGCACCAAGCACACCATCGCCATCACCACCGTTGGTATCGCCGGACTCATGTCGATCGGCCTCCTGGCTGCCCAGGCCGATTCCGGAGTGGTTCCCTCCCCCGCCACAACTCCGGTCTCCAGTGTGTCGAGCGACGACACCGGCACGGACGTCCCTGCTCCCCCCGTTTTCCCTGATGCGCCCGACATGAGTGACGACGTCAACGACGCGCCCGACGACAGCGACGGACGCCCCGACAACTCCGGTCACGCCGACGCCGACGATCACTCGGACGACTCGGATGACTCCGACGAGTCCGACGAGTCCGACGACCTGGACGACTCCGACGACTCCGAAGAGCCCGACGACTCCGGCGACTCCGGCCACGACAGCGACGACTGACCCGCGCCCCACCACTGGGCTCACGACCACATTCCGTCCTCAGCGCAGCCGGTAGCCCATTCCTCTGACCGTTTCGATCCGCGCGGCACCGAATTTCGCCCGCAGGTAGCCCACGTAGACGTCGACGATGTTGGAGCCCGGGTCGAAATCGTAGCCCCAGACGCGGCTGAGCAGCTGTTCGCGGCTGAGCACCTGCTCCGGATTGCGCAGGAATTCCTCGGCGAGTGCGAATTCCCGAGCCGATAGGTCGACCTGCCTGTCGCCCACGGTGGCACGTCGGGTGCGCAGGTCGAGCTCGAGCCCGTCGACGGCGAGCAGGGCCGGGGCCACGCGCACGGCATCCGCGAGCCGCAACCGGATGCGCGCCAGCAACTCGTCGAAGCGGAACGGCTTGGCCATGTAGTCGTTCGCACCGCCCTGCAGGCTGGTGAGGGTGTCCTCGGCCGAGTCCCGGGCCGTGAGCACGATCACCGGTAGCGTCGAGCGCTCGGCCTGCAGCCGCCGCAGCACCTCGTAGCCGTCGATGCCGGGCAGCCCGATGTCGAGCACGAGCAGATCGAACCCGCCGGTAAGCGCATGGTTCAGCGCGTCGAGCCCGGAGAAGACCGTGACGGTGGCGAAGCCGGCCGCAGCCAGGCCCTTCTCGATGAAGGAGGAAATGCGCAGTTCGTCTTCGGCGATGAGGATTCGACTCATTGAGGGATCTCCGTCATGTCGGGGCTGGTCTCGGCCGACACCAGCGGCAGCTCGATCGTAAAGGTGGCGCCGGCGCCCGGTCCCGAGTCGATCGTGACCGTGCCGCCGTGCGCACGCGCGATGGCCAGCACGATCGCCAGCCCGAGACCGGAGCCGGCCATTCCGCGCCCACCCCCGCCCCGATGGAAACGCTCGAAGAGGTGCTCCTGGGCCGAGGTATCGATCCCGGGTCCGTCATCGTGCACCCACAGGCGCAGCCGCGGGGTACCCGAGGCGTCTTGGTCTGCGGAGCTGCCGACGTCGACCGTGCCGCTGGCCGCTCCGTGACTGGCGGCGTTCGACGCGAGCTGCAGCAGGGCCTGCGTGAGCTTCTCGACGTCGACGTCCACCACGACATCCGCAGTCGCCGTGCTCACCCAGTGCTGACCCGACAGCGCTGCGGCCTTCGTGCGCACCTGCTCGGTGAGAGCCGCTATGTCGACCGGGGTGCGGGTCAGGCGCATCGGTCGCTGGAGTTCGGCCAGGGCGGAGATGTCCCGCACGAGCCCGTTCATCCGGTCGAGTTCGTCGATCGCGAGGCTGCGTGTGGCCCGCACGTCGGCCGGGTCATCGGCGTCCATCAGCTCGAGGTGCCCGCGCACGATCGTGATCGGGGTCTTGAGTTCGTGTCCCACGTCGTCGAGCAGCCGTCGCTGCCCGGTCAGTGCGCCCTCGAGCCGGTCGAGCATGTCGTTGACGGTGCGGGTGAGCTCGGACACGTCGTCACGGCCCGCCACCGGGATTCGCTCGCTCACGTCCGAGGCCGTGATCCGGGCGGCGGTCTCGCGCAGCGAGCGGATAGGCCGCAGCAGCCGGCCGGAGACGAACCAGCCCACCAGTCCCAGCACCACGAGGGCGACGAGCGTGACCCGTAGGGAGGTGAACCAGGCATCCGTCACCGGCCCCAGCTCGGCATCGAGGTCGAACGCTGCCACGAACACCCCTTCACCGGGATCGTTCGCGACGGTGACCGGGGCGGCCACGTAGCGCACGGTCTGCCCGGGGCTGCTGACGGTGCCCAGAACGACGTCTCCGCCTCCAGTCTCCGCGGTGACCCGGGTGACGAAGGCTGCGTCGTCCTCGAGTCGGAAATCCACGTCTCCGCCGGGCGCGAGGGCAGCGGAACCGTCGATGATCGCCAGGGTCGTCTCATTGGTTCCGGGGCGGATGCGTTGCACGACCTGGCCGAGCACGCCGGTCAGCGAGGTCTCCCCGGCATCGACGGCAATGAAGCGGGCGTCGGCGACGGCATCCGTCAGCGACGCGTCGACACCGGCCAGGGTTCTCTCGCGCTGCACGACGTGGGCGGTCGTGGCGGCGGCGAACATGCCTGCCGCGGCCACCAGCAGGATCGTCGCGAGGATGCGCACGCGCACCGAGGGCACGGGACGCCGCCGGGAGCCCCCGGTCGCCCTGGCCCTCGCTGGCTTCCCGCGCACGCGCCCCACGCTACTGGATCCAAGGGTCTCCCGTCCGGCATCTCCGACGGATCGGCCGGTGACTGAAACCTCCACCGGCATCCCCTCCCGCAGCCGGTCCGGCTGGGTGAAGAGCGTCGGATTGATCGACGTCGTCATGACCGCCAACCTGCTGATCATGGTCATCATCGGCGGATGCGAGACGGAGGAGGACCTGCTCGCCCGCTTCTGAGGCGCCGCGGAGTCGCTTCCGAGCGATCTGAGGCCGTGCCGGTAGCGTGGGGTCCATGCTCGAGCTCATGGATGACCGGCCGGATCTGCTGTTGCGCCGTGACGGGAGGCTCGGTCAGATCATCCTGGACCGCCCGGCGGCCATGAACGCGCTGACGCACCCGATGATCAAACGGATGTCCGCGGTGCTGGCCGACTGGGCCGCCGACGACCAGGTCGACACGGTCCTGCTCACCGGCAGTGGTGACCGCGGGCTCTGCGCCGGGGGCGACATCGTCTCGATCTACCGCGGCGCCGCTGACGTGGAC
This sequence comes from Cryobacterium breve, assembly GCF_004402375.1. GTDB lineage: Bacteria > Actinomycetota > Actinomycetes > Actinomycetales > Microbacteriaceae > Cryobacterium > Cryobacterium breve. Next base: position 609,263 of record NZ_SOGJ01000023.1, read on the forward strand.
GGCGACGCGCGCGCGGACGCCGATGCCCGGGCCGCCCGCTTCTTCGCCGACGAGTACCATCTGAACGCACTGGTCCAGCGGTATCCGAAACCGTACGTGGCAGTGATGGACGGGGTTGTGCTCGGAGGCGGGGTCGGTGTCTCCGGCCATGCGAACACCCGGATCGTCACCGAGCGCACCCGGTTGGGGATGCCGGAGACCGCGATCGGCTTCGTGCCTGACGTTGGAGGAACCTGGCTGTTGTCCCGAGCCCCGGGCGAGCTCGGCACCCACCTCGCCCTGACCGCCGCCATGGCTTCCGGGGCCGATGCCATCGCCCTGGGCCTGGCCGACCACTTCGTGCCGAGTCACCGGCTCCCGGCCCTGTCCCGCGCCCTGGCCGTGACCGACGCGGCCGAGGCGGTACGCAAACTCGCCGAGACTCCCCCGCCGTCCGCCCTCCGCGCCCAGCGGCACTGGATCGACGCGTGCTACGCGTTCGACGACGTGCGCGACATCGTCGCGGCCCTGCAGAGCTCACCCGTGGAGGCCGCGCGCGACGCCGCCGCCGTCATCCTCACCAGATCGCCGACGGCCCTCGCGGTCACACTGGCCTCGCTGCGCCGGGCCCGGCGGCTCCCCAGCCTCGAGGCCGTACTCGACCAGGAATACCGGGTGACGCTGCGGTTTTTGCAGCGGGCCGAACTTCAGGAGGGCATCCGGGCCCAGGTCATCGACAAGGACCGGAACCCCCGGTGGTCGCCGGCCAGCCTCGGCGAGGTGACACCGGCATCCGTCGACGCGTTCTTCGCACCGCTCGGCCGGCAGGAACTCGGGCTCGGGCAGGAACTCGGGCTCGGGCAGGACGAAGCGCCCTACGTCGACGCCGACCTGATCTTCGTCACCGACCTGCTCACGCCCGGTGAGCGCGAGCGGCTGGCCGCCGCGCGGTCGTTCTACCAGGCCGAGGTGCGGCCTCTCGCCGTGGAGTATTGGAACCGGGCCGCGTTCCCGTTCGAGCTGCTGCCCCGCCTCGCCGCTCAGAACCTTGCCGCGACCGGCCCCGCGGCCAGCCATCTACTCACCGGGCTGCTGCAAATGGAACTGACCCGGGCCGACACCTCGATCTCCACGTTCTACGGCGTTCACCACGAACTGTTCGCCGCGGCCATCGCCGAGCTCGGCTCGCCCGAGCAGCGCGAACGTCTGCTGCCGGGCCTCCTGAAACTGGAAAAGATCGGGGCATTCGCCCTGACGGAACCGGAGCACGGCTCCGACATCTCCCGGATGATGGAGACCACGGCCACCCGGAGCGGCGACGAGTGGGTGCTCAACGGCACCAAACGCTGGATCGGCAACGGTGCCATGGCCGACTACGTGCTGGTCTGGGCCCGGGACACCGCGGACCGGCAAATCAAGGGATTTATCGTCGAGAAGGAACGGCCCGGGTTCACGGCCACCCCGATCGAGAACAAGATCGCGGTGCGGATCGTGCAGAACGCCGACATCACGCTGACGGATGTCCGGATCCCGCTCACGAACTGGCTGCCGGGCAGCCGGAGCTTCCAGGACACGAACGTGTTGCTGCGGAACTCCCGGGTCTGGGTGTCGTGGCAGGCCGTCGGCCAGCAGTTCGCCGCCTTCGACGTGGCCAGCGCCTACGCGCTGGAGCGACGCCAGTTCGGTGTGCCCATCGCATCCTTCCAACTGGTGCAGGAGCAACTCTCCCGCATGATCGGCAACGCCACCCTGTCGCTGTCCCTGATGGTTCAGCTGGCGCGACTGCAGGAGAGCGGACGGCTCACGATGGACCAGGCGGCCCTCGCGAAGGCCGCTTGCACGACTCGGATGCGCGAAACGGTCGCCCTGGGACGCGGGCTGCTCGGCGGGAACGGCATCAGCACCGAGTACGAAATGGCCAAGATCTTCGCAGACGCGGAGGCGATCTACTCCTACGAGGGCAGTTACGAGATCAACGCCCTGCTGGTCGGCCGGGCCGTGACCGGCATTTCCGCCTTCAGCTGATCCCCTCTCCCACCCAACCAATTCGACGGAGATTTTGCCCGAACCGCCCGCAAACGGGCGATGTCAAGCTGACTGGAGTCACTTGGGTTAGTTTGTGGCGGTTTCGTCGGCGAGGTGATTGATCCCGACGAGGCTGGCTGGTGCGGGTGTTGTTGGTCGTTCACGGAATCGTT
>NZ_SOGJ01000021.1 GCF_004402375.1 Cryobacterium breve
AACCGGCAGCGCCCGCTCCCGCGGCTCCCGCGCCGGCACCGCCCGCTCCCGCGGCTCCCGTGCCGGCACCGGCTCCCGCCGCTCCCGCACCGGCCCCGGCAACACCGGCTGCCCCGAGCGCGAGCGCGGTCGACACGGCCATGTCGTTCGCCACCCAGCAGCTCGGCGACCGGTATGTTCTGGGCGGCTCAGGGCCAAATCAGTGGGACTGCTCCGGCCTGACCAAGGCCGCCTACGCGGCGGCGGGCATCTACATCGGCTCGCATTCGGCCACTAATCAATACCGCACTATGGCCAACCAGGGTCGGTTGGTTCCCTTTAGCCAGGCACAGCGCGGCGACCTCGTCTTCTGGGGCGGCGGGGGCGACTACTACCACGTGGCGCTCTACGCGGGCCGAGGTCAGATCCTCGAGGCCCCGAATGCCTCGGCTCCCGTGCGCATCCACAACATCTGGTCCATCGGTGACGTGGCACCCTACGTGGGCCGCCCCTCCGGCTGATTCCGTTGCCACACCCGGTCGCCGAGCCGTGAGAAAGCCCCTCCTTGGAAGGGGCTTTCTCACGGCTCGGCGACGTGGGTCGCCGGAATTCCTGCTGCGGGGAGCCTAGTGACCCTCCTCCGCCAGCTTCGTGATACCGTCCCGCACGATCTGATCGGCCTCAGCGGCGTCGCCCCAGCCCTCGGTCTTGACCCACTTGCCGGGTTCGAGGTCTTTGTAGTGCTCGAAGAAGTGCTCGATTTCCTTGCGGGTNTTGCCGGGTTCGAGGTCTTTGTAGTGCTCGAAGAAGTGCTCGATTTCCTTGCGGGTGTACTCCGGGATGTCGGTGACGTCCTGAATGTACTCCCAGCGCGGGTCGCCGGCGGGAACGGCGATGACCTTGGCGTCTGAGCCGCCGTCATCCGTCATGTTGAACACGCCGACCGGGCGAACCGACAGGCCGACCCCGGGAAACAGGGGGAATTCGATCAGGACGAGAACGTCGACGGGATCGCCGTCGAGTCCGAGGGTGTTCTCGAAGAATCCGTAGTCGGTCGGGTACACGAAGCTCGTGTAGAGCACCCGGTCCAGGTACACCCGCCCGGTCTCGTGATCGACTTCGTACTTGTTGCGGCTCCCGCGAGGGATTTCAATTACTGCGTCGTATGCGGCCATGGCCTGGTCTCTCCCTTGTTCACAGTCTGCGGATAACGTTACTGGATGGAGTCCCCACGCCGCCCGAGGCTAACCCCGGCCATTGCCGATGTGCGACGGCACGTGCGTGCCCTGCTGCCCGGCACCGGCCCGCCCGGGCAGAGCGTTCCCCCGGGCGGGCTGGTGTTGGTCGGTCTCAGCGGGGGAGCGGACTCGCTCGCCCTGGCCGCCGCCACGGCCTTCGAGGCTCCGCGCGCCGGCCTGCGCGCCGGGGCGGTCATCGTCGACCACGCGCTGCAGTCCGGCTCGGCGCAGGTCGCGGCCGAGGCGGCGCGGAAGGCCGCTGAACTCGGCCTCGACCCGGTGCTGGTGGTACGGGTCACGGTCGAGCACGGCACGGATGCCGGCGGCCCGGAGGCCTCCGCCCGCACCGCCCGCTACGCCGCCTTCGACCGGGCGCTGCACGACACCGGTGCGAGCCACATCCTGCTCGGGCACACCCTCGACGACCAGGCGGAGACCGTGCTGCTCGGCCTCGCCCGGGGGTCGGGGCCAGCGAGCCTGCAGGGCATGAAACCGGTGGGCGGGCCGATCCTGCGACCACTGCTGGGCATCCGTCGCGCCCAGACCCGTCAGTTCTGCGTGGACGCCGGCCTGCGCCCGTGGCAGGACCCGCACAACGAAGACCCGGGCTTCAAACGGGTGCGGGTGCGCCAGACGGTGCTGCCGGTGCTCGAACGGGAGCTCGGTCCCGGGGTGGCCGACGCGCTCGTGCGCACGGCCATGCAGCTGCGCGAGGATTCGAGCGCCCTCGACGACCTGGCCCGAGGCTTGAGTGATCACCTCAGCGAGCAGCTCAGCGCCCAGCATGACGAACCCGCAGTCCCCGGGATCCGCCTGGAGGTGCGTGAGCTGGCACCGAACCCGGCCGCGGTACGGCAGCGGATCGTGCGGTTCGCGGTCGAGCGCGAGTTCGGTGTGTCCCTGGAGCGGGTGCACACGCTCGCCGTGCTGGGGCTGGTCACCGACTGGCACGGGCAGAAGCCGCTGGATCTGCCAGGCGTTAGAGTTGTACGGCAGGACGGCTGGTTGATTTTCACCGCGCCTGGACCCGCTCCGAGCAAAGGACCCTCCCGCTCCCATGGAACCCCGCGACATTGAAGGCGACCTCACCGAGATTCTGATCGAGGAGGAGCAGATCCGCACCCGGCTCGCCGAGCTCTGCCGCCTGATCGAGGCAGACTATGCCGGCAAGGATCTGCTCCTGGTGGGCGTGCTCAAGGGCGCGGTCATGGTCATGGCCGACCTGGCCCGCGAGCTCGTGCACCCGATCACGATGGACTGGATGGCGGTGAGCTCCTACGGCTCCGGCACGCAGTCCAGCGGCGTCGTGCGCATCCTCAAGGACCTGGACACCGACCTGCACGGGCGAAACGTGCTCATCGTCGAGGACATCATCGATTCCGGGCTGACTCTCTCCTGGCTGCTCTCGAACCTGAAGTCGCGCGGGCCGGAATCCGTTGAGATCTGCGCCCTGTTGCGCAAGCCGGATGCCGCCCGCGTCGACATCGACGTGAAGTACCTTGGTTTCGACATCCCGAACCAGTTCGTCGTCGGCTACGGCCTCGACTTCGACGAGCGCTACCGCAACCTTCGCTCGGTCGGCGTGCTCGCCCCGCACATCTACAGCTGACCCGCGTAGCGCTTTGGGCGAACACACGGTCTTCCTGCAGCGGCGTCACGATAGCCTGTCACCACGATGAAGGTCAAGAAACTACTGCGCGGGCCGCTCCTCTACATTCTGCTGGCGATTGTTGCCGTGTGGGTAGGGTCGAGCCTCATAACCATGTCGGGATTCAAAGAGATTCCCACCCAACAGGGACTCGAGTTCCTCAAGGACGGCAGGGTCTCCGAGGCCAAGATCGTCGACGGCGAGCAACGCGTCGACCTCACGCTGCTCAAAGCGGATGAGGAACTCGGCAAGCAGGTGCAGTTCTTCTATGTGGCCCCGCGTGGCGAAGAGGTCATCACGGCCGTCACCAACGCGAGCCCGAAGGACGGCTTCACCGACGAGGTGCCGCAGTCGAGCTGGTTCCTGTCGCTCCTCGGCATCCTGCTGCCTCTGCTTCTGATCGGTGCGTTCTTCTGGTTCATGCTGGCCGGCATGCAGGGCGGCGGCAACAAGGTCATGCAGTTCGGAAAGTCCAAGGCCAAGCTCGTTTCGAAGGAGAGCCCGCAGGTGACCTTCGCGGATGTCGCGGGCTCCGATGAGGCGATCGAGGAGCTTGAGGAGATCAAGGACTTCCTCAAGGAGCCGGCTAAGTTCCAGGCCGTCGGTGCGCGCATCCCGAAGGGCGTGCTGCTGTACGGCCCTCCTGGAACCGGCAAGACCCTCCTTGCCCGGGCCGTGGCCGGTGAAGCCAACGTTCCCTTCTACGCCATCTCCGGGTCTGACTTCGTTGAGATGTTCGTGGGTGTGGGCGCAAGTCGCGTGCGCGATCTGTTCCAGCAGGCCAAGGAGAACGCTCCGGCCATCATCTTCATCGATGAGATCGACGCCGTCGGCCGCCACCGCGGCGCCGGCATGGGCGGCGGGCACGATGAACGCGAGCAGACCCTCAACCAGCTTCTGGTCGAAATGGACGGCTTCGACGTCAAAGCGAACGTCATCCTGATCGCGGCCACCAACCGGCCCGACATCCTCGACCCCGCGCTGCTCCGCCCCGGGCGCTTCGACCGGCAGATCGGCGTGGATGCTCCCGACATGCTCGGCCGTAAGCGCATCCTCGAGGTGCACTCCAAGGGCAAGCCCATGGCCGCCGGCGTCGATCTCGAGGTCCTGGCGCGCAAGACGCCGGGCTTCACCGGCGCCGACCTGGCGAACGTGCTGAACGAGGCCGCCCTGCTCACCGCACGCTCCAACGCGCAACTGATCGACAACCGCGCGCTCGACGAGGCCGTCGACCGTGTGATGGCGGGGCCGCAGCGCCGCAGCCGCGTGATGCGCGACAAGGAGAAGCTCATCACCGCCTACCACGAGGGCGGCCACGCGCTCGTGGCGACCGCGATGCGCAACACCGACCCGGTGACCAAGATCACGATCCTTCCGCGTGGCCGTGCCCTCGGGTACACGATGGTCATGCCCGTCGAGGACCGATACTCAGTCACCCGCAACGAGCTTCTCGACCAGCTCGCCTACGCCATGGGCGGGCGGGTGGCCGAGGAGATCATCTTCCACGACCCCACCACCGGCGCGTCGAACGACATCGAGAAGGCCACGTCGACCGCTCGCAAGATGGTCACCGAATTCGGCATGAGCTCTGCCGTCGGCCCACTCAAGCTCGGCCAGGGTTCCGGCGAGGTTTTCCTCGGCCGGGACATGGGTCACCAGCGTGACTACTCCGAGCGGGTCGCTGAGAGTGTCGACGCCGAGGTGCGCCAGCTGCTCGAAGACGCTCACGACGAGGCTTATCAGGTGCTGAACGCGAACCGTGGTGTCCTCGACGAACTCGCCGCTGCGCTCCTGGAGCACGAGACGCTTGACCAGCACGCGCTGGCCGAACTGTTCACGGACGTCGTTCAGCTGCCCCCGCGGCCGCAGTGGCTGTCCAGTGAGAAGCGCCCGGTCTCTGACCTTCCGCCCATCGAGATGCCGGCTCCCAAGCCGTCGGTCGAGAGCGGAGTGGTCGACGGCGACTCCGCCGGTGAGGCCGCTGCGAGCACGCCGACCCGCGCGCCGGCGCGCGCTCCTCGTCCCGCCACGGCGTAGGACGGGGCGCGGGGTGGCAGTAGACAGAGCGCGGATCGAAGCCGCGGTCGCTGAGATCATCGCCGCGATCGGTGAGGATTCCACCCGGCCGGGCCTCGAGGCCACCCCTCGCCGGGTGGCCGAGGCCTACTCCGAATTCTTCGCCGGGGTGCACGTCGACCCGGTTGACCACCTGCGCGACACCATCCCCGTGGGCCCGCACACGGGTGAACTCGTGCTGCTTCGCGACGTCGCCTTCCGGTCCGTCTGCGAACACCACCTGCTGCCCTTCCTCGGGGTCGCCCACTTGGCCTACGTGCCGCGCCAGCGGGTGGTGGGTCTCGGTAAGCTGCCGGCCGTCGTCGACACCGTCGCCGCGCGTCCGCAGCTGCAGGAACGACTGACCGAGGAGATCGCCGAGGCGTTGCAGACCGGTCTTGAACCCCTTGGGGTTCTCGTTGTGCTCGATGCCGTGCACGGCTGCGTGACGGCCCGCGGGCCGCGCCAGACCGGCAGCTCCACGGTTACCATGGCCAGCCGCGGCACGCTCTCGGAGCCCCTCCTGCGCGCCGAGATCATGGCCCTGATCGGCTCCGGGCGGTGACCCGGCCGCAGACCCTGATCATGGGGGTGCTCAACGTCACCCCGGATTCCTTCAGCGACGGCGGCAAGTGGGCGTCCACGGATGCTGCCATCAGCCACGCCTTCGACCTGCGGTCCCAGGGTGCCGACCTGATCGACGTGGGCGGTGAGTCCACGCGCCCGGGCGCGGGCCGGGTTACGCCCGCCGAGGAGCAATCCCGTGTGATCCCGGTGATCACCGAGCTGACCCGTCAGGGTTTCTCGATCAGCGTCGACACCCTCAACTCGAGCACAGCGGCCGCGGCCGCCGCCGCGGGGGCCCGCATCATCAACGATGTCTCCGGTGGCCTGGCGGACCCGCTGATGGCATCTGTCGCCGCCCGTAGCGGGCTGACCTACGTGGCCATGCACTGGCGCGCCCACGCGAAGGAGATGGACGACCTCGCCGTCTACGGCGATGTCGTAGCCGAGGTGCGGGCCGAGCTGTCTGCGCGGGTCGACGCGCTCACGGCGGCCGGGCTGCCGCGCGAGAAAATCGTGCTCGACCCCGGGCTTGGATTCTCCAAGCTGCCCGAGCACAACTGGAGGCTGCTGGCGCAGCTGGACGTCTTCGCCGGCCTTGGGCTGCCGGTTATGGTGGGGGCCTCCCGCAAACGGTTCCTCGCCGCGGCGTTGCCGGCCGACGCGCAGGTCGCGGACCGTGACCTGCCCAGCGCTGTGGTCAGCGTGCTCGCCGCGCAGGCCGGGGCCTGGGCGGTACGCGTGCACGACGTCGCGGCCACGCGGACGGCCCTCAACGTGCTCGCACTCGCGGACTCCACCAGAATGGGACCATGAGAAGCGACTCCATCACGCTCACCGGCCTGCGCGTCAACGCCCATCACGGCGTCTACGACTTCGAGCGTGAGAACGGGCAGGACTTCGTGATCGATGTCACCGTCTGGCTCGATCTGCAGCGCGCCGCCGCAAGCGACGACGTGGCCCAGACCATTCACTATGGCGAGCTCGCCATCGAGGTGACAGATGCCGCCAGGCACGACCCGGTTGACCTGATCGAAACCGTCGCCGAGCGCATCGCCGCCGTGGTGCTGGCGCACGAGGCAGCCGAGAAGGTGCAGGTGACGGTGCACAAGCCGCAGGCGCCGATCTCCGTTCCGTTCACGGATGTCGCGGTGCAAATTGTGCGGACGCGCGCATGACCGCCCTGACCCCACTGCCGGCGGTGCTCGCCCTCGGCAGTAACCTCGGTGATCGTCTGGACACCCTCACTGCGGCGATCACCGCGCTGCAGCAGGTGCCAGGGCTCGACCTCACGGGCGTCTCCCCGGTCTACGAGTCCGCCGCGGTGAAGGTCGGCGGCGTCGACGACGACGCGCCCCGCTACCTGAACCTGGTGGTGGGCATCCGTTACACCGGCGACCCGCACACCCTGCTCGATGCGGTGAACGCCATCGAGAACGAGCACGGCCGGGTGCGCGTCGAACGTTGGGGCGACCGTACGCTCGACATCGACATTGTGGTGTTCGGTGAGCTCGAACTGCACGATGCCTGCCTCGACGTGCCGCATCCGAGAGCCTTCGAGCGAGACTTCGTACTCGCGCCGTGGCTGGACATCGACCCGGAGGCCGTGCTGCCGGGCCGGGGCCCCGTCCGTGCGCTGCTCGCTGCGATCGACAGCACAGTGCGGCCCCACCGGGTGGCGCCGACCCTGGGCGGCAACCGGTGAGACGCACCCAGCCGACCGCCCTGATCGCGCTCGGCCTGCTCGGCCTGGTCATCGGATTCCTGCTCGAGGTGACCGCCGTGGCCGGCGGCTCGGCGATGATCCTGCCCCCGGTCACCCTGCCGATCGCCCTGGTCGCCATCGGTGTCGGCGTGCTGCTCGTGGCCCGTCCGATCCGGCAGGCCACCCGTGGCACGGGGCGGAGACACGTCAACCCGTTCTTAGCCATGCGGGTGGCACTGCTCGCGAAGGCCTCGGCCCTCAGCGGCGCGCTGGTTCTGGGCTGCGGACTCGGGATCGTGCTCTACATCCTGACCCGCTCGGTCGCACCGGCGGTAACATCGTTATGGCCTGCAATCGGGACGGCGGCGGGTGCCGCGATCCTGCTGACATTGGGGCTGGTGGCCGAGCATTTCTGCACACTGCCCCCGGATGACGACGATGAAGAGCAGGGAGAAGTGCGTGCCTGACCCGGCCGAGCGAATGGACCTTTCCGACGTGGGCGAATGGAAGCGCGTCTCGCCGCGGTACGTGGTGGTGGAAACGGCCGGCACGATCGTCTTCGGGCTGGTGCTCACCGGCGCCGCCACCGCGCTGTGGCTGCTGGCCGACGCGCAGTGGGCTCTCTACGCGATGGTGGCGATCGTCGTGATCACCGCGGCCACGGTCGCCTTCGAACCCCGCCGGGTGCGGGCCATCGGCTACCAGCTGCGAGAGGACGACCTGATCTTCCGCCGCGGCATCATGTTCACTCGGTTTGTGTCCGTGCCCTATGGCCGCATGCAGCTGGTCGACATCACGCGCGGCCCGATCGCGCGTTGGCTGGGGCTGGCCGACTTGAAATTCGTGACCGCCGCGGCCTCGTCCGGTGTGCTCATCCCCGGACTCGCCGAAGCAGACGCGGAGAGCCTGCGCGACCGTCTCGTGGAGCTGGCCGAGAGCCGCCGGGCCGGACTGTGACCACGCTCGCCGACGGGGAATGGCACCGGCTGCACCCGGCCAGCCCCCTGTTGCGCGGCGGGATCTTCATCGTCGCGGTGCTCGGCTTCATCATCACCAACCTGCGCGAGCGGCTGGTCGAGGTGTTCTTCGGGGTGCCGCGCTACGGCGGCGACCCGGTAGACGAGATCCTCGCACGCGGCGCAGTCGGCTGGGCACTGCTCGCGGTTGTCGTGGTGCTCCTGCTGATCCTCACTGTGTTCTATCTCTCATGGCGTATGCACACCTTCCGGGTCACCGCGGAGGTCGTGGAGGTGCGCAGTGGGATGCTATTCCGCAGCAACCGCCGGGCCCGGGTCGACCGCATCCAGGGCGTGAACATCGTGCGCCCGCTCATCCCGCGCCTCTTCGGCGCCGCCAAGCTCGAGGTCAGCGTTGCCGGCCAGGATGCCAATGTACAGCTGGCCTACCTCGGATCGTCCCTCGCCGACCAGCTTCGCCGCGACATCCTTCGCCTGGCGTCCGGGCTGCGTCAGCCGCCCCCTGCGGCACGGGACGCAGCACGGGACGCCGCACCGGACGCCGCCCTGTCGCCGCCGCCAGGGTACGGGCTCGCTCCGACCGCCGGGGCCTCGTACTCAGCGGCGACCGCCGTGGCCGACCGAGCCCGGGACTTCTTCGCCCCCGAGCTGGACCCCGACGCTGCCCCGCCGGAATCGGTGGTGCGCATTCCACCCGGCCGGCTGATCGGATCCGTCATTCTCAATGGGTTCACGGTCTTCGTCGTGCTCGCCGGCATCGCTCTGACCGTCAGCGTGGTCGCGGGTGTCAGCGACTGGCTGCTCGTAGCCTTCATTCCCACCCTGATCGCCAGTGTCAGCTTTTATTTCACCCGCGTCACCAAGTCGCTGCGGTACAGCATCGCAGGCACGCCCGACGGGGTGCGGGTGGGCTTCGGTCTGCTGACCACGAGCAACGAAACCCTGCCGCCGGGCCGGATCCACGCGATCGGCGTCTCGCAGCCTCTGCTCTGGCGCCCGTCCGGCTGGTGGCAGGTGCGCATCAATACGGCCGGCCACTCCAGTACGAAGGGCGCCGCCGGCGAGGCCAACACCACTATTCTCCCGGTGGGTACCCTCGCCGACGTCGCCCGGGTGCTCGAATTGATCCTCCCGGGGTTTGATTCGGAGGAACAACAGGCCCTGATCGAACGGGGCCTTAACTCGAAGGGCGGCGTCGACGGCTACACGAACGCTCCGCGCCGGGCGGCCTGGCTGCATCCGTTCTCGTGGCGTCGCACCGGCTACACGGTTTCGAACGGCACCGCCCTGCTCAGACGCGGAGTGATCGCGCGCGAGCTGGTGTTGGTGCCACTGGCCCGCCTGCAGAGTGTCGCCATCTCGCAGGGCCCGCTGACCCGGATGCTGCACCTCGCCTCCGCCCGGCTGCACACCGTCGCCGGGCCGGTGACCGCCGATCTGGGTGTGGTGGACGCCGTCGAGGCTCTGGTGCTCTTCGACCGGATCTCGTCCGGTGCCATCTCGTCGGCCCTGTCGGACACCAGCCACCACTGGAACCAACCCGACGGAGTGGCCGAATGACGCAACGCCCCGGACGTCTCGGAATCGGCATCATCGGTGCCGGCCGGGTCGGACCCATCCTCGGTGCCGCCCTCGCAGGCGCCGGTCACGCGATCGTGGGGATCTCTGCCATCTCGCAGTCCAGCCGCGATCGGGCCGAGGCGATTCTGCCTCAGGTGCCCATTCTCACGGTTCCCGAGATCGTCGAACGCAGCGAGCTGGTCATCATCGCCGTGCCCGACGCGCAGCTCGAGAGCCTCATCAGCGGGCTCGCGGCCACCGGAACCTGGCAGGCCGGGCAGCTCGTGCTGCACACCTCGGCGCGGTACGGCACCGCGGTGCTCGCTCCCGCGCAGGCCGGCGGCGCGATCCCTCTGGCCATCCATCCGGCCATGAGCTTCACGGGGACCAGCATCGATCTGGCCCGCCTCGCCGATAGCTACTTCGCGGTGACGGCTCCCACACCGGTTCTGCCGATCGGGCAGGCCCTCGTCGTGGAGATGGGTGGAGAACCCGTGATCGTCGCGGAGGCAGACCGGGCCGGCTACGCCGAGGCCATAGAGACCGCCACGGCGTTCTCGACCTCGATAGTGGAGCAGGCCACGGGCCTGCTGGCCGGGATCGGCATCGAGCATCCGGGGGCGGTGATCGCGCCGTTGATGCGCTCCGCCATGGAGAATGCGCTGGCCCGCACCAGCCCCGACCGCCTCGACCTCTCGCAGCTCGGCGCGCCGGGGGCGCAGGACGCCCGCGAGGCGCGAGACCAGGACGATTTCGACGAATGACACAACCGCAACACACCGGAGGACGAGTGAACGTGCTCACCAAACCAGAAGTCATCGGCACCATCGAGGAACTGCGGAGCCGCCTGACCGACGCGCAGGGCCGCCTCGAGAGCGAACGCGCCGGGCGCGGCGACGCCGGCGGCACACCCCGCATCGTGCTGGTCCCAACAATGGGCGCCCTGCACGCCGGGCACCTGACCCTGGTACGCCGGGCCCTCAGCCTCGGCGACATCGTGGTGGTGTCGATCTTCGTCAACCCGCTGCAGTTCGGTGCCGGGGAAGACCTCGGCACCTACCCGCGCACCCTCGAGGCCGACGTCGCCGCCCTGGCCGCTGAGGGCGTTCCGTTCGTCTTCGCCCCGGTCAGCCAGGTGATGTACCCGGAGGGCGCCGCCTCAACCCGGGTGACCGCAGGCACCGTCGGCAGCCTCTTCGAGGGCGCCGCTCGTCCCGGGCACTTCGACGGCATGCTCACGGTCGTCGCGAAGCTGTTCAACATCGTCGGTCCCGACGTGGCCGTCTTCGGCCAGAAAGACGCGCAACAGGTCTTCCTGGTCGAACGGATGGTGGCCGACCTCGACTTCCGTACCCGTATTGAGGTGCTCCCGATTGTGCGCGAAGACGGCGGTCTCGCCCTCTCCAGCCGTAATCGCGCCCTCGAACCGGCGCAGCGCGCAGCCGCCCGGGCGCTGTCCGCCGGGCTCGCGGCGGCGGCATCCGTCGCCGACCAGGGATCCGAGGCCGCGCTGCTGGCCGCCCACGCGCGGATCGATGCTCAGCCACTGGTTAAGCTGGACTATCTCGTTGTCGTCGATCCCCAGACCTTCCTTCCGGTCGGGGCCCTGCATCACGGCCCGGCCCGCATGCTGGTCGCCGCGCTGGTCGGCCATACCCGGCTGATCGACAACGTGGCCCTGGACCTTCCCTAGGTCGCACCACCAGCCGTACCCGGCACCAGCCCGGCCTGGCCTGGCACCAGCCGGACCTGTCACCACCACGTCGTCACACCCCTTTATGAGCAAGCGCGGGAGCGCCGGGCACCGCCCGGCCGCCACCTGCCACGGAGAACCGCATGAGCGAGCAGCAGAACCCAGAACCCACCGAGGACGAGGCCAACGAGCAAAAGGCCGTGCGTCTGGCCAAGCGTGATCGGTTGAACGCCGCGGCGACCAGCCCTGCCGGCGGTGCCTACCCGGTGTCCGTGCCTGTCACCGCCACGATCCCGGCTGTGCGTGCGCAGTTCGGTGACCTCGAAGCGGACGCCGTCACCGGCGTCACCGTCGGTCTTGCCGGCCGTGTGGTGCACCTCCGCAACACCGGGAAGCTTTGCTTCGCCAGTCTGCAGTCCGGCGACGGCAGCCGGATCCAGGCCATGATCTCCCTCGGTGAGGTGGGGGAGGAGTCCCTCGCCGATTGGAAGGACTTGGTCGACCTCGGCGACCATCTCTTCGTCTCCGGTGAGGTCATCTCCTCCCGCCGCGGCGAGCTGTCCATCATGGCGACGGAGTGGCAGGTCGCCGCGAAGGCGCTGCTCCCGCTGCCGAACCTGCACACTGAGCTCAGCGAGGAGACTCGGGTGCGCAGCCGGTACCTCGATCTGATCGCCCGTGAGCAGGCCCGCCGCAGCGTGATCCAACGGTCGCAGACCGTCGCGAGCCTGCGCCGAACCTTCACCGATCTGGGCTTCATCGAGATCGAGACACCGATGTTGCAGGTCATGCACGGCGGCGCATCCGCTCGCCCGTTCACAACCCACAGCAACGCGTTCGACACCGATCTCTACCTGCGGATCGCACCTGAACTGTTCCTCAAGCGCGCCGTCGTCGGAGGCATCGACCGGGTCTACGAGATCAACCGCAACTTCCGCAACGAGGGCGCCGACTCCACCCACTCGCCCGAGTTTGCCATGCTGGAGGCCTATGAGGCCTACGGCGACTACAACTCGATCGCCGACCTCACCCAGACCCTGATTCAGGATGCCGCGCTCGCCATCTCCGGTTCCCACGTGGTGACTTGGGCAGACGGCACCGAATTCGACCTGGGCGGCGACTGGGACCGCATCGGCATGTATGACAGCCTGTCCGCGGCCGTCGGCTACGAGATTTCTCCGGCCACACCGCTGGCCGAGCTGAAGGTGCTCGCCGACACGGAGGGCCTCGAAATCGATCACCCCATTCATGGCAAGTACGTCGAGGAGCTGTGGGAGCACTTCGTCAAGGGCGGTCTGACCCGCCCCACCTTCGTGATGGACTTCCCGATCGACACCAGCCCACTCGTGCGCGGCCATCGCAGCGTGGCCGGTGTCGTTGAGAAGTGGGACCTGTACGTGCGCGGCTTCGAGCTGGCCACCGGCTACTCCGAGCTTGTCGACCCGGTCGTGCAGCGGGAGCGCTTCGTGGAGCAAGCCCGGCTTGCCGCCGGCGGCGACCCCGAGGCCATGCGTCTCGACGAGGAATTCCTGCGCGCGCTCGAATACGGGATGCCGCCCACCGGAGGCATGGGCATGGGCATCGACCGTCTGCTGATGGCCCTGTCCGGCCTAGGCATCCGGGAGACCATCCTGTTCCCGCTGGTGAAATAATCCCCGTATGAGTTCCGAGTCTCCCCATGAGCCGCAACCGGGTGAACCCGTGTCCGGTAAACCCGTGAACGGCGAATCCGTGCCCGGCGAGCCCGTGAAGGGCGAATCCGTGCCGGGCATGGCGGCCCGCCGTGCCCGCCGTCGCCCGACCCTGCTCGAACTCTCTATCTGGTTCGGCGTCGCGGGAACCGGGATCTACGCCATCGGCACCGGCATCGCTGGGATGCTGGACAAGTAGCACCGCGCCCCCGCCCGCCGTTTTCCCGTATCGTTGGAGACATCATGGACAACTTCTGGGTCAGCGCTTTCTGGTCGCTCCTGCCCACCGTCGCGGTCGGGCTCATCTTCTGGATTGTGATGCGCTCCATCGTGCGGGCCGACCGCACGGAGCGGAAGGTCTACGCCCGGATCGAGGCGGAAGAACGCGCCAAGCTCGGGCTCGACAAACCGGTCACGTAGCACCGGATGTTCGGCATAGACATTTCGACCGTCATCCTGGTGATTGCCCTCGTGGTCGATTTCACCATCCGCGTGGTGGCTATCATCGTCGTTCCCCGCAACAGGCGACCGACGTCGGGCATGGCGTGGCTGCTCGCCATCTTCTTCCTGCCGTACATCGGGGCGTTGCTCTTTCTGCTGATCGGCTACCGCACCCTGCCGAAGAAGCGGTTGGAGATGCAGGAGGAGATCAACCAGTTCATCCTCGACAGCACCGAGGGGATCGAACAGGTGCGCCGTGACCACCCCTGGCCGCAGTGGCTTGACTCGGTCGTCGAACTCAACCGCAACCTGGGGTCGATGCCGCTGGTCGGCGGCAACCAGGCCCGGCTGCTCGGGGACTACGAGAGCACGTTCGCCGAGATGGTGACCGACATCGACCGGGCTCGCAACTTCGTGCACGTCGAGTTTTACATCCTGTCGCTGGATCCGACCACAGCGCCGTTCTTCGACGCTCTCGAGAACGCCGTCAAGCGCGGCGTCACGGTGCGCGTGCTGATGGACCACATCCAATCGATGCGCAAGCCCGGCTACCGCAAGACGCTGCGCCGGCTCACCGACTCCGGTGTGAAGTGGGAGCTGCTGCTGCCGCTGCAGCCGCTCAAGGGCAAATGGCAGCGCCCCGACCTGCGCAACCACCGCAAGGTGCTGGTGATCGACGGCATTGTCGGCTACATGGGGTCGCAGAACGTCATCGACCGCACGTACAACATGTCTAAGAACATCCGTCGCGGCCTGAAATGGAAAGACCTGATGACGCGGGTCGAGGGGCCGATCGTGTCCGGCCTCAACGCGATCTTCATCACCGACTGGTACAGCGAGACCGATGATCTGCTCACCCGGGACATCCAGCCCGTGCCCACTGACATCGTGCCGCACTCCCTTGACTGCCAGGTTGTGCCGAGCGGGCCCGGCTTCGAGGGCGAGAACAACCTGCGCCTGTTCCTCGCGCTGCTCTACTACGCCCAGGAACGCATCATCATCACGAGCCCGTACTTCGTGCCGGACGAGTCGATCATGTATGCCATCACCACGGCCACGCAGCGCGGGTTGCATGTGGAACTGTTCGTGTCCGAGGTCGGCGATCAGGCTCTCGTGCACCACGCGCAGCGTTCCTACTATGAGGAGTTGCTGCGGGCGGGCGTGAAGATCTACCTGTACAAGGCGCCGTATGTGCTGCACGCCAAGCACTTCACGATCGACGATGAGGTGGCCGTGATCGGGTCGAGCAACATGGACATGCGCTCGTTCAGCCTCAACTTCGAGGTGTCGATGATGGTGCGCGGACGCTCCTTCGTGAAGCAGCTGCGGGAGGTCGAGGACGGCTACCGAGCCGACAGCCGCGAACTCACCCTCGAGGAGTGGATGAAGCAGCCGCTGCGCTCCACGGTGCTCGACAACCTCGCCCGGCTTACCTCCGCGGTGCAGTAGCGGCACGCCACGTGCGGAAATCGGCACCGACGGTGCCGGCTTTCGCGTGCTGCCGCGCCCGGCGGCGAACCAATTCGACGGAGATTCCGGCCTGAAACGGCTGTATTTCAGAATATGAGGCTGTTTCGCTCACAATCTCCGTCGAATTCGTTCGCTACGGAGCTGCGCAGGGACTGCCACCCGCAGGCCCGCCTCGAACGGCTAGATCGATGAAGACTCACTCATCGAAACGAGTGAGTCCTGCTTGGCTGCCGGGGGCCGGTGGTGGAGTCAGCTTCGCAGCTCGAGGTACTTTCTGATCAAGGCTTTCGTTGACGAGTCGTGGGATTCGAGGGCATCCGCATTGCCGCCTACGGCCGGCGCGATCTGTTGTGCAAGCTGCTTGCCCAGTTCGACACCCCACTGGTCGAAAGAGTCGATGCCCCAGATCGTGCCTTCGGTGAACACGATGTGTTCGTACAGGGCGATCAGCTGGCCGACGACGCTTGGGGTGAGGGCAGGCGCGAGGATGGACGTGGTGGGCCGGTTCCCGCTGAACTCCCGGGCCGGTACGACGGACTCCTCAGTGCCTTCAGCGCGAACCTCGGCGGCGGTTTTTCCAAAGGCAAGGGCCTGGGTCTGGGCGAAGAAGTTTGACATGAAAAGCGCGTGGACGTCCTGGCCGGGCTCAACAGCGCCACCGTCACCGGTCTTGTCCTTCAACGCGTGGGCCGGATTCGCGACCGCGATGAAGTCCGCCGGGACCAGGCGCGTGCCCTGGTGGAGGAGCTGGTAGAACGCGTGTTGACCATTCGTGCCCGGTTCGCCCCAGAAGATCTCCCCGGTGTCGGTCGTGACCGGTGTCCCGTCCCAGCGAACGCCCTTTCCGTTGGATTCCATCGTGAGCTGCTGAAGGTAGGCCGGGAACCGGTGGAGATATTGCGCGTACGGGAGGACTGCGTGGCTTTGAGCCTTGAGGAAGTTGGAGTACCAGACGTTGAGGAGCCCCATCAGGACGGGCACGTTGCGCTCGAGGGGCGTGGTTCGCACGTGCTCATCGATGGCGTGGAAGCCTGATAGGAATTCGCGCCAGTTGTCGGGGCCGATGGCGATAACCACTGCGGTGCCGATGGCGGAGCAGATCGAGAAACGTCCGCCGACCCAGTCCCAGAACCCGAAGACGTTCTGGGGATCGATTCCGAAGGCCGCGACCTTGTCCAGAGCGGTAGAGACGGCGACGAAGTGCCTGGCGACGGCGTCAACGCGGGCGGCGTCCGTATCGTCGATTGCGCCCGAGCTGAGCAGCTGGGTCCAGAGCCATTCGCGTGCCAAACGGGCGTTCGTGAGCGTTTCAAGGGTGCCGAACGTCTTCGACGCAACGATGAAGAGGGTGGTCTCCGGGTTCAGGTCCGCGGTCTTCTCGTAGACGTCGACTGGGTCGATGTTCGAGACGAAACGGCACTCCAGGCCCGCCTGCACATACGGTTTCAACGCCTCGTAGACCATCACCGGGCCAAGGTCGGAACCGCCGATCCCGATGTTGACGACCGTCGTGATCCGTTTGCCGGTCACGCCGGTCCAGGCGCCGGACCGGACCTTTTCGGCGAAGGCGTAGACCTTGTCGAGTGTGGCGTGAACGTCGGTGTCAACGTTCTGGCCGTCAACGAGGAAGCCCCTCGGTGGCACGAGGCCTGTGCCGCCCTTCGGTCGGCGCAGCGCCGTGTGGAGCACCGCGCGGTCTTCCGTCACATTGATGTGTTCGCCGGCGATCATGGCCTGGAACCGGTCTGTGACGCCGATGTCCTTAGCGAGCTGCACGAGGTGGGTCAGAATCTCGTCGGTCAGGAGATTCTTCGACAGGTCAACCGTGAGGTCCGCTGCTTGATAGGTGAACCGATCGGCTCGTCGTGCGTCGGTGTCGAACCAAGCGCGAAGATCAGGAGAGAAACCCTCGGCGATGCCGGCGAGCTGACCCCAGGCTTCGGTAGACGTGGGATCAACGGGGGCGGATTCGGTCATGGTTTCTCCTGGATACCGGAACAACAGATTGCCCGCGACTCCCGCAGCGCAGCGAGGCGGACCGCTTCAAGCCTATTGCTGTGCCGGATGCTGTGCTCGCAGGCTTTCAGCCGCGGGGCGTCAGGCGCACGGTCGGCAGCTGTGGTGCAGGCAGGGGAGAGCCCTTGTGGCCAGGCACGGTGCCGAAGCGACTCGCGGCATCCGTGACGAGCGGACTGCAGACCGTTGCAGAGGAGCGGACACCGGACAGCTCGCCCGCGAACACGCGCATGCCGACCCGTCCAGGACGACCGGCGGAATGCGGTTGCTATCGCAGTGTGGCGCTTGGTGCCGGTGCCGGTTCCTCGCTCCACATCGCGGACGCCATGATTCTGACGAGGGACTTTCAATCGACGTCGGGGCGGCGGTCCGGGACGGTCGTGCTCTCCGACCGCCGCGAAAGCTCGACCGTCTCGGTGAGATCGGCGCTCGTGCCCGCGGTCGTACTGCCGCTCGCACCTGCGCCGGGCTTTCCCGGCTCGGCCTCGCCTGCGGCCACGGTGAGCACCTCCTCGGGCGAACGCTGCAGCAGTTCGAGCAGCAGCACCACGATGAGAGCGAGCACCGTCGTCCAGATGATCACTGTCGGGGTGAGCGGGCGCCAGAAGAGGGCGACGGAGGCCGCCCCGATTCCGACTCCGGCCCGGATGAAGCTGCGGGTCCGGTAGAACCAGACGCCGGTTCGCCCGATGGCCGCTCCGTTGCCGGCGGCGCTGGCGCGCAGGTGCCGAGCGCCCTCGGTGACCAGGCGGCGCACCGCGATCGCGCCGCGGAACGGTCCGGCCAGGTAGGTCACAACGGCGACGGTCACGGCGGATAGCCCCACCGATAGGGCCGATGCGTAGACCAGTGGCACGAGCGAGTCGTAGACCGTGCCAGCCAGGTCGCTCGGCAGGTAGTCCGGCGATAGGGCGTTGATGAAGATGAACCGGCCCACCGAGACGCCGGCGGCCAGGAGGGCCATCGAGAGGCCGAGCGTGACGCCCGTCCAAATCAGTGCCAGATACCGGCGCCGGGCCATGAGCACGCCGGCCGCGATGAGAATCAGGCTCAGCCACGGCAGCCAGGTGCCGGCCACGTTGAGGAGCTGGTAGGCCGTACGCGCCAGAACGAGGGCATCCGACTGGACGATCGGGATCGTGCGGTCGATCTCCGGGATGTTCGCGGCCAGGCCGAAGCCCTGGTCCACGAGCTGCTTCTTCACCTCCGCGATGATGGGCCCGAGCTGGATGCCTACGTCGCCGGTGTCGCTGATGACGAGCGCCGACGACGTGTCACCATCCAGCGCGGCGATGATCTGCACCTGACTGAGTCGCAGAGCTTCCTCCCACACCTTCGCGGAGGCATCCGAGGCCACCACCCGCTCGGCCGCCGTACGGATGAGCGAGCGCACGCCCTCCACAGCCGGTGTCTTGAGGAGTGCGAGCGCGTTCTGCGCCCGCGGCGGCAAGTCGAGGCTGGCCAGGCCGTCGAACAGGTCTGAAGTGAGGGCCTCGATGTCCACCTGTTCCTCGACCACCCCGACGATCTCGGTGACCAGGAAGGCCTGGACTGCCGGGTCGTCGCCTAGGGGGGCGACGGTCGCCACGAACGCGTCGGTGTCGGTCACGACGGTCTTGGTCCATTGGGACACCACGGCGACCGGTGCCAGCAGGACCCCGACGGCGATCAGCACGACGGCCAGAAACGCCCGCCAGCGCAGACGCGTGAGCGGGCGAGCTGCCCGGGCGGCGAACCCGGGGAGCGGGACGGTCTCGGCGCTGGCCGCCCCGGCCGCTTCCGCCGCATCGAGTCGCTCCCGGAGACTGGCATTCTCGCGGGACAGCCCCACGAGTTCTGCGTGCGCTGGCGAGTTCTGACTGGGGAAGGTCGGCGTTGGGGCGTCCTGCCTGGGATTCTCCGATTGGGCCATGGACTCCGCCTCTCGCCTGCGTGCGATGGTCACGGTTCCCCCGGCGCCCCCTGCCACCGTTCGGAGTCATTATTGCGCTCGACAGACGATGCGCAAGGCGCTCGCGCGCCCCGGCGCTCACGCGGGCGTCGTCGTCGAGGAGCGCGCCATGCGTACCTGGCCGTTTTCGACATCCGTCACGCCTGCGGCGAACAGAGGCACTCATTTCAGGGTTCGCTCGTTACTCTCGATGTATCGGCGCCACAACTGCCCTGGCGCCAAGGGAGCGATCACATGTTTGAGAGATTTACCGACCGAGCTCGTCGAGTCGTTGTTTTGGCCCAGGAAGAGGCCAAGATGCTCAACCACAACTACATCGGTACCGAGCACATCCTGCTCGGCCTGATCCACGAAGGCGAGGGAGTTGCTGCCAAGGCCCTCGAGAGCCTGGGCATTTCCCTCGACGCCGTGCGCGAGCAGGTGCAGGACATCATCGGCCAGGGCCAGCAGCAGCCGACGGGTCACATCCCGTTCACGCCCCGTGCCAAGAAGGTGCTCGAGTTGAGCCTGCGCGAAGCGCTGCAGCTCGGCCACAACTACATCGGCACCGAGCACATTCTGCTCGGCCTCATCCGCGAGGGTGAAGGCGTTGCCGCCCAGGTGCTCGTCAAGCTCGGCGCCGACCTCAACCGGGTGCGCCAGCAGGTCATCCAGCTCCTCTCTGGTTACCAGGGCAAGGAGCAGGTGCAGGTCGGCGCGAACGAGCAGGCGAGCGGTCCGGCGGGCAGCCAGATTCTCGACCAGTTCGGTCGCAACCTCACGCAGGCCGCACGCGACAACAAACTCGACCCTGTCATCGGGCGCGAGAAAGAGATCGAGCGGGTCATGCAGATCTTGTCCCGCCGGTCCAAGAACAACCCCGTTCTGATCGGTGAGCCCGGCGTCGGCAAGACTGCCGTCGTCGAGGGTCTCGCCCAGGCCATCGTCAAGGGTGATGTGCCTGAGACGCTGAAGGACAAGCAGCTCTACTCGCTCGACCTCGGCTCGCTCATCGCCGGAAGCCGCTACCGCGGCGACTTCGAGGAGCGCCTGAAGAAGGTCACCAAGGAGATCCGCACCCGCGGCGACATCATCATCTTCATCGACGAGATCCACACCCTCGTCGGTGCCGGTGCCGCCGAGGGTGCCATCGACGCGGCCAGCATCCTGAAGCCTCTCCTCGCCCGTGGCGAGCTGCAGACCATCGGTGCCACCACGATCGACGAGTACCGCAAGCACTTCGAGAAGGATGCCGCGCTCGAGCGCCGGTTCCAGCCGATCCAGGTGGCGGAGCCGTCTCTGCCGCACACCATCAACATCCTCAAGGGACTGCGGGACCGCTACGAGGCGCACCACAAGGTGTCTATCACCGACGGCGCCCTCGTTGCCGCGGCGAACCTCGCCGACCGCTACGTCTCCGACCGGTTCTTGCCGGACAAGGCCATCGACCTGATCGACGAGGCCGGCGCCCGCCTACGCCTGTCGATCCTGTCCAGCCCGCCCGAGCTGCGCGAATTCGACGAGAAGATCGCCGTGGTGCGCGCCGCCAAGGAGACCGCCATCGAGGAGCAGGACTTCGAGAAGGCCGCCGGCCTGCGCGACGAGGAGAAGAACCTCCTTGGCGAGCGTCTGCGCCTCGAGAAAAAGTGGAAGTCGGGCGACGTCAAGACGACCGCGGTCGTCGACGAGGGGCTGATCGCCGAGGTTCTGGCCCAGGCCACGGGCATCCCCGTCTTCAAGCTCACCGAGGAGGAGTCCTCGCGGCTCGTCTTCATGGAAAAGGCCCTGCACCAGCGCGTCATCGGTCAGGAAGAGGCCATCTCGGCGCTCGCCAAGACCATCCGTCGCACCCGTGCCGGACTGAAGGACCCGAAACGCCCCAGCGGTTCCTTCATCTTCGCCGGCCCCACCGGCGTCGGAAAGACCGAGCTGGCCAAGGCGCTCGCCGAGTTCCTCTTCGACGACGAGGCCGCCATGATCTCACTCGACATGAGCGAGTACGGCGAAAAGCACACCGTGTCGCGTCTGTTCGGTGCCCCTCCCGGGTTCGTCGGCTTCGAAGAGGGCGGCCAGCTCACCGAGAAGGTGCGCCGCAAGCCATTCTCCGTGGTGCTTTTCGACGAGATCGAGAAGGCCCACCCGGACATCTTCAACTCGCTCCTCCAGATTCTGGAAGAGGGCCGGTTGACGGATGGCCAGGGTCGCGTCGTCGACTTCAAGAACACCGTGATCATCATGACCACGAACCTCGGCACCAAGGACATCAGCGGCGCGCCCGTCGGTTTCCAGCTCGAGGGTGACACGTCCACCGGCTACGACCGGATGAGCGGCAAGGTGAAGGAGGAACTGAAGAAGCACTTCAAGCCCGAGTTCCTCAACCGCGTTGACGAGATCATCGTCTTCCCGCAGCTGACCAAACCGGAACTGCTGCAGATCGTGGACCTGTTCATCAAGCGTCTGGGCGAGCGCCTGCTCGACCGCGACATGACCGTGGACCTGACCCTCGCCGTGAAGGAACACCTGATCGAGGTTGGCTTCGACCCCGCACTCGGTGCCCGGCCGCTGCGTCGCGCGATCCAGCGCGAGGTGGAGGACCGCCTGTCGGAGAAGATCCTGCAGGGCGAGCTCAACGCCGGCGACCACGTGCACGTGGACTACGTGGGCGGGGAGTACATCTTCACCACTACGGTGCGCGAGTCCGCGGTCTCGGTCGGTGTGAACACCACGGCCGCGATCGGAACGGGGCCAGGTTCGCCCGACCTCGCGGTGACCAGCGAGTAGGTAACCCGCAAGAACGGGCCCGGCGGAGTCATCCGCCGGGCCCCTTCGCGTTCTCGCTCGGCTCGGCTCGGCTCGGCTCGGCTCGGCTCGGCCGGGGCACTGGCACTGCCTCGGGCTCTGGCACCGGCTCTGACTTGCCGCGGCTGCCTAACGAATTCGATGGAGATTTTGCTCCTGTGGGCCTGTTTTCGGCCCAAACAGGGCAGATCCACTAAAATCTCCGTCGAATTCGCCCCCAGTGCCGCTGCCTAGACTGATGGTTTGGATGTTTCGAATGGGTGAACCGAGAGGTGGCGGGCAGCGAATGCGGGAGTTTTCGGTGCGCCGGGCGCGCACCACCGATGTGCCCCGGATCCAGGCCCTCGTGGCGCCGCTGGTTCAAGAGCGCATTCTGCTCGGCAAGGAAAGCGTCGTCTTCTATGAGGCCGTGCAGGAATTCCGGGTGGTCGAGGATGCCGACGGTGCCCTGATCGGCTGCGGCGCCCTGCACGTTATGTGGGAGGACCTGGGCGAGGTGCGCACTCTCGCCGTGACCACGGACTGGCTCGGCCGCGGCGTGGGCCACGCGCTGATGGACCGGCTCGTAGCGGATGCCCGCGAGCTTGGCCTCAGCCGCCTCTTCTGCCTGACCTTCGAGGTGCCGTTCTTCGCTCGGCACGGTTTCACCGATATGGGCTCCGAAACCGTCGACGCGCTCGTGTACGCCGAACTCGTGCGCTCGCACGATGAGGGCGTCGCCGAGTTCCTCGACCTGGCCCGGGTCAAGCCGAACACGCTGGGCAACACACGGATGGTCAAGCGGCTCGTCTGAGCGTCGGCTGGCACTGGACCATGCCCTGACAGGGGTGCCGAACCCCGATCTGCACAAGCTGCCGATCGGGACCAATCGGCGCTCATTCGAGCAGAACGCCCGAATTCACCAATCGTTACCTTGCAGGATGCTCGGACGGTATCTTCACTCCGTACTCTTTCGAACAAAGTCGTTCATTGAATAGCTAGGGGAACAATGTCGTCCGCATCACGCAGCCATCTAAAGCTGACCTGTGCCACCCTCCTGGGGTTGGGCCTAGTCGTCTCACCGCTCGTCGCACTGCCTGCCTCCGCCAACACCTTGGGCACTGGGGTTGTCATCAATGAGGCCTACCTCCACGGCGGTAGCGCCGGAGCGACGTACCTGAACAAGTTCGTGGAGCTCTACAACCCCACGAGTGCAGCGGTCTCCCTCGACGGGACCTCTCTGCAGTACCGCAAGCCCGGCGGGACGGCTGTGGAAGCGGCCACCACCGCAGTCGCGTTGACCGGAACGATCCCCGCCAAGGGCTACTACCTCGTTCAGGGCTCCTCTAACGGCGCGATCGGTGCCGCTCTCCCGACTCCGGACGCCACGGTAGGCGACTCCTTCGGTGGCGACGGCGGCACGTTGTTCCTCGCGAACTCGACCACCAAGATGGCCCTGCCTCAGGGCAACCAAGCTGGAGCGACCGGTGTCACCGATCTGCTCGGCTACGGCACCTCGCTGACCTTCGAGACCGCGGTCGCCTCGGCGGCGTCCGTCACCACGGCCCTCGGCCGAACGGCCGGCGCCGACGCCGACACGAACTCAAGCGACTTCACCCTCGCGGCTCCCACGCCGACCAACAAGGCCGGTGAGACCGCCGCCCCAGTGACCACCGCGCCGCCCGCGGAGCCGCCGGTCACCCCCGTCACCCCGGCTAACGCCATCCCGATCAGGGAGATCCAGGGCACGACGGACGTCAGCCCGAAGGCCGGCCAGATCGTCACCACGACCGGAGTCGTCACCGCGTCCTATCCCACGGGCGGGTTCAAGGGCTTCTACCTGCAGGCCGCCGGCTCGGGCGGCGCGGTCGACCTGAGCACGCACACCGCGTCCGACGGTATCTTCGTCTACACGAACACCTCCACCGCCCCGGTCGCGATCGGCGACTACCTCTCCATCACCGGCGCCGTGAGCGAGTTCTCAAACCTGACCCAGCTCGCGATTTCTTCGCTCAGCGACGTGATCGCGCTTGACAAGGCCGGAATCGTGGCTCCGCTGCCCGCCACGGTCGGGCTGCCGGCAACGGATGCCGCCCGCGAATCGCTCGAGGGCATGCTCGTCGCCCCCCAGGGTGACTTCACGGTAACCAGCAACTACACGACCAACCAGTACGGCGATATCGGCCTGGCCGCCGGAAAGACCCCTCTCGTAGGTCCGACCGTCACGGCTCGCCCCAGAACGGAGGCCTACACCGCGGCCGTTGCCGGCAACGCGGCACGCGCGGTCACCCTCGATGACGGGGCCACCACAAACTACCTCAGCAACGCGACAAACAAGGGTTTGCCGGTCCCGTACCTCACGCCCGCCAACCCCTTGCGCATCGGAGCGGCAGCCACCTTCACGAAGCCGGTCATCTTCGACTTCCGCAACAAGGCGTGGAAGTTTCAGCCGACCACCGAACTTGTCCCCGCCAACGCGGCGACGGTTCAGCCGGCCACCTTCAGCAACACGCGCACCGCGGCTCCGCGCGACGTGGGCGGCGACATCAGCCTGGCCACGTTCAACGTGCTGAACTACTTCGCCACTACCGGTGACTCCATTCCGGGCTGCACCTACTACTCCGACCGGGCCGGAACACCGATCACGGTCAACGGTGGTTGCGATGCCCGAGGCGCGGCCACCCAGGTCAGCTTCGAGCGCCAGCAGGCCAAGATCGTCTCGGCGATCAACGGCCTCGACGCTCAGGTTGTCTCGCTCCTCGAGATCGAGAACTCCGCCCGGTTCGGCAAGGATCGAGATTTTGCTCTCAAGGCGCTCGTCACTGCGCTGAACGCGCAGGTGGGCAGCAACGTCTGGGCGCACGTACCCTCGCCGGCCGCCCTCCCCGCCAGCGAAGACGTCATCCGCTCCGGCTTCATTTACAAGACGGCCGCCGTTGAAACCGTGGGCCAGTCCGTCATCTTCGACAACGCCGTGTTCGCCAACGCCCGCCAGCCGCTCGCCCAGGCCTTCCAGCTGGTCGGTGACAGCGGCAGCAGCTTCGTTGCGATCGCCAACCACTTCAAGTCCAAGGGCTCCGGAACCGGCGCCAATGCCGATCAGGGCGACGGCCAGGGAGCGTCGAACCTGTCCCGTGTGGAGCAGGCGACTGCCCTCGTCACGTTCGCCGACACCATCAAGAAGACCACCGGCATCGCCCGCGTGCTGCTCGCCGGAGACTTCAACGCCTACGACCAGGAAGACCCGATCAAGGTCATCACCGACGCGGGGTACGTCAGTCAGGAAGCCAAGAGTGGCGAATACACGTATGCCTTCGGCGGCACCGTCGGTTCGCTCGACCACGTGTTCGCGTCGCCAGAGGCGAACTCGGCGGTCACCGATGTGGATGTCTGGAACATCAACTCGGTCGAGTCCGTCGCCCTCGAGTACAGCCGGTACAACAACAACGTCACCGACTTCTACGCGGCCGACGCCTTCCGCTCGTCCGACCACGACCCGGCCATCGTCGGATTGAAGCTGTCCAGCAGCGTCAACATCAACCTGCTGAACATCAACGACTTCCACGGTCGGATCGATGCCAATACGGTGAAGTTCGCGGGCACGATCGAGCAGCTCCGTGCGGAGTACGGAGACGCGGCAACGCTGTTCCTCTCCGACGGTGACAACATCGGCGCCACGCTCTTCGCCTCGGCGTCGCAGAACGACAAGCCGACCATCGACGTGCTCAACGCATTGGAGCTCAAGGCCTCGGGCGTGGGCAACCATGAGTTCGACCAGGGGTTCGCGGATTTGAATGGGCGAGTCGCTGACGCGGCCGACTTCGACTACCTCGGTGCCAACGTCTACAAGCTCGGCACGACGACCCCGGCGATGAAGGAATACGCGCTCTTCGAGGTCAACGGCGTCACAGTCGGCGTCATCGGCGCCGTCACGCAGGAGACGCCGAGCCTGGTGTCGCCTAACGGGATCGCCAGCCTCACCTTCGGTGACCCGGTCGCCGCGGTCAACCGGGTCGCGGCCCAGCTCTCCGACGGCAACCTGGACAACGGCGAAGCCGATGTGCTGATCGCCGAATACCACGAAGGTGCCGGCGCGGGAACCGTTGAGAACGCGACACTCGAGCAGGAGCTCGCCCTCACCGACAGTGCCTTCGCCAAGATCGCCACGCAGACCTCAGCGAAGGTCGACGCCATTTTCACCGGCCACACGCACAAGCTGTACGACTGGGATGCTCAGGTTCCCGGTGCGGCTGCCGGCGTCACCCGCCCGGTGCTCCAGACCGGCAGCTACGGCGAGTTCATCGGTCAGGTCGTGCTCAACTACGACCGCGCCACAGGCGCCACCACCACCGTGGAGAACCGGAACGTGCCGCGCACGAAGGCCGTTGACGCCACCCTGGTCGCCGCCTACCCTCGGGTCGCCGCAGTGAAGACGATCACGGATGCCGCGATCGCCGAGTCCGCCGTCATTGGCAGCAAGCCGATTGGTTCAATCACCGCTGACATCACCCGCGCGTGCATCGGTGCCGTCGCACCGTGCGCCGAGGACCGGTCCGCACCGTCGGCCATGGGCACCCTGGTGGCCAACTCGTTGCGCGAATCGCTCTCCGACCCGCAGAAGGGTGGCGCCGAAATCGGCGTCGTCAACCCGGGCGGCATGCGTACCGAGCTGGTCTACTCTCCGGACGGCGTCGTCACCTACTCCGAGGCCAACGCGGTGCTGCCGTTCCTGAACAACCTCTGGACCACGAGCCTCACCGGCGCGCAGTTCAAAACCGTTCTGGAGCAGCAGTGGCAGCGGGATGCCAAGGGAAGCATCCCGAGCCGCCCCTACCTGCAGCTGGGCCTTTCCGACAACGTGAACTACACGTTCGACGCGAGCCGGGCCGAGGGTGACCGCGTGACGGGCATCTGGATCGATGGTTCAGCCATCGACCCGGCGCGCTCCTACCGGGTGGGTTCGTTCAACTTCCTGCTCACCGGCGGCGACAACTTCCGGGAGTTCAAGAATGGAACGAACACGCGCGACTCCGGTCTTGTCGACCGGGACGCCTGGATCGCCTACCTCACGGCCACGAGCCCGGTCACGCCGTCGTTCGCGGCTCGTCAGGCCAGCGTCACGGGCGTGCCGGCTGCGGCCGTCAACCCTGGCGCCACGGTCAGCCTCACGGTGTCGAGCCTCAACCTGAGCTCGCTCGGGGCCCCGAAGAACACCGTGCTGACCCTGCTCTGGCCGGGCAGCACAGCGGTCCTGGGCACGGCATCCGTTGACGCCAAAGGCTCGTCGGTCGTCTCATTCACGGTGCCGCTCGACGCCCCGGCCGACAGCGTGCTCGAGCTGACTGCGAAGGAATCCGGCACGATCGTGCGGGTCGCCATCGACGTCAACGCTCCGATCGCGCCGACGGATGCCCCGACCAGCGTGGGCGACGTCGACGCCGACTTGGAAAACCTCGTCACGACCGACAAGCCCAGCTACGACGCGGGCGACCCGATCACGGTCACCGTGGGTGAGAAGTTCGCCGGTCAGTACGTCTGGGTCACCCTCGACGACACGAGCCTGGGCGGCTGGCTCCGCGCCAACGCCCAGGGTCAGGTGACCACCGTGGTTCCGACCGACGCGACGGCGGGGATGTACCGCCTCGTCGTTCAGGATGCCGCCGGGGGAGTCATCGGCTGGACCGAGATCGAGGTGTTCGCTGCGGCGATCATTCCGACCACGCCGCCGACCACGCCGACACCCGGCACGTCCACGGGCTCAGGCTCAGGTTCGGGCGTGGGCGGCCTCGCTCACACCGGTGTTGAGCTCGCACCCCTCGCGGCGGGCGGCACGCTGCTGCTGCTGCTCGGAGGATTGCTGCTGGCTCGGCGTCGCCGCGTGGGATTCGGGGAATCATAAACCGACACGCACAGTAGTGCCGGCGGCGCCGGTATACCTCGCTAGCCTTGGGTCATGTCGACGATCAAACATCCAGTCGGCCCCCAGTCCAGCACGGTGTACTGGCGCCGTCGTCTTGTAGTGGGCCTGGGCCTGCTCCTCGTGCTTGCCTTCCTCATCATGGTCGTCTCGTTCATCGTGCGCCCGGCCGCCGGCAACGGCGGTCCGGGTGGTGCGCCGACCTCCTCTGACGCGGCTTCGGCCACGGCGACGGAGGCCCCCGCCTCTGACCCGGCGGCCGGCCCGGCCGCCTGCGACCCGGCATCCGTGCAGGTGGAGGCCATCACCGACGCGGTCACGTACGAGCCGGGGGCGCAGCCGATGCTGTCCCTGAGCGTCACCAATATCGGCACGGAACCCTGCGTGTTGAATGCCGGTACGGCGACGCAGGTCTTCACGGTGTCGAGCGGCTCGGATGTCTACTGGACGTCGACCGACTGCCAGCAGGATCCGGCCGACGCGGAGGTCACGCTGACTCCTGGGAAGCCGCTCAGTTCGGGGGAGCCGATCGCCTGGGATCGCACCCGGTCTAGCCTGGAGACCTGCGGCGAGGCCAGCCGTGAGGCCGCACCGGCCGGTGGAGCGGCGTACAACCTGAGCGTCTCCGTGGGCGGCGTCGAGGCGTCCACCCCGAAGCAGTTCCTGCTCTCCTGACCTGTCGGTGGCGAAGTGACCTGTCGATTGCCGCACCCCTTGCTGCCCCCGTTCGCTCATGGCAGGTCTCCCGCGGGTCGAAGTCGTCGAGGCCACGTCGAACCAACTGGTTGAATAGACAGTGTGACTGACGAGACTCCACCGACGAATTCCCTCGCGCTCGCCGCGGCTCTGGCCGCGCAGGATGTGGTGGCAGTGGCCTATGCCCTCCGCAACGACGTGATGATCGTGCCCCAGCTGGTCGTCAACGGCCAGGCGGAGCAGGTGCGTGTGTTCGGCCGGGAGGGTACCGACCGCCGGATGCTGTTGCTCTTCTCCTCTGCTGAGAACTACGCCCGCATGATTCCTGACGAGGTCGATCCGCAGGTCATGATCGGTGACGCCCAATGGCTCCGTGAGTTCCTCACGGTGCACCAGAACGTGCTCGAGATGGTGTTCTTCGACATTGCCGGCCCCCACGTGATGCAGGCGGCTCCGGCAGACCTGATGCGCGCTCTCGGTCCGCTGCCGGGCGAGGAACTGACCGGCGAAACCGAAGCCGGGCAGTAACCGGGAACAACACCTTTTTGCCCCCTCGGGCTGGGGGTCTGCATCGATGGGTGCGGCGGTTGGCTGGGGCTAGGCTGGCGCTAGACAGTGTTCGGCCCGCTCCTCGAGCGGAGTTCGACGGACTTTTCACGGTCAGCAATCGGCCTGTCGGGGAGCAGGTCGTGGTGGTGGGAACTCAATCAGATCCGACCAATGTGCGTTTGGCGCGCATCGAACGTCAGTTCTGGATCGACCGAAATGTGGCCCTCGAAGATGCCGAGACGTGGCTCGCTGAGCTCGGCGAGGGGGATCACGGAGCGACCGCACGCCGGTTGCAGGTTGTCGTCGCAGCTGTGCGCATCCGTCGCGGAGACCCGAGTCAGAGTGCCGTCGACGTGCAGGAGATTCTGAGTTGGGCGGAGCAGCACGTCGAACTCGCCCTGCAGTCGCGCTGCCACGACGTGCTCGGCTCTATTTTCGAGATGGTGGGCGACCGCGCGCTGGCGCTCGAGCACGCCGTCGCGGCCAACGA
This sequence comes from Cryobacterium breve, assembly GCF_004402375.1. Lineage (GTDB taxonomy): Bacteria > Actinomycetota > Actinomycetes > Actinomycetales > Microbacteriaceae > Cryobacterium > Cryobacterium breve. The sequence goes on from NZ_SOGJ01000021.1 coordinate 29,398, forward strand.
CCTGCTGGAGGACTCGGAGGTGCCGCTCATGCGGGCGGCCGCGCGTAAGTGCCTGGCCGACGCTCTCGGCTCTGCCGGATCCCTCGACGAGGCTCGGCGCCGTTACGACGACGCCCTCCGTCTCGTCATCGACGACCCTGAGACCATCATTCGATACAACATCCTGAACAATCTCGCTTACACCGAGTACCTGGCTCACAACCAGGCCGAGGCCCTTGCGGCCGTGGAGCAGCTGATCGGCCTGTCCGAGGTGGGTGACCGTCAGATCGGCATGTACGCCCTTGACACCGTTGCGCGTGTCTACCTCACGGCGGGGCGCTTGGACGAGGCCGAGCAGAAGCTGCTGCCCGCCATGGACCCGGCCGTGGGCGACCGGCACCCTGACGGCTCCACGGCGGCCCTGGTCACCCTGGCTGAGATCTATCGCATGCAGGGCAAGCTGGCTCAGGCCCAGACCGTGATCGACCGGTGCCGGGACCTGTCGCAGCGCAACGGGCTGATCCGCTGGTCGACGGCGGCGGCCAGGGAACAGGCCGAGATTCACGCCGCGAACGGGGACTTTCGTGCGGCGTTCGAGGCCTATCGTGAATTCCACGAGCAGTCCGAGGCGCTGGGCGCCAGCGAGAACGAGTCCCGCGGGCGCATCCTCGAGGCCGTCTTCCAGACGGCCGAGGCCCGGCGGGAGAGCGAACGGTACCGCGAGCTGGCCGAACGCGACCCGCTCACGGGACTGCACAATCGGCGGTTCGTCGACGAGCACCTCGGCGTCGCGCTGCTCCGGATGCGCGAGGGTGGACCGACCCTGGCCATCGCGATGGTCGACCTGGACCATTTCAAGCGCATCAACGACACCCTGTCGCATGAGGTCGGAGACAGCGTGCTGCGGGAGGTGGGCAGCATCCTGATCGCTGCCGCGGCATCCGTGGTCGACGGCATCGCCGCACGTCTCGGCGGGGAGGAATTCCTGCTGGTACTGCCCGGCGTCGAAGCCGCCGAAGCCCAAATGCGCTTCGAGGCGGTCTGCCGGTCCATCGCGGACTACGACTGGTCTCGGATCACGGGCACGTTGCCGGTGACCGCGAGCATCGGGGTTGCCCTGGCCCCAGCCGACGGCCAGCAGAGTTCCGACCTCTTGCGGGCGGCGGATGTTCGCCTGTACGTCGCGAAGCGTGACGGCCGCAACCGGGTCGTGCATGTGGCCGTCATCTCGACCACGGCGCCGGAGCCGCAGCCGGACCTGCTCGCGGTCCGCTGACCGTCGGTCGGGTCTGTGTCGGTCGGGCTTGGCGAGACCTGTCCCACCGTTTAGAACGCGCGGTCGAGCTCGGCGTCCCGCGCGGACTGGCCGGTTGCGATCGCCGCGGCGACCGCGGTGCCGATAGCCCCGGACTGGGCATCGATGCGGATGGTGAATCCGAGCCGCGCAGCCTCCGCCGCGCGCAGCTTGGCCGCCGAAACCGACCGCACCTCGCCGGCGAGGCTGATCTCGCCGAAGGCCACGGCACCCTGCGCGATGGGTTGGTCTTTGAAGGCCGACGCGATCGCGAGGGCGATGGCGAGGTCGGCGGCCGGCTCGGTGAGACGGATGCCGCCCACTGTCGACACGTAGACATCCATGCTGCCGAGGCCCGACAGGTTCGCCCGGCGCTCGAGCACCGCGAGGAGCATGGCCACTCGGGAAGAATCCACCCCGTTGGTGACGCGGCGGGGGTTCGGCGCTTGGGTCTTGATCACGAGGGCCTGCACTTCGACGGGCATCGCCCGGCGGCCTTCGAGCGCCACGGTGACGCAGGTGCCCGACACGGGGGTGGAGCCGCGGCTGAGGAACAGTGCGCTGGGGTCGGGAACCTCGGCGATGCCGTCGCCGGTCATCTCGAAGCAGCCCACCTCGTCGGTCGAGCCGAACCGGTTCTTCAGCGCGCGCACGAAACGCAGCGCCGTCTGCCGGTCGCCTTCGAACTGGCACACCACGTCGACAAGGTGCTCCAGCAGGCGGGGCCCAGCGATCGAGCCGTCTTTGGTGACGTGCCCGACGAGCAGGATGGGAAGGTTACGGTCTTTGGCCACCCGGATCAGCGTGGACGCCACCTCCCGCACCTGGCTGGGCATTCCCGCGAGGCCGTCGGAGAGTGAACTGGCCACCGTCTGCACCGAGTCGACGATGACGAGGTTGGGCTGCACGGCATCGATCTGGCCGAGGATTGTGGCCAAATCGGTCTCGGCGGCGATGTACAGCTCGGGCTGCAACGCCCCGGTGCGCTCGGCGCGCAGGCGCACCTGGCTGACCGACTCCTCAGCGCTGACGTAGAGCACGCGGGACTTTGCGGCCGCGGCCTTTGAGGCCACTTCGAGCAGCAGCGTCGATTTGCCGACGCCGGGCTCACCGCTGAGCAGGATGACCGAGCCCGGCACGATGCCGCCGCCCAGCACCCGGTCGAACTCGGCGATTCCGGTGGGCCAGTGCGAGACGGCCGTGGTGTCGACGTGAGTAATGGGGCGGGCGACTCCCGCGCCGCTGACGCTGGCCGGCTTGAGCGCCCGGGCCAGGCTCGCCTTCTCTGTGGTGTCGACCACGGTGCCCCACTGCTGGCATTCGCCGCAGCGGCCTGCCCACTTCAGGGTGGTCCAGCCACACTCGGTGCAGCGGAAGGAGGAAACGGGTCTGGCCATTCTGCGAGCCTAGCTCGGGCCGCTGACACCGCTCCTTTGGGGCGTGCCGGCGGAGAACGACTGCGCTGCTCCCGGTGTGGGGGAGGGGAGGTCGGCAGGCCGGATGCCGCGCTCGAGATGAGAGTCCAGCGCCGGCAGGAAAGCCTCGGCCCAGGCCCGGTAGCCGCGGTTATTGGGGTGGAACAGGTCGCCCGCGACATGCGTGGCGACGCTGCGCAGCCCGAGACGCTTGGTCGTGGCGTGCATCGGCACCACGGTCAGCCGGTGGTCCGCGGCCACCTGGCGGAGGATGCGGTTGGCGACTGCGACCATCCGTTCGTTGCGGGGCAGGTGGAAGCAGGGCAGGTCGGCCACCAGCGCGTGCTGGGGCAGAGCCTGGAAGATCTGCCGGATGCCGGCCTCGAACACGGCGGCGTCCCAGAGGGCGATGTCGTTGGCACCGATCGCGACCGTGACGATATCGGGCGTGAGGGTGATGAACTTCGGCAGCTGGTCGCGCACGGCCAACTCGACCGTGGCGCCCGACACGCTGAGGTTCACCACGCGCACCGAGCGTCCGGTGGACAGACGGATATGGTCGGTCAGGATTCCGACATAGCCGCGATGCGGGGAACTCGCCCCGATGCCCTGGGCGGCGCTGTCTCCGATGACGGCGTAGAGCAGTTCCCCCTTGTCCTTAGCGCGGGTGCGCCACCAGAGCGAGTGCACCGGCAGGGTCTCGTTGAGCATCACCGAGCTTTCGGCGACCCGACGCTGGAAGCCCCGGTAGTTGACCAGGGCGGCGGCGCCGATACCGGCCGCCGTGGCGAGAGTGGCGGCCGTCAGAGCCAGTGTGCGGATGCTGTGGTTCGTCGATATCACCCGGTGAGAATACCGCTCTACGCTGGGTTCCCGCCGGTCAGGGGCTGTTCGGGGTGCCTTCAAGGGCAGTCAGGCACGGATGCCCGCATCGCGATTCGCGCACGGCCCCCGCTTGCAACTAAACTCTCCCTCGGTACCGTGTCCGAGCGGCCGAAGGTGCAACTCTCGAAAAGTTGTGTGGGGGAGACTCCACCGTGGGTTCAAATCCCACCGGTACCGCCACAGGGTTGTTCTGCGAACTGGTTGATCTGCTCTTAGAACTCGTCCCAGAACGAATGGCCTCCGAGGTTTCGGAGGCCATTCGTCGTTTCCGGCGTGGGTAGTGCGTGGTTTCCCGCTCATGCAGGCTGGTGGCGCGGATTAAAAGCTGATGCACGGCCAGGGATGCCCGACTCGTTTCACTAGTATGTCCGCAGTGAGGGTGACGCGAATCGGAAGCAGGCGTGACGATGAACGACATGAGCAAAGGATTTCCCATGGTGATGCGGAGTCTCAGCGCGATCACTCTCGCGGCGACCGGCGCCATCCACCTGTTCCTGGTGTTCGACGGCGTCGGCGGCGTGCTCGGCGTGTCTTTCGTTCTCAACGGCATCGCGGGCATCCTGCTGGCCATCGGGGTCCTGACGCTGCGCGGCAGGCTTCTGGGGCTCACCACCGTGCTTGGTCTGCTGTTCATGATCGCGAGCCTTCTGGCGCTTGTGCTCGCCCTGACGGTGGGGTTGTTCGGCATTGCGCAGACGTGGAGTTTCACCCTCGTGCCGCAGACGGTCGTCATCGAGGCTGCCGGCGTCGTGGTGCTGGCCCTCACCGCGGCATTGGTGCTCCGCAAACCACGAATTGACTGAGCAGACCACGACGCGGATGGCAGGCTGGCGCCCCGAGCAGCTGCATCACCCCAGCGTCCGCGTCGTGAGTGAGTCCCTCTCCTCGCTGTCGGGACGTGCCCGCCGCACGGCGAGCCAAACGACGTCACGACCGAAGGATTCGACGAGCAGGGCTAGCGCAATCGCGACCAGCAGGGCATCCAACCCCGGGAGGATCCGCGCCACGGCCGTCGCCAGTGCAATGCCCTGCACGGCCGTGACCACCTTCCGCCACGGGCGGGATGGCAATACCCGACGAAACCAGGGAAAGATCAGGCCCGCAAGCACGAAGGCGTAGCGCATCGTGCCGATTGCCAGTACCCAGATCCCGAGGGTATTCGAAACGTACACGCTGAGAACGAGCAAAAGGAACGCGTCGACTTCCATGTCGAACCGCGCGCCCAGCTCGCTCACAGAATCTGTGCGGCGGGCAACCCATCCGTCGACAGCGTCCAGAAGCAGGGCCGGCACGATCAGGGCGACCAGGAGGGGGACGGGAATCGGCTCCGCGAACGATACAACGACCATCCCTCCGATCAGGCCGACCAACGTTGATCGAACCGCTGTGACGACGTTTGCCGGCCCGAACAAAGTTGTCCTCCTGCGTCGAAGCCCGCTCAGCAGGAATACAGTCGACAGCAAAAGATAACTCAGAGTGGCCAACCACCCGACGATCGGCACCCATGACCGGTACCAGTGCACAGCGACAAGGCCGAGGAGCGTCGCGGCTGCCGCCCCCACGATCGCGGCTGAAATCGGCACGAAGTGAACTTTGGCCATCCCTGCCTCGTTTCTCTCTTGAACCATCTATTCAGTAAGGCGGCACTCCGCCGGGAACCGTTCACTATTAGGGGGGAATATGCTCGACTGCACCGCTTTCTGGATTGACAGGCCTGGCGTCGGGAATCTTCGGCGGGAACCGCTAGCGCTACCCGGCGACGGGGAGGTGCTCGTGAGGACTCTCTACACGGCAGTGAGCCGAGGAACCGAAGTCTCGGTGTTCGGCGGAAATGTGCCACCCAGTGAGTACGACCGGATGCGTGCACCATACCAGGACGGCGACTTTCCCGGCCCGGTCAAATACGGGTACCTCAATGTCGGCGTCGTGGAGAGTGGGCCTGAGTCTCTCAGAGGCCGGACCGTGTTCACGCTTTTCCCGCACCAGTCCGCATTCGTTGTGCCCGCCGATGCTGTCTTCCCGATTCCCGAGGGAGTCCCGGCCCGCCGGGCCGTGCTCGCGGGCGCGGTTGAAACGGCCGTCAACGTGCTCTGGGATGCTCGTCCTCACCTCGGTGACCGTGTCTCCGTTGTTGGCGCGGGCATGATCGGATGCTGCGTGGCCCGACTTCTGCGCGGCGTCCCCGGCGTCGAGGTGGCTTTGATCGACGTGAACCCGGCACGGAAGGAGGTGGCGGACCAACTTGGAGTGGGCTTCGCCGACACGGCCAGCCCCCCGGGCAACCGGGACATCGTGATCAATACGAGTGGTTCGGATGCCGGATTGCAGCTCGCACTCGAAACCGTGGTCACCGACGGTGACGTGATCGAGGCGAGCTGGTACGGAGATCGCCCGGCCACACTCAGGCTCGGGACCGACTTCCACTCACGGCGACTGACCATCCGGTCGAGCCAGGTCGGCGCGGTAGCCGCGGGGCATCGGCGGAACCGAACGACGCGCGAACGCCTCGTGCTGGCCCTGGACTTTCTGCACGACCCTGCCTTCGAGGCCTTGCTGACGGACGAATCCTGCTGGCATGATCTCCCCGAGGTGATGACGGGTCTTTTCGACGGAGCGCCGAACACCCTGTGTCACACAATCAATTGGGGAGAACCAGAATGACATTCACGGTGACGGTCCGGGACCACATGATGATCGCCCATAGCCTCGCCGGCGAATCGTTCGGGTCCGCGCAACAACTCCATGGAGCCACATTCGTCGTCGACGCATCCTTCGCGGCCACCGAGCTGGACGCCGACGGCGTCGTGGTGGACATCGGACGGGTGACTGCCGCGCTCGCAGAGATCACAGGTTCTCTCACCTATCGCAACCTCGACGAGGATCCTCGGTTCGTCGGCAGAAACACGACCACCGAAGTACTCTGCAAAGTGATCGCGGATCGCCTGGCAGAACAGGTGACCACCGGGGCTCTCGCCCCCGGCCAGCAGCTTCAGTCCATCACGGTCACGCTCCACGAGTCGCACATCGCGTGGGCAAGTTACACGAGGGCACCGTGAGCGTCTCCTCGGCACGGTGGGTGTATTTCTTCGTCCCTGATTCGATCGACGACGCGGGCAGAGTCAGCGGCGGCAATGTCTACAACCGGCACGTTCGCGATGGGCTTCGACGCAGCGGCTGGGCGGTTCACACGGTTCTGATTCCGCCGGATGATCACACACTGACGGCTCAGACCCTGGCCCAGTTGCCGAACGGCGCCCTCGCACTAGTCGATGGTCTGGTCGCTGTGCGCGAATCGGTGGCGATGACGGCACATTCCACCCGGCTCCGGCTCATCATCCTGGCGCACATGGTCGGAAGCGTCGTCTCAGCGGCAACAGCGGAAGCCGATGCCGTGTCTGCCGATCGTGAGCGACACGCATTTCGGGCGGCGAAACGCATCATCGCAACAAGCGGATGGACACGGTCCGAAATCATCGCGCGCAGCCTCGGTCGGCCCCACGACGTGATCGTCGCCTACCCCGGAACGGATCCGGCCGCCCGGACGAGTGCTTCACGATCTGGCAACCGGCTGCTGTGCATTGGCGCGGTCGCCCCGCACAAGGGTCAGGACGTTCTCCTCGGCGCCCTGGCGCAGCTCACCGACATCGCCGGGTGGACGTGCACCTTTGCCGGATCACTCGACATTGCAACGGATTTCGCCGACGAGCTGACGCGGATTGCCTACCGAAATCGCCTCACCGCCAGGGCAACGTTCACCGGCGCTCTCGCCGGAGCTCGACTGGACGCGGCATACGCCCGAGCTGACCTCGTCGTGGTGCCGTCCCGAAACGAGAGCTTCGGCATGGTTGTCGCGGAGGCATTGGCACGGGGCATCCCCGTCGTGGCCGCCCGTGTCGGTGGCATACCCGAAGCCCTATCGAGCATGACGGCAGGAATCCTTGTCCCGCCGGACGATCCGCAGGCCCTCGCAGTGGTGCTGCGCCGCTGGTGGGCCAGTCCGGCCCAGAGGTCACGGCTCATAGAGGCGGCCGTGGAGGCTCGCCGATCGGTCCGACCCTGGAGCGCGACGGTCGCCGCCATTGCGTCAACGCTCGACGAGATGGCACTCAGCGGAGTGGCGGTGTCCGCATGATCGAAATTCCTCTGGTCAGTGCGGACTGGCTGGCGCTTCGGGAACCGGAGGACGCGGATGCGCGCTCACACGACCTCGCGCTGGCAGCCGCCATGAGGATCGCCGAGGGGCCGGTGATTGTTCACGATCTGGGCAGCGGGACCGGTTCGATGATGCGCTGGCTGGCTCCGCTCCTTCCCGGACCGCAGACGTGGGTTCTCCATGACTGGAATGCAGACCTGATCGAACGGGCGATCCACAGCACGCGTCCGAGGGACGCGAACAATGTGGCAATCTCGGTTCTCGCGCAACCGGGTAATCTCGCCGACTTGCGTCCGTCTGATCTAGCGGGAGCGTCACTCGTGACAGCGTCCGCATTGCTCGACGTGCTGAGCTCGCACGAGACCCACACGATCGTGAACGCCTGCGTTGAAGCCAGGTGTCCCGCTCTCCTTTCGCTCAGCGTGACTGGACAGGTTCGCTTCAGTCCTCGCGACGACCTGGACGCAGCATTTGAGGCCGCCTTCAATGCGCATCAACTTCGACTGACCGACGATCGCCGGCAGCTCGGTCCGCATGGTGCGCCCATCGCGCGGGGACTGTTCACGGAGGCCGGCTGGACTGTGCGGCCGAGCACAACCGAATGGCGGCTTGACCGCCGCCGGCAACGCCTGCTGGTCGAGTGGTTTCACGGCTGGGTGGATGCCGCCATCGAACAGGATCCCCGGCTGCGCACCGAGGTCGACCGATACTGCCGACTTCGGTTGTCCCAGATCGCACGCGGGGAGCTTGCCGCACGCATCCGTCACGTCGACCTGTTGGCCTGGCCCCGCGGATGACACACGCCATCCGAACCCTGCTTCGCCGGGCAGTTCACTCTCCCGGTTTCCGCCGGACCGCTCGTCTCATCGTCGGCGGCGGAATTCTCGTAGGGGTGGGCGCGCATGTAGGCGCTGACCCGTTCATCACTGGCATCCTCAGTCTGAACGGTGCGAATATCGTCGCGGCTCTCCTCCTCGCGGCGGCCGCAACCGTGGCAGCCGCGTGGCGGTGGCAACTCATCGCGTCGCGGCTGGGAATCCCCCTGCGCCTGCCGACTGCTGTCGGAATGTACTATCAGTCCCAGTTCGTGAACATGATGCTTCCCGGCGGCATCATCGGGGACATTCGACGAGCGGTTACCCGCGTCCCGAGCGGAACACGTCTCGTGCACGCTGCACGCGCGGTCGCGATCGAACGCTTCTCCGGGCAGGCGGTTCAACTCGCACTGACCCTGATGGTGCTGGCCTATTTGGGAACCGAGATCGAGAGGTTCCTGCTGCCGGCGCTGGGGATCGGATTCGGTGTTGTCATCGGAGCACTTGCTGCGGTGTCGGCGGCAAGCGCCCGCGTGCGCCGGGCATTGCTGCGAGAGGCGCACGAACTCCGCGCCGCCCTCGGGTCGATTCGCACCGCCGTGCAGGTCACGATCGCATCGGTCATCGTGATCGGCTGCCACGTGGCGACCTTCACGATCGCAACCGCGGCGGTGGGCGAGAGAGTGCCGGTGGGGCCCATGCTCACTCTGGCTCTGGTCGTCCTGCTCGGCGCCGGGGTTCCGGTGAACATCGGCGGCTGGGGACCGCGTGAGGGAATCGCCGGTTGGGCCTTCGCACTGACCGGATTCGGAGCCTCGGCGGGGGTGGCAGCATCCACCCTGTTCGGCGTGCTCGCCATCATCTCCATCGCGCCGGGGGCCATCGTCGCCGCCGTGTCCGCCGCCCGCCGACGAGGATCGAAGCACGCCATGCCGGGGACGCCACCCACCCGCACGGCATCTATCCTCATTCCGACCGCTCTCGATCAGGAGGAGGCATCATGAGCGTCACGCCCTACGTCACTTTGAGTTGCGCCATCTCACTAGATGGGTATCTCGACACAGCGAGTCCTCCACGGCTCACCCTCTCGAATGACGCCGACTTCGATCGCGTCGATGAGGTGCGCGCACGCAGCGACGCCATCCTGATCGGGGCACGCACCGTGCGGCGCGACAACCCGCGACTGCTGGTGCGCAGCGTTGCCCGCCAAGGCCTTCGAGAGACCGAAGGCCTGGCTCGCTCACCGTGGAAGGTGACGGTGACGGCGACGGGCGATCTGGATCTGAACGCCGCATTCTTCACCGCAGGCGACACGACCAAGCTGGTGTACTGCCCCGCACTGATCGCCGAAAGCCTCCGGCGACGGCTCGGATGCGCCGCCGTCGTCGTCGGCCTGGGCGGCGATGTGACGATGACCGACCTCGTTGCGGACCTGGGGGATCGCGGGATTGGCGAGCTCATGGTCGAGGGAGGAGCCATGATCCACACCCAGTTCCTGGCCGCGAATCTCGTCGACGAACTCCACCTTTCGATGGCGCCGTTCTTCGTCGGCAACGCCGGCGGCGCCCGATTCGTCGGCGACGCAGCGTTTCCGTGGAACAGTGATCGGCGGGCGAGCCTCGCCGAGGTCCGGCAGATCGGCGACATGGTCCTGATGCGCTATGCACTCTCAGGTCGATGCGCCGAGCACGACACCGAAGCCCAACACCGCGCGATGACCGCGCCCCTCACGGTTGGAATGCGGTGAAAGCAGGAGAACCCGGAACGTCCACCGGGCGATCCGCCCGAGACCCGTCCGCCTGACGGTCTACGACCGACAGCCGGATCAGAGACTACCTCTGAGCATCGTCTGGCAGAGCCCGCACACCCAGCGCCGGTTTGGCGGATGGACGAGTTCCGGGACCGATTTCTCACGGCGTTCGGCAACCTGCCTGGTTGCACTGGTCACCGAGTCACCCTGCCACCCGTGCCTATCGGCGGTCCGCACGCGCGTCGGCGCTTCGAGGCGGTGAGCGCCGGCATCCGCTGCCCGTGATCGCCGCGGCGCACTTTTGAGAACGTGGCGCAGGGCCGACCCTGCGCCGCGAGCAAGGAGGCTCGGGTATCGGATGCGGGCACGAGAGTGTCGTACTCGGTTGCACTGGGAAGCAGGGGGTGTTTTGTTGTGGCGGTGCTTCCCCAGCGAGGAGTTTCCCCGCTTGTGAACAGATACGCAATCATGGGTACGCTCAATGAGGTGCGTTTGCAGAACTAGTTGACGTGCCGCTCGGCGGGCTATGTCCCGTCGCGCTCGGCTCGAACGTGAAGGAAACACCGTGTCTGATCACGCAAGAATCAAGGGCCACACCGTGACCCGCACCGTGCACATCGAGGCCTCGCGCGCGAGCGTCTGGAAGGCGCTGACCGACCCCGAGGTGATGGTCAAGTGGTTCGGCGACGGTGTGGGGTTCGACGCGCTCGAGCCCGGTGCTACTGGCAGCATCGAGTGGGATGACTACGGCAGCTTCCCGATCGAAATCACCGAGGTGGTGCCCGACTGCTCGTTCGGCTTCCGTTGGTCGGGAATTCCCGCCGAAGAGCTCGACGAGTACTCGACGCACGTGCGCTTTACCATCGCAGATGCTGGTACCGGCACGGATGTCACGGTGATCGAATCGGGCTTCGACACACTCCCCGGCGGCACCCGCTACCGTCGCGAGCGTCTTGAGCAGAACCGAGAGGGCTGGGACGTCGAACTCGACGAGCTCGCGATCCTGCTCGAGGGTGTCACCCCGTAGTTCACGATTAGGGGAGTAGCTCGACGTGTTGGCCACGTTGTTCGGCCGGTAGAGGACTCTTCGGCAGAGCACAGAAGACGTGCGCGAGAGTGCCGAAAGATTGCCCAGTGATTCAGCGGCCTGTGAGCTATTCGGAAGAACCCGTCACAGAAGACCCCCTGCATCCCCTGGTTCGAGTGGGAGGCCGGGTTTTTTTCTTGCCGCTGTGCAGATTCTTCTTCGCTGGAAAGACGTCATGACGCCCAAGTCCTACCCACCCGAGTTCCGTCTTCCCGGGGACGTCCACTCGCGCCGCTGAAGGTGCTCAAATCCATCCAGAAGCACATCGAGAGCGAACTCGAACTCGAACTGGTCATCGCAGCCATGTCCGACCACTGAGTCGTCGTGCGGTGTCGATGTGGCGATCGCCGCAATGTTCGGGTAAAGCGTTGCCATCTCTGCGAACACCTCGGCTTGAACGCCCTGACTCGCCTCGGGTGACGCTCGTGTCTTTGGGTTGGCCGAGCTGTCGAATAACTCTTGGGTGAATCCCCACATTCGGCCGCTCAGGGCGTGCATAACGTGATGAGTAAGGTCGGGCGAGAATCCACCGGTCAGAAAGAGACCGGCGAAGGAGTCCTGATACTCCAGTACGCCGGGTGTGGGCTTGCTCCGGGATTCGATTGCCTGGCGAGCCCAACGATGGTGTTGAAAAGTACGCCTCGCGGACAACACCCGTCGACGAATCGCTTCGCGCCAGCCGGATCCCGGAACGGAAACGTCAATCTCTCGAACGATTTCTTCGACCATCCCGTCGAGCAGATCCTCTTTATCGGCGACATGTTTGTAGAGCGCCATGGGGACAACATCAAGCTCCTGGGCGAGTCGTCGCATGCTCAGTGCGTCAATTCCGACTTCGTCGGCGAGGTCGATTGCAGCCTTGAGCACACGTGCTCGGTTCAACCGGACACGTGTCGGGGAGAGCTCATGATCGCTCATTCTCAGAACCTTTCCGCATCGCGGCCCATGCTGGTATCGAGTGTACGCGGTACGCTCTTCAGCTCATTTCCCGCAGGGTTGTGCCGTGGGCGCTCAGCTCGGTCGTCGGCCCCAATCGCCTCTTGGCCTGAATCCGGCGATCAGATTTGGGATCAAGGGGCGCGTTGAACAGCGGGGGCCCTTGATATGAGACAAATTGTGTCGACTAAAGAGCAATTCACCTGATCCAGAAGGACATCTCGTAGACGCACGTTTCACACACCACCCGCGTCGTGTCGCACGTCATCGATGACTCCAAACCCCGTGTCTTCTGCGGGTTTGGTCCCGGCGATGAAACTGGCCGAGAGAGTGGGCCGGCGGCGGCTGGCCGACAAATGGTTGAGCGTCCCACTGACAAGGGCGCGAGCGCCGGCCAGGCTACCGTCCTCGACCTGCACCGGTTCCCCCGCGTTCTTCTTCACCAGCACCCCGACCCGGCACGACCTGGACGCCAAGTGGAACAACGCGAGAAGTGAGGCTCAGCGCACAACCACGCCCCAGCACGCCGCCGCATCTCTGATCAGATAACGACTCCCAACCTCGGTCGGTCGGTGGAATGAGGCCTAGGACAGCGTCGAACTGAGCAGCAGACTCGTCTCACTGTTAACGACGCCCTCGACGGAGCGAATCTGGCCGAGTAGCCGGTCGAAGTTGCTCAGCGTGTCGGTCCGGATCTCGGCCACCAGGTCCCAGCCGCCGTTCGTGGTGTGCAGTGCCCGGACCTCGGGAAATCCGCGAAGTTGGCTGATCGCCCGATCTGTTGAGCGCCCCTCGACCTCGATGAGCGCGATCGCCCGGATCGAGTCGGGATCCCGCTCTTCGCGAACCCGGACGGAGAATCCGAGGACGGTGCCCGAGTCCAGCAGTCGCTGGAGTCGGATGTTCACCGTTGCCCTCGTGACTCCGAGGTCATGGGCGAGCGTGGTGACGGGGGTTCTCCCATCCGCCCGCAACGCGCCGATAAGGCGGCGATCAAGGTCGTCGAGCGTGTACATGATTCACACTGTACAGCCATGGTAATCATCTTGAGAGATTGATGGAACATATTGGCTCGGTCTGCTCGTTACGCGTGCACATTGCCCGGTCATAGGCTAATTATAGAAAACAAAGAGAAGGTTGCCGTGGTGCGTTTTATGAACGTGAAGAACATCGCCGCTCGGCCGTTCGGCTTCGACATCGTCGTGGTAGCGAGCGTGCGGAACGCGGTGGCAGGCGCCGACATCATCACGACCTCCACAGCTGATATGACCCAGGCGGCGGGACGCACGCACTACGACTAGATCGCCATCTTCGACTCGGTCGATTTTGCCATCGAGGACTCATCGGGACTGCGCTACCTGCGCGATTCGGTCGCCGGCGCCTCATTCTTCGTCGAACTCGATCTGATCGCCGGTCCCGTCGATCCTCAGAACCTATTTGGTCTGGTCGCTGACGTCACTGTCTCGATTTCTGCTCGGACGAAAGCGCCGGCTCTATGGGGCGGTGATCGGCGTGCCGCAAATGTCAAGTCCAATCACCGCGTTTCTTAGCACCTGATCAGCCATTGCCCTGCGTCGGTTTCTGACATGCTCCACCGAAATGCACGGCAGATTTCAAGAACATCCATTTCAAGAACATCCATTTCAAGAACATCCGTGAACTCGCCACTTAGTTCCCTCGGCCGCTAGGCCCGGAAACCTTTCGACCTGACGATCGGATGTCACATATCCGTATCAACGCCGGAGGTCATTATGGTCCAACCAAGGTCCGAGGTCGGGTCTGTCCCGACCGAGCCCGAGGGGCGCACAACCGAGCGCGCCCTGTCCCTGCCTCAGTCGACAGCACTGATTATGGGCAGTATCATCGGTGTCGGCATCTTCTCGCTGCCCTACGCATTAGCGTCGTATGGCCCGATCAGCCTGGTCGCCATGGGCCTCGCCACCGTCGGGGCGGTCGCGCTTGCGCTGATGTTCGCGGTGATGTCGCGACGCCTCCCGGCTGCCGGCGGACCGTATGCCTATGCACGCTCAGGGTTCGGCAACGCGGCCGGGTTCGTTAACGCCTGGTCCTACTGGATCACGGCATGGGCGGGCAACGCGGCGATCGTCGTTGGCTGGGTGTACTACGTCGAGCACTTCCTCAACAAGGACGGCGCGGTCGGCTGGTCCATCCTGATCGCCCTCGTCGGGTTGTGGATCCCGGCCGTGATCAACCTGACTGGCGTGCGCGCGATGGGTTCGGTCCAGGTCTGGACGACGGTGCTGAAGTTTATCCCGCTGGCCATCATGTCGACCGTCGGATTGTTATTCATTAAGGCGGGGAACTTCACGCCGTGGAACCTCAGCGGTGACAGCAGCCTGTCGGCGATCGGTGGAGCGATGGCGATCGCACTGTTCAGCTATTTGGGCGTCGAGACCGCGGCCGTTGCCGCGGCGAAGGTCCGCGATCCAGAACGGAATGTCCCGAAGGCGACCATCTACGGCACGCTCGCTAGCGCCATCGTCTACCTGCTGTCGATGGTTGCCGTCTTCGGCATCGTGCCTGCCTCGCAGTTGGCAATGGACGTGAACAAAGCGTCCTACTCCGTCGCGGCCAACTCGATCGTCGGCGGCGGTTCCTGGGCCGGGGACTTGGTGGCTTTGGCCGTCATCGTCTCCGGCATCGGCGCGCTGAACGGCTGGACAATGATCTGCGCGGAGATGCCGTTGGCTGCCGCGAAGGACGGGCTGTTCCCGGCACGGTTCGGGGGCCTGTCGCGGCGCCGGGTTCCGGCCTTCGGGATCATCGCGTCCACCGCGCTGGCGTCGGTCGCCGTGGTGATCAGCTATCTGGGAACCAGCGGCTCAACGGTGTTTACCACCCTGGTCCTGATGACCGGGATCACGGCGGCCGTGCCCTACGCATTCTCCGCCTTGGTCCAGATCAAGTGGCGTTGGCGGGACAGTCACCCAGTCCACACCTCACGGTTCGTGTTCGATGTGTCGGTGGCGATCGTGGCGTTGATCTTCTCGGTCGCCTTCATCTACTACTCCAGGAACACCAGCGACTTGTGGTACGTCGTCTGGGGCCCGTTCCTGATGGCCGGCGGCGCGTTTGTCGTCGGGATCCCGGTCTACCTTGCGCAGCGGCACCGGATGACTGAGCCGGCCCCCGTGCCCGAGTACCGCTGAGCATTTACACCATCAATATAGTGAGGAATAGCCATGCCATTTCGTGTTGAATCCGAGGTAGGAGTGCTCCGCCAGGTGATCGTCCACCGGCCGGGTCTCGAGCTCAGCCGGCTGACCCCGGACAACGTCGACGACCTGCTCTTCGACGACGTCATGTGGGCCGATCGGGCCAGGGAAGAGCACGACGCGTTCGTCGGCCAGCTCAGAGAGCGCAACGTGACGGTGCACTACTTCCGCGAATTGCTCGCCGCGGCGCTGGACGCGCCGGGTGCCCGGGAGTTCCTGCAGAAGTGTCTGACCACGGCCATCCGGTTCGGGCCCGCGCTGGACAAGCCGCTGGAGCGGATCGTCGACCAAACGTCGTCGGAGATGCTTTCCGAACTCCTGATCGGGGGCGTGCTCAAAAGTGACGTCATGCCGTTGCTGCACACGCCCAGCCTTCTGATGGAGTCCCTCGGCATCGACGACTTCCTGCTGCGCCCCTTGCCCAACCACCTGTTCCAGCGCGATAACTCGGCCTGGATCTACGGCGCCCTGAGCATCAACCCGATGGCCAAGCGGGCCCGCAAACGCGAGACCATCAACTCTCGCCTGATCTACAAGTTCCACCCGATGTTCCGCGACGCCGGGCTGGAGATCGTCTACGGCGACGATTCCCTGCCCCACGAGCCCGCTACCGTCGAGGGCGGTGACGTGCTCGTGATCGGGAATGGGGTGCTGATGATCGGGATGGGCGAGCGGACCTCGCCCCAGGGGGTCGAGACACTGGCCCGACTGCTCTTCCAAGGCGGCCATGTCCGCCAGGTGATCGTCGTCGAGTTGCCGAAAGAGCGGGCGTTCATGCACCTGGACACCGCCATGACAATGGTCGACAGGGACGCGTTCTCCGTATATCCGTACCTGCCCGACACGCTGCGCGCGTTCATGCTCACCCCGGTGGGGTCCGGCGGCGACTACGACATCACGGAGCACACGGACCTGTTTCCTCTCGTGGCCGAGGCCCTCGGCGTCGACAAGGTCCGGGTCCTGCGCACCCCAATCGATCGCGCGGGTGCGCAGCGAGAGCAGTGGAACGATGGAAATAACTTCCTCGCCGTTTCCCCCGGCGTCGTGCTGGGCTATGAGCGGAACACGACCGCCAATCGATACCTCGCCGACGAGGGCATCGAAGTCGTACCCGTCGTGGGATCTGAGCTCGGCCGCGGCCGCGGCGGTCCGCGATGTCTGTCCTGTCCAATCGAAAGAGATGCGGTGATCCTGTGAGCTTTAACCTGCACAACCGGAGTTTCCTTAAGGAAATCGACTTCACCCCGAAGGAGTGGAAGTTCCTCATCGGGCTGGCCGCGGACCTCAAGGCAGCCAAATACGCCGGCACTGAGCTGCCGCGGCTAACCGGGAAGAACATCGCCCTCATCTTCGAGAAGACCTCCACCCGGACCCGCTGCGCCATGGAGGTCGCCGCGCACGACCAGGGCGCCCACGTGACCTACCTCGATCCGAGCGGGTCGCAGATGGGGCACAAGGAGTCCGTCAAGGACACCGCGCGGGTGCTGGGCGGGATGTTCGACGCCATCGAGTATCGAGGCTCGGCGCAGACCAACGTCGAGACACTGGCCGCGTCGTCGGGCGTGCCGGTGTGGAACGGGTTGACGGACGAGTGGCACCCCACCCAGTCGCTGTGCGACATGCTCACGATGCGCGAGAACTCCACCAAGAACGACCACGAGATCGCCTTCGCGTACCTCGGAGACGCGCACAACAACGTCGCGAACTCGCTTCTGGTGGCAGGGGCGCTGATGGGGATGGACGTGCGCATCGTGGCCCCCCGCCAGCTGTGGAACACCGACGAAGTGATCGCGGCCGCCCAGGCCATCGCCGAAAGCACGGGCGCGCGGCTGACCCACACTGAGGACGTCGCCGAGGGCGTGGCCGGGGTCGACTTCATCTACACCGACATCTGGGTCTCCATGGGCGAGCCCAAGGAAACTTGGGACGAACGCATCGCCGCCTTGCTTCCCTACCAGGTCACGACGGACGTCCTGGCTAAGACCAGCAACCCCGACGTCAAGTTCATGCACTGCCTGCCGGCGTTCCACGACCGGAACACGGCCGTCGGGGAACAACTGTTCAAGCAGACCGGCCTCAGCGAGCTTGAGGTCACGGACGAGGTGTTCGAGTCGTCCAGCTCCATCGTGTTCGCTCAGGCCGAGAACCGGATGCATTCGATCAAGGCGATCATGGTCGCCACCCTGGGTTCCTGATGCGCATCGTGGTCGCTCTCGGCGGCAACGCGCTCCAGGAGCGCGGCGCCCCGATGACGGTGCAGAACCAGCGTGCCAACGTCGCCAAGGCATGTGCCGCGCTGGCGCCAATCGCCCAGGAGCATCAGCTGGTGATCTCCCACGGCAACGGGCCGCAGGTCGGACTGCTCGCGCTCCAGGCGGCCGCCTACGACCACACGTCCGAGTACCCTTTTGACGTCTTGGGCGCCCAGACAGAGGGAATGATCGGGTACATGATCGAACAAGAACTCGGCAACCGACTCCCGTTCGAAAAGTCGATCGCGACGATCCTGACAATGACCGAGGTGGACCCGGCGGACCCGGCGTTCACGGACCCGACGAAGTTCGTCGGGCCGGTGTACGACGCCGACGAGGCGCGTCGCCTGGCGGCGCTTCGGGGGTGGGTCGTCAAACCCGACGGCGACCACTGGCGTCGGGTGGTGCCCTCGCCCATGCCGCAGCGGATCTTCGAGCTGAGCACGATAAAAACGCTGGTGGCGGCCGGCACGGTGGTGATCTGCGCCGGCGGCGGTGGCATACCCACCATGTACCAGCCCGGCTCCCGCAATCTCATCGGCGTCGACGCTGTGATCGACAAGGACCGGGCCAGCGCGGTGCTGGCCCGGGACCTCGAGGCCGACTCCCTCGTGATCGCCACCGACGCGGACGCCGTCTACACCGGCTGGGGGACGCCAGAACAGCGCGCCATCATGCTCGTCCACCCGGACACGCTCGCGGGCTTCGACTTCCCGGCGGGCTCGATGGGACCCAAGGTTGAGGCGGCGATCGACTTCGCCCGCAACACCGGTCGCGACGCCTTCATCGGATCCCTGACAGAATTGCCGGCGCTCCTGGACGGAACCGCGGGCACCCGGGTCTCCGTGACAGCCAACGGCGTGGCCTACCGCTGACCCCGCGGTCCCCGACGCCGGTCCACGGCGGCTGACGGGGGCGGCGGAAACCTGCCCGGGCCGACTCAACGGTCCGGGCAGGTGCGCGTAGACGGCAGGTGGGCAGCGCAGCCTTCTCTCGCAACCAGGTCATGTCAGGAGTAACGGCCTCGAGAATAATTTGGCGATCGGAGTCAAAACGCGAATCAGTCCGCCGATTTCGCCACCAGCAACCTGCGTGGCTCGAGGCTGAAATCCTCGCGTGAGGGCTTTTACAGATTCTTGATCCGCACGAAGAACATATAAGCTCTGCGATCCCATTGACCCTGACCAGGATAAGGAATGAAACCTGGGCGGCCGCCAACCAGAGGACGCGCTTGCTTGAACGCGGCCTTGACCTCGACCTTGGAACCGGCCAGCTGACCATGGGAAACCGGCTGGACAGCCCTGTCCGCGGCGGCCTGCGGCCCACGTTATCGTGCAGAAAATCGGTTGAATTCCTATTCCTGACCGCGTCGAGCTCAGCTTCTACGCCCAGGGCATTTGAACAGCCGGGCGCAGGATCGCCTCCAGCGGGTCAACTCGATGCGGAAGTAGGCCGGCTAACGCTTCCGAGCTGACCCGAGGGCGCAATAGTGCTCCTCTGCATGCTGTTAAGAGCTGGTGCAGTACGGATCACCGATCGCTTGACAAGCGTACGGTGTACACCGTAGCTTCCTACTATGAAGTGTACGCCGTACACGTTAATGGTTTGAAGAGATGAAGGGATCATCATGAAGTTGTACAGACCCACCGCCGTCACCGCCGGAGTGTTCTTCCTGCTCACGGAGGTCACCGCAATAGCGGCGGTCGCTCTCTATGGCCCGATCCTGACCGGGGCCGATTACATCACCGGCGCCGGGGCCGATGGTTCGATCCTCCTCGGTGTGCTGTTCGAACTTCTCCTGGTGATCGCCGCAGTGAGCACCGCTATCACGCTGTACCCGATCCTGAAGCGGCAGCACGAGGGCCTAGCCCTGGCGTTCGTCGCTGCTCGTGTGCTGGAAGCAGTACTCATCCTCGTCGGATCTTTGAGTCTGTTGACGATTGTCACGCTCCGTCAGCAGTTCGAGTCAACCACAGACGCCGACCCGGTCACCCTGTCCACCATCGGCTCCACGCTTGTGGCCTTGCGAAACTGGACCTACCTGTTCGGGCCGGGCTTCGCTCTCGGGGCCGCCTCGCTGCTGCTGGCCTCGCTGATGTACTCGTCCCGCCTGGTGCCTCGGGGCATAGCCGTGCTCGGCCTCGTCGGCGGCGCACTGATCGGTCTCTCCGCCATCGCCGTAGTGCTGGGCTTGTACGGGCAGTTCTCGACCCTCGGCCTCGTCGTTGCGCTCCCGGTGTTCGCCTGGGAACTATCTCTCGCGCTCTGGCTGATCCTCAAAGGCTTTCGCCCAGTGAGCATTCTGAACTCTCCCGCTCCTCCTCTCGTTGCGGCCGTGCCCTGAGCTTCGATCCACCGGTCGACACGAGATCCGTATGGTCGACAGTCGCGGACAAGAGACGTGGGCCCATGGTTCGGTAAATAGTTGCCGTAGTGAGCGCTATTCGTCCCGATCGAAAGAACGTTCTCAGATTAAAGCCTCGTTGGCTCCTCAATCCGGGACTCCTCAATCCGGGACTCCTCAATCCGGCCGGTGGGTCGAGGCTTGGTACGATCCCGATCGGTGTTGCGAGCAGCAACTAACGGAGGCGGCTGCGAGGGCTGCGAGGGGGTGGGAGGCCGACCCGTATCTCAGACCACGGCGTGGATGAGACGTGCGACGGTGGTCGCGTGCGTCAGTTGCGGGTGATGGCCAGCACTATGGATGACGTGGACCGGAATGGGTCGCCCGTCACGTGACACCGCTGCGGCACTTCCCGCGTCGACGAGTAACGGATCATCCGACCCGACAATCAGCTGCACGTCGCCCGGGTATTCAGCGAGTAGACGAGCAAGATTTCGACGGCGCTTCGGTTGGGACGCCCCGCGGAGGAGGCGTGCGGTGGCTCGAGCGCTTCCTCGGCGCAGGTCCGCGACGCTCGGCTGAAGCTTCTCGGCCTGGTCCTGACTTCCCGTGAGCACGTGTGCCAAACGCGCAGCAGTGACGGTTGCGAAGTACGCCCATGCGAGGGGGGGCATCCGCTGCGTGAGCGCAGGTCGGGACTGGAGAAAATCGGGCGAGACCAGTGTCAGGCGCGCAATGAGGCCCGGGTGATCTGCCGCGTACTCCAGAGCCAGTGCGGCACCGACAGAATGACCCACGAGATGAATGTTTCTCCTATCACCGATTACCGAGTCGAGCCAGGCATGCCAATCATGCGCTGATCCCGCGCTCGACCCCAGTCCCGGCAGGTCGAGGACCCGGCCGCCGACCAGGTGGGCGGTTTCCGCCCACGTCTCGGCACTCACCGGCAGGCCCGGCAACACGATCGTGTGGGCGTCGGACTTCCCAAGGGAGAAGGTGCGAACACCGGCTTGACTCGTGAACATTCGCACTGCCACAGAGGGCGGAATCATGCCAAATCGATGGGCGACGAGGTAGTCCGCCCATCGCTTGAGTGAGACGCTCACGTCGGGGTGACGCAGTCCGTGACTTTCCGCGAGATCGTTGGCCGAGGATGTCGGATACCGATCCGAGGAGAGGAAACTCAACGTTTCGGGGTGGGCCTTCGTGAGTCCCGGTGGCAGTGCACGCAGGAGCCGGACCGGAATTCGAAACCGGGGCGCACGAACGCCGAGATGATCCGCGAGAATCGTCAACATCGTTGGGAGCGGAGGTGTCGCGTCATCGAGTGGCCAGAAAGATTGGCTCTGGGTGCTTGGCACGACTGGGAGGAGAGCCATGAATGCCGCAAGGTAGTCAACGGTCACGACGGGAACGAACGTGTCGTCCCCGCCTGGCAATGCCGCAAGGTTTCCGTTATGAAGCTCGCGGATGGTGCCGGCGATGCCGAGGAGCTGCTCCGACTCGCCCGTGACCGAGTCTCCGATCACGGTCGCTGGATTCACGATGGTCCAGGGAACGCCGAGTTCTGAGGCGGTGGCTTGGACCACGGCATCGGACTCGACCTTGGAAGCCTCGTAGGCACCCAAGCAGGCGTACTCCGCCGCCACTCGCGCGGAAGACCACGGCACGTGCGCTGGATCCTGTCCGCCCACCCGATAGCCGGAGAGGTGTACCAGCCTGGTCAGGGCGGGCAGCTGCGAGGCGAAAACCACGATCCGCTCGGATGATGTGACATTGGCTGCACGTGCCTGATTGATCGTCATTCCGAAGCGATAGGCACCTGCGACGTTGTAGACCTCGGTTACACCGCCGATCGAACGATCCGCCGGGTCCAGCCCGAGGCGCGCATCATCGAAGTCGACGAGGACATGATCTACATGCCGACCCGTACCGTGGGCGGCGAGCCACAAGGAGAGCTGCGCATACGAGCGTTCGCTCCGCACGGCCGCGACGACGGCGACCCCTCGCGCGAGCAACTCACGCACTAGCCACCGACCGATGAATCCGCTCGCTCCGAAGACGAGTGCCGTCCGAGAGGCGCTCAACGGTCTCCCTCCTGGCTGTTGCCGGGGGCAAACAGGAGTTTCAGCGCTCTGGCAGCCGAGACGAGCGGCTCCGTGCTCCGTTGCGCGCGGCACACAATCAGCGCGCCTTCGATGAGACAGATTGCCGCCGTGGCCAGGCCACGGGTGTCACCTGTGTGGAACGTCGCCAAATACGCCTCCAGCGGTGCAATCCACGATGCGTAGGCGTCGCGGCACGCTGCACGAAGCTGCTCGTCTTCAGACCCGGCGTCGAGCGTGACAGCGGCGACGGGGCAGGCATCACGGAAGTCGCTCCCGACTAGTTGTCCGATAAGCCCCTCGACCATGGTGTCGACAAGCCCGTCAACGGAATCGGTCATCGCGATGCCTTCCGAGATCGAGAGCCGGAACTGTGCGGCAGTCAGAAGAATGGCGGCGCTTCCCAGTTGCGATTTACCGCCCGGAAAGTGGTAGTACAACGACCCCCGCGGAGCGCCCGAGTGTTCAAGGACCGCAGTGAGGCCGGCGCCGTGGTACCCCTTGTCTTGAATGAGTTGGAGCATCGACTCAGTGAGGCGCTGACGAGTTGCATCGCCCTTCGTGAAGAGTGCGTTCATCCCAAAAATATAGACCAGTCTGTATATTCCGTCAATGATCATCTCAGTGTGACGCACACCCATCTCCTAGGTGATGTCACCGCCGGTCGACGTGTGGCGATCGGGTCGACCTGCACGCGCTTCAACCGATAGGCCCGACATCCACGGGGATAAGTGACACAATGCCCACTCGTCCACGTTCGAGGTCACCCCGAGCAGCAGGGATTCCCCGGACGCTGTCCCAGAGTCTTCAACTTCCTTCTGGTCGCTGAGCTGCAGGGATTGCCCTGCGTGTCAAACCGGAGGCCAATAGCCCCGAGTAAGTCCGTCGGTTGAGGTCGGGTGAGATTCGTGGAGTCCAACCGTGTCCAGCCCTCCTGATAGCCGGACGTGACGGTAGTCCCATGAATCTCGGCAGTCCCGGCCCCCCGTGCGGGCGGTCCCATGGCCGGGGGTTCCCCGCGAGGTCGCCCGGTCAACTCACTTGAACGCTGACCGGAGAGCCTTCAGGCTGACCTTGGGATCGTGCAGTCCCTGGTAGATCGGAGGGATGGGACGGTCGACGCCGAAGAGCTCGTACACCGCGTGCATGGCCCCGTGCACGGAGTACTCCACCGTGAAGACGACGTCCCCCGGGAGCTCGGTGAACTGGCCGAGGAACGCGAAGTTCTGCGCGCCGTCCGGGATGACCTTGGGGCGGTCTTCCGGGACCCGGCGGCTGAACAGCGCCGAGGCGTAGGGCATCATCACGCTGGTCACGTCGGTGGTGGCGAGCACCTCGTCAAGGATGTCCTCGAAGCCGAGTTGGTGGATGAGCTCAGTCAAGATCTCCCTGCCGGTGGCCTGCGACATTTTCTTCTTGACGAAGTCACCCTCGTCGTCGATCTCGAAGCCGTAGCCCCACAGCGTGTAGGTGTTCTGTGGCATGTCGGGGAAGTGCGGCTGGGCAGGCACAACCATCGACAGGTGCCACCCCGACTCGATGAACGTGGTCAACGCCCCGGTTCCCGGTTCGTTTCCCGTGTACTCGACGATGCGGTTGAGTAGCCGGTCGCTGTGCATCGTCAGTGTGAACGACTCCCACTTGTTCTCGTCGATGTTGCCGTAGAAGGTATTGGGGCGCCCGAAGTCGGGGGCCTGCTTGGCGATCTCCTCCCACAACGACCAGGCACCGTCCACGCGGTCCCGGATCAGCGGTGGCACCGTGTCATTGCCGCCATAGGTGGTGTCAGCGGTGATGGACCCAATGGTGATGAAGGTGTAGTCGTTCGTGCCGAGCGAGATCGCCCCGGTGCCGGCGGAGTCCTCGACGTGCAGGCGTATTGCACGCCGTGGCTGATCTGCGCCGGCAAAGTCGACATTGGTGACGCGCGTGCCGAAGCGGACGTCGACGCCCTGGGACACGAGCCAGCGTTGCAGCGGCACGATCATCGAGTCGTATTGGTTGTACGTGGTGCGGCAGATTCCCCCGACCGTGTCGAGGAGGTCAAATTCCTGGACGAATCGCAGGAAGTAGCGGCGCAGCTCAATGACCGAGTGCCACTTCTGAAAGGCGAACATGGTCCGCCACATGTGCCAGAAGTTGGTCTCGAAGAAGTGCTTGCCGAACACCTCATCGATGCGACGAGCCCCGAGGGCCTTCTCGCTCATTGCCAGCATGCGAGTCATGGCGAGCCGGTCGCGGGTGCTCAGTCCGTAGCTCGAGGCGTCCAGGATGCGGTGCTGCGCGTCGACCAGACGCGCGCGGGCATGGGTTTTCATGGTGGCATTGAAGGCGAGGGTTTCCTGGCGAACGGTCACCTCTGGATTCTCAAGGGAGGGGATGGTGGAGAAGAGGTCCCAGACGGTCTGGTACGCCTGCTCCTCAAACATCCGCCCGCCGCGTGTCACATAGGTACCAGGGACCACGGGGGACTTCGCCCCGTCCATGCCGCCACCGGTGACGTCGAGTTGCTCGAGGATGTGAATGTTCGGGCCGGGCACCTGGGCGTCGCGGATGGCGAAGGCGGCGGCCGCCATGCCGGCGATCCCCCCACCGACGATCCACAGGTGGGCCTGTTTCGGATCAATGGTCATGGTTGTTCCTCTCTATCGATGCGTGCTGTAGGACTGGAATCCAGAACGGGGCCTCGCTCGACCCAGCTGAATCGCGGGGGCTGCTCAATAGGCAGCCTGAAGTGCCGTGACCAGGACCTTCGGGTCGTGCAGACCTTTGAAAATCGGCGGAATCTCCCGGTCGACCCCGAGGAACTCGTACACCGCGTGCATGGCCCCGTGGATCGAGTACTCCACGGTGAACACGACGTCGCCGGGAAGCTCGGTGAATTGCCCGAGGAACGCGAAGTTCTGCGCACCGTCGGGGATGACCTTGGGACGGTCGCCCGGAACGCGCCGGGCGAACAGCGCGGAGGCGTACGGCATCATCGACGTCGTGACGTCGGTCGTGGCGATCACCTCATCGAGGATGTCCTCGAAGCCGAACTGGTGGATGAGCTCGGTGAGGATCTCGGTGCCGGTCGCCTGCGCCATGGTCTTCTTGACGTAGTCGCCCTCATTGTCGATCTCCAGCCCCCAACCCCACATCGTGTAGGTGCCCTCGGGCTGATTGGCGAAGTGCGGCTGCGCCACCACGACGGCTGACATGTACCAGCCCGAATCGATTAACGTCGTCATGGCACCGGTACCCAGGTCGTTGCCGGTGTACTCGACCCACCGCTTGATGAGCGTATCGCTGTGCATCGTGAGGGTGAACGATTCCCATTTGCTTTCGTCGACGTTGCCGCAGAAGGTATTGGGGCGACCGAAGTCCGGGGCCTTCTTAGCCAACTTCTCCCAGAGTGACCAGCTGCCGTCCACCCGGTCCCGGACCAGCGGCGGCACGGTGTCGTTGTCGCCGTAGGTGGTGTCGGCGACGTTGGAGCCGATGGTGATGAAGGCGAAGTCGTTCTGGCCGAGATCGATTGTGCTGCTGCCGGCCGAGTCCTCCACGTGCAGGCAGGTTGCGCGCCGCCGCTGGGGAGAGTTTGTGAAGTCGACGTCGGTGACGCGCGAGCCGAGACGAACGTTGACGCCCTGGGCCACAAGCCAGCGCTGGAGTGGCACGATCATCGAGTCGTTCTGGTTGTATTTGGTCCGCCGCACTCCGGAGAGCGTGTCGAGGTTTTCGAACTCCTGGATGAAGCGCAGGAAGTAGCGGCGAAGCTCGGCAGCGGAGTTCCACTTCTGGAACGCGAACGTGGTGCGCCACATGTGCCAAAAATTTGTCTGCAATAAGTGTGCGCTGAACAGGTCTTCGATGCGGCGGGCGCCAAGGGTCTTCTCGCTCAGGGCGAGTATGCGCGATATCTCAAAACGGTCGCGCGTGTTCAGGCCATAGTCGGTGGCGTCCAGGATGCGGTGCCGCGCATCCGCCAGCCGGGTCTTGCCGTGGGTCTCGTGCTTGTCGTTCCAATCCAGCATCTCCTCCCGGACGGTGACATCCGGGTCCTCGAGCGAGGGAATCGTTGCGAACAGGTCCCACGTGGTCTGGTACACCTCCTCGCAGAACATCCGGGCCCCGCGCGTGACCATGGCGCCACGAATCGCCGGAGAGTCCACGGCATCCATGGCACCGCCAACGTGACCCAGCTCCTCGAGGATGTGGATGTTCACGCCGGGTACCCCGGCGTCGCGGATAGCGAAGGCCGCAGTCGCCATGCCGGCGATCCCGCCACCCACGATCCAGACGTGTGCCTCTTTCGGTTCGATCGTCATGGTCGTTCCTCTCGTTCGACTGACCCTGAATGAATCGGAGTAGAATCGTTTAGGAGCGTAATCCGCAATTTATGGATCGCGCAAATCGGCCCAAGAAACGTGCAACCATAAGCGAGACCACCCGTGCGGAAGGAGCGTTGCCTGTGACACCATCGGAGGCACCGCCTGTGCTCGCAACGGTCGGCCGACGGGCTCGCAATAAGGCGGATAAGCAGCAACGGATCTTCGAGGCGGCATCGGAGCTGTTCACCAGGCTGGGCTACTCGGCAGTGACGACGCAGATGATCGCGGACCAGGCTGACGTCGGAACGGGCACGCTGTTCCGCTACGCCAGCTCGAAAGCGGAACTGCTGATGATGGTAATGAACGAGAAGATGCGGCTCGACACCCGCGAGGGCATTGCCGCGTCCGCGTCCCCCACCTCGCCGACCGAAGCGATCATGGCGTTGCTGGCGCCGCAGATCCACCTGCCACCGGCATTCTCCGAGAACACCGCCGTGTACCAGAGAGAGATCCTCTTCGGCGCCGAGCAGGGGCAGTACCGCACCGAGGCACTCGCTCGGATCTCCGAGCTCGAGAACGCGATCGGGGACATCCTGAGAAGGTTCACCGGCACGCTCTGGGTCAGGCCGGGGGTTGACCTCAATGGCGCGGCGCGAACAACCTTCTCCACGCTGCACATGGAACTGATTCGCGTCAGCATCGGGCGCGAGGATCCCCAGACGCTGACGGCGACCTTACGTGCACACGTCGATGTCCTGTTGTACGGGGTTTTCGCCCAGAGATAGAGGACGGGCTGGCGCCTACACGCGAGCGCGCTGCAGTGACTGGGTGATCGTGCTGGCCTCCTCGAGCAGCAACTGGCCTAGTACTGCGCGGCGTTCCGGCGTGAAGCGCCGCTCGATGCCGGTCAGTGACAGCGCCCAGCCGGGCAGGCCGGCGCGGTCGAAGATCGCGGCGCCCATGCCCCAGCTGCCTTCCAGGATGAGTCCAGGGTTGACCGAGTAGCCGGTGATCCGGGTCTCTTCCAGGTTGGCGCGGATAGCCGCAGGCGAGTGATTCTCACCCCAGCGCTGAGCGAAGGCGGCGTCTTGCGCGAGGAACTGCTCGATCTCGGTCTCCGGCAGATAGGCGAGGATGGCCAGGCCCGCCGACGCGACTCCCAGCGGCAGTCGCAGACCTTCGTGCAGCACGAAGGAACGAATCGGAAAACTGCCCTCCTCCCGGAGCAGGCACACGGTTTCGCCGCCGCGCCGGATGGAGAGGAACGCGCTTTCGCCGGTGTCCTCCGCCAGTCGGAGCAGGCTCGGCCGGGCCAACTCCTCGATCGGGTAGCGGTGAGTGGCGACCGCGCCCATCACGAAGATCTCCGGTCCGTAGTGCCAGGTGTGCCTGGCCGGGTCATGGTCGAGCAGGCCTTCCGCGGCCAGAGAACTGAGCAACCGGTGCACCGTGGGTCGGGTCAGGCCGGAATCCCGCACGATCTCCGCCAGGGGCGTCCCGGCGGGATTGCGCCCGACGAGCTGCAGAATGCGGGCGATTCGGGTGACCACCTGGGCTCCCTGCACGGGCACGGAGTGATTGGGCTTGATGCCGGTCACGAGTACTCCTGTCCATAATGTGGATATTAGAAAGCGTAGTGTTCACTGCGTGGATACCCAAGAGATTGCATCACTTGGCCGTGATTGACAGTCCCACAGAACGCCCCCTAACATGACCAACGGATGCTGTGTCCACAAAGTGGATGTATTCCCGGATGCTCAACGAGGAGAATTCCATGACCAAAGTTCGGTCCAGCGCAGGCGAGGCTCTCAGCGACGTGCTCCACGACGGTATGACTCTGGCGGTCGGGGGCTTCGGCCTCAGCGGCATCCCAGCCGACCTGATCGACGCGGTGCGGGCATCCGGTGTGAAAGACCTCACCGTGGTCTCCAACAACATGGGCGTCGACGGCAAGGGCCTCGGTGTGCTGCTCGAAGCCGGTCAGGTGCGACGCGTGATCGCCTCCTACGTGGGCGAGAACAAGCTCTTCGCCGAGCAACTCCTCGACGGCCGGCTCGAGGTTGAATTCAGCCCGCAGGGCACCTTGGCGGAGCGGCTCCGCGCGGGCGGAGCCGGCATTCCCGCGTTCTACACGAAGACCGGCGTGGGCACCCTGATCGCTGAGGGCAAGCGGCTGGCCGACTTCGACGGTGAGACCTATCTTCAGGAACGGGCGATCATCGCGGATGTCTCCCTCGTGCACGCCTACCGGGCCGACACCGAGGGCAATCTCGTCTACCGCTACACCGCCCGCAACTTCAACCCAGTGGTGGCCACGGCCGGTCGTGTGACGATCGCCGAGGCCGAGGTCATCGTGGAGCGCGGCGAGATCGATCCCCACGACGTCGTTACTCCGGGAGTGTTCGTGCAACGGCTGGTGCAGGCCTCGAACCGGGTCAAACACATCGAGCAGCGCACGGTGCGCCCGCGCCCGGGCGGCGTGCCGGCCTGACGCAGGGCCAGCACGCATCCGCCAGCACCGCCAGCACCGCCAGCACCGACCACCCCCGACCGCAAGGAGCAAGACCATGGCATGGACGCGCGACGAAATGGCCGCAATCGCGGCTGAGGAACTCTGCGACGGCGACTACGTGAACCTGGGGATCGGTATCCCGACGCTCGTCGCCAACAACCTGCCCGACGGGGTGGCGGTCACGCTGCAGAGTGAGAACGGGCTGCTCGGCATGGGTCCGTTCCCGTTCGAGGGCGAGGAGGACGCCGACCTCATCAACGCCGGCAAGCAGACCGTCACGGTTCAGCCCGGCGGGTCGATCTTCGACTCGTCGGCGTCGTTCGGAATGATTCGGGGCGGCCACATCAAGGTCGCCATCCTCGGCGCCATGCAGGTGTCGGGCCAGGGAGACCTGGCCAACTGGACCATCCCGGGAAAGATGGTCAAGGGCATGGGTGGCGCCATGGACCTGGTCGCGGGAACGCCGCGCGTCATCGTGCTCACCGAACACACGGCCAGGGACGGGTCGCCGAAAATCGTCACCGAGTGCAGCCTCCCTCTGACCGGCCTGAAGGTCGTCGACCGCATCATCTCCGACATTGCCGTCTTCGATGTGACGGATGCCGGCCTCCTGCTGCGACGCCTGGCCCCCGGCGTCACCGCCGACGCGGTGCGTGCCGCCACAGAGCCG
Organism: Cryobacterium breve; assembly: GCF_004402375.1. Taxonomy (GTDB): domain Bacteria; phylum Actinomycetota; class Actinomycetes; order Actinomycetales; family Microbacteriaceae; genus Cryobacterium; species Cryobacterium breve. Next base: position 59,144 of record NZ_SOGJ01000021.1, read on the forward strand.
GACTTCGCCGTTGCCGCCGACCTGGACGGATGAGGTGGCCTCTGCGGCCACTGCCCACGCGGACTGATCGCCGCCGATATCGACTCCGGCCACGCGATGTGGCCCGGAATCATGGGTGCCGTCGAGGATGAATTCTTCGACGGGCCGGTGTGGGACACCAACGCCGGACCTCCCGGCTTCGCCACCTGGACGGCCGACCGCCTCGCGCCTGCGCCCGTTCCGTCCGGCGGCTGGAGCACCCAGAGCACCGGCGGATCGGCATCCGCTAGCATGTCGTCCGCCGGAAAGGCGTCACTGACGACCTGATCTCCTTCGACGCGGGTTTTCTCACGTAGCACTCGGGCCCTGCGCGACTCAGGGCAATCTGAGGCCGCATCGACCTGTCACGGACTACCCCATGTGGCTGCGGGCGAAAGCGGATGCCGCGGCGACCTGCTCCGGCGCCGGGCGCACCCCGGTATAGCGTTCGAATTGCTCCGCCGCCTGCAGAGCGATGACCTCGGCCCCCGTGATCACTGCTTTGCCGGCCGCCCGCGCGGCCAGGATGAGTGGAGTCTCGGCGGGCAGGGCGACCACGTCGAACACGCAGGTCGCGGCGGCGATGGCCTCGGCAGAGTAGGACAGGTCACCCGCCTCGGCCCCGCCCTGCATCCCGATCGGGGTGACATTCACCAGCAACGGCGCGGAGAGGCCGTCCGGCTCGGCCGCCCAGCCGTAGCCGAGTTCGTGGGCGAGGTCCCGGCCTCGAACCTTGTTCCGCGCGATCAGGGTGCCGTGCTCGAACCCGGAATCGCGGAAGGCGGCCGCGACGGCCTTGGCCATACCGCCGCTGCCGCGCAGCAGAAAGGGGGTGGCCGGGTCGATGGCCCGCGCACGGATCAGATCGGCCGCGGCGATGTAGTCGGTGTTCGAGGCCCGCAGGCACCCGTCGTCGTTGACGATGGTGTTGATCGACTGGATGGCGCTCGCCGAGGCATCCATCTCGTCGACCAGGGCGATGACGTCTTCCTTGAAAGGCATCGACACGGAGCAGCCACGGATGCCCAGGGCGCGCACGCCGCCGATCGCGGAGGCGAGATTGGTCGTGGTGAACGCCTTGTAGACGAAGTCGAGCCCCAGCTCGGCGTAGAGGTAGTTGTGGAAGCGTGTGCCGAAGTTGCTGGGCCGGGCCGCGAGGGAGATGCAGAGGCGGGTGTCTTTGTTGAGCAGGGGCTGCGGAGTCATGCGCTCAAGTCTAGGAGCGGGATGGAAGCGGTTCGAGACCGCCGAACCACGACAAGCGCTGCTAAAAATCAACAAAGAAGAACCGCACTCATGGCTCAGCGACGTAAGTGCGCGACCCGACGCGACGGGTCAGCCTCCGGTGGACTCCCGCACGATCAGCTCCGGCTGGAACTCGATCTGCTCGTGCTCGAAGTCATCGCCGCCAGCGGCTTCGCGCAGCAGCAGGTCGACGGCCGTGTGGCCGATCAGCGTGCTCGGCTGGCGAATCGACGAGAGCGGCACTATGGCGGCCGCGGCGAAGGCAATGTCGTCATAGCCGATGAGCGCGACGTCGGCCGGAACCCGCACGTCGCCCAGCATGCTGAGGGCCTGCAACACGCCGATGGCGAGCAGGTCGTTGGCCGCGAACACCGCATCCGGACGGTCGGCGGGGTCGCGGGCGCGCAGTTGTTCGCCCGCGAATCGTCCTTGAAGCACCGAGAGCGCCTCCGTGTCGATCACTTCGAGGGAGACCCCCGGGTGCTCTCGCACGGCCTGCCGTGCACCTTCGAGCCGGTCAGCAACCTGACGGATGCTCTGCGGCCCGCCCACGAACGCGATCCGGGTGCGTCCGATCGCCGCCAGATGCTCCACGGCGAGATGCCCGCCGGCCACGTCGTCGACGGCCACGGAGGAAAAGCTGTGGTCGGCCGTCTTGCGGTCGACGAGCACGGTGGGCGTGCCGCGGGCGCGCAGGCGGGTGAGGCGGTCCCCGACGTCGCCGAGCGGGGAGATCAGCACGCCGTGCACCCGCTGCTCCTCGAACAGATCGAGGTAGGCACCCTCTCGGTCGAGGTTCTCGTCGCTGTTGCCGAGGAGCACAGTGAGGCCATCCTCGGCGGCCCTGGCTTCTGCGCCGCGCGCGACATCAGTGAAGAAGGGGTTGGCGACGTCGAGCACCACGAGCCCGATACTACGGCTGCGGCCGGCCCGGAGCTGGCGGGCGGCGTCGTTGCGCACGAACCCGAGCTCGGAGATGGCTTCCTGCACGCGTTCCACCGTGGCCGGGGCGACCTTGTCGGGGCGATTGAGGACGTTGGACACCGTGCCTACCGAGACTCCGGCCCGCGCGGCGACATCGCGCACGCTGATAGCTGCCACGGCCACCCCTTCTGACGCCCTGTGTGAAGTCTAGAACACCGGCTCGACGTTTGAATCGAATCAGAGCACGTCACCCGCGCCAGGTCTCGGTTGAATCTCGTTTTGCGTCACAGAAAAATCTGACCGTTGACGAATGGGGGACACTCACCCTATATTCGCTGAATACCCGTTTTATGAAACGATTCATCCCTCACTGTGGAGGCCCTCGACGCCATGCAAACCGAATCCCTGCACGCGGGCGATGGGCCGCCCCGACCGCGCTTGGCCCTATCCGGGGCTGTCAAGGCCTTCGGGCCGGTTGTAGCCCTCGCCGACGGCAATATCGATATCCTTCCCGGTGAAATCCACGCCCTGGTCGGCGAGAACGGGGCCGGCAAGTCCACCCTCGTCAAGATCTTGGCCGGGCTGTACCGCCTCGACGCCGGCGAATTCCACGTTGGCGGGCAGTCGGTGTCGTTCCGCTCTGTGGCCGACAGCAAGGCCGCCGGCATCTCGGTGATCTACCAGGAGCCCACTCTCTTCCCCGACCTCACGGTGGCTGAGAACATATTCATCGGGCGTCAGCCGAAGGGTCGGCTGGGCCTGATCAGCCGGGCGGCCATGCGCCAGGCGGCCCGCGATCTCTTCGACCAGCTCGGCGTGCGTATCGATCCCAACCGGGTCGCCGAGGGACTGTCGATCGCCGACCAGCAGATCATCGAGATCGCCAAGGCCATCTCCCAGGGGGCTACCGTCCTCGTCATGGACGAGCCCACCGCAGCCCTGTCGGGCGTCGAGGTGGAGCGCCTCTTCCAGGTGGCCCGCAATCTGCGGGCCCAAAGTGCGGGCATCCTCTTCATCTCGCACCGCTTTGACGAGGTCTTCGCCCTCTGCGACCGCATCACCGTGATGCGGGACGGCCGCTATATCGCGACGCACGTCACCAGCACGGTGACCGTGGACGCCATCGTGCACGAAATGGTGGGGCGCGACGTCGGAGCGCTCTTCCCCAAGGTTGTCGCCCCGGTGGGCGACACCGTGCTCTCGGTGAAAGGGCTCGGCCGTGCGGGCGTCTTCGCGGACGTGACCTTCGACGTCAGGGCCGGCGAAGTCGTTGCCCTGGCCGGGCTCGTCGGGGCCGGGCGCACCGAGGTGGCCCGCGCCGTCTTCGGCATCGACCCGTACGACCGCGGCACGGTCGAGTTCGCGGGCACGCGGCTCAGGCCGCACAGTCCCAAGGCCGCGATCGACGCCGGCATGGGATTCGTGCCCGAGGACCGCCGCAAACAGGGCCTCGTGATGAACCTCTCCGTTGGCCGCAACACCGCGCTGACTCTGCGCGACCGAGTCGCCCGGTTCGGCATCATCAACGGGCGGGCCGAACGCGCGGCCGCTGTCGAGTGGAGCCGACGGCTGCAGGTCAAGACCACCTCGCAGGAATACGCCGTCTCCACCCTCTCCGGTGGCAACCAGCAGAAGGTCGTGCTCGCCAAATGGCTGGCCACCGACCCGAAGTTCCTGATCGTCGACGAACCTACCCGCGGCATTGACGTGGGCACCAAGAGTGAGGTGCACCGGCTCATCTCCGACCTCGCGAACCGGGGCATCGCCATCCTGATGATCTCGAGCGAACTGCCCGAGGTGCTCGGCATGGCCGACCGGGTGATCGTCATGCACGAGGGGCGCATCACCGCCGAGCTGAGCCGAGCCGAAGCCACTCCCGAATCGATCATGCACGCGGCCACCGCGTCCCTGGAGCGTGCACAATGACCACTGCCCCGACCCGGCCGCCCGGCACAGCAGAGCACACCGTCTCCGCGGTGCCATCCCGGCTGGGGGCCTTACTCCGCCTGCGGGAACTGCCCGTCACCGTGGCGCTGATCGCGCTGGTGACCATCACAACCGTCGTGAACCCGCTGTTCCTCAGCCCTCAAGGGGTCAAGGACCTGTTGCTGAACGCGACCATCGTGATCATCCTCGCTGCCGGTCAGGCCCTCGTGATCATCACCCGCAACGTCGACCTCTCCGTCGGTTCCGTTCTTGGCCTCGTCGCCTTCGGAACCGGCACGCTATTCGTGACGGTTCCCGGCATCCCGATCGTCGTCGTGTTCCTGGTCGGGATGCTGCTGGGCGCCCTGCTCGGCGCAATCAACGGCCTGCTGGTGACGGTCGCCAAAGTCCCCGCCCTCGTGATCACCCTCGGCACCCTCTATATCTATCGCGGCCTCAACAATGCCTGGGCTGGAGGCACGCAGTACTTCGCCGGCGATCGGCCCGACGCCTTCGGTGCGCTCTCGGTCGACACCGTGCTCGGCTTCCCCCTGATCACCCTGATCGCCATCGTCGTCGTTGTGATCGTCGCGGTCTACCTGGCCGGCACCCGCGCCGGCCGGGACCTCTACGCGATCGGGTCTGACCCGGACGCCGCGAAACTGTTCGGCATCCCGGTCAGCCGCCGGGTGTTCCTGGCCTTCCTCACCAACGGGGTGCTCGCCGGACTCGCCGGGGTGCTGTACGCGAGCCGCTTCAACTCGGTCGGAGCCACGACCGGCAGCGGCCTCGAGCTGGCCGTCGTCGCCGCGGCGGTCGTCGGCGGCGTGGCCATCTTCGGCGGCAGCGGCTCGGTCGTCGGCGCGGCCATGGGGGCGCTGCTGCTCACCACCATCACGAGCGCTCTCACGGCCCTGCGAGTCGACAAATTCTGGCAGGAAGCGATCGTCGGCGTGCTGATCCTCAGCGCCATCATCATCGACCGGATCGCCAGCGTGCGAACGGCCCGCAAGCTCCGAATCAGTGAGGCCCGCAATGTCTGAGCCCGGCTCTTCCACCACCCGCAGCTCGCCCGTGACGCCGGCGGACAAGATATCCTCCCTTGACACCCGGCTCATCGACACCACCAAGACCCTGCCGACCGAGCCGAAGGGCCGCACCGGGGCCGCGCGCATCCTGCTCGGCCGCGACGCGATCATGATCTATTTGCTGCTCGCCTTCGTGCTCTACGCGAGCATCGCGATTCCCCGCTTCGCATCCCCAGTAACGGTCGGTTTTCTGCTGCTCGACGTGATCCCGGTGCTCCTGATCGCCATGCCGATGACGCTCGTCATCATCACTGGTGAGATCGACCTCTCCGTGGCCAGCATCGCCGGTCTGACGAGCGCTCTGATGGGGGTGCTCTGGGAGTCCGGCCTTGACATCGGCGTGGTCCTGGCGATCAGCCTCTTCGCCGGGGTCGTGGCCGGGGCGTTCAACGGGTTCCTGATCGCGGTGGCCGGGTTGCCGTCGCTGGCCGTCACAATCGGCACCCTTGCGCTGTACCGCGGGCTGGCGCTCGTGGTGATCGGCGACAACGCCGTCGCCAACTTCCCACCCGGGCTCACCGCGTTCTTCACCTCGAAGATCGGTGCCACGGGCATCCCCACCGTGATGATCGGCGTCGTCGTCGTGGCCCTGTTCTTCGGGGTGTTGCTGCACCTGACCCCGTTCGGCCGCGGCCTTTACGCCATCGGCTTCAGTAAGGAGGCCGCGACCTTCGTCGGCATCCGGGTGTCCCGGGCCAAGTTCTGGCTCTATGTGGGCACCGGGTCGGTGTCGGCGCTCGCCGGGATCTACTGGACCCTGCGCTACTCCAGCGCCCGCAGCGACAACGCCAGCGGCCTCGAGCTCACGGTGATCGCGGCCGTGCTCCTCGGCGGGGTGTCGATCTTCGGCGGCACAGGGTCGATCCCCGGGGTCATCGCGGGCGTCCTCCTCATCGGCACCATCAACTTCTCCCTTCGGCTCGAGCGGATCTCCGACGTCGTGCTCATCATGGTCACGGGGTCCCTGCTCATCGCATCCGTTGTCGCACCGAGCGTTTTCGAGGCGCTCCAACGCTGGCGGCACGGCCGCCGGATGCACAAAACACTTCCCCAGGTACCTGCCTCGGGAGCAACCAGCGCCACCGCACCTGGCGTCCAGGAAAGGAAATGACAATGGAGTTCATTCGCAATCACACCCGGAAAGGTGCGGCAGCCCGGCGCCTCGCGTCGGTGACCGCGGTCGTCGCGGCCGTCGCACTGCTCGCCGGCTGCGCCTCCGACACCGGCACCAACACCGGCACCGACTCGGGCGCCGGCGGCGGAACCGACGGTGACCTCAGCATCACCTTCATCCCCAAGCAGCTCAACAACCCCTACACCGACGTGGTGCTCGGCGGCGGCGAATCCGGCTCCGAAGAGGCCGGGTTCGCCGCGACAGAGGTCGTCGGCCCGCTCGAGGCCAGCGCGTCCAGCCAGGTGTCCTTCATCAACGCCGAAACCCAGGCCGGCACCTCCGTCATCGTGATCGCCGCGAACGACCCGGATGCCGTGGGTCCGGCCCTCGAGGAAGCCCGTGCCGGGGGCGCCAAGATCGTCGCCTTCGACTCCGACACCAACCCGAAGTACCGTGACGTATTCATCAGCCAGGTCGTCGCCAAGGACGTCGCCCTGATCCAAGTTGAGGTGATCGCCGAGCAGATCGGCGGCTCCGGTGAGATCGCGATCCTGTCGGCCACCGCGAACGCCACCAACCAAAACGAGTGGATCAAGTTCATGGAGGAGGAGCTCGCCTCCAACCCCGCGTACAAGGACATCACCCTCGTGGCCAAGGTCTACGGCGACGACGACGACACCAAGTCGTTCCAGGAGGCCCAGGGCCTGATGCAGGCCTACCCGAACCTGAAGGGCATCATCTCGCCCACAACGGTCGGAATCGCCGCCACCGGCCGCTACCTCTCGACCTCGGAGTACAAGGGCAAGGTCGCACTGACCGGGCTCGGCCTGCCGAACGAGATGCGCCCGTTCGTCAAGGACGGCACCGTCACCGCGTTCGCCCTCTGGGACCCGGCACAGCTCGGCTACGTCGCCGCGTTCGCCGGCAAGGCGCTCGCCGACGGCACGATCACCGGAGCCGAGGGTGACACCTTCGACGCCGGCGAGCTGGGCGAGCGCGAGGTCGGCGCGGACGGCATCGTCATCGTCGGCCCGCCGACGGTCTTCGACGCCGCGAATATCGACGAATACGACTTCTAGGTCGCCCCCACCCGGAAAACGCAGCACCTCGTGAGGGTGGATGCCCCGGCATCCGCCCTCACCCCCTCACATTCACCAGGAGTCCGCCATGAACGAGAATCATCGCCGCTCGGCCAGCGAGCTGCTGGAACCGAAACAACGCAGGCGGACCCGGATCGGGTTGGTCTCCGGAGGATTGGGTGCCTACTGGCCGCAGTTCCCTGACCTGCTGCCGGAGCTGCAGGCATCCGCCCGCTATGTCACCGAACGCTTCACCCGGCTCGATGCCGAGGTGGTCGACGTCGGGTTCATCTCCGACGCACAGGAGGCCGGGCTGGCTGCAGAGAAACTGCGGCTGGCCGACTGTGACCTGATCGTGGTCTTCCTCGCCACCTACCTGACTTCGTCGATGGTGCTGCCGATCGCGCAGCGGGCGAAGACGCCCGTGCTGGTGATCGACCTGCAGCCGACCGAGGCCATGGACCACGCCACCTTTGACACCGGCAAGTGGCTCGCCTACTGCGGCCAATGCCCGGTGCCCGAGGTCGCCAACGTGTTTCGGCGAGCTGGCATCCCGTTCCGCTCGGTGTCCGGCTACCTCCGCCAGGAGAGCGCCTGGGACCGCATCATCCAGTGGGTGCACGCGGCGGGCGTGCGCTCCACGCTCCGCAACGCCCGGCACGGCTTGATGGGCCACCTCTACCCAGGCATGCTCGACGTGTCCACCGACCTCAGCAGCGTCTCGACGACCTTCGGCTCCCATGTCGAGGTGCTGGAGTTCGACGACCTCCGTGAGCGCGTGAACCAGGTGACGGATGCCCAAGTCGCCGACCGCATGCTCCTCGCCAAGCAGCTGTTCCAAATTGACGTCTCCGTCAATGACGAAGACTTCGCCTGGAGCGCGAAGGTGTCCGTGGGCCTCGACCGACTTGTGGCCGACTTCGACCTCGACTCGCTCGCCTACTACCACCGCGGCCTCGCCGGCGAGCAGCACGAGCGCCTCGGCGCCGGCATGATCCTTGGCGCCTCGATCCTGACGGCCCGCGGCATCCCGATGGCGGGGGAGTATGAACTCCGTACCTCGATCGCGATGCTCGCCAGCCACGCGATCGGCGCCGGTGGCTCGTTCACCGAGATCCAGGCACTCAATTTCATTGACGGCGTGGTTGAGATGGGCCACGACGGTCCCGCGCACCTCGCGGTCAGCGCACGGGACCCGCTGCTGCGCGGGCTCGGCATCTACCACGGGAAGCGCGGCTGGGGGGTCTCGGTGGAGTTCGACGTGACGCCCGGCCCGGTGACCACCTTCGGCATCGGGCAGGACCCCGACGGCCGCTACGTCTTCATCACCGCTGAGGGTGAGGTCGTGCCCGGGCCGCTGCTCGCCATCGGGAACACCACCTCCCGCGTCGATTTCGGCGGCGACCCCGGCGTCTGGGTGGATGAGTGGAGCCAGACCGGCATCGGTCACCACTGGGCCCTCTGTCTCGGGCACCGCGCCGGCGACATCAAGGCCGCCGCGAGCCTGCTCGGACTCGAACACCGCCACGTCTCTCTCGGGGGGCGGTAACCGTGCATCGCGTGTGCTTCCAACTGCAGGTCAAGCCCGACCGGATCGAGGAATACAAGCGGCGGCACGCCGCCGTTTGGCCGGAGATGCTGCGGGCGCTGCACCAGACCGGCTGGCGGAACTACTCCCTTTTCCTCCGGCCCGATGGGGCCCTGATCGGGTACTTCGAGACAGAGTCCCTCGCGGCGGCGCGGGCGGGAATGGCGGCGACGACCGTGAACGCCCGCTGGCAGGCCGAGATGGCCGAGTTCTTTGACGACCTCGAGGTCTCGCCCGACGAGGGCTTCCTGCGCCTCACCGAGGTGTTCAACCTCGAGGATCAGCTCGCCGCCCTCAACGTGATTGAAACGATTCATGCGAAATTCAACCCGACCCTCTCAGAGAAGTGACACGACGATGACGACATTCGGATCCATCACCGCCCAGCTCACGGAGCAGGCCATCGAACTGCCCTCCTGGGCGTTCGGCAATTCGGGCACCCGGTTCAAGGTGTTCTCCACCCCCGGCACGCCGCGCACCATCCAGGAGAAGATCGCCGACGCCGCCCAGGTGCACGATTACACCGGGCTGGCGCCGAAGGTCGCGCTGCACATTCCCTGGGACAAGGTCGACGACTATTCGGCCCTCCGCGACTTCGCCGGCGAGCGCGGACTGGCCCTCGGCACGGTCAATTCCAACACGTTCCAGGACGACGCCTACAAGTTCGGCAGCCTCACCCACACGGATGCCGCCGTGCGCCAGAAGGCCATCGACCACCACTTCGAGTGCATCGAGATCATGCACGCGACCGGATCCGCCGACCTCAAGATCTGGCTCGCCGACGGCACCAACTACCCCGGCCAGGGCGACATCCGCGGCCGCCAGGACCGCCTCGCCGACTCCCTCGGCGCGATCTACACCCGCCTCGGCGAGAACCAGCGCCTCGTGCTCGAGTACAAATTCTTCGAGCCGGCTTTTTACCACACGGATGTCCCCGACTGGGGAACCAGCTACGCCCAGGTCGCGGCCCTCGGTGACCGGGCCCTGGTCTGCCTCGACACCGGGCACCACGCTCCCGGCACCAACATCGAGTTCATCGTCGCCCAGCTGCTGCGGCTCGGAAAGCTCGGCTCCTTCGACTTCAACTCCCGCTTCTACGCCGACGACGACCTGATCGTGGGCGCGGCCGACCCGTTTCAGCTGTTCCGCATCCTCTACGAGGTCATCCGTGGCGGCGGCTTCGGCCCCGACTCCACCGTGGCGTTCATGCTCGACCAGTGCCACAACGTGGAGGACAAGATCCCCGGCCAGATCCGCTCGGTGCTGAACGTGCAGGAGATGACGGCGCGCGCGCTGCTCGTCGACCGCGAGGCGCTCACCGCGGCGCAGGAATCCGGCGACGTGCTCGGCGCCAACGGCCTGCTGATGGATGCCTTCTACACGGATGTGCGCCCTGCCCTGGCCGCTTGGCGCGAGTCTCGAGGTCTGGCGGCCGACCCCATGGCGGCCTACGCGGCATCCGGGTACCAGCAGCAGATCGCGGCCGACCGCGTCGGCGGCACCCAGGCCGGCTGGGGAGCCTAGCTTCCACCACCTACCCACCCCCTCGCTCCTCGTTCCGACCTTCGAAAGTAGATCATGACCATCAATCCCACTGCTGCGGCGCTCATCGCCCGGTCGAATCGCCTCGGCTCCGACCCGAAGAACACGAACTACGCCGGCGGCAACACCTCCGCCAAGGGCACCGAGATCGACCCCGTCACGGGCGAGACGATCGAGCTGCTCTGGGTCAAGGGGTCCGGGGGCGACCTCGGCACGCTGACCGCGTCGGGCCTGGCCGTGCTGCGCCTCGACCGGATGCGCGCCCTCGCCGGCGTCTATCCCGGACTCGACCGGGAGGACGAGATGGTCGCGGCCCTCGACTACACCCTGCACGGCAAGGGAGGTGCGGCCCCCTCCATCGACACGCCCATGCACGGGCTCGTCGATGCCGCGCACGTCGACCATCTGCACCCCGACTCCGGCATCGCGATCGCCACCGCCGCCGACGGGGAGGCGCTCACGACCACCATCTTCGGCGACAGGGTGGCGTGGGTGCCCTGGCGCCGGCCGGGCTTCCAGCTCGGCCTCGACATCGCCGCGATCAGGGATGCCAACCCGCAGGCCGTCGGCTGCATCCTCGGCGGCCACGGCATCACCGCTTGGGGTGACACCAGCGACGAGGCGGAGGCCAACTCGCTCCGGATCATCGACACCGCCGCCGCCTACATCGCCGAGCACTCGTCGAAAGAGCCCTTCGGCCGGGAACTGGCCGGCTTCACACCGCTGGAACCGGCAGAACGGCGTGCCAAGGCGGCCGCCCTCGCCCCGACGATCCGAGGTCTGGTGTCGACGGATGCCGTCAAGGTCGGGCACTTCACGGATGCCCCCGAGGTGCTCGACTTCCTGTCCCGGGCCGGGCACCCCCGCCTGGCGGCCCTCGGCACGAGCTGCCCCGACCATTTTCTGCGCACGAAGGTGAAGCCGCTGCTGCTCGACCTGCCGGCCGGCGCATCCGTCGACGACTCCCTCACCCGCCTGAAGGAACTGCACGAGCAGTACCGGGCCGACTACCAGGCCTACTACGACCGGAACGCTGGGCCAGAGTCACCCGCGATCCGCGGCGCGGACCCCTTGATCGTGCTCATCCCGGGCGTCGGCATGTTCAGCTACGGCGCGAACAAGCAGACCGCACGGGTCGCCGGCGAGTTCTACCTCAACGCCATCAACGTGATGCGCAGCGCCGAGGGTCTCTCCACCTATGCGCCCATCGACGAGGCCGAGAAGTTCAAGATCGAGTATTGGGCGCTCGAAGAGGCCAAGCTGCAGCGGATGCCCGCGCCCCGGCCGCTCGCCGGCCGCGTCGCCCTGGTGACCGGGGCGGCATCCGGCATCGGCAAGGCCATCGCAATCCGCCTCGCGGCCGAGGGAGCCTGCGTCGTGATCGCCGACCTCGACCTCGCGAAGGCTCAGGCTGCGGCGGCCGAGATCGGGTCGGCCGATGTCGCGATCGGCGTGCAGGCGAACGTCACCGACGAGGCCCAGGTGCAGGCATCCGTCGACGCGGCCCTGCTCGCGTTCGGCGGCCTCGACCTCGTGGTCAACAATGCCGGACTCTCGCTCTCGAAGTCGCTGCTGGAGACCACCGTGGCCGACTGGGACCTGCAGCACAACGTGATGGCCAAGGGCTCGTTCCTGGTCTCCCGGGCCGCGGCTCGGGTGCTGATCGACCAGAAGCTCGGCGGCGACATCGTGTACATCTCCTCGAAGAACTCGGTCTTCGCCGGCCCGAACAACATCGCCTACTCGGCGACCAAGGCCGACCAGGCGCACCAGGTGCGGCTGCTCGCCGCCGAGCTCGGCGCGTACGGTGTGAAGGTCAACGGCATCAACCCCGACGGGGTGGTGCGCGGCTCGGGCATCTTCGCCGGCGGCTGGGGAGCCAAGCGCGCCGCCGTCTACGGCGTGCCGGAGGAGGAGCTCGGCACGTACTACGCGCAGCGCACGCTGCTGAAGCGCGAGGTGCTGCCGGAGAACGTCGCCAACGCGGTGTTCGTGCTCTGCACGAGCGACCTCAGCCACACCACCGGGCTGCACATCCCGGTCGACGCCGGCGTCGCCGCCGCGTTCCTCCGATGAGCACCGCCGAGTTCGACCCCTGCGGTCGAGCCCGACCGTTGCGCCGGTCGAAGTCGACCGGAACAGTCGAACTCGGCGAAGTGGGAGCAGGGGCAGGCTCGTGGTGAGGCCTTCGACCACCGCGGGCACGGTCGCCGCGATCGACCTCGGCGCCTCGAGCGGCCGGGTCATGCTCGGCCACGTCGGCCCGGGCGAGTTGCGTCTGCGGCCAGTGGCCCGCTTCTCGAACAACCCGGTGCGCACGATCGACGGCCTGCACTGGAACATCCTCGAGCTCTACCGCAACGTGCTCGTCGGCGTGCACGCCGCCGTGCGGGAGGAGCCGGAACTGGTCAGCGCCGGCATCGATTCCTGGGCGGTCGACTACGCGCTCCTGCGTGGCGAACGGATGCTCGGCAACCCCTACCACTACCGCGATTCTCGCACCGGGGGAGGAGTGGAGGCCACCCACGCCCTCGTCTCGCCAGCCGACCTCTACGCCGGCAACGGCCTTCAATTCCTGCCGTTCAACACGCTGTACCAGCTCGCTGCCGACCGTCTGGCCGGCAGCCTCGCCGGCGTTGACACACTGCTGCTGATTCCCGATCTGCTCGGCTACTGGCTCACGGGGGAACGGGTCGCCGAGCGCACAAACGCATCGACCACCGGGCTGCTAAGGCTCGGGGACGGCAGAACGGCCGGGCCGGGATCGGGCACCGTGGCCTCAACTGCCATGGCCTCGCCCGCAGCAGCAGCGCCGACCGCGGACTGGGACGACGCCCTCATTGCCCGGCTGGGCCTGCCGCGGTCGATCTTCCCGCGCCTGGTCGGCGCGGGGGAGCGGATCGGGTCCCTGCTGCCCAGCGTCGCTGCCGAGATCGGATCGGCCGCGCGCCTGGATCTCGTCGCCGTCGGGTCGCACGACACGGCATCCGCCATCGTTGCCGTGCCCATGACCGGCGACACCGACGCCTACATCTCGTCGGGAACCTGGTCGCTCGTCGGCGTCGAACTGGCCTCACCGGTGCTCTCCGAGGCGAGCCGGGCCGCCAACTTCACCAACGAGGAGGGCGTCGACGGCCGAGTTCGTTACCTGCGCAACGTCATGGGCCTGTGGCTGCTGAGCGAGTCGCTGCGCACCTGGCAGGCGCAGGGCACCACGTTCGAGCTGCAGTCCCTGCTGGCCCAGGCCGCCCAGGTGGCGGGCCCGGTCACGGTGTTCGACGTGGACGACCCTCGCTTCCTGGCCCCCGGGGACCTGCCGGAACGCATCCGCGCCTACTGTGCTGAGCGCGGCCTGCCGGTGCCGGGCCCGCCCGACGAACTCGTGCGCAGCATCGTGGAAAGCCTCGCGGCCGCCTATGCCGAGACCCTGCAGGCGGCGAGCGAACTGTCAGGTACGACCATCCGCACGGTGCATATCGTCGGCGGGGGGTCGCAGAACGAGTTGCTCTGCCAGCTCACCGCGAACCGGACCGGGCTGACCGTGCTGGCCGGTCCGGTCGAGGCGACCGCCATCGGGAACGTGCTCGTGCAGGCCCGCGCCCAGGGGCTTGTGACCGGGAGCCTCGAGGGACTGCGTGCGCTCGTGGCCCAGGCCTTCACTCCCCGTCGCTATCTGCCCACGGCCTGAGTCGTTGGCCGAACCACCCTCGACCGCCCACCGGCCGGCTGAATACCAGATACAACGCCTTACCTCGCGCCGAAACACGTCGATAGAGAACTGGAGGAGGTGGCAGACGATGGATGCAGAGCCGCGCGAGACCGCGAGCACGACGATCGGCCTGCTTCTGCGCCATGTGCGGGAACGCGGCGGGGATGAAGCCGTCTCCGAGGTGCTCGCTCGGGCGGGGGTGCAGCAGGATGCCGCGACTCTTCAGAACGCGTCCACGTGGGTCAGCTACGCCACCCGCATTCGACTGTTCGAGGCAGCCACGGCGGTGCTCGGTGACCCGAACACCATGTTCACGGTGGGCACCAGCGCGGTCCGGGGCGACATCCAGCCTGTGCTCGTGCAGCTCCTGAGCGTGTTCGCCTCACCCGGGGCCATCTTTCGCCAAATGCCGCGTATGGTGCCGAAGTTCACCACGACGTCCACGATCGACGCGCTCTACGTCGGCAAAACCCGGGCCACGGTGCGTTACCGCCTCCACGACGGCTACCGCCCGTCCCGCCTCGACTGCCAATACGCCCAGGGACTGTTTTCGGCCATTCCGGCCATCTTCGGCCTCGCCCTCGCCCACGTCGGCCACCCGCAGTGTCAGTCGGACGGCTACCCGGCGTGCGAATACGTGCTCACCTGGTCGACGCGGGTGCGCTGGTGGTCGTGGCGATCGCGCAGTCGCTGGGTGGACGCATCCCTCGGCGTTCTGCGCGACAAGGTGCGGGAAGTCCAGCTTGCCGCTGCCGACCTCGTCAACAGCGACGACGCCGACGAGGTGCTGGCCAGGATTGTCGATAGAGCCGCCTCCGCGGTGCTCGCGCCGGCGTACCTTCTCATCGTCGAGCCAACCGGGGGTGGCGCTCCGCTGGTTCGCCATCGAGGGCTCAGCGACGAACGTGCCGCCGATATTGTGGCCCGGATGCTGCGGGGTGAGCTCCTGGACGAACGCGCGTTGGTCGTCGACATCGCTTCCAACCGCAAGATCCACGGGCACCTGGCCGCACTGTTCGCAGAAGGACATACCGCGATGCACGGCGATCGGGCCCTGCTCGAGGCCTACGCCGGACACGCGGCGGCGGCTCTCGACCTGTTCGCGGCGCTGGAGGAATCCCGCCGGGAGGGGCTGCGCACGGCCGCATTGCTCTGCCTCGCCCAACAGCTGGCGACCAGTGACAGCGTCGAGGCGATCGCGGAGGTAGTCGCGTCGGCCCTTGCGACTATCGTCGGCAGCGATGCAGCAGGCGTGCTCCTGTGGGACGCCGACGTCGGTGAGCTTCGCCCCGCCTTCGTCGTCGGCCTCGAACCGGACAAGCGCGATTTCTTCCTTCGGACGACGGTCAGCGTGGAGCAGACCCCAGAGCTCCTGGGCGTTCTCCAGCGCCACGAACGCATTCTGATCACCGCTGACGACGCAAGCCCGGCCCTGGCCGAGATGCTCCGTTCCATCGGCGTGAACAGCGTTGTCGCCGTGCCGCTTCTCGCCGGGGGCGAGCTGATGGGTGTCGCAACGGCGAGCTGGGTCGCCCCCGTGCCGCCCGAGGTCCTGGCGGAGGCGATTGCCCTGATCGAAGGTGTCAGCCACCAGGGAGAAACGGCGATGCAGAATGCCAGACTGCTGGAAACCGTGAGGCACCAATCCCAGCACGACGCCCTGACGGGTTTGCCCAACCGGGCACTGTTCGCGCTGCTGCTCGACGCCGCATTGGCGCAGTGCCAGCCGCGAACCCGTACGGCGGTCCTGTTCTGCGACCTCGACAACTTCAAACGCGTCAATGACCGTCTGGGCCACCGTGCCGGGGACGAACTTCTGCGGCAGGTCGCAGAACGCCTGCGCGCCGAGGTTCGCAGCAGTGACACCATCGGCCGCCTCGGCGGCGACGAGTTCGCGGTACTGGTCACCGATCTCGACGGGGAGGATTCGGCCATTGACCTAGCCCGACGGATCGTGGCTTGCCTGAATCCGCCATTCCACCTCGCCGGCCAGCACGTGCGCATCTCCGCGAGTGTGGGGGTGGCCTCCCATCGGGGGCCGGGGGGCCATGGCGAGCAGCTCCTAGACGCGGCCGACACCGGGATGTACGACGCCAAGCGCACGGGACGCAACCAGATCGCCGTCGCCGGCAACGAGGCGTCGGGCGGCACATCATCCGGGTTCGAATCACCGGGGGACACCGACACGTCGCTGTTCGTGGAGCTGTCCCGCGCCGTGGAGGCGAACGAGATGAGGGTCTACTACCAGCCTGTCGTTGACGTGTCCCGTCTCGGCGCGGAGGTGGTCGTCGGCGCGGAAGCCCTCATCCGGTGGGCACACCCGCGGCTCGGTGTTCTGGCTCCGGGCGCATTCCTGCCGCTGGCGCAGGAACGGGGTCTGATCACCGAGCTGGATCTGTGGGTGATCGCGACCGCCTGCCGGGACGTGGCCGAGTGGCCCCAGCTTGGAACGCGGCCGCTGGGGATCGCGGTCAACCTCGACGCGGCCACCCTTCTGGACCGCAGACTCGTCTCGACCGTTCGCACGGCTCTCAACAGCAACGGCCTCGCACCGGAGCGACTCACCCTCGAGGTGGTGGAGAGCAAGTCCCTCATCGACCTGCCCGGCATCGTCGAGCGCCTTGTGGAACTGCGTCGCCTGGGCATCCGTATTTCTCTCGACGACTTCGGCACCGGCTTCTCGACTCTCGCCTGGCTCAAAACCCTCCCTGTTGACCAGATCAAGATCGACCGCAGCTTCATCACAGATCTTCCCGACGCCTCCTCCGTGTCGCTCGTGCAGGGGATCCTGGCGCTGGCCGCGAAGCTCGACGTAGAGGTGATTGCCGAGGGCGTGGAGACTCTGGACCAGCTGGACAGCCTCCGTGTCAGCGGTGCCGTGCTGGCCCAGGGCTACCTGCTGGGTCGGCCGAGTGCGACCTGGGATCCAATGAAAGACTGCCCGTTGACGGCGGCGCGACTCGGGGTCTAGTTCTGACCGGTCGCCCCGCGGCCTCCGGAGCCCCCCTCCGCAGCCCGCCGCACCAATTCGACGGAGATTTTTCAAGAATCCCGCCGTTTCGGCCGGATACAGGCCTGTGAGAGCAACATCTCCGTCGAATTCGTTAGACGGAGGAACGGGTGGACCGGCGCTGATCGGAGATGCCTGCTCTCTGGAAGCTGGGCACAGTCACGGAGGGCTTCGTCGCCGTCGCCGTCACCGACAACGAGCCGGGTCGCACCGTCGGCGCACCGGATGCTCGCACGCGCGCTGATCGACGCGGATGCCGGCCCGCGTGCGATCGCCACCGGCTAGAGCACGTGAACGCCGGGCAGTGCGCCGTCCGCCGGTGGCTGCCGGTCGGGAACTGTCTGGAGATCCCGCTCGATCTGCCGGATTGACCGGTGGAATCGGCTGCGGACCCGGTCAGTCGATGCGGGCGACGGTGACCGCGATCTCGGCCACGTCCTGACTGCCGTTCTGATCGAGCTGCTCCGTGATGGCGTCGTGCACGCGACGGCTCACGTCGATGGCCGCGTAGGGGGCGGTGACGCCGATCTTGACCGCGATCTGCAGGCCGGACTTCTTCTCCTTGACGGAGACAGAGCTTTTCGATTTCGGCTCACCGGTCACGGCTTCAACGGTGGTGGCGATCACCGTGGCGACCACGGCCACCAGGAGCGGCGCCGCCGAGTACAGCGCATCCACACCCGGAACGGCCAGCACCACCTCGTCGAGTTGGTCGGTCAGCGGGGCTGGTGTCCCGGAGCCGGGCGTCACCGGTTTAAGTGCAGGGGCGTCACTCATCACTGCTCGCTTTCGCCGGCGGGTACGGGGATCTGGTACAGATCGCGGATGGTGATGTCCACGGACTCGACCGCGAGCTCGGTGTGCTGGCGCAGCGCGGCATAGAGCGCATCCCGGAGCTGATCGGCGAGCGATGCAATGATCTCGCCCTGCAGGACCGTTGCGTCCACCCGCACGGTGACGGGGGCGCCCGGTGCCGTGACGTCGCCGTCGAGGCGGCATCGCCCGACGATAATGTTCGGCACGCTGTCCCCGGCGGCACGAAGGATGCCGCGCACTGCACCTTCGGTCACGCTCACGCGGGCGGTCGGTGACGGGTGACTGATCGGGATGTCGCGGCCCGCGCGGGCCTCGAGGCTGATGTGCTGCAGAATCGAGGTGACCCAACTGTCCTCGCGCTCGGCTTCAAGTTGAACGTCCTTGAGGAGTAGGTCGCGGTGCGTGCGGCGCAGGCGCTGCATGCCACTCAGCGCGGTCTGGCATTCGGGGGAGCCGTCGATGCTCGGATCGGCCGGGGTGCGGTCTCGGTCGAGGTAGTCGCTCAGCTCCTCGAAGGTGTGTCCGGCAAGCGCGTCGGAGGATGTCATCGCCATTCCTCCATCTCTTGGAGCAGGGTTTTTCGAGCACGGGCCAGCAAGCCGCGAACCGTTGAGACGGGAATTTCCAGCTCCTCGGCGATCTCGCCGTAGCTGCATTCCGCGAGTTCTCGGAGCATCCAGCAGCGACGTTGGTCCTCGGGCAAATCGGCGAGAACCCGCGTCAGAGCCTCCGTCTGCGAGCCCGCCTCTGCCAGTCTATGGGGGGAGTGCTGTGCGGGGGCTGGGGCATCGGTGAGGTCGATATTGACGTGCTGGCGCCGGGCGCGAACCCGGTCAACGCTTTTGCGGCTCACAATCCGCATCAGCCAGCTCTTGACCGCGGCGCCATTCTCGAGCGTGGGCAGTTGCTGCCAGGCGGTGATGAAGGACTCCTGAACGACGTCATCCATTTCGTCGTTCGATCCCAGAACCCGGCTGGCATACACCCGCATCAGCGGGCCGTAGCGGCGCACGAGCACCTCGAACGCCCGCATGTCCCCGTCTCCAGCGCGATCGGCGAGGATCTGGTCGGTGAACGACTCGAGCGGAGACGCGACTGGTTCCCGGGTCGAGGTCGTTGGCATCGTGCTTTCGCCCCTTCATCCGACGTGTCAAAAAACAATTGATAAATCCGTGACAAATATGTCACAACCCACGTCCTAATGGCGACAGCCTCTGTTTGCCCGAGACCCGAAGGATGCCCGATGCTCCACTCACCCGCCGCCGATGACACCGGATCCACAACTGCCGCCCTGCCCACGTTCGATGCGCTGCTCGCCGGACCGGATGATCAGGTTGGCGACGCTGGCGATGAGACGCCTGCGGCCCCGTACGTCTGGCGCACGCGCGCCTGGCTGCCGCCCACGCAACACCAACGGCTTATTCAGACGCTCTGAGCGCCGCCGACCGGTGATCAGATCCAGTCGTTGCGTTTGAAGAGTACGTAGAGCAGCGCCGAGAGACCCACGATCAGCGCGGCCGAGCTGTAGTAGCCCAACGGTTGGGCAAAGCCTGGATAGGGCACGTTCTGACCATAGAAGCCCGTGACAGCGGTGGGCACGGCGATGATGGCCGCGTAGCCGGTGACCTTTTTAGTGATCACGTTGAGACGGTTCCCCTGAATCGCCAGGTTTGCTTCGAGGATGCTCGTCGCCAGGTCGCGCAGGCTCTCGGTCCACTCCATGGCCCGCAGTACGTGGTCGTACACGTCCTGAAAGTATGGTCCCATCTCGTCCTGAAGCAAATGCAGGTCCCGCCGCAGCAACGTGTTCACGACCTCGCGCATGGGGAGGATGATCCGGCGAAGAGTGACGAGGCTTTTCCGCAGTTCGAACGAGCGCCGCTGCACCTGCT
The DNA here is from genome assembly GCF_004402375.1 of Cryobacterium breve. GTDB lineage: Bacteria > Actinomycetota > Actinomycetes > Actinomycetales > Microbacteriaceae > Cryobacterium > Cryobacterium breve. The sequence goes on from NZ_SOGJ01000021.1 coordinate 79,095, forward strand.
CCTGGTTGGTATTGGGCAGGAAGAGTTGATCCTCGAGGTCTTCGATCTCGTCGTCGAGGGCCTCGACAGCTTCGAAATAGCCGTCGACGAGATAGTCGAGCAGGCCGTGCAGCAGGTAGGACACTCCGTTGCTGGCCAGATCGGGAGAAGAATCCCAACGGGCCGTGACCGCATCCAGATCGAACCGGTCGTCCGTGTGCACGGTTACGAGCGCCCGGTCAAGGATGAAGGCCGCGATCTCGTTCGTTGTCACCTTCGCCGAGGATTGCTCGATGTCGATGGAGTATGCGGACAGGAACAGGTGGTCCGGGTACCGGTCGAGCTTTGGGCGCTGGCGCAGGGTCAGAGCGTCTTCGACCGCCAGTTCGTGCAAACCCAGCTCTTCGGCCAGCAGCGCCAGATCGCTCTCGCCAGGGTTGGACAGGTCCACCCAGACGACGCTGTCGGGCAGAGCGAGATGCTCCGAAACCTTGGCCAAGGGAAAGTCCTCGTCGACGAGGATGCCATCGCGGTAACAGCGGGATCGTGTGCGCACACCTCAGTCAAGCGCGCCAGACGGGCTGCACCCGCGGGGCGCGCCGGGTCAGCGTTCTCCGGGCTCCCAAGCGGCGACGGATGCGACCGTGTCCAGCACCTGCGTGTGCCCGGCATCCGTCAGCTCGATCCGGAAGCTCGGTGAGCCCAGCGTGGTGGCCACAGTGAGCCGGGCCCTGGCATCGGCCCCGGACCAGAGGAGTTCGAGCCGATCGCCCGCGGTGGCAGACCAGGAGAAGTCGCCCGTGAACGCCGGGTGCGTGCTGCGCATGCGGGCCAGGCCGAGTTGGGCCCGGGTCACGTCGGTGGCGAGGGCGCTTTCGACCTCCTCTGCCGTGTAGACGTGGCGGTTCACGTCGCGGCCGTTGCCGGTGCGTCCGAACAACTCGGTGTCGTCGAGACCGCCGAGCAGCCCCACATAGTAGACCTGTGGGCGGCCGGGCAGGAAATGCTGAACGGCGCGTGCCACGAGGTAGGTTGTCTGCTCACCGCCGACGACGCTGAAGAAGGTTGCGTTGATCTGGTGCGGCAGGGTGAACCACTCCGGAATGACGGATGCGATGGCGGAGTGGCCATTCGTGGCGCGTTCCGCGCGCGCGAAGATATCGACCATCTCGGCCTGGGTCAGCAGACCGGGCTTGTCTCCGATGGGGCCGGCGTCGATGATGCCGATGCCGTCATGTGTGTCGAGCACCGTGATGGCGTTCGCGGGGCGGATCCGGAACCAGTCCGCGAGGCGGTCGACGGTTCCGGTGCCGAGTGAGTGCAGCAGCAACGGTGCGAGGGCGAAGTCGTAGACGCGGTCGACCAGCGGAGCAATCGCCAGCTGTTGGCTGTGGTGTGCGTGCACCTCGACTAGTACCTCGAGTTTCTCCTCATGGGCCAGAGCGACGACCGTGCGAGTGAATTCCAGCGTTCGCTCGGTCATGAAGCTGTCTGTGCCGGGAGTTTTCACGGCGTAGCCGACGGCGTCGAGCCGCACGGTCGATACCCCGCCGCGGGCGAGCGTCTGCAGCACGCGCCGCAGGTAGGCGAGGGCGGCCGGGTGATTGACGTCCAGGTCGACCTGTGTGGGCATGAAGGTCGTCCAGACCAGGTGACGGCTGCCGTCCGCGCCCTGGTAAGCGGTGAACGGGAGACCGGGCCGGGGTCGGTAGAACGCCGCTATGTCGCTCTCGGTGCCACCGTTCGGGAACACGGTGTCGAAGGTGAGGAACATGCCCTCGTAGTCGGAGGCGGTGCCGCGGGCCAGCCAGTCGATGAACTCGACCGAGGAGGAGGACACGTGGTTGACGATCAGGTCCGCGGTGAGCCCGCGTGTGCCGGCTAGAGCACGCACATCGTCCCAGGTGCCGAGGCGGGCATCGACCGCCGCGTGGTCGATCGGGTCGAACCCGGCATCGGCGCCGTCGAAGGGAACGTAGAAGGGCAGCACGTGCACGCTGCCGAACGCTCGCAGCGGACCGTCAAGAAGGCTCTGCAGGTCGTGGATGGTGCCGCCCAGGCGATCGGCGTAGACGAGCAGCTCGACATTGGTCATGTTCACTCCGGTTCGATTCGGCGCAGCAGCGGACAGCGCCGATTCAGAAGTTACGGCACGCGGTGGGCCAGGGCAATTCCGTCGTCATCAGGCCGACGCATCCCCCGGCTATCGAACCGCCGCACCCCTACAGGTCGTCTTGGGTGGCGTTCCTGCGCTCGGTGGCGTCGGTCATCCGGGTGCGTGACCTGGTCACGTTCCGCCATGTGCGTGTGCCGGTTCGAGCCAGGGTGGGGCCGTGACCTTCACTGCACCGCGGACCATGCGCATGGCCCAGCCGGAGGGGCGAGGGCCTCCTCGTCGGTGTGGAAGGCGTCCGACGTGCTCTTGGGCAACAGCGATGCGTAGAAGCGGCAGCGGAGTTTGCCGGCGACCTCCGGCGTCAGCAGGTCCGACACGGGCACGATGCGGCGCGTTCCCGGTCGGGTCGGAACCCCCGCGCCACGGCGGCGTGGTCGTCGGGCCGGTCCCATCGGGCGTACTCTACGGTCGCGGGGTGGCTTCGCAGCGGATGGTTCGTATTCCGTGATAATTTCTCCAGACCATGCCAGAACTGCCTACTACTGCTGTCGCCGCTGCCGCCTCCCGCCCAGTCGAGCCGCCGCGGACCCAGCGCCAGCTTTCCCGGGTCGAGGTCGCCGATATCGCGGTTCGACTATTTCAGGAGCACGGCTACGAGGCCACCAGCACCGTGGACATCGCTGAGGCGGCCGGAGTCTCCCGCAGCACGTTCTTCCGGCAGTTCCGGTCAAAAGACGACGTGATCTTCGCCGACCACGACGATCTGGTCGCCCGCATCGAGGACTACTTCGCTGCGACTCATCCCGATCCCTGGCTGGCCGTGTGCGAGGCTGCCACCATGGTCTTCGAGCGCTTCCGCGAGCGGCTAGAGATTGTGCGTATCCGGGACCGGGTCCTGCGAGACACCCCTGTGCTGCGCGACCGGGAAACTGTCATGGCCATCCGGTACGAACGGATGTTCGCCAGTTATTTGCGCAGCACCGTGCCGGGCGTGCCGCCTCTGACCGCGATCCGGTTCGCAGCGGCGGTGACCGCCACCCATAATTTCGTGCTGCGGCGGCTGATCCGGGCCGACGACAACGTGGGCCCGTTCTCGTTGGCCACCGAACTCGCCGAGGTGCGACGGTTCTTCCACCCGGATGCCGTGGCGTCTGATTCCGAGGTGCGATCCATGGGCGACGTGGTCGTCGCCGTCTTCCCGGCCGCAACGGATCCCGCGGAGTTGGCTCGTGCAATCGAGGAGCGCTTACGCACCCAGGCGCCCCGCTGAGACTGAATACCAGTTGACCTGGGACTGAGTGTCAGCTAAAACTTGTACCTAGGCATTTTCTGACCGGCGCAAGGGGGCACCGTGCGCTCTGGGCTGAGCATTCGAGTCGGCGTCACCACTCGACGGGCCGGTGGTCGCCGATTCGCTTTGCTGGCTTTCGCACCTCCACCGGGCATGATCCTGTCGTGGACCGGGGAAGCGCTCGAGGCTCTCGGCAGCGCCGTGCGCTTGATCGACACCAGCCAGGTCGATGCCTGCGACCGTGGTGTCGCGGACGTGGCCCTCGATGGCGAGGGCTCCCTCGAGGCGTCCTTGGCCTGGGCCGCGCGGACGCTCGCCGAACCGCGGACGCTCGTGGCGGCATCCGCGGCGGCACCCTACGTCTGGGACCCGGCGGTCGTGCGTGCCGGGGTCGCCCGCCGGATCTCCGGGGACATCCCCGCGGTCGACGCAACCCCCGCACTGACCCGCACGGCCACGCGCCTGGCCCGGGGAGCGGATCCGGTGCAGGCCGAAACCGTGGCGGTGTTCGGCGCGCTGCTGCACAGCGATGAGTGCCCCGCCGCCGACATCGATGCCTACATGATCCTCGGGGCGAACTATCCGCGCCACACCGGCGGGCTGACCCCGCTGCTCGACCGCTCGGGGCCTCCATGGCTGTGCGCGGCGCCCTGTTCCACCCGGCCGGCGTTGCCGGCCTGTGACCTTCGAAGCCGTCCTCCACGAAAGGGAATCCGTGCCCGACTACGACGTATCCATACCCCTCGACACTGACTACTACAATATTTTCGCTGACGTCCCCGAGGCCGACAGGGCCTTCTGGGACCGCGCCCGCAGCTTCGCCACGGAGTCCCTGGACGAACTGACCGAAGCCTGGGACAAGGCCGAGTACCCGCTGCACCTGGTGCGGCGGCTCGGCGAACTCGATCTCCTCACCGACGGGGTCGTCGGCCCAGGGTTGAGCCCCATGTCGCCGCTCGCGGCCGGCCTCGTCAACATGGAGATCTCCCGCGGAGACGGCTCGATGGGAACCGTTGTCGCCGTGCAGGGCGGTCTGGCTCTGCGCAGCATCGCCCTCTTCGGCAGCCCGGAGCAGCAGGAACGCTGGCTGGTGCCGCTGGCCCGCGCCGAGAAGCTCGGCGCCTTCGCGCTGACTGAACCCGACCACGGCTCCGATTCGGTTGGCCTGGAGACCACCGCGCAGCGCGACGGAGTCGACTGGGTGCTGAACGGCGAGAAGAAGTGGATCGGCAACGGCTCGGTGGGCGACGTCACGGTGGTCTGGGCCCGCGACGACGACGGCAATGTGCGCGGGTTCCTGGTGGAACAGGACACCCCCGGGTACCACGCCGAGACCATCACCGGGAAAGGTTCCCTGCGCGCCATCCACCAGGCCCGGATCACCCTCACGGATGTCCGGATCCCGCAGGACGCCGTGCTGCCAGGCACCCACACGTTCAAGGATGCCTCTGCGGTGCTCTTCGCCACCCGACTCGGAGTGGCCTGGTCGGCCCTCGGCCACGCCACGGCGGTGTTCGAGGCTTCGCTCAACTACTCGACCCAGCGCATCCAGTTCGGCAAGCCGCTCGCCGGCTTCCAACTCGTGCAGGAGCGCCTGACCACGATGCTGTCCCGGCTCACCTCGATGCAGTTGCACTGCCTGCGCCTGGCCGAGCTCGATGCTGCCGGAACGCTGCGGCCGATCCAAGCGTCATTGGCGAAGTACCACAACACCCGGGCAGCGCGGGAGATCGCATCGATGGCCAGGGACATGCTCGGAGGCAACGGAATCCTCCTCGAGAACCACGTCATCCAGCACCTCGCCGACATCGAGTCGCTGCACACTTACGAGGGCACCGAGAGCGTTCAGTCCCTCCTGATCGGGAGGGACCTGACCGGCATCAGCGCATTCCGGTGACCCGAGGGCCAGACCCCGCGCCGTACGGCGCCGAACGACGCCGCTGCACCACCGAGGGGCTTTTCACAGGGTTCGTTGCCCCAGCTCTAATCCGTCGAGCAGTTTTCGAGTGGGCGTGGACTGGAATTCTTCGGGAAAGCGAACGCGGATTGGGATGGCTCAGCTCCGTTGAATTTCCACAGCGACGGCATGCTCTTCGCCACCGAAACCATCCGCGCCGAAGACCGCGTCGATGACCTGGTGACCGGCATCGACCAGGGCGGCGACGTCGCCGAACGCGCCAGGACCGTCCGCAACCCCCGGAAAGATTCCGTGATGCGAATGGGCGACGGCGGCGGCTTGGCTGTTTTTCGCAAGATCGTCCCCAGTCCATAGAACCTAGAGCTGCAGGCGCAACTTGACCAGACCTAAGAGGGGACCTAGTGTCCGCTTCCTGGTATCCGAACGAAAAGCCTGCAATCAGAACGTGACGAGGAATGGGGAGATGTTTGTCGGAGAGACTACTTCGGCGTGGGGGCGTCGGCACGGATAAGGCCCTCCGCCGCCAGTTCTGCCCAGAGGTCGCCAGGGATTTTCACATCAAACAGCGACACGTTGCGCTCTACCTGCTCAGACGAACGAGCTCCCACGCACACCGTTGAAACTGCCGGATGCCCAAGTGAAAACTGAATGGCAGCGGCAGGCAATGGCACGGAATGCCGCTCGCAGATATCTGCAATGCCGTTCACACGATCAACCATCTCCCTGGTGGCGGGGCTGTAGTCGTAGGTCGCGTTTGGTGCCGGTCGCATCTGTGCAAGGATCCCGGAGTTGAAGACAGCCGCCGCGACGATCGATACGCCGTGTCCGGTTGCGGCCGGTAGGAGGTCATCGAGCGCCCTCTGGTCGAGGAGGGTATAGCGACCCGCGCACATGATGACGTCGAGGCTCGTGTTCAGGGTGAATTCAGCCAGCATCTCGGACTGGTTCATCCCTGCACCGAAGGATCTGATGATGCCTTGTGCCCTCAGCTCGTCGAGGGCGGGGAACGCTTCATCCAGCGCCTCCCTGTAGTAGTCGTCGGGGTCGTGGACAAACACGATGTCGAGGTAGTCCAACCCCAGCCTGATGAGACTCTCCTCCACTGAGCGCACCACGCCGTCGCGGCTGTAGTCGCGTCGGCGGGTGAGTGGCGAGACGACATCGTAGCCTTCGGGGTCTGCCTGTCGGCCAGCCGGGTTTGTCACAAGTAGGCGGCCGACCTTTGTCGAAATGATGAAGTCTTCCCGGGGTCTGCCGGTCAGGGCGGCACCGAGTCGCTCCTCCCCGAGCCCCAGTCCGTAGTGCGGGGCGACATCGAAGTAGCGAATTCCTGCATCCCACGCCGCATCGATGGCCTGGTGGGCAGCCTGGTCCGTGACGCGATGCCCAAGGTTGGCGATTGGCGCGGCGCCGAAGGAATACGGTCCTACGTGGAGGCCACCTCGGCCGAGTGGCCGAGCGGCACTCTCGGCGACTGGGGCCGAACGCCCTCCGTTCAGGGCAGATTCTGTTGGCTTCAACATGTCATCTCCTCATCGTTTCTTTGGTGACGGGCAGCCGCGTCAGGCGAGCCCATACACTCGAGCTGCAGTGCCTCCGAACAGTGCGCTGCGCTCGGTCATTGACAGCGTCGAGGCGGCCCGGGCCGCGAGCTCGAAAACCTCGTCGTAACTCGCTGCGAGCAGGCAGACGGGCCAATCTGAGCCGAAGAGGGCTCTTTCGGCACCGAATGTGTCGAGCACCGCGAGTGCATAAGACTCGACAGGCTGGGAGCGCCACGTCGCCCAGGAGGCTTGAGTGACGAGACCCGAGAGTTTGCAGGTGACCTGCTCGTGCGATGCCAGCCGCGTTATCCAGTCCCGCCAACTGTCCCCTTCCCCGGAATGAATCGACGGTTTTCCCGCGTGATCGAGAATTAGTGGCAGATCTGGGAGTAGCTCGGCCAGCCGGATGGCGGCCGCAGCTTCTCGGCGACCCATGAGCAGCTCGAAAACCAACCCCGCGTCCTGCACCGCCTTCAGTCCGCGGAGCACATCATCTCGAAGCAGCCAGGCGGGGTCGGACTCGTCCTGTACCTGATGCCGGATGCCGACGAGCTGACCGGGCCGCGCTTTCAGCCCCACCAGGGTGTCAGCCGCATCGTTCTGGGTCAGGTCTATCCAGCCCACGACCCCGGCGACCATGTTTTGCCACGAACTGATGTCCAGGAGGTCATGGGTCTCTTCGATATCGGGAGTCGCCTGCACGACAACCGACTTGGTGACTGGTGTGCGCGCTGAAGCCGCTGCCAGATCGCGGGCATCGAACCGGCGAACGATCGGGGCGACAGACTCATCCATCCATGCGTAGGTTCGCACCGCCGGGTCCCAGAGGTGGTGGTGCGCATCGACAGTCGATGGTCCCGTCGAGTCGGGCTCGCCAAGCCGAATGTCCATCCGAACTCCAGTGTTCGACAGAAAGGGAAAGAAGGGAAAGAGGGAGGGTGGCTGTCAGCGGGTCCGGGGCCGGAGCGAGTACATCCCGCCATCGACGGCGAGTACGACGCCGTTCGTGCTCCCCGACGTCGGGGACGCGAGATACGCGACAGCTTCGGCAACCTCACTGGGACGCACGAGACGTCCCGTCGGCTGGCGGCTCTCGAGTGCGGCACGCTCCGCTTTCGGATCCGATGAGCTGTCGAGCAGACGCCCTACCCATGGCGTGTCGGCCGTTCCCGGTGCAACTGCATTGACTCGGATGCCGTCCTGCAGGCAGTCCGTTGCGACCGCAAGTGTCATAGCTTGGATGGCGCCTTTTGAGGCGGAATACAGTGCGCGTTGGGGAAGCCCGGCCCATGCGGCGATTGATGTGGTGAAGACGATCGCCCCACTTGGCGATTGGCGTAGATAGGGCATCGCTGCTCGCACCGTCCGCGCGGATCCGATGACGTTGACGTTCAGCACGCGCATCCACTCCGCGTCATCATTTGCCTCGATGTCGCCCTGAGCTCCGATACCGGCATTGGCGACTACGACATCGAGGCGCCCCGCATCCGCCACCACGGCGTCAATGGCTGATCGAACGCTGTCGTCGGTTCCGACGTCGCAATGGACACCACGCAGTGGCTTGGAGACCGAACCCTCGTTCAGGTCCAAGCAATAGACGCGTGCACCGCGCGACGCAAGTTCCTCAGCGATGGCCTTGCCGAGCCCGGAGGCGCCGCCGGTGACGGCGGCGACGAGGCCCTCATAACTTTTCTGGATGCTCATTGTGCACTTCCCTGTACGACGTGCTGACGTTGAGTTCCAAGATGGTCAATACCGCACTGAACGAGATCTCCGGGAGCAAGGTAGGGAAAGCGCCCAGACAACGCGACTCCCTCGGGAGTCCCCGTATTGATGATGTCTCCGGGCTCGAGCACCATGTACTGGCTGAGTTCGTAGACGACCTGGGCAACGTCCAGGATGAGGTCGTCCGTAGTGGAGTCCTGCCGCGCCTCGCCATTGACAGAGGAACGTAGGCGGAGACCTGCACCCAACCCGAGTTCTGCTGTCGGCACGAGCCACGGACCAAGCGGGTTGAACGTTTCCGCGCACTTGCCTTTACTCCACTGGCCGCCAGAGATATCCAGTTGATACTCCCTCTCGGAGACGTCATTGGACACTGTGAAGCCTGCAATGTAATGCGCGGCTTCCTCTTTGGATGCCAGGTAGCGCGCGCGTCTGCCGACAACTAATGCGAGCTCCACTTCCCAGTCGGTTCTTGTTGACCCCGGTGGAATGCGCACGTCGTCGAAGGGCCCGACGACGGTATTCGGATGTTTCAGAAATATGACTGTGCGCGTCGGGGGTGAAGAGCCGGATTCTGCTGCGTGGGCTGCGTAGTTCATTCCGACGCAGATCACGGCGCCTGGTCGGGCGACGGGCGCCCCGATCCGCAGACCTGTGCCGTCGGCAGGGTCGTCCATCACGGTCAGGTTTCCGGCTTCGAGGGCTGCGGCGACCTCAGCGACGCCGCAACGCTCGAGAAATGCCCCATCGATATCGGGGGTCAGCGGCATCAGATCGTATAGAACGTCGTCGTCTGACAGGACGGCCGGTCTTTCCCGGCCAGGCGGCCCCAAACGCATAAGTCTCACAGGGATCCCTTCACTTCATCGTGTGGTCTTGGCCTTTACGGCAGTTTGGCGAGGACCCGGTCGCGGGACTGGACCAGGTGCGAATGCATGGCACGCTCGGCCGCGGCTCCGTCCCCCTTCAGCAGGGCATCGGCGATAGTCGCGTGCTCGGCCACGGTGTTCTCCCCGAAAGGGCCGCCATAGGTGAGGCGAAAGATGTGCAGATGGCAGTGGGTGCGCTCTACCGCTTGTCGCACCATGTCGTTTCCGGCGAAGCTGAGGATGAGTTGGTGGAAACGAGTGTCGTGCGCGGTCAGGGTCTGGTAGCTCTCGTACCGGCTTCCGGTGGGGGGTTCGCCGATGCTCTGCATCTCCTCGCGGAGGCTCTCGGCGTGGGCGATACTCATGCTGTGGGCTGCCTTTTTTGCCGATGGAACCTCCAACAGGAGGCGCAACTCGTACTGGTTGCGGACCTCGTCAGCATTGAGAAGGTCGGTGGTGCGGTACCCCTTGAGCGGAAGCTTCACGGTGAGTCCCTCAGATTCGAGTCGGGCCAGTGCCTCACGTACGGGGGTTGGTGAAACCTGGAGTTGACGAGCGAGGTCTTCGATGTTCATCCGTGCTCCGGGAGGAATGGAGCTGTTCATGATGAGTGCTTTCAGTTGCTCAAAAACGTCGTCGGACAGGATCTGACGTCGAGGCATCTTCAGGAGGGTCACCATGTCTATATCCTATAGCGTTGAGCGAACTGATTGGCGTGCAATTTTGACAAAAGGGACGCAATTCATCACTGTTCCTTACCTTGACATTGTGAGACTCAGACCATTATGTTGTGGCTATAGATTCTATAGGATCTTTTATTTTGCGATCTTGGAGGCTCAGTGTTGAGACAAAAAGTAGTTATCGTTCGATCTCTTGCCGTCGCCGCAGCGGCGACCCTGACGATCGGCTTGTCGGCCTGTGCGCAGGAGGAAGGAGGCGGGGCGGCCGGCGGTGAAGGGTCGCTGAGCGAGGTCAGGCTCGCTTTGGTCCCGGGTGGCGCCCATCCGTACTTCCAGCCCTGGCAGCAGGCCGGTAAGGACGCCCAGACGGACTTCGGCCTGGCCGGCGTCACCTTCAACGAGACGGGCGGCTGGGACCAATCCAAGCAGAATGACGTGATCAACTCCCTGGTCGCTAACGGCTATAACGCGTTTGGCATCTTCGGTGTCTCTCCGACGGATATCAACTCGACGTTCAAGATGTTGAAGGGCAGCGGCATCGCCACAGCGTCTATCGCGTCGTGTCCGGCGGGCGAGACCAATGAAGCGGACTTCTGCCTTTCGACCGATGTTGAGATCGCCGCGTACACGGCGGCCCAGGCAGCCATCGAGGCGATGGGCGGAAGCGGCGTCCTCGTCCACTTGACGGGGAACAACGTTGACTCCAACACTCAGCGACGCATTGAGGGAGTCAAGAAAGCCGTCGACGAAACGGATGGCGCCGTAACCGTCCTGCCGGACGTAACGGACATCGACAAGGACCTCACCACCGCGCAAAAGGCCGTGGCCGACCTGCTCGCTGCCCAGGGAAGCCAGATCAATGGCATTGTCTCAACCGCCTACAACCCGTCTGTTGCGGCCGCTACAGCGGTTGCGGATTCCAAGCTCGATATCAAACTCGTGGCTATTGACGACGATGAGACCATTCTCACGGCCATCAAGGAGGGCTCGGTCTACGCAACAGTCGCGCAGAATCCCGTCGGCCAGGCGTATGTCGGAAGCTGGGCGCTGGCCCAGCTGGCCAGCAAGGCCTGCACGGTAAAGCAGCCGGGCGTCGTCGTTGACTCGGGCTCGTTCCTGGTCACGAAGGATAACGTCGCGACCTACGACGATGAGCGCCAAGCGGCATCCAAAAAGCTCAAGTCCCTGTTCTCTGACTCCCTGTTGAACTGCAAGTAAGAACCATCGAGGGTATAGGCGCGCCATGTCAACGATCACCGATGCCCGTACGTACGTGGTTGACCTCGAAGTGGAGACCGTCCGAACCGACGCAGTTCAGTGCTTCGCCAAGCAGGAGACGGTATTCGTCGAGATCGACACCAGCGATGGGTTGACGGGGATTGGTTACGCCTACACCATCGGAACAGGTGGTCGCGCGGTCTCTTCTATGCTGCGCGACCACCTGATCCCGCTCCTTCCTGGTAAGGATTCTCGCCAAATCGAATCCTTGTGGCACACGCTTTTCGCGGCGACGCGGGCAACGACGGTAGGGGCAATCACGTCCCTTGCCATAGCCGCCATTGACACTGCCCTTTGGGACCTCAAATGCGCTCGGGCAGCGGCTCCGCTCTGGGAAGTCGCCGGCGGCTTTCGCCGTGCCGTGCCCCTCTATGACACGGAAGGCGGGTGGCTACACCTGTCGGAGGATGCCCTCGTAAGCGGGGCCCTCGCATCGCAGGAGGCAGGCTGGCCCGGAATCAAGCTCAAGGTCGGGAAACCCCACATCGGCGAAGACCGGGAACGACTGCTGGCGGTGCGTGCTGCTGTCGGTGATCGGATGGACATCATGATCGATGCCAACCAGTCGATGACAGCAGCGGAGGCGATCCGTCGGGCGCATGCCTTCGACGATGTCGACCTCTTCTGGTTTGAGGAGCCGTTACCAGCCGATGATGTTGCCGGTCATGCGCGGCTGGCCCGGTCCACCCCGATTCCTATCGCGGTAGGAGAATCGCTGTACTCCGTCGGGCAATTCCGGGACTACCTGGAGAGAGGCGCAGCCGGCATCGTTCAGGTCGACGTGGCAAGGGTGGGCGGCATCACACCATGGCTCAAAGTGGCACACCTCGCTGAGGCATTCAACGTCGCGGTGTGCCCTCACTTCTTGATGGAGCTTCATGTGAGTCTGGTGGCCGCAGTGCCCAACGGGCGCTACGTAGAACACATACCGCAACTTCGTGCGATCACCTATGGGGAGATGGGTGTCGAGAACGGTCACGCACTGGCACCTCAAACTCCAGGACTCGGTATTGCCTGGAATCGGGACGCCATGGACGATAGGAGGGTCTCATGACTTCAACGCTGAAGTCCGGATCATCAGCACACCTGCAAGCGGGCGCGCTGCGCAGATTCGTTGCCACACCGAGTTTCTTTTTGTTGGTGATCATTTTCGTCCTGGTCATCGTTCTCGGCTCGATCAAGCCCGCCTTCTTCAACGGACCCTTCGTCATCGCCCCGCTGCTCACGGGTATCTCGATCTTCACGGTCGTCGGGCTGTCTCAGATGGTGGTGCTGTCGATCGGGCATATGAACCTGGCCGTAGGACCGATGGCGGCCTTTGGTGCCATGTTCATGGGGCTCTCCTATGAACTGTGGGACCTGCCGTTGGTTCTGGGTCTTGCCCTTGGAATCCTCGCTGGTGCAGCTATGGGTGCGCTGTCGGGCTGGCTCGTCGCCCGCACAGGGGTCAATTCATTCATCGTCACCTTGGCGATGAGCTTCGCCCTCATCGGTTTGGTGCCCACCGTCTACTCATGGCTCAGCGCCGGATCCGCCTTCACTGTCAAACCTGACGGTCTTGACGAGATCGGGAGGAGCAGCTTCTCTGCTATTTGCGTGAACGGTGCCTGTGGCTCCAACGCAATTCCCCTGATAGTCATTCCGGCTTTGGGCGTGATGTTACTCATCGGGTATTTGTACTCTCACACCCGCCTGGGACGGGAGCTACTCATGACCGGCAGCAATGTGGACGCCGCGCAGCTGTCCGGCATCCCAACAGGACGCCGGATCGTGCTGGTGCACTCCCTCTCCGGCGCTTTGGCAGCCCTAGCCGGTTTCTTGCTTGCAGCCAGTACCGGATCCTTCACGCCGGGCATAGGCCAGGAGTTCATGCTGCAATCATTCGTGGGACCGATTCTCGGAGGAACGCTTCTAGCCGGCGGATACGTGTCGGTGACAGGGACGCTTCTCGGTATCACGTTGACCTTGGTCATTCGTAAGGGGTTGGACCTTTTCGGGGTGGGGCTGGAAACCCTCAATGTCTTGCTGGGTGTAATCCTGCTCATCGCTCTCTCCAGCGACCAGATCCGGCTGTTTTTCGGTCGCAGACGCACGCGGAGGCCGGCTCAGGTCGATAGAACATCGCCCCCGCCCGGCCCGAAGCTCGCTCAGCCCTCGGTACCAGAGGAGATTTCCGCATGAAGCGTTCCACTCTCGCTTTTCTGAAGTCTCAGAACCTGACGCTGGCCGCCATTGTGATTGTGGGAGCAGCATTGATTGGAATCACGTCGGGCGGGGGATTCTTCAATCCCATCTCGACCAGGACATTCTTCCTCTTTCTCGCCGTTCCCATCCTGATCGGTCTGGCCCAAATGATCACGTTGTCCGTTGGCCAGCTGAATCTGGCGGTGGGTGCGATAGGCGGCTTCTCAGCGTGCTTCGCCGGGGTCCTCGTCGCGGATCTGGGTCTTCCGGCCTGGATCGGAGGACTCGCCGCCGTGCTCGTGGGCGGTATTGCCGGGTTGCTGAACGGATGGCTCGTGGTCGCCACCCGCATCAACGGTTTCATCGTGACGCTGGCTACCATGACCATTCTGACCGGTGTGCAGTACGGCCTGGTCGGTACTCGCACGATCTCGAGTACGGCCTGGCAACCCATCGTCGACTTGGGCAAGGCCTCCGTACTGGGTGTCCCGGTGATCTTCTGGATTGCATTGATCGTCGCCCTGCTTCTCTCTTTCGCGTTCGGTCACACGGTGACAGGGCGCCGCCTGCTCGCTAGCGGCGGGAACTCAGTTGCAGCCCAGCTCGCGGGCATCTCCAACGATCGCAGCGTGATCATCGCCCACGCGGCATCCGGCCTGCTCTGCGGGGTTGCGGCCTTTGTGACCCTCGCCTCACTATCAGGAGTGAACCAGAGCGTCGGCGGCGACTGGCTCTTGCCCAGTTTCGCGGCCCCCATCATCGGGGGCGTCTCGCTGGTCGGAGGCTCCGTCGCCGTACTCGGAACGGTGCTCGCCTCGACAATCCTGCGTCTCGTGGACAGCGCGCGCGCCGAATTTCAGCTCGCACCGAGTTGGGTCAATTTCGTCGTCGGAGCCGTCGTCCTTGGGACCGTTGCGCTCGGTCGGGTGCGTGAGGCGCAGGATGCCCGCAGAAACGCGCCACCACCTGCCAGCCTGTCCACCCGCCCCGAACTGACTCCGGTTGGAGACCCCAAATGAGCTCCACAATCGCCCTCGAAGCCAACGGCCTCTCCAAGTCCTTCCCGGGAGTCAAAGCCCTCGACCGGGTTAACCTGCGTTTGATGAGCGGTGAGACGCACGCCCTGATGGGCGAAAACGGCGCCGGGAAGTCCACTCTCATCAAGATTCTCACCGGGGTGCACCGACCAGACGAGGGCGCCTTGAGCGTGGCAGGAAGCATTGCTGACATCCATTCCCCGGCCGCCGCGATGCACGCCGGAATCGGTGTCGTGCACCAGGAACGCAACGTCATCCGTGGCTTCACAGTCGGCGAGAACATCGTAATGAGCAGGATGCCCCGCAGAGGTCCACGGGTCGACTGGCCGGCCGTGCGGCGGGAGGCAAAACGATGCCTAGCCCTTCTCGACCTCGAACTCGACCCCGACACTCCAATGGCCCGGCTGTCGTCGGCGCAGACACAGCTAGTCGAAATTGCACGAGGACTCTACACGGAAACCAGCATCCTTCTGTTGGACGAACCAACAGCATCCATCAGTGACAACGAAGCCGACCGGCTGTTCCGCGTCGTGCGCCGGTTGACGGAGCAGGGAACTGCCGTGCTGTTTGTCAGCCACAAACTGGAAGAAGTGTTTGCCCACTGCGACACCGTGTCGGTCTTGCGCGATGGTCGATCCGTGCTCGAATCGGAGCCCCTGTCCGCTCATTCCCGCGACGAAATCGTCGACGTCATGGTGGGTCGCTCGCTCGCGGCCCTGGAGGTGCCCGAGCGTGCTGTCGATCGCAGCCGGCCGCCCGTGCTCGAGCTCTCCGACGTCGACACGGCGTCGGGCCACCGGGGCGTGTCCCTGGAACTGCGCTCCGGAGAGATCCTCGGACTCTACGGTCTGGTCGGAGCAGGCCGAACCGAACTAGCCCGAGCCGTTCTCGGACTGGACCGAGTCACCTCCGGGAGCGTTCATGTTCGAGGGGCGCGAGTATCGATCCGCTCCGTGCGTCAGGCGCTTGAGAGCTACCGAATCGGCTATGTAACCGAGAACCGGAAGGAGGAAGGAGTCTTTTTGGCCCAGTCGGTGACCCGAAACGTGGCAATCACTGTCTGGTCGAGACTCGAGCGGATGCTCGGGTATGTCAGCACGAAATCCGAGCGCGCCCTGGTGCAGAAATACGTGACCGAATTGGATATTCGGATCTCCGGCCAGCGTCAGCTCGTCGGGCAGCTCTCCGGCGGAAACCAGCAGAAAGTGTCGCTGGCGAAGTGGCTGGCTGCAAAAACCGAGATCCTCATCATCGACGAACCGACAGTGGGCATCGACGTACGTACCAAGAGATCGTTTTATGACCTCATCTGGAAGCTGGCTGACGACGGTCTCGCGATTCTGCTCATCTCCAGCGACCTCGCCGAAATGATCACGCTCGCAGACCGGATCGCCGTAATGGACCGTTTCGCGATCACGGGAGAAGTTGAGAACTCACACGACTACGACGAGATGAGCCAATCAATCATTCGTTTGATTCACGGGCATGCGGCCGTCACGTGAGCAGTCCACAGGTGGTAACCCTGCACACGCGGCTCGCCGAGGGGTGCATCGACGAATACGAGGCTGTGCACGCGATCATCCCGCCGGAGCTCGATTCGGCGCTGCGCGCGGCCGGCGTCACAAGCTGGCGGATCTGGCGCGACGGCCGCGACCTGTTCCACTGGGTCGAAGTAGAGAACTTCGAAGCCATGCAGGCCCATCTCGCCGCTGATCCCGTCGACCGACTCTGGCAACAGCGCATCGCTGGATTGCTCGAAACGACGAGTGATTCCTCCTCTATCAGGGCGTTGCCCCTGGTGTGGGAGCTGCCGCTTCGGCCCGCTTAGCCGAGCCAGAGCACCCCTTCGGCGACGGATGCCTCGTCGTCTGTCTCCGCATCGATCAAGGAATTGCACATGAGCATCATCACTGCTGTCGACGTCATCGACGTTCGCTTTCCAACCTCCCAGAGCATGGACGGCTCCGATGCGATGAACAAGGACGGCGACTACTCGGCGGCCTATGTCATCCTCAGAACGGATGAGCCTGGCCTCAGCGGCTTCGGCTTCACGTTTACGATCGGCCGTGGAAATGACATCTGCGTGCTCGCCGCCCAGCAGCGCGCACAACCGCTGATCGGGCGCACCGTGCTCGATTTGGTGAGCGATCTGGGCGGGATCTACCGCGAGCTCAAGTCCGATTCACAACTGCGCTGGCTCGGACCAGAGAAGGGTGTGGAGCATCTGGCAATGGCCGCCGTGATGAATGCGCTGTGGGATCTCGCCGCCCGCCACTCGGGCAAGCCGCTCTGGCTATTGCTCGCCGACATGTCCCCTCGGCAAATAGTCGATGCAGCCGACCTGACCTATCTGTCCGATGCGCTGACGCGGGGCGAGGCATTGGCGATGCTGGAAGAACTCGCCCCGACCCGGGCAGAACGCATCGCGAAACTCGAGGTGACCGGCTATCCGTGCTACACGACCAGCGCCGGATGGCTCGGCTACTCAGATGAGAAGCTTCGTCTCCTGTGTCAGGAAGCTGTGGATGCGGGCTTTACCCACATCAAGCTGAAGGTCGGAGCGAACAAGGATGACGACATCCGCAGGCTCGGAATCGCTCGGTCGGTCATCGGGTACGAGACCAACCTCATGATCGATGCAAACCAGGTCTGGGATGTGCCGGAGGCCATCGAGCGGATCGCAGCCCTCGCCGAGTTCAAGCCCTTATGGATAGAGGAGCCGACAAGCCCCGATGACGTTCTCGGCCATGCCGCCGTGCGCAAGGCGGTAGCCCCGATTGGCGTTGCCACCGGTGAACACGGCATGAATCGTGTGTTGTTCAAACAGATGTTCCAGGCGGAAGCCATTGATTACTGTCAGGTTGACGCAGCGCGGTTGGCCAGCATCAACGAGCTCCTCGCCGTGTATTTCATGGCCAAGAAGTTCGGCGTGCCGGTGTGCCCGCACGCAGGCGGTGTGGGCCTGTGTGAGCTCGTGCAACACCTCTCCATTTTCGATTACGTCGCCGTCTCCGGGACTTTGGAGGACCGGGTGACGGAGTACGTCGATCACCTACATGAGCACTTCGTTGAACCATGCATCGTCAAGAACGGCGCGTACGTTGTTCCGACTCAGCCGGGTTACAGCGCGGAAATGTATGAGACCACACTCAACGCATACGCTTTTCCTCACGGAACGTACTGGGCATCGGTCCAGGACCTCCGGTGACAGTGTGGGGTGCTGCGATTGAAATCCTTTCGGCCTTTCCCTCTTGTCGGCGTCGTTTCGCTGATGACCTTACCTGTGCGCGCGACCCCATGAGGAAAAAAGTGATGAGTGTTTTCGCGAGGCTCTTTACCTGAAACCCGAGTAGCCGTGCCCGTGCGGGCGCTGAAGCAACTGGCGTCCGATCTGATGAGGTGGCCACTCGAAGGCTGATGGTCAGGGCGACTCCGCGATCAGATGGCGAAGTGCCTCGACATGCGCGGCATAGGCGAGGCGGCCAGATGGGGTCAGTTCCAGCCAGGTCTTGACGCGTCCCTGCCCGGTCGGCTTTGCAATCTGGACGTAGCTGGCCTGCTCCAGCACCTTGATGTGTTTGCTGGTGACTGAGTCGGTCACACCGAGCATGTCCCGCACGACGCTGAATTCCGCCCGGTCGACCGAGATCAGGAAGGCGCAGATTTGAAGCCGGTTTGGAGCGTGAATGACCTCATTCAATGCGGCCGTCATCGCGGGTCGGCGATAGTGCCAGCGCGGAGGCTTGCGCGAAGAGTTCTGTCAAACAGTAATCCGAAGACGTTCACTGCGATGAATGCCGTTGTAGCGGCGGCCCAGACGCTCCACACCTGGGCGTAGGCGAGGCTGAAGAGGACCATCAGAATGGCACCCATGGCGGCGGCCCACCAGCTCGCTCGACCAGCGTTGAACCCAGAGATCCAGAGGCCGGTGATCTTCTTGTATGCGGAGACAAGGGCGAATACTCCAGCAAGGAAGATTGGCAATGCGACGAGTGTGACGATGATGCTGCGCGACGTAACAGCGGCAAGATACCCGGCCGTCAGGATGCCGAGTATCGGGTGGTACCACAGTGGGGTGACGAGGCGTTCTGCTGCAGCGGCGCGCCCAGCATCGATGGCAGCGAAAGCGGCGCGGGCTTGGTCATGTGCTTGATTTTCCATGTTGGCAAGTCAATCACTTGCCGATACGGAAAGTCAAGAACCTGTGACCAGAACCTGATGCTGTCCCCAGATCCGCTTGAGTGCACCGATGAAAGCATGCTCGGATCGTGACTGCATCACCGAGGACTTCTGATGCGGTCACCCTGAGACACGCAGCCCGCTCTGTGCAATCCGACTCCCTTGTGATGTGTCTCGCCGGGTGGGGAAAATGAAACCTGACCGTGCGAAACCCACCGAGAAGACGAAGCCTCGAGCACCTGCGGTGAATTTGGTCGGCAGAGGATTTTTCTGTCTAAGAGTCAAATCCCGATGTTTTTGGTCAGCTCCACCCACAGCAGGTCAGTGGTCGATTCCGACCGTTTCACGTTTCTGCGAGGCGACAGCCTTCTTCGCCGAGTTCTTCGGAGGCAGGAGAGTGTTCGCCTCGTCGAGCGACATGCCGTTCGTTTCCGGGATCTTGGTCAGCACGAAGACAAATGACAAGCCCGCGAAGAGCGCGTACATTCCGTATGTCAGCGGCAGCGACATCGCCGCCATCAGAGGGAAGGTCACGGCAACCAAGAAGTTGGCGACCCACTGGGCCGCGGCGGCGACGCCGAGGGCTCGCACCCGGATGGTGTTCGGGAAGATCTCGCCCAGTAGAACCCAGACCACCGGGCCCCACGATGCGCCGAAGAAGATGACGAACACGTTCGCGGCGACGAGGGCGATCGGACCCCAGGCACCGGGGAGGATGAGTTCGCCGCTCACGGTGACCGCCTGACTGAACGCAACGGCCATGGTGGTCAGTGACACGGTCATCCCGATCGAACCGGTCATCAGGATCGGCCGCCGGCCGATCCGGTCGATCAAGGCGATCGCGACAAAGGTGACCAGGATGTTGGTCAAACCGGTGAACACGGAGATGGTCAGCGAACTGGACTCCTCGAAGCCGACGGCCTTCCACAGTGTCGTCGAATAGAAGAAGATCACATTGATGCCGACGAACTGCTGAAAGACTGACAGGGCGATTCCGACCCATACGATCGGGCGCAGACCCATGGCCGTACCTCGGAGCGAACCGGAACGTGCAGCGCGTTTGTCGACGGCGATCGACGTCTTGATGTCGCGGATCTCGCGGTCCACGTCGCCGTTCGGCCAGAGCTTCGCAAAGACGGTACGCGCCTCGTCCTCGCGTTCCTTGAGCACGAGGAAGCGCGGCGACTCCGGCAGCAGTCTGGCGATCACGAAGTAGATGGCGGCGGGGAAGGCACAGGCCAAGAACATCCATCGCCAGGCGTCGAGACCGAAGAGGGACGGTTCGCTGGCGCCGCCGGCAGTGTTGGCGAAGACCGCGTCGGAAAGCAGCGCAGAGAAGATCCCGATCGTAATGGCAAGCTGCTGGAGCGAACCCAACCGGCCACGCATCTGCCGGGGTGATATCTCCGCGATGTAGGCCGGGGCGACAACAGAGGCGAGTCCGATCCCGAGACCGCCGACGATGCGCCAGAGCACCAAGTCGTAGACGCCGAAGGCGAAGGCTGATCCCACCGAGCTAATGAAGAACATAATTGAGCCGAGCAGCATGACGGGGATGCGACCGAAACGATCGCCCACGCTACCGCCGAGGTACGCCCCGGCCGCGGCGCCGAGCAGCGCACTCGCCACGGCCAGGCCAGTCAGGGACGCGTTGAGCGAGTATTCATCTTGAATGGCATTGACGGCACCATTGATGACCGACGCATCGAATCCGAAGAGGAATCCTCCGAAGGCCCCGGCAACCGCAAGCGCGATGACCTTCCCATTTGTCGACGATTGCAATTTTTGGTCCATTCCGCGCACCCTCGGTTTCTGTCTGACAATCTTCCGAGGGTACGCCCGAGAGCGGGCGCGGGAAAAATCGAGCGCAGAATATCGAAGGTCACGCACGGTTGAGAAGGCCCAGTTCGGGTGTCATCGCGCTGTGCTATCCATGGGTAGGCCACGTCCGAAAGATCAGATATTTCCACATTGCTGATCCACGGTCTTCTGCTCTCGTCAGAGATCGCGTTGGCGTACTCCATTGCGATCCAGGTCGAGTTGGGAATCGTCTCGATGGCTGTCAAGACGACGGTTTCCATCCAGGCTGTCACTGAGACGTCGGCTCCGACGGTGCGGGGTTATGTCACTGTGAGTGGTGTGATTTCCGGCTCATCAGTGTCGTTTCGTCAACGTAAAGAGCCATCGCGGGATGGTCAGTGAGTACCGACTGAAGCAACTCACAGGGGACACCACTCGATGGCTCTAATTCGTCTGCCCTGCCCGACCTGCCGGGAGAACTCAAACTCACCGGTGCCGCCGACCGAATCCGCGGCCGGACCGCAACGCTCTATCAAGAATTGGTCAATGCGGATGCGACCGTGTTCATCGGCCTCGCAACGTCAAGCTGGCCCATGAGCTGTATGAGAAGAAAGGCGCTGACGGCCGGCGAACCCACACCGTCCAGCACA
This sequence comes from Cryobacterium breve, assembly GCF_004402375.1. Classification (GTDB taxonomy): domain Bacteria; phylum Actinomycetota; class Actinomycetes; order Actinomycetales; family Microbacteriaceae; genus Cryobacterium; species Cryobacterium breve. Next base: position 100,345 of record NZ_SOGJ01000021.1, read on the forward strand.
TTGCCGAGGTCTTCGGAGCCACTGGCTCCACGATCTGCCGGCACCTGGTCAGACCCCGAACCGGAGCCTGAGATTTCCATCGTGAATGGAGGTCGCTGACTATTGGAAACATGGATTCAGGCTCCACATGGGGGCCCTGCTCAGTACGATTGTCAGCATGAATTTGAACGACGACACCGATAGCAAACGGGGTGCCGCACTGGCACCGTCCGGGGAGCTCAAGCGCAACATCACCGGACGAATGCTGTTCCTCTTCATTCTGGGTGACGTGCTAGGCGCCGGAATCTATGCCCTGGTGGGGCAGATTGCGGGGAAGGTCGGCGGAGTCACCTGGGTGCCCATGCTGCTGGCCCTGGCCCTGGCACTGTTGACGGCGGCGTCGTATGCGGAACTTGTGACGAAGTACCCGCACGCGGGCGGATCCGCCGTGTTCGCCGAACGCGCCTACAAACGACCGATTATTTCCTTCCTTGTCGGCTTTTGCATGCTGGCCGCCGGCGTCGTCAGTGCGGCCGGACTCGCCCTGGCCTTCGCGGGAGACTACCTGCGCACCTTCATCGACATCGATCCGGTGTTCGGAGCGGTCATCTTTCTCGCCGTGATCGGAGCGGTGAACGCCCGCGGGATCAAAGAATCCGTGCGGGCCAACCTCGTGATGACGATGATCGAGACGACGGGGCTGGTGCTGGTCGTGGCTGCGGTCGGCGTTCTGCTCTCCAATGGCGGCGGTGACATCGGTCGGGCGGTGCGGTTCGAGGAGGGCAGCAGCCCAGTCGTGGCAATCTTCGGAGCTGCGTTGCTGGCCTACTATTCTTTCGTCGGATTCGAGACCAGCGCTAACGTGATTGAAGAGGTTACTGACCCCTCGCGGGTGTATCCGAAAGCACTGTTCGCCGCGCTGACTACCGCGGGGGTGCTCTACGTGCTGGTTGGCACGGCTGCGTCGGTTGCCGTGCCGGCCGATGAGCTCGCAGGCTCCACCGGACCGTTGCTCACCGTGATTCAAGCGACCGCCGTGGCCATCCCCGACTGGTTGTTCAGTGTCATCGCTCTCGTCGCGGTCGCAAACGGTGCACTCCTGACCATGATCATGTCCAGCCGCCTGACCTATGGAATGAGCACGCGGCGATTGCTGCCGTCTGTTCTCAGCCGTGTGCTTCCCGGTCGAGGAACGCCCTGGCTCGCGATTGTGTCCACGACTCTCCTCGCCATGGTGCTCACGGTCACGGGCTCCATCGCCACTTTGGCGGAGACCGTGGTGTTGCTGCTGCTGATCGTCTTCCTCAGCACCAACATTGCCGTACTCGTACTCCGCAGAGAACGCGTGCAGCATCACCACTTCCGTGCTTGGACAGTGCTGCCGGCGCTCGGGGCGCTGTCCTGCCTGGTGTTGCTCACTCAGCTCAGTGGAGAGGTTTGGCTGCGCGGCGGCATCATGATCGCCGTCGGAGCAGTGATCTACTTCATCCAAGTCCTGGTGCGGCGCAGCCAGGTACGCAGCTGAGCGGGCGATAAGGAAGCCAGGCCCCGGCCCGGGACCTGGCTCCCGTATCGGCCTACTGGCCCTTCGTTGTGGCGATCGGACCGAATTGTGCGTCGACTTCGGCCATTTCCATGTCGGCGGTGGCTTGGATCAGTTCCAGCAGGGCCGGGTCAAGACCAGGTGCGAATTCTTCCAGCCGTTCGGGAGCGATCGTCGACGGCACGCCCTCTGGGGCTTGCTCGTCAGAGACCAGGTTCGTGCCGTCTTTGGATGGGGAGAGCCCTTGGAAGATCTTCCCGGCCTCTGACTGGTCGGCGAGGTCGAAGGTGTACTGCTTGCTCTGCAGTCCAAGGTCGAGGAGCTTCTTCACCTCGGGGAACTTCTCGGCGTTGGTCTTCGGGATCGGCAGCAGGGTGTTCCAGTTCACGCCCAGAGTCTCGAGCGCTTTGGCGTAGCCGTTCTCATGCGCTTGGTCCCGCACGATGAGGTAGGCAATAGTTGATCGTGCCGTCTTGTTCTGGGTCATTTCGTAGATGCGGCACTTCTGCAACCGGCCCGTGGATTCCAACATGAGGTTGTAGAGCAAGTCCAGCACGAGGTTGCCGGAGTTGTACACATAGCTGCCGCTCCACGGGTTGCCGACGGCATCGACGGGCAGGGCCCCCTGGGCGCCGACCAAGTAGTGGTGAATATTGCCTTGGGTCAATGCGAGCTCAAGGGGGATCGCTCCGCCCGCGCCCGGAGTGTCGAGCGGGTCGGTTACCTTGCCCTGGTACCGGGGCGAGCCATCCAGTAGCCGGGAGATAGTGGTGCCGATGAGTTCAACGTGGCCGATCTCTTCGGTGCCGATGCCTTGGATCAGGTCGCGATAGGGTTTCGCCGCCGGTCCACGAAAATTCATGGCCTGGAACAGGTACTGCATCATGGTGCGCATCTCGCCGAACTGACCGCCGAGGCCTTCCTGGAGTGCATTGGCCGCGGCCGGGTCTGGTTCGTCCTGAGCGATGTCGTGAATGAGGCGTTGCACGTGAAAATACATAAGTGTCCTTTCTGCGGGTGCCCGAATGCGACTATTTTCTTTCAGCAGTGCCGCGAAATCAAGCAAATTCTGCACACCGACGGGGTTTCATGCGGTCAGTTCGCGACGCCCTCGCCTCCGCGACCTCCATACGACGTGCGACAAGCGACCCGCACACAGTGGAGTTCGGGGGCGCATCAAACAGCGACCAGTGGTTTCGACAGCATCGATCCTCCGTGCTTCGGGCAGGCGACGTAGCGGCAGTTGAACGACGTACCGATGTGCAGCGGGTGCGGCTATCGCCAGCCTGCCGATTTGCGCGCGAGGGTGTGGCGCGCGCGCGAAGGCCGCACACCGTTGATTCAGAAATATCGAACTCGAGCCACGCTCGTCGGTGGTTGATGGGCAGGTCCGCCTGGCGTCCTCCAACTCAGCTCTGCACTGTGAACGCCCTGAGTAGACTCGATCGGATGGCAAGCTCACAGCTTCGAGGTCGCGCATCACCACCGGCAGGACTCGCCTGGTTCATCGGCGGGGGACTGCTGCTGGCATCAGTCGTCGTCACGGTGATCGCGCAGCCCGTGCTTTTCCCCTACGCCGACACGCTGGCCCCCGCTTTGTTCTCTGCGGCTCTGCTGGTATTCGCCTGTGGTGTGGGAGGTACGGGCAGCGTCACAGCGCGTCGTCCGCTCGGCACCACCGCTCTCGCTGCGTTGGCTGTCTGGCTGCTGCTCGGGTCTGTGGTGTACGGCGTTCTCGGCGATAGCCTTACGGATGACTCCGCGTCGGTCGTTTTGCTGGCCTTTGTCTACGCGGACTCGTTCGTTCAGTTCGCCCTGGCACTGGTGGCCGTCGTTCAGATTGGCAGGCTGGGGGCCGTGCCTGTTCCGTGGAATTGGGTGCCGACCTGGATTGTGGCGGCGGTGTCCGTGGCTTGGTTGTTGCTGCAGCTCATGGGTGGAGGCTCGGCCACCATCTACGGACCGAATCTGGTGACCTGGATCCTGATGGGGCTGGACGGTCTCGCGCGCATCGGTGGCGCGGTTCTGTTGGGTGTGATTGCCGTCGTTCTCGCCGACCGGGCCAATCGCCGGTCGGCGACCATTCTGCCTGGAGTCTGAGACGCGACTTTGAGTTTGTCCAGTGCGCTCTTCGGTCTACTTCTGGTATCCCCAAGCTGAATTCCGAGGCGATGGAACCCGCGATTCGTATGATGGCGGCGTTGCCAGCTGCTTGGACTGCTGATCTGAGGACACCGGCCGGTGCCGGTTGATATGCCAGGCACCGGCACTGCGGTTTGGTTAGCGGCGCCTGCTCGTTTCGCGGGCGGCCTTGTCCTTTGCCTGCTGGGCCTGATCGGCGATGCTGGGCGCGTTCTTGGCGTGCTCAGCAATCTTCGGGGCCTCTTCCTCGGCCTTGTTCAGGTACGACTCCCACCTGGTCTGCATGGGCTTGATCAGGCCGCCGCCGACGCCGACTACGAGGATGCCGGCGATGGATGTGAGGATCGCGATGAGGATCGGGGTGGTGACGGTGACGGCGATGTTGACCTGGTTCAGGGCGGCGATGACACCGATGATGATGATGAACCCGCTAGCCAGATTGGCGAGAAGCTTTCCGTAGGAAAGGCCGCCGAGGGTGTTGACGATCAGTTCGCGCACAGCCGCTGCGATGGCGAAGGTGATCACGATTATGATCAGGGCGACGAAGATCAGCGGCAAGAAAGCAATGATCCCGGTCAGCAGATCGCTGATCGGATTCGGGCCGAACACCCCGAAGGCAAGCTGGAGGACGAAGAGGAACAAAAAGTAGTACGCGACCTTCGCGACGATGTCGGAGGCGTCGTACTTGCTCTTCGCAAGGGCCTTCTTGATTCCGCCACGTTCCACGGCACGGTCGAAGCCGACTTTTTCGAGGACCTTCTCGATGCCCTTGGAAAGGAGCTTCGCGACGATCAAACCGACGATCAGAATTACTAGGAAAAGCAGAAGTTGGGGAAGGAATGTGATGATGTTCGAAATAGCGACGGCGAAGCCGTCTTGGATCGAGCCGAGGGTGTCTCGCATGATGGTTCTCCTGAATTGACATAGGTCTACCGACGCCTTGTGTGGGTGTCCGCAAACAACGAAAATTGGCAGCCGATGGTGGCTGTCACTAGAACTGACGCGTCTGGCCGAGGCTTTGTCACACAATCAGACAATGTTGCCGGGGCGGTGCCCGGCGTCTTCGCCTCCGGGTTGTCCTCCCGGCGTGCCGACGCTGGCGATCTTCCGGAGGACTGCCGCTGCAGGTCGGTCCTGATCTTGCTCTGCCTTCATTCGGAGGGGAATAGCCGTGGACCACGTCCACGATGAGCAGAAAACGACGGGATTTTCCTCCTCCGAATCAACTCGAAAGCCAAGTGTGCGACAGCTGCAGGAATACGAGGTCTTGAGTCTGCTCTAGAGCCTCGTCTATTCAGATCTCTGCGCCACAAACACTGATTTGTCTAACGCCATATGGCGGCAATTGAGCTGGTCGTCGCTCGCGTCGAGCCGTTAGAATAAGCTTCGAATAGTGCGGGGATCGGCACTTTCGATCAGGCCATTGGGGGGTCGGCTCGTGAGCGTTGTCACACCGTGCCTCCTGTTCCAGTGAGACGAAGGCTGGTCTGATGAACACGTTCGTGCGGTTCGACCAAACGGCGGGAAAGGCCCTTCTTGCCCGGGCATTCGCCGCGGCGAGTCGGGTCTCTTTGATCACCGACGCGCAGCAGTACATTCTTCACGTCAGCGATGCCTTCACTGCCCTGACCGGTTATGGAGCCGAGGAAGTCTTGGGCACCAATTGCCGTCTGCTCCAGGGGCCGGGTACCGACCCGGCGATCCGCGTGACGATCCGGAATGCTCTGAGCAGCGGTGAGTCGTTCGAGGGAGACGTCCTCAACTATAGAAAGGATGGCTCGCCGTTCTGGAACGGTCTGAGCATCATCGCGCTACGCGACGATGGCGGAGTTGTCACCCACTTCGTCAGTGTGCAGCGAGATATCAGCACGAGGATGGCCCTGCAGGAGCAATTGCGGTTCCAGGCCAACCATGACCCGGTGACCGAGTTGCCTAACCGGCGAGCATTGGAGAAACATCTTGCTGCCGGCCAGGCCAGGCCGCGCGGCGACCGGTCGGCCGCGATCGGGGTTATCGATATTGACGACTTCCGGTTGGTCAACAACAGGTTCGGGTCGCGGGGCGGCGACGCTCTCTTGCGTCAACTGGGTCTTCGCTTGGCGGCCCGGCTGGGCGAGGAGGACTTTCTGGCCCGCCTGAACGGCGACGAATTCGTTGTTGTGGTCGCCGGTCTCGAAGCCGAGGACCAGTTGGAGGGCGTCTTGGCCGGCTTGCATCAGGCGGTGGAGACCCCTTTCACCATTGAGGGTGACAGCGTGTCCGTGGGGTTCAGCATGGGCGTTGCGTTGCGTCCCCCTGACGGAGCGGACTGCTCCACACTATTGCGGGAAGCCGACGTTGCTTTGTACCAGGCCAAGGCGGGCAAGGGTATTCGTGAGCTGTGGTGGCGGTGTGCCAGGCCAGGCCTGGTTGACGGGGCAGCGTCGGCGTCGCTGTTGTCCCTGCATCGCGACGGACGCGCGCAGGAAATTCTGAAAAATGACGTGGCCAGGCTGTACCGCGAACGTCTGTTCGGGGGTGGCCTGCGCATGTATATGCAACCAATTCTCGATCTGAGTTCCGGGGCGCTCAGCCATGTGGAGGCGTTGGCTCGGGTTGTTTTAGATGACGGCACGGTGGTTCTTCCGGATGCGTTCTTGCCTGGCCTCAGTACTGCCGACCAGGACGAGCTCTTCCGACTTGGATTGGATATGGCACTGGCCAGCCTTGCCGGGTGGGGTGGACAGGGCCAGGCGATACGGGTCTCCGTCAATCTGGTACCGTCAACCCTGATCAATCCTGACTGCATCACTTGGGTCGTAGCGTCGCTGTCCCGGCACGGCATTGCACCCCAGCGACTCGAGCTGGAATTGCTGGAATCTCAGACGGTGGATTCCACCGCGCAGGTCGACGCTGTGACCCGGATCAAGGACCTGGGGGTCACGCTTGCCCTGGATGACCTCGGCTCGGGCTACGGCACGCTCACAAGGCTGTCCGAGCTTCCCTTTGACTCGATCAAGCTTGACCGCGGTTTGCTCCGAGAGATCGACACCAGACCGGTCGAAATCCTCAGCCTCATCGCCACCCTCACCCAACTGGGTCGCGACTTCCGGGTGCGCGTTGTCGTGGAGGGATTGGAGGGGGCTGCCGTGACCGAGGCCGTCACCGTTCTCGGCGCGTCCGCCGGGCAAGGCTACTATTTCTCGCGTCCGATGCCCGCTGCCGCGGTACCGGACTGGGTTGCAGGATTCAGGTTCCCCCTCAGGCCGAACACGGTCGCGACCGCGCTGGGCGCTCTGGCTTATCACTGGCAGTTCTTGCGTTGGGAATCACCCCACCCACACGACCTGGCAGCCTGCCCGGTTACCAAGTATCTCGCAGCTCATCAGGTTGATTCGGAGCAGCAAAAAATCTGGCACGCGCAGCAACATGATGCGGAGGGCACTCATCTGGCGGCCGGCCGGCTGCTGCAGGACTGGCTCTCCGATCAAGCCAGGGTCGAGGCTGCACGGCGGGAACGCTGAGTCTGCACCCTCCGAAACGTGGCTGCCCCGAACACGCGGCGTAGAAGCCGTTCCCTCGGTTTCTGATGCCGCGGGCAGCCATTTGCGCCTATCTTTTGGCCGGTTGAGGAACATAGATTATGTACATACAGTTCCGAGTCCCCTTCAAAGGAGAGAATGTCATGAAAGCCAATCCCGATAGTGATGGTGAGTACACCGATTCCGAGATAGCTACCGGCTCGCAGGAACCACTCGCTGACGAGAGGCAAGCTGAGGGTGAGTACACCGACAGCGACACTCCCGACGAGAACCCATCAGACACGAAGTCGACCAGTAGGTAGCTCCCGCGCAGAGCCAGACCAGGCCTGGTGTTCGGCTGGTCGCACGGATCGGGCAGGAATGTCTACTCAGGCGTTGACGCCAGGAAAGTAGCGTTTTCGTTCAGGCGGGGCCGGATGGTTGCACGGGGGAGCGATCTCGAGGTGCAACCAAGCGCGGCTGGTCTCTGCGGCCATGCCGGCAGCTGGCTGTGCAGGCTGCCGGACTTTCCTGCGCGCCCATGTGGCCGGGTCCACGGGCGTGGGGACGGCTTCCGCCCTGTGGTTGATGGAGCTCTGGGCACACTGACCGAATGGGAGCCTGCGGTCATCTGTTGGCTTGCGGGACGTACCGAACCCGGTTCCGGCGTCATACTGTGATCTTCGCCGTGACCGCCTGAACCGCGCGGGCTCACCGCCAGTGGGAGGGGCGTACGCCGTCACCCTTTCACCGTGAACCCGGCTCCGAGCAACGCATTTTCTCGTGACGATGGACCGACCAAGAGCTCGAATTGGCCCGGTTCCAGGACTCGTCGTCCGGCGGCATCCACGATGCTGCACTCGGCGACGGACAATTCCAGACGCACGCGCGCGGACTCACCGGGTGCAAGGTCGACCTGGCGGAAGGCTTTGAGCTCTTTGTCGGTCCAGCTCACCGAGGTGACGACATCCCGCACGTAAACCTGCACTGTCTCCAGCGCCGACCGCGCGCCGGTGTTTCGCACCGTTATATGCGCGACGATAGTGCCCGATGCCGTGAGCGTCGTCTCCTCCAGCACGAGATCCTCGTACTGGACTGTGGTGTAACTGCGCCCCTCACCGAAGGCCCACGCAGATGACTGGGTGAGGTCGGCGTAGCGGTCGCCGTGTTGGCCGCGGATCTGGTTGTAGTACGTCGGCTGTTGCCCGACGTGACGCGCGAACGAGATCGGCAGGCGCCCGGATGGCTCCACTTCGCCGACCAGGATCTCGGCGAGAGCACGGCCACCCTGCATTCCCGGATTCGCCGCCCAGACAACGGCGGCGGCTCGCTGGACGGATGCCGGCAGAACGAGCGGTTTGGATGCGAGCAGCACGACGATCACCGGCTTCCCTGTGGCGATCAGCGCGTCCAGAAGGGCGTTCTGTCCGCCGATGAGCTCGAGAGTCGCCGTCGATCGACCCTCGCCGACGAGTTCAATCCTGTCGCCGACGACGGCGATCACGACATCCGCCTGGTTCGCTGCGGCGACGGCCTCCGTGATGAGGGCCTGATCCGGCTCGCCCGGCACGACGTGCGGCGGACGGGGCTGACCATCGGGGAAGGTCGCGCCGGCGGGATCCGGCGCCACGGTGAGGATATTGGCGCCGCGTGCCTGCGTAACGACCCAGTAGTCTGGCGCGATCTGCTGGATGCCGTCGAGCACTGTCGTGATCATCTCGCGGGGCTGCCCGTCGAGCCAACCGACCTGACCCGATCCACCGGCCCAGTCGCCCAGTTGAGTCTGCGCGTCGTCAGCCAGTGGTCCCACCACGGCGACCCGCATCGCGCGAGCAGCGGACAGCGGCAGCACTCCATTGTTCTCCAGCAGAACGATCGATCGGCGGGCCACCTCCAGGTTCAGTTCCGCGTGCGCAGAATTTCCCACAATCCTGGTCAGGTCTGCGCGTGGAAGCCGCGGGTTCTCGAATAGCCCGAGCTCGAACTTCAGGGTGAGGATGCGGGCCACAGCGGAGTCGAAGGCGCTCTCGTCAAGAAGACCTTTTTCGACGGCGTCCAGAGCACCTTCGAAGAACTTCGGGGTCGTCATGATCATGTCGTTGCCAGCCCGCACGGCAGCCGCGGCCGCGTGCGCGTAGTCGGGCTGCACCTTCTGCTCCCAGACCATTCGGCCGACGTTGTCCCAGTCAGTGATGAGCGTGCCGGTGTACCCCCACTCGCGACGCAGGACGTCACTGAGAAGCCAGTCGTTGATCGTGATCGGTACGCCGTCCATACTCTGGTAGCCGAGCATAAAGGATCGGCATCCCTCGCGGGCCACCCGCTCGAACGGGGGTAGGAACCAGGAACGGAGCTTCCGGCGGGAGATGTCTGATTCGCTTGAGTCACGACCGCCTTGCGTTTCCGAGTACCCGGCGAAGTGCTTGGCGGTGGCGAGGATCGCCGTCGGATCGGCCAGCCCCGCGCCCTGGTAACCCCGAACCATTGCCGAGGCGAGCTCGCCGATGAGAAACGGATCCTCGCCGAAGGTCTCGTTCACCCGCCCCCAGCGCAAGTCGCGCGAGATGCACAGCACGGGGGAGAAGGTCCAGTGCACGCCCGTGGCCGCCACCTCGACTGCGGTCGCGCGGGCCACCCGCTCCAGGAGGTCGGCGTCCCAGGAGGACGCCATCCCAAGCTGCGTCGGGTAAATCGTTGCGCCCTCCCAAAAGGAGTGACCGTGGATACAATCGTCAGCGACAAGCAGCGGTATGCCCAGCCGCGTCTTGGCGGTGAGCTCATTCGCACGCAGGATCAGCTCCGGAGACGTATGCAGAATAGACCCGACATGCTTGCGGAGCACGTGGTCGTCGAGGCAATCTTGCGCGTCAAGCTGGAGCATCTGCCCGATCTTCTCCTCCAGCCACATTCGACCGAGGAGGTCGGCGACGCGCTCGGGGATTGTGAGGGCGGGGTCTTGGTACGGGAGGGAATCGGTGAAGACTTCGGTTGCCATCATTCTCTTTTCCCTTCGACCTTCTCGGCCAACCAGGGGGTGGTCTCGTTCTCGCCGACGGCGTTGACCATTGCCAGGGGTTCGAAGATGACGTTCTTATAGCCGAGTTTGTTCGCGGACGAATCTCCGACCCAAGGGTTGTTGGACTCTGTGGCGATCGCGCCGTCGGGCTTGGCGATGGTGAGTGCCGCCCCGGCCTCAGGCTGCGAGCTGGGTTCTGCGCCCCCGGCGCAGCCAGTGAGCGCGAGAGCTGCCACGAGTCCGGCGCCGATAAAGGTGGATCTAAGCCTCATTGCTTCTCCTTAAGTAATGAAGCACCATCGTGGTGCTCATCCCGCATTTTACTTACTTGCTGGTAAGTAAGTTGAGCTGACGCTACCAAGAAGTCAGTAACATAACAAGTGACAGAACGTGGACTTTATCGTCGCCGCCGAAGGGAACACCGTGACGCACGCAGCCGAGAGCAGCATGCCCCGCACCAGGCCGGCGACGCAGCGCAAGCGCCGGGAGATCCTGGAGGCAGCCATCGACATCTTCGGCAACAAGGGCTATGCGAATGGAACCCTTGCCGACATCGCAGAACAGGTGGACATCACCCACGCCGGTGTGCTCCATCACTTCGGGTCGAAGCAGAATTTGCTGCTCGAGATGCTCACGTACCGGGATGAGACAGACGTCGCGGATCTCGACGAGCATCACATTCCGAATGGGCCGGAGCTTTTCCTGCACTTGGTACGAACGGCCCTTGTGAATTCGCGGCGCGCGGGTGTCGTGCAGGTTTACACCGTGCTCTCCGCGGAATCCGTCACGGACGATCACCCGGCTCGCTCGTTCTTCGAGGATCGCTACTCGTCGCTGCGGGGTGTGATCGCGGATGCGTTCCGCGTGCTCTGCGATCAAGCGGGCATAACCGAGCCTGCGACGGTCGGCGCGGCATCGGCCAGCATTCTCGCTGTGATGGACGGATTGCAGCTGCAATGGCTACTGCACCCGCAAGATATCGAGCTGGCGGAGGCCAGCGAGTTCGCCATCCGCGCAATCGTCAACGGGGTGCTTGATCCAGGACCGGAACTATCTCAATATTGTCGAGGGTGACCGAAGGCGCAGGTTAGAGCCGAGCTGGCACCCGCTGATTCCGACCTGGCCCGACCTGTTGTTCTCACACGCTGAGCAACTTCGATACGTCGTCATCGACCGGAGATCGAGAAGTTCCAACCAGAGCATGCCGGAGAACTCGCCTCTTCCGTGTCAATCGTCGACGACAGGCTCCGACGAGAGACCTATGCGTCCACGGTTGATACCCTCGGGATGCAGCACGGTCTCGGTCGTTCGGCTCCCTAATCTTTCGCCGCGGTCGCCGCGTCCGGACTTGCTCCAGAGGTTCATGAACCGGCGATGCGCCGTCACATCGAATTTCGCGCCGCTCGATGTGGTGCAGTTGTCACCGAGGTCACGCGTCACAACTCAGACGCAGTGGTCTGCGTCGGTGTGTTCGTCGGTCGCGCCCGCCCGCAGTGGATCATGCCGGACGGCGGGGGACTTCGCCTCGTCGGTCGATAGTCACCGCGAACAACAACTGACACGGCCCGTGATCCACGGGCCAGGACGGTTGCGCAGAGCGCCCGTTGCCCGGTTCGCTACCGAGCCTCGATCAGCGCGGGGCTGCGGAGGGGGCGAAACCTGCTGACGGTCCAGATGATGGCGGCGAACACGACGGTGGCAACAGCGATAGCCAGAGCATAGAGCGCGACGACGCCGTACCCCTGTGCCGGGTTCAAGAAGGGGTACGGTACCCATCCGTCGGTTGCCCCGCGGACGAGCACGACCATGATCCACACGATGGGGTAGATGAGGGCGATCCATAGTTCGTTCCATGGGAGGGGGCTGCGGTCGCTGAAGATCAGCCAGTCGAGGGCTGCGTAGAGGGGCAGGACAATGTGCAGCACGCTGTTGGCCCAAGCCAGAGAGACGCCTCCTTCGAGCCCGGCGAGAAGCACGTTGTAGACGACTCCGGTGATCACTATGTAGGTCGTCGCGCACCCGCGGGCCAACACCAAACGGGGGGACTGGGGTCTCCCCGAGAAGGAAACGTAGGCCGAGACTGCCAGAACGATGACCACGATGATGTTGCTCTGCATCGTGAAAAACCCAAAGAAATTGAAAGGGTTGATTGTGGCGCGGGTCGCCGTGTCAAAGAATGTCGACACGATCGCAGTTGTACCGAGCAGCACGATTGCCAGGCGAAGTGAAGGAGCAAGGGATTTCATTTTTCGCCTCTGATCGTTTGTGTGGGTGCCGTGCACCTCTGTGTTCTGCATGAATCCTAAGGGTTACGCCGTAAACGGTAGGTGCCGGAGCCACGGCTAACGGGGATCGACGAAGGAGATTGGCAGCCCTGTCGGGATGCCGAGTCGGGCGTGGAGGCATCTCGGCGCACTGTGGCCAAGTGGCGATCCTGGCGTTGCCCAGAACGACACCCTTCCACGCCCTGATCCCGGGAGGGGGCGCGCCAGCAGCGCGAGTGACCGTTCCATCCGGACGAGACTTCACGTCCTCGCGCGGCTGCCGCGGGTTGAGCGGCGGTCACGAAGCTGCACCACAGTTTCGATCAGGTTAACAAAGTGACTCATGCTCGACTTATGGCACCGGGCCCACGTACGCTGTCTGACAATCATCTGCCTGCCCAACCGGGAATCGTTTAGGCAGCACCGCGCAAACCGCAGAGGGGGCGGACAGTGCGCCTGAACAGAAACACAGACCCATGACCCACAGCAACCCAACGGACTACGAACTGCTCCTGGAAACGGATTACACGAGCTATGCCAGCTCGTGCCGAGACCCGCACATCACGCCGACGAACGACCTCGTGGAGTGCCGGCGTCAGAACGGACACGCCGACACGCACGCTACCCGGGGCGGCCTGCACGCCATCCGCTGGGCGGTGCACGCCCCGCGCGTGGCGTAACCGCGCTCGCCGACGCGCTTTCTACCGATAGTGGCCGGACCCGCCCAAACGAGGGGTGGGGTCCGTTCGCCCCGTTAGGCTGATCAGGGCACGGTCGAGGGTTATTCGACGTGTTCACGCTTGATGAGCTGAGCTCGACGAAAAAAGGCCGAACATGACGCAGAACATTTCCGCACTCCCCCGCATACGCGCGATGATCCGAAGCGACGGTACGGGTGATCTGCTGATCGATGGGGTGAGCCAGCACATCACCGCAGCCGACGAAGCCGGCGTGCGTGAGGAAATCATCAATCGGGTCACGGATGCCGCACGGGCGATCCACCGCGCCGTGCGCCTGATCGCGGAGGATGAGCAGGGCCAATCGCCGCTGATCGTGCACCCCAACGGCGATGTGGAAGACGACGGGGCGTTCATCCCCACCCCCGCTGAACTGCAGCAGGAAACGGAGGCAGAGGCAGGCTCAGAGCCGCAGCCAGCACCGCGGCCGGCAGGGCAGATCTCGGCCATGCCCGGCGCCGTCCCGGTGTCGGCCGCCGTGACCGAGACGGAAGTCGTCGAACTGGTCGCCCTGGTGCTCGCTCCGCAGCCTGAGACACCGGAGGACCAGACGCCGGACCTCGACTCGGGCGTGCTCGACGCCGCCGCCGTGAGCGACGACCGCATCGACGCCGACATGCTCGGCGAGTCCGCGCTCGAAACCACCTTCGACGATCTGATGCTCGACCTGGACGCCGATGCGGACGATGATGAGGACGACGCCGAACAGGGCATCGCATCTGCCGGCTACTCCGCGCCCCGGTCGGCCATGGACCCGGACGAGCCGGTGCCGAGCTTGGCCACGGATGATCCCGCTGCGGCGCTGGCTGTTCTGGTTGCCTCGGACGCCCCCGCGCCGATCAGCGGGGAGGGCCCCAACCTGGCCGACTTCATGAACTCCCGCCCGCCTCTCGTAGCCGGTCCAGCCCTGCTGGGCTGGCAGGGCGCGATTCGGCGCCTCACGGGCGGAATGGTTGCCCCTGCCCCCGGCGCCGGCGAGATGGCGCACCGAGCTGCCGTCGCCTCCGTGCAGCGCAGTCTGGTCGGCCCGCGCACCATCGTCGTTCTCAACCCGAAGGGCGGCGCGCATAAGACCACGGCCACCCTGCTCATCGCCGCGACGTTCGGCATCCATCGCGGAGGCTACACGCTGGCCTGGGACAACAACGAGACCATGGGCACTCTCGGCGTGCGAGCGCAGACCGCCGCTCACACCAACACGGCCGTTGACCTCCTCCGCGACCTCGACAACTTCGCCTACTCGAGCTCCGCCCGGGTCGGAGACCTCGACAACTACGTGCGCAACCAGGGCGACGCCCGGTTCGACGCGCTCGCTTCCGACCTCGACCCGGCCGGTGCGGCCAGCATCGACGATGTCGCCTTCCGCAAACTGCACGCCGCACTGAGCCGGTTCTACCGGGTGCTGATCATCGACACCGGTAACAACATGCGCGCCTCCAATTGGGAGGCCGCGGTCGAGACCGCCGACCAGCTCGTCGTGGTCTCCACCATCCGGGAAGACACTGCCTACGGCGCGGCTTCGCTGCTGGACGGGCTGCGGCAGAAGGGCCACGCCGACAAGGTCGCCCATGCGGTCACGATCCTGGCGTCCCCGGCCAAAACGGCCGACCGCCAGCTCTCCCTGCGTCTACACGACCACTTCAGCCAGCTCACCCGGACCGTCGTGGACGTCCCCTACGATGCGGCGCTGGTCGCCGGGGGCTCGCTGAACATCGACGCCCTCTCGCCACGAACCCGCGAGGCCTGGCTCCTGGCCACGGCCGCGATCGCTGAGGGGCTGTAGACCCACCAGCCCGCCGGTCCGACAGCCCCGGGACCACACTGCTCACACGCTGGTACCAGCCGGAACACAGGCGACACCCCGTTCGGTCGGGCATACTGGCCAGAGCCCGGTCTCGAATCAGACGTCCCTCGGCCCCCTGCCCGTGTCGCATCAGACACCGTCGAACAGAAAGATCAGTGTGCGTAAACTTCCTGCTTTCATTTCCATTGCCACGGTCGCCGTGCTCGCCCTGACCGGCTGCAGCACGTCTCCCTCCGACGAAACCGGCGCGGCGGGGATCTCCTGCGTCGACTCCGGCAAAGCCTCGGAGGCCCTGAAAGTCTCCGGCAAGGTCGACGCGGAGCCCACCGTGACGTTCACGTCGCCTCTCAAGGCGAAGGCCACCGAGGTCAGCGTTGTCACCGAGGGCAAGGGCGACACCGTCGCCACCGATGACATCGTCGAGCTGGGATTCTCGGTGTACAACGCGACCACCGGCGAGAAGATGAACGCCGGCGGCTTCGGTGACGACCTCGGTGCGCCGATCACCATGGGCGAAGAGTCCACCGTCTTCCCGGCGCTCATGAAGGGTGTCGCCTGTGCGACGTACGGATCGCGCGTCGCGGTCGTGTCGCCCCCGGCTGACGCATTCGGCGATGCGGGCAACGAAGAGCTCAAGGTTGCGGCCGACGACAACATCGTCTTCGTGATCGACGTGAAGAGCAAAATCCCGGCCCAGTCGAATGGCGACGACCAGAAGCCGGAGGACGGTTTTCCGACCGTCAAGCTAGCCGAAGACGGCGCCCCGACCGTGGCGATCCCGGCCGCCGAGGCTCCGACCGAGCTGAAGACGTCCGTTCTCAAGAAGGGCGACGGCGCCACCGTCTCCGAAGGGGACACCGTGGTGATGCACTACTCGGGCGTCGTCTGGTCCACCGGCGTGGTCTTCGACCAGACCTGGGGCAAGAGCGGTCCCACCGCGATCTCCTTGGCCTCCGTCGTTCCGGGCTTCTCCCAGGGTCTCGTCGGCCAAACAGTCGGCTCCCAGGTCATGATCGTGATCCCGCCGGAGCTCGGCTACGGCGCCGAAGGTCAGCCCGCCGCGGGGATCGAGGGCACCGACACGATCGTCTTCGTGGTTGACGTCCTCGCCGCCGGATAGCTGAGTTCCGCTCGAACTGTCCGGTCCTCACCTGCATCCCGGCCGCTCGTGCGAGTTCGACGGCACGGTGCGCGTGATCCATGGGCATCCCAGAGTCAGGGCAAATCGAGAGAGCGATTGCCCGCGACGGTTGCCGTGACGACATCGCCTCATTAAGGTGTGAGGTGGATGCCGGCAGCATCCGTTTCGTGCCCCGGTTCTGTGAGGCGCCTTCTCTTCTCTAGCTCGGCCCGCACCGCTCCGGCTTGCGCGCACCGCGCATATCGACACTGCGTATACCGACAGACAGGGAACTCCCAATGAACATCATTGAAGCCGCCGGCCTGACCAAGGTTTACCGATCCAAGTCGGGCCCCGTTCACGCGCTCGCCGGGCTGGACCTGTCTGTGCCGCGCGGAACCGTCAAAGCGCTGCTCGGCCCGAACGGCGCAGGCAAGACGACCGTCGTCAAAATGCTGACCACGCTGATCCGGCCGGACGCCGGCACCGCGCACGTCGACGGGATCGACGTTGTCACCGACCCGAAGGGAGTGCGGCGCGTCATCGGCGTCTCCGGCCAGTATGCGGCTGTCGACGAGAACCTGACCGGTTTCGAGAACCTGGAGATGGTCGGCCGGCTTTACCATCTGGGCGGTGCCGAGTCCCGGCGCCGGGCCCAGGAGCTGATCGACCTCTTCGAGCTGACCGCGGCCGGCAACCGGCCGGTCAAGGGGTTCTCCGGCGGGATGCGCCGCCGGATCGACCTGGCCGGGGCGCTGGTGATCAATCCGAAGGTGCTGTTCCTCGACGAGCCGACCACGGGCCTGGACCCGCGCAGCCGGATCGCGCTCTGGGCCGTCATCAAACGCCTGGTCGCCGACGGCACCACCGTGCTGCTCACCACCCAGTATCTCGAGGAGGCCGACCAGCTCTCGGACGACATCGTCGTGATCGATGACGGCCGGGTGATCGCCGAGGGCACCTCCGACCAGCTCAAGGCGCAGATCGGCGGCCACCGCCTCGAGGTCGCCCTGGTCGAGTCCGGCGACGGCTCGGCCGCCAGGGAGATTCTCGCCCGCTATGGGGCAGGTGAGCCGATGGTCACGAGCGACGGCCGCGGCCTCGAGGTCGCGGTGATCGACGGACCACGAGCGCTGCAGCAGGTGCTCGCAGCTCTGGGTGCCGCGGACATCCGTCTGCACGACGCCGGGATGCGCCGACCGACCCTCGACGACGTGTTTCTCAAACTGACCGGTCACAAGGCCGACCTGGCTGCGGACAAGGCCGCCGACGCGGAACTGGAGAAGGCGAAATGACCGCTGCAGCCGCCCTTCCCACCTGGAACCCGCTCTCGCTCTGGTACTCAGACGGGTGGACCGTCACCAAGCGCAACCTGATCAAGATCAAGCGCTCACCCGACATGCTCGTCTTCGCGGTGATCCAGCCGATCATGTTCGTGCTGCTGTTCAGTCAGGTCTACGCCGGCGCGATCTCCGTGCAGGGCACGGACTACGTGCAGTTCCTAATGGCCGGGATCTTCGCGCAGACCGTCGTGTTCGGGTCGACGTTTTCGGGCTCGGCGATGGCGCAGGACCTCAAGGAAGGCATCATCGACCGGTTTCGCAGCCTGCCGATGAGCTCCTCCGCAGTGCTGATCGGGCGAACCAACAGCGACCTGGTGCTGAACACGATCTCCATGGTGATCATGATGCTCACCGGGCTGCTCGTGGGTTGGCGGGTCAACTCGTCGGTGTCCGAATTCTTCGCCGGCGTGGGACTGCTGCTGCTGTTCAGTTACTCCTTCAGCTGGGTGATGGCGCTGCTCGGCATGAGCGTGAAGACCCCCGAGGTGATCAACAACGCGTCGTTCCTGATCCTTTTCCCGCTGACCTTCATCTCCAATGCCTTCGTGCCCAGCGACACCCTGCCGACGCCGCTGCGGGTGTTCGCGGAGTGGAACCCGGTCTCGTCGCTGGTGCAAGCGGCGCGGGAACTGTTCGGCAACGAAGGCACGGCACCGGTGCCGGACATCTGGACCATGCAGAACCCGATCCTCACGGTGCTGATCGGGATTACGGTGATGCTGGTACTGTTCGTTCCGCTGTGCATCCGCAAGTTCGCGTCCATCAGTTCCCGTTAGCAGGAAACAGTGATCCCCATGAACCGTGACCCAGAGTCGACGAGTCGCCATGAGTGACGCGGTGCCATTCCGCACCGACCGTCGCACCGGCCAGCTGCGCGCCCCCCGCAACACCGCACCGGTCGGGGCCGGCCCCTGGGATGTGAAGCGGATGCACCCGCCGCTCTACGGGCCCAGAAACCGCGAGTGGGAGCTGCTTCAGGTTCCCGCCCAGCGGTTCATCGCGATCGACGGCATCGGTGACCCCAACTCGTCTCCCGCGTACACGGAGGCCGTCGAAGCCCTCTACGCGGTGGCGTATGCGATCAAGTTCGCCGGCAAGCGGGCCCTGGGCCGGGAGCTGATCGTGGCACCGCTCGAGGGCCTGTGGTACGCCGACGACGCCTCCGCCTTCACGGCCGATGCGAAAGCGGAATGGAAGTGGACGCTTCTGATCGCCCAGCCGGACTGGGTGACGGACGCCGCGATCGCCGAAGCCATGGCCGGGGCGCTCGCAAAGAAGAAGTCGCCCTCGATCACCCGGGTTCGGGCGGAGACCCTCGACGAGGGGCTCTCGGCACAGGTGCTGCACCTTGGACCGTATGCCGCCGAGGCACCGCTCCTCGCCCAGCTGCACGATGAGTTCCTGGCGGAGCACGGCTTGCGGATGAGCGGTCTGCACCACGAGATCTACCTAGGGGATCCGCGCCGCGCCGCGCCGGCGAACCTGAAAACCGTGCTGCGACAGCCGGTCGCCCCGGCCTGAGCGGCGGCGGCCCGGTCGACTAGGTGGGACGCTGGCTGAGTTCGGCCTGGATCAGCAGGGCGAGCTCCCGCAGCAGCACGGTGTCTACCTCACCGAGGCGCCGGGGTTTCGGGTCGAAGACGGACAGAACGCCGATTCGCTCGCCAGAGTCGGCTTCGATCGGGAAGCCCGCGAAGAACCGGGTCACCGCCTGGCCGGGTTCGGGCGGACGCAAGGCGAACCGATCGTCGAGTAGGGCGTCGGGCACCACGAACGCGCCCGCCCCGCTTACCGCGAGAGCCGTGATCGAACCTGCCAGCGGGTGGACCCGGGGCGTGAAGCCGAGGTGCACCATGTCCCAGAGCCGGTCGCCGTCGACGAAGGTCAGGGCGGCGGCGCTGGTGCCGTAGGTGCTCCGGGCCAGGGTGACAAGCCGGTCGCAGGCTACCGCGGCTGCCGTGCCGATTCCGGTCAGCCGGTCGACGGCACGGCGCGGTCCGGGCGCGAACTGCTCGGCGCCGCGCTCCACAGCGCGCACCTCAGCCGCAGCCCGGCCGGCGTCGAGGTGTTCGGCATTGAGCGGCGGCGCCATCCGGTCGGCCATCTCCTCGGCCCACTGCGTATAGTGCGCCGAGGTGCGCACCCGCCCCGGCGTCGGGCTGAGGTTCGCCTCCATCGGCACGAAGTGGCTCTGCGCCCGCTCGGCGCAGAGGGACGCGCTGGCCGCGTTCAGCCGGCGGGCATGCTTCTCGGCCACGGCGCCCAGGGCAGAGTCGAAGGCCGCGATCGAGCGGATCGGCTGAACCCCGAGCACGAAGATGCGGGTGCTGAGCGATGACTCCCGTTCGATCCGGTCGAGCAGCGCCGACAGCTCACGCTGCCACACCCGCGTGGGCAACAGAGTGACGGCATCCGTTGTGCCGACGCTCACGACGACCGCGTCATACCGCCAGAGGCCCAACCCGTCGAGCTCGGCCTGGGACGTGCGGATGGTGAGTTGCGGGTTCGGGATGACGTCGACATCCGTGCCGCGCCCGGTGCGCACCGATAGGGCCCGCGCAAGGGATCCCGGGAGCGCCACATCGTGGCTGAGCACGCCCCAGCCCGCGGCGGGACCACTGCCGAAGATGAGGATGCGATCGCTGTCGTTGCCCGCGGAGTGCGCCTTGGGGGTGTCTCGGGGGCGCGGAACGCCGTCGTAGTCGCGCGTCACGGCAGCGGACCAGGCCCTCATCAACGGCACCAGCACCCACGGCAGGAATTCCGGCATCGAGAAGTTACCTGCCCCCGCGCCGCTTGCCCGCCCGCGGGCTGGGCGTGTTGCGGGTGCGGCCCGGAGCGCTGGTTGCCTTCTTCGCCACGGCCGGCTTGGACTTCGCCGCCGCGACCCGCACAGCTTTCGCCGCCGCCTTGGCCTTGTCGGTCTTCTTTTCCTTCCGGACCTTCTCGGTGCCGGCCGGCACGGAGTCCACTCGGGAGCTGTCCTTGGTGCGGCCGCGCACGATGCCGATGAACTCCTCGACGTCTTCCGTTGTCTCGCTCGTCAGCCAAGCCAGGGACACCTGGCTCTCGGCGACGTCCTCGACCGGGCGGGAGACGACATCCTTGCGGCTGTACATGCGGGCGATCGAGTGGGGGACGATGAGGATGCCCACGCCGGCGGCGACCTGCGCCATCGCGTCGTCGAGGTCGCGCATCGCCGGCAGGGGGCGGCGGGTGCCGTCCTTCAGCTCGGTGGCCACGAGCCGCCATTCGGGCACATCGTCGGGGTCCTGCAGCAGGTGTTCGTCGGCAAGGTCGGCCACCAGCACGCTGTCGGCGTCGGCGATGAAGTGGTCCTTGGCCGCGACGACCACGGGGATCTCGCGGTAGAGGGCGATCAGGCTGAGGTCGGTTTCGTCTACGGGGAGGCGCACAAGGCTTACCTGGGCGCGGCCGTCGCGGAGCACGGCGTCCTGATCCGACGGGTCCGTGCGAAATACCTCGAGTGGCTGGTCTGGGCGTCGATCGGCCCAGGTGCGGGTCCACTTAGTGGGAGTCACACCGGCGACGAAGGCAATGGAAAAGGTCACCGGCATCCTTTCTCGTGATGGCGCTCAGAACGCCGATCCGTGAGGAACGGAACTCTCTCAGGCTATGTGGGTGCTCTCAGGCTATACGCTTGACTGATGAGCGAGAAGAAGACCCAGACCATGAAGCCCGCCACGGCGGCCCAGAAGCTCGGGATTCTGCTCGAAGCAGCCCCGGAAGAATTTCAGAATGCGCCCGTGTCCCGCACGGAGCTGGCTGCGCTCGAAGCGAACCCGCCGGCCTGGCTGGTCGAGCTGCGGTCGAACGGGCCGCACCCCAAGCAGGTCGTCGCCGCGAAGCTCGGCGTCTCGATTTCCGGCCTCGTGCGCGGCGCCGTGACGGAGCCGCTCACCTCGGCCGAGATTCAGGCCCTGCTGCAGCAGCCGCCGGCATGGCTCGTCACCGAGCGCGCCACGCAATACGAGGTGCGCGAGGAGCAGATCCGGGTCAAGGACCGCGACGCCGAACGAGCCCGCAAGATCGCCCACGTGGCCCGCCAGGCGGCCCAGAACGAGAAGGCCGGTCGCGGCCGCTAGCCTCGCGCGCCGTCCTATCCGGGCGGCGGATGCCTCGGGGCCCGCGATTCCTAGGAGTCGTACTGTGCGCGCAGGAACGTCACGATCTCGGTGAGCTCCACCTGCGAGATGGAATGTCCCATGCCCTCGTAAATGCGTTCGGTGAGCGTCGAGTGGCCCGGCAGCCAGGACTGGGTTCGGTCGACGGCATCCTGGGGGATGACCGGGTCGGCCGTGCCGCGGCCCCAGAACACCGGTAGCCGGCGCTCGACCAGGCGTTCGTCGCCCGGATGCGAGCTGCGCCCCACGAAACCGGAGAGCTGCACGGCGAACGCAAAGCGGTCGGGTGCCTGCCGCAGCAGTTGCAGCGCCATCGCTCCGCCCTGCGAGAAGCCGAGCAGACCTACGGATGGCGGCTGCTCGGGCAGGGAATCGAGCCAGGCGAGCACGCCGGCGGCCGCAGCACCCAGGGCGTCGGCGCTCGGAGAGCCGGGGTTGACCTTGGCGCCGGCCGCGCCGATGGGGAACCAGGCCCAACCGGGTCCAGCCGGCAGCGGCGCGCGCAGTGCGGCGACCACCGGGTGCAGTGGCAAGTGCGGCGCCAGGGAGAAGAGGTCGCCCTCATGCGAGCCGTAGCCGTGCAGGATGAGTAGCAGCGGGCGTCCGGCTCGGTCGGCGGCTGAGGCGCTCCACAATACGGCCTCCGCGTCGATGGTCTCGGCGCGCCCGCCGGGGGTTCCGGTATCGCTGGTCTCGCTGCCGAGGCGGTTGGTGTCGTTCTGGCCCATTGTGGTCCTCCTGTTCGAGGTCGACACCGGGAAACGCCGACGGACCAATCCTTCCACTCCCAGGGCAACGCCGTCAGCGGTCGGCGTCCCGGAGCGCGAGCAGTCCATCCTGCAACGGGTAGTACAGAATAGGTGCATGAGCGTGCGCACCCCTGACCCTGATCCGGACTGGACGCCTGGCCCCGAGGGCGCCGGGCCGCCCAACATCAACCCGGGCTGGCTGAGCGACGTCGAGCTCGCCGAGGTGCGGCGCCGACTGCCCATCCTCTACATCGAGGCTGTGCCCGTGCGGGTCGACGGCCTCGGCCAGGTGATCGAGGTCGGCGTGCTGCTGCGTGCCCGCTCCACCGGTGAAATGACCAGGATGCTGGTGTCCGGCCGCGTTCTGTACGGCGAGACCCTGAGAGACGCGCTTTTTCGCCACCTCGAGAAAGACCTCGGCCCGATGGCCTTTCCGCAGTTGCCTACGAGTCCGGTGCCTTTCACCGTGGCCGAATACTTTCCGATGCCGGGCATCACCGCGTTCACGGATGACCGCCAGCACGCCGTGTCGATGGCCTACGTCGTTCCCGTCACGGGCACGTGCGACCCGCGCCAGGATGCCCTCGAACTCACTTGGATGACCCCGAAAGAAGCTGCCTCCGATGCGGTCGCGGCCGAGATGGAGGGCGGCCGGGGAGCGCTGCTGCGCATGGGGCTCGCCTCGGTGGGCCAGCTGCGCTAGCCGGCGGGTCCGGCTCGGCGCGCTGGTCGGGGGCCGGGCCTGCCGGCCCCCGACCGTTACTCGGACGTAACCAGCGACAACCGGCGGGCGAGCGCTCGGGGGCGTACCAGGCGCACCTCGTGCAGCTGTTCGCCGAGCACCTCCTGGTCTTGGTCGTGGCCGTCGGGAGCGTAGCCGTTGCGCTTGTAGAACGAGTGCGCGCGCGGATTCACATCCGCAACCCAGAGCGACGACGGGCCGTCGTCGACGACCGCGTCGAAGAGCTGCTGGCCGATGCCGGTGCCGTGATACGCGTCGAGCAGGTAGATGAAGTACAGCTCCCGAGGGGTGGGCTTGTCGTCGTCGCGGGACGGCCCGCTGCCCGCGAAGCCCACAATCTCGCCGTCGACGAAGGCCGCGACCTGGCGGTGGGTCGGTCCCTGCGAGCTGAAGCGACGCCACATCGCGGCCAGGCGTGCGGGCTGCAGCTGTTCCAGGGCGGCCGCGCTGAGCAGCTGGTCGTAGGTTTCATGCCAGCAGGTGGCATGCACGCGGCCGAGGCTCTCGGCGTCGGTTTCTACGACGGGACGGATGTCTGCGGTGGTG
This sequence comes from Cryobacterium breve, assembly GCF_004402375.1. Lineage (GTDB taxonomy): Bacteria > Actinomycetota > Actinomycetes > Actinomycetales > Microbacteriaceae > Cryobacterium > Cryobacterium breve. Next base: position 123,975 of record NZ_SOGJ01000021.1, read on the forward strand.
ATCATGACCCGAGACTAGCTCAGCGGAAGGGGTGTGAATGACACGCCAGGATCGCCTCCTGGTCACACCCCGATCGGTCTCGCGAACACGGCCTGCGTCCCAATGCCGAACGGGCCGGCCTCGTGAGAGACCGACCCGTTCACCGGTGGAACAAACTGGCAGATGCTGCCGACCGACTAGCCCTGCGCGCGGCGCGGAGCCGAGCGGCGCGCGCCGCCGGTGGCACCGGCACCCCGAACGAGGCCGCCGACCTGCAGTGCGCCGGAACGCCCGCCCTGGGCTGGCCGGCTCTGGCCGTTGCCTGATCCCTGGCCGCGACCGGATGCCGCGGGGCGGCCCGAGCGCTCCTGGCGCGCTGCGCCGGAGGGGGCCACTGCGTCGCTGCTGCGGTGTCCGCGGTTGCCCCGAGTGTTGGTGTTGCTGTTGCTGTCTCGACCGCCGCGCCCGCCGGAGTCGCGCTCGTCGCGGTTGACGCGCTTGCGCTGGGCGTTGGCGCCCTGCGAGCGGCCGCCCTGGGACTGACCGTGCGGCTGCTCTACGCGGGGCAACGGCTTGACATAGGCGGCGACGTCGCCGACGAGGGCGTCCACGGCCGGAGAGGTCGCGTTCACGCGCTGCGGGGTCACCTTGATGGCGGCCTTGCGCAGCAGCGCGTCGGTGTCGCGGCGCTGCTCGGGGAGAACCAGGGTGACGACGTCGCCGGCGCTGCCGGCACGGGCGGTGCGGCCCGAGCGGTGCAGGTACGCCTTGTGCTCGGCCGGCGGGTCGACGTGGATGACGAGTTCGATGTCGTCGACGTGCACGCCGCGAGCCGCGACATCCGTGGCGACGAGCACCTTGACGTCGCCGGCGCTGAACGCGGCGAGGTTGCGGTCACGCGCCACCTGAGAAAGGTTGCCGTGCAGGTCGACGGAGGGAATCCCGGCGTCGGTGAGCGACTTGGCGAGCTTCTTGGCCTGGTGCTTGGTGCGCATGAAGAGGATGCGACGGCCGGAGCCTGAGGCGAGCTTCTCGACGAGCGCCTTCTTCGATTCGACGCCGTCGATCTCGAACACGTGGTGGGTCATCGCGGAGACGTGGCTGTTGGCCTCGTCGACCGAGTGCATGACCTCGTTGTGCAGGAAGCGGCGCACGATCTTGTCCACGCCGTTGTCGAGCGTGGCCGAGAACAGCAGGCGCTGGCCGCTGCTGGGCGTCTTGTCCATGATGCGGGTGACGACGGGCAGGAAGCCCAGGTCGGCCATGTGGTCGGCCTCGTCGAGCACGGTGATCTCGACGGCGTCGAGGCTGATGAAGCCCTGCTTCATGAGGTCCTCGAGGCGGCCGGGGCAGGCTACGACGATGTCGACGCCGGCCTTGAGCGCGGAGACCTGACGGCCCTGCGAGACGCCTCCGAAGATGGTGGTCGTGTTGAGGCCGTAGGCCTCGGCCAGCGGCGTGAGTGCGTTGGTGATCTGGGTGGCGAGCTCGCGCGTCGGGGCGAGGATCAGGCCGAGCGGGCGGCCCGGGCGGCGCTTGCCGCCGGCGAGCTTGCCGCCGAGGCGCGACACCATGGGCAGCGCGAACGCGAGGGTCTTGCCGGAGCCCGTCTTACCGCGGCCGAGCACGTCGCGGCCGTTGAGGGTGTCGGGCAGCGTGTCCACCTGGATCGGGAACGGGCTGTCGATGCCCTGCTGCGTCAAGATCGCGACGAGGGGGGCAGGCACGCCGAGCGCGCTAAAGGAAGTTTCAGACAAAATGGTGCCTTTCGGGCATCAGAGTCCTCGGGCATCCGTTCCGCAAGGGCGGTAACTCGGAACCGGAGAGGACTCACTTGGCGAAGGTGCCGATGGGCACATCCGTTCGCCGTAAGAAGGTTTGATTCGAAAAATCGGGCCAGCCCATGGGGGCCGCCGCAATAAGAAGAGGGCGTTCTACGACGCAGCGAGCGCAACTACGCACTCGCAAGCTTTCATCCTAGCGGATGTTGTCAAGCCTCCGGGTCGAACGCCCGTCCCGAGGGAGCCGAGGGGTGGCGCTCCTCGCCGGGCGCCAACTCGCCCACAGGCACCTCCGCAGCCACGGTGTTGCCGGCCTGAGGCAGCGGGCAGGCCCACATCGGGTCATACGCGCAGGACGGGTTGTAGGCGAAGTTGAAGTCGAGGACGATGCTGTCGTCGTCGGCCCCGGCACCCAGGTCGGCTCCCTTGACCGTGTCGAGCAGGTAGCGCCCGCCGCCGTAGGTTCCGCCGGGCTTGCCGGCCAGGCCGTCGCGTAGCGGCAGGAACAGGCCTCCGCCGTAGCTGGACAGCCGCCACAGGTCGATCGGCCCCAGGTAAGGCAGCCGCACGGTGCCCACGAGGTCGAACGGCACACGGCCGTCGGTGCCGGTGTCGACCGTGATGCGCGCCGGGTGCTCCGCCCGGTGCACCTCGACTTCGAACCGCCAGTCGGGGTCGTAGGCGGCGACCGGCAGCCCGCTGAACCCGGCCCGGTCGTCGGGCATCAGCGGCGACGACGGATGTCCACCGAACAGGTCATCCCGACCGCTTCGCCACAGCTCGTGGCCGGCGGCCGGGTCGTGGGCGCTGAGCTGGCGCACGCCGGCGTAGAGACCGAACACGCGCCGGCGCCAGTCGGCCACCTGCAGGGCGCCGAGGGTGGTGGTCATGAAGTCGCGCCGGATCCGTGGGAATCGGCGTCGGCCGGGGCTGGCTCATCGACTCCGAGGTCGAGGCTCCAGTTCGGAGCGAGGCGCTTGAGCTGGTGCAGGCGCCACTGCCAGAGCGCCCAGAACACGGGCCAGCTCGCAAGGGTCAGCGCGCCCGTGCGGAAGATCAGCTGGTCCCGGAAGAGAGTCTTGCCGGTGCCGGCCGGATCGGGAGCCACCGCCATCCGGTGGTCCCAGAGCGTGACCGATGCGAGCGGCCCCGACACGCCGCGTCCGGTATCGCGCAGGATGCGCACGCCGTCTCTGCGAGTGGTGGCCATCGTCAGCCGGATCACCTGATCGCCCATCGGAACCAGGCCGAGCGCGGTCAGGCTGACCGGATGCTCACCCGGCTCCCAGATGGTGGGAAAGCCATCCATCTCCAGAGATTCGACGCTCACCACGGGTGAGCTCACCTCGCGGAACACGGCGGGACTCCGCAGGGCGCGCCAAGCGGCATCCGGGGAGCAGTCGAGGATCTCTTTCAGAAGAACGCGCATGACTCCAGTCTGTGGTGCCGGGGCATGCAGTACAACTGAGAGAGTGGCAATTCGATACTGGCTGGGCGTCGCCTCCCGTGAACACGTGCTTCGTGCCGTCGCGGTAGGGCTTGTGCAGGCCCGCCACGGAGCCAGGGCGGCGCTGGAGCAGATGGGCGAGTCCGACGGGGTGGTCTACTACTCGCCGAAGACCGACATCCACGGTGACAGCCTGCGGGAGTTCACCGCGATCGGGCGCATCGCCCCCGGAATCGTGCATCAGGGGGAGTCAGCCGCCCCGAGTTCGTACCGCCCCTGGCGACGTCACATCGACTACGAAACGGATGCTGTCGCCACCTCGATCCGCCCCCTGCTCTCGGTGCTCGAATTCACCCGCAGCAACCCCAACTGGGGGTTCCAGCTTCGGCGGGGGCTGCTCGAGATCTCGCGGCACGACTTCGAGCTGATCCGGCGGCAGATGCGCCGGGCGTAGCGCCCGCCCCACGCTTCACCCGCCCGAGCCGTTTCCGCGCCGCGCCCTCACCCTCCGCCGAGTTGGTTTGAAGCGGTCGAGTTCGCCCAACGTGCCACTCGAACTCGACCGCAGGTGTCGACTTCGGCGGGAGTCGCCGTGAGCGGTCTGTCGCTCCGGCGTTTATAGGCAGGATCGGCGATTTTCGTGAAGGTGCCGCCTCATTCGGGGCAGGGCGGTAACGCATCAAGTCGGTACACTGGGGGTATGTCTGGCGAGTTCTGGTGGGTGCCCTCGGCCGTCGTCTTCGGTGGGGCGGTAACGGTGTTTGCGTTTGTCGTGGCGCTGTTGCGGCGCAGGGCCCGGGCGCGCACCCGGGTGGACGAGGCTCTGGCAGCGGAGCGCACGAGAGCTGCCGCCATCGCCCTGGTCCGCGCAGACGACGTGATCGAGGCGGCCACCGACGAGCACGGTTTCGCGTTGGCCCAGTTCGGGGAGAATGCCACCGGCGAGTTTGCCGCAGCGCTCGATGCCTCACGGCGGCAGGTGCGCGACGCCTTCCTGCTGCAGCAGAGACTCGACGACAGCGTGCCCGATTCGGAGGACGAGCGTCGCCGCTGGACCGAGCAGATCATCGCCCTCGCCGACGAGGCCGTGCAGCGCCTGGGCTCCGAGACCCGCGTCTTCGACTCCCGGCGCGGCGTCGAGCGGGACGCCCCGCTGCTGCTCGAGAAGTTGTGCCGCCGGCTTGACCGGGTTGCCGACCGAGTCGCGGCCGGCACCGCCAGTCTCTCCCGCCTCAGCCGCACCTACGCAGCGACTGCCCTGGCTCCGATCAGCGGCAACGTCGCCCGCGCCGAAATCGCGCTCGCCAAGGCCCGTCGGGCAGTGGATGCCGCCGCAGCTGGGCTCGTTCGCGAGGCCACGGATCCCGTGGGCGACCAGTTGCTCGCAGCAGAGCAGGCCCTGCACCAGGCCGGCACTCTCCTCGATGCGATCGAGCTCGGCGAAGACCAGCTGCACGTCGGCTTCGCCTCGCTCGCCCGCGCGCTCGACGCCGCGGACGTCGAGCTGACGGAGGTCCGCGTTCTGCGCGACTCCCACGAGGAGACCGCTGCGCGCGGCGAACTCAACCTCGTCGTGGCGGAGGCCGACCGCGTGGTGGGCGAGCTGCGGCATCCGTCGCGCCTGAGCGACCCCGCAGCCGACCAGGCCCGGCTGCGCACCGCGATGGACGGTCTCGACGTGATCCGTTCCGAGGCCCGCAACCGCCAGTTGCGGCTCGACAACGCCCGCGGGGCGCTGACCGGTGCCCTTCTGGCGGCGCGCAGCCAGACCACCGTCACCCGGGACTTCATCACTGCCCATCCCGGGTGCGTGGGCGCCGCCGCCCGCACCCGCCTGGCCGAGGCCGAGCGCCAGCTGAGCCTGGCAGGCTCGGAGGCAGACCCGGTCTCCGCCCTGGACACCGCCCGCAGTGCGATGACGCACGCCACGGACGCCGACGCGCTCGCCCGCTTCGACGCCCGGTAGGAGTGCGGCGGCGTGGGTTCCGGTGCTGTCGGGCTGCGCCCGCACCACTACCCTTGTCCTGTGAACAACGCCGCGCCCCAGCAGAAGTATCAGGTTCGCTTCGACGTGGGCCTGGCCGGATTCCAGGCCCTGGCCGCCCCGGCCGACGTGGTCATCCTCGCCGATGCGTTGCCCGCAACCGACGCTGGACCTTTGGTCTCCACGTCGCTGCACGCCCACCAGGTCATCGCCGCGAACCTCTCCAATAGCGCGAGCGTGGCCGAGTGGGTGCTGGAACGGCAAGCGGAAAAGGGCGACCGGTTCGCCGTTGCCGTGATCGCCGTTGGTGAGCGACGGGCCGACGGCAGTAGCCGTTTCGCGATGGAGGACCTGCTCGTTGCCGGCGCCGTGATCGACGCCCTAGCTGCCCGCGGTATCGACCACTGCTCACCGGAGGCGGCCGCGGCCGCCGCCAGTTTCGCGGGTCTCAAGCAGGCCGTGCGGCACCTGGTGACGGCGTCCGAAACCGCTCAGGCTCTCGCCAAGGCCGGACGCCAGGACGAGGTGCAGGCCGCGGTGCGCACACCAGTCGCAGCGTCTGTGACGGATGTTCCAGCGCCGTCCCCGGGAATCTCCCGACTGCGGGAATTCGCCTTTCCGGCCTGAGGTTGAATCCAGCAGGTCCGGTCAGTGATTGCACCCAGAACCGCACCCCTCGTCGCCACACTGAAGGAGAACCCCGCATGAAGGCAGAACTCAACGGCATCGTCATCGCCGAAGCACCCCAGGCAGACCTCCTCAGGATCGAGGGCAACTGGTACTTCCCGCCGGCGAGCGTGAATGCCGATCTGCTCCTCGCAAGCCCCACCCAGTACACCTGTTCGTGGAAGGGCGAGTGTCAGTACTTCAGCATCATGGACGGCGAAACCCTGCTGCAGGACCGCGCGTTCAGCTACCCGACTCCGCCGTCGGCCTCGTTCGACCGCGTCGGCCAGGACTACAGCAACTACGTCGCCTTCTGGAAAGAGATTCGGGTCTCCGAGTAGCCCGCGACCCCTACTCATCTCCTGTCGCCGCTGCGGCCCGGCGTCGGGCCGCAGCCGTGATCTCGCGCCGCGTCCACTGGATCAGGTACGCCATGTCGAATCCGCGCCCGCACAGTCCGCAGGCGAATGACCGCGTTGGTTTCCGGTAGCGATAGTGCACGTGCCCGAACGGACACGTTCCGACCCAGGGCGCGAGTTCGTCGGCGATCTCACCGTCGTGGGTCCGCTTGCCTTCGTAGCCGAGGTTCTGCGCGGTCAGCTTCCATCTCGGTCCGTGACCGGCGCGCGGGCCGGCCAGCGCGTGCGCGACCTCGTGTAGAAGGATTTGGTGCACGTCGTCGTCGCCGTAGCGCGCGGCCAGGTACCGGGACACGGTGATGCGACGCACGGAGTAATTGCACAGCCCCGCCCGTTTCTTCGCGTTGTCGAATGCGAAGGTCCAACTGGGGTCGAGGTGCAGAGTGATCAGGGCGTCCGCCCAGTGGCGCACACGGTTGAGATCGGCCATCAGGGTGCCACCGCCACCTGGTAGAGCCGGTCGTCGCCGGGGGAGGGGGTGCCTCGGCCATCGGTGTTATTACTCACGAACCACAGTGTGCCATCTGGTCCAGGCACCACATCCCGCAGCCGACCGAAGCTGTTCACAAACCAGTCGTCGACTTCACCTGTAGAGGGATGGAAGCGCCAGAGCCGCTCGCCGCGAAGGGCGGCCATGAAGATGGTGTCGTTCACGATCGCAAGTCCGCTCGGGCTGGCTTCGCTCGTGGGCCACTGCTGCACCGGGTCGATGAAGCCGGGGTCGGCATCCGTGCCCTGCATGCCCTCGACGACCGGCCAGCCGTAGTTGCCGCCCGCCGTGATGCGGTTGAGTTCATCCCAGGTGTTCTGGCCGAACTCGCTGGCCCAGAGCTGACCGGTGGAGTCCCAGGCAATGCCCTGCGGGTTGCGGTGGCCGGAGGAATAGACGAGGGTTCCGAACGGGTTGTCATCGGGCACGGCACCGGTCGGGGTCATCCGCAGGATCTTACCGCCGAGAGAGGCCGGATCCTGAGCGTTGCCGGAATCGCCGGCGTCGCCGGCCGTGGCGTAGAGCAGGTCATCAGGACCGAAGGCAAGCCGGCCGCCGTTGTGGTTGCCGGCCTTCGGGATTGCGTCGAGAACCGGTTCGGCGTCCCCGAGCGTGTGGGAGCCGGCCGAGCCGAACAGTGGCATCCGCACGATGCGGTTGTCATCTGCGCCCGTGAGATAGGCGTAGACCCAACCTGTGCCGCCCGGTGCGGCCGGGTCGGGCAAGGCGGCGAGGCCCAGCAGTCCGCCCTCGCCGCCTGGGCGTGCCTCGGCGACCCGGCCGGCATCGCGCAGGGCGCCGTCGGGGAGGAGTTCGCGGACGAGCGTCGTGTCCCGTTCGCTGATCAGCGTGCCCTCGTTCGGGAAATGCAGGATCGACCAGGGTGCGTTCAGGCCGGAGGCGATGACGACCGGGTCGCCCACCGGGCGGACCGGCAGGCCGGGGGAGGGGGAGGGGGAGCCGGCCTCGGCCGTTCCGGACGGAACCGGCTGCGCGGGGGTCGAGGTGGCCGCCGAGGGTGGCGGCGGGCTCGCCGTGCATGCACCGAGCAACAGGAGCGCGGCCAGGGTCAGGGTCCCGGCCGTGCTGGTGCGTGCGCTCATCCGCCGGTTCATGTTCTCGTTCACGCTCCACATCGTCTCGAACCGGCACGTTCGCCGACACTGATTCCAGCATGCCCCGGATCGCCGCTGCAGGGTGCGCGGTCCCGCTTGTTCACAACTCCTGCACAGTTCAGGCGCCGAGCGGGCGAACGCCGGGTCGTCGCACCCGGAATTCCGGGCCCGCCCCGCGCCGGCGGAGGGCTGTTCAGGAGCTATGCAGAGTCCGACCGGATGTCCGGATGTCCGCTGCCTGCCGCCCGCTGCCGGTCGCCAACTGCCGGTCGCCAACTGCTTGCCGCCCGCTGACGGATGCCCGCTGCCGGATGCCCGCCGCCGGAACGACAGCCGCGGGCAGGAGCCGATGCAGCCTGCCGCAGCGCTACTGTTGCTGGCCGGCCTGGCGGCGCTCGGCGATGAAGGACTCGACCACGGCGACGGCGACGAGCGCGCTCTCGAGGAGTGCCGGCGTGGCACCGGCCTGCTCACGCAGCGTCACCGAGGCCCTGAAGTCGGCCAGGGCGGCGTCAAGGTCACCCTGTTCGAAGTACACCTTGCCGCGGCTTTCCCGGGCAAACGCGGCGACAGCGCCCCACTCATGCGTTTCGGATTCGAGCACGCAGTGGGTCAGTTCGGTGGCAGCCTCGTCAAGTTTGCCCCGGAACTGCTGCACCTGGGCGCGACGGATGCGGCTGAACGCCAGTTCCTCTCTCGACCCGGTGAATCTGGACTGGCGCAGCGCCGCGTTCGCCATGTCCCAGGCCTCGTCGAGCCGGCCGGTCAGTCGCAGCAGCACGACCTTCTCGTTGAGAGCAGACAGGCTGCGCAGCTCGCCGAGTTCGCCGAGGCGCAACTCAGCGGCATGGAGGTCGACTTTCTCACGCAGGGTGACGGCGTCGTAGCCAGTGATGATGGGCAGGGTGTGGTCCTGAGGCGAAGGCGGCACATGCCGCGGGCGAAACGTGGTCCCGTCCAGCGTAGTCCCGGCCGGGTGGACCGGTCCCCGATCGGGGGGCGATCCGCCACATCCGTCGCTGCGCCTGTGGCTAACTCAGGAGATTTGAATGCGTCAGCGCGTCCGGCCGCGTGAACACGGATGCCCGCTGCACTTCTGCCCCGGATCTCCTGAGTTGGCCACGTCGCCGCGCGTGCCTGCCCACGTACGGCAAGCTCGGCCCGGCCCGGCCCGGTCCGGCGCCCGACCAGGACAGCCTTCGTCGGCTCAGCTCCCGAGCTGGAACACCGTGCGGCCGGGAAGGGGCGACGGGGTGGCCGTCGCATCCGTTGTGACTAGGGCGGTTGCCGTGAATTGCGTGAATTCTGCGCCCTCGACCACCTTCGACGGATGCGGCCCGCCCGCCAGCAGCCGCGACACCCAGCTTGTGTCGATGGGGGTGTGGGCGGCGACGAAGACGATGTTGCCGAACCGGCGCCCCTTGAGCACCTGGGTCTCGGCGAGGGCGAGCACGTGCCCGAAAACGGCGGACAGCGTCGCGGCCTGCGAGCGGGCGAACGGCAGCCCTGGCCCGTCGGCGACGTTCACCACGAGCACTCCGCGCGGCGACAAGAGGGGAGCGGCCAGCTCGTAGAACTCGCGGCTGGTCACGTGGGCCGGGGTGCGCGCCCCGGAGAAGATGTCGACGACGACGAGGTCCACCGCCCCGTGCAGCCCGGCCGGCAGCTTCGCCAGCACCTCACGGGCGTCACCGTGCCGCACGCGCAGCTGCGCGCGCTTGTCCCAGGGCAGTTCGCCGCGCACGAAATCGATCAGGTCGCTCTCGAGCTCAACAACCTGCTGGCGCGAGCCCGGCCGGGTCGCCTCCACGTAGCGGGGAAGGGTGAGCGCCCCGGCACCCAGGTGCACGGCGGTGATCGGTTCGCCGACCTCGCCGATCAGATCGATCACGTGCCCGATCCGCTGCACGTACTCGAAGAACAGCTCGGCGGGGTCATCCAGGTTCACGTTCGACTGCGGCGTGCCGTCCACGATCAGGTTGAAGCTGCCCGGGGTGAACCGGTCGGGCTCGATGACGGCGCGGTGGCCGCTCAGCTTCAAGGTGATCGACGGATGCTGCGCGACAGGCCTACTCATCCATCCAGTGTGCGCCCTCCGTCACCAGCGACAACGCAGACTGCTGACATCCGAAACCGGGTTATACCTGAGGATTATCACGAGGTCAAGAATTTAGTGGACATGGCGGGTCGATCGGCATATAGTTGTTCTTTGCGCTCCCAGACTTAACTCTGCCTTCATATTGCGGTCGGCTTTGCGTGCTCAAGCCACCTTGACGCATACCTCGTTCCAGGATTTCAGAACACCGGAATTCTTGAACTCGAGGGTCTGAGGAGTTCGTACTCGGTATTCCTTACTAACAGTGACTAGACCTGACGGGGTCCACGGAGGTTATTTCCTTGGCTGCTGCGCGCAACGCAACCACCAACTCACCCAAGAACGGACGTGCCGCTGGCCGTCTTTCGTTCGCGAAGATCACCGACAATCTGACTGTTCCGGATCTGCTTGCTTTGCAGACCGAGAGCTTCGATTGGCTCGTCGGTAACGACAACTGGAAACAGCGTGTCGCAGAAGGCCAGGCGGCCGGTCGTCAAGACCTGCCGACTCGCACCGGGCTCGACGAGATCTTCGAAGAGATCTCACCTATCGAGGACCTTGGCGAAACGATGCAGCTGTCGTTCACCAACCCGGAGCTCGAGCCGGAGAAGTACACCATCGACGAGTGCAAGGAAAAGGGTAAAACCTACTCCGCACCTCTCTATGTGAACGCTGAGTTCATGAACCACCTCACCGGTGAGATCAAGACTCAGACCGTGTTCATGGGTGACTTCCCGCTGATGACCCCCAAGGGCACCTTCGTGATCAACGGCACCGAACGTGTCGTCGTGTCGCAACTGGTCCGCTCCCCGGGCGTCTACTTCGACCGCCAGCAGGAGAAGACGTCCGACAAGGACATCTACTCCGCTCGCGTCATCCCGAGCCGCGGTGCCTGGCTCGAATTCGAGATCGACAAGCGCGACCAGGTCGGCGTTCGCATCGACCGCAAGCGCAAGCAGTCCGTCACGGTGTTCCTCAAGGCCCTCGGCCTGACGAGCGAAGAGATCCTCGAAGAGTTCAAGGGCTTCGCGTCCATTGAGCTCACCCTGGAAAAGGACAACATCCTCACCAAGGAAGAAGCCCTCAAAGACATCTACCGCAAGCTGCGTCCGGGCGAGCAGGTTGCCGCCGAGGCCGCGCGTGCGCTCCTCGACAACTTCTTCTTCAACTCCAAGCGCTACGACCTGGCCAAGGTTGGTCGTTACAAGATCAACCGCAAGCTCGGCCTCGAGGCGCCGCTGAGCGACTCCGTGCTGACGCTGAAGGACATCCTGGCCACGATCAAGTACCTGGTTGCGCTGCACGACAACCAGACCACGATCGCCGGAGTCCGCGACGGCAAGCAGACCGACATTCGCATCGACATCGACGACATCGACCACTTCGGCAACCGTCGCATCCGTGCTGTCGGCGAGCTCATCCAGAACCAGGTGCGCACCGGCCTGTCTCGCATGGAGCGCGTCGTCCGCGAGCGCATGACCACGCAGGACATCGAAGCGATCACTCCGCAGACCCTGATCAACGTGCGCCCCGTCGTCGCCGCGATCAAGGAGTTCTTCGGAACCAGCCAGCTGTCGCAGTTCATGGACCAGAACAACCCGCTCGCCGGCCTGACGCACAAGCGTCGACTGTCCGCGCTGGGCCCGGGTGGTCTGTCCCGTGACCGTGCCGGCGTCGAGGTGCGAGACGTTCACCCCTCGCACTACGGCCGCATGTGCCCCATTGAGACCCCGGAAGGCCCGAACATCGGCCTGATCGGTTCGCTCGCCTCGTTCGCGCGGATCAACGCCTTCGGTTTCATTGAGACCCCGTACCGTCGCGTCGTCAATGGCAAGGTCATGAACGACCAGATCGACTACCTCACTGCCAGCGAAGAAGACGAGTTCATCGTTGCCCAGGCGAACGCGCCCCTCACCAAGGACTGGCACTTCGCCGACGCCCGGGTTCTCGCCCGCAAGAAGGGTGGAGAGGTTGACCTCTTCCCCGCGGAAGACATCGGCTACATGGATGTCTCGCCTCGCCAGATGGTGTCCGTCGCCACCTCGCTCATCCCGTTCCTCGAGCACGACGATGCGAACCGCGCCCTCATGGGTGCCAACATGCAGCGTCAGGCCGTTCCGCTCCTGATGAGCGAGAGCCCGCTCGTCGGTACCGGCATGGAGGTCTTCGCGGCCATTGACGCCGGTGACGTACTCACCGCCGACAAGGCCGGCGTCGTCATGGAGGTGTCGGCGGATGTCGTCACCATCCAGCTCGACGAGGGTGGCACGCAGGAGTACTACCTGCGCAAGTTCGCTCGCTCCAACCAGGGCACGAGCTACAACCACCGCGTCATCGTGCAGGCCGGCGAGCGGATCGAAGTCGGCGAAGTCATCGCCGACGGCCCCGCCACCGAAAACGGTGAGCTCGCTCTCGGCAAGAACCTGCTCGTCGCGTTCATGCCGTGGGAGGGCTACAACTTCGAGGACGCGATCATCCTGAGCCAGAACCTGGTCAAGGACGACACCCTCTCCTCGATCCACATCGAGGAGTACGAGGTTGACGCTCGCGACACCAAGCTGGGCAAGGAAGAGATCACCCGCGACCTTCCCAACGTGTCGCCTGACCTGCTCGCCGACCTCGACGAGCGCGGCATCATCCGGATCGGTGCCGAGGTTCGCCCCGGCGACATCCTCGTCGGCAAGGTCACGCCCAAGGGCGAGACCGAACTGTCCGCCGAGGAGCGCCTGCTGCGCGCCATCTTCAACGAGAAGAGCCGCGAAGTTCGCGACACCTCGCTGAAGGTTCCCCACGGTGAGCGCGGCACCATCATCGGTGTCAAGGTCTTCGACTCGCAGGATGGCGACGACGAGCTCGGCTCGGGCGTCAACCAGCGCGTTGCCGTCTTCATCGCCCAGAAGCGCAAGATCACCGAGGGTGACAAGCTCGCCGGCCGTCACGGCAACAAGGGTGTTATCTCCCGCATCCTGCCGATCGAGGACATGCCGTTCCTCGCCGATGGAACCCCGGTCGACATCATCCTCAACCCGCTGGGCATCCCGGGCCGAATGAACTTCGGTCAGGTCCTCGAAACCCACCTGGGTTGGATCGCGAAGCAGGGCTGGCAGGTGGAAGGCAAGCCCAAGTGGGCCGGCCGTCTGCCCGAAGCCGCGCACAGCGCGGCGCCGAACACCAAGGTCGCGACCCCGGTATTCGACGGCGCACTCGAGGTCGAGATCGAGGGTCTCCTCGACTCCACGACCCCGACCCGTGACGGCGACCGCCTCATCGGATCCTCGGGCAAGACTCAGCTGTTCGACGGCCGCTCCGGTGAGCCGTTCCCGAACCCGGTCTCCGTGGGCTACATGTACATCCTGAAGCTGCACCACCTTGTCGACGACAAGATCCACGCCCGTTCCACCGGCCCCTACTCCATGATCACGCAGCAGCCGCTGGGTGGTAAGGCGCAGTTCGGTGGACAGCGTTTCGGTGAGATGGAGGTGTGGGCGCTCGAAGCATATGGAGCCGCTTACGCCCTGCAGGAGCTCCTCACCATCAAGAGCGACGACATCCTCGGCCGCGTCAAGGTGTACGAGGCCATCGTCAAGGGCGAGAACATCCAGGAGCCTGGTATCCCCGAGAGCTTCAAGGTTCTGATCAAGGAAATGCAGTCGCTGTGCCTGAACGTCGAGGTGCTGTCGAGCGACGGCACCGCCGTCAGCCTGCGCGACACGGATGACGAGGTGTTCCGCGCTGCGGAGGAGCTCGGCATCAACATTTCCACCCGGTTTGAGTCGTCCTCGATCGACGACATCTAGGCCCGGCCGATGACGAACACTTCGAATACTTTCCAAGGAGAGAAATTGCTCGACGTAACCACTTTTGACGAGCTTCGCATTGGCCTTGCGACCGCCGACGACATTCGTCGCTGGTCTCACGGTGAGGTCAAGAAGCCCGAAACCATCAACTACCGCACGCTCAAGCCGGAAAAAGACGGTTTGTTCGGCGAGCAGATCTTCGGCCCGTCCCGAGACTGGGAATGCTCGTGCGGCAAGTACAAGCGAGTTCGCTTCAAAGGCATCGTCTGTGAGCGTTGTGGCGTAGAGGTCACGAAGTCGTCTGTGCGCCGCGAGCGTATGGGCCACATCGAGCTCGCCGCCCCGGTCACCCACATCTGGTACTTCAAGGGTGTTCCCTCGCGTCTCGGCTACCTGCTGGACATGGCTCCGAAGGACCTCGAAAAGGTCATCTACTTCGCCGCCTACATGGTCATCACGGTTGACGAAGACGGCCGTCACCAGGACATGCCCGGCCTTGAGAACGAGCTCCGCCTCGAGATCAAGACCCTTGAAGGTCAGCGCGACTCCCGCATCGCCGACCGCCTGCAGCGTCTGGAAACCGACCTGGCCGCACTGGAAGCCGAAGGTGCCAAGAGCGACCAGAAGAAGCGCACCAAGGACGCCGCCGAGAAGGAGATGAGCCAGGTCCGCAAGTCTCTCGACGAGCAGATCGCTCACCTCGAGCGCGTGTGGGAAGACTTCCGCACCCTCAAGGTCGGCGACCTCAAGCCTGAGGACTCGGTCTTCCACGAGCTGCAGGACCGTTTCGGCATGTACTTCGAGGCCTACATGGGCGCCGAAGCCATCAAGAAGCGCCTGCTGTCCTTCGATCTGGTCACCGAGAGCGAAAACCTGCACCTGCAGATCGCCGAGGGCAAGGGCCAGAAGAAGATCCGTGCGATCAAGCGTCTCCGCGTGGTCAACGCCTTCATCATCACCGGCAACTCGCCGGCCGCCATGGTGCTCGACGTCGTCCCCGTCATCCCGCCCGAACTGCGCCCGATGGTGCAGCTCGACGGTGGCCGCTTCGCGACCAGCGACCTCAACGACCTCTATCGTCGTGTGATCAACCGCAACAACCGCCTGCGTCGTCTGCTTGACCTCGGTGCCCCCGAGATCATCGTGAACAACGAGAAGCGGATGCTGCAGGAGGCCGTTGACGCGCTCTTCGACAACGGTCGTCGTGGCCGTCCCGTCACGGGTACCGGCAACCGCGCCCTCAAGTCCCTGAGCGACATGCTCAAGGGCAAGCAGGGTCGTTTCCGCCAGAACCTGCTCGGCAAGCGAGTCGACTACTCCGGCCGTTCGGTCATCGTCGTCGGCCCGCAGCTCAAGCTGCACCAGTGTGGTCTGCCCAAGCAGATGGCACTCGAGCTGTTCAAGCCGTTCGTGATCAAGCGCCTGATCGACCTGAGCCACGCTCAGAACATCAAGGCCGCCAAGCGCATGGTCGAGCGGAGCCGCCCTCAGGTCTGGGACGTGCTCGAGGAGATCATCCGTGAGCGCCCCGTGCTGCTGAACCGTGCGCCGACGCTTCACCGCCTCGGCATCCAGGCGTTCGAGCCTCAGCTCGTGGAGGGTAAGGCCATCCAGCTGCACCCCCTCGTCTGTGCTGCGTTCAACGCCGACTTCGACGGTGACCAGATGGCAGTCCACCTGCCGCTGTCGATGGAGGCCCAGGCCGAAGCGCGCATCCTGATGCTCGCCTCGAACAACATCCTGAAGCCGTCTGACGGTCGCCCGGTGACCCTGCCCACGCAGGACATGATTATCGGACTACACCACCTGACCACGCTGAAGGAAGGCGTCATCGGCGAAGGCCGCGCGTTCTCCTCTGTTGCGGAAGCGATTCTTGCTTTCGATCAGAAGTCGCTCGACCTGAACGCCAAGGTGCGCATCCGGCTCACGGACAAGTTCTTCGAGGAGGGCACGCAGCCCGAAGGCGTCGAACTGGTCGATGGACAGGCTGTCGGTGTCGTGCTGGTCACGACCACGCTCGGCCGGGCCATCTTCAACGAAGCCATGCCGGTCAACTACCCGTACTTCGAAAAGGTCGCCGACAAGGGCACCCTCTCGGCGATCGTCAACGACCTCGCCGAGCGGTACCCGAAGGTGGAAGTCGCCGCGACGCTTGACCGCGTCAAGGACGCCGGTTTCTACTGGGCTACCCGCTCCGGTGTGACCGTGGCGCTCAGCGACATCCTGACCCCGCCGAACAAGCCGCAGATCGTTGCCGGCTACGAGAAGCAGGCCGCGAAGGTTCAGTCGCAGTTCGAGAAGGGTCTCACGACCGACCTCGAGCGTCGCCAGGAGCTCATCCAGATCTGGACCAAGGCGACGGAAGACGTTGCCGCGGCCATGCAGGAAAACTTCCCGAAGGACAACACCATCAACCGCATGGTCACCTCCGGTGCCCGTGGTAACTGGCTGCAGGTGCGAAACATCGCCGGTATGCGAGGCCTGGTCAACAACCCGAAGGGTGAGATCATCCCTCGCCCGATTATCTCGAGCTACCGCGAAGGCCTGTCCGTCGCCGAGTACTTCATTGCTACTCACGGTGCTCGTAAGGGTCTGGCCGACACGGCTCTGCGTACCGCCGACTCGGGATACCTCACGCGTCGTCTCGTGGACGTCTCGCAGGATGTCATCATCCGCGAAGACGACTGTGGAACGACGAAGGGCCTCGAGCTGCCGATCGCCGAGATCAACGCGATGGGCGAGCTCGTCCGTCACCCCAACGTTGAGAACGCCGTCTACGCTCGCAGCCTGGCCACCCCGGCGGTCAACGCCAAGGGCGAGGTTGTCGCTGATGCGGGCGACGACGTGGGCGACGTGCTCATCGACAAGCTGGTCGAGGCTGGTGTCGAGAACATCAAGGTGCGCTCGGTTCTGACCTGTGAGTCGGCCGTCGGTGTGTGTGCGGTCTGTTACGGCCGTTCGCTCGCTACCGGGCTGCTCGTGGACATCGGTGAGGCCGTGGGCATCATCGCCGCGCAGTCCATCGGCGAGCCGGGCACCCAGCTCACGATGCGTACCTTCCACACCGGTGGATCGGCATCCGCCGACGACATCACCCAGGGTCTGCCTCGCGTGCAGGAACTGTTTGAGGCACGTACCCCCAAGGGTGCGTCCCCGATCGTCGACACCGCCGGTCGCATCACAATCGAAGACACCGACCGCAGCCGGAAGGTCATCCTGACCCCCGACAACGGCGACGAGGCGATTGCCTACCCGGTGCTCAAGCGCTCCACCCTCCTCGTGGAGGATGGCCAGCACGTCGAGCTAGGCACGCAGATCATCATCGGAGCCGTCGACCCGAAGGAAGTTCTTCGAGTCAAGGGTGTCCGCGCTGTGCAGAAGCACATCGTCGGTGGCGTGCAGGATGTCTACCGGTCTCAGGGCGTGCCGATTCACGACAAGCACATCGAGGTCATCGTTCGTCAGATGCTTCGCAAGGTGACCGTCGTCGAGCACGGCGACACCGGCCTGCTCCCCGGCGAGCTGGTCGACCGGTTGAAGTACAACGACCTCAACCGCACCGCGCTCACCGAGGGCAAGAAGACGGCGTCTGCTCGTCAGGAAGTCATGGGTATCACCAAGGCTTCGCTGGCGACCGAGTCCTGGCTGTCGGCCGCTTCCTTCCAGGAGACCACCCGGGTTCTGACCCAGGCGGCCATGGAAGGCAAGAGCGACCCGCTGATGGGCCTCAAGGAGAACGTCATCATCGGCAAGTTGATCCCGGCCGGCACCGGTCTTCCCCGCTACCGCGACGTCACCGTCGAGGCAACGGACGAAGCCAAGGCTGAGCGTTACCCGAACCGCATCTTCACCGATGATGCAACGTTCAACGAGGGTGACCTGAGCTTCGTCGACTTCGACAGCTTTTCGTCGGACGACTTCACCCCCGGAACCTACAACTAGTCACTGGTTCTGGTTCCACGGATGGCCCTCTGCTTCGGCAGGGGGCCATCCTCCGTTAACGCCTGCGCCGGTGGTCCTGCCTGTCGAGATCTGTGCCTGTCGAGATCCGAGCGTGTCGAGACCCGCGATAAGCTGGCGGAAATTCTCTCGGGGGGTAACGCATGGCTGCAGGTCCAGTGTCCGCTTCGGCAATGACGCGTCGACGGATGTGGGTGCTCCTCGGCGCCATCGGCTCCCTGTTGGTCATCGCCCTTGTCGTGTTGCTCATCGTTTGGCGCGGGGGCGCAGGCACGCCCGGCGCCGTTGAGGAGACCGGGCGGCCACAGCCGCATTCGTCCCCCGCACCCCTGGCCCTCGCCGCTGTGCCGGAGCCGACGTCGGTGCCGGACGGGCCGCATCCGTCGACCTGTGACGAGCTGTACAGTCCGGAGATGGTGGCCGCCTTCGACAACTTGGTGCTCAACCCCGCCTGGGTCGCCGAGGAGAAATCGGGAGCCAACCGCGGGTCCGACGACCAGGAGCTCATCGCTCTGATCGACGCGGCCGGGGAACGCCTCACCTGCGTCTGGGCGAACGAGAACGGCGGATCGGGTCTGGGCCTCACCACAGAGCTCATGTGGGTCACCTCGGAGCAGTCAGCTGCGGTGCTGAGCCGGCTGTCGGCGGCGGGAATGAACTGCTACGAGGAGTTAGGTGGCATGCGCTGCATCATTGAGGGGGCCGATGACGGTGGCGTCTCCGGGGAGTCGCACTTCCTGCGGGACGGAATCTGGCTGGCCACGCACTACATCAACGCCGGTCCGGACGGCTACACGCACGACATGATCGCGAACGTCTGGGCCGGCGCCTAAGGCGCGCTCACCGACCGGCGGATAGGTGTAATTCCCGTACCCGGTAGTGTTGACCCAACGACCGGCATTGTTTGCTTTTCGGGATCAAAGGGACAGCATGCGAGTGGTTGGGCAGTTCGGTGCGGCGCTGGTCGGCGCTGTAGGGCTAAGTATTCTCGTGTCCTGGTATGTCGGCGTCGATTTTCTGCCGCCGGTGCTCGTCGCCCTGCTGGCGATGAAGCCGATGGCGGCCTTCGGGCTCGTACTGGTGGCGGCGGCCGTGCTCGTCGTCGATCGTCGCCGGCTGACCCTGGCGCTCGGGCTGGCGGCCCTCCTGATCGGTGCTCTCACATTCGCTGAGTTCATTTTCGGGCGTTCGCTCGGCATCGATGTGCTCCTGCCCGGAATCGACTACGGGGGGCAGTCCGCGCGCATGGCGCCGTCGACGGCGGTGGCTCTCACTCTGCTCGGGGCGTCCGTCATCGCCGGGCGGGCCGTTCGATCCGCCCCGATGCTCGGCTTCGCCTACGGCGCCCTGGGCGTCAGCCTGGTTGCGACCCTGGGCTATGCCTACGGGGTCTCCTCGCTCTATTCGATCGGTGGCTTCACGAGCATGGCGTGGCCGACGGCGGTGGGAATCGCGCTTCTGGCGACGGCCCTGCTCTTCCAACGCCCGGACGCGGGCCTGATCGGTCTTCTCCGTAACGGGGGCAGCGCGGGGCGCCTGCTCCATCAGGTGTTCCCTTTCCTGGTCTTCGGCCCGTTCGTGCTTGGCTGGATCGGGTTGCGGGGTGAGCGTCAGGGGTTGTACGACTCGGCGTTCGGTGTCGCCGGCCTAGTCCTTGCCCTGACGATGCTGTCCTGCGTGCTGGCCTGGGTCGCGGCTCGACGGCTGCGCGACCTCGATCGCGAGCGCGACGCCGCCATGCACGCTCTGGCTGCGGCCAATCACACGCTGGAGGAGACGGTTGCCAATCGCACTCGCGAGCTCGCGGAGACAGCCGACACTCTGCACACCCTCATCAAGATCGCACCGGTCGGAATCGTGCAATTGGATGCTGAGGGCGGGCTCGTCTCCGCCAACGACCAGTGGTTGGCGCTCAGTGGTCTCAACAAGGCTGAGTCGCGCCGCGACGGTTGGGCGAAGGCAGTTCATCCGGACGACGCGGAGCGCGTGTTCCGTGAATGGCAATTGAGCGCCGGAGCCGGAGAGGCCTACGAAACCACCCTGCGGTTCCGCACCCCGTCCGGCCAGGTCAACTGGGTGCAGGTGAGCACGGCCCCGATGCGTGACAAACACGGCGTCATCGGGCACCTGGCCAGCGTTACCGATGTGACCGCGCAACGTGCGGCTGAGCACGCGGCGGCCGCGGCCGCCGCCCGGTTCGAGGCTGCTTTCGCCTCCTCGCCGCTCGGAACGGCCATCGTGACGCGCGACGGCCAGATCGTGGCCGCCAACAGGCGGCTCCTGGGTCTCGCGGGACGCACCGACTCCCTGGTCGACGACCAGATTGAAACGATCTTCATGCCAACCGAGAGCGGTGACGATGAGCTGCCGGAGGGCGCTGGTCCGTGCGGTACGTCCACCCGACAGCGCATGGACCGACGAATGCGCCACGGCGGCAACCAAGAAACCTGGGTCAAGGTCAGTATCGCCGAGATCGCGGAGATTTTCGAGGGGGACCAGGCCGGGGGGCTGCTGTACCAGGTGGAGGACATCACGGCACGACGCCTGGCGGAAGCACGGGTGGAGCACCTCGCCTTCCACGATCCGCTGACCAACCTGCCCAACCGACTGCTGCTGCTCGACCGTTTGAAGCAGGCGCTGCTGCAGGCGTCGCGCCTGGGTCGTGGTGTTGCTGTGCTGTTCATCGACCTCGACCGGTTCAAATTCGTCAATGACAGCCTCGGGCACCACGCCGGCGACACGGTGCTGACCGAGGTTGCCATCCGCCTCCGGCAAAGCATCCGGGCCAGCGACACGGTGTCCCGGATCGGGGGCGACGAATTCGTCGTGATCTGCCCGGACGTCGGCGGCAGCGAGGATGTGCACCGCATCGCCGATACAATCCAGGCATCCATCGCGCGGCCGATCATGATCGGTGACCAGATCGCATCCGTCGATGCCAGCATCGGAATCGCCTTCGGCCTCGGGCAGGACGACGCCGAAGTTCTGCTGCGCAACGCGGACCAGGCCATGTACCTCGCGAAGGATCGCGGGCGCGCCCGCTACGAGGTCTTCGACGACGACCTGCGCGGACGGATCGAGCGCAGGCTCGACACCGAGCTTGCCTTGCGCGACGCTGTCGAGCTTGACGAGATTGAAACCTGGTATCAGCCGATCGTCGACCTGCAGCAGCGCACGGTCGTGGCCACGGAGGCGCTCGCCCGCTGGCGGCGCCCCGACCGGGGTCTCGTGTCTCCCGGCGATTTCATCGCGATCGCTGAGGAAGTTGGCCTGATCAAGGGGATCGGCACCACCGTGCTCGGCCAGGCCAGCCGGGCCGTGACTGCGCTCAACGGGGAATTGGCCGTGAGCGTGAATGTGTCGCCGCGGCAGTTCGTGCAGGACGATTTCGGGGCGGTGGTGAAGCGCGCCCTCGCCGAGAGCGGCCTCCCGCCTGATCAGCTCTGGCTCGAACTCACCGAGAGTGCCGTGCTTGAGGCGATCGATTCCGCCGCCCGCACCTTTCAGGAACTGCGCGCGCTCGGCGTGCGGCTGGCCATCGACGATTTCGGCACCGGCTACTCATCGTTCACCCACCTCAAGGCTTTCACGGTTGACCTGCTGAAGATCGACCTCACCTTCATTCGAGATCTGGAGCGTTCCGACCACGACCGGGCGATTGTGGAGGGCATCCTGCGCCTGGCCGACTCCTTGAACCTCGACGTCGTTGCCGAGGGCATCGAAACGATTGGTCAACGCGATCTCCTCACTGCGATGGGCTGCCGCTATGGCCAGGGCTACCTTTTCTCGAAGCCTGCCCCGACGGCTCTTCCCGACGTGCAGTTCGGGCTCTGACCGAGTCACGCGCCTTCAGAGCACCGCGATGACGACGGCCGGGGCGGTACATGGCACTCGTTCTGGGTGGGTGGGAGCGGTCACAGACGCGGTGGCCAGCGGTAACGCCCGGTTAGGCTGAACGCTGGGGGTAGGGGAGAGATGCGGTCATTTGTGAGGCTGGGGCGGGAGCGCCGAAGGCCGTCTCAACCATCGACTGACGGCGGTTCCGCCGAACGATCCAGGCGCTGGCTGCTCTGGCTGATGTGGTTGGTGCTCGCGAGCTACACCCTTGGCGTTCTGCTGCCGCGGAGCGGCTCCGGAGTGCTGGTGAATGTCTGGCTGTCGACGATCTCCGACGGGATCCCCATGCTCGTGTGCCTGGTCGCTTCGGTGCGCAGTCGAGCCCGAAACGTGCATGTGCTCCTGGCGACCGGAGCGGTGATCGCCTTCGCCCTCGGTGACAGCTACGTCGTGATCATGACGGCCGTGATGGGGGAGGTGCCGACCCCGTCGCTGGGGGACATCGGCTATCTCGTGTTCTATCCGTTCATGCTGGCAACCCTGGTGACTCTCGTCATTCGTCAAATGCGGATTCTGTCCTGGTCGGTGATGCTCGACACCGCGATTGGCATTCTCGGATCGGCCGCAGTGCTCACGGTCGCGCTCCATCCCCTTCTGGCCTCGGCGATGACGGGCGATCGGCTTCTTGATGACCTGATCAACCTCGCCTACCCGCTGTTCGACCTGATGCTCGTGGCGGCGATCGTCGGTATCGCCGCTTCGCCGGGGCTGCGGCTCGGCCGGCATTGGCTTTTGCTGGTGGGCGGTCTCCTCACCTTTGCTGGGGCCGATACGGCGTATGCGCTGCTGAATCTGAGTGGGAGCTACAGGATCGGCACCGTTCTCGACGCCGGCTGGGCCATCGGAATCGCTTTGATCGCCGCGTGGGTAGACGGCTCGTCGCGCATCGGCGCCGTCGGTCGCGGCCCGTCGGCCAGCACCCACGATCTGGCGGTGCCGGCCTTGGCCACCGCGGCAGGGCTCGGAGTGCTGCTGCTCTCCAGCCGGGTGCCGCTGTCGAACCTGGCTGTCGCCTTGGCCGGGGTGACGATGCTGGTCGCAGCGGTGCGCACCCAGTTCGCGTTCCGGCGCCTGGTCAAGATGGCGCTGCTGCACCGGCAGACCCGAACGGATGATCTCACCGGCCTGCCCAATCGGCGCGCACTCTATGCGGATGTCCCGGGTCGGCTCGCCGCCAGCGCCGCCAGTGGCCTGCCGAGTGCGTTACTCCTGCTCGACCTGGACCGGTTCAAGGAGGTCAACGACAGTCTCGGCCACGACGTGGGAGACCGTCTGCTGGTGCAGGTGGGAAAGCGTCTGTCAGCTCGGCTGAGGTCGGGTGACCTGCTGGCCAGGCTCGGCGGTGATGAGTTCGCGATCCTCCTCGACGGATCGGGACCGATTCAGGCAGAAGCCGTCGCGGCGGGATTGCGTGAGGCTCTGGCGGAACCCTTCACACTCGCCGGGATAGCGGTGCAGTCGAGCGTCAGCATCGGCATCGCCGTGCGGCTTGAGTCGGAAGACGACCTCACCGGGTTGCTGCGCAAGGCTGACATGGCGATGTACAAGGCCAAAGCGACTCACACCGGTCACCACGTGTTCGGCGTCGGCGACGACGGTCACGGCGATGCCCGGTTGCGCACGCTCGCCGAGTTGCGGTTCGCGATGGCCGACGACCAGTTCGTGCTGCACTATCAGCCGAAAGTGGCCTTGCCCGGCGGCGAGGTGACCGGGGTGGAAGCCCTGGTGCGGTGGGCACATCCGACCCGCGGACTGCTGCTGCCCGAGCAATTTCTCAGTCTGGTCGAGGAGGCGGGGCTAATGAGTGAGCTGACCCGGATCGTGCTCGAGAAGGCGTTGGATCAGGCCAAGCTTTGGGCCGCACAAGGGCACGCCTGGACCGTTGCCGTGAACCTGTCGGCCAGCTCCCTGATCGATGTCGGACTGCCGGAGCGCATCGGGGACATGCTGGCCGAGCGCGGCCTGCCGGCGGAGGCGCTGCTACTGGAGGTTACC
This sequence comes from Cryobacterium breve, assembly GCF_004402375.1. Classification (GTDB taxonomy): domain Bacteria; phylum Actinomycetota; class Actinomycetes; order Actinomycetales; family Microbacteriaceae; genus Cryobacterium; species Cryobacterium breve. Next base: position 147,600 of record NZ_SOGJ01000021.1, read on the forward strand.
GAGGAATTCCTGATGACAGACAGGGAACGTGCCAGGGACATCCTCACCCGGTTGCGGGAGAACGGAACTCGAATCGCGGTGGATGACTTCGGCACCGGTTACAGTTCACTGTCGTACCTGCGCGACCTGCCTATCGATGAGCTCAAGCTCGACCGCTCCTTTGTCGGCCCGATGAGTGGGGACGCGCGTGCCGCGGCGTTGGTCGCATCCACGGTCGGCCTGGCCCACAGCCTGGGCCTGCGCATGGTGGCCGAAGGCGTCGAGGATGCCGCGGCGTTCGATGAGCTGGCCCGCGTCGGCTGCGATCAGGCCCAGGGTTTCCTTCTCTCGAGGCCGGTACCCGCGGCCGAGCTCGATCTGTGGCTGGCGGAACGACCGCGAGCGGTGGCTGGCCTGTCGGCGCGCGACCTGGCCGTGTCGAACTAGGATTGAACTGTTCTCGTCGGCTGTCTTCGCCGCCGCCTACCCCCTGATCGTGGGTCTGGCAGCTGCGGTTGGTCCCGAGATACCGTTAGCCACGTTCTATCACCGCAATTGCACATCCTCCGAGCGCTGACCGACCAGCTGCGCGCGCTCGAAGTTCTCCGCAGCTCCAACCTGCAGGGGAGATTCGCGTGGCCACGCTGACGGAAATCCTTATTCTGCACGGTCTGCTCCCCATTGAGCACCTCGACACCCTCCTGGCCGGCGACCCCGCCGACGAGACAGCCGTACGAGCATTGGTGGACTCCGGGGTCATCACCGAGATCCAGTTCGCAAAGGCACGCGCCGAGCAGGCAGGACTGCCGTTCGTGGAACTGCTCGAATACCCGGTGGACCGGCTTGCGGTCTCTTTGGTCAGCGCTGCCATGTCCAAGCGGCACGAGGTGTTGCCGATCACGATCGAGGCCGGGCGCCTCGTGCTCGCCATGGTCGACCCAGGCAACGTTTTCGCCATCGACGATGTGCGCGAGGCCGCGAAGATGCGCGTCATCCCGGTCGTCGCTGAGCGCGGCGATCTCCTGGCCGCCATTGTGCGCTACCACAGAGCCGATGACGAGCTGAGTAACCTCACCAGCACCATGGAAGAGGAGCAGGTTCCGACCGAGTCGAGCTCTTTCGGCGTCTCTGATTCTCTCGACGACGACGCACCGATCGTGCGGTTCGTGAACCTGTTGGTCAGTCAGGCTATCCAGGACAAGGCCTCAGACATCCACATTGAGCCCGGGGAGCACAGTCTCCGAGTGCGCTACCGCATCGACGGCGTGCTGCACGAGATGCAGAGCGCACCGAAGAGCATCCAGAACGGCGTGATCTCGAGGCTCAAGATCATGAGCGACATCGACATCGCCGAGCGGCGCAAACCTCAAGACGGCCGTATGTCGGTCAGTCATGGTGGCCGCCAGATCGACCTGCGCGTGGCCACATTGCCTACGGTCTGGGGCGAGAAGATCGTCATGCGAATTCTCGACAACGCGAGCACCACCATGAGCATGAGCGCTCTCAGCCTGCTCGACTACAACGCTGCCGCCTACAAGAAGAGCTACTCGAAGCCCTACGGCATGATCCTGGTCACCGGGCCCACGGGCTCCGGAAAGTCGACCACCCTCTACACGACCCTGCACTCCGTGGCCCGTCCAGAGATCAATGTAATCACGGTCGAGGACCCAGTCGAGTACCGCATGAAAGACATCAACCAGGTGCAGGTGAACCCGAAGGCCGGACTCACCTTCGCCAGCGCGCTCCGCAGCATTCTGCGAAGTGACCCGGATGTCGTTCTGCTGGGTGAGATTCGCGACCACGAGACAGCGCAGATCGCCATCGAGGCCTCGCTGACCGGCCACCTCGTGCTCTCGACCCTGCACACCAACGACGCGCCGAGTGCCATCACCCGGCTTACCGAGATGGGGATCGAGCCGTTCCTAGTGGGTTCTGCCCTGGATTGCGTGGTGGCGCAACGGCTCGCCCGCCGGCTCTGTGAACGGTGCAAGAAGCCGGCCGAGAACACGGCGGGGCAGCTGACCAGTCTTGGCTTCAGCTTCGACCCGCTGCTGCCGCTTCCGGTGATTTTTCAGCCGATCGGCTGTCAGAACTGTTCCAAGACCGGCTACCGAGGACGCATCGCCGTGCATGAGGTCATGACAGTTACCGAGAGCATCGAACGTCTCGCCGTGGACCGGGCCTCCAGCGCGGACATCGGCCGGGCCGCTCGGGCGGAGGGCATGATCACCCTCCGTGAAGACGGCTGGGCGAAGGTTCGTTTGGGCCTGACCTCGATCGAAGAGATTTTGCGAGTCGTTGCATAGCGCCAGTCGCCGTGCCGAAGGGGATAACCGCATGGACAAGCCAATTTATGAGATTCCAGCCCTGCAGCCGGGCGAGAACGTCGCCTGGTGGGAACCGAATCGGGAGGTGCAGGGCGAAGACATCGACGGTGTCGACGTCGGTGAAGAGTCGCCGTCGGGCCACGACCTCGGGGCCGCTGACACGGTGCGCCTGGGCGGCATGCCGGTCGATCTCACCTTCGACGAGTCGAGCGAGCTGAACGACGACGATCTTGCAACCGAGCGGCTGGAGGCTGTGCCCAGCGGGTCATCTTCTGTCGACGGCAGGGTCTACCACCCTGGGTCCGTGCACGTGCCGAGCGGGCGCCGTGCCGCCATCCAGGCCGAGCCAAGCGAATCGGGTGGCCCGGTTCGCATGATCGCACCGCCAGTCATCGGGCCCGACGGCCGCCAGGCCGATCCCGACCTGATCGAGGCGCTCACCCTTGTTCTCGAGCTGGAGGCCTCTGACCTGCACATCACCGTCGGGGCTCCGCCCACCATTCGCATCGATGGCGCGCTGCGCCCGATCGAAGGTCTCTCAGCCTGGAGCCCGGAGAAGGTCAGTGCCGCGCTTTACAGCATCATCTCGATCGGCGACCGTGTTCGCTTCGGCGAGGAGCGAGAACTCGACTTCGCCTACACCGCTGTCGGAGCGCGGTTCCGAGTGAACTTCTACCATCAGCGCAACTCGATCGGCGGCGCTTTCCGGCTGATCCCGCGCGAGATCAAAGCGCTGAAGACCCTCGGCGTGCCAGAGTCCGTCGGCCGCTTCTCCCTGCTGCCTCGGGGGTTGGTGCTTGTCACCGGACCCACCGGATCCGGCAAGTCCACCACGCTCGCCGCCATGGTCGACCTGGCCAACAGCACTCGCCCCGACCACATCGTCACGGTCGAGGACCCGATCGAATTCCTACACAAGCACAAGAAGTCCCTCGTCAACCAGCGTGAGGTCGGCCACGACACCCACAGCTTCGCGGCTGCCCTCAAGCACGTGCTGCGCCAGGACCCCGACATAATCCTGATCGGTGAGCTTCGCGACCTCGAGACGATCTCGGTCGCCCTGACCGCCGCGGAGACCGGCCACCTGGTCTTCGCCACCCTGCACACGCAGGATGCAGCTCAGACCATTGATCGCGTCATCGACGTGTTCCCTCCGCACCAGCAGGGCCAGATCCGCACTCAGCTAGCGGCAACCCTTCGCGGTGTGGTCTGTCAGACGCTTGTGAAGAAGGCGAACGGCAAGGGCCGCGTGGTCTCTACAGAGATCCTCGTGATGACGCCGGCCATCGCCAACCTCATTCGCGAGGGCAAGACCCACCAGATCACCTCGATGATGCAGTCGGGCGGATCAGAGGGTATGCACACCATGGACCAGCACCTGGCCGATCTGGTCGACACCGGCCAGATCACGCGTCAGGCGGCCATGGACAAGGCCCACGACGTGGAGAGCCTCGCTCAGTTGATCAAGCGGGCCGACACGTCAATGGATGCCGCCTCCCGCAGCATGAGCGGCGGCATCGACTACGGCGACAACTACTCCAACCCTCAGCGCTGATGGGCACCGCACAGGCGTGGGCCTACGTCGGCCGAGACAACAACGGCAAGACAGTCAAGGGCAAGCTGGATGCTGCGAGCGAGGGCGCCGTGGCGTCTCGTCTCGGCACCATGGGCATTTCGCCGGTCTCGATCAAGCAATCCGCCGAAGGCACTGGCCTGAACCGTGAGATCTCGATCCCCGGCTTCACCAAAGGTGTGGGGCTCAAAGACCTCGCGATCATGAGCCGCCAGATGGCAACCATGATCGGGTCAGGCCTATCTTTACTGCGCACCCTCAACATCCTGGCCGAGCAGACCGAGAACAAACCGCTCGCGAAAATCCTCAGGCAGGTACGCGACGACGTGGAGACAGGCATCTCGATCTCTGGGGCGTTCAGCAAGCACAGCGCCTCCTTCCCGCCGATCATGATCAATATGGTCAAGGCAGGTGAGACCGGCGGCTTCCTCGACGGTGCACTCGAGTCGATCGCAGCGAACTTCGAGAAAGAGGTTAAGCTGCGCGGCACCATCAAGTCGGCGATGACCTACCCGGTAATCGTATTGATCATGTCTCTCGTCTCGGTCATGATCATGCTCATCTTCATCGTGCCGATCTTCGAGGAGATGTTCTCCGGCCTCGGCGGTGCCCTCCCGCTGCCGACCATGATTCTGGTCTATCTCTCTCGCTCGATGATCTATGTGGTTCCGATACTGGTCGTCGCGTCAATCGGCTTCAGCGTGTGGTGGAGCAAGAACAAGAACACCGATCGGGTGCGCCGAATTGTCGACCCGTTCAAGCTCAAGCTTCCCGTCTTCGGCAATCTGCTTAAAAAAATTGCGGTAGCCCGCTTCAGCCGCAACTTCGCGAACATGATCGGCGCCGGCGTGCCCATCCTTCAGGCACTCAAGATCGTCGGCGAGACATCGGGAAACTGGGTGATCGAGAACTCGCTTATCAAAGTCGCCGAATCGGTGCGACAAGGTCAATCAATCTCCGGCCCACTCATGGCGCAGCCGGTCTTTCCGCCCATGGTCACCCAGATGATCGCGGTCGGCGAGGATGCTGGCTCGCTGGAGATGATGCTGAACAAGATTGCGGACTTCTACGACCAGGAGGTCGAGTCGTCGACCGAGCAACTCACCGCGGCCATCGAGCCCCTCATGATCGCCTTCCTCGGCGTGATCATTGGTGGCATGGTCATCGCGCTCTACATGCCGATCTTCAGCATCGCGAGCGTCGTCAAATAGCTGCCGACTTACACACTCTGGTTCCCGGGGGCTCGGTTTAGAGGATGGCAATCGCGGTGCCCCCAGTACTGGGGGCAGGCTCGCCACAAAATACCCCTCATAATTGGGTCGCAGCTGAAAATATCCTGCGAATATTGTTAGAGTCCGATCAGGCCGACGGCCAGTTCACGGACATCAAAGAAATGGAATCCACTGTGCTCTCTCGTAGCCTTGCTGCTCTGAACCGTCGCCGGAACGACCCGAACTCGAACGAGAAGGGATTCACCCTGATTGAGCTCCTCGTTGTCGTGATCATCATCGGGATCCTTGCCGCCATCGCCATCCCGGTCTATCTGGGTGTTCAGGACAACGCCAAAGACAGTTCGGCTCAGTCCGACGTCGTGAACCTCAAGACGGCCATCGTCAGCATGCAGACCAACACTGGCGGGCTCCCTTCGGCTACCGCAGTGGTCGATGGCACGGGTGTGACCCTGACCACAGAGGCCATCCGCGCTGGCGCTTCTAAGGGCGCGAACACTGCGACATTGACCTACAAACCCGGTACGGGAAGCGCATTCTGCGTTGCCGGCAAGAGCACCAGCACCGGAGGGTCGATCTTCTACGCAATCGAGTCTGGTGGAGCTATCAAGGGAACGTCGGCCGCAGCTGTCACCGCAGGCTGTACTGCTCCTTAGCCTGAACTCATGTGGGGCTTCGCACGAGCGGAGCCCCACATTTCTTCGTCCCACCGGAACATGCCAGCGAAACACCGAGCCGAATCCGGATGAAAGGGAGGTGCACCGTGAAAGCCTTTCGTGGTCAAATGTGCTCACGTGAAGCAAACAGTCGCGGCCTTACCATCATCGAGATATTGGTCGCCATGATGATCTTCGCGATAATTGCTGTCGGAGTCGGTGCGGCCCTCCTTGCGACCCTCACCATCTCGCACGACAACAAGGCCCGGGAGGTAGCCTCAAGCCTGGCCGCCTCGGAGATCGACCTGGTGCGCGCGAACGGCGACCCGTTCAAAGTTTTCAACGCACCAGCTCGCACCGTGAGCAATCCCACGGGTGGGATCTACACCGTCAAGCGGACCACGGCTTGGGTAACGCCTTCTGGGTTGGCCGCCACCTGCGGTACCGGTGGCGGGGCCCTGCAGTACAAGCTCGTCACGGTCTCTGTCTCATGGCAGGGAATGCGTTCGACTACCGATCCCGTCATCACCGACACGTTACTGGCCCCGACGACCAGGATCAACGACCCCACCAAAGGAACGATCCTGCTCTCGGTCGTCGACGCCAAGGATCGCGGCAAGGAAAACGTCACGTTCACCATCTCGCCATCGCTCGGTGCCGTCACGCTTCGACCAACGGACGAAGACGGCTGTAGTTTTCTGCTCCAAGTCCCCGCGGGAACGTACACTATTACGCTAAATACTCCTGGCATGGTGGATTTCACCCAGTCCGCGACTCCGGCGAAGACACTTCCGGTGACCATCGGAGCCTCCACCTCTTTTGCTTTCAAATACGACGATGCAGCCACGGTCACTCTGAACTATGCGTCGAACCGGCCCCCGGCCCCGGCTCCATCGCCGATCATTCCCGCCGATATGAGTGCGACCTTCAGCAATTCCTACGGTGTGTTCCCAAAATTCGCCACGGGCCCCAATGTAAAACTTCACCCGTGGGAAGTGGGATATCAGGCGGTGGCCGGGACCTACCGAGACACAACGCCGTCGTGTGTGTCGGTTGATCCCGAATCCTGGGCCCCGGATACCCGGGTGAGTCCTCCCCTCAGCAGGCTCAAACTGCCCGCGGTCGCCCTCGCTCCCCTCGGCACGGTGAGTGTTGACATTCCAATGGGAATCGTCGACATCGAGCGCGAGAGTGAAGACAGATGGGTAACGGCCGTCTCCCAAGTCGATACCCCCATTCCCGGCCAGCAATCGTGTGGCGCCACGATGACCTATAGGTTCGGCCAAATCATGACCGGCGGCGGAAGCAGCCGGTACCGCATTGCTCTCCCGTTCGGCTCCTGGCGTTTGTACACCACTGGAAGTGCGACGGACTCCAGTCCGACTCTCTTTGCAAATCCGAGCAAGCTTTGGCTGGTAACCCCCGGATTGCCCATGGCGGCAAGCGGTGGCCTCTTCGCCCTGGACCCGCGATGAATCGGCGAAATGCGTGCCTTACCCGACCGTCCCTAGGGCTTTTTGAAGCTCGGGCGCGCGCGGGTCATGAGACCGGAATGTCACTGGTCGAGCTCCTGGTGAGCATGATGCTCCTAGGCCTCGTGCTCTCCATGGTGACTGGACTTTTCATCAGTGTGTCCAAGTCCGTTTCCATCGCGCAAGCGACTGATGAAAGAACGCGAACGGGTTCCAACGCTGTCAACGAGATGAGCCGTGTCATTCGGGCTGCTACAACCTTGAAGGTCACGGGCGCCCTTGTTGCTGCCCCGGCCTTTCGCTTCGCCGGCAGGGAGGCAGTCGTGCTCTATAGCAGCGTGGATGTGAATGCGGCGGCAGACCTGACCTATCTGCCGCCGAAGCCCACCCTGGTGAGATTCGAGATTGCATCCGGGAATCGTGAGTTGGTCGAGAGCCGCTGGACCGCCACTGCACACCCGTCGGGGACGTCGTGGATCTTTGCCCCGCCTGCGTCACCCGCGTCGCCTGCCGCCTCGACTCCGGCGAATTCGACGCGGATCCTGGGTGGTCCCCTCGCGACCATGACGCTGCCCCTCACGCCCACCGATCCGCCACTCTTCTCCTACTACGACGCACTCGGGGTTGAGATTCCATTGCCGGCGACTGGCGGCTTGTCGGCATCGGACCTTGATTTGATCAAATCCGTTCAGATCGCCGTGAGGCTCCCAGGCACCGCGAGCTCCCCTGACGGAGCCCTGGCCGTGGTGAGCATCGTCGCTCCGCCGAACCTCAAGACCCCGTGACCGCGCATGGCGAAAACCGAACGACAAAGTTCGCCCAGGGAGGCAGCCTCATGATTGACCGGTCTAGGAATCGCCGACCGCGAATCCGACTGCAAGCCGAGGAATCGGGCATGGCGCTTGTGTCCGTCATCGGCCTGGCGATGGTGATGCTGCTGATGGTCGCGACCGCCCTCAGCTTCTCGACAAGCGGGCTGATCAAGGCCCGAAGCGACCAGAACTGGAACGCAGCGTTGTCCGCGGCCTACGCCGGGGTGGACGAGTACGCAAGCCGGCTCTCGAATGACAGCACCTATCAGAAGTACGGCAATCCTGCTGCTGCCTTCACCCTGAGTTCGGGAAGCGCACTGACCACCAGCCTCCCCGCCATCGCGAATGCGAACGCGGCATTCGGCATCGGCGCCGGTGGGACCTGGGGGAGCCTCGCCGGCGCATCCGCTCGGGCTTCGTTCCGCTATGAGGTTGACAACTCTGACTACTCCGCGCAAGGCGTGGTCAGGATTCGTTCGACGGGCCGAGTGGGAACACAGACACGAAGCGTGATCGCCAACCTCAAACAAAAGGGGTTCATCAACTACGTATACTTCACGGATTACGAGCTGCTGGACCCGGCCACGACTACGGTTAGTTGTGTTCCCAGTCATGCCTCCACGACCGTGGTTTCCGGCTCGCGACATAACCCCGGCTGTATCGAGATTGCCTTCGGATCCTCCGACGTTCTCACCGGGCCGGTGCACTCCAACGACACTCTCAAGGTCTGCAAGTCCACTTTCTCCGGCAGGGTGTCCTCCAGTAACACTCCGCTCTTCACCAACGGGGGAGGGTGTGCCGCCACGGACTGGGGTGTCGGGGTTGCCGGACCAGTCGCGGGTGGAGTGCTAACGCTCCCGCTCACGAATGGCAGCATGGCCGACGAGACCAGAAATGACCTCACTGCGGCCGTGCCTCGGCCCGGTTGCATGTATACCGGACCGACAACCATCACGTTCACGTCCGACGGGAGGATGCGGGTTGTCTCACCCTGGACGAGGGTGACCAGGCCGACCCTGAACACGAGCGTCGCCAACCCGAATCCGCTGCCGGCCGCGTGCGGTGCTCTTGCGGACCTCAACTCGTCGGCAGGGGCGGTGATTCCGGTGCCCAACGAGAATCTCATCTTCGTTCAAAACGTGCAGACATCGCCGACCAACCCGAACTACTGGAATCTGGCGGCCGCGCCTCCGACGAACTTCTCCTGTACCGGCCTTGGTGCGGGGTCCGGGTGGAAATATCAATCGCCTCCCTCATCACCAGATGCATATGGCTATCCCATTGCGAATGAGGTCGTGCCTCCGTCGTCGACGACAGTATCCCCGGCCTACAAGTGCACCAACGGTGATGTCTTTGTGAAGGGCGTACTCAACTCCGCGGTCACCGTCGCGGCCCAGAATAACGTGTATATTACCGGCGACCTTAGTTACCAGGATGCGGCCACCAACGTGCTTGGCCTCGTGGCGCAGAACACGGTATGGGTCTGGAATCCGGTCAGGTCCTGCACCGGCACCTTGAGTTTGGTGGCCCCGATCAGTTATCGCACCTGCACGGCGATGCCTCCGGCGGATGCGACCCCCAGTGAGCGACTGATTCAGGCGGCGATTCTTGCTGTCGGGCATACGTTCCAGGTGCAAAACTTTGATGCTGGGGGCGACCGAGGCGACCTGAGAGTGATGGGGGCGATCGCGCAGACTTTCCGAGGGCCAGTTCGGTTGAATAACCCCGTTCCCAGTCCGGACATAATCAACGGTTACGACAAGATTTACACTTATGACACGCGCCTACTCACCACTGCGCCTCCGAAATTTCTCGCACCGACGTCAACGACATACGGCGTGACGCAGTTCGCTGATGTCGCCGCGGCATTCAAGCCCGATGGAAGCACGGGACCGTGACAACCGGTTCCATCCCAGGTCTTGTACCGCTGCTGGGCCTCTGCGCTGGCGTCTTGGGCCTGTTAACGGGCTCATTCCTCAACGTCATTGTCTACAGGCTGCCGTCCGGCATTTCTATTGTTTCTCCGCCTAGCGCGTGTCCGCGGTGCAGAGCAAGAATTAAGTCGTTCGACAATGTTCCCGTCTTGTCCTGGTTGCTGCTGCGTGGCAAGTGCCGGAATTGCAAGACGCGCATCTCTGCGCGGTATCCGCTGGTCGAGGCGGGCACCGCCATGTTTTTCGCGGGCGTCGCCTGGTTTGCTGGGTTGGGCTGGGTCTCGACAAGCTCGACCACAGGCTTCGGCTCAACTACCGGGTTCAGCTTGACCACCAGAATCGGCACTACGGGCGATATCGATCCGGTTAGCGGTGCCGACTCGACTGCCGCGGGCGTGCTCGTGCTTGTCGCCTTCCTGTACCTGGCAGCGGTGAGTGTGGCGCTGGCCCTGATCGACATCGATACGCATCGGTTGCCCGACGCAATTGTGCTGCCGAGCTACCTTGTGGGTGGACTGCTGCTGGGGGCTGCCGGGGTGATCGGCGGAGATGTTGACTCCATGGTGCGCGCGGCCATCGGAATGGCGGCGCTTTGGGCGGCCTATTTGGTTATGGCCGTCACTTATCCGGGCGGAATGGGGTTCGGCGACGTCAAACTTGCGGGAGTCCTCGGGCTCTATCTTGGCTACCTCGGCTGGGGGCAACTCGTTGTCGGGGCCTTCGCGGCGTTTCTTCTTGGCGGGATTTTTGCTGTCGGGCTGCTACTCGCGAAGCGCGCAAATCGCAAGAGCGGCATTCCCTTTGGCCCCTGGATGTTGGTGGGCGCGTGGGTCGGAGTCTTTTTCGGAGCTGCAGTGTGGGACGGTTACTTGACCCTCCTCGGAGTGGCATAGCAATGACACAAATCAGAAACAGCAGTAAGGGAGCTCCCACGTGGCAGAGAGTGTTGTAGGAATCGACATCGGGAGCACTTCGCTGCGTGCCGTGGAGGTCGGAGGCCAAAGGAAGCCAAAGCCCACTCTCTTACGGTACTGCGAAGTGCCGTTGTCGGTCGGAGCAGTCATCAGCGGCGAAGTCGTCGAACCGAACACCGTGGCCGCGGCGTTGAAGCACCTTTGGTCTGTGGGCGGCTTTAAGTCCAGAAATGTCGTTCTCGGAATGGGAAACCAACGAGTGCTCGCCCGTGATTTGATCGTTCCGAGGATGTCACTGGCGCGCATCCGGGAGTCCCTGCCATTCGAGGTTCAGGAAATGCTTCCCGTGCCCGTCGCAGAGGCGGTGCTCGACTTCTATCCGATTGCTGAGACGGCAGGTGACAATGGTCCGATGGTTCGTGGCCTGTTGATTGCCGCTGTGAAGCAAGCCGTGCTCTCGAACGTGAATGCGACCCAGATGGCCGGCCTCACCACGGTCGATGTCGACTTGATTCCCTTCGCTCTCAGCCGCGTCTTGCTCACACGCCCAAAAGTCCCTGGCACCGTCGCCCTCGTCGACATCGGGGGGAGTACGACAAGCGTGGTCATCGCAACGGACGGTGTTCCCCAGTTTGTGCGCATTATCGCCACGGGCGGAGACGACATTTCTCAGGCGTTGGTCAACGAACTGGGAACTACAGGGGAGCCTGCCGAGGCGGTCAAGCGCCGGTTGGGGCTCGCGACGGGCTCGGTTGCCGCGGAAGACAAACGCGCGGTGGAAATCATCTATAAGACCGCCAGTGAGCAGCTCATGAGCCTTCGGAACACTATCAATTACTTCGTCAACACCCGCCCGACAGAAGCGGTGCACAGCATCGTTCTGAGCGGCGGAGGAGCGCAGTTGCACGGTCTGCCGGAGGACCTGGCAGACATGACCAGGCTCAGGGTTGAAGTCGGAGACCCGTTCTCCACGGTGGCTCTTGCCAAGGGGATTAACGCTGAGGAACTCCGATCCAACGCGTCAACTTTCACCGTGGCACTCGGTCTAGCACTGGGGCGTGCCGCATGAGTCGGTTAGGCAAGAATGACGAGCTACTCATCGGCGGGGAACCGCGCGTTGACCTGCTCCCGCCGGAGGTTCACCAGGAACGTGCGGCGAAGGTCGTGCGCCGCCACCTGGGCCTCGGTGTCATCGGAGTGGTGGCGATCATGCTCGTATCGGCCGGCGCTGCGACTGCCCTTGCTATGCAGGCCCAGCAGCAGCTCGCCTACGAGCAGTCGCTCACTCCCGGCCTCGTTGCCGAACAGTCGAAGTATGTGGAAGTGCGCGAAGTTCAGGGTGACGTCGACAAGGTCAAGGCTGCTCAGCAGGTCGGAGTGTCCACCGAAATCGATTGGAAGAAGTATCTCGAGGGGGTTCAGGCCATTCTCCCCGCAAGCGTGACCATCGAGACGGTTGCGGTGGACTCGGCCACGCCGCTTGCCATATACGCGCAACCCACCGCCCCGCTCCAGGGACCGCGCGTCGCGACCGTGGGGTTCACGGCCACCAGTACTGTGCTTCCCGACGTGCCCGACTGGCTCACCTCGCTCGCTACTTTGCCTGGGTTTGCAGATGCCCTTCCGGGCTCGGTGGCCTTGGATGAGACAACGGGGATCTATACGGCGACGATCACCATGCATGTGAACGATGCCGCGTTTGCCGAGCGTTTCATCACCGAAGGGAAATAGCCGTGAACAAGAACAGACTGTGGACGATCTCCTCCGTGCTGGTCATGGTGTTGGTTCTCATGCTCGGCGTGTTGCTAGGAATTCAGCCTCAGCTCGCAGCAACCTCTGCCGCGAATGATCAGCGCATCAGCGTGCAAGCCTCGAACGCCGGTCAGGCCGCAGTGCTGGTGCAGTTAAAAGAAGATTTCGCCGGCATTGACAAGCTGAAGGCAGACTTGGCGCCGCTAAGTGATTCTGTACCGAACGGGACCGACATCCCGGCCTTCGTCAATCAGCTCGATGCTCTCGCAAGCGCATCCCAGGTGACTCTGACCGGTATCACGGTTGCTGACGCCGTGCCCTACGCACCGGTGGTTGCACCGGTCGAGGCCGCAACCGAAACCACTCAAGATGCCACGCCCGAGCCGACCACTAGCGCAGCGCCCGCACCGACTGCAGGCGTTCCTCCGGTGACGAATCCTCAGATTACAGTAGATAATTTTGCATCTCTAGCGGTTAGCATCACGGTTTCGGGCAGCTACGCCAACGCTCTTAACTTTGTGAGTGGGCTCCAGACGGGATCACGCTTGTTCTTGGTCTCCGGGATCTCAACGTCGAAAGAGGCTGAGTCCGTCGACGTCACCGCCACCATCACCGGTCTCGTCTACGTGCTGGTGCCGCCGGCATCCGCCGCTCCAGCAACGACCGCTGCGCAGTAGCCCGCCACCACCAGACTCCGGGCCGTGCTTGCCCGGCGCGGCGAGCCCGCGTTGCTAAGGTTGCTGCAGAGAAGAACGGCCGCTAGGCCCGTGAGGAGCGCAGCATGAGCGACACAACGCCCACCGACGGCAACAAGAACTCCGGTAAGGATGCCTCGGCAACCAGCAACGGACGCCACGAGACCAGACCCGTCGGGCTAGACCCCTATGCCGACGCCGCCAGACGCGAGGCCGACGCCCGCGACGGCGCCGCAACAACAGCGACCACGGAGCAGGCGGCGTCCGCTCACCCGGGCAATCAGTTCCCCACCGGCGAACAGGCCCATCCTGGGGTCCCCATCGGCGAGCCGATCTCCTATGACGCCCCTGAGGCATCCGCGCCCGCGCCGGTCGCCTCCCGCGAGTCTGCCCCGTCCGCTTACGTTCCCGCCGCTTCGGTGAACGCCACGGGCGAGACTGAACGTCTCGAACCGCTGCCCGCAGAGACTCACGCCGCAGAGACCCCGGCCTACGCCCCCGCGAACACCACGGTGCAGCCGCCCATCTACATCCAGGCGCCCGCCGCACCGCGCTACAAGAGCAACCGCGGCCCCGGAGTCGTGATCGCGTTGCTCTCCGCCATGATCTTCGCGGTGCTCTACGCCCTCGTCGCGTTCGCCCTGTCCGGCATCGGCAGCCTGTCCATCGCCGACACGGCAGCGAAGTTCACCGACTTCATCGTGCTGCCCATCTTCTATGTACCGGTCATCTTCTTCTTCGTCGCGTTCGCCCTGCTGGTGCTGATCGTGAACCGCGGCGGCTGGTGGGCCTACGTGCTCTTCGGCTTCCTGGTGGCCGTGGCCGTCTACTTCTCTTATATCGGCGCCGCACTTCTCAGCGTGCAGGCGTGGAACTTCACGCCCGACCAGGCTGCGCGCTTCATCAGCCAGCAGTGGCTGAACCCGGGCGCCATCGCCGCCGCGGTCGTCGCCCGTGAGGTCCCGATCTGGGCTGGTGCCTGGATCGCCCGCAACGGTCGTGCCGTCACCACCCGTAACGAAACCGCCAAGGCCGAATACGACCGCGTTCTCGCCGCCGGACCGCAGGGCATCCGCAGCAACTAGTCGGTCGACGCCCGGCGCACACCGAGCGCCGGGCCCCGGCAGGCCCGCCAGCAAGGGGGAGTGATGCGCGACTACCAGAAGTACGCGACGGTCGTCGCCATCTTCGCCGCGGTGCTCCTCGCCGCGCTTCTCGTAGCAGCCTTCGGCCTGATCAGCCTGCTGGCTGACACGGATGTCATCAGTGACCCGAACGCCGGACCTCTCGTCGGCCCGGTCATGACCGCCGCCGCCGTGGTGCTGGTGCTCATCCTGATGCTCCTGCTGGGGTTGCGCACCAGGCCGGAGAACCAGCGGATCGCCGTCGGATACTCCCTGGGCGCCGGGTTCGCCGCACTCGCGGTCTTCGTCCTGGTGGGCGGGGTGCTCTACGCCCTCGGCACCGGGGTGCCTGCCGACACCGCCGGGCTGCCGGGCGACAGCGCCGGGTTTGCGGCCTCGGTTCTGCTGGGCCCATTCGCGGTGACCACTGGCATCCTCGCCTTCATAGTCACCCTGCTCTACTCGCTGGTTCTGGCCTCACGGATGCCCGAACGCGGCCCGCCGCAATGGCCGTGGGAACGCGACAACGGCTGAGACGCCGGCTCAGAAATTCACCGTCCGGGCAGCTGCTCGATCGAGTACCCTTATTGTCCATGGACGGTTCCATCGAGTCGCGGGTCAGCCAACAGGTTGACGACTGGCTCGTCTGGCTGCCCCGGTGGCGCCCGGGCACGCACCGCGGCCGCACCCGACTGTGCCGCACCTGCTTCGGGTCGCCGGTCATCGCGGCCGCCGGCCTGAACACCGATGTCCCGCACGCCGTGCAGCACGCCCTCGCCATGCGCATGAAGCACGTGATCGACGCCGAGGTCGACGAATTCACCGAGACGCACTTGCCGCTCTTGAGCCGGGAGATCCGGCTGAACCAGGAGCGCAAGGCCGCGTCGGCCTACCACCCGGCCGAGGGTCTCGACCCGGCCTACACCGGCCTCGACCTCGATCCGCCGGCCCTGCCTGACGCCCCCTACCTGTTCACCTTCGCCGAACTCGCCCGACCTGAGGCATCCGTCACCCTGCCCGCCGCACCGCTGCCGCTGACCGATGAGGAGAAGGCCGCCATCCGGGCCGAGGTGAAACTGGCCGACCGCCAGGCGGCCCTGGTCGGCAACCGGGTCTGCCTGGAACTGTCCCGGAACAGTGAACGGCTGCGCGTCGCCGTCGCCGAATTCGTCGAACCCTGGGTGTTGGCCCTCCTCGCCGACCTCGACACCGCACTCGACTCCCCGCTCTGGCCTCGGGGTATTTGAACAGCATCTGAACGAACCCTCGGCCAGCGTCATCCATTTGACCCAGCGGTCACCCCCGGGATATCCTTTCGAGGTGTGCGCTTTGTCGTGCGCTTGAGTTATGCCACCGCGATCTCGTCGTGCCGCACCTTAGGCGCCCTGATGTGGCACTCACACAGGGTTTGCTCTCCGAGCAGCCCCCACGGCATACCTACCTCAGCCCGCGGGATTCATTCCGTGTGTCGGTGGGTCCAGATGAACTCGATCGGGCCGGAAACGGAACGATTCGAATGCTAACCATCAATGAGCTGTCACCGTGCAGCAATAACAAGGAGTAATTAGTGCCCACCATTCAGCAGTTGGTACGAAAGGGCCGCAGCCCCAAGGTCACCAAGACCAAGGCGCCCGCCCTGAAGTCCAACCCCCAGCAGCGCGGCGTGTGCACCCGTGTTTACACGACCACGCCGAAGAAGCCGAACTCGGCGCTCCGCAAGGTAGCCCGCGTCAAGCTCTCGAACGGCACCGAGGTCACCGCCTACATCCCCGGCGAGGGCCACAACCTGCAGGAGCACTCGATGGTGCTCGTCCGCGGTGGTCGCGTCAAGGACCTCCCCGGTGTTCGATACAAGATCGTTCGCGGCGCGCTGGACACCCAGGCCGTCAAGAACCGCAAGCAGGCTCGTAGCCGCTACGGCGCCAAGATGGAGAAGAAGTAATGCCTCGTAAAGGCCCAGCGCCCAAGCGTCCCGTTATCGCTGACCCGGTATACGGCGCTCCCATCGTTTCCCAGCTCGTCAACAAGATCCTTCTCGACGGCAAAAAGGGCCTCGCCGAGCGCATCGTTTACGATGCACTCGAAGGCGTCGTTGCCAAGAACGGTGCGGATGCCGTCGTCACGCTGAAAAAGGCACTCGACAACGTGCGCCCGACCCTCGAGGTGCGTTCGCGCCGCGTCGGTGGTTCCACCTACCAGGTGCCCGTCGAGGTCAAGCCGCACCGCGCCAACACCCTGGCGCTGCGCTGGTTGACCAGCTACGCCAAGGCTCGTCGCGAGAAGACGATGACCGAGCGTCTCACGAATGAAATCCTCGACGCATCCAACGGCCTCGGTGCCGCTGTGAAGCGCCGCGAGGACACGCACAAGATGGCCGAGGCGAACAAGGCCTTCGCACACTACCGCTGGTAGTAGCGTTCCGGAGTCCGGGCTTGTCGAGATCAGATCTCGCCGTGCCCGGATGCCGGATGCCCTGTTTCGCCCCAAGCACCATAAGCAAACTTCCGGAGGACCCCCGTGGCACTTGACGTGCTCACCGACCTGAGTAAGGTCCGCAACATCGGCATCATGGCTCACATTGATGCTGGCAAGACCACCGTCACTGAGCGCATCCTGTACTACACGGGTGTCAATCACAAGATCGGCGAGACGCACGACGGCGCCTCGACCATGGACTGGATGGCGCAGGAGCAGGAACGTGGCATCACCATCACGTCTGCCGCGACGACCTGTTTCTGGGCCGAAAACCAGATCAACATCATCGACACGCCCGGTCACGTCGACTTCACCGTTGAGGTGGAGCGTTCGCTCCGCGTCCTCGACGGCGCTGTCGCAGTGTTCGACGGCAAGGAGGGCGTTGAGCCTCAGTCCGAGACCGTCTGGCGCCAGGCCGACAAGTACGACGTGCCCCGCATCTGCTTCGTCAACAAGATGGACAAGCTCGGCGCTGACTTCTTCTACACGGTCGACACCATCGTCAAGCGCCTCGGCGCGAAGCCGCTCGTCATCCAGCTGCCCATCGGCGCCGAGAACACCTTCGAAGGTGTTGTCGACCTCGTCGAAATGCGTGCACTGACCTGGCGCGGCGACTCCAAGGGTGACGTCGAGATGGGCTCCAAGTACGCCATCGAAGAGATCCCCGCCGACCTCATCGAGCAGGCCGCGGAATACCGCAAGCTTCTCCTCGAGACCGTCGCCGAGACCGACGATGACCTCATGGAGAAGTACTTCTCCGGCGAAGAGCTCACCGTGTCCGAGATCAAGCACGCGATTCGGGGTCTCACGGTCGCCAGCGAGATCTACCCGGTCCTCTGTGGTTCCGCGTTCAAGAACCGCGGCGTCCAGCCGATGCTCGACGCCGTCGTCGACTACCTCCCCACCCCGCTCGACGTGCCGGCCATCGAGGCCCACGACGCGCGCGATGAGGAAAAGGTCATCATGCGTCACCCCGACGCGACGGAGCCGTTCACGGCCCTCGCGTTCAAGGTTGCCGTGCACCCGTTCTTCGGTCGCCTGACCTACGTTCGCGTGTACTCCGGTCACCTTGACTCCGGCGCCCAGGTCGTCAACTCGACCAAGGGCAAGAAGGAGCGCATCGGCAAGATCTTCCAGATGCACGCCAACAAGGAGAACCCGGTGGCCTTCGTGACCGCCGGTCACATCTACGCGGTCATCGGCCTCAAGGACACCACCACAGGAGACACCCTGTGCGACCCGAACGCGCAGGTCGTGCTCGAGTCGATGACGTTCCCTGACCCGGTCATCGAGGTCGCGATCGAGCCGAAGACCAAGCAGGACCAGGAGAAGCTGGGTCTTGCGATCCAGAAGCTGGCCGAAGAGGACCCGACCTTCCGCACCGAGCAGAACCAGGAAACTGGTCAGACGGTCATCAAGGGAATGGGCGAACTGCACCTGGACATTCTGGTCGACCGGATGCGGCGTGAATTCAACGTCGAAGCCAACGTCGGCAAGCCCCAGGTCGCATACCGCGAGACCATCCGCAGGGCGGTCGAGCGTCACGACTACACGCACAAGAAGCAGACCGGTGGATCCGGGCAGTTCGCGAAGATCCAGATCGCGATCGAGCCGCTCGAGATCACTGCCGAGAAGAGCTACGAGTTCGTCAACAAGGTCACGGGTGGCCGCATCCCCCGGGAATACATCCCCTCGGTGGATGCAGGAATCCAGGATGCGCTGCACGTCGGCGTCCTGGCCGGTTACCCGATGGTGGGCGTCAAGGCAAGCCTGCTTGACGGTGCCGCACACGACGTCGACTCCTCGGAGATGGCGTTCAAGATTGCCGGTTCGATGGGCTTCAAGGAAGCTGTTCGTAAGGCTGACCCTGTTCTGCTCGAGCCGCTGATGGCCGTCGAGGTGCGTACCCCTGAGGAATACATGGGCGACGTCATCGGTGACCTCAACTCGCGTCGTGGACAGATCCAGACCATGGAGGACGCTCAGGGCGTGAAGGTAATTCGCGCCAACGTTCCGCTGTCGGAGATGTTCGGATACATCGGTGACCTGAGGTCGAAGACCTCTGGCCGCGCGGTGTACTCGATGACCTTCGAGAGCTATGCGGAGGTCCCCAGGGCTGTAGCCGAAGAGATCATCCAGAAGAACAAGGGCGAGTAGCCTAAAGCCTTCCGGTCTCTTACGGGCCTTCGGGCCCAAATCGCTTCGGCCTCCCGGCCCGAGTAGCATAAGTACACAAATCCAGCAGTTTCACCGTCCGCAAACCAGCGGTCGATGGAGCCATGAGTCCTGAGGAGGACCCACAGTGGCCAAGGCCAAGTTCGAGCGGACCAAGCCGCACGTAAACATCGGAACGATCGGTCACGTTGACCACGGAAAGACCACGCTGACTGCAGCGATCTCCAAGGTCCTCGCCGACACGTACCCGTCCAAGACGAACGTTCAGCGCGACTTCGCGTCGATCGACTCTGCTCCGGAAGAACGCCAGCGCGGTATCACGATCAACATCTCGCACGTTGAGTACGAGACCGAAAAGCGTCACTATGCGCACGTTGACGCACCGGGCCACGCTGACTACATCAAGAACATGATCACCGGTGCTGCTCAGATGGACGGCGCGATCCTCGTGGTTGCCGCTACTGACGGCCCGATGGCTCAGACCCGTGAGCACGTTCTGCTCGCGAAGCAGGTCGGCGTGCCGTCCCTGCTCGTCGCACTGAACAAGTCCGACATGGTTGATGACGAAGAGATCCTTGAGCTCGTTGAGCTCGAGGTTCGCGAGCTCCTCACCGCCCAGGGCTTCGACGGCGACAACGCTCCCGTCGTGCGCGTCTCCGCACTCAAGGCGCTGGAAGGCGACGAGAAGTGGGTCGGCAACATCCTTGAGCTCATGAAGGCTGTCGACGACTACTTCCCGGAGCCCGTCCGCGACAAGGACAAGCCCTTCCTGATGCCGATCGAGGACGTCTTCACGATCACCGGTCGTGGAACCGTCGTCACCGGCCGCGCCGAGCGTGGAACCCTCAAGATCAACTCCGAGGTCGAGGTTGTCGGCATCCGCCCGACCATCAAGACCACGGTCACTGGTATCGAGATGTTCCACAAGCAGCTCGACGAGGCTTGGGCCGGCGAGAACTGTGGTCTTCTTCTTCGTGGCACCAAGCGCGAAGACGTCGAGCGCGGCCAGGTTGTCGTCAAGCCGGGTTCGGTCACGCCGCACACCGACTTCGAGGGCACCGCGTACATCCTGTCAAAGGATGAGGGTGGGCGTCACAACCCGTTCTACGCGAACTACCGCCCGCAGTTCTACTTCCGCACCACGGACGTCACCGGCGTCATCACGCTGCCTGAGGGCACCGAGATGGTCATGCCCGGCGACACCACCGACATGAACGTCGCGCTGATCCAGCCGATCGCCATGGAAGAGGGCCTCGGCTTCGCCATTCGTGAAGGTGGCCGCACCGTCGGCGCCGGAACGGTGACCAAGATCATCAAGTAGTTCCTTTCACCGGCTCAGTCACCTCGGTGATCGAACCGGTCGAGATCAAGGGGTCGGTCCTTCGGGACCGGCCCTTTTTTCATGCCCCAGTACCCGTCCGTGGGCGGAACATCACCGCCCACGTTGCTCCCGCGCGCAGGTGATTCCCAACCATCGGGAACTAGCCTTGTCACGCAACCCAATCGTCCCAGATCGGAGAACTTCGTGAACTTCAACGACATCAGCCGCAAGGCGCAAGACTTTCTCAAAACGGAGAAGGGCGAAAAGCTCGCGGACAAGATTCTCGACGGAGGAGCCGCCGCCGCGAACAAGGTCACCGGCAACAAGCACGCCGAAAAAGTGCAGAATGCCCGAGACGCGGCGGACAAACACCTCGGTCGCGGCGACGGTCCGACCGACCGCGATGCTCGAGGGACTGGGCCAGACGCCCGCTAGACTCTGGTCGAACTCCCGCCGGTGATCGAGCTGGTCGAGGTCGAATCGGGGTGGGGCCGCGCGGCGCGGGTCTAGCGCCGGTTCGCTTGTGGCATGCCACCCGCGCAGCGGCGCGCCTTCCGCGGAGTGGGCCGTGGCCTGTTCTCCACAGGAGGCCCAGTCGGAAAAGAGTGCACAGACTGCGGCGATCGGTCGGGCCTCAGGCCCGCGTCAATCCACAGTCAGTGGATGCCCAACTCTCCTGACGACAACATCCCACCCACCGGTCTCCTTCTCGCGGGTGACTTTCGCAGGGCCTTCGATACCGATCTGCGGCTGCGTCGGCACGCGGCTAGGGGCGAACTGCACCGGTTGGCTCGCGGCCAGTACATCGATGCCACCGCGTGGGCAGCGCTGAACTCGGACCAGCGGTACGCGCTCCGAGTGCGCGGGGCGGCCGACACTCGGCAGACGGAGCTCGTGATCTCCCACCAATCCGCGGCTGTTCTCTGGGGTCTCCCGGCACTGTTCGGCTGGCCCCCCGAGGTTCACTTCCTCACCGAACGCACCCGCGGTGGGCGCTCGACCCCGGGGATCCGTAAGCACGCGACCGGGCTCATCCTGCGCGATACCGCCGTCGAGGACGGGCTCCTGGTTACCAGCATCGAACGCACGGTCGTCGACGTCGCCGCCACTCTCGACCTGAAATCCGCGGTGGCTATGGCCGACCGCGCCATTGCGGTGGATCGCATGGGCGTGATTGGTCCCCTGACAACCAGGACCCGACTCATCGACACCTGGGAACGGATGTTGCCTTTCCGGGGGTCCGTGCGGGCGCGCGCCGTGATCGATTTCGCGTCGACACTGTCGGGTTCTCCGAACGAGTCCGGCAGTCGCGTCAACGTCGCGCTGAATGGATTCCCCGAACCGGAGCTGCAGCATCCGTTCGTCGTCGACGGCACAACAGTGTTCACCGACTTCTACTGGGTTGACGAGGACTCGGTGGGGGAGGCCGACGGGAAGCGGAAGTACTTCGACCCGGTGATGCTCGATGGCCGCACCACCGCCGATGCGATCTACGACGAAAAACGTCGGGAGGATGGCGTGCGTCGACAGGTGCACGGGTTCACTCGCTGGGACTTCCGTGTCGGTATGAGCCAGGGCCGGTTGCGCACCCGGTTGCTGCAGTTGGGGCTGTCAATCGGGCGCCCACGACTGCAATTGAGGTAAGGCGCGCGAGGTGCGCCGGTGCGCGGGTGGCATGCCACGCGCGGAGTGGCGCAGCACCCGCGCGAGGCCTGACCGGGCGAGGCGACGCGCCCGGGGTGCCGGCAGCCAAGGCCCGGAACGACGCGGATGTGCCGACACGCCGCACGCGACACGCCCGGGTTGCACAATGACCCGACCCTGTGGCAGACTCTTCTAGTTCAACACTTTCGACTGCCGCGCTGCACGCGGTGTCGGGATCACTGCCAGGCAGTGCATAGCTTGTGCCGTTCGCCGTGAAAAGCGCCAGGTGCACAGTTAGGCCGCGGGTAGCAGGACATAGCTCAAACCAACAGCCGGGAATGCTGGGTAAATCCATGCCTTCCCCCATGCGCGAGTGTGGAGCAGCGGGTTGGCTCGGCAGGACCGCTCCGCGGGCCGGCCGAAATTGACAGATGAACAGTGGTGCGACAGCAGCAGTGCTACTACGGCGTCCAATGCAGCCCTCGGGATGTACGAAGCCTTGACAAGAAAGCGAGTTCGACATGGCGGGACAGAAAATCCGCATTCGACTTAAGTCGTATGACCACGAGGTCATCGACATCTCGGCGCGCAAGATCGTCGACACAGTGACCCGCGCGGGTGCAACTGTCGTCGGTCCCGTGCCGCTTCCGACCGAGAAGAACGTGGTGTGTGTCATCCGTTCGCCTCACAAGTACAAGGACAGCCGGGAGCACTTTGAAATGCGCACCCACAAGCGTCTGATCGACATCATTGACCCGACCCCGAAGGCCGTCGACTCGCTTATGCGTCTCGACCTGCCGGCCGACGTCAACATCGAGATCAAGCTCTAGGGCCCGCGATGTCTTACGCAGATACCAAGACCACCAAGGGTCTCCTCGGCAAGAAGCTCGGCATGACGCAGGTCTGGGACGAGAACAACAAGCTCGTTCCCGTCACCGTCATCGAGATCTCGCCCAACGTTGTCACCCAGATCCGCAGCAAGGACATCGACGGCTACGCCGGCGTCCAGATCGCTGCTGGGGCCATCGACCCGCGCAAGGTCAACAAGCCTTCCGCCGGACACTTCGAAAAGGCAGGCGTCACGCCTCGCCGTCACCTCACTGAGCTCCGCACTGCGGATGCCGCTGACTACACCCTGGGCCAGGAACTCACCGTTGACGGTGTCTTCGCTGCCGGTACCAAGGTCGACGTCATGGGCACCAGCAAAGGTAAGGGCTTCGCCGGTGTCATGAAGCGTCACAACTTCAAGGGTGTTTCCTCCTCGCACGGTTCCCACCGTAACCACCGCAAGCCCGGTTCCATCGGTGCTTCCTCGACCCCGAGCCGTGTCTTCAAGGGCATGCGCATGGCCGGTCGCATGGGTGGCGAGCGCGTCACCGTGCTGAACCTCAAGGTTCACGCCGTAGACGCCGAGAAGGGCCTCCTGCTGGTCAAGGGTGCCGTTCCCGGTGCCAAGGGCCGCCTCGTATTCGTCCGCAATGCAGTGAAGGGAGCCTAGTCCTATGACTACCTCACTCGATCTCATCGACGCCAAGGGTAAGAAGGCCGGCTCTGTCGAGCTTCCCGCCGAAATCTTTGACGTTCAGACCAACGTCCCGCTGATCCACCAGGTCGTCGTTGCGCAGCTCGCTGCCGCACGTCAGGGTACGCACAAGACCAAGCGTCGTGGCGAGGTTTCCGGCTCCGGCCGCAAGCCGTTCAAGCAGAAGGGCACCGGTCGCGCTCGTCAGGGCTCGATCCGCGCCCCTCAGATGACCGGTGGTGGCATCGTCCACGGACCGACCCCGCGTAACTACGAACAGCGCACCCCCAAGAAAATGATCGCGGCAGCACTGCGCGGATCGCTTTCCGACCGCGCCCGTGGCGACCGCCTTCACGTCGTGACCGCACTTTTCAGCGCCGAGACGCCCAGCACCAAGGGCGCCATCGAGCTGCTCAGCCAGATCGCCAGCAGCAAGCACGTGCTGGTTGTTCTGGAGCGCACCGACGAACTGACGCTTCGCAGCATCCGCAACCTGCCGACGGTGCACGTTCTGCCGTGGGACCAGCTGAATGCCTATGACGTGCTCGTCAGCGACGACATCGTCTTCACCAAGGGCGCCTTCGACGCGTTCGTGGCGAGCAAGACCAAGAAGGAAGAGGTGCCCGCATAATGGCTACCCCGATCAACAAGGATCCCCGCGACGTCATCATCGCTCCGGTCGTCTCTGAAAAGAGCTATGGCCTGATCGACGAAGGCAAGTACACCTTCATCGTGGACCCGCGCTCGAACAAGACCGAAATCAAGCTCGCGATTGAGAAGATCTTCAAGGTAGAGGTCGCTTCGATCAACACCATGAACCGCATCGGCAAGACGCGTCGCACGAAGTTCGGTCAGGGCAAGCGCAAGGACACCAAGCGTGCCATCGTCACGCTCAAGTCCGGTTCCATTGACATCTTCACGGCCGTCGGCTAAGCGGCGCGGACTAGAGGAATAAGAAATGGCTATTCGTAAGTTCAAGCCCACGACTCCCGGTCGTCGCGGTTCATCTGTTGCAGACTTCGCAGAGATCACCCGCTCCACGCCGGAGAAGTCACTGCTTCGCCCCCTGTCCAAGACCGGTGGCCGCAACAACCAGGGTCGCATCACCACGCGTCACATCGGTGGTGGACACAAGCGTCAGTACCGTCTAATCGACTTCCGTCGTAACGACAAAGACGGCGTCAACGCCAAGGTCGCTCACATCGAGTACGACCCGAACCGTACGGCGCGCATCGCGCTCCTGCACTTCATGGACGGTTCCAAGCGCTACATCATCGCCCCGAACAAGCTGAACCAGGGCGACATCGTAGAGTCGGGCGCCGGTGCTGACATCAAGCCCGGCAACAACCTGCCGCTGAAGAACATCCCGACCGGTACCATCATTCACGCGGTCGAGCTGCGTCCGGGCGGTGGCGCCAAGATGGCCCGCTCCGCCGGATCGTCTGTTCGTCTCGTCGCGAAGGATGGCATCTACGCCCAGCTGCGACTGCCGTCCGGAGAAATCCGTAACGTCGACGCCCGCTGCCGCGCCACGATCGGCGAGGTCGGCAACGCCGAGCAGTCGAACATCAACTGGGGCAAGGCCGGTCGTATGCGCTGGAAAGGCGTTCGCCCGACCGTTCGTGGTGTTGCCATGAACCCGGTCGACCACCCGCACGGTGGTGGTGAGGGTAAGACGTCCGGTGGACGTCACCCCGTCAGCCCTTGGGGCCAGAAAGAAGGGCGTACCCGCCACCCGAACAAGGAAAGCGACAAGCTCATCGTTCGTCGCCGTACCGTCGGCAAGAAGCGTAAGTAGGAGTAGACGATGCCACGCAGTCTCAAGAAAGGCCCGTTCGTTGACGACCACCTGCTTCGCAAGGTTGTCAAGGCGAACGAAGCCAGCAGCAAGAACGTAATCAAGACCTGGTCGCGCCGGTCGATGATCATCCCCGGCATGCTCGGGCACACCATCGCCGTGCACGACGGACGCAAGCACATCCCGGTGTTCGTCACCGAGAGCATGGTCGGGCACAAGCTCGGCGAGTTCGCGCCCACCCGCACCTTCCGTGGACACGTGAAGGACGACAAGAAGGGCCGTCGCCGCTAACGCGGGGACGTGAAGGAGGATAAGAAATGGTGGAGTCGATCGCACGCGTGCGTCACATCCGCGTTACCCCCCAGAAGGCTCGTCGCGTTGTCAACCTGATCCGCGGCAAGCAGGCCTTCGAGGCCCTGGGAATTCTGAAGTTCGCGCCGCAGGGCGCGAGCGACCCGGTATACAAGCTGGTCGCCTCGGCGATAGCCAACGCCCGAGTCAAGGCAGATGCAGCGAACACCTTCCTGGACGAGCAGGACCTGTTCGTCAGTCAGGCGTTCGTTGACGAGGGTACGACCCTCAAGCGTTTCCAGGCCCGCGCACAGGGTCGCGCATTCCAGATCAAGAAGCGCACGAGCCACATCACGGTTGTGCTCGCCACTCCTGAGGAGGGTACGAAGTAATGGGTCAGAAAGTAAACCCCTATGGCTTCCGTCTGGGAATCACGACCGACCATGTGTCGCGTTGGTTCTCTGACAGCACGAAGCCTGGCCAGCGTTACAGCGACTTCGTCGCTGAAGACGTCAAGATCCGCCGCCTGTTGAGCACCAGCCTCGACCGCGCCGGCGTTTCCCGCATCGAGATCGAGCGCACTCGTGACCGCGTTCGCGTCGACATTCACACCGCCCGTCCGGGCATCGTGATCGGTCGCCGCGGCGCGGAGGCCGAGCGCATCCGCTCCGACCTCGAGAAGCTCACCGCGAAGCAGATCCAGCTGAACATCCTCGAGGTGAAGAACCCCGAGGTGGACGCTCAGCTCGTCGCTCAGGGCATTGCCGAGCAGCTCTCCGCTCGAGTGGCCTTCCGCCGCGCGATGCGTAAGGGCCTGCAGGGTGCCCAGCGCGCCGGCGCCAAGGGTGTTCGCATCCAGGTGTCCGGTCGCCTTGGTGGCGCCGAGATGAGCCGTTCGGAGTTCTACCGCGAAGGCCGTGTGCCCCTGCACACCCTGCGTGCGAACATCGACTACGGCTTCTACGAAGCCAAGACCACCTTCGGCCGCATCGGCGTGAAGGTCTGGATCTACAAGGGCGACATCACCAACAAGGAACTCGCTCGCGAGCAGGCCAACGCAAAGTCGTCCCGCCCCGAGCGTCGTGACGACCGACCGCGTCGTGCGCCCCGCGCAGAGGCAGCGGCCCCGGTTGCAGCAGGAGTTGAGGCATAACCATGTTGATTCCACGCAGAGTCAAGCACCGCAAGCAGCACCACCCGGGCCGTACCGGTCACGCAACCGGTGGTACCGAGCTGTCGTTCGGTGAGTACGGCATCCAGGCGCTCACGCCCGCCTATGTGACGAACCGCCAGATCGAGTCCGCTCGTATCGCGATCACCCGTCACATGAAGCGCGGCGGCAAGGTCTGGATCAACATCTACCCAGACCGCCCGCTCACCAAGAAGCCGGCCGAAACCCGCATGGGTTCCGGTAAGGGTTCCGTCGAGTGGTGGGTTGCCAACGTCAAGCCGGGTCGCGTCCTTTTCGAACTCAGCGGTGTCACCGACATCGTTGCCAAGGAAGCGCTGACCCGCGCAATTCACAAACTGCCCTTGAAGGCACGCATCATCAAGCGCGAGGAGGGCGACGCATAATGGCGATCGGATCCAAGGAGCTCGCCTCAGTCGAGCTCGACACTTTTGAAAACGAGCGGTTGTTCGATGAGCTGAAGAAGGCGAAGGAAGAACTTTTCAACCTTCGCTTCCAGTCGGCCACCGGCCAGCTCGAAAGCCACGGCCGCCTCCGCGCGGTCAAGCGCGACATCGCTCGCATCTACACGGTTCTCCGTGAGCGCGAGTTGGGTATTCGCCCGACTCCCGCACCGGTCGAGGCTCCGGCCAAGGCTGAGAAGAAGACCAAGAAGGCCAAGCCTGCAGTTGAGGCTGACGCCGTCGAGACGAAGGAGGCCTAGTCATGGCGAAGACTGACGAAAAGGTCGTCGCTGTCGAGGCTGAAGCTCTCGTTCGCGGCTACCGCAAGACGCTGCGTGGTTATGTGACCAGCGACAAGATGGACAAGACCATCGTTGTCGAGGTTGAAGACCGCGTGAAGCACCCCCTGTACGGCAAGGTCATCCGCCGTACGTCCAAGCTGAAGGCTCACGACGAGGCGAACATCGCCGGCATCGGCGACCTGGTCCTGATCAGTGAGACCCGTCCGCTCAGCGCCTCCAAGCGCTGGCGCCTGGTCGAGATCCTCGAGAAGGCCAAGTAGGCCTCGCGCCTACTTGATAGAAGGGTATAAAAAGTGCTTCAGCAAGAATCACGACTCAAGGTCGCAGACAACACGGGTGCCAAGGAGCTGTTGACCATTCGCGTGCTCGGCGGCTCCGGTCGCCGCTACGCAGGCCTCGGCGACACGATCGTCGCCACGGTCAAGGATGCGATCCCGGGCGGAAACGTCAAGAAGGGCGACGTCGTCAAGGCCGTCGTCGTTCGCGTCAAAAAGCAGACCCGTCGTTCAGACGGTTCGTACATCAAGTTCGATGAGAACGCCGCAGTGATTTTGAAGAACGAAGGTGACCCCCGCGGCACCCGTATCTTCGGACCGGTCGGTCGCGAGCTCCGCGACAAGAAGTTCATGAAGATCATCTCGCTGGCACCGGAGGTTATCTAAATCATGGCCAGACTCAAAAAGGGTGACCTCGTAGAGGTCATTACCGGCCGCACCCAGGCCCGCGGCGGAGACCGTGGCAAGCAGGGTATAGTCAT
This sequence comes from Cryobacterium breve, assembly GCF_004402375.1. Taxonomy (GTDB): domain Bacteria; phylum Actinomycetota; class Actinomycetes; order Actinomycetales; family Microbacteriaceae; genus Cryobacterium; species Cryobacterium breve. The sequence goes on from NZ_SOGJ01000021.1 coordinate 175,984, forward strand.
CGCCGTCCTGGTGGAGAAGAACCGTGTCCTCGTCGAGGGCATCAACTTCGTCACCAAGCACGTTCGCGTGGGCCAGACCCAGCGCGGCACCAAGACCGGTGGCATCGAGACCATGGAGGCGCCGATTCACGTGTCCAACGTGGCACTCGTCGACCCGGAGACCAAGAAGCCGACTCGCGTCGGTTTCCGCCTCGAAGAAGTAACGAAGGACGGCGTCACCAAGACGGTCCGCGTTCGTTACGCCAAGAAGTCAGGGAAGGACCTCTGATGACCGACTCTTCAGTTGCAGCAGCAGAAGCGCCCGTCGAGGCAGCCCTGCCGCGTCTCAAGCAGAAGTACCGCGATGAGATCATGGCCCAGCTCACCAAGGACCTCGGCTTCACGAACGTTCACCAGGTTCCGAACCTGGTCAAGATCGTCGTGAACATGGGTGTCGGCGAGGCAGCTCGCGACGGCAAGATCATGGATGGCGCCGTCTCCGACCTCACCAAGATCACCGGTCAGAAGCCGCAGGTCACCAAGGCACGTAAGTCGATCGCGCAGTTCAAACTGCGTGAAGGACAGCCCATCGGCACGCACGTCACACTTCGTGGCGACCGCATGTGGGAGTTCCTCGACCGGCTCCTGAGCCTGGCTCTGCCGCGCATCCGCGACTTCCGCGGTTTGAGCGACAAGCAGTTCGATGGAAGCGGTAACTACACCTTCGGGCTCACCGAGCAGGTCATGTTCCACGAAATCGACCAGGACCGGATCGACCGTATCCGCGGTATGGATATCACGGTTGTGACGACGGCCAAGAACAACGACGAAGGACGCGCGCTGCTCAAGGCGCTGGGCTTCCCGTTCAAGACGGCCGAAAACACCAAGTAAAGTAGCTCCTTGGCTCTTGTAGTAAAAATCCGGGGCTGGACAACCGTCCAGCCCCACCACGACCAAGGTCGTCATCCGTGTAACGGATGAACGAAACCAGGCGAGAAAGGCACCACAAATGACAATGACAGATCCGGTCGCAGACATGCTGACCAGACTGCGCAACGCTAACTCGGCGTTCCACGACACCGTGTCCATGCCGCACAGCAAGCTCAAAGCGAACATCGCAGACATCCTCAAGGCCCAGGGTTACATCTCGGCGTGGGATGTCAAGGATGCAGAGGTCGGCAAGACCCTCACGCTCAACCTCAAGTTTGGTCCGAACCGCGAGCGTTCCATCGTCGGCATCAAGCGGGTTTCCAAGCCCGGCCTGCGCGTGTACGCGAAGTCGACCGAAATTCCCACCGTTCTCGGTGGCCTCGGCGTTGCCATCCTGTCCACCTCCAGCGGTCTGCTCACCGACCGCCAGGCCGAGAAGAAGGGCGTAGGCGGAGAAGTTCTCGCCTACGTGTGGTAGCCGACAATGTCACGTATCGGAAGACTCCCCATCCCGATCCCCGCGGATGTCACGGTCGCCGCTGAAGGCCAGCGCGTCAGCGTCAAGGGCCCGAAGGGTGAGCTCGCGCTCACCGTCGCGAACCCCATCGAGGTCAAGATCGAAGACGGTCACGTTGTCGTCACTCGCCCGAACGATGAGCGCAACTCGCGCTCGCTGCACGGACTGACCCGGACGCTGATCGCAAACCAGATCATCGGGGTGACGGTGGGATACACCAAGTCCCTCGAGATCGTCGGTACCGGTTACCGCGTCGCCCAGAAGGGCAGCTCGATCGAGTTCGCCCTCGGCTTCTCGCACCCGGTCCTCGTCGAGGCACCTGCCGGAATCACCCTCACCGTCGAGAGCGTTAACCGCCTCACGGTCGGTGGCATCGACAAGCAGGCTGTCGGCGAGGTCGCCGCCAACATCCGTAAGATTCGCAAGCCAGAGCCCTACAAGGGCAAGGGTGTGCGTTACGCCGGCGAGATTGTTCGCCGCAAGGCCGGAAAGAGTGGTAAGTAACCATGGGTCTCGGAACTAGAGGTAAGAGCAAGGCTGCTGCCCGCGGACGCAGGCACACACGTCTTCGCAAGAAGATCGAGGGGACCGCGCTTCGTCCGCGTCTCGTCGTGACCCGTTCGGCTCGCCACGTCTTCGTGCAGGTCGTCGATGACAGCAAGGGCTTCACCCTTGCTTCGGCGTCCACGCTTGAAGACGGTCTGCGCACCTTCGATGGTGACAAGACCGCCAAGGCACGCAAGGTCGGCGAGCTCGTCGCCGAACGTGCGAAGGCCGCCGGCATCGAAGCCGTCGTATTTGACCGTGGCGGAAGCAAGTACGCAGGACGCGTCGCTGCGATCGCCGATGGAGCTCGAGAGGGTGGATTGAACCTGTGAGCACTGAAACCGCTAGCACAGCAACGAAGGAGACCGTGGTGGCTGCAGAGGCACCCGTCGAGACCGCTGCGTCAACGGCACCCGCCCAGAACGAGCCTCGTGAGGCTCGTCGTGGCGGCCGTGAGCGCAACCCGAACAAGGACCGCGGAAGCCGCGATGCCGACAAGAGCCAGTTCCTGGAGCGCGTTGTCACCATCAACCGCGTTTCCAAGGTGGTGAAGGGTGGTCGTCGCTTCAGCTTCACCGCCCTCGTCGTCGTCGGTGACGGAAACGGCCTCGTCGGCGTTGGATACGGCAAGGCCCGCGAGGTCCCGACCGCTATCTCCAAGGGTGTCGAGGAAGCGAAGAAGAACTTCTTCCGCGTTCCCCGCGTCGGCCTGACGATTCCGCACCCCGTTCAGGGCGAAGCCGCAGCCGGAGTTGTCCTGCTGCGTCCCGCCGCGGCCGGTACCGGCGTTATCGCCGGTGGCCCGGTGCGCGCCGTCCTTGAGTGCGCAGGCATCCACGATGTCCTGAGCAAGTCGCTCGGTTCGTCGAACACCATCAACATCGTTCACGCCACCGTCGAGGCCCTGCACCAGCTCGAAGAGCCGCGTGCGGTTGCGGCTCGTCGTGGCCTCGCGTATGAAGACGTCGCTCCGGCGCGTTTCCTGCGTGCCGACGCCGCAGCAGCAGCAGCTGCAGCGGCAGCAAAGGCAGGTGCCTGATGGCTCGCCTCAAAGTGACACAGATCAAGTCCAAAATTAGTGAGAAGCAGAACCAGCGCGACACGCTTCGCAGCCTGGGTCTCAAGCGCATTGGCGCAGTCACGATTCGCGAGGACAACTCGCAGAACCGCGGCTACGTCAACACCGTTGCTCACCTCGTAAAGGTCGAGGAGATTGACTAATGGCTGACGAGAAGGAAGCTGCCGCCGCAGCCGCCAAGCCCGCCACTGCAAAGAAGGTGGCCCCCAAGAAGGCTGCCGCCGCCAAGGTCGCCGTGAAAGTTGCTCCGACCGAAAAGCGCGAGCAGGTCCTGAAGGTCCACCACCTTCGCCCCGCCCCCGGAGCCAAGAAGTCGCGCATGCGCGTCGGTCGTGGTGAAGGATCCAAGGGTAAGACCGCCGGCCGTGGTACCAAGGGCACGAAGGCACGTTACAACGTGCGTATCGGGTTCGAGGGTGGCCAGATGCCGCTGCACATGCGTACTCCGAAACTGCGCGGGTTCAAGAACCCGTTCCGCGTCGAGTACCAGGTTGTGAACCTGGAAAAGCTTGCCGAGCTCTACCCGAACGGTGGCGATGTAACCATCGCCGACCTGGTCGCCAAGGGCGCGGTACGTGACAACGAGAAGGTCAAGGTGCTCGGCAACGGTGACATTGCCGTTAAGCTGAACATTGCAGTGGATAAGGTCTCCGGCTCAGCAGAGCAGAAGATCGTCGCTGCGGGTGGCTCAATCAAGTAAGTCCGTAGACGCTGAGCGAGCTTGTCGAGGCCACCAATCGAAATCTTTCGATGCCGGTCTCGACAAGCTCGTTTTTCTCGTTATTAACTGGAGGCATTGTGTTCAGCGCCATTGCGCGGATATTCCGCACGCCCGACCTGCGCAGGAAAATCGGGTTCAGCCTGGGTATTGTTGCCCTGTTCCGACTGGGCTCGTTCATCCCGGCTCCCTTCGTCGACTTCGGAAACGTGCAAGCGTGTCTGGCGGCGAACCAAGGGACCAGCGGCCTCTATGAGCTTGTCAACCTCTTCAGCGGCGGTGCCCTGCTGCAGCTGTCGGTCTTCGCGCTCGGCATCATGCCGTACATCACGGCCTCGATCATCGTGCAACTTCTGCGCGTGGTCATCCCTCACTTCGAGACCCTGCACAAGGAGGGCGCGTCCGGACAGGGCACGCTCACCCAGTACACGCGGTACCTCACCATCGCCCTCGCAATCCTCCAGTCGACGACGCTGATCACCGTGGCCCGCAGTGGCGCTCTCTACGGAACCTCTGCCAGTGCCGAGTGCTCCCAGCTGCTCACCAATGACGCCTGGTACGCAATCATGCTCATGGTCATCACCATGACCGCCGGTACCGGCCTGATCATGTGGATGGGTGAGCTCATCACCGAGCGCGGCATCGGCAATGGGATGTCGCTTCTGATCTTCACGTCGATCGCAGCGCTGTTCCCGGGTTCGCTCGCCTCCATCGGCCAGCAGAAGGGCATCGAGGTTCTGCTGGTCGTGCTCGCGATCGGCCTGGTCGTCGTCGCCGCAGTGGTCTTCGTCGAACAATCCCAGCGCCGCATCCCTGTGCAGTACGCCAAGCGGATGGTCGGTCGCCGCACCTACGGCGGCAACAACACGTACATTCCGATCAAGGTGAACATGGCCGGTGTCGTGCCCGTTATCTTCGCCTCGTCCCTGCTGTACCTGCCGGCTCTGATCGCTCAGTTCAACCAGCCGGCCGCGGGACAGGCTCCGCCGGCGTGGGTCACCTGGGTCACCAATAACCTCACCCAGGGCAACGACCCGCTGTACATGGCGCTGTACTTCCTCCTCATCGTCGGGTTCACCTACTTCTACGTCGCGATCACCTTCAACCCCGAAGAGGTCGCCGACAACATGAAGAAGTACGGCGGATTCATTCCGGGCATTCGTGCCGGTCGCCCGACCGCCGAGTACCTGGACTTCGTCCTCACCCGGGTCACGCTGCCCGGTGCCCTGTACCTCGGCCTGATCGCCCTACTGCCTCTGATCGCGTTCTCCGCGATCGGCGCCGACCAGAACTTCCCGTTCGGCGGGGCCAGCATTCTGATTGTGGTCGGTGTCGGACTGGAGACGGTCAAGCAGATCGACGCACAACTCCAGCAGCGCCACTACGAAGGGCTTCTCCGATGACCCGTCTTCTCCTGATCGGGCCGCCCGGTGCGGGCAAGGGTACCCAGGCTGAACGCCTGTCCGAGGCCTTCGCGGTGCCGGCCGTGTCCACTGGGGACATCTTTCGGTACAACGTCAAGAACGACACCGAGCTGGGTCTCCAGGTCAAGTCATTCATGGATGCCGGCGCCTACGTGCCGGACACCCTCACGAATGCCATCGTGTCCGACCGGTTGAAGCAGGATGACGCAGTCGACGGATTCCTCCTTGATGGCTATCCGCGAACGCAGGATCAGGTTTTCGAACTCGACCGCATGCTCGAGGCCGACAATGATGCGCTCGATGCTGTCGTGCTGATCGTGGCCGACACCGAAGAGGTCGTCGCCCGGCTACTGAAGCGTGCCGCGGAGCAGGGGCGTGCAGACGACACGGCTGACGTCATCCGTCATCGTCTCTCCGTCTACGAAGAGCAGACCGCCCCACTGATCGACATCTACTCCGCCCGCGGACTTGTGGTCACCGTCGACGGCCTCGGCGCCGTCGACGAGGTGACCGGACGTATCCTCGCGGCTCTGGCCGCGCGCGGAGTATCCGTGCCCGCCACCAGCGGAGACGCAGCCAGCGCCTCCTAACCCGGACGTGCGCCCCTGCGGCAGGCGCGTCCTCAGCAGTTTGCAGAGAATTTCACGATGAGCCTTCGACGTTCCATCTACAAGTCGCCGGCGCAGATGCGGTTGATGATCGCACCCGGGTTGGCCACGGCCGCATCGCTCGATGCGGCTCGGGCGGCCATCCGGGTCGGCGCTACCACACTGGAGCTCGACGCTGCGGCGGAAGCTGCCATCGTGGCCCACGGTGGCCTGCCCAACTTCAAGCTTGAACAGGGGTACCACCACACGGTGTGCGCGTCCGTCAACGACGATGTCGTGCACGGCATCCCGGGTGTGCGCGTACTCGGTGCCGGTGACATCGTCTCGATCGACAGTGGTGCGATCATCGAGGGCTGGAACGGCGACGCTGCGTTCTCCTATGTGATTCCCGACTCTGACCGTCCGGAGATCGTTGCCGAGCGCCAGAAGCTGTCCGACGTGACCGAGCAGTCGTTGTGGCACGGGATCGCGCGCCTCGCGGTGGCCCGCCACCTCAACGAGGTGGGTGAGGCCATCGAGGACTACGTTGAATCCCAGGGTAGCTACGGGATCCTCACCGACTACGTCGGCCACGGCATCGGCCGCTCCATGCATGAGGCCCCGCCCGTGTTCAACTACCGCGTGCGCCAGAAGGGCCCGGACGTGAAGCCCGGACTCGTGATCGCCATCGAGCCCATGGTCGTTCTGGGGTCCATCGACACGTATGTGCGCGAGGATGACTGGACTGTCGCCACCAGCGACGGACTGGCCGCCGCGCACTGGGAGCACAGCGTTGCAGTGCACAAGGACGGTATCTGGGTGCTCACCGCTGCCGACGGCGGCGCCGCGGCGCTTGCTCCGTTCGGCATCACCCCCGTTCCGATCACGTAGCCCGCGTCGCCGAGGCCGCAGCGCTACGTGTAGGGCCTGGTCTTTTCAGACGCCCGGAAGCGGGAAGATTGAGGGAGGACAAACTGTCCGTCTCGGCAATCGGAAAAGAGCGATTCAATGAGGATTCTCGTCATCTGCGGTGCTGGAGCTTCCAGTGCCTTCGTTGCGCACCGGGTTCGCCACACCGCGAAGGCCCGCGGTCTGGACGTGCACGTGTCTGCGGGCAGCGAATCGGACCTTCCGGCCTCCCTCGGCCCTATCGACGTGCTCCTGGTTGGTCCTCACCTGGCGCCCCGCTTCGAGAAGATCCGCCTTCAGGCCGTCCACGCCGGCGTTGGCGTGGCCCTGATGGAGGCCACCGTCTTCGCCTCACAAAACGGCGATGAAGCCCTCGACGCGGCCATCTACGCCTACAAGACGCGCGACTGGGCCGACACGAAGAAGTAGCCTCACGTCTACTGGTCCATCAGGTGCACGAGCTCGTCGATGAAGGACGCGAAGTCGACCGATCTCTTCACCAGGCGCTGGACGTCGGTGCGTTCCGAGAAGACCTCGACGAACTGGTCGAAAACGGTCTGGAAACTCTTGCGTCCGGCGGAACTGAAGGCGACCATCGCCACCACATTCACACGATTCTCACCCCAGGGCATCGGCGTGTCGTTGATCACGATCGCGATCGAGGTGCGGATGGCCGTCATCGACATGGAATGCGGCACGGCCAGATTGTCCGTGAAGGCCGTGGACGACATGAGTTCGCGCTCGATTGCCCCGTCGATGTAGCTCTGGTCGATGTCGCCGTGCTCGATCATCCGTTCGCCGAGGGCCTGGATCATCGCGGACTCGTCGGCCGCGTGGAAGTTGTGCGCGAACAGTGACTCGTCGAAGAACTGCAACAGCTCATCTTTGAGGTGGGCGCGACGTCGCAGACGACGGATGCGGCTGGCCGCCTTCCGGATCCGGTCGATGTCCGCCTCGGTCAGGAACGGCTGGATCACGAGCACGCCGTCCGTGGGGGACTGTGGGTCGATGGTGGTGAGCACCAAGCTCGCATCAAGGGCTTTCCAGTCGACGTCGCTGCGGGTGACGACCGAGACCACTTCCAGTTCGTCGCCGAGCACGCGCTCGATGCGTTCGCGCAGGAGCACGTGCATGTCGTAGTAGTTCGGGCAGACCAGGGCACAGGTGACCAGATCCTCGCGCCGGGACTGCTGCTGCAGGTGTGCCCCGACGTGCATGGCGATATACGCGATCTCGTCGTCGTTGATCACGATCTGCTCCTGCCGCTGCAGCTGACTGGCGATATAGACCGCGACCTCGTAGATCAACGGGTACGACGTCTTGATGGAGCGGGTCAACGGGTTGTGTGAGTAGGACCGGTCCTGGGCCCGGTTGATCAGGTTGCGCACGTGCAGGGTGAGCCGCACAATGAAGTTTTCCTCGGCGAGGTCCAGCAGGAACTCGTCGCCGGCCTGGCCCACTATCCGGCGCACGGCCTTGAGATCCTCCGGACGCACGAAGCTCTCGATCAGAACCTGGGCGGGCTGGTCGTGGCCGGGGGTGATCACCCGGGTCTTCAGCAGTAGGGCGATGTAGTCCAGGTCGCCCGTTCCCAGTTCGACGTGGAAATGGCGCAAGATCAGGCCGGACAGGGCAAGCGTCATGCCGTCGGGCGACCCTTCGTCCGGACGCGCCTGGGCCGCAACGGGGGAGGTGCGCTTCGTGACCCGGTCAATGGCGATGGCGACATGGAGCAGCACGTCGTTCGTGCCGTACTCGTTGACGAAGTATCCCTGCGAGTCGAGCATCGCGATCAAATCTGTCTTGAACGCCCCCAGACTGTCGGAGGCGAACTCACGCTGGATCGCCTCGAGCTCGAGCAGGCCGCGCGAGCTCTCCTCGCGGAACATCCGGCTGAGCAGTCGGCGCCGGTCGGTTTCAGACCCCGTGAGCATGACGACGCTGCCATGGCGAGTGAGAGTGAGCCCGGTCTCAGGCAGTAGCAGCTGCCGAACCTTGGTCAGGTCCGCGTCGATCGTGGAGTCGCTGACAAACAGGTCGGCGGACAATTCATAGACGTCGAGCCCGTCGGGGGACTCCGTGAGCCGGCGCATCAGTGCATACAGGCGATCCTGCGGGGTCACCGGCTCGTCCGCCTGCACGCGAAGGCTGGAACGGTGCACGGCGAACGCCTCGAGGTCCAGCCGGTAGCCCGCCGGTCCTGACTCGATGATTTCGAGCGGATGAGCGGCCGACTTCAGGCTTGTGATGTAGCTGCGCACCGTGCGCGGCGTAACGCCCAAGAGGTCGGCAAGCTCGCCGGCGGTTACCCAGACCGGCGCCTGAGACAGGAAATCCAGCATCCGTGTCTGTTTGTCGCTCATTGCACGCAACTCCATTGTGAGAGTCAAGTCTCCCATGGCCTTCGGGCCCCGGACCTCGCCGCGTGATTTCCGGGGGTGCGGAAAAGTTCCTGGTGGCCCTGAGAGGAGCGCGTAAGGAGACTGGGATCAGTTCTGGACAACCGTCCCCGACACGCTTCACCGCACGGGCCGATCCGTGCGTCACCTGCACCGCCCGCAATCACTCTCGATCACATCTCCCAGGAAAGGCAGAATAATGACGACGACGTCAGACAAGACCACGAGCGGGGGAACCCGTGTGCACGTCCAGCGCTTCGGCACGTTCCTCAGCGGAATGGTCATGCCCAATATCGCGGCCTTCATCGCGTGGGGCATAATCACCGCGTTCTTCATCCCCACCGGCTGGACCCCCAACAGCACACTGGTCGCACTCGTCGACCCGATGATCCTGTACCTGCTCCCCTTGCTGATCGCCAACACCGGGGGCCGGATGGTCTATGGCACTCGCGGTGGAGTGATCGCCTCGATCGCCACCATGGGCGTCATCGTGGGGAGCTCGATCCCGATGTTCATCGGTGCGATGCTCATGGGCCCGTTGTCCGCGTGGATCCTGATGAAGGTCGACAAGCTGTGGGCCGGCAAGATCCGTCCCGGCTTCGAGATGCTGGTGGATAACTTCTCCGCTGGCATCCTCGGCTTCGTCCTCGCCCTGGGAGCGTTCTTCGGAATCGCACCGCTCGTCACCGGGATCAGTAATTTCCTGGAGATGATCGTCGACGGGCTCATCACGAACGGCCTGCTGCCGGTCGCCTCGATCTTCATCGAACCGGGCAAGATCCTCTTCCTGAACAACGCCATCAACCACGGCGTGCTGACCCCCATCGGAGTCCAGCAGGTTGCTGACAACGGCAAGTCCATCCTGTTCCTGCTTGAGGCGAACCCCGGCCCCGGCCTTGGCATCCTGCTCGCGTTCTCGTTCTTCGGTGTCGGCCTGGCCCGCGCGAGTGCACCCGGCGCGATCATCATCCAATTCTTCGGCGGCATCCACGAGATCTACTTCCCGTACGTGCTCATGAAGCCGATGCTCATCCTCGCCGCCATCGGCGGTGGCATGACCGGTGTTGCCGTGAACGTAGCCTTCCAGACCGGCCTGCGCGCGCCCGCCTCGCCCGGCAGCATCATCGCGGTGATGGCTCAGACCCCCGGGTCTGATTTCTTCGGAGTCATCCTCTCGGTCCTCGCGTCCGCCGCCGTGTCATTCGCGATCGGTGGTGTCATCCTCCGGGCCAGCCGCACGAAGGACCTGGCCGCCGAGAACGACACCGCACTGGCCGACGCCATCGCCAAGACCGAAACGAACAAGGGGACGTCCAGCTCGATCCTCGGCAGCCTGGGCGCGTCGTCCACCACCGCTCGCCCCGTGAAGAACATCATCTTCGCGTGCGACGCCGGAATGGGCTCCAGCGCCATGGGTGCCTCTGTGCTGCGCAACAAGATCGAGAAGGCCGGTCTCGACGGGATCACGGTGACCAACCAGGCCATCGCGAACCTCGACGGAACCGCCGACCTGGTCATCACGCACCAGGACCTGACCGCCCGGGCCCAGACACAGTCACCCGACTCGACGCACGTCTCGGTCGAGAACTTCATGAACAGTCCGAAATACGACGAGGTCGTCGCCCTGCTGCAGAGCCAGGCGGCCGGGGAAGTGGCGCGATGACAGACCGCATTCTTCAATTGGGCAACGTGGTGGCCGCCGGATCGGCCACCACCAAGATCGATGCAATCCGAGAAGCGGGCGCCTTGCTGGTCCAGTCCGGCGCCGTCCGCGAGGAATACGTCGACTCGATGTTCGACCGTGAAGCCAGCGTGTCGACCTACATGGGCAACTTCTTGGCGATTCCGCACGGGACGAATGACGCCAAGGAAACGATCATCCGGTCGTCCCTGTCGCTCGTGCGCTACGCCGAACCGATCGATTGGAACGGACAGCAGGTTCGCTTCGCCGTCGGGATCGCGGGGCTCAACAACGAGCACCTCGAAATCCTGCAGAAGATCGCCATCGTCTTCTCGGACGAAGACGAAGTGCAGAAACTGATTGACGCCGTCACAGCGGAGGAGATCTACACGCTCCTCGAGGAGGTAAACGCAGAATGAAAGCCATTCACTTCGGTGCGGGGAACATCGGCCGCGGATTCGTCGGCCTCCTATTGCACGATGCCGGATACGAGGTTGTCTTCGCCGATGTGAATGCTTCCCTGATCGACGCTTTGCAGACCGCCAGCAGCTACACCGTGCACGAGGTGGGGACGGAGTCGACCGCCCGCGTGGTCGACGCCTTCCGGGCCATCAATAGTGCCACGGATGAAGCGGCCTTGATCGCTGAGATCGCGACGGCCGACATCGTGACCACCGCGGTCGGCCCGACTATCCTCCGCTTCGTGGCCCCGGTGATCGCTGCCGGGCTGCGGCGAAGGGCGGCGGGGCTGCCGCCACTGGCCGTGATGGCGTGCGAGAACGCCATCAACGCCACCGACGATCTCGCCGAGCAGGTCTGGGCCAACGTGACCGAACCGGAACGCGCGGCCCTGGCCGACCGGGTCGTCTTCGCCAACACGGCGGTCGACCGCATCGTTCCCGGCCAGGCCGAGGACGCCGGCATCGACGTCACGGTTGAGGCATTCTACGAGTGGGTCATCGAGGAACGCGCCTTCAACGGCGCCGTCCCGGACATCCCGGGTGCGACCTTCGTCGGCAACCTCGCCCCGTACATCGAACGCAAGTTGTTCACGGTGAACACCGGGCACGCCACGGTCGCCTACCTCGGCTCACTCGCCGGGGTCTCCAAGATCTCCGACGCACTCCTGGTGCCGGCGGTTCTGGACGGCGCCCGCGCCGTGCTCGAGGAGACCTCTGCCCTGCTCGTGGCCAAGCACGGCCTCGACGTGGAGGAACAGCGTGCCTACCGGGAGAAGATCCTGGTGCGCTTCGCCAACCCGTCCCTGCCGGACACAGCCCAGCGCGTGGGACGTCAGCCGCTGCGAAAGCTCAGTCGCCACGAACGGTTCATCGGCCCGGCCGCCGAGATCGTCGAACGTGGCACCCGCCCGGTCGCGCTCCTCGCCGCCATCGACGCCGCACTCCGCTTCGACGTCGCCGACGATGAGCAGAGCGTCCTGATGCAAAGGATGCTGCGCGCCGAGACTGCCGAAATGTTCACCGCCACCGTGTGCGGCCTGAACTCCACGCATCCGTTGTTCGCCGACGTCGTCCTGGTTGTCGCCGCCGTGCAGCGGGCGCTGTGACCGGGGAATCCCGGCTGGGATTATAAGGAAGAATTGCCAAAAGGCAACTCAGTACCATAGAGTAAATCCTTGGTGTCTGATGCCTGCCTGTGCGGCGTGTCATTTCACCACAATCCACGCACGACCAGCAATCAATACCCTAGCGATAGTGAGTTATGGCCAAAAAAGACGGTGTCATCGAAATCGAGGGCGCAGTAGTCGAAGCTCTTCCCAATGCGATGTTTCGCGTTGAGTTGACCAACGGCCACAAAGTTCTTGCCCACATTTCAGGCAAGATGCGTCAGCACTACATCCGTATCCTCCCCGAGGACCGCGTGATCGTTGAGCTGAGCCCGTACGACCTGACTCGCGGCCGGATCGTTTACCGCTACAAGTAGAGAGTGCTGTAAGTAACGGCCCGAGGCGTTCCTGGGGTACGAAGACAGCGAATACAAGGACACACCATGAAGGTCAAGCCCAGCGTCAAGAAGATCTGCGACAAGTGCAAGGTCATCCGCCGTAACGGCAACGTGATGGTCATCTGCGAGAACCCTCGTCACAAGCAGCGTCAGGGCTGATTTCGACAGGCTCGGTCAACATCGAGCCCGTCGCGATGCAACTGAATACAGAAAATAGCAGTGCCGGGAACTCTTCGGGGGGACACCATCGGTTGGAGGCCGATGTACAGGCACTGTCACAGACCTCCACTCATATACAGGAGAAGCCACAATGGCACGTCTAGCCGGCGTTGATATTCCCCGCGATAAGCGCGTGGAAGTTGCACTGACTTACATCTTTGGTGTTGGCCGTACGAGGGCACTCAAGACCCTCGCCGACACTGAAATCGATGGAAACATCCGAGTCAAGGACCTGAGCGACGATCAACTCGTCGCCCTCCGGGACTACATCGAAGGAACCTTCAAGGTTGAGGGTGACCTCCGCCGCGAGGTTGCCGCTGACATCCGCCGCAAGGTGGAGATCGGCAGCTACGAGGGCATCCGCCACCGCAAGGGCCTGCCCGTTCGCGGCCAGCGCACCAAGACCAACGCTCGCACCCGCAAGGGCCCGAAGCGCACCGTAGCCGGCAAGAAGAAGGCGCGCTAGGCCTCGGCCCGGCCCGCCAAAGCCTTTAGGATTCAGGAGAAATTCATGGCAGCACCAAAGTCGGCCGTTCGGAAGCCGCGCAAGAAAGAAAAGAAGAACATCGCTGTGGGCCAGGCCCACATCAAGAGCACCTTCAACAACACCATCGTCTCGATCACCGACACCACTGGTGCGGTCATCAGCTGGGCGTCCTCAGGTGGAGTTGGCTTCAAGGGTTCGCGTAAGTCGACCCCGTTCGCCGCACAGCTGGCTGCCGAGTCGGCCGCCCGCCAGGCGCAGGAGCACGGTATGAAGAAGGTCGACGTTTTCGTCAAGGGACCCGGATCGGGCCGCGAGACCGCGATCCGTTCACTCCAGGCCGCCGGCCTCGAGGTCGGTTCGATCAACGACGTCACGCCTCAGGCGCACAACGGATGCCGTCCGCCCAAGCGTCGTCGCGTCTAACTAACCGACACTCCGCCATCGGCCGGACCCGTCGTCAGACGGGCCCGGCTGTGGCGGGTCGTGGGGCACAACCCCTTCCTCGTTCGACGATGTGCTCGATTGTCGGGCTTGTCGGGAGACACACAACTCAAAACCTCGCCACGCAAGTGTCATATAGCGGACACTTAGCCGAAAGGAATCAACAGTGCTTATTGCACAGCGCCCCACGCTCACCGAAGAGAACATCTCGGAGTTCCGATCCAGGTTCGTCATCGAACCTCTTGAGCCTGGTTTCGGTTACACCCTCGGCAACTCGATGCGCCGCACCCTGCTGTCCTCGATCCCCGGAGCCGCTGTCACCAGCATCCGGATCGACGGTGTGCTGCACGAGTTCAGCACCGTTCCCGGTGTCAAGGAAGACGTCACCGAGATCATCCTGAACATCAAGGGCCTCGTCATCTCCAGCGAGCACGACGAGCCCATCACCGCGTACCTGCGCAAGCAGGGTGCGGGTCAGGTCACGGCCGCTGACATCTCGGCTCCGGCCGGGGTCGAGGTCCACAACCCTGAGCTCGTCATCGCGACCCTGAACGACAAGGCCAAGTTCGAACTCGAACTGACCATCGAGCGCGGCCGCGGTTACGTGTCGGCCACTCAGAACCGCAACGAGTACTCCGAGGCCGGCCAGATTCCGGTCGACTCGATCTATTCGCCCGTGCTCAAGGTGACCTACCGCGTCGAGGCAACTCGCGCCGGTGAGCGTACCGACTTCGACCGCCTCGTCGTTGACGTTGAGACCAAGTCGGCGATTTCGCCTCGCGACGCGATCGCATCTGCCGGTCGTACGCTGACCGAGCTGTTCGGTCTGGCCCGTGAGCTGAACACCGCCGCCGAGGGCATCGAAATCGGCCCCGCGCCGGTCGATGCCGTGCTGTCGACCGAGCTGTCGATTCCGATCGAAGACCTCGATCTGTCGGTTCGCTCGTATAACTGCCTGAAGCGTGAAGGCATCAACAACGTCAGCGAACTGGTCGCCCTCTCGGAGACCCAGCTGATGAACATCCGCAACTTCGGCCAGAAGTCGGTGGATGAGGTCAAGGACAAGCTCGTTGAGCTCGGCCTGTCCCTGAAGGACTCGGTGCCCGGATTCGACGGTGCCCACTTCTACAGCGGCTACGACGAAGAAACCACCATCTAAAGCAGTCGTTCAGACTGTCTTTCGACTTTGATACTGGAGAAAACCAATGCCTACGCCCACTAAGGGAGCCCGCCTCGGAGGCGGACCGGCCCACGAGCGCCTCATGCTCGCCAATCTGGCCGCATCCCTGTTCACCCACAAGTCCATCAAGACGACCGAGACGCGCGCCAAGCGACTGCGTCCGGTCGCCGAGCGACTGATCACCTTCGCGAAGAAGGGTGACCTGCACGCCCGTCGCCGCGTTCTCGCCACCATCGGTGACAAGACCGTCGTGCACGAGCTCTTCACCGAGATCGCTCCCCAGGTTGCTCTTCGCGATGGCGGCTACACCCGCATCACGAAGCTCGGCTTCCGTAAGGGTGACAACGCTTCGATGGTCCAGATGGAACTCGTTCTCGAGCCCGTCACCCCGAAGGTCAAGCGCTCCTCCGTCAAGGCTGCGTCCAAGCCTGCCGCAGCAGCGCCCGTTGCCGAGGCTCCGGCCGAGGTCGTCGCCGAGGACGCAGCTGTTGAAGCTGACGTTGCTGACGAGGAAGCCAAGTAAGCATCCACGCTTGCTGAGCCCGGCCTGACGGCTGCGCGAAAAATGGGGCCCGACTTCGGTCGGGCCCCATTTTCGCGCGTCCGCGACCGCCTCTCCAGCCCCGGATACCGCCATGGAACGCTCGATTGGAATGCCGACCCGGAGACCTGCCGCGCCGACGGCACTCTCGTGCCTCGGTTTCCATTGCCGGCGCCTCGGCCGTGAACTGCTTGCCTGGCAGCTGGGCCGGGCAGCGACTGGCCGCGGAGTTCGGAATGCCGGACGGGGACGCTGATCCGCTACCTGGGCTTCACCCCCACGTGAGGCAGGGTCGCCGTGACGGCGGAGTTGGCGGGCGTGGGGGCATCAGGCCGCCACTGGCCGGTGTCAGGGCATCCGTGGGGGCCGGGACTCCAGGGGCCGTGCCGGGTCGCGCTCACGATACGCGTCCAGGCCGCCGAACGCCGGGGGCATCTGGGTGAGCCGGTCCAGGGCCGCACGCACGCTCTCCGCATAGATCGTCCCGCCGGTCGGCCCCGGGTGGATGTTGTCCCCCGCGAGGAGGTCGGTGTGCGGGGCGATCGCGTCGTGCCAGTTGGCGAGTTCGACCGCCCGATAGCGGCCGGCGAAGGTGACCAGGGCGGCGTTGACGCCCGCCGTCCACTCGCGCTCGGCGAAGGCCGTGACCAGGACCAACTCCCGGTCGGGTCCGATCACCGCCCGGATGTCGTCGAGCTGGCTCGCTCGGATGGGACCATTCGTGCCGAGTCCGACGACGACGACCGGCCGGAGTGCGCCGGCCTTGGCCTGCGCTTTCAGAATGTCGGGGGCGGCATCCATGCCACGCGACACGGCGGCGTCGATTGCGATCCCCGGGAAACCGGCCTGCAGCTCAGGCGCGGAGGCCAGCATCACCGAGTCGCCCACGGCCGTGATCAGCGCACCTGTCCCCGTTGGCGCTGGCGCCGACGCGGGCGACCGGGTTGCGCGCCGTTCGGCCTGCAGGGCTTGGCGCTCTGCGGCATCCACTGCCTTCAGCCCGCGTTCGATTTCGCTCTGGGCGCTCGTCTGGTGCGGGGCGGTCACCATCGCGGCCGTCGTCCCTCCGGCCAGGAGCAGGCCCGTGACGGCGGCGAGGGCCAGCCAGCCCCGCCGAAAGGGCGAGCGGGCGGAGCGCGAGCGCAGGCGACGGATGCTGCCGCGCACCCCGTTCGATCGCACCGGGAGTTCGAGCCAGCGGTACGACGCGCCTGCCGCCAGAAGCGTCAGCGACACCGCCAGCAGGCCGACGACGATGCTCGTGCGCACTGTGGGCGAGGTGAGGGTCATCGGCCACCTGGACTGCAGCAGCACGAGCACCGGCCAGTGCCACAGGTAGATTCCGTAGGAGCGTTCGCCGAGATAGCGCAGCGTTCTGGAGTCGAGCGCCGCTCCGAAGCGCTGCCCCTGTACGGCCGCCCAGATCACGACCGCGCTCAGCAGGCTCACGGCTAGCAGCCCGCCACGATAGGTGGCGGCCCCCGTGTCGGGCAGCAGGAACGCGGCGGCCAACACCCCGGCCAGGGCGGTCACGCCGAGACCGGGTCGCCAGCGCGCGAGCAACGCCGCGAGCCGGGGAGCCACATCGGCCCTGCCCCCGGAACGGTGCGACAGCAGCGCGAGTGCGGCCCCGGTGAAGAGCCCGAAGCTGTGGGTGTCCGAACCGTAGTAGACCCGGGTGGGGTCACCGGGCTGGTACAGCAGCCCCATCCCCAGGGCTGATGCCAGGGCGAGCGCGCAGACCAGGCCGATCCGCAGCCGGCCGTTCCGCACGAGCAGCAGAGCCACCAGGGCGAAGGGCCAGACCAGGTAGAACTGTTCCTCCACCGCCAGGGACCACAGGTTGCGGAAGAGCTCCGGTGCAGTGGCGCTGAAATAGCTCGCCGAACCGGCGATCGACACCCAGTTGTAGCCGAATGTCACCGCTCCGATCAGCTGCCAGCCGAGCCCGACCAACACGTCGCCCCCAATCAGCCACGCGGCCGTGGCGGCGATCAGGATGAGCGGGATCAGCGGCGGCACCAGGCGCAGCGCCCGGCGCTGCCAGAACCGGCCGAATGAGATCCGCCCGGTCACGTCCCGTTCGGTCAGGAGCAGGCCGGTGATCAGGAATCCGCTGATCACGAAGAAGACGTCCACGCCGATGAATCCACCGGGCAGGGCCGCGGGGAAGAAGTGGAACACCACGACCAGGCCCACGGCAATGCCACGCAGGCCGTCGAGACCGGCCAGGCGTTGAGTGGGGACGCTCACGGAGTGCGGACAAGCGTCAGAGGGCGGGGGCTACTGGTATTCATGACAGGTGGGGACCGAAGTCCGGGTTCAACGATAGCCCGGCTCGGAACATACACTTACCTCCGTGATTCTTCCCCCGGCGCCCGACGAGACCCAAGCAGCGGGCACCACCCGGATCAGGCTCGACATCGCCTACGACGGAACCGGCATGAGCGGCTGGGCCACCCAGCCCGGACTGCGCACCGTGCAGGGTCAGATCGAGGCGGGGCTGGCCGGCATCCTGCACAGCCATCCGCCCACTCCGATTCTGACCGTGGCCGGGAGAACGGATGCTGGCGTGCACGCGATCGGACAGGTCGCGCACTTCGATCTGAACCCCGCCCAGGTCGACGGCCTCGTGCGCATCACCCGTGGCAAGGGCCGGCCGCCGACGCCACTCGCGGTGATGGTGCAACGTCGTCTTGGGGGCATCCTCGTCACCCAGCCCGAAATCGTGATCAAGTCGTCGATTCTGGCACCGCCCGGATTTGACGCCCGGTTCTCCGCGTTGTACCGCCGGTACGAGTACCGGATCGCCGACTCCGTGGTCGGGCACGACCCGCTGCAGCGCTTTCGAACCACGTGGCACGGGTTCGCCCTCGATGTGGACGCGATGGATGCGGCGGCCGCGACGCTGATCGGCCTGCACGACTTCGCGACTTACTGCAAACCGCGCCCTGGAGCCACCACGATCCGCACCCTGCAGGAGTTCCGCTGGCGCCGTGACCCCGATGGCGTGCTCGTCGCATCCGTTCAGGCCGACGCCTTCTGCCACAGCATGGTGCGCGCTCTCGTCGGGGCCTGCGTCGCGGTGGGGGAGGGGCGCCTGGCCGGGGACCGCCTGGTCGACCTTCGGATCGAGCGGGCCCGCACCAGCGAGTTCAAGGTGATGCCGGCCCAGGGTCTCACCCTGTTGGAGGTTGGGTACCCGGCCGACGAGCTGCTGGCCGTGCGGGCGCGGGAGACCCGCGCGCGCCGGGAGCTGATCGACGACACCGAGTAGTGCCCCCTCCGAATTGCGCTGCCGGGCTGGTCGCGGTATCGTAATCCCTTGGTGTCTGTGCGTTGCAGCCAGGCACACGAACGTGAGCCCTCCATCGATCGTGTTCCCCCTCTGGGAACACACCCGGAGCGGGATTCACGAACACCTCCGTTCGAAACAAGAAAGCAGCTCAATAGTGACGCGCACTTACACTCCCAAGGCAAGCGAAGTCCAGCACGACTGGGTCGTCATCGACGCCACAGACATCGTGCTTGGTCGTCTTGCCAGCCACGCCGCCATTCTCCTTCGTGGCAAGCACAAGGCCACGTTCTCTCCCCACATGGACATGGGCGATTTCGTCATCATCGTCAACGCCGAGAAGATCGCCCTCACCGGCAAGAAGCTCGACCTGAAGATGGCCTACCGCCACTCCGGTTACCCGGGCGGCCTCACGGCCACCAACTACTCCGAGATGCTCGAGAAGCACCCGACCCGTGCGGTTGAGAAGGCCATCCGTGGCATGCTGCCGAAGAACACTCTCGGTCGCGCCCAGCTGGCCAAGCTCAAGGTCTACGCCGGCCCGGAGCACCCGCATGCCGCGCAGCAGCCTAAGCCGTACACCCTCGCCCAGGTCGCTCAGTAGCGCCGGCCACCAGACTTTTCGACTCTAAGAAAAAAGGATTCACACCATCGTGGCGAAAATCGCAGATCAGATTGACCAGGCTCCGGAGAGCTACTCGACCGAGACTCCGACCGAGACTGTAACCAAGGCGCCCCGCGCCATCCTCAACGTTCCCGGCGCAGCCGTCGGTCGTCGCAAGCAGGCCATCGCTCGCGTGCGCATCGTCCCCGGCTCCGGCACCATCACGGTCAACGGCCGCGAATTCGGGGACTACTTCCCGAACAAGCTGCACCAGCAGCTCATCAACGACCCGTTCAAGGTCCTCGACCTCATCGGCAGCTACGACGTCATCGCTCGCATCACCGGCGGTGGCCCCTCCGGCCAGGCCGGCGCCCTGCGTCTGGGCATCGCACGTTCGCTGAACCAGATCGACGAAGAGAACAACCGCGCCATTCTCAAGAAGGCCGGCTTCCTCAACCGCGACGCTCGCGTCAAGGAGCGTAAGAAGGCCGGACTCAAGAAGGCCCGTAAGGCTCCTCAGTTCTCCAAGCGTTAAGTCGATCGGCACTGTAGACACATGCCTCGACTATTTGGCACGGACGGCGTCCGGGGTCTGGCCAACCGTGACCTCACGGCTGGCCTGGCCCTGGGCCTCGCCCAAGCCAGTGCGGCGGTCCTGACTCAGGGCCGCCGCGCGGAGTTGCGTCGCGCGGAGGGCCGTCGGCCCGTTGCGGTCCTCGCCCGGGACCCGCGGATCTCCGGTGAATTCATTTCGGCCGCAGTCGCGGCCGGACTGGCGAGTTCCGGCGTTGACGTACTCGATGCGGGCGTCATCCCGACTCCCGCGGCCGCGTTCCTGATTGCCGATATCGGCGCTGACTTCGGCGTGATGATTTCCGCCTCGCACAACGCCGCCCCCGATAACGGCATCAAGTTCTTCGCCTTCGGGGGAACCAAACTTCCCGACGACGTCGAGGACCGCATCGAAGAGCACCTCGAGCTCGACATGCTCACGCCCATCGGCGGCGACGTCGGCCGGATCAGTCGCTTCGCCGACGCCGAGGACCGCTACGTCCTGCACCTCCTCGGCACCCTGCCGCACCGTCTGGACGGCATCCACGTCGTTCTCGACTGCGCGCACGGCGCCGCAGCCGGCGTGTCACCGCAGGTCTTCACGGATGCCGGAGCCACCCTCACGGTGATCGGTGCCGACCCGGACGGCAACAACATCAACGACGGCGTGGGTTCGACCCACCTCGACAACCTCGCCCGCGCCGTGCTCGAGGCCGGCGCCGACGTCGGCATCGCGCATGACGGTGACGCCGACCGTTGTCTGGCCGTCGACCGCGAAGGCAACATCGTCGACGGCGACCAGATCATGGCCATCCTCGCGGTATCGATGGCAGAACGCGGCGTGCTGAAAGACCGCACTCTCGTGGCAACCGTGATGAGCAACCTCGGTCTGCGCAAGGCCATGGCCGCCAACGACATTCGCATGATCGAGACCAAGGTTGGCGACCGCTACGTTCTCGAGGAGCTCAACATCGATGGGCTCTCGCTCGGCGGCGAGCAATCCGGCCATGTCATCATGACCAAATTTGCGACAACCGGAGACGGCATCCTCACCGGGTTGCACCTGGTCGCCGAGATGGCCCGCACAGGAAAGACCCTCGCCGAGCTGGCCTCGGTGATGACGGTCTTCCCGCAAATTCTCGTCAACGTGCGAGGCGTCAATCATCACGGTCTGAACGCCGACGAGGTCATTGCGGACGCCGTGCGCTCCGCCGAGGCCGAACTGGGCGACACTGGCCGAGTGCTGCTGCGCCCGTCGGGAACCGAGCCCATGGTGCGCGTCATGGTCGAAGCGGCCGATCAGGGCACCGCCGACCGCCTCGCCAACGAACTGGCCGACATCGTGCGCCGACAGCTCGCCCTCTAGCGGCGAGAGTCCACCTGCCCGGCGCCGTTCCGCCCTGCCTCCGGACGAATTCGACGGAGATTTCGCTCGAATCCGCGTGAAACATGGGGGAAACGGGCGAAATCGCTAAAATCTCCGTCGAATTGGTTCGGTGTGCGTGTGCTCGGTCCTCGGGTGTGCCCGTTTCGGTGCAGAGCGAGCGGCACAGCGGCCGCTGTCGATCAGAATGGGCACTGCGCGGTCACACCTTGCGGAGCAGCACCTTGGAGACCGCGTGGTTCGCGTCCTTGCGCAGCACGAGGGTGGCGCGTGAACGGGTCGGCCGGATGTTGCGGAGCAGGTTGGGCTCGTTGATCTCGGTCCAGATCTCCCGCGCTCGGCTGCGCGCCTCTGGCTCGGTCATGCTCGCGTACCGGTGGAAGTACGACTTGGGGTTGCTGAATGCGCCGCGCTGCAGGTTCAGGAAGCGCTCCTCGTACCAGCGCGCGATATCCTGGGTGCGGGCATCCACATACACGGTGAAGTCGAACAGGTCGCTGACGGCCAACCCGTGGCCTGGTCCGGGCGGCTGCAGCACGTTGAGACCTTCGACGATCAGGATGTCGGGCTGGCGCACGACGATCTGGGCGTCCGGCACGATGTCGTAGCTGAGGTGGGAATAGAACGGCGACCGCACCTCGGCAGCGCCGCTCTTGACCGCGGCTACGAAGCGCAGGAGGGCCCGTCGGTCATAAGACTCGGGGAACCCCTTGCGCTCCATCAGCCCCCGGCGGTTGAGCTCCGCGTTGGGCAGCAGAAAGCCGTCGGTGGTGACCAGTTCGACCCGCGGAGTGTCCTCCCAGCGGGCGAGGAGCTCACGCAGCAGCCGGGCGATGGTCGACTTGCCCACCGCGACCGACCCGGCGACGCCGATGACGAAGGGTGTGCGCTGGGCCCGTTCGCCGAGGAAGTCGCTCGTGGCCCGGTGCAGTTGGCGGGCGCCGGCGGCGTACAGGTTGAGCAGGCGGCTGAGCGGTAGGTAGACATCCGTGACCTCACCGAGGTCGAGCGGCTCACCCAGACCACGCAGCTGGACGATCTCGGTCTCCCGCAGAGGCAGGCGGGTTGTTGGCGCGAGGGCAGCCCAGTCTGCCCGGTCCAGTTCGACGAAGGGAGTGCTGTGGCCGTTGTTCCAAGGACTCGCAACCGGATCGGACATTCCACCGAGCTTACTCGGACTAATATCGCAGTCATGTGTGGAATCGTTGGATACGTAGGAGACAACAAGAGCGTTCAGGTCCTGATGGGGGGTCTGCGGCGGCTTGAATACCGGGGGTACGACTCTGCGGGGATCGCCGTCATCGATGGTGAGGGCACGCTCAATACCGCTAAACGCGCCGGCAAACTGGCCGTTCTGGCTGCCGAGCTGGAGGCGAACCCGATCAACAACGGGAACACCGGGATCGGGCACACCCGGTGGGCAACCCACGGGGCACCGAACGACCTGAACGCGCACCCGCACCTGGGTGACAACGGAAAACTTGCCCTTATCCACAACGGAATTATTGAAAACTTCTCCGTCCTGAAGGACGAACTCCTCGCCGAGGGCTTCAACTTCGAGAGCGAGACCGACACCGAGGTCGCCGCCATCCTCCTCGGGCGCGAATACCAGCGCGTTGGCGACCTGGGCGAAGCGTTCCGCGCGGTCGTCTCCCGGCTCGACGGAGCTTTCACCCTGCTGGCCGTGCACCAGGACCAGCCCGGCGTGGTCGTCGGCGCCCGCCGCAACTCACCGCTCGTGATCGGCCTGGGCGACGGAGAGAACTTCCTCGGCTCCGACGTCGCCGCCTTCGTCGAGTACACCCGCCGCGCGGTCGCCATCGGCCAGGACCAGATCGTCACCATCACGCCCGACCTCGTCACGGTCACCGACTTCGCCGGCAACCCGGTCGAAACCGAAGAGTTCGACATCGCCTGGGACGCCTCCGCTTCCGAAAAGGGCGGTTGGTCCAGCTTCATGGCCAAGGAAGTCTCCGAGCAGCCGGATGCCGTGCGCAACACCCTGCGCGGCCGCATCCACGAGGGTCAGGCCGTTGTTCCCGAGCTGACCGAATTCGGCGACGACGTGCTCGCGGGCATCCGTCGAATCGTCATCGTCGCCTGCGGCACGGCGGCCAACGCCGGTTACGTCGCCAAGTACGCTATCGAGAAATGGACCCGGGTTCCGGTCGACATCGAACTCAGCCACGAGTTCCGCTACCGCGACCCGGTGCTGACCCCCGAGACCCTGGTGATCTCGATCAGCCAGTCCGGCGAGACCATGGACACGCTGATGGCAGTCAAGTTCGCCCGGGAATCCGGAGCGAAGGCCATCTCGATCTGCAATACGCAGGGTGCCACCATTCCCCGCGAGTCGGACGCCGTGATCTACACCCACGCGGGCCCTGAGGTCGCCGTGGCGTCCACCAAGGGTTTCACTGCCCAGATCGCCGCGCTCTATCTCTTCGCCCTGCACCTCGCCCGGGTGCGCGGCAGCATCAGCGCGGAGGAGTCCGCCGCTCAGATCACCGAGCTGCAGGCCATCCCGGACAAGCTGGCGACCACGCTGCTGCAGGAGTCCACGGTGCACGAGCTGGCCACCTGGATGGCCGACACGCGTGCCGTGCTGTTCCTCGGCCGCCACGTTGGCTTCCCGATCGCGCTCGAGGGCGCGCTCAAACTCAAGGAGCTCGCGTACATCCACGCCGAGGGCTTCGCCGCCGGTGAGCTCAAGCACGGCCCGATCGCGCTGATCGAGCCCGGCCAGCCGGTCTTCGTCGTCGTGCCGAGCCCGCGCGGCTCCGCTCACCTGCACCCCAAGGTGGTCTCCAACATCCAGGAGATCCGTGCCCGAGGCGCGCGAATCATCGCGATCGCCGAAGAGGGAGATGTCGCGGTGCTGCCGTTCGCGGACACCGTCATCCGCATTCCGCTGGCGTCGCCGCTGTTCGAGCCGCTGCTGGCCGTTGTGCCGCTGCAGATCTTCGCCATGGAACTCGCCACGGTGAAGGGACTCGACGTCGACCAGCCGCGCAACCTGGCGAAGTCCGTCACGGTCGAGTAACGGAGTCGGAGCGGCCGGAGAGCAGCACAGGGTGCACAGGGTGACCGGGTGATCCGCGGCATCGGGGTGGACATCGTCGACCTCGCCCGCTTCGAACGGCAGGTGCTGCGCACGCCCGGGCTCATCGCGCGGCTCTTCACGGAAGTCGAGCGCGGACTCCCGGTGCACTCCTTGGCCGCGCGTTTTGCGGCCAAGGAGGCACTGATCAAGGCCCTTGGCGACAGCGCGGGCGCCAGCTGGCAGGAGATGGCCGTCGTCACCGACCCGCACGGGAACCCCGGCTTCGTACTGACCGGCGCCGCCGCCGCAGCCTTGGTCGCCCGGGGCATCGACACGGTGCACCTCACCATGACCCACGACGCCGGGGTGGCCTGTGCGTTCGTGGTCACGGAAGGAACCGCATGACCGGGTATCGCGAAGCCGTCGTCGACCTCGGCGCCGTTTTCGCCAACGTCGCGCACCTGAAGAGCGTGGTCGGCACACCGCATCTGATGGCCGTCGTCAAGGCGAACGCCTACGGCCATGGGGCCGTTCCGGTCGCCCGATCCGCGCTCGCCGCCGGGGCCGACTGGCTCGGCGTAGCCGACGTCGACGAGGCGATGGAGCTGCGGAGTGCCGGTATCGACGCGCCGCTCCTGGCCTGGCTGCACGATCCGGATGCCGATTTCGCCGGCGCTCTCTCCCGGAACGTGTCCCTCGGATTGTCTTCCCTGCGGCAGTTGCATCAGGTCGCGGAGGCCGCCGGCACCCTCGGCCTCGTGGCGGACGTGCACATCAAACTGGAGACCGGGCTCAACCGCAACGGCGTGCACGAACCGGACTGGGCAGAGGCGTTCGCGCTGGCGGCACAGCTCGAGAAGTCCGGCCGGCTCACCGTGACCGGTGTCTTCAGTCACCTCTCGAATGCTTCCCCGGAGGACGACGCCGAGGCGATCCGGCGCTTCGATCGCGGTCTCGCCGCGGCTCGGGCCGCTGGTCTGACCCCGTCGCTGATCCACCTCGCGTCCACGGCCGCGGCACTTCGAGTGCCGGCGGCGCGCTACTCCATGGTGCGCGTGGGCATCGGCATCTACGGGCTGTCGCCATTCGCGGACCAGAGTTCGCACGACCTGGGTCTGATCCCGGCGATGACCCTGCGGGGCCGGATCGCCGCGGTGAGGCCGGTGGCCGCCGGCGCCGGTGTCTCCTACGACTACCTGTGGCGGGCTCCTGCCGACGGTTACCTCGCCCTTGTGCCCCTGGGCTACGCGGATGGGGTGCCGCGCCAGGCATCGGGCACCGCGCGGGTCAGCCTGGCGGGACGGCTCGATCCCATCGTCGGGCGCATCGCCATGGACCAGTTCGTGGTCAGCGTCGGGCGGGAGGGTGTCGCCGTCGGCGACGAGGTCGTGCTCTTCGGCGATCCGTCCACCGGCGTGCCGAGCGCTACCGACTGGGCAGACGCCGCCGACACGATCAACTACGAGATCGTGACCCGGATCGGCCACCGGATTCCCCGCAGCTACCGGAACGCGATCGGAAACGCCGCCCCCGGTGCCGGTACTGCCGGTGGTCAGCGGTGATGCGCACCGTCATCCCCGACGCCGCCGAAATGCACGAGTTCGGCCGTTCGGTGGCGGCGCTGCTGCGGGCCGGCGACCTGATCGTGCTGACCGGGCCCCTTGGAGCCGGGAAGACCACCTTCACCCGCGGTCTGGGGGAGGGGCTGCAGGTGCGGGGCGCGGTCACCAGCCCCACGTTCGTGCTCGCCCGCACGCACCCCAGCACGGTCGGCGGGCCCCCGCTCGTGCACGTCGACGCCTACCGGCTCGGAGGCGCCCTCGAGCTGGATGACCTCGACATCGATTTCGCCCGGTCGATCGTCGTGGTCGAGTGGGGCCGCGGCATGCTGGACGGCCTCGCCGACTCGTGGCTGGATATCGAGATCGAACGGCCGGTTGGGGCCTCCCAGGCCGCGGCGTCCGCTGTCGCGCTTCACCCCGACCACCCCGACGAGGTGCTCGACCTTGACGAACCGCGTACGGTCACGCTCACGCCGCACGGCCTCCGCTGGGCCGACTCAGGCGAATTCAGCGAATAGGCTGGTGAGGTGCTTCTCGCCATCGATACCTCCGCCGGGACGAGCGTCGCGGTCGTCGACCTCGACCGAGGCGTGATCGCCGAACAATCCACCACCGACACCATGCGTCACGCTGAGGTGGTCGGCCGCTTGATCGCCGACTGCCTACGCGACGCGGCCATTCCGATCAGCGCTCTGTCCGCAGTGGTCGGCGGTATGGGCCCAGGGCCGTTCACCGGCCTGCGCGTGGGCATCGCTGCCGCGCGGGTTTTCGCTCTCGGTGCCGGGGTGCCGTTCGTGCCCGTCGTCAGCCATGACGCGCTCGCCTTCGGGCGCTACGAGGCGGGCCACACCGGCCCCCTTGTCGTCGTCACCGACGCCCGGCGGCGCGAGGTGAACTGGTCCGTGTACAGCGGGGCGGATGCCGCGGGCCTTCCGATCCGGGTCGACGGTCCGGGAGTGGCCAAGCCGGCCGTGCTGCTCGAGGCTGAGTGGCTCCACGCGGCAGTGCCCCGTTTCGACGCGGTCGCCGTATCGGCCGCGGAATTGGGTCAGGTTGCTGAGCTGATGTGGGCCCACCATCGCCCCTTTGCCGCCGACGAGGCGCTCTACCTGCGCTCGCCCGACGTCACACTGTCCAGCGGACCGAAGCGAGTGAGCTGATGACCTGGCAGCTGCGCCGCGCCAAAGCCGACGACGTGCAGGCGATCATGGCCCTTGAGACTCGAATCTTCGTCAACGACGCCTGGTCCACTGCTGCGATGGCCCACGACGTGGTCAGCTCCGACTGCTACTACCTCGTGGCCTTCCCGCCCGACGAGCCCGACCGGATCGAGGCCTACGCGGGCCTGCTGGCACCATCCGGGGCTCACGAGGGCGACATTCAGACCATCGCGGTCACCGAGCAGGCCCGTGGGCACGGCCTCGGCCGCACGCTGATGCTCAGCCTGATCGCCGAGGCCCGGAAGCGGGGCGTGCGGGAGGTGTTCCTCGAGGTGCGTGCCGACAACCCGGCGGCCCAGGAACTCTACCGCCGGCTCGGCTTCGAGGAGCTGGGCATCCGTCGCGGCTACTACCAGCCCGACAACGTCGACGCGATCGTGATGCGCCTGCACGTGCCTGACCCTGAAATGAAAATGACGCCGGCAGAGTCCGCGGCGGAGGCCCACGAATGACCGGCAGGAACGATCCCACCACGCTGAACCGCCAGAACCCGCTCGTGCTCGGCATCGAGACCTCCTGCGACGAGACCGGCATCGGGATCGTGCGCGGCAGTATTCTGCTCTCGAACACGATTGCGTCGTCGATGGACGAACATGCCCGTTACGGGGGAGTGGTGCCGGAGGTCGCGGCGCGCGCTCACCTCGAGGAGCTGGTGCCGGCGATCCGGGCGGCAACCGCCGAAGCCGGCATCCGCCTGGACGAGATCGACGCGGTGGCCGTGACCTGCGGCCCCGGCCTGGCCGGTGCGCTCATGGTGGGGGTCGGCGCGGCCAAGGCGCTCGCCATCTCGCTCGGCAAACCGATCTACGCGGTCAATCACCTCGTCGGCCACGTCGGCGCCGACGTGCTGCGGCTCGACACCGATGACACCACGGAGCCGCTCGAGTACCCCACCATCGCGCTCCTCGTCAGCGGAGGCCACACCTCGCTGCTCCTGGTGCGAGACCTGGTCTCCGACGTTGAATTGCTCGGCGAGACCATCGACGACGCGGCGGGCGAAGCCTTCGACAAGGTTGCCCGGCTGCTCGGTCTGCCCTACCCGGGCGGCCCCCAGATCGACCGGGCGGCGTTGGAGGGCAACCCCACCGCCATCCGTTTCCCCCGGGGGCTCAGTCAGACCAAGGACATGGAGAAGCACCGCTACGACTTCTCCTTCTCCGGGTTGAAAACGTCGGTGGCCCGCTGGGTCGAGCAGAAACGCGACGCCGGCGAACCGGTGCCGGTCCCCGACGTCGCGGCCAGTTTCCGCGAGTCGGTCGTCGACATCCTGCTGACGAAGGCCATTGCGGCCTGCGTGGACCTCGGCGTGCCGCGGCTTCTGCTGGGTGGTGGCGTCATCGCCAACGCCCGGCTGCGCCAGGTCGCTCAGGAACGCACGGATGCCGCGGGCATCGCCTTGCGCATCCCGCCGCTGTCGCTCTGCACCGACAACGGTGCCATGATCGCCGCCCTCGGGGCGCAGCTGATCATGGCCGGGCATGAGCCCTCGTCGCTGGAGTTCGGCGCGGATTCGACACTTCCGGTGTCCGACATTCAGGTCTGAAGCCCCGATCACCGGCGTTTCGCCGTCGGGCGGGTATTCTGGCATCGGCAGACCCCGTTCAATCGAACCTGCCCCGCTGTCCGGCTGGGAGCCACTCTGGCAGACCAGATGCACCATTCTCAAAGGAGCACGCGACATGACCGATCCGAACCAGCCTCCCGTAACCCCACCCCCGATGTTCAAGCCGCAGTCCTCCCCTGCACCCGGAGCCGGGACTCCGGCCCCGCAGCAGCAGGGTGCACCCCAGGCCGCTCCGGCGTACGGGCAGCAGCCCTACCAGCAGCCGTACGCGCAGCAGTCCCCGACCGAGAAATACAACGTGCTGGCCATCGTGTCGCTGGTGACGAGCGTGCTGGGGATCTCGCTGGCCGGCATCATCTGCGGCCACATCGGCCTGAGCCAGATCGGCCGGACCGGCGAAAAGGGTCGGGGGCTCGCGATCGCCGGCCTCGTCCTCGGCTATCTCGGGATCGTAGCCGGGCTCGTCCTGCTGGTCGTGCTCATCCCGGTCATGGTCGCGATTCTCAACGACCCGTCCCTGGTCGACGGTTACTGACCCAGCGGCCATTGGTCGACACCTGGGCCGCTAGCCGGTGACCCCAGAAAACCTGCGACGCACACCCCGTCGTCCGGAAAGGAATGAACTCGCATGAGCGATTCGAATATCCCCAGCACTCCCGAGGTCCCCCAAGTGCCGAACGTACCCCAGGTGCCTGACGTGCCTCAGGTCCCGGACATCCCGCGTTCCGACGTGCGCCTGGATGTTCCGACGACGCCGCCGGCCTACGGTGCCCCGACCCCGCCGCCCGCTTACGGGGCCCCGTCCGCTCCGCCCGCCTATGGAGCACCGATGGCTGCCCAGGAACCGGCCTACGGTGCGCCCTACGCGGGCTACGGCACAGCGCCCGCCACGAAGCAGCCGATCCTGAGCATTCTGGCGCTCGTCGCCGGAATCGTCGGCATCCTCGGTGCCCCGGTCGTCTTCATTCCGATCGTGGGCGGCATCCTGGGGCTCTTCATTCCGGCCGCGGCCGTCATCCTCGGATTCCTCGGCAAGTCGAAGGAACCGCAGGCGAAGGGCTTCTGGTTGACCGGCCTCATCACCGGGTTTGTCGGGGTCGGCCTGGCCGTCATCAGCATTGTGGCCTGGGCGGTACTCTTCGCCAGCGTGCCCAGCGACTACTCCACGTATTGAGCCGGAGCTAGCGAAGCCGATGGCTGGGGAGTACCGAGAGCCGCCCCGCGATGACGAATTCCGGTTCGACCTCACCCGGCCGTCGGCACCCGTCGAGGGTGAGCTGGACTACGCGTCGACCGTTACGGCTCCCACCGAATGGGTGCCCTACGTCTACACCGACAGTGAACTCAGCGCGCAGGCCGGCCGGGGCGGGCTGTCCATTGCTGCCCTGGTCTTCGGACTGCTCGGTTTGGGCATCGCCGTCTTCGGTGTCTGGGGGGCGGCGCTGTCGCTGGCCGCGGTCGTGCTGGCCGTCATGGCCCGCATCACGGAGCGGCGCTCCGGCGCCCTGTGGGCCTATGGTCTCGGCACCGGTTTAGCCGGTCTGATCCTGGCCGTCGCGTGGGTGCTGATCGTCATGCAGGCTCTCACGATCGTGCCGGGCTGACTGCGGCCGCACAGCAGTCAGTGGAGTGGCGCAACCCGTTCTACCAGCAGGGCGACGCGCTGCCCCGCCGCGCGGGTGAGAATGAGCGTGCCGGATTCGGGGCCCTTGAGCTTCAGCCGGGTGCGCAGGGTGGCGGGATCGACGTCGACGCCCCGCTTCTTGATCTCGAGGGTGCCGATGCGGCGTTCCTGCAGGGCCAGCCGCAGCTTCTTCTCGTCGACCGGCAGCAGCTCCAGCACCCGGAACGCGGTGGCGAAAGGCGTGCGCTGCAGCGTCTGGGAGGTGAGATACGCGATGGCGTCGCTCAGCATCTGCGCGTCGAGCGATCGGGCCAGATCGCCGATCAGGCGGGCGCGGATGACCGCACCGTCCGGCTCGTAGAGATAGTCGCCCAGCACGCCCACCGGGGCATCCACGCTGTCGCCGGGTGCGGTCAGTTCGTGAGTTCCGGTGCGGCCCAACACGAGGGCGGCACGACGGATGCCGGGCCGCGCCAGAGCACCGAACCACAGCCCCATCTCCACGAGCTTGCCGTCCACGGACACCCACTGCGCTTCGGCCGCCGCGGGGATGAGGTCGCGGTCGTGCCCCGGACCGAGCTTGACGCCGATGGGCATTCGTTCACTGAGGCCGAAGACGAAGTCGAGGTGCGGGGAGTAGTCCTCGGGCCGGGTGAGGCGCTTGGTATTGGCATGCCCGGCGGTGCGGCGGGCCGGGTCCAACCAGGCGGCGTCGAACCCGGCCAGGTCCACGTCTTCCGCGGCGGAGTGCAGCACGCTCGCGTTCTCGAACGGGGCCAGGTTGTAGCTGGCGACGGTCGCGGTCACCTCGTCGGCGTCCACCGCCGTCACGGTGAGGTCCATCGCGGCCAGGGCCATGGCGTCGCCGCCGATGCCGCAGCCGAGGTCGGCGACCCGGTTCAGGCCGCCGCCGACGAACCGGCCCGCGTGCAGGGCGGCCACCTGCAGCCGCGTGGCCTGCTCGAGCCCGGCATCCGTGAAGAGCATCCGCCCGGCGAACTCTCCGAACTTGGGCACAGCCTTGGCGCGCAGTCGCGACTGGCCGAGCACGGCGGTGACCAGGTCAGGGCTGTGCCCGGCCTTGCGCAGGTCGCTTACCACCCGCACGACATCGGCGGCCGATTCGTACGGCGGCAACGAGTCCAGCAGGCGCAAACCGCCCGGCGACAACAGCTCGACGAGCTCTGAGCGTTCCATCGTGCAAACCTATCAACCCCGGCGCATCTGGCACTCACGTTGCGTGAGTGCCAGATGCGCCCTAAACTCGGCTTAGCACTCTCGCTGTGAGTCTGCTAACTATGTCTTAGCTAAGAAAGAGGTCAACCGTGTCGGTCTCCATCAAGCCGCTCGAGGATCGCATCGTCATCAAGCAGGTCGACGCAGAGCAGACCACCGCATCAGGTCTGGTCATTCCTGACACCGCCAAGGAAAAGCCCCAGGAGGGCGAAGTTGTCGCAGTCGGCCCCGGCCGCATTGACGACAACGGCAACCGCATTCCGCTCGACGTCGCCGTCGGCGACAAGGTGATCTACTCCAAGTACGGCGGAACCGAGGTCAAGTTCGGTGGCGAGGACCTCCTCGTGCTCTCGGCTCGCGACGTGCTCGCGGTCGTCGTTCGCTAGTCACACGCACTGATTGATAGAATCCCGGATGGCCTGGCCATTCGGGATTCTTCTTCGTTAAGAAAGGCGCGTCCGTGCAACAAGGCCCGTCCTCACCTGGCACACCCCGAGGGGGCAGGGCGACCCGGCCGGCGCGGTCGGAGCAGAGTAAGGGCCTGATCTACGCGATCCTCGCCTACGCCCTGTGGGGCATGCTGCCGCTCTTCTTCCTGTTGCTCGCCCCGAGCGGCGCCTTCGAGATCGTGGCCTGGAGGGTGCTCTTCTCGCTCGTCTTCTGCGCGCTTCTGATCACGGTCACCCGCAAATGGCGCGCGTTCTTCGTCCTGGTGCGGCGGCCGCGCATCGTGTTCACCATGGGGCTGGCCGGGCTGCTTATCTTCGTGAACTGGCAAACCTACGTGTACGCCGCTCTCAGTGGCCACGTTGTCGAGGCTGCCCTGGGCTACTTCATCAACCCGATCGTCACGGTGTTCCTCGGCGTTCTTCTTCTGGGGGAGAAGCTGCGCCCGCTGCAGTGGGTGGCCGTGGGCATCAGCCTCGGCGCCGTGGTCGTGCTGACCGTCGGCTACGGTTCGCTGCCGTGGGTGTCGCTCATCCTCGCCTTCTCCTTCGGCTTCTACGGCCTGATCAAGAAGCGGGTGGGCCGCGACGTCGACGCCGTCGCCGGGCTCACGCTCGAGACGATCTGGTTGGCGCCCATCGCCGTCGTGCAGCTGATCGTGGTGGCCTCCATCTCCGGCCTCACTATTGGAACCCTGTCGACCTGGCACACGCTGGGGCTGCTTGCCACGGGAATCGTGACCGCCGTCCCGCTTCTGTTCTTCGCCGCGGCGGCCCGGCGTCTGCCCTTGACCTACATGGGACTGATCCAGTACTTCGCGCCGATCCTCCAGTTCCTGGTCGGCGTCTTCGTGCTTCTGGAGCCCATGCCGCCCGAGCGCTGGGTCGGTTTCGGACTGGTCTGGGTGGCTCTCATCGTTCTCACAACCGACATGGTCCTCACCGGTCGCGCTCCCCGGCGTGCGTCCCTCGAACCCGCCTAAGCCGCGTTACGCTCGATGGCGCACCTCGTACGTGAAAGGACACCGGATGCGCGCTGCTTCGACTTCCGTCCCCGTCAGGCTGATCGGGGCGCTCGCCGGCGTTCTTCTGCTCTCGGGTTGCGTGCCGGAGGTGACCCCGACCGCCGCGCCACAGTCCGCGGCCCCCGTCGTGGTTGAACCGACCGGCGACGGGACTGTGCGCATCGGAACCCTGTTTCCCATGACGGGCGATGACGCTGCCAGCGGTGCCGCACAGGTGGCCGGGTCTGAATTGGCGGCCCGGGAAATCACCGAGCAGGGCCGCGTGCTCGGGACTCCGATCCAGCTGATCCACCGTGACTCCGCCGTCACTGCGGCGGACTCCCTGGCCGACCTGCTTGCCCGTGGCGTCGACGTCGTGCTGTGGGACGCCACGATTCCGGTCCCGGACGACCTGGCCGCTGCGGCCCTGGCGGCCCCGGTGGCGCTGCTGGCGCTCGGAAGCTTCGCGAACGGCGGCACGCCGCTGGCCGCGGGCGAGGAATTCGCGGTGCGGCTGCGCACCCTCGACCCGGGCCTGGTCGACACCGCCGGCGGTGGGGAGGCCTACGACGGAGTTGTCCTGAGCGCCTTGGCCGCCGCACGGGCCGGGGACGACGGAGCAGCGTCGATCTCGCCTGCCCTTGACCAGGTCAGCACCGGGTCGGCGGCGTGCGCCTCGTGGGGAGAATGTGCGGCCGCGCTGGCCGATGCGCAACAGATCGCCTATTCAGGAGTCACCGGCCGCCGATCGTAACGATTGGGTCTGCGTTACACGGATGTGACACGGTTGCCTTGTTTCGTGCGATCCCTGTCAATAATGTGACAGAACGGCAGTCAATCGACCGCTGTCATTTCTCATTCTCTACTCCCAAGGAGCAACATGAGCGTATTCGCGAAGGCCTCGGCCTCCCGCTCAGTCCGGGCCGTCGTCACTGGAGTCGCCATGGTCGGCGTCAGTGCACTTCTGCTCACCGGATGCAGCAGCAACGCTGCAGATCCGGCTGAATCGGAAGCCCCCGCTGCGAGCGGAGACGCCCAAGCCATCACGGCCGGCGACCGCGACCTCACCCTGAAGATCGGCACCATCCTTCCCCAGAGTGGCGCCCTGGCCTTCCTCGGCCCGCCCGAAGAAGCCGGTGTCGCACTTGCCGTCAAGGACATCAACGACGCGAACCTCGGCCTCACCGTCGAGGCGATCTTCCGCGACTCCGGCGACACCACGACGGATACCGCAACCGGCTCTGTGACCGACCTTCTCTCGCAGGATGTCTCCGCGATCATCGGTGCGGCGTCCTCGGGCGTCTCCAAGACTGTGATCGACCAGATCACTGGTGCTGGCGTCGTGCAGTTCTCCCCGGCCAACACCTCGGCGGACTTCACGAAGTACGCCGATAAGGACCTCTACTGGCGCACCGCCCCGTCTGACCTGTTGCAGGGTGAAGTTCTGGGCACCCAGATCGCCGAGGACGGCAACAGCACTCTCGGCCTCATCGTACTCAACGACTCCTACGGCACCGGCCTGGCCGAGTCCACCACGGCGGCCTTCGAGGCTGCCGGCGGCGAGGTTGTCGCTACATCGCTCTTCAACGAGGGTGACTCCAACTTCGCGGCTCAGATCTCCGAAGTGACCGCCTCAAACCCGGACGCGATCGCCCTGATCACGTTCGACCAGGCCAAGGTCATCACCCCCGCACTGGTCGGCTCCGGCTACCCCGGTGGCAACCTCTACTTCGTGGACGGCAACCTGGCTGACTACAGCAAGGACTTCGACGCGGGCATCATCACCGGCGCGAAGGGCACCCTGCCCGGACTCGACGTGGGAACCCTCGGCGACTTCACCGACCGTCTCTTGGAGATCGACCCGACCCTGACCGACTTCAGCTACGCGGCCGAGTCCTACGACGCCGTCATGCTGGTCGCGATGGCTGCCTACGCGGCCAACGACGTCTCGGGTGAGGCCATCTCCAAGCACCTCCGCCAGGTCTCGGGCGGAACCGGCGACGGCGCGACGGTCACCGACTTCACCGCGGCGGCCGAGGCACTCGCGGCCGGCGACCAGGTCGACTACGACGGCTTCTCCGGCCCGGTCACGTTCGACGAGAACGGCGACCCGACCGAGGCGACCATCGGCGTCTACGAATATGTCGAGGACAACACGTACAAGCGCATCAACTAGCCACCGATCGGTCGCTGACTGATCTCTGACAGGTGAAGGGCCCCGACCTCGGTCGGGGCCCTTTTCGTGCGCCCAGCGCCCGCCTACGGCGCTGGGCGACTCCCCAGAATCCGTCGTCGGTGCCGGACACGTCGATGCGGGTACGTCGCGATGCGGACACGTCGCGGTGCGGGTACGTCGCGATGCGGGTACGTCGCAATGCGGACACGTCGCGGTGCGGGCACGCAGAAGCGGCACCCGAGAATCTCGGGTGCCGCTTCTGCGTGCTGGTCGTGCTGGTCGTGCAGCTGAGGTTAGTCGTCCTGGCCGAGAGTGCCGAGGTAGAGGCCGATCACCTTGGGATCGTTCAGCAGCTCCCGTCCGGTGCCCGTGTAGGCGTCGCGGCCCTGGTCGAGCACGTAGCCGCGGTCACAGATCTGCAGGCACCGACGGGCATTCTGCTCCACCATGATGGTCGTGACGCCGGCCTTGTTGATCTCCTTGACGCGCAGGAAGGCTTCGTCCTGGCGCACCGGGGAGAGCCCGGCGCTCGGCTCATCGAGCAGCAGTACGTGCGGGCCCATCATCAGTGCCCGCGACATGGCGACCATCTGGCGCTCGCCGCCCGACAGCGACCCGGCGCGCTGTTGAAGCCGCTTCTTCAGTTCCGGGAAGATCTCGGTGACGAACTCGAGGCGTTCGTGCAGGCCCTTCGGTTTCAGGAACATCCCCATCTCCAGGTTCTCCTGGATGGTGAGCGTGGGGAAGACGTTGTTCGTCTGAGGCACGAAGCCGACGCCTTTGGCGACGAGCTTGTTCGCCTTGAGGTTGGTGATGTTCTCGCCGCGAAGCAGGATCTCACCCTCCCTCACCTTGACCTGGCCGAAGATCGACTTGAGCAGTGTGGACTTGCCGGCGCCGTTCGGGCCGATGATCCCGATCAGCTCGCCGTCGAAGGCGGTCAGGGAACAGGCGTTGAGGATGTTGACGCCCGGCAGGTAACCGGCCGTCACGGTCTTGACCTCGACGACGGGCTGCCCGGTGGGGGTGTAGGCCGGTGCGGCGGCAGGGCTAGTGTTCGTCAATCGAGCAGCTCCTTAATGGCTTCGACGTGTTCTGTTTCGGCGGCCGGATCTTCGCCGAGGTCCTCGTCGTGGTGCTGGCCCAGGTAGGCGTCGATCACGGCGGGATTGCGCATCACCTCGTGCGGGTCGCCTTCGGCGACCACCCGGCCCTCGGCCATGACGATGACCCAGTCGGCGATGTGGCGAACCATATGCATGTCGTGCTCGACGAACAGCACCGTCATGCCTTCGGCCTTCAGGTTCAGGATGTGGTCCAGCAGCGACTGCGTCAGCGCCGGGTTCACCCCGGCCATCGGCTCGTCGAGCATGACCAGACTCGGCTCGCTCATCAGCGCCCGCGCCATCTCCAGCAGCTTGCGCTGCCCGCCGGACAGGCTGGCGGCGTAGTCGTCCTTCTTGGCGTCGAGCTTGAACCGTTCGAGGATGTCGATGGCCCGGGCCTTGTTCGCCTCCTCCTGCTTGCGCCAGAAGAAGGGGAAGATCGCCCGGAACAGGTTTTCGCCCGCCTGGCCTTTGGCACCGAGAAGCATGTTGTCCATGACCGTCAGCAGGCCGAGGGCTTTGGTGAGCTGGAAGGTGCGCACCTGGCCCATCCGGGCCACCTTGAACGCCGGCATGCCTGAGAGCGGGCGGCCCTCGAACGTCCACGACCCGGAATCGGGTTTGTCGAATCCGGTGAGGAGGTTGAACAGGGTCGTTTTACCGGCCCCGTTCGGACCGATCAGCGCCGTGATGGCTCCGCGGGGGATTTCGACGTGGTCGACATCCACGGCCTTGAGCCCGCCGAAGGTGCGGCTCACGCCGTCGGCCACCAAGATCGGGTCGCGCTTTGTGCATCCCGGTCGGGCCTCGCCGATGTGCAGGTCGGTGGACTTGACCGGCTTGTTGCTGGGAACGGTGTTATTTGACAAAGGCCAACTCCTTCTTGTTTCCGAAGATGCCCTGCGGTCTGAAGATGACTATGAGCATGATCGCCACTCCCACCAGGATGAAGCGCAGCTGGCCAGCCTGAATGCTGGTCATGAAGGGAATCCAGCCTGCTTCCACCGCGCGGGCGATGAACCCGGAGAAGAAGGAGAGCAGAACCCAGAAGACCATCGAGCCGATGACCGGCCCGAGGATCGTCGATGCGCCGCCGAGCAGGAGGATCGCGTAGATGAAGAATGTCAGAGACGTCTGGTAGTTCGACGGCACCACAGCACGGGGGAGCACGAAGATCATGCCCGCGATCGTGCCGAACGCGCCGCCGAGGATCAGAGACTGCATCTTGTAGGAGTAGACGTTCTTGCCGAGCGCGCGCACGGCATCCTCGTCTTCACGGATCCCCTTGATCACGCGACCCCACGGGCTGCGCATGATCTGCCAGGTGAACAGGCAGGCGAGAGCCACGATCGACCAGGCCACGATGCGCAGCCACCAGTCGTACTCGTTGTACTCGAAGGGACCGAAGCCGTACCGCCCCTCGGGGATGGGGTTGAGGCCGGCGAAACCGCCCTTGTACCCGCTGAGCCCGTTCGCCGAGCCGGTGATGGCCTGGAACGTGTTCGTCGTGAACAGGAGGCGCACGATCTCCGCCGCGGCGATCGTCACGATCGCCAGGTAGTCCGCCCGCAGACGCAGGGTAGGAATACCCAGGATCAGGGCGAAGATGACGGATGCGCCGATCCCCACCAGCACGGCACCCCAGACGGGGAAGCCGAAGCTGAGGGTGGAAATGGCGAACCCGTAGGCGCCGAGGGCCATGAAGCCGGCCTGGCCGAAGTTCAGAAGGCCGGTGTATCCGAAGTGGATCGCCAGCCCGAGCGCCGCGAGGGCGTAGGCGGCGGTGGTCGGGCTGATCAGCTCGACGGCTGCGTTGCTAAAGATTGCTCCCCAGTCGATCATCGGATGCCCTTCTAGCCAATTCTCTCTTTGCGACCCAGGATGCCTTGCGGCCGAAGCAGCAGAACCAGGATCAGCACGACAAGTGCACCGACGTATTTAAGGTCGGAGGGAAGCCACAGCGTCGACAGCTCGACGAACAGGCCGACGATGATCGAACCGATCAGGGCGCCGAAAGCGGTACCGAGTCCGCCGAGGGTCACGGCCGCGAAGACGAGCAGCAGGATCTGGAAGCCCATGTCCCAGCTGACGCCCGGCCGGAAATACGCCCACAGCACGCCACTGAGGCCGGCGAGCCCGCCGCCGAGCACCCAGACGATCCGGATGACGCCGTCGACGTCGATCCCGCTGGCCGAGGCCAGGCTGGGGTTGTCGGAGACGGCGCGGGTGGCCTTGCCGATGCGGGTACGCAGCAGGAAGTAGGACACTGCCAGCAGCACCACGATGCTGATCCCCATGCTGGCGAGGTCGATCATCGAGAGCCGGATCGGTCCCAGCTTCATGTCTGCCAGGCCGGAGCCGGGAAGCTGACTCGTTCCGCCGCCGACGAAGATCTGGAACAGGTAGCGCAGGGCGAGGGAGAGACCGATGCTCACGATCATCAGTGGGATCAAACCGACGCCCTTGCGACGCAGCGGTTTCCAGATCACCGCGTCCAGGCTCCAGCCGAGGCCGGCGCTGAGCGCGATCGCGATGACGATCGCCAGCCAGATCGGAACACCCAGGGTGACCGAGAAGAGGAGGGTCATCAGCGCCCCGAAGGTGATCATCTCGGCGTGGGCGAAGTTGCTCAGCCCGGTGGTTCCGAAGATCAACGACAGCCCGATCGCGGCGAGGGCCAGAAGCAAACCGAAGTTCAGCCCGTTGACGAAGCGGTTGACGAACTGGTCGAAGAAGCTGACCGTCGTGCGCACGCCCTCGCCGAGGAAGAAGTTGACGGCCTTCACCTTGGTGAGACCGAACTCGGCCTCGGTCGTACTGCCGCCCTTGGCGACGATGACGCCCTTGGGCAGCGTCTCCTCGTCGAGGGAGACGGTATAGGTGGCCTTCTCGGGCACCCCGACCTTCCACTTGCCGTCGACGCCCGTCTTCACGGATGCCTCGTAGCCGGATCCCTCGACGGTGATCAGCACACCCTCGAGCGGTTCCTGGTTGAACTGCACGTTGCCGGAGAGAACGTAGTCATACTCCTCGGTGCCCACCTCGTCCGCGTGAGCCGGACCGGCGGACAGTGTGGCGAATGTGGACATCGTCAGGGCTGCGAAGAGCAGGCCGAGAAAGATCACCAGCATCCTGGGTGAGAATCTGCGAACAGCTTCAGTGGAATTCACTGCACCTCCATGGGGGCACCGTTGGGTCTGTGACCGGGCGTGCCCCGGGTCTCACCTGCCAACATCTTTGTCGACAGTAAGTGACGATTATGTCGCAAATGTCACGACAGGCATCGGCACCTCCTAGATTCTCTGTCGAGGAATGCGCAGAGCGCAACGTCGCTTAACATTGACAGGCCGGACTTTGTGTTGGAATGCCGGTCTTTTTCCACTTTCTCGCATCTGTAAAAAGGGGTTTCATGGATCAGCCAGATCCGTTCGGTTTCACCGGGCTCACGTATGACGACGTGCTTCTTCTCCCTGGGCACACCGACGTGATTCCCAGTGAAGCCGAGACCACGTCTCGCCTAACGCGCCGGATCAGCGTGGCCACTCCACTGCTTTCCAGTGCGATGGACACCGTCACCGAGACCCGGATGGCGATCGCGATGGCCCGCGAAGGCGGCCTCGGCGTGCTGCACCGCAACCTCTCGATCGCGGACCAGGCCGAGCAGGTCGACCTCGTCAAACGCAGCGAATCCGGCATGATTACCAATCCGGTAACAACTTCGCCAGACGCCACCGTCGCGGAGGTCGACGCCCTCTGCGGGCAGTTCCGCATCAGTGGTCTTCCCGTCGTCGACGCCGACGGCGTACTGGTGGGGATCATCACCAACCGGGACATGCGCTTCGTCTCCAGCACCAAGAAGCACACCACGCGCGTGCGCGAAGTGATGACCACGGCCCCGCTGATCACGGGCAAGGTGGGCATGGCTCCGATGGACGCCGTCGCCATCTTCGCCACCCACAAGATCGAGAAGCTTCCCCTCGTCGACGACCACGGCCGTCTCACGGGCCTGATCACGGTCAAGGACTTCGACAAGAGCGAGGAATACCCTTTCGCCACCAAGGACGACGCCGGACGCCTCCGCGTGGGCGCGGCCATCGGCTTCTTCGGCGACGCCTGGCAGCGCGCCACCGCACTGCTCGACGCGGGCGTCGACGTGCTCGTGGTCGACACCGCCAACGGCGATAGTGCCGGGGTGCTCGAGATCATCCGTCGTTTGAAGTCCGATCCCGCGTTCGAGGCTGTCGACGTGATCGGCGGCAACGTGGCCACGCGCTCCGGCGCCCAGGCCCTCATCGACGCCGGCGCGGACGCGATCAAGGTGGGCGTCGGCCCCGGCTCGATCTGCACCACTCGCATCGTCGCCGGGGTGGGCGTGCCGCAGATCACGGCCGTCTACCAGGCGTCGCTGGCGGCCAGGGAGACCGGCATCCCGGTCATCGCCGACGGCGGCCTGCAGTACTCCGGCGACATCGCCAAGGCACTGGTCGCCGGCGCGGATACTGTCATGCTCGGATCCCTTCTCGCCGGCTGTGACGAAAGCCCCGGCGAACTCGTCTTCGTCAACGGCAAGCAGTTCAAGACCTACCGCGGCATGGGCTCGCTGGGCGCGCTGCAGAGCCGAGGAACCAAGACTTCCTACTCCAAGGATCGCTACTTCCAGTCGGATGTCCCGTCTGACGACAAACTCATCCCGGAAGGCATCGAGGGCCAGGTTCCCTATCGCGGACCGGTGTCCGCCGTGGCATACCAGCTGATCGGCGGCCTGCGCCAGTCGATGTTCTACGTGGGCGCGCGCACGATTGACGAGCTCAAGCAGAAGGGCAAGTTCGTGCGGATCACCTCCGCCGGGCTGAAGGAGTCGCACCCGCACGACGTGCAGATCGTGGTCGAGGCACCCAACTACCGCCGCTAGAGGGCCGCGGCGAGTCGGGAGACCGCCTCGGCGAGCACCTCGGGGGAGCAGCCGAAGTTGAGGCGCGCGAAACCCCGGCCCGGCTCGCCGAACATCGGGCCGGGACTGAGCGCCACCCGCGCCTGCTCCAACGCGACCAGGGCCGGGTCGTCGCCCCAGCCGAGGCTGTGCAGGTCGAGCCAGGCCAGGTAGCTGGCGCCGGGCGGCCGATAGCCCGCCCCGGGCAACTGGGCGTCGAGCAACTCGGAGAGCAGCCGGCGGTTGGAGTCGAGCGCGGCGATCGCGCCGTCCAACCACGATTCGCCGTCGTTGTACGCCGCGATGCCCGCGATCAGGCCGAACTGGCTCGTTCGCCAGGACACCTCCCGGGGCAGGGCGGCGAGCTCGGCGCGCATCCGTTCGCCCGCCGTGACGAGAAGCGCGCATTTGAGGCCGGCCAGGTTCCAGGCCTTGCTGGCGCTCGTCACGCAGACGCCGTGGTCGGCGGCCTCGGGGGAGACGGCCAGGTAGGGCGTGAAGACGGCTTCGGCATACGTCAGCGGGGCGTGCACCTCGTCGCTGACCACCGTGACGCCGTACCGGGCGGCGAGTCCGGCCAGCGCCGTGAGGTCTTCAGCGGTGTGCGGATGCCCGACCGGGTTGTGCGGGTTGCTGAGCAGCACGGCTCGCACGCCGTCCTGGAACGAGTGCTCCAGGCCGTCGAGGTCGAGGGTCCAACCGGTCTGCCCGTTCAGGAGCGGGACGCAGGCCACCTGGCCGCCCGCCTCGGGCACAAGGTCGAAGAACGGCGGGTAGACCGGCGGGGTGATCGCGACCCGGTCACCGGGCTGGATCAGCAGCCGCAGCGTCTCCACGATGGCCACGCTGACATCCGTTGTGGTGCTCACCTGGTCCGGGTCGACCTGCCAGCCCCAGCGGCGGCCGGCGAACCCCGTGAAGGCTTCGGCGAGGCCATTGACCGGCGCAACGTAGCCGGTGTCGCTTCGCAACACCGCAGCGATCAGCGCTTCGGCCACGGGCTTCGCGAGCGGGAAGTCGGATTCGGCGACGAAGAGCGGCAGAATATCGGCGGGAAAACTACGCCATTTCATGCTCGTGCGCTCGCGCAGCAGGGTCAGTGGGTCGGCGGTGACGTCCATCACCTCAGGATGCACCCCGCGGCATCCGTCGGCGAGGAGCCCCGCGGCACCTAAACTGGAATCATGGAAATCGAGATCGGCCGCTCCAAGCGCGCTCGCCGCGTGTACGCCTTCGACGACATCGCGATTGTGCCCAGCCGGCGCACCCGCGACCCGGAGGATGTGTCGGTCAGCTGGGCCATCGACGCGTACCAGTTCTCGATCCCGTTCCTCGCGGCCCCGATGGACTCCGTGGTGTCGCCCAAGACAGCCATCATGATGGGCCAGCTCGGCGGCGTCGGCGTGCTCGACCTCGAAGGCCTCTGGACCCGATACGACAACCCCGAGCCGCTCCTCGCCGAGATTCGGGAGCTGCCCGCCGACCGGGCCACCGCACGTATGCAGGAGATGTACGCCGAGCCGATCAAGCCCGAACTCGTCACCGAGCGCCTCGCGGAGATCCGCGCGGCCGGTGTCACCGTGGCCGGAGCCCTGTCGCCGCAGCGCACGCAGGAACTGTACGGAACGGTCGTCGCCGCCGGCGTCGACCTGTTCGTCATCCGCGGCACCACCGTCTCGGCCGAGCACGTCTCGCAGAACCAGGAACCCCTCAACCTCAAGAAGTTCATCTACGAGCTCGACGTGCCCGTGATCGTGGGCGGCGCGGCGACATACACGGCGGCCCTGCACCTCATGCGCACGGGCGCGGCTGGCGTGCTCGTGGGCTTCGGCGGCGGTGCGGCGTCGACCACACGCGCATCCCTCGGCATCCACGCCCCCATGGCCACGGCCGTGGCGGACGTCGCCGGCGCCCGCCGGGACTACATGGACGAGTCCGGCGGACGCTACGTGCATGTCATCGCCGACGGCGGACTCAACACCTCCGGCGACATCGTCAAGGCCATCGCCTGCGGCGCCGACGCGGTCATGCTCGGCACAGCCC
The DNA here is from genome assembly GCF_004402375.1 of Cryobacterium breve. GTDB lineage: Bacteria > Actinomycetota > Actinomycetes > Actinomycetales > Microbacteriaceae > Cryobacterium > Cryobacterium breve. The sequence goes on from NZ_SOGJ01000021.1 coordinate 219,374, forward strand.
TGGCCCGCGCGACGGATGCCCCCGGCGGCGGGTTCCACTGGGGTGCCGAGGTGCACCACTCGAAGCTGCCCCGCGGCAAACGGGTCGAGGTGGGCGCTCTCGCGCCGCTCGAGACGATCCTCTACGGCCCGACTCCGATCGCCGACGGCACCGCGAACCTCGTGGGCGCCCTGCGCCGTTCGATGGCCACGACCGGCTACTCCGACCTGAAGGAATTCCAGCGCGTCGAGGTGGTCGTCGCTCCCTACCGGGGGAACTAGGCCGGCACGCGGGTGAACCCGGCCGTCAGCGGCCGGATCCGCCGCGGGCGGTTGTCGCGCCGTTCCGAGTGAACTAGCTTCTGTGTACACACCACACCATCCGAACTGGGAGTGAGCACATGGCAACAGGCAACTCGGCGTCACGGTCCGCGAAACTGGGTCCGGAAGAACGGGCCGCGGCCCTTGAACGGCTCACGGGCAAGGAGCTCGACATCCTGGTCGTGGGCGGCGGCATCGTCGGCGCAGGCGCCGCCCTGGACGCGGTCACCCGCGGCCTGAGCGTCGGCATCCTCGAGGCCAGAGACTGGGCATCGGGAACGTCGAGCCGGTCGTCGAAGCTGGTGCACGGCGGCATCCGTTATCTGGAACAGGCCGACTTTCGGCTGGTGCGCGAGGCGTTGACTGAGCGTGGACTACTTCTGCAGCGCATCGCCCCGCATTTGGTGAAGCCGGTCCGGTTCCTGTACCCGCTCCGGAAGCGGGTCACCGAGCGCTTCTACGTGGGCGCGGGCATGCTGCTCTACGACCTGTTCTCCTATGCCGGCGGGCGGGCCCCCGGCGTGCCGCACCATCGCCACCTGTCCAAGCGGCAGGTGAAGGCACTCCTGCCGAGCCTGAACACCGACACGATCGTCGGCGGCATCACCTACTACGACGGCCAGGTCGATGACGCGCTCTACGTGGCCTCGCTCGTGCGCACAGCGTCGTTCTACGGGGCGCACGCGGCCAGCCGGGTGCGCGTCGAGGGCTTCATCAAGGTCGGCGAGCGGGTGGTCGGAGTGCACGCCCACGACCTTCAGACCGGGGAGCGGTTCGATGTGCGGGCCCGTCAGGTCGTGAACGCGACGGGCGTCTGGACCGACGACACCCAGCGCATGGTCGGCGAACGCGGCACATTCAAGGTGCGGGCGTCGAAGGGCGTGCACCTTGTCGTGCCCCGGGACCGGTTCCAGTCGGCGATGGGTCTGCTGCTGCGCACCGAGAAGAGTGTTCTGTTCGTCATCCCGTGGGGACGTCACTGGCTGATCGGCACGACCGACACCGACTGGCACCTGGACAAGGCGCATCCCGCGGCTACGGCCGCCGACATCGACTACCTGCTCGAGCATGTGAACGCGGTGCTGCGGGTGCCGCTCACCCGGGAAGACGTCGAAGGCGTCTATGCGGGCCTCCGGCCGCTGCTGGCCGGCGAGTCGGAGAGCACCTCGAAGCTGTCACGCGAACACCTGGTCGGGCATTCCGTGCCCGGACTCGTGGTGATCGCGGGCGGCAAATGGACCACGTATCGGGTGATGGCGAAGGATGCGATCGATGCCGCCGCCGACGCGCTCGACGAACGCGTGCCTGCCTCCACCACCCACGACATCCCCCTGCTCGGCGCGGAAGGCTATCAGGCCGCCTGGAACAAGCGCAGCCGGATCGCCCGGGCCTTCGGCCTGCATACCGCCCGGGTCGAGCACCTGTTGAACCGGTACGGCACTCTGACCGACGAGCTGCTCGACCTCATCCGCGGCACGCCGTCGCTGGCCGACCCGCTGCCAGGGGCAGACGACTACATCGAGGCCGAGGTGGTCTATGCAGCCACCCATCTGGGCGCCCTGCACCTCGAGGACGTGCTGGCCCGCCGCACCCGCATCTCGATAGAGGCCTGGGACCGTGGTGTGTCCGCCGCCCCCGTGGCTGCCCGGCTGATGGCCGGCGTTCTCGGCTGGGATGAAGCCCGAGAAACGCGCGAGGTGGGCCACTACCTCAAGCGGGTGGCCGCGGAGCGGGCGTCGCAACAGCAACCGGACGACGAGTCCGCCGACCGCGCGCGCCTCGAGGCCCCAGACATCGTGGCCACGAAGTAAGGGAGAGGGCGTCGCATCCGTCACGCCGCAGCGGCACCTGCCCCCGGTGCGTCCACGGCCCGAACCAATTCGACGGAGATAGTGCCAGTGACGTGCCGAAACACGCCCGTCAGTGCGTTCGAGAGCAAAATCTCCGTCGAATGCGTGAGGGGCCGGCCCGCGTCTCCACGGGCAGATGGCACCCGAACTCGCTCCGGTAGACTGGGCTGACTGCCCACAAACCTCAGGAGTCGCACCATGGTTGACGTTCGGCGGGTCAAACTTCCCGGGGTGGGAGTGCTGCACACCTTCATTACGGATGATGGCGGCAAAGTCGGCGTCATCGCCCACCGGTCCGGGCACAGCGACCTCATCACCTTCGCGGACGACGAGGGCGGGCCTGACGCGGCCAAAGTGTCCCTGCGCCTGAATGAAGACGAGGCGCACACCCTCGCCGAGCTACTCGGCGGCACCCAGATCACCGAGTCGCTGACCGCGCTCGACCAGATCCCGGGCCTGAGCATCGACTGGTTCACCGTCGACTACGAGGACCACATCGCCGGCCAGGCGCTGGGCAACCCCGCCGACCGCGGCATCGCCGGCCTCACGGTCGTGGCCGTCGTACGCGGGGAGTCCGCCAACCCGGCGCCCGCCCACGACTTCCGTGTCTTTCCCGGCGACACGCTCGTCGTGGCCGGTTCCCCGGAGAAGGTCGCCAAGGCCTTCGCCTTCTTCCGCACCGGCGAGGTTAAGGCCAAGTCCGTCGACGCGCCGCCCGGAGGTTAGCCGATGCACCTCGGCGAAGACCTCATCACTCTTGGCATCCTGCTTGTCGTTGCCTATGTGCTCGGTCGCGCCGGAAAGCTGATCGGTCTGCCGTCCATTCCCATTTACATGATCGTCGGCCTGCTGGCGAGCCCGAACAGCGGCTGGTTCCCGCTCAACTTCCAGTCGGCCGACATTGAACTGATCGCCATCTTCGGCCTGATCCTGCTTCTGTTCAGCCTGGGCCTCGAATTCGACCAGGAAGCGTTCTTCGGCGATGCCGGAAAACTCCTGATCTCCGGCGGATCCTATGTTCTGATCAACATGGGCGCCGGGTTCGCCTTCGGTCTGATGGTCGGCTGGGGCAGCCGGGAAGCCCTCGTGATCGCCGGTATGACCGGCACCTCCTCGAGCGCCATCATCACCAAGCTCTTGATCGAACTGCGCCGCCTGGCGAACAAGGAAACCCCGATGATCCTCGGTGTGACCGTCGTCGGCGACATTTTCATCGCGGTCTACCTGGCGATCGTCTCCGTCGTGCTCAGCGGGAAGACCGAGGTCTGGCCGATCGTGCTGCAACTGAGCATTGCCTTCCTTTTCCTGGTCGTGATGTTCTCGGTGGCCCGCTGGGGGGCCAAGGTCGTGTCGCGGCTGATGCGCACGAAAGACGACGAGCTGTTCACCATCCTCTTCTTCGGGCTCGCCGTGCTGTTCGCCGGGATCGGCGAAATCATCGGGGTGACGGATGCGATCGGCGCCTTCCTGATCGGGGTGGTGCTCGGTGCGAGCACGTACCGCGGCCGAATCGAGCGCGTCGCCGTGCCCCTGCGCGATGTGTTCGGGGCCTTCTTCTTTCTCAACTTCGGCCTCGCGCTGAACGTGGCCGAATTCGGATCGGTGATCACCGTCGTGCTCGCCGCCGTCGCCATGACATTCGCGTTGAGCCTGGTCTCCGGGATGCTCCTGGCCAAACTGCACGGTATGGGCCCCCGCCAGGGGCTCAACACCGCGGCTATCTTCGTCAACCGCGGTGAGTTCACGCTGATCCTGGCGACCCTGTCGGTGACTGCGGGCCTCGATCAGCGGCTGCAACCGTTCGCGGGACTCTACGTGCTCACGATGGCGATCCTGGGACCGCTGTTCACGGCGAACTCCGAGAAGATCGGCGCCGCCCTGCGCCATCGCCCCGACGTCGCTCCGTCGGGCCAGCGCGCCAGCGACCGGATGCTGGCCGAGGAGATCGCGCTGGTGGAGGCGGTCACCAGCGCCGACGCCGGATCGGATGCCCAGCGTGCCGCCGACCGCCGCACCCGTCCCGCACAACCGCTGCTGCTGACCGATCCCGACGCCGCTCCCGACGTCGCCGATCCCACCGCGCGGGACTCGATGCTCGATTTCATTTCCGACCGGCTTCCCACCGAAACCGGACCGGGCGACAAACCGGCGCGCGGCACGGCCACAGGGGACTATTGATGATCAAGACCATGCTCCGTCCAAGGTGGCTGCTCGCCCTGCTCTTGGCACTCGCCATCGCCGCCGCCTTCGCTCTCCTCGGCCGGTGGCAGCTCGAACGCGCCATCGCCTCCGGAGAGGTTGTGGAGCGCAGCACCGAAACAGTTCAGCCGCTCGCTAGCGCCCTGCAGCCCGACGGGCCGCCCCGCGAGGCCGCAACCGGACAGCTCGTCACGACGGACGGTTCCTTCGTGCCGGGCGACGAAACGCTGATCAGTGAACGCCTCAACGACGGCGACAGCGGATTCTGGGTGGTGAGCCGCTTCCAGACTGCGGAGACGGCAGCTGTGCCCGCTTCCACCATCGCGGTGGCCCGCGGTTGGGCGGCCACCGAGGCCGAGGCCCGAGTGGCGATGGAGGAGCTCTCGGCCCAGGCGGCTGAGCAGCAGCAGAGAGTGACCGGGCGGTTCGTGCCCTCCGAGGCCCCGGCCATCCCGGACGCGGCCAACGACCCGCAGAGCCAGACCACCGTCTCCACCGCGGCGCTGATCAACCAGTGGACCGACTTCACCGACCAGTCCGTCTACGCCGGCTACATCGTTGACACGGATGCCGCCCCGAACCTCATTGCGATCGACTCGCCCGTGCCCGGCAACGACGCCTCGATCAACTGGCTCAACATCTTCTACGCCCTCGAGTGGGCGGTCTTCGCCGGCTTCGCGGTCTTCCTCTGGTACCGCCTCGTGCGCGACGACTGGGAGCGGCAGACGGAACAGGCCGCCATTGACGCGGCGGAGGCCGTCTAGAATTAGAGAATGCCCCTCGACCCCAAGCCCGCCGACATTCCCAAAATCCCCGGCGCGCTCCGGCTCTACAAGGTCTCCTCGGTCATCACCGGTGTCTTCCTCCTGCTGCTCTGCGTCGAGGTCTTCCTGAAGTTCGTGCTCCAACTCGAAATCGAAGTCGCCGGCCCGAATGGGATCATCGCCCTCGTCGCTCGGGACTCCGTGACCGCATTCAATCTGAGCACCGGCATATTGATCGTGCACGGCTGGCTGTACGTGCTCTACCTGTTCAGTGACTTCCAGCTCTGGAGCCTGATGCGCTGGTCATTCCCCAAGTTCCTGCTGATCGCACTAGGAGGCATCATTCCTACCCTGTCCTTCTTCCTCGAGGTGCGCGTCGCGCGCGAGGTCAACGCCTTCCTGGCCACGCGCTCCGCGGCCGATTCGCCGGCCGCGGCCGAGGCCCGTCCGTGAGCGCCGCCGTGGCCGCGCAGACCGGCGCCCGTCCCGTTCTGGTGGTCGACTTCGGCGCCCAGTATGCGCAGCTGATCGCGCGCCGGGTGCGCGAGGCATCCGTCTACTCCGAAATCGTGGCCCACTCGATCACCGCGGCCGAGGTCGTGGAGAAGAACCCGCTCGGCATCGTGCTCAGCGGCGGACCGTCCAGCGTCTACGCCGAGGGTGCCCCCACCTTCGACCCGGCCATCTTCGACCTCGGCATCCCGATCCTCGGCATCTGCTACGGCTTCCAAGTGATGGCGACGACCCTCGGCGGCGAGGTGGCCCGAACCGGGCAGAGCGAGTACGGCGCGACCCCGGTCAGAGTCACCGACAGCGCTAACGCGCTGCTGGCCGGCCAGCCGGCCGAGCAGACGGCGTGGATGAGCCACGGCGACTCCGTGTCGAAGGCCCCCGCGGGCTTCGCGGTGCTCGCGTCCACCGCCTCCACCCCGGTCGCGGCGTTCGCGAACGACGAGCGCCGCCTCTACGGAGTGCAGTGGCACCCCGAGGTCAAGCACTCCGAATTCGGCCAGAACGTGCTCGAGAACTTCCTGCACCGTGCCTCCGGCATCGCCGCCGACTGGAACAGCGGCAACGTCATCGCCGAACAGGTGGCCCGCATCCAGGCCCAGGTCGGCACTGGAAAGGTCATCTGCGGGCTCTCCGGCGGAGTCGACTCCGCCGTGGCCGCCGCCCTCGTGCACAAGGCCATCGGCGACCAGCTCGTCTGCGTGTTCGTCGACCACGGCCTGTTGCGCCAGGACGAACGTCGCCAAGTCGAAGAAGACTACGTCAAGGCCACGGGCGTGCGCCTGGTCACCGTCGACGTGCGGGAGCAGTTCCTTACCGCCCTCGAGGGCGTCAGCGACCCCGAGACCAAGCGCAAGATCATCGGTCGCGAGTTCATCCGCACCTTCGAGCAGGCCCAGGCCGAGCTGATCAAGGAAGCGGCGGCAACGGATGGCGACCCGATCCGCTTCCTCGTTCAGGGCACCCTGTACCCGGACGTGGTCGAGTCCGGCGGCGGCAGCGGTACGGCCAACATCAAGAGCCACCACAACGTGGGCGGCCTGCCGGAAGACCTGCAGTTCGAACTGATCGAACCGCTGCGCACCCTGTTCAAGGACGAGGTGCGGGCGATCGGCGCCGAGCTAGGTCTTCCGGCCGAAATCGTGCAGCGTCAGCCGTTCCCCGGACCCGGCCTGGGCATCCGGATCGTCGGCTCGATCACGCAGGACCGGCTCGACCTGCTCCGCCACGCCGATGCGATCGTGCGCGCCGAACTGACGGCCGCTGGCCTCGACCGTGAGATCTGGCAGTGCCCGGTGGTGCTGCTCGCCGATGTGCGCTCCGTGGGCGTGCAGGGCGACGGTCGCACCTACGGGCACCCGATCGTGCTGCGCCCGGTGTCGTCGGAAGACGCCATGACGGCCGACTGGACCCGCTTGCCATACGACCTTCTGGCGCGGATCTCGAACCGGATCACGAACGAGGTCGATGGAGTGAACCGCGTCGTGCTCGACGTCACGTCCAAGCCGCCGGGGACGATCGAATGGGAGTAGGGGACTGCTCCTCGCTCTGGTTGTGAAAAAGAACACCCTTGTCCTGTGGATGAGGGTGTTTTCATTCGCGGGTAAGCGGGGGGAGTGGGCATTTCGCTCCTCAGCTCAGACAATGGGCGGCGGATGCCGCCCATAACTCGGCACCCCGCGAAACGCCCACTCCCCGCTCCGCTTCGCGATCGCTCGGGACGAGCTACTTCGTGAGGAGATTTTCGCGGCGCGTCGTGCGCGACGGGCGGCGGATGCGGAGTGTCGGGAAAGAGTCCTCAGTTACGTGGCCGTGCGGTGGGGAGGGGCAGGAGGACGACAGAAGGGCCGCTCCTGTGTGGAGCGGCCCTTCTGGTGGTGCGGAGTGGGGGTGCTACTCGCGGGCGATGGCGAAGATGCGCAGCATCTCGACGTAGAGCCAGACGACGGTCAGCATGATGCCGAAGGCGCCGGTCCAGCCGTACTTGCGCGGGGCGCGGTTATTGACGCCGCGCTGGATGAAGTCGAAGTCGAGCACCAGCGAGTACGCGGCCATGATCACGGCGAGGACGCCGATGATCAGGCCGAGCGGGATGCCCATGAACGTCGCGCTGCGAAGCCCGAACGCAGCATCCGTCGCGCCGAAGGCCATCATCCCGAAGTTGATCAGCGAGAACACGCCGTAGCCGATCATGGCGATCATGAAGACCTTGGTGGCCTTCTTGGAGGCGCGGATCTTGCCGTTGGCGAAGAGGGCCAGGGTGACGCCGACGACGACGAGCGTGGCGAGCACGGCCTGGGTGACGATACCCGCGTAGATCTGCTCGAAGACGATGGAGATTCCACCGACGAAGAGACCCTGGGCCGCAGCGTAGGCAAGGATGAGAGGCGGTGACGGCTCCTTCTTGAACGCGTTGACGAGCCCGAGGACCAGCCCGGCGATCGCACCGACGATGAGCGGCAGCATCGTCACCGGCGTGACGACCCAGCCGATGGCTGCGGTCACGAGCAGGAGGGCGAAGCTGAGCACCGTCTTGCGGATGGTGTCGTCGTAGCTCATGCGATCGGTGTCCTGCGAGCCGGCCGACGGAGCGTTGAACATGCTCTGCAGATCGCTGTCGGAGAGCACCTTGCCACCAGCAGTGGCGCCTGGAGCGCCGAAAGCGGCGTTTCGGGAGAATGCGGGGTTGGAGGATGCCATGGTTGCCGTAGCTCACAATCAAGTGGGTGGGAGTGAAGCCAGCATCGGAAGACGCTGGAGCGTTCCTAGATTCTATTCAGATCTGCTGGGGATCCGCCGTATTCGATGCTCGAAACGTGCCGGCTCCGGGGCTTCCGTGCGTTTATCCACCCCGCCAACCACCAGGCAAGCCATGCGCCGGCCGCGGCGATGGCGAACCCGATCAGGTAGCCGACCCAGTTTTGTTCGTAGTCGTTCAACTGCTCCTTGAGCAGAAAACTCATCGCGATCGACGGGATCACGGCGAGATAGCTCAGCCAGGGGCGGTGCCGAACCAGAAGCCAGCAGGCCAGCAGCGCCGCGAAGGCTCCGTTGAAGTCGGCGCCGCCCAGCAGCAGGATGCTCGAGGCCAGGGCGGGAACCACCACCGCGAGTCGGCGCCACAGCGCACCCGGAAGCACCAGCCACCCCGCCAGCTGCAAGCACACCCCGGCAACCAGGAAGTGCAGGCTGTACGTGCTGGTGAGGATCGTGGCGAGCACCCCGAGCACGACCAGCGTCAGGCCGGTGGCGCAGCGCGCGCGATAGTTGCCCCAGCGGTGCCGACGGGCGAGGGGTGCGGTCCAGGGTGTCATCGCCTCGATTCTGGCAGTTGCACGCGTAGGGTTGGGAAATGCAGCCGATTGTGATCGGTCACCGCGGGGCGAGCGGTTACCGACCAGAGCACACCCGTTCCGCCTACGAACTGGCCGTCGCCCTCGGTGCGGACGCGGTCGAGCCGGACATCGTGGCCACCCGCGACGGAGTTCTCGTCGTGCGGCACGAGAACGAGATCGGGTCGACGACGGATGTCGCGGCGCACCCCGAGTTCGCGGGCCGCCGTACCAGCAAGGTAGTCGACGGCATCCGTCTCACCGGTTGGTTCACCGAGGATTTCACGTGGGCCGAGCTGCGCACCCTGCGCGCCCGCGAGCGCCTGCCCGAGGTGCGCAAGTCGAGCGCCACCTTCGACGGGCGGTTTCCGCTGCTCCGGCTGCGGGACGTGTTCAAACTGGTGGACCGTCTTTCCGGGCGGGTGCGGCGGCCGATCGGCGTGGTGGCCGAGATCAAGCACGCCACCTACTTCGCCTCGATCGGCCTGCCGCTCGACGAGCTGTTCGCCGCAGAGGTGAACAACGCCGGTTGGAACGCCGGCGACGGTCGGCTCACAATCGAGAGCTTCGAACGCAGCCTGCTCGACAAGGTCTACGCCCGCGGCGTCTACGGCAAGCGCGTCTTCCTGCTCGAGGCCCGCGGCAAGCCATTCGACGAATTGTCGCTACTCGGCTCGCAGGCGCCGCGCTACGCCGACTACCTTTCCGACGCGGGGCTCTACGGGCTCAGCGGCAGGGTCGACGGCATCAGTGTGCCCAAGTCGCTCATTCTGGCGACGGATGCCGAGGGCCAAGTCTCTGGAGCCTCCGACCTGGTCGACGCGGCGCACGCCGCTGATCTGGAGATCTACTGCTGGACGCTGCGACCCGAGAACCGGTTCTTGGCAAGTACGTTTCGCCGCGGGAGGCTGCGAGCCGACTTCGGCAACTGGCAGGCTGAGTTCCGTACCATTTTGGGCACCGGTATCGACGGGGTTTTCGCTGACCATCCCGACCTGGCCGTTCTCGTGCGGGACGAGCTGGCCGCCGAGGACTGACCCAGGCGGCGCCTGTTGACCCGGTGTTGACTGCGGGTTCTGACTGTTGACCCGGCGCTGCCTGCCGCTGCTCGCCGGCCGAGCCGCTGTCAGACGCAGCACCTAGAATTGAAAGCGATATGACGACGCTCTCCGACCCGGATCACACGCCCGCCCGCCAGGTTCCGTCCGCGGTGCCCATCATCCTGGATGGAGCGGCTCCCCAGGGCCAGGAGAGCCCGCTGCTCGAAGGGCTCAACCCGCAGCAGCGCGAGGCCGTGCTGTACCGCGGCTCGGCGTTGCTGATCATCGCGGGCGCCGGCTCCGGCAAGACCAGCGTGCTCACCCGCCGCATCGCCAGCCTGCTGGAAAGCCGTGAGGCATGGCCGAGCCAGATCCTGGCCATCACCTTCACCAATAAGGCCGCCGCGGAGATGCGCGAGCGGGTCAAGGCCATCCTCGGCCAGGGGGCCGACGGCATGTGGATCTCCACCTTCCACTCCTCCTGCGTGCGCATCCTGCGCCGTGAGGCCGAGAACGCTGGCCTCTCGCCCAGTTTCAGCATCTACGACTCGGCCGACACCAAGGTCACCCTCAAACGCATCATCAAGGCCCTCGATGCCGACACCCTCGGCTTCACGCCCGGCAACGCGTCCGCGAAGATCTCCAAGCTCAAGAACGAGCTCGCCGACGCCGACTCCTACGCCCGCAACGCGAACATGAGCGACCCCCAGGAGGTCATGTTCGTCGAGATCTTCCGGCAGTACACCCACCGCCTTCGGGCGGCCAACGCCCTCGACTTCGACGACCTGATCGGGGAGACGGTCTATCTGTTCCGCGCATTCCCGAAGGTCGCGGCGCTCTACCGGCGCCGGTTCCGCCACATCCTGGTCGACGAATACCAGGACACCAACCACGCGCAGTACTCGCTCGTGAGGGAGTTCACCCGGGCCGTCGAGCCCCACCTGGCCGAGGAGATGGAGGCGACCGGCGTGCACGTGCGCAACCTGCGTGACGGGACCGGCGGCATTCCGGGCGCCTCGCTCACGGTGGTGGGCGACTCCGACCAGTCGATCTACGCCTTCCGCGGCGCGGACACCCGCAACATCAGCGAGTTCGAGCGCGACTTCCCGGGCACCAAGGTGATCCTGCTTGAGCAGAACTACCGCTCCACCCAGAACATCCTGTCGGCCGCGAACGCCGTGATCGGCCACAACTTCGACCGCAAGGACAAGAAGCTGTGGAGCGCGGGCGGCGACGGTGAGAAGATCGTGGGCTACACGGCCTACTCCGGCCATGACGAGGCCCAGTTCGTGTCCGACGAGATTGAGGTGCTGCACCGGGCCGGCATGGCCTACCGCGACATGGCCGTCTTCTACCGCACCAACGCGCAGACGCGTGCCCTGGAAGAAATCCTGGTGCGCTCCGCGGTGCCCTACCGGGTCGTCGGCGGCACCAAGTTCTACGAGCGCGCCGAGATCAAGGATGCGCTGGCGTACCTGATCGCCGTCGCGAACCCCAACGACGAGCTGGCCCTGCGCCGCATCCTGAACACCCCCAAGCGCGGCATCGGGCCGGCCACCGAGACGGCGCTGGCGAGTTTCGCAGAGGCGAACCAGATCAGCTTCCGGCAGGCCATGCGGGACTCCGCGTCGCTCGGGCTGGGCCCGAAGGTGACCGGGGCCATCCTGACGCTCGCGACCCTGCTCGACGAGGCCGCGCTGAAGCTCATTCCGGAGAACCCGGCCGGCACGGCCAACGTGTCCGAGCTGCTCACCTTCCTGCTCGACGGGAGCGGTCTGCTCACGCTTCTTCGGAACAGCCGCGACCCGCAAGACGAAGCGCGTGCCGAGAACATCGAGGAACTCGTCGCCCAGACCAAGGACTTCAACAAGGAGAACCCCGACTCGGGGCTGGTCGACTTCCTCACCCAGGTGTCGCTGGTGGCCGCCGCCGACGACCTCGACGATGCCTCTGGCACGGTGTCGCTGATGACCCTGCACACAGCCAAAGGGCTCGAATACGAGGCCGTGTTCCTGACCGGCGTCGAAGAGGGGTTGCTGCCGCACCAGATGTCGGCCAACGAACCCGGCGGGCCGGCCGAGGAGAGGCGCCTGTTCTACGTGGGCATCACCCGCGCCCGGCAGAGGCTCTACCTCTCCCTAGCGATGACCAGGGCCCAGTTCGGCGATATCAACGTGGCCATGCCCAGCCGCTACCTGCAGGAGATTCCGGTCGACCTGATCGACTGGAGGCAGTCCCCGGGCATGGCGAACTCCCGCGGTGGCACCCAGCCCCGCGCGCTGAACGCGAGGCGCGACGGCTTCGGCGGCGGCTTCGCGGGGCGCGGCGAACCGCAGGCTCTGCCGCCCGCGCCGAAGAAGAAGACCGAGTGGGCCAACCGGGTGCCGAGCCAGGTACGCGACAACGGCGACCTCACCCTCGCTGCCGGTGACCGCATCCGTCACGTCGATTTCGGCGACGGGCGCGTCAACCAGGTCACCGGCGACGGCACCAAACGAATCGCGCACGTGCAGTTCGACACGGCGGGTGCAAAAAAGCTCCTGATCAAGATCGCGCCGATCGAGAAGATCTAGCGGCGGTGACCGCACCCGTTCTGCTGCCCACGCCGGAACTCCGGACTGGACCCGTCTGCTAGGACGGGCGTGCGGCGAGGTCCGGGAGAGCGGCGCGCTCTGCCCGACCTGCTGTGTCTGCGCGTGCCGCTGTGTCGCCGCCTTGTCGCTGGTGATCGGGGAGCGTAGCGTTGTTGTCGCGGGGATGCCCAGCGGGGGCGGCTCCCATCGAATTGGAGGTGTCATCATGGCAAGCGACCCGGACGGACTCTGGCCAAAGCGAGCGGATGCCGCGAGCGACGGTCTCGACGAAAACCGCGCAATCGATGACATCGAACTCACCCGTGAAGAGGACGCGCCGATCCGCGAGGAAGACGATTCGGAGTGGATGGCCGACGCTGACCAGCGTGTGGTCGATCTCGACGGCGGTGACGAGGATCGGGAGGCTGAGGAGCCCGACGATCCCGAGCCTCGGGAGTAGACGACGAGGTTCATCCCGGGCGGAGCGCAGTGCCCGGCGGTGAACCAATTCGACGGAGATTCTCGTGGAAATAGGCGATATCGGGGGTTTGCACGGCTGTTTGGGCAGAATCTCCGTCGAATTCGTTCGGGACGGCGCGGCTTTAACACAGCGGACTCGTTGGAACCACCGTGCCGCGAGTTTCGCCCCTCGATCGCGCCGTGAGCGGGAAGTCGGCATACCGTTTGGTGCGGGCGGGCTCCGGCACCGTCACGGTGATGCCGGCTACGCGACGATGCGGGGGCCAATCCGGCGGCGACGGAGCAGCACCGCGAGTCCCCGCCAGCCGAGCAGGAACACGCCCAGCACGATGGTCGTGACAACGACGAAGCTGAACTCCGTGCCCTGCCCGCTCACGGTGCGCAGCAGCATCCCGACGCCCACGGTGAGGATCCAGATGCCGGTTCCCGTCCAGGCGATCTTCTGCGGGCTGCGCCAGGCGCGCATCACGAGCCAGGCCACGAGGAGACCGCCGAGGAACGGCAACCCGGTGATCAAAGTTCCGAGGCCCCCCTCGCCGTGGCTGGCCCGGCCGATCAGCACGAAGACCAGTACCAGGGCGGCATCCAGCCCCGCCGCGAGAAGGAGACCGGACCGATTGTTCTGCTGGATTGCCATGATTCCAGCCTACGTGCCGCGGTTCGGGTGACGGCCCGATGGGTCGGAGGGGAGGGGAGACCGACCGGTCAGACCGGGGGGCAGACCGGGGGCATACCGGGGGTACACCGGGAGGCAGATCGACGGATCAGACCGCGGTGCCGATCAGGGAGCCGATCGCCCAGGTCACGCCGAGCGCGAGCAGCCCGCCGACCAGCACCCGGGAGATCGCGCGGGCCTTCGGGCTGCCGCCGAGGTAAGAGCTCAGCCAGCCGGTGATGATCAGGGCGACCGCGACGGCGAGGAAGGTGGCCGGCAAGCGCCACTCCGGCGGTGGTAGCAGCACCGCCAGCAGAGGCAGGAGCGCGCCGACCGTGAAGGCGATCGCGGAGGCGAAGGCCGCGTGCCACGGGTTCGACAGCTCATCCGCGCCGATGTGCAGTTCCACCTCGAGGTGCGCGCCGAGGGCGTCGTGCGCGGTAAGTTCGAGCGCCACCAGTTTCGCCGTCTCGGAGCTGAGTCCCTTCGCCTCATAGAGGCCGGCCAGCTCCGCCAGCTCCTGCTCGGGCATGTTCTCGAGTTCCCAGGTCTCCTTGGCGATCAGGGCGCGTTCGGTGTCGCGCTGGCTGCTCACCGAGACGTACTCGCCCAGGGCCATCGAGATTGCGCCGGCGAGCAGGGCGGCGACGCCCGCGATCAGGATGGCCGCGGCATCCGTGGTCGCCGCCGCGACGCCCACGACAAGGGCAGCCACCGACACGATTCCATCGTTGGCACCGAGCACGCCGGCTCGCAGCCAGTTCAGGCGCGAGGCGTGGTCGACGGAATGGGGATCGACGCCGTGCTCGGGTTCAGTCATGACTGAATCCAAGCAGCCGGATGTCTGACGCGCCGGCAAGGACGCGCCAGCTTCACCGCTGCGATCACTGCGGCGGCGTCCGCGGTGTTCGCGGCGCCGGTGGGTGACGATAGAGTTTCTGATGGTACGTATGTCTTGATGTCGAGCTATCTGCGGCACTGGCGCCGTGCTCCTTGCCCCTCAAGACCTTGCAGGAACGCTACGAAGCGGATTGGAAGAGCAGCGTGGATCTTTACGAATACCAGGCACGAGACCTGTTTGAAGAGTATGGAGTCCCGGTTCTCCCGGGCATCATCGCGGACACTCCGGAGGAGGTGCGTGCGGCCGCCGAGAAACTCGGTGGCGTGGTTGTCGTCAAGGCACAGGTCAAGGTCGGCGGTCGAGGAAAGGCCGGCGGCGTGAAGGTGGCCAAGACTCCAGACGACGCTGAAGCCGCCGGGCGCGCCATCCTCGGACTCGATATCAAGGGTCACACCGTCAAGCGGGTCATGGTCGCTGGGGGAGCGCGCATTGCACAGGAGTTCTACTTCTCCGTGCTGCTGGACCGTACCAATCGCTCTTACCTCTCGCTGGCCAGCTATGAGGGTGGCGTGGAAATCGAGGTTCTCGCCGTCGAGAAGCCCGAAGCTCTCGCCTACACGGCCATCGACCCGATCATCGGGATCGACCTGGCCACGGCCCGCCAGATCGCCGTCGACGCAAAGTTCCCGGTCGACCTGGTCGACAAGGTCGCACCCGTCTTCGTGCAGCTCTACAGCGTGTTCACGGGCGAGGACGCCACCTTGGTGGAGGTGAATCCGCTTGTTCTCACCGAAGAGGGCGACGTGATCGCCCTCGACGGCAAGGTCTCGATCGACGAGAATGCCGGCTTCCGTCACCCGAAGCACGCCCTCCTCGAGGACGCCGCCGCGGCGGACCCGCTCGAGGCGAAGGCCAAGGCGAATGACCTCAACTACGTCAAGCTCGACGGCGAAGTGGGCATCATCGGCAACGGCGCCGGGCTCGTTATGAGCACGCTGGACGTTGTCGCCTACGCCGGCGAGAACCACGGCGGCGTCAAGCCGGCCAACTTCCTCGACATCGGGGGCGGAGCATCCGCTGAGGTCATGGCGGCCGGCCTCGACGTCATCCTCGGTGACCCGCAGGTCAAGGCCGTCTTCGTCAATGTCTTCGGCGGCATCACCGCCTGTGACGCTGTCGCCAAAGGCATCGTAGGAGCCCTCGCCGAACTCGGAAGCGCCGCCAACAAGCCGCTCGTCGTGCGCCTCGACGGCAACAACGTCGAAGAAGGCCGGCGCATCCTCGCCGAGGCCAACCACCCGCTCGTCACACTGGCCGCCACCATGGACGAGGGCGCTGCCAAGGCCGCCGAACTCGCCCACGCCGCGAAGTAAGGGACTCTCGAACATGTCAATCTTCCTCAACAAGGACTCCAAGGTCATCGTGCAGGGCATCACGGGCGGTGAGGGCACCAAGCACACCGCCCTCATGCTGAAGGCGGGCACCCAGGTGGTCGGGGGCGTCAACGCTCGCAAGGCCGGCACGACAGTGCTGCACGGCGACGCGGAACTGCCCGTCTTCGGCACGGTCGCCGAGGCCATCGCAGAGACCGGCGCGGATGTCTCGATCGCCTTCGTGCCGCCCGCCTTCACCAAGGACGCCGTCATCGAGGCCATCGACGCCGGCATCCCGCTGCTCGTCATCATCACCGAGGGTGTGCCGGTTCAGGACTCCGCCGAGTTCTGGGCCTACAACAAGGCCAAGGGCAACAAGACCCGCATCATCGGGCCTAACTGCCCCGGCATCATCACCCCCGGTGAGGCGCTCGTGGGCATCACGCCGGCGAACATCACCGGCAAGGGCCCGGTCGGCCTGGTCTCCAAGTCGGGCACCCTGACCTACCAGATGATGTACGAACTGCGCGACCTGGGCTTCTCCACCGCGATCGGCATCGGCGGCGACCCCATCATCGGCACCACGCACATCGATGCCCTCGAGGCGTTCGAGGCTGACCCGGAAACCCTCGCCATCGTGATGATCGGCGAGATCGGCGGCGACGCCGAGGAGAAGGCGGCCGAGTACATCAAGGCGCACGTCACGAAGCCCGTCATCGGCTACGTCGCCGGGTTCACCGCCCCCGAGGGCAAGACCATGGGCCACGCCGGCGCCATCGTCTCCAACGGTGCAGGAACCGCCCAGGGCAAGAAGGAGGCCCTCGAGGCCGCCGGGGTCAAGGTCGGCAAGACGCCGAGCGAGGCCGCCAACCTGTTGCGGGAGGCTCTCGCCGCGCTGTAGCGGCAGCTGAACCACGGTGGCACGGATGCCGCCGGTCTGGGCCGACAGGGCCCGCCTCACGGGGCGGGCCCTGTCGCTATTCCGGCCCGGGGCATCCGTTCGGGCCCTCAGGCTCGTGCGCGCCCCGTCGCCCGAACGAATTCGACGGAGATTCCCGCTGAAATGCGCCGAAATCGCGCCCAGGGGCCCAGATGGAGCAAAATCTCCGTCGAATTCGTCGGCGGGCGGCGGGGCCGGGGGAACGCGGGCCGGGGAAGCTGTAGGCTCCCTCCGGTGAAACGCTTAACGACCGCACTGCTTGCCGCGCTCGACGCACTCATTGTCGTGGCCATCGGGGTGGGCATTGCGTTGGTTCCACTCACCGTGCTCTGGGCCACTCAGTTCGAGCTGGCCGTCAACTGGATGGTGTTCTGGCGGGCCGCCGTCGACATCTGGCTTGTCGGCAACGGGGTCGACCTGCTCGTGCAGCTCGACCCGGCACTCGTCGCCGCCCTCGGCCTGCCCGGCGCGGAGACTGCGTTCTCGATTACCATCGCCCTGCTCGGCTTCGCGCTGCTGGCCCTTCTCCTGGGCCTGCGCACCGGGCGGCAGGCCGCGAACACCGCGCATCCGCGGGTGGGCGTGTCGGCCGCCATACTCAGCTATGCGATTCTGACGGCTCTGCTCGTGTGGTCGGCAGGCACGGATGCCGTGCGCCCGTCGGCGGCGCAGGGTCTGCTGCTGCCTCCGCTCGTCTACGCCGCCGGGGTGCTGATCGGCGCCGACCGCGGGCAGCTCGGCCGCCTGCTCGACAGTCTCACGGGCCGCATGACGGGCCTGTTCCGGGGCGGAATGCGCAGCGCCCGCGGTGCCGGCAGCGGTGCTCCGAGTGCCTTCAGCAGCAGCAAGGCCTCAAACAGCAAGCCCAGCACAGGCAGCACCAGTGCGAGCCGGAGCGCAGGCGCCGTTGCCGGCCGCCGGCCCGTCGCGGCGGCCGGTATGCTCCCGGCGCCGGTGCGCGCGGGCGTCGCCGCGGCGCT
>NZ_SOGJ01000022.1 GCF_004402375.1 Cryobacterium breve
GGGCGGCCGCGTGCCGGGGGCCTGCCGGGGCGGGCCGGGGGCGGGCGGGGCCGGCGGAGCCAGCGCGGGGCATCCGCGGTGACGTTAACACGGAGATTTTTAGGACACACCGGGTTTGGTGGCGCGATGAACGGCGTGTCGCGAAAAAGTCCTCAGTTAGCGCGATGGCACGGATGCCGCGGCGCGGGTTCAGAGGATAACTCACCCACCACAGGCCCACCCACCGAGCAACTCAACCACCGCAGACCCACCCACCGAGCAACTCACCCACCGCAGACCCACCCACCGAGCAACTCACCCACCGCCGAGAGACGGAGCTACAGCCCCGCGGGCAGCGGAACAGTGGAGACGAGATACAGCCGTTGCGTCGGCCGCGTCATCGCCACGTACAGCGCCCCGGCCCCACGCGAAGACGCCGCCACGATCCCCGCCGGGTCCACCACGATCACGGCGTCGAATTCCAGCCCCTTGGCGTCGTGCGGGGTGAGCACCGCGACGTCCTTGAGCAGCCCAGCAGCCCCCACACCGACACTGATACCAACACCGCCACCAAGACCAAGACCAGCACCGCCGCCGCCACCAACACCAACACCAACACCAACACCGCCACCGCCACCAGCCCCGACTCCGACACCCGAGTCACCGAACGCAGCAGACAGCGCAGCAACAACGCCAGCCAGCGCGGGCTCCAGCACGATCACTGCAACGGTTCCGCCTAACCCCAAAAGCCGTTCCCGACGAACAGCCGAAACGACATCCGGAAGCGTCGAAATCGGCCACTCGCTCGCCCGCACCGACCGGGCCGGGGTGATCGGCAGGTTGTGTGCCAGGGCCATCGACTCGGCAGCCGACGCGATCTGGCTGGGGGTGCGGTAGTTCACGGTGAGCTCCTCCAGCCGCCAGCGCGACTCCTCCTGCGACCCGGAGAGCAGGGGCGCGAGGGCATCGCGCCAGTTAGAGGCGGCGGCGGCCGACGCCGCCTGCGCGATGTCGCCCACGATCGTGAACGACCGCAGGGGGCCGCGCCGCAGCACCAGCCGCCACTGCATCGGCGACAGCTCCTGCGCCTCGTCGACGACAACGTGCCCGTAGGTCCAGCTGCGGTCGAGGGCGGCGCGCTCGGCCGTGGTGGCCCGGTCGCCCAGCTCGGCGAAGTTGTCGGCGAGCGCCTTGGCGTTCACCAAACCCTTCACTTCCATGTTCGAGATGGCCAGCTCCGCGTTCTCCACGTCGCGTTTGCGCTGCTCCTTCTGCTCACGCTTCTGGGCGGCGTCGACCACGTTGTACTCGCCCAGGTGCTCGGCGGCCTCGTCGAGCAGCGGCACATCAGAGATGGTGAACTCGGCGCCCCGCGCCCGGTGCAGCAGCGCGCGCTTCGCGGGTGTCCAGGCGGGGGTGAGCTGCGCCAGCCACTGCGGACGCGCGTAGAGGTCTTGAACGAGCTTCTCGGGGGTGAGCGGCAGCCAGGCGGTGTTCAGGGCCACGCGCACGTCGTCGGCCAGGCGCAGGTCTTCGCGCAGCATGGGCAGGTCGGTGTCGTCCATCGACCGGCCCTGAGCCTTCAACTGTGCGAGCCACTCCCGCGACAAAGCGGCGAGCGCATTCTTCACGAACGTGACCCGGGCCTCGTTGTGCGGCTTGCCGCTGGCCCGCGCCCGGTGAATGGCGGTCTCGATCAGCTGCGGCTTCAAAGTGATCCGGTCACCGTTCACGACCAACACCTGCGAAGACGAAGGCACTCGCTGCCGCGAGCGCACGGCGCGCTCGACGAGCCGGGCCATGGAGGTCTGGCCCTTGATCGCGGCGACGGCCGGGGCATCCTCTCGGGTGGCCTCAATGCCCGGGTAGAGCTGGCCCACGGATGCGAGCACAACCCCGGTCTCCCCCAGCGACGGCAGCACCGCCTCGATGTAGTTCAGGAAGGACTCCGACGGCCCCACGATGAGCACACCCGAGTTCTTCAGCCGATCCCGATGCGTATATAAGAGGTACGCCGCACGGTGCAGGGCCACGGCCGTCTTACCGGTGCCGGGGCCGCCCTGCACGACGAGCACACCCTTCAGGTCTGAACGGATGATGCGGTCCTGCTCCGCCTGGATCGTGGAGACGATATCGCTCATATGCCCGGTGCGCTGGGCGGTGAGGGCGGCCAGTAGTGCGCCCTCACCCTGGTGCACGGTTGCCGAATCGCCCTCGAGCAGCGCGGCGTCGAGGATCTCGTCCTCGATGCGCACGATGTCGCGGCCCTTCGACAGCAGGTGCCGGCGGGCGCGGGCGCCGAGCGGCGTGGCGGCGGTGGCCTGGTAGAACGCACTGGCCTGCGGCACCCGCCAATCCAACAGGATGGGCTGCAGGTCTTCGTCGCGCAACCCCAGCCGGCCGATGTAACGGTAGACGGAGTCAGAGCCAGAATCTGAATCAGAATCAGAGGCGGCCACTTCGAGCCGGCCGAATGCCAGCCGGTCGTCCACCTCGCGCAGCTGCACGATGCGGTCTTCGTAAAGCCGCGCAAACGTGTCGCGCTCCGAGCGGGACTGGTGGTTGCCGCCCACGTCGAGACGCCGCACGGCCACGAGCTGCTGCTCGGCTTCCCGCTGCAATGCGTCGAGGCGCGCGTAGAGGTTCGCCACGTAGTTCTGTTCCCGCTGAAGCTCCTGGTCAACCATTGGCACACCCCTTGAATTCCGAGCCTCAAGTTTACTCGGCTCACGCAGGGCCGCCGGACATGCTCAGCGTCGTTGGCCACGCATACGCGACCCACGCGGCCACAGGCCGTTATTCGATCGTCTGCACCTCGGGCTGGTAGGCGTCGAGGGTGTCCGTCTGGAACCCCTGCTGCACGGCCTTGAGCTTCTCCTGGTCGACCACGACGATCGACTGGCCGTCGGGCGAGGTGCCGGTGCCCGTCGTCGGCAGGGTGAAGAACGTGACGTCGCCCACGCGCACGTCGCGCAGCTGCACGGCCAGCCCGGCCACGTAGGCGGAGTTCAGCCCGTCGTCAACGGCGAGGTAGGGGGCAATCGCCCCGACCAAGCCGCTGATCTTTGCGGGGTTCGTGAGGGTTTCCGCCGTCAGCGACTTGCCCAGCACGGCCTTGATGAAGGCCTGCTGGTTGCGGGCCCGCTGAAAGTCTCCGTCCGCGAAGGCGTACCGTTCCCGCACGAACGCCAGCGCCTCCGTGCCGTTCAGGCGCTGGGGTCCCTCGGCGAAGTAGCGCCCCGGCAGCGCAGACGAGTCGAAGCCGACCGGGTTGTCGATGTCGACGCCGCCCAGGGCATCCGTGATGCCCTTGAACCCGGTGAAGTCGACGATGGCCACATGGTCGATGCGCGCACCCAGCAGACCCTCGATGGTCTGCACGGCCAGGGGAACCCCGCCGTAGCTCATGGCGGCGTTGATCTTGGCCTCGCCCTCACCCGGAATGTCGACCCAGCTGTCACGCATGATCGACATGACGTAGATGTTCTCGCGGTTCTCCGGCACGTGCACCACCATGATGGTGTCCGAGCGCTGGCCGGTGAGGTCGGCGATCGACCCGTCGTTCGCCCCGCGGGTGTCCGAACCGAGCAGAAGGATGTTCTGCCCGGTCGCCGCATCGCCGGTTGCCCCATCACCGGTTGCCGCCGGCGGCCGTGACGCCTCGTCGGGGAACACGTCGGGGATCTTCACGGTCTGACTGTCGAAGGTATTGCTGAGCGTCCAGGCGTAGACGCCCGCGGCCCCGCCGACGAGCAGCACGACGGCGGCGATGGCGACGAGCGCAATCCGCCATCCGCGGCGTTTCCGCCGGGGCGCCGGTGCGCCAGACCACTCGCCGGTCACGGTCGCCCCAGTCCCAGGTAGGTCCAGCCGGCGGCGCGCCAGGCTGCGGCATCGAGGGTGTTGCGGCCGTCGATGATGATCGGCACGCGCACGAGTGCGGCCGCCCAGACCGGGTCGATCTGCTTGAACTCGGCCCATTCGGTGACCAACACCACCGCGTCGGCGGCCCGCAGGGTCTCCTCGATGCTGGTCGAATAGGTGAGCTGCGGATGCCGCAACCGCGAGTTCTCAATCCCCTGCGGGTCGGTGGCCATCACGTCGGCGCCGAGGCCCCGTAGTTGCACGGCCACGTCGAGCGCCGGCGAGTCCCGCACGTCGTCGGAGTGCGGCTTGAAGCTGAGCCCGAGCACCGCCACCTTGGCCGTGTAGACGGGCTTGTCCAGGGCCTGCAGGGTCATGGCGACCACCCGCTGCCGCTGGCGCATGTTGATCGCGTCGACCTCCTTCAGAAAGGAGACCGACTCGCCCCGGCCCAGTTCCTCGGCACGGGCGGTGAACGCACGGATGTCCTTGGGCAGGCAGCCACCACCGAACCCGACACCCGCGTTCAGAAAGCGGCGGCCGATGCGGTTGTCGAAGCCGATGGCGTCGGCCAGTTCGGTGATGTTCGCCCCGGAAACGTCGGCGATCTCGCTCATGGCGTTGATGAAGCTGATCTTGGTGGCCAGGAACGCGTTGGCGGCGACCTTGACGAGCTCCGCTGTCGCGTAGTCGGTCACGATCAGCGGCGTTTCCGCGGCCATCGCTGACGCGTAGACCTCGTTCAACAGTGCGGTGGCGTGCTCGCCGGCCGCGCCGGCCGGCACCCCGTAGACCAGGCGGTCCGGGCTGATGGTGTCTTTCACGGCGAAGCCCTCGCGCAGGAACTCGGGGTTCCAGGCCAGGGTGGCCCCGCTGCCGGATGCCTCGATCACGCTGGCCAGGCGGGCGGCGGTGCCGACCGGCACCGTGCTCTTGCCCACGACCAGGTCACCGGCCGCAAGGTGGGGCAGCAGCGACTGCACGGCCGCGTCGACGTAGCTGAGATCGGCCGCGTGGCTGCCCGCCTTCTGCGGAGTGCCGACCCCGACGAAATGCACCTGCGCGCCGGCGGCATCGGCAATGTCCGTGCTGAAGCGCAACCGACCCGATGCCATGGCCGAGGTGAGAATCTCGGGCAGGCCAGGCTCGTAGAACGGCGGTGTGCCCGCGGCCAGCTGGTCGATCTTTCGAGCATCGATATCGATGCCCACCACGTCGTGGCCCAACTCGGCCATCGCCGACGCGTGCACGGCCCCGAGATAGCCACAGCCGATTACGGATAGTTTCATATCGTCTTCTCCACCCCTGAAGCCTAGCCTCGGGCATCAGAGGAGGCAGCCCAACCCCCTCCTTGGGGGGCGGAAAACCGCGAGTCTGATGTCACCGCAGCACTACAGTGAAAATTGTGACTAAGATCCGGCCCGAGCAGATGGGCCACAAAGCAATCTTGCGACGAGGTCGCAGCACCAAAGGGCTTCAGTACGCCGTTCTGGCCGTAGCTGCGGTCTCCGCCGGCGTCATCGGCTACGCCGCCTTCGCCATCGGCCTATAGCCCTGCCGCCCTGACTACCCCGCCGCGACGGTGGCGCAGTCGAGGGGCAGATCTGAGATCGTCGTGGGGTTCACCATCGGGGTGACCTCGGCCTCAATCGCCTTCGTGCCGGCGGCAGCCGCCACCACGTCGAGTGTGATCTTCGACGTCGCACCGGGCTCCATGCTCACGATCAGTTTCGCCACCGGGTAGTCAGTGTCGTGAAACGACTCAAGTTGCACGGGAGCACCGTCAACCGTCGCTCCCACGATCTGCGAACCGGGCGGGGCGTAGACCATGACGATCATGCGCTGCACACCCGGCTCCAGCTTCTCCCGCACGAACGTGCCCAGAATCGACGGGCTGATGGTCGTCGCCGCATCGGCTGGAATCTCGTTGGTGAGGTCAACTCCGACGCGGTACGACGCCTTCCCATCAGCCCGGCACGCAGCCTGACCGAGGCTCACGGACTGCTTCAGGTAGTAGTTCATCTTCGAACCGACGTTTTCCTGAAAGTAGACTCCGACCCGATCGGTCTTCTCATCGCTCTTCGGCAGGGATCCATCTACCCCGAGAGTCTCGAAGATGGCTTGTTCTTCTACCTTGGGACTCCACATCAGCACCCGGTGCTCGCTCGTGGCCTGGGTGAGGGCTGAGAGCACCACCTGGGGGTCCAGGTCTCCGCCGAGGAGCTGATCGAATGTTCTTGTGACGATCTCCGCATAGACGGCATCCTGAGCCGCATTGTCTGCGCCAATATCATCGGTGTTGTAACGCATATAGACACCGTTCAGGAGCAAGGGTACAAGGGTGTCGCTCGTCAGAACATCGCCTGTCGACAACGGAATCGGAGCGGTCCCGCGCAGAAGATATCCCAGCGCCACAGGGTCAATGGATATCACACCGTCAACTTCTGTTCCGAACTGCCGTTTCCACATCTCCTGCGCCGTCTCGGCCGCGCTCTCGAAACTGGGCCGCACTGTGAGGTTTGACATTGCCCGGCCGTACTCCGATCCATACAGCGTTTCAACACCTTCCGGCAGAGGAACCACGGATTCCTGGTAATAAGCGAAGTTCCCGAATCCCGCCGGCACGGCGTCACCCAGCGTGACGCGCGCCTTGTCTATCGTCAACAGGGCGAACGAGAGCGAGGTGCCTCCAAGCGCGCGTGCTTCAGCGTTGTTCTGGAACACGATGACGTAGTTGCGTGAGGCACTCCCCCCGAGTGCATCCGGAACAGCGTCTACTGCCTGACTAGCTGACACCAGCGTCGGCGTGATGCTTCCCAGGAAGCCCTGGAATTCGGCCACGGCTGCGGTAACTTGGCTGACGGTCCTGCTGGTGTCGAGATCGCTGACCCGCTTGTCCGCTGCCGCAAACACAGTACTGGCTTGTTTGAGCGACTCCCCCGCTGCAACAATCGGCGCCAGGTCGATGGCGCCGTCAGCAGGCTTCAAAGCCGCCGGATTCAACGTCGCCGCGGCCGCGGCCAAGGGGACGGCCGCGCCGCTGACCACGTCATCGGCGACATCGGCGAGGTTTCGCACAGCCGCAAGATTGGCCCCCGCCAACGGAAGGGACTCCGCTGCACGCCACACCGGATCGCCGGTCAGATCTCGGGCACGGGCGGTGTGCTTTGCCATTCTCTTCACCGATGTGGAGACCGCGGCCGAGTCTCCTGCAAGCACCTGCGCTTTGATCGTAGAGGCCAGCGGTATTGCTGCTTCCAGTTCGGCCTTCGCCTTGAACCCCCGGACGCCCAACCAAGCACCAGCGACGATGACTACGACTACGACTACGACTACGACAATCGCCGCCCAGAACCACCACCGACGATGAACCCTGGGCTTGCGGCGCTTCGCGGCCCTCCGGGCACCCGAGCGGTTTCTTATTTCAGTCACTGTGTCATTGAATCAGGTCGACACGTTCCCGGAGAACCACTGGCCTTGACCCCGGTTGGTGGACACCTCCCAAGAGAGAGTGTTCATCATGGGAAAACACGCCGAGAATTCGCTCCTGAATCCAAAGACGAGGCCGCGAAGCTAGTGATCAACACCGGTCGGCCCGTGTCGACCGTGACAGGCGGGCTTGGCGTCAAGGAAGCCACTCTGGGCTGGTGAGTGAACCTGTTCCAAGCCAGCCACGACACCGGCGAGGCCGGGGTCGCGGAGACGGAGTAGGCCAACCTGCTGCGGCTGCGCGAAGAAAACGCGGACCTGGCACTGGACCGGGCGTTTCTATGGAAGCTTCCCCCTCCTTCGCCCAGGAGGCCTCCGTTACGAACGCCAAGCGTTCGCTCTGATGCTGGTCGAGAAGAACAAAAACGCGGACTTCGCTAGAGCCGCATAACCCCGCGTCCACTAACCGGGGGCAAAGCCAGTCGTGCACGGTAAGGCGTTGATATCTGAGATTGATTGGCGTGACACTCGATCGGGCGGTTATCAATTCTGAGCGGCGAGCTCCGGTCCTTCTTGCGTCCGTTCGTTTCTTGAGCTCCGCAAACGGGTATTCGACGTATCGGTATGTGGTCCACGACAAGACCCCAGTCACCGACATAACCAGCACCACGTTGGCCAGCCACCCGAAGACCGTAGACGGGAAAACGAGGCCAAAGCGGAACAGCATGAGCGTGACCGGGATGTGCCACAAGTACACACTGTAGGAAATGTCGCCAGCGAACCTGAACGGCCTACGTTCGAGAAGGGTAGCCAGACTTCCCTTGCCGTTTGTCGTCACGAACAGAATTACTGCGCCGGAGAGAATAGAAAAGCCCAGGTTCAGAAACCCGAAATACCACGCAACCGGGATGCTCAGCAGGCCTAAAATCAAAGCGCCCCATCGCCACGGCAGGACCTTACGAATTGAACCGTTGCTGATGAGGCAGAAAATCACCGCGGCGATCATGCCCGAAGCGAAAAGATCCACGCTCACGACGAAACTGCGCGCGAGGACAGCTACCCAGTTGCCACCCCATTCGAGCCACCGCAACTCAGCCAGTCCGTTCGGATTCGAGACCAGCGCCAGCCATACTTTCCCGAGCACGCCCGTAATCAGTAGCGCAACTATTGGCATCACCGCGGCTGCTAGTCGCCCCGCGCGGAACCGCTTATGGGCCGCATACGCCAAAAGCGCGAGCATCGGCATGACGATATAGAAGATCATCTCAACGGATAGCGACCACGCCACCGAGATCCCCGTCGTCATGCCTGTTGGGAAGAACGTTTGCAGCATGAGGGCGTTTGGGAGTAACAGCAAGGGGTCAATGAGATACCCGACCGGCTGCTCGCTGGCCAATAGGCCATCCCCTAGCTCTGGCGGTTTTAGATACGCGACGCCTGCTACAAGTGAGACGAACAACAGGATCGCAATGTACGCGGGGAAGATGCGTAGGCAGCGGTTGAACAAGTACCGTCCTAGGCGCGGAGTCGGGGTGCTATTGAGCACAGCACTAACGAACGGGCGGAATAGGAGGAACGGGACTGCCACCGGAATCGATGCGAGGCATGCTGCTGGAGCTGATGGAGCGCCGATACCGCGAGACATCCACAGTGTTCTGTACCCAGTATCAGCAGAAGGACTGGCACCAACGCCTCGGCTCCGGCGTTCACGCCGACGCCATCATGGACCGCATCATCCACAACACCACCTGGGTTGAGACAGGCACCTACAACATGAGGGAACAGACCGCCCAGGCGACCGCGTAAAACATGACGGGACGCCAGTGGTGCTGAGCCACACCACCACTGGTGCTCTTCCGCACGATTGGCGGGGCTCAACCGCACGATCGGGTGGGGCTCAGAGGCTCGAATACTCAGGCCTTACTCCGACGCTTTCAGAGGAGTTCGACCTGGACATTCACGAGCTCAAACGGCGAGAGATGACGATCAATGAGATCGCCCGCCGCACCGATCCGTCGTCGTCACCCTCGCCGGCGATTCCTACCAGCTCCGCAACCACGCCGCCGCATCCAACGGGCATCGTCGCGTGAGAACCGGCACAAACTACCGCTAACCTGACCCGCGACCTGGGGCCTGGATGAGCAGGAATGGGCAATTTCGCTGAGCGCCGCGACTGGAATTGCAGTACTTTCCCAAGTACATCGAACTCGTCATCCACAGCGCAGGCGACCACGCTGCCGGCGCTGCCAAGACCAACAACGGGCCCCAGAAACGACTCGGTTGGACAACACGAGCCCAGCCTCTCGCCGATATACTACCGATCCAGTTAACCGAACAGTGTTGCGACGATCGCTGGAATTCGCCTTGCACTATTGGCCATGTTTTGGGTCGGCTTTAGCATGCCTCGTGCATCAGCTTGTTCACCTTGGACACGACCTCGGCGGCCTGGCTGCGGTTCATCGTTGAAGACATAGGGAGACTCAAAACCTCATCATGGATCTTCTCCGATATGGGGAAGGCTCCTCTCGTAAAACCCATCCCCTCATACGCGCCTTGCAGGTGCGGCGGAATCGGATAATGGATGAGTGTCTCGATTCCAACCGAGCTGAGGCCCTTTTGCAGTGCAACACGGTCTACACACCGAACGACGAACAAATGCCATACGGGTTCAGCCCAATTGGGGACGACCGGCAGCACTAAACCGCTACCGACGAGCCCCTCGAGGTAGAGCCGTGCCGTCAACCTACGCACGTCGTTGAACTGGTCCAAATGCTGGAGCTTGACTCGCAGTACAGCTGCTTGCAGTTCGTCAAGGCGGCTATTGAAGCCTGCGACCTCGTTGACGTACTTTTCTCGAGAGCCGTAATTTCCAAGTACTCTAATTTTTGACGCGAGCTCAGGGTCATTCGTGGTAACGGCACCTCCATCGCCAAAGGCACCTAAGTTCTTGCCTGGATAGAAACTCCAGGCGACAACGTCACCGTGCCCACCAAGCCTCTTACCTTTGTAGCGGGCGCCGTGAGCCTGAGCGCCATCCTCTAGAACCTTCAGGTCATGGCTCCGCGCCAGTGCGATTATAGGATCCAGATCAGCAGGTTGCCCATAGAGATGAACCGCAATGATCACTTTGGTTCTAGAGGAAATGGCGGCCGCTATGCGTTCGGGCCCAATGTTGTAGGTTCCCAAATCCGGCTCGACGGCAACGGGAATCGCACCGCACTGGCTCACCGCGAGCCACGTCGCAATGTAAGTGTTGGCCGGGACGATAACCTCATCCCCGGGCCCGACGCCGAGCGCGATTAGAGCAAGATGAAGTGCATCCAAACCAGATGCAACGCCGACGCAATACCTTGCTTCGCAATACGCAGCGAACTCCCTCTCGAAAGCGGCTACTTCCTCCCCCAGCAGATACCGACCGGAGTTGAGCGTCCGTCCGACAGCCACATCGATCTCCGTGCGCAATTGATCGTAGATAGCTTTCAAATCTACGAAAGGAACGCTCATTCGGACCTCGCTGCGATGTAACTGCTGTAGTCGCGGAAGTAATCCGATTCCTCGTAGACATTCGACGCGAGGACCATACACACGGAACCAGAAGAGAAATTGTCCAGTTCACGCCAAATCATCGGACAGACGTACAGCCCCTGATATGAGCGGTTGAGATGGATCCGGCGCTTTTCTGTTCCGTCATCGAGAACCACATCGAAACTCCCGGACATAGCAACAATCAATTGACTGAGGCCTTTATGAGCGTGCCCACCGCGCTCCGCACCTCCGGGCACGTCATAGAGGTAGTAAACACGCCGAATATCAAAGGGGACGTGAGCATTGCCTTCAATAAACGTCAAGTTCCCCCGGGGATCCTGAATTTTCGGAAGATCAATGACTTTGCAGTTTGATACGTTCACTGAATTCTTTCTATCGCTTTACGAGACCTGCCGACGACTACTGAAAGACGACGGTCGTGCTTGAAATCGAATTTTTCTAGCGAAACTGCTAAATGCCTGCAGACGGCAGGAGTAAATGGCCATCCAGGCTACGAGGCAGCATCCAAATCAACCCTGATCGCGCGTGTTGCCGACGACTCGCGCTGGATTTCCCACAACGATTGTGTGAGGCGGTACAGATTTGCTAACAACCGCTCCAGCACCGACCATCGAGCCGGCCCCAATGGTCACACCAGGCAGGATGACGGCACCGCCCCCAATAGACGCTCCCTTTGCGATCATTGTGGGCAGGAACGCCGAAGAATACACTTTCGACCGGGGGTATGGATCGTTGGTGAATGTCACATTAGGCCCGATGAATACGTCGTCTTCGACTCGCAACCCGTCCCACAACTGAACACCACTCTTGACCGTGACGTTGTTGCCCAGAACCACATCCGATTCGATGAGAACGTGCGCACAGATATTGCAATTTTGCCCAATTATTGCACCCTCAAACACGACACAAAACTGCCAGATTCTAGTGCCCTGCCCGATGTTTACCGTCTGAACGTCGGCTAGAGGGTGAACTTGAACTGCGGAAAGAATGCCACCTCGATTGTCCATCTTGTCTAAATTCCCCCTTAGTTCTCCGAGGCTACCACGCCAGTCAGCCCGGAAACGCCCGAGAAAGGCCGATCACTTTTCGTCCCCTATCAAAGGCGAAAGGAATTCTAAGCGCCCGCATCGGGCTGCCCCTTTGGCCCAACGTTTTGCACCTGGGGCCGCACTCGGGCGGGCACGTTACTTGGCACGCCCCCGCCAACTTCGAGACCGTCAAGTTGCAGCGATCGGACAGCTCCTCGACCCGCTATCAGACGTCTGGTCTTCTGTAGAGGCTGCAGCCGAAGATCTAGTCCTGTCCACGCCCCGAACTCCCCCGAAGCGCCGCCTTGATGCAACTCCCTGAGTATTGCGCTTCTGGTGGCCATCAAATATTGCCTTTTTGGGCCAGCGGTGAGTATTTGACCCCTTGAGCGCCACCAGTTATTGCGGTTGGGCGCCACTGGGTACTGCCGGTGAGCGCCAGCGGTTCAGCTCGCGCTCACCGGCGTGGGTCACGCCGCGTTGTCCGCGGTGTGTTCGCGCATGTTGGTGCCGCCGGTCTCGATCCAGATCGTGCGGTGCACGATTCGGTCCATGATCGCGTCGGCGTGAACGCCGGAGCCCAGTCGCTGAGGCCAGTCCTTCTTGGCGTACTGGGTGCAGAACACGGTCGAGGTGATGTCGTAGCGGCGCTCCAGGAGTTCGAGGAGCATGCTGCGGGTGTTGTCGTCCGGCTGATCGAGCAGCCATTCATCGATCACGAGGAGGGTGAACGCCGCATATTTCCGGAGGAACTTCTCCTTGCCTCCGGGCTTATCGCGGCCTGCAGCCCAGGCCTCTTCGAGGTCGGGCATGCGGATGTAGTACGCTCGATCTCGGTGTTGGCAGGCTTGCTTCGCCAGCGCCGATCCGAGGTAGGACTTTCCGGAGCCGGTGAATCCTTGGAACGCGACGTTCTGCCGCCTCTCGATGAAGGTACAGGTGCCCAGCTGGGCGATGATCCCGCGGTCGAGCCCGCGCTGCTCGATGAGGTCGAGCTTGCGGAGATCGGCGTTGGGATAGCGCAGCCCGGCCCGGCGGATCAAGCCTTCGACTTTCGCGTGGGTGAAAGTCGCATGCGCGTCATCGACGAGGAGCTTGATCCGTTCCTCGAAAGGCATCCCGAGGGTGAGGGTGTCGTCTTGCGTCTCGAGGGCGTCGACCAGCGAGGTCACTCCCATCTCTCGGAGCTTGCGTTTGCTCTCGCCATCGATGCGCGTCATCGTGTCTCTCCTGCGTAGTAGTCGGCGCCTCGCACGTATCCGGCCGGCTCGGCAGGCGTCTCGGTGACGGGCTCGAACCTCGGCCATCTTCTGCCGGGTTGGTCTTGTCCGGTCTCAAGGATCGGGCGCAGATGCGCATACCGGGGCGACCGGACCCGGGAAGCCAGTGCGATCTGGCAGGCCGCCTCGACCCTCGCCGCCGAGTAGCGGCGGGTCAGTCGCAGTACCGCCAGAGCCGCGTCCAGGCCCTGCTCGTCAACGGGAACGGGAACGGACTCGAAGATGCGGTTCACGACAGTCACCGTGTTCTCGCCGATGCGACCGGCCCATTCTCGGACCCGGGCCGAGTCCCATTGCCGGTATCGGGGCCCGTTGGGCAGACACCGCGGCGTCGTCCAGGCCGGCGACGTCGTCCCAGATCACCCTTTCCCGATCCGCGGCCTCGCTATGCCGGGTCAATCCCTGCGCGGCGATCTGCCGCCCCCAAAGCCCTTCGCTGCGCAGCCTGAGCACCAGCTTCGCTTTGATCTTCCGTACCATCTGTAATTACTCCTTCTGCCGCGTGATAGAGCACACGGCAGAAGGAGCCTACGAACAGTGGCGCTCAACCCGAATATTCAGTGGCGCTGAAAGACGCGACCCCGAGAACGAGCAAGTGGCGCTCAACCGCGATACTGGTGGCGCTCAAGAACGCAAATACTCACAACACCTGAACGTCGGTATCGGTCATCGACTTGAGCGTCCCAGCCGTGATGCCTCTGGCCGTGATAGTCTTCTTCACCGTCGATACGTCGCGCCGGGAACACCCCACAGCCTGAACGATCTCGTTGTAGCTGCAGCCATCGTGTCGACGCTCGTTGAAAAGTAGTCCGTTGGCGCTGACAGTTTCAAGCGGTCAATGCAACGCATGCGGCGCTGAAGACCTCATGAGGAGTCTGCCATCCCAATGTTCTCCGTGGGCGATTGTTGAGTTCGGCCACGATCTCCTCGAGTCTCGCGGTGTCGGTGAGGTTGAGGTCAGTGCTCTTGGGGAGGTACTTTCGAAGCAGGCCATTGGTGTTTTCGTTCGTGCCGCGTTGCCAAGGTGAGTACGCGTCGCAGAAGAACACTGGAATCCCTGTCGCTGTTGTGAAATCGGCGTGACGGGCCATTTCGTTGCCGCGATCCCACGTCAGCGTTCGGCGCATGGGAGCGGGCAGCTTGTTGAAGGTATCGATGAGAGCCGCGATTACGATTTCGCTCTTGGCGCCGTGTGGGAGCGGGACGGCGATCAGGGCGCGACTGTGGCGTTCAACTAGAGCCACGATGTGGGACGTGCTGTAGCGCCCGACGATCATGTCGCCCTCCCAATGGCCGGGTGTCTTGCGGTCGTTCGCTTCGGCGGGGCGATCCTTCAGGGGCACGAGGCCCGGTATGCGTGACCTCTTCCCGCCGGAGGCAACGTGCCGTTGCGGATGGCGGCGCAAGCGCCGGGTCCGGAGCTTGGCTGTCAATTCAGCTCGGAGACCAAGTTGAGCCTGCACGAAGAGGGAGGTGTAGATGGTCTCGTGAGACACCCGCATGCCCAAATCATCCGGGAACTCCGTGATCAGGCGCTTGGAGATCTGTTGCGGAGACCAGCAGACCCTGAGTTTGGATTCCACGTGCTCGCGCAAACGATCGTCCGAGGCAAGCTTCCCGAGTCGTGGCCGCCGGCTGCGGGCCTCTGCGAGACGTTCCGCATGAGCCGCACGGTATCCGTTTCTCCCACTGTTGCGGAGCACCTCCCGCGACACAGTGGAAACCGGCCGTCCTAACTCGGCGGCGATCGCCGTCAGTGACCGACGAGCAGCGAGGCCGCGGGAGATGGTCTCACGCTCGTCGAGCGACAACCGCAGTGCCGGCCGAGGCTTCGTCGCCCGCGGTCGGACACCACCAGACTGTTTGAGCCACAGACAGGCCGTCGATCTCGATATCCCCGCCAGTGCTGCGGACTTTCGAAGCGACGCGCCCGACGCACGCGCCGTAAAAAACGCCATCCGTTGTTCCGGTGGCTTCGGTTTCCGTCCCATTTCACTCCTCCTAAGAAGCAGATTAGGAGGTCACCGGAACCACACCGTTGCATTGACCGCTTGAAACTGTCAGCGTTACTGGTCTACTTTTCGAGGAGCGCTGACAGCCATCGAGCACCAGCCCCATGATCTTCCGGTAGTTGGCCATACTGACTCCTTCTAGTTCGAAGCAGCGACACCAACGTGCCACCACTGCGACTAGAAAATCGGAGACTTCACGGCAGTACCAACTACCCAGAACGAGGGGTACCACCTACGTGGACTGGAGGTACCAACTCGGGCTACTCGCCAGTCAATCTTGAACCGAAGCGCCACGACCCGCCGTTCCATGCGCCAGTTCGTGTGGTCCAGCGGCGCGGACGGGCGTGACGACAGATCGCGCATCTCTCCCTCACCAGCGGCCCGATAACGGTCAGCCCACTTCATCGCTTACGCCGGGGCAGCAGACGACCACTTCGGCACAACGAAGAGCTAGCGTGGGACACGAGGGCCTCTTGGAGATCGAGTGAGTGTGGTTACCCACTTCGATACCGGGGGCCCTCCTCCTTCAACTCAGGCCACGTCCATCACAACGTCCTTAGGTGTAACGCCCAGGTACCTGAGTGAGTATCTGGTCGCTCTACGTCTCAAATCTCGGCAAAATGCCGCTGCGGCTCCCCCCTTGGTTTGTTCTCCCGCAGGTAACTATGACCCAGGCGCATTCCTCAGGGTCAGCATCCTTGAACCGCCGGAACCTAAACGTAGCGCTTGAGGAAGGATTTCGCCGCTCGTAGCGCTGAGCCCGTCCCCGGCACACGAGCTAAGGCAACAACGGCACCCGA
The DNA here is from genome assembly GCF_004402375.1 of Cryobacterium breve. Lineage (GTDB taxonomy): Bacteria > Actinomycetota > Actinomycetes > Actinomycetales > Microbacteriaceae > Cryobacterium > Cryobacterium breve. The sequence goes on from NZ_SOGJ01000022.1 coordinate 15,939, forward strand.
AACGAATTTCGGGGAATAGTTAGTGAGCTCCCGACCGTAATTCACTGCCAGGTCCGGGCGATCTTGCTCTAACGCCCGATACGTTATGCCCAGAAGGAACCGTCTGGCACCGCGCCGTACTGCAGAATGAATGCCCGGGCGAGAACCGTACCTCTCTTCAACGATGGTTAGCGTCTTCAGGAAATCGTCGCTGTAGCTGAAGTATCGCTGCCCGACGTTGGTCAGGTCCTGGCGGTATATTGCTAGCGGCGTATCGATGCGCGCGACATGCCCCTGCGAACTCACGTCAATCTGGAATAGCCAGTCACTGGCAGTGCATATTTCGTCGTTAAAGCCTCCCGCGGGGATGGCAGACGACCGCACCATCGTTGCAGGCCCAGGCATTTGCGCTCCAAACTTTCCCACGACGTCCAGAAAACCCGTGACCACGTCCTTGCGCCTGCCTCCTACCACCTCGCTCATGACTCCATTGCGAAGAACATGACACGGGTGGTAGCTCAGAACGAGTTCAGGATCGTTCTGAAATGCTGTCACCTGTTCACTGAGCTTGCTTGGTAGAAGCAGATCATCTCCGCCCATAAGTGCGATGAATTCGCCAGAGCATGCAGATAACCCCGCGTTGCAATTGGCAGTAATACCGCTGTTTTCCGGATTCAACACGAGCTTAATCGCATTCGGATGAAGCGTCTTCAGCTCACGCAATATTGTGGGGGTGGCATCGGTCGAGCCGTCGTCAGAAACTACAATTTCGTAGTTTCCGTAAGTCTGATTCAGACACGATTCGATAGTGTCCAGGACAATGTCCTGCTGGTTGTAGGTGATGACAAGAATACTTACGAGTGGATTGGAGATGTGCTGGCCCCATTGTCTTTTAGTGTTTGATTTTCCCGAATCTGCATTCGCTTCAGTTCACCTCGAATTAGAACTGCTATCACGCCTACGTACAGCAATGAGTTGACCAGAAATGCCATAGCGACACCTTGCAGCCCGAACGAGTTCACGAAAACGTGCGACAAGCCAAAGAAGAGTGCGCTGAAAAGCACCTCCGTGATGACATAAGACCGTACCATCGCCCGACCGAGCATCACGTAGCCCAGAATCCAACCCGATATCTTGATGGAGTCACCCAAGAGCTGCCATCCGAAAAGGTCTCTCATTGGCGAAAATGCGGCCGTGAATAGGACCTCGATAATAAGGTCCCTCGCCAAGAAAATAAGAATCGAGCTGACGATTACAACGGGTATGGCAAGGCGAAAGACCTTCAAAATCTCGGATTTTAGTGCTCTGGCTTGGCGAATTTCCGCAATGCGGGGAAGGAAATAGACCGCCAAGGTAGTTGTTATAAGCATCAGGTAGACCTCGCTGAGTCGCCACGACGCTTGCCAGTACCCCGCTTGGGACAACCCCAGCGTGGTTGAGAGCATTTCACGGATGAGTATCAAGGCAGTCGGCATTGACAGGGCGCTGGTGAGTCCCATGAGCGCAAAGCCAGACAGTTCTCTGAGCGCACCTCTATCCAGCGCCCCCCAGAGGTCGCGAAATCTCAGCCACTTGCGTCGACGTAACAGGAAGGCCGTTGCGAGCAGGGTCACTGCTGGGCTAACTGCAAAGGCCACAAGAGCACCGAAAAGATTGAAGTAATACGTTAGAGCCCCTGCAAGGACGAGTATGAGCAGGCTACCCACGACGTTGGCTATGACAAAGACTGCGACGTCTTTCTTGCCGTTGGTCATGGCCAGCAAGAGATTGTTTGCTGCAATTGCAGGCAAACCCATTGCAAGCCACACGAAAACGCCGGCCATGTCCCCATCGTGAAGGAGGGCGTCTGCCAGGAGACCCCGAAACATGACTAAAGCCACGCCCACGCAAATTGAAGAGGCCAGGGCGAGGATCATGGCCGTCCTCCAAATGGCCTTCTGCCGGACCTCATCGTCAAAATGCGCAGCAGTCGATTTCGTAACCCCAGTACCCAAACCGACTCCGGCGAGACTCACGATGACTGAGATCGCATTCTGAAACTGGCCGATGATCGCATAGCCGGACGGCCCGACGAAAACGGCGAGTACTTTGTTGATGACTAACGCTGTCAGCACACGCGTAGCAACGACGATCCCGTTGAGCAAACTTGTGCGCACGAGACTCATGGAGCGCTGCTTCCTGTAAGGGGCCTCATCCCAGTGATACCGGGAGGTTGATCGAGAGTCTTGGGAGAAAAGGCAACGAACATCGCCAAATAGAAGATTGAAGCAGAGGCCGGTTGGTATAGCGTTCCGTTGGCAAAAATGGAATTAACCATGAGTACGAGGTACGCCAGGAGAACGATGAGGTATACGTCCTGCCTAGCTCTGGAGTGCCTCCTTTTAAGAGCCACCCCGATCGCGATGAGGACCCCTATCTGGACTCCTCCCGCTATCGGGCCGAACGCAGTGAGTAGCTCCGCGAACTGATTGTGAGCCATGGGAGCAAGTGCATCTGATTCTGGGACAAGAGCGGTATTCCCCATCCCATACCCCCCTCCGGTCAGATACACGAGAGGGCTTCCTAATTCGCTGAGAGAGTCAAAGTTCGCTTTTGGCAAAGCAATAATTCTGTCCACTGCGCTGCCGCTAAAGCTCATGTCGTAATTTGTAGGTGCAGAGCCAGCCGCCTGGATTCCGAAGCTCTGGAGTGATGCTGAAATTCGCTCCTGCACCCCCGGTATGACGGAGTAGGCAGCGCCCAGCAGGCAACCGACAGCGATACCGGCAAGGGCGAGCTTCGAGAGTGAGCGTCGATTGAGGAAAGCAAGCACGAGTAGGGCGATTGCAACGTTCGCAATTGCGGACTTATTCAGGGATACAAGTGCCGGCAATAAAATCAGTGGCAGGAACACCAGACGGCGGATCTTGGGCAGCCCCTGAGCCAAAACGATGTATGAACCTACGACAATTCCGATCGAAGTCAGGCTGCCAACAAGCGACGCATAGCGCTCAAACCCTCCTCGTTCAGACGCTGAGGCGAACCACGATATGGGTCCGACCAGGAACTGCAGTGGCAGAGAAAGGCTTGCGATTGCGAAGAATCCTGCAAATGTTATTAGGTGGCCCCGGAGATCTTCGAACGTGTCGGTGTACAACACGAAAGCCATATAGATCGGCGCTGCAAATAGAAATCGACTGAGACCTTCAACCGCACCGATCGGAGAGATAAGGACAAGTGAAGTTGCGAAGGCAAACAGTGCGGCCATCACCCACAAATGAAAAGCCAGGCCTTCCGCCACGACGAAGCGACTTTTCCGTTTTGACAGGTACTGGATCGTGACATACGCAGTTACCAGTAGATAGAGCGCGAGATAGAGGGAAACGGATACATTTCGCAAGAGATGCAGATTGACGACAAGAAACACCATCGCAAATTTGACCGGATTGCTTAGTGCGCTTGTCCGCATGGGTGGAATCGTGATCGACGTACCAGATCGGCTATTCGAGTTCATTACCGCTGAACCGGTGCGCTGACTTCGCGCTCGTACCCTCGGCTGAACCTGCGCGCGCTCATCGTGAGAAGCCACCACGAATACCGCTTCGCGCCCGGTGACTATGCGCAGTCGAACGAATAAAGTTCACGACCCGCCGAGACGTATCAGCAATGATGTACTGCTCGGGAATCCCCGGCCTCCCGTCCGTTCGGAAGGATTCCATTGTCAACGCCACGGCATCAAGAATGGCGTCAGACTCCACCCCGGCCGTAATAACCGCACCCATGTCAATGGCCTCCGGGCGCTCGATGCTGTCCCTGAGTGTGACAGCGGGAAAGCCCAGGAGACTCGATTCCTCGCTGATGGTGCCACTGTCGGATAGAACGAGCTTCGCATCCTTCTGCAGCCGAACATAGTCGTTGAAGCCAAAGGGTGCGTGAAAGCTGAGGTGGGTCTTGAGCTCGTCCGGCTGTTGGCCCAACCGAGATAGCGTCCTCGGATGTGTGGAGACGAGGACCGGTAGGCCGTATGTTTCCGCGAGTTCAGTCAGCGCTGAGAGTACGGTCGCGAGTCGCTCAGAATTGTCGACGTTCTCTTCCCGATGGAGACTAACGAGGAAGTACTCTCCTGCAGTGAGGCCTTCTCTCTCCAGAATGTTGCTCGAGGCGATCATCTCCGCGTTGGCGTCCAGAACCTCCCTCATCGGTGACCCCGTGAGGATAATTCTCGATGGGTGGATGCCTTCGCCAAGCAGATTCCGACGCGCATGCTCCGTGTAGACGAGGTTGTAGTCGGCAACATGATCCACCAAACGGCGGTTCGTTTCTTCTGGAACGTTCTCATCGAAACATCTGTTACCGGCTTCCATATGGTAGACAGGAACTTTCATTCGTTTCGCAATGACTGCAGAAATGCAGCTGTTCGTGTCGCCGAGAACCAAGAAAGCATCTGGACTCTCTACGTTCAGAATGCGTTCCGTTTCTACAAGAATCGAGCCAAGTACTCGCCCGAGAGACGTGGTATCGGCTTCGAGGAAGTAGTCGGGTTTCCGCAGGCCCAGGTCTTCAAAGAAGACCTCGTTCAGCTCATAGTCGTAATTCTGGCCGGTATGCACCAGTACGTGATCAGTGAACTGGTCGAGGCGCTTGATCGTGGGCGCGAGCCGAATGATCTCAGGACGAGTGCCGACAACTGTCATTACTTTGAGTCTCTTGGCCATGGTTAAACGCTCTCCGCAATCGTATCGGGCACTTCGGGGTTGAACACTTCGTTGGACCAGAAGGCCGTGTAGAGCGTATCCGCCCCAGTGTTGGTGATGTTATGGGCCCACATGGTTGGCATGTCGATGGCAACCGGTTTGTCGCCTGTGACGTCAAACTCGTAGACCCGATCGGTGAACAGTCGTCGGAGAGTAATCGTCGCAGCGCCCGCGAGAACAGTGAATCTCTCAATCTTGCGTCGATGAAAGTGGTCGCCACGAGTAATGCCGGGCTCGGTCGTGGAGAACGAAGACTGTCCACACCCGCCATGCGATCGGACTGTTTCGAAAAACGACCCCCGAGAATCAGCGTGTCTCGCCAAACGAATGGGAGCTTGATGCGGGAACGTATAGGACCGGTAGGAGTTAAAAAGGTTGCGATCGAAGGCCGCAGCGACATCGGGGATTTCCCCTCGGTCGTAAGTCGCGGCTATTTCGGTCAACCGGCGTAGCAGACCTTTCACACTCTCTCGCACCTGGACTTTCTCACCGGCATCCGCACTCGTCGACCCGATCAGGAGATCCGCTGCATCCTGCGCATGCATCAGCGTCAATTCCGAATCTCGATCAATAAATGGTTGCTCACCATTGGCGAGAAGGTGGCAGAAAGTCGCTGTCACAGCGTTATAGAAAGGCTGCCCATGCTCGCCAAAGAGGTTCGGTAGTTTAACGTCCTGGAATTCGGCACCAACCAACTCCGCCGCCCTTCGGAGGGTAGCCGCCGCGGACGCCTTTGAATTTCCATACACACTGCCATTTGTCGATTGAGTCGAATTGGCGAAAACAATTGTCGATGGCGGTGTGTCTGCTCGGACGATCGCGTCAGCGATTTGGCTGGCGAAGCGCAGATTACCAACCGTCACTTCATCATCTGTCCCACGGTTCACGCCGGCGAGATGGATCACACGGCTCGCCCCGTTGAGGGCGGCAACTGCAGCCGATGGGTTGTGCCCGTCACCCACGGCGATCGCCTTGGATTCGATACCCAGGTCACGCAGAGCTGTACGAACGTGAAAGCCCAAGAAACCATTTGCACCGGTCAGTGCGAACTGTTGCATTAGTTGCGGCCATTCAGCGGAAGCCCTGCTGCGGTGAGCTCGGCCCGGATCTCTGGCAGCGTGAGCAGTAGACCCTCTACATCGGAGACTGTCATCCGCGCCACGGTGTGCGAGTCATAGTCGTCGTACTGGGCCTGCTCAACATCGCCCTCCTCAACGTAGATGCTGTAGTTCAAATCCCGGTTATCGGCCTGAATGCGGAAGTAATCTCCCATGTCACGCGCACGAGCAAGTTCCTCCCTGCTCGCCAGCGCTTCAGACAGTTTTTCCGCATGCCTGGTCCCAATGACATCAATCCGACTGGAGGACTTGAACAGGTTAATCGTTGCCTGCGCAAGATCGCGAACCGTGCACGACTCCGCCTTACGAATAAAAAGATCCCCTTGGTCCGCGTTGTGGAAGGCAAACTCAACGAGGTCCACTGAATCGGCGAGAGACATCATGAAGCGTGTCATATCCGGATTCGTGACGGTGAGGTTCTTGCCGGCCTTGAGCTGCCTGATGAAGAGCGGAATGACTGAGCCGCGCGAGTACATGACGTTTCCGTAGCGCACGCACGACACAGTCGTCGCAGCATTGGGGTTGTTCAGACCGTATGACTGCGCGACCTTTTCCATCATCGCTTTGCTCATGCCCATCGCGTTAACCGGATAGACAGCTTTGTCGGTACTCAGGCAGACAACGGACGTAACTCCGGCACGGTCCGCCGCGCGAACCACGTTCTCGCTGCCAAGAATGTTTGTCTTCACTGCCTCCATCGGAAAGAATTCACACGATGGAACCTGCTTGAGGGCTGCCGCGTGGAAAACGTAGTCAACGTCGCGGGTGGCGCGTTCAACACTCTCATAGTCGCGAATATCGCCAACATAAAAACGCACCCGCGGGTCGGCGATCTCGCTCCGCATAAGGTCCTGCTTTGCCTCATCCCGGCTGAGTATCCGGATCTCGTCAACACCCCGTGAGAGGAGCTTCTTCGTGACGGTATGACCGAACGACCCGGTCCCGCCCGTGACGAGCACCTTCTTATCTGCGTAGCGTGAAGTCATTCTGCATGTGCCTTTCTGATCCCCGTTTTGTGGCGAGACGCGCCCACCAAAATCTTCTCGATAGCACCTACACCGCTGTCAATTGACATTGTCGAGCGGTAGTACTCCGAGGCGTTTCGCCCCATTTCCTGCCTCTGAGCGGCGCCCGTTGAGCCCGCATCAGTGAACGCCTGTGCGAGCTGCTCAACATCCTCCGGATCACAGGCGTAGCCGATGCCGTTGCACCGGACCATGTCCTGCACGTCACCTCGAATTGCGGTGATGACTGGAATTCCATGAGACAGACTCGCCTGCAATTTCGAGGGAATCGTGCCCTCGAATATGGGCCGATCCTTAAGGGAGACAACCTGAAAATCAGATTGCGCATGGATTGCTTCCATGCTTTCCGGGGCCACCCTCCCTTTGAAGTTGACGTTATGGGCATCGAGTTCACGTGCCAACGCACGCAGTCGCTCCTCAGCCACACCGGATCCAACAATCGTGACGACGACATGGTCCAGATGCTTCACGGCGTTTGCCGCGCGAATGACGGTGTCAAGCGATTGATGATCGCCGAGGTTACCTGCGTACACGATGGATACCTTGCCCGTGTCGACTGGTGCAACGCGCGGAGCGGCCAGCGGGTCTTCTGATGCGTCCCAGTTAAGAACGGTGTGAAGACGATCGGCCGGCACCCCTCGGGAGGAGAGCATTCTTGACATGGACGGAGCGATGGCGATCGTGGCAGACGCGGTGCGGTAGAGAAAACGCAGCCACGGGTTAAGAATTCCGCTGATACTGCGCTTGATGATCCCCGCTCCGACCATGGACGAATCAGTGACTGATTCAGGCCAGAGATCCTGGATGTGCAGCACGTACGGGGTGCCAAATAGCGCCCGCCAAACAGACGGACCGATCGCCGGAGTCATTTGAGTGGCATACACGTAAACGACGTCAGCAGAACGAACGAAACCACGTGCAGCCGCGGCACTACCTGCGAAGGTGAGGTAGTTAGCAAACCTGGCGATGGGGTTATAGGAGTGGCTGATCACCATGGGGACGCGGCGAACCCTGATGCCGTCGACCCACTCCGTTGTCGGCAATCTGTGACGATATCCTGGAAACAAGTTGCCGTCAGGGTAATTCGGGTAACCCGTGATCACCCGAACTTCATGACCGCGCGCTGCCAGACCGCGTGCCAGCGTGTCGGGGATGCGGATGGCTTCGGGCGCGTAGTACTGCGAAACTATTGCGATCTTCAATTCGTACGGCCGCCTGTTTCTAGCTTTCGATCTTCGAGATACCACGACACTGTGCGCAGAATCGAATCCGCGAACGCGTGAGGGGGCTTCCAACCCCATTCAGTAGAACTGGAACCAGGGACCACCTCAAGGGATTCGGTGAGGCGGCTGACAATCGGCGCCTTCCCGGTGAGGCGGCCACCGAGGCGCATGACTGCGAGCGGCAGGGGGAAGACGCGCGACTTCCTGCCCATGGCTGAAGTCATCTCCCTCAGTAACTGCGGCGTTGACGGGCTGAAGGCGTCGCCGGCAAGGATCAGCGCTCCCGCCGCGCGCGGGTCACTGGCACATTTTTCCAGCAAATCGACGAGATTCCAGACGGATACCATCGTGCGTCGGTTCCGAAGAGCACCCAGGGGTAGCGGCACACCCACGCGCACAAGAGACAACATCTTGGCGAAGTTGCCCTTGACACCGGGCCCGTAAACCAATGGCGTGCGAACGATCACGACATCGAGATCCGAGTCGCGCTCAACCTTGCGGAGCTCGATTTCTGCTTCGTGTTTGGATATGCCGTAGGGGTCGCTCGGCACCGGCCGGTCCGAAGCTGTGAACCCTACGCCGGATGTGCTTTCTCCATTGACCTTGATGCTGCTCAAGAACACCAGGCGGCGCACACCCTGTGCTGCCGCCGCGCGCGCGAGAGCCGCCGTGGCCAGAGAATTGACCCGGCGAAACTCGCTGAGCGGGTCGGCGGACGTATCGTTCATGACATGAACTCGTGCTGCGAGATGGATGACAACGTCGAAGCCGTGGAGAAGTCCCGTCCAGTCGGTTGCTCCGGACAAATCACCTATGACGACCTCAGTCGTTCGCTCTGGTGCTGAACCCGGAGATCGCACGCCTCTACCAACCGTGTGGCCAAGGTTCTCCAGATGGGAAGTCAGGTGGCGTCCAACGAAACCGTTTGAACCCGTGACGAGGATCTTCATGAGACTCTAACTTTCTGGATGTGCTCGCTGTGCCATTGGGCGCTTCTCCCGAAGGTGGCACCGAACCAGAGGTAGCCAAACGCGATCGCGCCCAGCAGGACCAGCCACAGCGCCCAATACTCGGGGAGCATCAGATTCATGATTCCGAGACCGCCGGACAGCAGACTTGAGCCGGCCACGATCAACGAGACTTTCAGGTGGGACATCCCACCATCCGTCAGACGCTGGTAGGTATGCCCTCGGTGCGCCTCAAACCAGCGTTCACCACGAAGAATTCTGCGACCCAGCGTGGCGCCGGCGTCAGCCAGGTAGATGGCCAGCGGCCCAAGAACCGATAGAACCGGTACTCCATTCGTGATTGCCGCGACTGCGATTATCCCGATAAAGCCACCGAGCAGGTAGCTGCCGACGTCGCCGAGGAACATCCCCCTACCGAACAGGTTCCAGGGAAGAAAACCTGCGAACGCCAGGGCAAGAACAATCCCCGCCAGCCACAGCCAGGGCATATCGAGAACCACACCGAAGACAGCGAACACGGAGCCAACAGCAGCACCGTGGAGCCCTGACATGCCATTGACGCCATCCATGAAGTTGGCGACATTGATATAACCAGCCACCCAGATGGCAAAAACCGGCACCGTCCACCACCAGCCGCCCGAGGCAATGACAACCATGCTGGCACCGGCGACACCAATAACCAGTTGAAGACCAGCACGGAGCAGAATCGGAACGCCCCGGAGATCCTCGAGCCAGCCCAAGGTACCAGAGGAGAGTGCGACTGCGAGAATAATCAGAAGAAGGGCTGGCTCCGGGGTCTCCCCGAAGGCCGCGAGTAGCGCGAAGCCGACAGTGATCGACAGTAGGGGGCCCAGGCCCGCACCACGAATGGCCGACCCGGTGTGGGACGACCGTTCATTGGAGATGTCGAGCACTTTCAGCCTCACCAGAAGGGGCTTGACCAGCACAGGCGCCCCCAACGCCAGGATCAGCACCATAACCAGTGCGAATAAGGCTCCTTGAGTCATGCTGTGGCCACGGCCTTCACGGCCTCAACAGAGACTTCGCCTCGTTCCACCGAACACCGGACACTCCACACCTCTTTGTCGAGTTCTTCCGGACGGATTTGCGCAATTCTGGCGTGGGTGATCTTCGGGTGGATCGGGCGTGCATCCGTCTCGTGGTCGCCGATGAGTTCTTCGTGGAGCTTCTCCCCGGGGCGCAGGCCGGTGAAGATAATCTCAATGTCCTTGCCCGACATTCCGATCATGCGCTCGGCCACGTCCAGAATTCTCACCGGCTCGCCCATGTCGAGGATGAGCACCTCAGCGGGCCCACCGATACCACCGGCCTGGATGACAAGCTGGCACGCCTCCGGAATGGTCATGAAGAATCGCGTGACGTCTGGATGGGTAATCGTGAGCGGTCCACCGGCCTCGATGAGAGTGGTGAAGGTGGGCAGCATCGAGCCTCGACTGCCGATGACGTTGCCGAAACGCACGGAGAGGTAGGCGTGATCGGTTTCCTGGGCAGCCCACGCCGTGAGCTTCTCGGCAACACGCTTGGAATGACCGAGCACACTCGTGGGGTTCGCGGCCTTGTCGGTGGAGATGTTCACGAACGTGGTCACCCCGACAGCCTGGGCGGCTTCGAGCACATTCAGCGTGCCAAGCACATTGGTCTTCCACGCCTCGTCGGGATACTGCTCCAGCATCGGAAGGTGTTTAAGGGCCGCGGCGTGGAAAACCACCTCGGGTCGCCGCTCGGCGAAAATGGTCTGCAGTGCCTCCGCATCGCGGATGTCAGCGAGCACCACGTCTTTAGTGTCGAGAAGCCCGTGACCGAGGATGGAGATCTGGGTGCTCTGAAGGCCGGTCTCATCGCGGTCCAGCATGATGAGCTCGCTCGGGCCGAACTTGGTGATCTGACGGCATAATTCGGAGCCTATGGAACCCCCCGCACCCGTCACCAGCACGCGTTTGCCCGCGAGATAGCCTGCGATCGACTCCACGTGGGTGTCAACGGGGTGACGACCGATCAGGTCTTCGATCGAGATATCGCGAAGGTCATTCAGGCGTGACTTGCCGTTGAGCAGCTCCTCTAGTGGAGGAAGCACCAAGACCTTGAGCTGCGCGGCCTTGGCGGCATCCGAAATCTCCCGCAGCAAGGCGGCATCCGCGTTGGCAATGGCCACAACCAGAGCGGTTGCCCCGGTGGCCTGAGCGGTGGCTGAAAGGGTGGCCCGAGAACCGACAACGCGAACGTCGTGGAGCCACAGATTGCGCTTGCGCGGATCGTCGTCGATGAGCCCCACAGGCAGGAAGGGCGAGTTTCGGTCGGTGGTCATGCGCCGGGCGATCGACGCCCCCATATAGCCCGCACCGAAGATCAGAGCCTTCTGAATGTCGTCATTGGGAACCACTGACCGTTCCACCAGGAGACGCTTCACATAGCGCACCCCGCCCATCAAAACGAAAGCCATCGGCAGAGCAATGAATACCGTGCTGCGGGGAATGCCGACCACCGTGCCGGCAACGGCAACCGGAATGCCGAGGATGACGGACGACGCAAGAACGACCCCGAGTAACGCTCGCACTTCGGCAAAGCTCCCGTAGATATGACGCCCCTGATAGAGGTGGTTGGCCCCGCCCGCAAGAAACTGAACCAAGCACGCAGCCGCGCACAGAACCAAGAGCGGCCGAAGGTCAATCAGCTGCAGGTCGAACTCATAGCGAAGAATCTCGGCCAGAAATAGGGCGACAACCCAGGCTCCCGCATCGAAGGCGAACTGCGTGCCGAAGCGCACCAGAGGCACAGAACCGTGCAGCTCCTGCATTCTCGTCGTCGCAAAATCGCTTATTGCCATATCGAGCCCCCGTTTGTTGACCTGCTCATAACGTCCCCCGCCCATAGCCAGACAATTCCATCGGCACTGGCCACCGCTAGCTCGCCCGGCGTGACCGCCACCTCACGGCATCCGTTCGGGCTCAGCACTGCGTCGGGCTCGTCAGACGTCGCAAGTAGCTGAGCACCCGCGCAGCCGTCCTGATCGGTGGCCACGATGAGGTAGCCGTCGTCAGTGGCGGCCAGATTTGCGGCACCGGGGAGCGCGACCCCGGGCCCGAATGTTGCGGCACCATCGCCGGTGCGGAAGAGGGTGCCGTCTGAACAGAGCACAGCGGCGATCGCGTCGGTGCGCGGGGCGAGCGCTATCACCGCGGAACACGGTGCGGCGAAGGAACCGGCCGGGCTGTGCACGGTGGCCCGATCGACCGGATCGACATACCAGTTCGCCCCGACGCGATCGGGGTATTCCTGCCACTGCTCGCCGCCCACGAAAGTGGACACGCGCTGCGGAGCGCAGTCTGCGGCAGTGAGCGCCACCATGGAGGCCTCGGTTTCACTGTCCACGTAGATCGACAGGATGGAGGAGGAATTAGTGTCTTCCGAAGCGTCGCGCGCTGTCCAGGTGTCACCGGCATCGGTGGACAGCTCCGGGGTCGCGGCGGCGGCGGGGCAGGCTGCGGTCGTGGCCCGCCAGAGTGTGGAGCCGTCCAACGCGGTGAGGATGCGGGTGGGGGGCATGGAGGTTATTGCTTGGGCCTCGACAGGCTCGACCGCCGGCTGCTCCGTTGGCGCGGGCTCTGCAATCGGAGGGTTGGTCTCGAGAGGCTCGACCACCGTGCCGGCATTTGTGGAGGGCTTCTGCGCGGTAAGTGCAAAGGCCACTAGAGCCACATCGAAGAGCAAGAACACGGCCAAGCCAGCGATGAGTAGGCGTCGGCGCAGGATGGTGTTGCGGTTCTTGCGACTCTTAGGCTTGTTTCCCCCCACGGCTTTCACTACTTCGGCTGCACCGTCGCGGCTTTATGGAACAGGGCGGTGACAGCGTTAATGGCCGGAACGAGCTGCTGGGCAGACTCCACGTAGACTTCGTCGCTGCGGCGATAGGGGTCGACGACGTCATCGTCGTCGGCCGATACCAGGGGGGCGACGGCGCCACGTTGAGACGCGGCCAACCCGATCAGGGTAGTGAGGCGCCCGACAAGGTCATCGAGGGGCAGTGCGGCGGCCTCGTCGAGGTCATCGTCGGTGAGATCGGCAACGAGACGCGCGAATTCGCGAATCGTGAATGTGTAACGAATGGCGCGCGGCACCAACTCGACGATCGCGCGCCGGTGTTCACGAGACATTGCGAACACCAAGTCGGCACTCTGAACGTGCTGCTCGGTGAGTTCCTGGGCCACGTGGGCGCTCGGGTCGCCGCCGAAGTGGCGCGAGAGATCAGCGGCTTGAGCGGGCATGCCCTGCCCCGTCAAGCCGATGGTTCCGGCACTGGCCAGCTGAATCTGCGGCCACGATGCCAGGCCGACGCGCAACAGCTGTTCGGCCAGCGGTGAACGGCAAATATTGCCCGAGCAGACCGTGAGAATGGAGAAGGTGTGCATTACGCGGTTCTCCGTCGAGCTTTACGGGCGCCCCGCGGCGCAAGCGCCGCGTCAGCGACAGTGGCTTTCTCTTCTTCGTGGATCGTGCCGTAGCTGTACTGGCCGTAGCCGTAGGAGTCCGGCCCTCTCGTGGGCAGCATCGTGATGACCATGCCCACAAGGCGGCTGCCCGCGCGTTCCAGGGCCTTCACGGCGCTGGTCAGCTCGTTGCGCTTCGTGCGGCCGGAGGCCACTACCATGATGGCGCCGCCGCAGAGCTTGCTCAGCACGGCGGCATCCGTCACCAGCAGCAGCGGCGGGGCGTCGATCAGCACCACGTCGAACTCCCCGGTGAGTGCGCCCAGCATGCGGGCCATTGCGGCCGAGCCGAGCAGCTCACTGGGGTTCGGGGGAATGCGGCCGCTGGGCAGCACGAAGAGTTTGTTCTTGCCCCACTTCTGCAGAACGTCGGCGAGCTCGGCCCGGCCGATGAGCACGTCGGTGAGACCGACGCCACCCTCGATGCCCATGTATTCGGCCACGCGCGGCAGGCGCAGGTCGCCGTCGATCAGCGCAACGCGGGCGCCGGTCTCGGCGAGGGCGATGGCGAGGTTCGCCGTGGTTGTGCTCTTGCCTTCACCGGGCACCGAACTGGTGACCACGAAGCTGCGCGGGCCACCCTCGATGTTGACGAATTGGAGGTTGGTGCGCAGGCTGCGGAATGCCTCGGCCCGCGGGTTCTTGGGGTCGGTGTGCACGACCAGAGGTCGCAGGCTTGCACCGGGATCGTTGGTGATGCCGCCGAGCATCGGTGAATCGGTGACCAGCTCAATATCGTGCAGGCTGTGGATGCGGGTGTCGAGCACGCTGCGCAGCACGGCGAGCGCGATGCCGACCGCGAGACCGACGAGAAGGCCGAGGGCGATGTTTAACGGCACATTAGGGCTGGCGGGTGTGGTCGGCACGATGGCCGGCTGGATTGTTTCGATCTTCACGGGGCTGGCGGCGTCGCCGTCGGGCTTCTCGAGGCGGTCGACGACGATCTTGCTAAAGTTCTGCCCGACGGAGTTGGCGATCTGGGCCGCAAGCTCGGGGTCGCTGTTTGTAACCGACACGTCGATCAGCACGGTATTCAACGGAGAAACGGAAGTGATGGTGGAGGCGAGCTGCGCCGCAGTGAGGTCAAGGTTCAATTCCTTGATGACCTCGTCGAGCACGATGGCACTGTTAACCACGTCGACGTACGACGTCACCGCCTGCCGAGCAAAGCTGGTTCCCTGAACCAGGTCTCCGGTCACGGCGCCGGCGGAGGCCTGCACCGCAACGTAAAGCTGGGTGTTGGCGATGTATTTCGGGGTGGTTGCGATGGCAGCACCGGCCGCGCCGGCAATGCCGAACAGGGTGCACGCCAGAATCAGGATCCAACTTTTGTGGAAAATCCTGAGGTAATCCTTGAGCTCCACGCGCGTTCCTCCGGTAGTGCTAGGCAGAGAGGAACCGCTGGAATTGCTTTTTCCCCTTACCCATCCTTGCACATGGGAGTAGTGAGCCCCCCTCATGGGGGTAATAAGTCGTCCCGGTTTGTGTGGCTTGCTACACGCGGACGGGATGGATCAAGACTGCTGGAGGCGGCCGTCGGGGGTGACCATGAGCATCCGTGGGTCGCCGGCCTCCACCACGATCGAGGCGATGATGGGCCGGTCTGCGGGCAGCACCCGGGCAGTCAGCCGGCCGTGCGTGAGCGCGTTCAATTCGGCGGCGACGAGAACGGCCGCGGCCTGCAACTGCAGCGGCGGTCTATCGGCACTGTCGTCGATCAGGGTGACGTCGACGCCACGAATGCGCGCGGCCCGGGCCGCGCTGATCACCGGTTCCACGAATAGGGACCGCCCCCGGATCGCGTCGCGCAGGGTGGCCTCGACCAGTCGGGCGCGGCCCCGCAGCGCCTCGTCGAGCCGCGCCCCGCCGGCGAGCTGTTCCAGAGTGGGACGGGCCAGCGTGTTCACCCGGGCGAGCTGCGTCTCGCGCTCGGAACTGGCGGCCGCCACGGTGGCCACCGCGGCCTCGTTCAGCGCGCGCTCCCGGTTCAGCTGCTCCAGCGTCTGCGTGGACCGCTTCAGACCCACCGCAAAAAGAGTGCCGGCAAGCAGCGTGCCGGCATGACGGATGGCCAGATTCACCCCGTCGAGCACCGTCAGTCCGTGCAGCAGCGCCCAGGCAATCGCGATCACGGTCATCATCAGGTAGCCGTACCAGGCGAAATCGGAGCGGCCGCGCACGGCCAGCACGACCATCACCATGGTGATCGCGCCGAGATGCCAGTGCGCGAAGGGTGTCGACCCGGTGGGCGGCACCGGGAATGACGTGGCTATGGCCGAGAGGCCGCACAGGGCGAGAACCAGTATCCCGCAGCGCCGCGGCACCGGGTCGGGCACCAGCAGCGTGAGCCACACGGCGGCTGCCGACGCGGCCAGAAAGCCGATGATCTCGAACGGCAGCCCCGAGAGCGGCTCTCCGTCGGCGAAGGCCAGAACGGCGTGCACAGCGATGAAGGCTACGAGGATGCCTGAGGACAGGGGCTTCGGCAGGCGAACCATGGCCTGCCGCGGCAGGTCGGCCTCGACGTCCATGGCGCTGGGGCTTGGGCTTGGGCTTGGGCTTGGGCTTGGGCTTGGGCTTGGGCTGGGGCTGGGGCTGGCGGCAGGCTGTTTGGCGGCGGGCTCGGGAGCCCAGGAGACCACGACCTCCGTGCCGGCGCCGGGCCGGGATCGCACGGCGGCGGCACCGCCGGAGAGGTTCTCCATGCGCCCGATGATGCTCTGCGCGATGCCCAGACGCTCGGGCGACACCCGGGCCGGGTCGAAGCCCACCCCATCGTCGTGCACGGCCACCCGGATGCCGCCCCGGTAGGCGCCGACGGTCACGGTGCGGGCCACCGGGCGGGTTCCGGGGCGCTCGGCGGGGTGGCGTTGTGATCCGGCGGCTCCGACGGCACCGGCGGCTGCGACGGCACGGGTGGCTCCGACGCCGATGGAGCCGGCGCCGCCCGCGGCGACCGAGTTGCGCACGGCCTCGCCGACGGCACCGAGCAGGGCGGTCACTGCATACGCGGGCACCATGAGGGTGTCGGTCAGAGTGGAGGTGAGATGGGCATCCGGTGCCAGTTCGCCGACTAGTTGCTCGAGGCGACGCGTGATCTGGGAGCCGGGCACGTATTCGTCGGTGTGCGGGAGGCGCAGCGCGTCGAGCCGCACCAGGGTGTCGGACGCGTGCCGGGAGAGCACTTCGATCGGGGTGCCGGCGCGCCCGGCCATCAGCAGGGTGGAGATGACACTGTCATGCACCAGCGCGTTGATCGTGAGGCGTTCGCGCTTGCGGGCGAGGCGGTCGGCGCGACCGGCGAGGGTCGAGCGGGCCACCTGGGCGGCGAGGTCGACCTCCATCGAACCGCGTCGGGCCATGGTGGTCAGACCCAGGAGCATGCTGAGCAGCAGCATCGAGTAGAGGGCGTCTTCCACGCCGACGAGAACCGGGTTGGGGTCGGCCGAAGTCACCGCCCGCACCACCCCGCTGAGCGAGCAGACGAGCAGCAGATAGGCCCAGGCCACACTGTCGCGGGTGGCAACCGCCACGGCGATGACGGGCACCCCGGTGAAGGTGATCACCCACGGGATGTCCGCGCCCGCCGGCAGCGGCTCGGCGCGCCCGACCAGCCAGAGCAATATCAGCACGAGGAAGATGAGACCCTCGGCGAGGGCCATCCAGTGCAGCACGTGCAGCGGCGCACGCTGCGAGACCAGCCCGATCAACAGGGGAAGCCCGAACACGAGCAGCCAGGCCGCCATCGATGCGGGCAGCAGCGGCTGGCCGGCCTGCTCGATGAAGCTGCCGAGGCAGAGCAGCCCGAAGACCAGCGCCGTGGGCGCCATGGCGGCGTAGAGCAGCCGGGCGAGGCGCTCGGTCGCGGGCTGCGGGCGGGCCTGCGCACGCTTGCGCGCTGCCAGGGCCTGTTCACGGATGCCCGCGGCCAGGCGGATCACAGCTGGCCGGGGATGGGCAGGATGCCGTCTTCCAGCGCCCGCTTGTACAGGTCGATCTTCGTGCTCGCGGGGCGGCCGACGCGCTCGTACTTCGAGCGCACCCGTCGGATGTAGTCGATCACGGTGAGCTCGCTCAGTCCCATCCGAGAGGCCACCAGCGGCGCCTTCGCCCCCGCAGCGTAGAGGGAGAGCACCTCGCACTCGCGCACGCTCAGTCCGGCGTCGGACAGGTCAGGGTCACCGTCGAGGGCCGCGGCCCACTCGGTGGACACGATGGCCTCCCCCGCCGCCGCCCGGGTCACGGCGTCGAGCAGCACCGCGGTGGGCTCACTCTTGCGCACCACGCCCAGCACACCGCTGCGCGCCGCGGCCCGCATCAGGCCGGCGTCGTCGCCGCCCGTGAATGCGAGCACCGCCGCGCCCGCGGCCCGCAGCCGGTCCACGTTGCCCGTGACTGTGGAGCCGTCGGACAGTCGCAGGTCCAGGATGACGAGGTCCACGGGCGTGGTCTGCGCCGCCGACTCGAGCAGTTCGGTCACCGTGGTCACGGTGGCGACCACCTCGACCTCGGGGATCGTGGCGAAGAGGCCCGCGAATCCGCGGGCTACGATTTCGTGGTCATCGATCAGGGCTACGCGAAAACGGGACATCAACGATCCTTGGTTTCGTGGTGCATATGGCGGGGTCTGGGCCGGATCATGCTCCGGCGCGGGGCCGGTGTGGTGCTGGTCTGTGCTGTTCTGGTGCGGGGGTGGTGCCGGGGGTGGGTGGCCCCCGTTGTGGTGCCACAAGAAGTGACGGCTGGTCAGACCAACCGGGGGCACATACGTTTACAACTGGGGAAAACCTGCCGGGGGGCTGGTGGGGCGCTCGCGATCTACGATCGTCTGAGCGCCCCCTCTCGCCATTTTCATGCGGTCTCGGGTCGGCTGCGATTGTTCAGCACGCCGCCGCTCTCCTCCAAGTAGCACGAGCCGCAGAGCGATTCGTAGGTGACCTCGGCACCATCGATCGCCACCTGGTCGCCGTCGAAGACGAAGACCCCGTCGATCTGGCGCCCGTTGAACACGGCCTTGCGGCCGCACCGGCAGATGGTCTTGAGTTCCTCGAGGCTGTGCGCCACCTCGAGCAGGCGTCGGCTGCCCGGAAATGCCACGGTCTGAAAATCGGTGCGGATGCCGTAGGCCATCACCGGGGTGTTCTCGAGGATCGCGATGCGCAGAAGGTCGTCCACCTGCTGCTCCGTGAGGAACTGGGCCTCATCCACGAGCAGACAGCTCACATCGAGGCCTGACTCGGCCAGCACCCGGGCGCGGTGCTCGCGAAAGAGCGCGAAGGCATCCGTCTCGGGGGTCAAGAGAAAGTCGACTCCCCGGGTGACGCCGAGGCGGGAAAGCACGCCGCGATCACCCTTGGTGTCGACCGAGGGCTTGGCCAACAGCACGTGGTGGCCTCGTTCCTCGTAGTTGTAGGCAGCCTGGAGCATCGAAGTGCTCTTGCCGCTGTTCATGGCTCCGTAGCGGAAATACAGTTTCGCCATAGCTCTTCCGGTTGCCCCCTCGGCGCTGCGTGCTGCGGCGCCGTGGCGCTGCTTGCGCCTAGCTCAGCGTACTGGGCGCGCGCGGCGGGCGCTTGTCGCCGAATTCCAGCGTGAGACGCGGCCGACGGATGCTCACCCGCACCCACGGGAACACCACCCGCAGCACGGCGAGGTAGGAGCGCAGCAGCGCGCGAACCCGGCGCGGCGGGAGGTCGAGGCCGACCTGGATGGAGAAGGTGTCGACTCCGGGGCCTGTGCTGTTCTCGTTGTCGGCTTCGCTTCGACTCTCGTTTTCGCCTTGGCCTTGGCCTTGGCCTTCAGCTTCGCTCTGGTTCTCGGTTGCGCTTTGGCTCTTGTTCGCGCTCTGGTTCTCGGTTGCGCTGTGGCTCTTGTCTGCGCTTCGGCTCTCGTCTGCGCTTCGGCTCTTGTCTGCGCTTCGGCTCTTGTTTGCGCTTTCGTTGCCGTTGTCGGTGCCGGCCTGCACGACGAGGCTCCGCGGGTCGAAGCCGGGGGCCAGGCAGAGCATCGCGATCAGCGCGGACGTGGCGGCGCGCTGCTGCACGCCGAAGCGGGCGGCGCGGTGCTCGGGGTCAGAGAGCACGAGCAGCGGTTCCAGCCCGCGGGAGTGCAGTCCGGCGCGCTCCCGGGCGACCACGGCGTCGAGCCAGGTCTCGTCGATGTGCGCCACGAGCGCCCGGCGCACCCCGGCGGCGAGCTCGTTCGCCCGCGCAATGTCGGCCTTGGTCACCTCGCCACGTTCGAGAACACCGTCGAAGAGAGGGAACACGCCGGGGGTCAGGGTGGCGAGCTGCTGCTCGATAACCGTGCGCACCACGCTTCCGCGGGACTCTTCGGTGCGGCGGGCGATGGCGCGTTGGGCATCCGTCTGCCAGGCCACCAGGAGTCGCACGATGCGGCGGGAGTAGGCGGCGGCGGCCAGGGCGAGCGCGAGCACCTGGGTGACGGCAACGAGCACGTAAATGGCCGGCGACACCTCGACGACGCGCGCCGAGGCCTGAGGGAGTGTGACCGCGCCGATCACGACGGCCGCGAGCATCCCCGACAGCGCCAGCTCACGCCACGGACGCAGCGGCGCCAGACCCACGAGCAGGAGACCGATACTGATCGGCCCGAAGTCGTCTTGCACCAGGGAGTTGCTGCCCCAGCGGGCGGCCTGGTCGAACAGGTGGGCGGCCAGCGCGAGGCCGACGATGAGCAGCAGCTCCTTCTGCCGCACCGGGGAGTGCGACGGGAGGGCGACGAACACGAGCGTGGCGCACGCGGCGGCGATGGCCACGAGCGCGAGGGCGCCCAGCCACGGATTCCGGATCTCGTCACCCTGCAACACCGTCGAGAGCACCGCGTAAGCCAACACGATCGTGGCGATGGCGGGCACCATCGGCCAGGTGGCGAGGGCGCCCAGCGGATCGAGGCGCTGCTGCGACTGGGTGCGCGGGGTGGGCGTTGTGCGCGGGGTCGGCGGCGGGAAGTGCGACTCGTCGACCGGGATGGTGATGGTGGAGGTGGCCGGCGGGGTGCTGGGCGGCGGGGTGTTGGTCATTGGGGCACCCGATCGGGGTTGGGGGCGTCGGTTGCTGCGGCCGCCGGTTGGGGTTCGTCGTCCTCCACGGGAACGCTCAGCAGCACGGATGTCCCCGCGCCCGGCCGCGTGAAGATGCTCACCGAGCCGCCCAGTTGCTCGATGCGGCGGCGCACGGCCTGGCGCAGGCCGAGGCGGTCGGCGCCGGTCTCCGACTCCGTGAAGCCGCGGCCGGCGTCCATCACCATCAGGGAAATGCTGTTCGGCTCGGACTCGATCACTACCTCCGCGGCGACCTTGCCGGAGTGGAGGATCACGTTCACGAGACACTGCTGCACGGCAAGGCCCAGCTCGCGGTCGCTGGCCGGGCTGAGCCGGCAGAGGGCGGCGCGCTCCCCCGAGACTTCGACCACGAGGCCACGATCGCGACTGCGTTCGATGGCGGCGTAGACCTCGCTGGTGAGCCAGGCATCCGTGCCCCTGGACGGCGCGACACTCTGCGCGTCGGCGTCGGTGAGCCAGTCCGTGCCGCGCAGGGTCTGCAGGGAGTCACGGATGCTGCCGGCCAGCTGGTCGCTGAGCGCACCGGGATGCGCGCGGGCGACAGCGACGAGTTGGTTGAGGGTGGTGTCCTGATTGAGGGCGAGAGCGCGCAGGTCGAGGTCGTGGCGCAGCAGTCGGGTCTGGTCGGTCTGCATGGCGCGGTGCAGCGCGGACTGCACGGAGCGCTGGCGGCGCACGAACGCGGTGAGCAGCAGCATGCTGACGAGGAAGAAATAGGTGGAGATGGTGAAGACGTCTTCGCCGTAGGGCACGCCGGTCTGCACCGCGGCGAAGACCGTGACCGCTTCGGCCAGCACGAACCCGATGGTGCCCCAGAGCACGCCCACCAGGGCAGCCGTGCCCGCACCGCCGACCATGACCAGGGCGAGCTTGGGCAGGGTGACAAGGAAGATGTTGGAGCTCGGGAAGACGTCGGGCATGCCGAGCACGGCCATCGTGTAGAGGTAGGTGGCGACGCTTCCCGTGACGAGGTAGGCGACGGAGAGGATGACGGTGCGGCGCAGGGACAGCGCCACAAGCACGGCAGCCATGAGGAGGATGGCGAGGGCCGCGGCGGTCGTTGCGGTGTCGGAGGAGGCGGCGGCTGTGGTGGCTGTTGCGGCGGTTGTGGTGGCGGCTGTGGTGGCGGTTGCGGACATCCGAAGAATGATCAGCGCGGCCAGGGATCCCGCCAGGCAGGTGAGGGCGAACCAGTGCGCTGCCCGTGCGAGGGCATGACTGAGCGTTCTCTTCACAAGGTGTTCGGGTAACCCGAGCGTCATAGTCACACTCTCTCTGCTTCGTCGATTCTCTCATTCCGAGAGGATGCCTCCAAGCAGTCCTCAGCGAACGACGCATTTCCAACGAATTCGACGGAGATTCTGCGTCAAACAACACTCATGTGGACCTTTCGCGCAATGTTCGTGCGAAATTTCCGTCGAATCAGTTCGGGGGGTGCGGTGCGGAAGGGGTGCGGGTGGGAGTGCGGGTGGGAGTGCGGGTGGGAGTGCGGGTGGGGTGCGGGCGGGGGTGGGGTGCGGGTGCGGGTGGATGCGGTGCGGTGCGGGTGGGTGCGGGCGCGGTGCGGTGCGGGTGGGTGCGGGCGCGGTGCGGTGCGGGTGGGGTGGGGTGCGGGCGGGGTGGGGTGCGGGTGCCGGTGCTGGCTGGCCGGGTGGCTGGCCGGCTGTAGTAGATCTACATAATTCCTCCCGTGTGAACAAATCAGGCCAGACTTTGACCGAACTGGCCTGTTTCGCAGAATCTGGCGGAGTTGTGCACGGGGTAGCCGGGAGAAACACTGGTTCGGCACGTCGGCAGCGACATCGGGGAGCCACAGCGACAGGCTCGCCGCAGGAGCGGGCAACGGATGGGGCTAACTCAGGAGAATACGACGCCTCGCCCGACTTCAGCCGCAGACCAGTGCTGAAGCCACCACAACACCGGCCAGATCTCCTGAGTTAGCCACAGGTACGCGGCAGCGGGGCAACCTCGGAGTAGCGCGCCCCCAGCTCCGGCGGCTCCAAAGGTCCCAAAGGTCCCAAAGGTCCCAAAGACTGTCAGGTTTGCCGCAGGAGCGGGCAACGGATGGGGCTAACTCAGGAGAATACGACGCCTCGCCCGACTTCAGCCCCAGACCAGTGCTGAAGCCACCACAACACCGGCCAGATCTCCTGAGTTAGCCACAGGTACGCGGCAGCACGGCAGCGCGGCAGCGCGGCAGCGGCGGCGCGGCGGCAGCGGCGCTAGGCGGTGAGGTGCAGGACGGCGGCGGTGGCGGCGAGGGAGGCTGCGGCAGCGGCGGGATCGTCGGAGAGCTTCGTGCCGAGGCTCGGGATCATCTCGCGCAGCTTGGGTTCCCAGGCCGGATACTGCTCAGGGAAGCAGCGCTTGATCAGGTCGACCATGATCGGGGCCGCGGTCGAGGCTCCCGGGGAGGCACCCAGCAGCCCGGCGATGGTGCCGTCGTCCGAGGTGATGACCTCCGTGCCGAACTGCAGCACGCCGCCCTGCTCCGGGTCTTTCTTCATGACCTGCACGCGCTGTCCGGCGGTGATCAGTTCCCAGTCCTCGATCTTGGCGGTGGGGATGAACTCCTGCAGCGCCTTGAGCTTGGTCTTCTTCGATGCGAAGACCTCCCCGATCAAGTACTTCATCAGTCCGAAGTTGTGCGCGGCCACGGCCAACATCGGTCCGATGTTGTGCAGCCGGATCGAGAACGGGAGGTCGAGCCAGGAGCTCGACTTGAGAAACTTGGGCGTGAAGCCGGCGTAGGGTCCGAACAGAAGCGAGGTCTCCCCCTCGACAACACGCGTGTCGAGGTGCGGCACCGACATGGGCGGCGCGCCCTTGGCTGCCTTGCCGTAGACCTTCGCGTGGTGCTGCGCCACAAGCTTCGGGTTGGTGGTGCGCAGGAACTGCCCGCTGATCGGGAACCCGCCGAAACCCTTGATTTCGGGGATGCCACTCTGCTGCAGCAACGCCAGCGCTCCACCACCCGCGCCGACGAAGACGAACCGGGCGTGAACGGTGCTGGGGTAATTGCCCACCAGGCGGCGCAGATGGAGCTTCCACGTGCCATCCGTGAGCTGTTTCAGACCGGTGACCTGCTGGTTCACGTGCACGCCCACGCCCTGATCCGCGAGGTTGTCGAACAGGTAGCGGGTGAGCGCGCCGAAGTCCACGTCGGTGCCGGACTCGATGCGGGTCGCCGCGATCTTGTGCCCCCTGGGCCGCTTGTGGGTGAGCAGCGGGGTCCAGGTGCCGATCACGGCCGGGTCCTCGCTGTACTCCATGCCCTGAAACAGCGGCTCACCCTTGAGCGCCGCGAACCGCTTGCGCAGATACTCGACGCTGCTCTTGCCATGCACAAAGGTCATATGCGGCGTGGAGTTGATGAAGTTCGTGGGGGCCGGCAGCACGCCCGTCTCGACCAGGTGCGCCCAGAGCTGACGGCTGATCTGGAACTGCTCATTGATGGCCACGGCCTTTTCGGCGGTGACGGTGCCGTCCTTCGCCTCGGGCATGTAGTTCAGCTCGCACAGGGCCGCATGCCCGGTGCCCGCGTTGTTCCACGGGTTCGAGCTCTCCTGCGCAACTTCGCCCAGACGCTCGTAGACCTCCACGGTCCAGTCCGGCTGCAACTGCTTGATCAGGGTACCGAGGGTGGCGCTCATGATGCCGCCACCAATAAGAACGACATCAATCTTCGCCATTGGATTCACTCTTCCACCATATCGGTGGCAACGGATGCCTCCCGCCGGAACGCGGGCCGGGCAGGTCACGGTTGGCCCCGAAACGGCCTCAGGCGCGGTGCTTCACGCGCTCGTAGTTGGCAATGAATTCTTCGACGGACACGCTCGCGACCTCACGGGCGATGAGGTCGAGATCGAGGTCGGCCAGCGATTTGAACCGCACACTACTCGTGCCCATGTTCAAGGCACGACCGGTGGCGGCCCAGTCGGCGCGGAAGGCGGCATCCTTCTCGGGAAAGCTGTAAAGGGCCATCAGGTAGAGCGAGTTGTAGCTCTTGTGCGCGGCAAGGCTGACATAGACCAGGGGCTGTTTGTCACGCGTGTGCGGGTAGGTCTCCAGCGGCACCACCCAGCCGAGGATTCCGTTGTACACCCCCAGCCGGTAGCCGTCGGGCATGGCGTCGCGCACGGTGTCGAGCACCGGGTAGAGCAGGGCGCGCCGGTCCGCGTCGAGGTCGAGAACGAGCGTCTCCACCTCGAACGGAACCGGTTCTGTGCTCATGAATCCAAGGGTAGCGCTGCCGTCTGGGCTGTCGGCGCTGCCGTCAGAGCGGCCGGCGCTGCCAGCTCGACCTCGACGCGGGGCACGACCGCGCGGGCGCCGTGCAGTTCCAGCCGGGACAGTGTCTTCTCGAAGCCCTCCGGCACGCCGTAGTGGAACCCCTGCGCCGAACGGATGCCCAACGCTGACAGGTGGTTCGCCATCACGTCGTTCTCCACGCCCTCGACGATCATCGAGTATTCGAGGTTGTCACCGAAACCCTGCAGGGCGGTGAGCACCTCGCGCTGCCGGATGTCGTCGAGGTCGTCCACGAGGCTGCGGTCGATTTTGAGGATGTCCATGGGCATCCGTACCAGGGCGTCAACCGACGAATCCTGGGAACCGTAGTCATCGAGCGCGATCATCAAGCCGAGATCGCGCAGACGCTCGGCCTGGGCACGGATGGCCGGGGTCACCTTGGTCATCGACCGCTCGTTCAGCTCGAGGCAGAGGGAGATGCCGGGGTAGCGGTCGGCGAGGTCCTCGATGAAGTCACCCACGCGCTCGGGCAGGATCTGCCCGGCTTCGACGTTAATGGTCATGCAGACCACGCGCGGTTCGACCAGCCGGAAGTCGGCGGCCGCGGCCATGGCCTTCACCGCAACCTGGCGGGTCATGGCGTCGAGCCGGCCGAGGCCCTTCGCCTTCTCCACGATCGACGGCGGCGACAGCGGGCCCAGGTCAGGGTGGGTGTAGCGCACGAGCGCCTCAAAGGCCCAGATCTGACCGGTGACCAGGCTGACGATGGGTTGGAAGGCCAGTTCGAGCAGGTCCTCGTCGATGGCGCGAGCGATGATGTCGTTCATCTGCGAGGAGCGGTGGCTCGAGATGTTGATGCTGCTCTCCTTGGACGGCCCGCCGCGCCGCCGGGACTTCTTGATCGCGAGCATCGACCGGTCGGCATCCTGTACCAGCTGGTTGACGTCGGTCTCCCGGTGCGCCGAATAGGCCAGGCCCACGCTGACGATCGGGCTGTACGTTGTCTGGCCCACGGGCATCGGCTCCCCCGCGACCACGACGATGCGCTCGGCGATGGTCTTGGCCTCGCCGAGAGATGCGAGGTGCGTGAGGATGATGACGAACTCGTCGCCGCCGACCCGGGCGACCACATCGCTCGGGCGAACCACGGCGCTGAGGCGGCGGCCGAGTTCGCGCAGCACCTCGTCACCGGTCTGGTGGCCGAAACGGTCATTCAGGCGCTTGAACTCGTCGAGGTCGATGAACAGAACGGCCAGCGCTTCGGAATAGTCCCGGTGGTCGTTGATATTGGCCAACGCCTCCTGGAACGCGCCGTAGTTGGGCAGGCTCGTGAGCGGATCGGTGTTGGCGCGAAGGGTCAGGCCGGCGATGTTGCGGCGGGCGCGCACCACCATCTCGGCGGTCGCGGCGAGAGCCTGCAGGGCGCGGCGGTCATTGCCGGTGAAGGCGCCGTCCATGAGGTCACGTCGGGCGACGATGAATTGTTCCGGCCCGACCACCCCGGGCGTGGGCAACAGCATGCTGATCTCACCGGAGCGCGCGGGCTCGCTGCGCACGACGACGGACTCGGCGCCGATCGCATCCGCCACCACGCGCCGCAGCATCTCGGAGGTCGCGGCCGGGGAGGCCGGCTCGGAGGGTGAGGCAGCGCCGGACACGGTGCCGAGCGCCGTGCCAACCGCGCTGCCAGCGCCGGTGACGATCGCGGTACCGGTGCCGGTGCCGGTGCCGGTGCCGGTGCCGGTGCCGGTGCCGGTGCCGGTGCCGGTGCCGGTGCCGGTGCCGGTGCCATGGTCGACCGGGTCGGCGCCCAGCGTGTTCGCGGCCTCGACCATCCCCGCCAGCCGCTGGCGCATGCCCACGACGACCGTCGCGACCTTCGCCACGAATCCGATGATCATCAGGCCGAACAGCACGATGACCGCGTCGACCGTGCCGTTCAGGTCCACCAGGAACGGCAGGCCCTCGACGCTCCAGAGCGCGGCGAGCACGCAGATCACGGCGGTGCCGAACAGGGTGACCACCACCCGCGTCAGCGAGAGCATCGGCCGCACGCCGCGTTCGACGGGCTCACTGCGCCAGAACCTGCGCAGCACCTCGACCACGATGACGAAGGCGACATAGCCCACGGATGCCGCGGCCACCGCCACCAGGCTCGGCATGCCGCCGCCGGTGAACCAGGTGAACAGGCCCGCGGCGACGAGTGCGCCGGAACTCTGCAGACCGGCACTGTACAAGGCCACGGAGACCCGCCCGGATTCGACCAGAATCGCCAGAACCACGCCGATCGCGATCACTCCGGCACCGGCCGTCAGGCCGACCGTCGGGGCCAGCGCGGGCAGTACCAGCACAGGCAGGCTGATCAGCGGGCTTCGGTGGGCGACGGAGCCGACCCGCACCCAGGTGAGCTCCAGAATGGCGGCGCAGAGCACGCCCACACCGGCAATCAGCCAGTGGTCGGTCGGGGCGGTGACGAGCAACCCCAGCGAGAGGAACATGAGGAGCCCGGCAATCCCGGCGAACACCCCGAATGCCACGCGCGTCACGCCAGTTGAATTCCGAATCCTGCCCACGAAGTCTGACCTTAGCGGAGTGCGCGGCCCGGCAGTCACCACCACGCTCAGGTCAATGAACGAGCAGGTCCGCCGCGACAAGCTCCGCGATCTGCACGGCGTTGAGAGCCGCACCCTTGCGCAGGTTGTCGCTCGTGATGAAGAGGGCCAGGCCGCGCCCGTTCGGCACACCCTGGTCCTGGCGCACGCGGCCGACGAAGCTCGGGTCCTGACCGGCTGCCTCGAGGGGAGTGGGGACATCCGTCACGACCACGCCGGGCGCCGTGGCAAGCAGTTCGAGAGCGCGGGCGACCATGAGGGGGTTGGCGAATTCGGCGTTGATGGAGAGGGCGTGGCCGGTGAAAACGGGCACACGCACGCAGGTGCCGGAGACGAGCAGGTCGGGCAGGCCCAAGATCTTGCGACTCTCGTTGCGGAGCTTCTTCTCCTCGTCGGTTTCGAACTGGCCGTCGTCGACGATGGAGCCGGCCAGCGGGATCACGTCGAATGCGATCGGGCGGGCGTAGACGATGGGGGCCGGCATCGCCACGGCGGACCCGTCGTGCACAAGCTGCAGAAGGTTGTCATTCTGGGCGGCGGCGCGCACCTGACTGGCGAGTTCGCGGGCGCCGGCGAGGCCACTGCCGGAGACGGCTTGGTAGGTGCTCACGATGAGGCGTTCGAGGCCAGCCTCGTCGTGCAACACCTTGAGCACGGGCATGGCCGCCATGGTGGTGCAGTTCGGGTTGGCGATGATGCCCTTGGTGGCAAGCTTGATGTCCTCGGGATTGACCTCGCTGACGACCAGCGGCACGTCAGGGTCCATTCGCCATCCGGACGAGTTGTCGATCACGGTGACGCCCGCAGCGGCGAAGCGGGGAGCCTGCATCTTGGAGAGCGTGGCACCGGCGGAGAAGATGGCCACGTCAAGCCCGGCCGGGTCGGCGGTGGCGGCGTCTTCAACGACGATCTTCGTGCCCTTGAAGAGCAGCGTCGTGCCGGCGGACCGGGACGAGGCGAAGAAACGGATGCCTGCAACCGGAAAGTCGCGCTCCTCGAGCAGGCGGCGCACGACGGCACCGACCTGGCCGGTGGCTCCGACGACGCCGATCTGGATTCCTGGGCTGCTGTTCACTGTATTTCCTCCGCTGGGTGCCATGGCTGCTGCTCCTGCTTCTGCACTTGCTTCCGCATCTGCTTCCGCTTCCGCTTCCGCTTCCGCTTCCGCTTCCGCTTCTGCATCTGCTTCTGCTTCTGCTTCTGCTTCTGCTTTTACGGCTAACTTTCTGTGGCTAACTCAGGAGATTCTCCCGAATTAGCCCGGATTCCGGCCATACCGCCGTCGTTCCGACCGATTCTCCTGAGTTAGCCGCAGGGGAACCGGATGAGTGAAGGTTGTCACCGGGCTCTGACGGGCCGGCTAGATGGTACGGGGTGGGACGGGGTGGATGGTGGGGCGGGCTGGTGGGATCGGCGGGCCGTGCCGGGCCGGGGGCGGATGCCGGCTAGCGGCCGGTGCCGCCGTGGACGACCGCGTTGTCGGTGGCGTCGAGGCCGAACGCGGTGTGCACAACCCGCAGCGCCTCGTTGATGGTGTCGGCACGGGTGACCACCGAGATGCGGATCTCGCTCGTGGAAATCATCTCGATGTTGATGCCCGCCTCGAACAGGGCCTCGAACAGCTTGGCCGAGACGCCTGTGTTGGTGCGCATGCCGGCGCCGACGAGCGCGAGCTTGCCGATCTGGTCGTCGTATTGCAGTCCGGCGAAACCGACCGTGACCTGCTCGTTCGAGAGCGCGGTCAGCACCTGCTGGCCCTCCGACTTGGGCAGGGTGAAGGAGATGTCGGTCAGCCCCGTGGATGCGGCCGAGACGTTCTGCACGATCATGTCGACGTTCGCGTTGGTCTTAGCGACGATCTTGAAGATCTGCGCAGCCTTGCCCGGGATGTCGGGAACACCGACGACCGTGACCTTGGCTTCGCTCAGGTCGGCGGCGACCCCGGCGATGATTGGCTCTTCCACTTTCTCTCCATTCGCGGATGCGTTGTTGGGATGCGTGTGCTCGGTTGCCGACGAGTTCGGGATCGCGACATGCGGGCTCGTGGTGTCGGGGTTGTAGACGATCGTGCCGACGTTGTTGTTGAACGATGACCGCACATGCAGGGTTACGCCGTGTCGACGCGCATATTCCACGGCACGAATATAGAGTACCTTCGCGCCCGCGGCGGCGAGTTCGAGCATTTCCTCGCTGGAGATGCGGTCGAGCTTATGGGCGCGGGGAACGACGCGCGGGTCGGCGGTGAAGACGCCGTCGACATCCGTGTAGATCTCGCAGATGTCGGCGTTCAGCGCGGCGGCCAGGGCGACGGCGGTCGTGTCGGATCCGCCGCGGCCGAGAGTGGTGATGTCTTTGGTGTCGCGGTTGAAGCCCTGAAAGCCGGCGACGATCGCGACGGCACCCTCGTCGAGGGCATCACGGATGCGCCCCGGAGTCACGTCGACGATGCGAGCGGCGCCGTGCTGGGCATCCGTGATCATGCCGGCCTGACTGCCCGTGAAGGAGCGAGCGTCGTAGCCCATGCTCTTGATGGCCATTGCGAGCAGTGCCATCGAGATGCGCTCCCCCGCCGTGAGGAGCATGTCGAGCTCGCGGGGCGCCGGGATCGGGGTGACCTGGTGCGCGAGGTCGAGCAGCTCATCGGTGGAATCACCCATCGCGGACACGGCGACGACAACCTCATTGCCGGCCTTGCGCGTGTCGACGATGCGTTTGGCGACACGTTTGATGCTTTCGGCGTCGGCGACGGATGATCCGCCGAACTTCTGCACGATCAAGCTCACGTGGCACTCCTGGGGTTCGGGTACTCGGGCACAGCCAAGCTCCCATCATAAATGCTGTTGTATTCGCGGCGGTTCATGTGACGGGGTGGGGAAGGGTGGTCGTGCGGGTTGCGGCGGGGTGGGTGGCCGGTCTGGCCGCCGGGCCGGCGGCATCCGTCACCTAACTGCGGAGAAATTCGCGACACGCCGTGTTTGACGGCGGCTCGAATGGCGTGTTGCGAAAAACTCCGAAGTTAGCGCGGGCAACGGATGCCCCGGGCACGGTCAAACAGGTCACCGTGCGGCGGCGCGGCTTGCCCTAGTTCGCGGCGGCGCGGCTTGCCCTAGTTCGTGACGGTGCGGCGGCCTTCAAAGGCGCGGCCGAGGGTGACCTCGTCGGCGTACTCCAGGTCGCCGCCGACCGGCAGCCCCGACGCGAGTCGGGTGACCTTGATCTCGAGCGTGGTCAGCAGGCGCGACAGGTAGGTAGCGGTGGCCTCGCCCTCGAGGTTCGGGTCGGTGGCGATGATGACTTCCTGCACGGTGTTGTCGGCGAGACGCTGCATCAGCTGACGGATGCGCAGATCGTCGGGTCCGACGCCGTCGATGGGGCTGATCGCACCGCCGAGCACGTGGTAAAGCCCGCGGAACTCGCGGGTGCGCTCGATGGCGACGACGTCCTTGGCCTCTTCGACCACGCAGATCATCGCCGGGTTGCGGCGCGGGTCACGGCAGATCATGCATGTCTTCTGCTCGGACACATTGCCGCAGATGTCGCAGAACTTCACCTTGTCGCGCACTTCGAGCAGCACGTTCGCAAGCCGGGTCACGTCAAACTGCTCGGTCTGCAAAATGTGGAACGCGATACGCTGCGCGGACTTGGGCCCGATTCCGGGCAGCGTGCCGAGCTCGTCGATCAGTTCCTGAACGATGCCTTCGTACATGGGTTAGTCGCCTCTGGTTCGGGGGGCCGGGTCGTGCGGCTGCTCTTCGAGGAAGGTGGCGCCGAGAATCTCGCGCACCACTGACTCGCCGTAGCGCTGCTTCTCGGCAAACGCTGGTCCGCGACGGGCAACGGATGCCGCACCGACCGCCGGGTTCGAGGCGTGTCCCTGGGTGCGGGGCTGGGTTGCAGTTTGGTCTGCGGTTTGGTTGCCGCTGCCGTTGCCGTTGCCGTTGCCGGACGAGGGTGATGGGGCGGTCGCGCGTGCTGCGGAGGGCTGGACCCGGCCGGACTGTGCGCCGCCGGCGTGCAGGTCCGGTGGGAATTCCTCGTCGTAGGGCGGCGGTTCGTCGTCATAGGGCGGCTCCGACTCAACGCCGGGCACGGAGGCAGGTTCCGTTGCGGAGGTCGGTGCCGTCGCGGTCGGCGTCGAGCGCGAAGCAGTCTGCGGGGAGGTGTGTTGCGATGTCTGCGCGGAGGTCTGCGCGGAGGTCTGCTGTGACGTCTGCGCGGCGGCTTGCGAGGCGGTCGCGGCGGAAACTACGGCTGCGGCTGATCCGGCAGATGCGAGATTGGGAGTCGCCGCGGAACCGGCCTGGGCTGCCCCGGGGATGGCGACAGTGGCCCAGCCGCTGCCGGAATCCGAGGAACTCGGAATGGCTACGGTAGCCCAGCCGGTGACGGGTGCAGCGGCCGGATCGGGGTCGGCGTCGACAGCCGACGCCTCCTCGGTCGCGGCGGCAGCGGCCTTCGGTTTCGTCCTGGTCCCCGAGGAACCGGTTGCGGAGCCGGTTGCGAAGCCGGTGGCGGAACCGGTTGCGGCTGGGCTGTTGACGGCGGCAGTTGGTGCGGTCGCGGATGCCGCGGCGGGCGACGTCGCCTCGGGCGGCGCGGCTGAGGTCGGTGCACCGGAGCCTGATGGCGGGGCGGATGCGGTGGAGCTCGGGGCGGGCGATGTCGGGGCGGACACGGCTGAGATCGGGCTGGCCGGGGCATCCGTTCTCTGGGACGAGTCGACGATCGCGGTGAGCTTGGGCGTGAAGCCAAGCACCTCGTTGACGGCGCGCTTGAGATAGTCGCCGACACCCTGCCCGGGGGCTGCCGACTGCTTGAGCCCGGCGACGTCGTTGTGGCTCGGGAAGGAGAGCACGAGCAGCTCACCGCCGCGCAGTTCCATGGCGCGGGCGGTGTAGAGCACAAGCCAGGCGCTGATCTTGGCGGCCTTGACGGACTCCAGAACCTGCGGCCAGGCGTCTTTAACCTGCTGAAGAGTGACGGGTCCGATGGCGCGGGCCGCGGCAGCGGGGGTGGCGTCCCCGGCATCGGCACCGGCACCCACCGAGGGAGCACCGCCGAGGGTAGCAGCCTGGCCGGCGGTAGCAGGTGGGCGGGCAGGCTCCGTTGCCGCGACCGCGGCCCCGCGCGGGGGTGAGCCGACCGGGCTGGTGTCTGGGGCATCCGTCGCCGGGATGTCGCCGGAACCGGAATCGGAACCGGCGCCGGAACCAACACCGGCACCCGTGCCGACGCCGATACGACGCTCGAGGCGTTCGACGCGGGCGAGCGCGCCACGGGCGGAATCGTCGCTCGCGGGGATGAGGACGCGCGCGATCATGAGTTCGAGGTGCAGGCGCGGGCTGGTGGCACCGGTCATCTCGGTGAGGGCGGCGTTGATGACGTCTGCGGTGCGGGACAGCTCGGCGGGGCCGAACTTCGCCGCCTGCGAGGCCATGCGGTCGAGTTCGTCCTGCGGCACGCCGCGAAGCACGGCCGCAGCGCCGGCGGCACTCGTGGCTCCCACGATGATGAGGTCGCGCAGGCGTTCGAGTAGGTCTTCAACGAAACGGCGCGGGTCCTGCCCCGTCTGCACGACCCGGTCGACCGCGTCGAAGGCGGCGGACGGGTCGCGGTCGGCGATCGCGTCGATGGACTCGTCGAGCAACGTCGCGTTCGTGTAGCCGAGCAGCGCGACGGCGCGCTCGTACTCCACGGAGTGTCCGTCGGATCCGGCCATCAGCTGGTCGAGCAGCGACAGGGTGTCGCGCGGCGACCCGCCGCCGGCCCGCACCACGAGCGGCAGCACGCCGGGCGCCACGGTCATCTGCTCGGTATCGCACATCTGCTGCACGTATTCGAGCATCTGCCCGGGCGGCACGAGCCGGAACGGGTAGTGATGCGTGCGCGAACGGATGGTGCCGATCACCTTTTCAGGCTCCGTCGTGGCGAAAATGAACTTGACGTGCTCGGGCGGCTCTTCGACGATCTTCAGCAGCGCGTTGAAGCCCTGCGGCGTGACCATGTGCGCCTCGTCGAGGATGAAGATCTTGTAGCGGTCGCGGGCCGGGGCGAAGATCGCACGCTCACGGATGTCCCGGGCGTCGTCGACGCCGTTGTGGCTCGCCGCGTCGATCTCGACCACGTCGAGGGATCCGCCGCCGTCGCGGGAGAGTTCCACGCAGCTCGGGCAGACGCCGCAGGGCGTGTCGGTGGGACCCTCGGCACAGTTCAGGCAACGCGCCAGGATGCGCGCGGACGTGGTCTTGCCACAGCCGCGAGGCCCGCTGAACAGGTAGGCGTGATTCACCCTGTTCGTGCGCAGCGCAGTCATCAGGGGTTCGGTCACCTGAGACTGGCCGATCATCTCAGCAAATGTCTCGGGCCGGTAGCGGCGATACAGGGCGGTAACCACGAAGTCAATCGTAGTCGGAGCCACTGACAGTGGGGTGAGGGGTGCGGTGGGTGTGGGTGCGGGTGGGGCGGGTGCGGGTGGGGCGGGTGCGGGTGGGGCGGGTGCGGGTGGGGCGGGTGCGGGTGCGGGTGCGGGTGCGGTGGGTGCGGGTGCGGGTGCGGGTGCGGGTGGGGGTGCGGGTGCGGCGGCATCCGTTGTTCAGAGGGGCATGACTCAGGAGCTTTTGAGGCCAGGCAGCGCGGGACTCAGGAGCGGCGGGCGACGGCCTGGTCGAACTCGCCGGGGCGGTTGCTCACGATTTGCTTGCCGAGGGGTGCGAGCGAGACCGGGACCATCTTGAAGTCGGCGATGCCGAGCGGGATTCCGATGATGGTGATGCAGAGTGCGATGCCGGAGACGATGTGCGCCAGCGCCAGCCACCAGCCGGCGAGGATCACCCAGATCACATTGCCGATGAACGAGAACGTCCCGCTCGTCGGCTTCGACACGACGGTGCGACCGAACGGCCACAGCGCGTAGACGGCGATGCGGAACGACGCGATGCCCCAGGGGATCGTGATGATCAGCACGCAGAGCACGATGCCAGCGGCCGCGTAGCCCAAGAAAAGCCAGAATCCGCTCAAGACGAACCAGATCAGATTCAAGAGTATGCGCACGCGGGAATTCTACCGGCGCGGGTGGAGAGGCAGCGGAACGGGAGCATTGCGAGGCCGGGCACGGGGCACGGGCACGGTGCGGGGCGCGGGCACGGTGCGCGGTGCGCGGGGTACGGGGCTGCTCGATGCTCATCCCC
Source organism: Cryobacterium breve (assembly GCF_004402375.1). GTDB lineage: Bacteria > Actinomycetota > Actinomycetes > Actinomycetales > Microbacteriaceae > Cryobacterium > Cryobacterium breve. Next base: position 50,624 of record NZ_SOGJ01000022.1, read on the forward strand.
CGACGCTAAACGAGGAGATTTTCGCAACACGCCGTTCACGGTGCCCACGGATGCGGCGTGTCCCCAAAATCTCCGTCTTTACGTCACCCACGGGGCACAGCCCAGAACGAGAAAACCAGCAGCAGCACCCCGCGGCACTCCCCCCCACAGCACTCCCCTCAGCTCCCCCGCGGCACTCCCCCCCACAGCACTCCCCACAGCTCCCCCGCGGCACTCCCCCCCCACAGCACTCCCCACAGCTCCCCCGCGGCACTCCCCCCCACAGCACTCCCCACAGCACTCCCCTCAGCTCCCCCACAGCACTCCCCTCGCGGCACACCCCCGCGGCACTCCCCCACAGCTCACCGGGCCGCGACCTTTTCCACCGGTCGGCTCTGCCCCGGGAGCGGACCGGGCCCGCGGGCATCCTGAACGGATGCACTCAACCGCGACCCTCATCTGCTCCCTCGGCCACGCCGCCACGACCGACGAGTTGCTCGGGCTCGGTGTCACGCCCTCGCTCCTGCGCACTGCCATCCAACACGGAACGATCGTGCGCGCAGCACGGGGTGTCTACCTTTGCAGCCACGCCGACCGCGACCAGTGGAACGCCGCCACCGCCCACAGTCGAATCAGTTGCCTCAGCGCCCTCCGCCGGGCGAGAGTTTGGGCCGGACTCGACCGGTCTCTGCACTTGCAACTCCCCGCACATACCGGTGGCAGTCGGCCAGGGCGCGACCGCAGCGGGCAGCCGATCCGTTTCCACTGGGCGAATCCGCGGTTCCAGGGAGCAACCCAGCGCTCCTGGCTGGTCTCGCCGATGGAGGCGGTGTGGCAGGCCATCCACTGCCTCGACGAAGAACATGCGATCGCCTGCCTCGAGTCAGCGGTGCACGAGGGCTTCCTCACGATCGACCAGGTGAGGACTCTGTGCGGGCAGGCGCCGGCGCGATTGCGAGGAGGCATCCGGGAGTTGGAATTCACCGCGGGCTCGGGCATGGAGACGGTCGTGCGGCGCCGGCTGCGGCACGTGGGCTACTCCGTGGTGGCGCAGGTGAGTGTCGCGGGCATCGGCGACGAGGATCTCGTCGTCGAGGACTGCGTCGCCATCGAAACCGATGGAGAGAAGTGGCACGGCGCCGACCGGTTCCACGCCGACCGCATCCGCGACCTCAAGACCGAGGCCCTTGGCCGCCGGTCCATCCGGCTTACGCACGATCAGATCTTCTATGAGTGGGAGACGACGCTCGCCGCCATCGCGCGCATCGTGACGGATGCCCAGCGCGGCCGATCCCGCCGCTTCGGCCGCATCCTCACCCGCCTCGACGACCCGCTCTAACCGGTCCGGCGGGTGCGGGTGTCGGCGCGGGCCCGTCCCCAGGCGCGGGTTTCGGTCGTCTGTGCCGGCGCGGGTTTCGGCTGCCGATGCCGGCGCGGGTTTCGGCTGCCGATGCCGGCGCGTGCCGGCCCCCAGGCACGGGTTTCGAAGCAGGCACAGACACAGGCATGGCGTGGGTGGTGCGCCGCTCCGCGCCTGGAGTGCCATGCGCGCAACGGCGCAGCTCCCGCGCGCCGCGCATTCAGAGGCGGTGAGTCGCAAGCCAACCCCGACCGCCCTTCCCGCGAATCAACGGTCCCACTCCGCACCTAACTGAGGAGATATTCGCGACACGCCGCATCCGTCGCCCGGGGATGCCGCGGGTCGCCAAAAACACCTCAGTTACGTCACCCCGCACCCCACACCAGGACCAAAAGCCCCCACCGCACCAACGCACCCAGCGCACCACGCATCAGCGTGCCAGCGCTCCACCTCCGCACGTAACTGAGGAGATATTCGCGACACGCCGCATCCGTCGCCCGGAGATGCCGCGGGTCGCCAAAAACACCTCAGTTACGTCACCCCGCACCCCACACCCCACACCAGGACCAAAAGCCACCAACGCACCAACGCACCCAGCGCACCACGCATCAGCGTGCCAGCGCTCCACCTCCGCACGTAACTGAGGAGATATTCGCGACACGCCGCATCCGTCGCCCGGGGATGCCGCGGGTCGCCAAAAACACCTCAGTTACGTCACCCCGCACCCCGCTCCAGGACCAAAAGCCCCCCACCGCACCAACGCACCAACGCCGCAAGCCCACCGCACCAACGCCACAAGCCCAAGCCCACCAGCCCACCCCCGCAAGCCCACCGCACCAACGCCACAAGCCCAAGCCCGCAAGCCCCCCAGCCCACCAACCCACCCGCGCACCCCAGGAACGGATGCCCGGCGCCACCCCCACCCCCGCACGCAAATCGGCCGCCCCCGGAACTCGGGAACGGCCGATGGACAGCAGTGAGCGCTGGCAGCTACAGGGCAGACGGATGCGTGCGGCTGATCGTCGCCAGCGTCTGTCGGGCGATCTCCAGCTCCTCGTTCGTCGGAATGACGAGCACCGTGACGCGGGAGTTGTCCGTGGAGATAACGCGCGGCTTGCGGGATCTCGCCTCGTTGCGCACGGGATCGATCTCGATGCCCAGGCCCTCGAGTCCGGCCAGCGCGCCGGCGCGAACGATCGGCGAGTTCTCGCCGACACCCGCAGTGAAGACGATGACGTCCACGGTGCCCAGCTGCGCGTAGTAGTTGCCGACGTAGCCCTTGATTCGGTGGAAGTACACGTCGAGAGCGGCTTGGGCGACCGGGTCGCCGGCCACAGAGGCATCCTCCACGTCGCGCATATCGCCGTTGCCGGCCAGGGCCAGCATGCCGCCGCGGCGGTTGAGCAGGTCGTCTAGCTCGGCGGTGGTCATGCCGGCGCGGCGGCGCAGGTGGAAGATCACAGCCGGGTCGATGTCACCAGAGCGGGTGCCCATGACGAGCCCCTGTAGCGGGGTCATGCCCATCGAGGTGTCGACCGAGTTTCCACCGTCGACGGCGCACACGGATGCCCCGTTGCCCAGGTGCAGCACGATCGTCTTGAGCTCGGCCAGCGGCCGGTCGAGGAAGGAAGCCACGGCTTCCGACACGAACTTGTGCGACGTTCCGTGGAAGCCGTACTTGCGAACGCGGTAACGCGTGGCGAGGTCCTTGTCGATGGCGTAGGTGTACGCGGCCGGCGGCAGCGTCTGGTGGAACGCGGTGTCGAAGACGGCGACGTGAGGCACGTTCGGGAAGCTGGCGCGCGCGGCACGGATGCCCTGCACGTTGGCCGGGTTGTGCAGCGGCGCGATCTCGGAGAGGTCCTCGATGTTCAGCTCCACGAGGTGGGTGATCTCGGTCGGTTCGAAGAAACGGTTTCCCCCCTGCACCACGCGGTGGCCGACGGCGATCAGGTTCGCCTCGGACAGCGCCGGCCCGTGTTCGGCGAAGGCCTCGATCATGACGGCGAATCCGGCGGTGTGGTCCACGATCGGCAGGTCGCGCTCGGAGCGTCCGTCCTTCGCCGTGCCCACGTTGTGTCGCGAGTGGCCGATCGGCTCACCGATGCGCTCGACGAGCCCGCTGGCGAGTTCGGTTTCGGTGTCCATGTCGATCAGCTGGTACTTGAACGACGACGAGCCGGAGTTGACGACCAGGATGGCGGTCATGCGGACACCGCCGCTGTTGCCGAAGCGGACGTGCCAGTGGCGATGGACGCGGACAGCGTCGCAGCCTGGATCGCGGTGATGGCTACGGTGTTGACGATGTCTTGCACTAGTGCTCCTCGAGAAAGGTCATTGATGGGTTTGCGCAGACCCTGGAGCACGGGGCCGATGGCCAGGGCTCCGGCACTGCGCTGCACGGCCTTATACGTGTTGTTACCCGTATTCAGGTCGGGGAATATGAAAACGGTGGCGCGGCCGGCAACGGCTGAACCGGGCATCTTTGTGGCGGCGACGGCGGCATCCGCTGCCGCGTCGTACTGGATCGGGCCTTCGATCATGAGGTCGGGGCGCCGCTCCCGCACGAGGGCGGTGGCCGCCCGCACCTTGTCCACGTCGGCACCCTGGCCGGACTCCCCGGTCGAGTAGCTGAGCATGGCGATGCGCGGCTCGATCCCGAACTCCACGGCCGTCTCCGACGCCGAGATGGCGATGTCCGCGAGCTGCTCCGCGGTGGGGTCCGGGTTGACCGCGCAGTCGCCGTAGATGAGCACCTTGTCGGCGAGCGCCATCAGGAACACGCTGGACACGACCGAGACTCCCGGGCGCGTCTTGATGATCTCGAAGCTGGGCCGGATGGTGTGCGCGGTCGTGTGGGTTGCCCCGGAGACCATGCCGTCGGCCAGGCCGAGCTGCACCATCATGGTGCCGAAGTACGAGACGTCGGTGACGACATCCATTGCCTGCTCGACCGTGACGCCCTTGTGGGCGCGCAGCAGGGAGTAGGCCTCCGCGAATTTGTGGCGCAGAACGTCGTCGAAGGGGCTCACGACCTGCGCCTTGGCGATGTCGAGGCCGAGGCCGATGGCGCGCGAACGCACCTCGAATTCCTCGCCGAGGATGATGATGTCGGCCACATCCCGCGCCAGCAGGGTCGCTGCGGCGCGCAGCACGCGGTCGTCGTCCCCCTCGGGCAGCACGATGCGCTTGCGGTCGGTGCGTGCACGTTCGAGTAGCGTGTACTCGAACATGAGCGGGGTCACCACATCTGCGCGGCTCACCCGCAGCCGGTCCAGCAGCACGGATGCCTCAACGTGGCCTTCGAAGAGAGCCAGCGCCGTGTCCCGCTTGCGCTGGGAATCGGCGGCCATTCGCCCGGGCGTGTGCGTGATGCGCAGCGCCGCGTCGTAGGAGTTGAGCTCGGTGCGGATGATCGGCACCGAGGAGTCGAGCCCCTCGACGAGACGTTCGATCTCGTCGGGCAGGGGGAAACCGCCGACGAGCACGATGCCGGCGACAGACGGGAAGGTGGCGGACGCGTTCGCCATCAGCACAGCCAGCAGCACCTGGGGCCGGTCGCTGGGGACTACGACCACGGCGCCGTCGAAGAGGCGCGGCAGCACGTTGACCATCGACATCGCCGCAACGACCACGCCGAGCGCCTCGCGGGTGAGCAGGGCCGGGTCACCCTTGATCATGGTGCCGTCGGTGGCCTTGAGGATGCTCTTCATGCTGGGAGCAACCAGGTACGGGTCTTCGGGCAGAGCCCAGACCGGCACCGCGCCGCGCCCGTCTCCGGGCTTCGTGTCAGCGTCGACGACGCTGCGCACGGCGCCGATGAGCTCATCGAGCCGGGTCGGGTCGGCCCGGTTCACGATCACGCCGAGCAGCGAGACGTGCTCGTCGCGCAGCTCGGCCAGGGTGACGTCGGTGAGCTGACGGATGTCCTCCGCCGTGCGCGGGTCGCTCTGCCCGAGCTGACGGTCGGCCTGAGTCAACGCGTCACGCTGGCCGGGACCAACCCGCCCGCCGAGCACCAGCAGCACCGGCACCCCGAGGTTCGCGGCGATGCGCAGGTTGAAGGCGAGCTCGGTGGGACTGCCGACATCCGTGTAGTCGGAACCGATCACGACCACAGCGTCACACTGGGCCTCGATGGCCTTGTAGCGCTGCACGATGCGGCCGAGGGCCGCGTCGGGGTCGAGGTGCACCGCGTCGTAGGTGACGCCGACGCACTCGTCATAGCTCAGCGGGGGCTGCGTGCTCAGCGCGGACGCACTCGACAGGTGCGAGAGCAGCAGCTCGAGCACATAGTCGGGGTGGTGAGCCGACCGGGCCACGGGCCGGAACACGCCGACGCGCTGCACCGAGCGGAGCAGGGTGTCGAGCACGCCCAGGGCGATGGTGGATTTGCCGGTGCTTCCCTCGGCAGAGGTGATGTAGATGCTGTCAGCCACGGTTTATACGTTGTCTCCGCCGGTGGAGACACCGGCATTGTCGGGGGTCACGCCGACGCCATCGGCGTCCCAGACCCATTCGGTGACGGCGGGGATGTCTTCCCCGTGGTCGCGGGTGTAGTTGCGGGCCCGGAGTCGGGCATCCTGCATCTCTTGGCGAAGCAGTGCGGCTCGGGCGCCGAGGCCGGGAACCCGATCGATGACGTCCATGACCAGGTGGTACCGGTCGAGGTCGTTGAGCATGACCATGTCGAACGGGGTGGTGGTGGTACCGTTCTCCTTGTAGCCGCGGGCGTGCAGGTTGCCGTGCCCGTTGCGCTTGTAGGTGAGGCGATGGATCAGCCACGGATACCCGTGGTAGGCGAACACGATCGGCTTGTCGGCGGTGAAGATGGCGTCGAACTCGTTGTCGCTGAGGCCGTGCGGGTGATCCGCCTCGGACTGCAGGCGCATCAGGTCCACGACGTTCACGACACGCACGGACAGGTCGGGCAGCCATTCCCGCAGAATGGCGGCCGCGGCCAGCACCTCGAGGGTGGGCACCTCGCCGGCGGCGGCGAGCACGACATCGGGAGAGGTGCCGAACGTCTCGGTGCCGGCCCAGTCGAAGATGCCGAGACCCCGCTTGCAGTGCGCGACGGCCTGGTCCATGGTGAGCCAGTTCGGCGCGGGCTGCTTGCCGGCGACGACCACGTTGACGTAGTCCACGCTGCGCAGGCAGTGGTTGTAGGTGGCGAGCAGCGTGTTGGCGTCAAACGGCAGGTAGACGCGCACGACATCCGCGCTCTTGTTCACGACGTGGTCGATGAAGCCGGGGTCCTGGTGCGAGAACCCGTTGTGGTCCTGACGCCAGACGTGGGAGCTGAGCAGGTAGTTCAGGCTCGAGATGGAGCGGCGCCACGGGATCTCGCGGGTGACCTTGAGCCACTTCGCGTGCTGGTTGAACATCGAGTCGACAATGTGGATGAAGGCCTCGTAGCAGTTGAACAGGCCGTGACGGCCGGTGAGCAGGTAGCCCTCCAGCCAGCCTTGACACTGGTGCTCGCTGAGCATCTCCATCACGCGGCCCGCGCGGGCGAGGTTGGTGTCGCCGTCGTGGAACTCCGCGTTCCACTGCTTGCCGGTGGCCTCGTAGACGGCCGGGGCGAGGCGGTTGGAGGCCGTCTCGTCGGGCCCGAAGATTCGGAAGTTGTCGGGGTTGTCACGGATGACGTCGGCCAGCCAGGTGCCGAGAACCTTGGTGGCCTCATCGGTGGTGGCGCCCGGGGAGGGGACGGGCACTCCGTACTCCCGGAAGTCGGGGAGCTTCAGCGCCCGGCGCAGCAGCCCGCCGTTGGAGACGGGGTTCGCGCTCATCCGCAGGTCGCCGACGGGTGCCAGCGCCGAGACCTGCGCGGCAGGGGCACCGTCGGCGTCGAAGAGCTCCTCCGGCCGATAGGAGGCCAACCACTCTTCGAGCAGTCGAGTGTGGGCCTCGGTGTCGCGGGCGTTGCTCAGCGGCACCTGGTGCGAACGCCACGAGTCGACGACCTGCACCCCGTCGATCACGGGCGGGCAGGTCCAGCCCTTGGGCGTGCGCAGGATGATCATGGGCCAGCGCGGACGCTCGGTGTCGCCGGCGAGGGCGCGTGCCTTGATCGCGGCGATCTCGTTGAGCACCTCGTCGAGGGTGACGGCCATGCGCTGGTGCACGAGCAGAGGATCTTCGCCGTCGAAACCGCCGGCCACGACGTAGGGCTTGTGTCCGTAACCGCGCATCAGGTCGAGGAGTTCCTCTTCCGGGATGCGGGCGAGCACGGTGGGGTTGGCGATCTTGTACCCGTTGAGGTGCAGGATCGGCAGCACGACGCCATCCTGAAGCGGGTCGATGAATTTGTTCGAGTGCCAGCTGGTGGCGAGTGGGCCGGTCTCGGCCTCGCCGTCGCCGACGACCGCAGCGACCAACAGGTCGGGGTTGTCGAATGCGGCGCCGTAGGCGTGGCTGAGCGCGTAACCGAGTTCGCCGCCCTCGTGGATCGAGCCGGGTGTCTCGGGCGAGGCGTGGCTGGGAATTCCGCCGGGGAACGAGAACTGGCGGAACAAGGCTTTGACGCCCTGCTCGCTCTGGTCGACGCCGGAGTAGATCTCGGAATAGGTGCCGTCGAGGTAGGCGTTGGCGACCATGCCCGGGCCGCCGTGGCCGGGGCCGGTGACGTAGAGGGTGCTGATCGACCGTTCCTGGATGGCGCGGTTCAGGTGGGCGTAGAGAAAGTTAAGCCCCGGGGTGGTTCCCCAGTGGCCGAGCAAGCGAGGTTTAATGTGGTCCCGCTTGAGCGGCTCACGCAATAACGGGTTGTCGAGGAGGTATATCTGCCCTACCGACAGGTAGTTGGCGGCCCGCCACCAGGCATCGACGCTGGCGAGCGCTTCAGCGCTGAGCGGATGCGGTGACCGGTCTGGCCAGAGAAAGGGTGTACCGGATATTTCAGCCATGGGTGCCTCCAGGCACTATCGGAGCGTTAACTGCGCGATCTCATCTTACGAGATGACGCGAAATCGTTATCATTGCTAACGGCCCGCGGCAAGGCGCTCATCGCCCGCGGCAAGGCGCTCATCGCCCGCGGCAAGGCGCTCATCGCCCGCGGCGAGGCATTGCGGCTGTCGGGCACGAAAAAGACTCCTCGCGCACCCACCAGAGCCCGGTTACCCTTGCTACGTTTCCGTCCTGGGGGAGTTGGCCGAGATGGCGCCACACGAGGAGCCGACTTTGAGTTTAGACGCAAAGTCGGCGAGGGCGAAAACTGGCGTTTCGAAGCATCCGGAACAGGTGTGCGCGGAGGCCTCCGGAAACAGGTAAGATTCTCTAGGTCGTTCCCTTAGGGGAACGTTCGGCCAGGAGAATTCGCCTAGTGGCCTATGGCGCACGCTTGGAAAGCGTGTTGGGTGAGAGCCCTCGGGGGTTCGAATCCCCCATTCTCCGCCAGATTTGGCATGAGCCCGTTCACGCGGTCGTTCGCACGAGCCCGATGTGACGCCTCCGACTCCGCCGGCAGTCCTGCCCTTGCTGCGGCGCTCGCCGGTGGCCGCGCGTCGTGAGGCCGGCCGTCGTGAGGCCACCCGTCGTGCCGCCACCCGTCGTGCACCCACCCGTCGTGAGGCCACCCGTCGTGAGGCCACCCGTCGTGAGGCCAACTCAGGAGATCCGCGCCGCGCGTAGACATCCGTCGCCTGATTCCGGGGCGGATGCCGGAACCGCAGCCGCAGCCGGGCACGGATTTCCTGAGTTAGCCCCAACCCCCGTGCATGACTCCTGCGATTCCTGCGATTCCTGCCGAACGTGCCCGATTCAGCCCCGGAACAGCCTTCCAGCACGAAGGGGAAGGTTCGGCGCCTGAGGCCGGGCTCCGACCCCGCCCGGATGTGGCTAACTCAGGAGAATCAGGCAGACCGATCCGCCGAGGCCGCGCACCAGTGACGAGCCGGAGCCGGCGGAACCGGATCTCCTGAGTTAGCCACGGGAGTGAGGGGGCTGCCGGACTGCGTAGCACAGATCTAGTCGGCGGGCGGGCGGCGTGGCGCCCGCGGCGCGGGGGGCGGCGGCACCTGCTTCGCGGCAACGACATCGGCGAGCGCGAGGGTGACCAGACCGCGCTTGGTCTCGACCGTGCACCCAGTGTCGGTGATGGAACGCAGGTAGCCCACGGCATCCGTCACCCCGCCCTCGATGCGGGTTCGCACCACGATTCTGGTTCCGAGGGCGGTGCTGGAGACGAAGTGGGCGGCGGCTAGGCTCATCCGGCTGAGCCTAGCCGCGACTCACCGGAGGCGGCTGAAGGATTCCACCTTGCGCACGTCACCGGCGATCAGGATGACGTCGTCGGCCTCGAGTTGCGTGTCGAGGGTCGTGTAGCTCCAGCCCTGGCCGGGCCGGTTGTACGCGGTGACCGTGATCCCGTGGATGGTGCGCACGCTCGATTTGCCGAGCGGCACACCGATGATCTCCTTCGGCGGGTTGGTCTTCACCAGGGCGAAGTTCTCGTCGATCTCGATGTAGTCCTGCATGACTCCGCGCACGAGGTGAGCCACGCGCTTGCCCATGTCCTTTTCGGGATAGATGACATGCCTGACCCCGATCTGGCGCAGAATCTCACCGTGCGGGTCGCTGACCGCTTTGGCCCAGATATTCGGGATGCCCAGCTTGAGCAGCAGGCTCGCGGTGAGGATGTTCGCTTGGATATCGCCGCCGATTGCGACGACAGCGCTGCTGAAGTCCGGCACCGAGAGCTGGCGGAGGGTGTCCTCCTTGGTGGAGTCGGCGCGCACCACGTGCGTGAGCAGGCCGTTGTGCGCCTGCACGATCTCCTCGTTGCCGTCGATTCCGAGAACCTCGCTCCCGCTGGCCATGAGCTCCAGTGCGAGGGCACTGCCGAACCGGCCCAGGCCGATCACGACGATTGCATCCTCTTCGGCCATGCGCGCGGGCTGCTGGTGCCCGAACAGGGAAAACTTAGCCAATGATGGGCCTCTCTTTCGGGAATTCGTACGCGATGGGGCGTTCCCGCAGGGCGATCGCCGAGGCGAAACCCATCGGGCCCAGACGGCCAATGAACATGAGCAGCATCAGGATGACCTGGCCCGCCGGTGGCAGACCGGCGGTGATCCCGGTCGACAGCCCCACGGTGCCGAAGGCGGAGATCACCTCGAAGAGCAGTTCGTCGAGGCCGAGATCGGTGATCAGCATCAGGGCAACCGTGGAGATCGTGATCACGGCGACGGCAAGCAGCACGATCGTGATCGCCTGGCGGTGCACGGCCCGGGACAGGCGCTTGCCGAAGACGTTCACGGCCGTCTCACCGCGAATCTCGGTGAGCAGGATGAAGAAGAGCACCGCGAAGGTGGTGATCTTGATGCCGCCGGCGGTGCCGGCCGGGCCTCCGCCGATCAGCATGAGCACGTCCATGCCGAGCAGGCTCGCGGAATCCATGGCGCCGATGTCGACGCTGTTGAACCCGGCCGTGCGGGTCTGCACCGACTGGAAGAAGCCAACCAGCAGTTTGCTCGGCCAGTCGAGCGGGCCGAGCGTGCCCGGATTGTTCCACTCCACACCGGTGATGTACACGGTGCCCGCGACCAGGAGGGTGACGGTGCCGACCAGCACGATGCGGGTGTTCATCGACCACTTCAGCGGGCTCCGCAGGTGCTTGCGCAGCTGCATGATGACGGGGAAGCCCAGCCCGCCGAGAATCACGGCGGCGGCGATGGGCAGGCAGATGAACGGGTCCGTGGCGTACGAGATGAGGTTGTCGCTGAACAGGGCGAAACCGGCGTTGTTGAACGAGGACACGGAGTGGAACACGCCCAGCCAGACGGCCCGGCCGAGCGGTTCGCCGTAACCAACCCAGAACCGCAGTGTCAGCAGCACCGCCACGATGAGCTCCACGATCAGGGAGATGCGCACGACGCCGAGAACCAGGCCACGGACATCCTCGAGCCCGAAGCTCTTCACCTCGGCTGCGGCCGTCATGCGGGAGCGGAGGGACATCTTGCGGATCACGGCGAGCCCGACGACCGACGCGAAGGTCATGATCCCGAAACCGCCGATCTGGATCAGCAACAGGATGATGACCTGGCCGAACGGCGTCCAGTACGTCGCCGTGTCGACGAGGGTCAGCCCGGTCACGCAGACGGCCGAGGTGGCGGTGAAGGCCGCGATCAGGAACGGGGTGCCACCGGGCCCGGGCGTGGCAATCGGGATCATCAGCAACACCGTGCCGACCAGTACGGCACCCGCGAATCCGGCGACAACGACCTGCGCAGGGTGCGGCCGACTGCGCGGTACTCGCGGACCGCTTCTTCGGAGACTCAGGGATGGCACCCGATCACTATACGGTTCACGGATGCCGACGGTCCCGGGTGTGCGGGTATTCGGCCTGCCAATTTCGGTCCCGACCAATCCGGTTCCGGCACGGCACCGGACCACAAGTGCGGCCCGGGTAAATCCGAGGCCGGAACATAACTAGTGGATAGGAACTCAACATGAACACCATCACGAAGCGTCTCAGTGCATTCGGCGTCACCGGCGTCGCAGCGACCGCACTCCTCATCGGCGGCCTGGCCGCCCCCGCCCAGGCATCAGAGCCTGACCGTTCCACCGACACGAGCTCCTCCGTCGAGGCCCTCGACACCGCCGACCTCGACGCTCTCGGCTCTCTCGCCCGCGGCGGAGTGCTGTTCGACGCCCTGACCGGCAACACCGGCGGCAACCTCCTGGTCAGCCCCACCGTGAACGGCCCGCTCGTGGACCGTTCCCTGACCGGTGACCTCGGCGACGTCGCCTCGGGCAACGAGGTGTCGGGCAACGACGTCGGTAACGGTACCGAAATCGGGAACGGCGCCGCAATCGGCAGCGGCAACGACGTGCCCGTCGTCTCGGGCAACGACACCGACGTGACCGCGCCGGTCACAGCACCCATCGACGTTCCCGTCGACGCGCCCATCGACGCTCCCGTTGACGCTCCCGTCGGATCCGGGAACGACGCGGCACTCGACGGCATCAGCGACATCGACACCAGCGTGACCGACACGGTCGACGGTGCTCTCGATGGGCTCAACCTCGGCGCCGTTCTGGGCCGCTAACCACCTCGCACCATCGGATGGAGGACGGCTTCCCCGGAAGCCGTCCTCCATCCGTCGTGGGCCCCGACCGACACGGAATACCCCCCTACCGGTGGCTGCCGCGCACGGGCCGAAACCGCGATAATCTGTGTACACCGGCGAGGGGGAAACCAAGGGTGAGATTCAACGGGGGTGTGCGCATGCATGCGCACGCTTTGCGACCCCAGGGTCGATTGCTCCTTCAGTCGGGGTTGTCCGTCCTGGCCCTCGTCGCGCCCATCTCCGCCGTTCTGTTCTGGCTGACCATCCCCACCGGAACCTGGCAGCCCGTCGCCATCGCCCAGGGCGTGCTGGTGGCCATCTGCGCACTCGCCTACCTCGCCTTCACGCGCACGATCATCCGGGTCGACGCCGACGGCATCTCGGAGCGTGGCTTCCTGGGCCGCGTCGCGAGCTTCTCCACCGCCGAGGTCGGCAGCGTGGTGCTGCTCGATCTCTACCAGAGCGGGGCGCTCGACACCCAGCCGCAGCTGTTCGTGACCGGCACCGACGGACGGCTGCTGGTGCGCATGCGCGGCCAGTACTATTCGCGCGGGGCCATGGACACCGTGATCGATCAGCTCGCCGTTCCCGTGGTGCGGGTGCCCGAGCCGATGACCCTGCAGGACCTCAACCGGGCACGCCCCGAGCTGCTCTACTGGTTCGAGCGACGCCTCACCGGGCGAACGGGCTAGCCCGTGACATCCGTTTCGCCTGCCGTCAGCGGCGGCGGCGGGTGCCGAAGATGCCGCCCACCACGCCGGTCAGGATCGATTTTGTGACGGATGACCCGAGCACCTGCTCGAGCACACTCTTCTGTGGGCGCGACGGTGTTCGGCGGCGCGTTCCGGGCTGCGTCTGCCGCATCAGCCGGTCGTACTCGGCCTGAGCCTTGTTCTCGGCTTTCGCCTCGCGAACCGTGCGCGCGTCTTGCTCCTTCTCTGCCACAGCGGCCGCCTCGGCTTGGTCCAGAGCGTCTTGCGCGGCCTGCGCAGCCCGGTTCGCCTCTTCCAGCCGGGTCGCCAGAATCTCGCGCGCGGAGTCCCGATCGATTGCGGCGCCATAGCGGATGAGCAGCGGCGAGGCTGCCACCATGGTGTCGATCTGTTCCGGCGGCGTCGGCGACATCGTTCCCTGCGGGGCCCGCAATCGGGTCCAGGCGACCGGGCTGGGTGCCCCCTTCTCGTTCATCACGGTGACGATCGCCTCGCCGGTGCCCAGCGTGGTGAGCACCTCTTCCAAGTCATAGCCGGAGTGCGGGAAAGTCGAGACGGTTGCTCGCAGGGCTTTGGCGTCGTCCGGCGTGAACGCCCGCAACTGGTGCTGCACCCGCGATCCCAGTTGCGCCAACACGTCCCCGGGCACGTCTTTCGGCGTCTGGGTGATGAAGAAGATGCCGACCCCCTTCGACCGGATCAGGCGCACCGTCTGGGTGATCGAGTCGAGGAAGTCCCGGGACGCATCTTTGAACAGGAGGTGGGCTTCGTCGAAGAAGAAGACCAGTTTTGGCTTGTCCTGGTCGCCGACCTCAGGCAGGTCGTTGAACAGATCCGCCAACAACCACATCAGGAACGTGGAGAACACGGCCGGTTTGTCGGCCACACCGGGCACCTCGAGCAGGCTGACCACACCGCGACCGTCGGTGGTGGTGCGCAGGAACTCGAGGGTGTCAATCTCCGGCTCGCCGAAGAACACGTCAGCACCCTGGTTGGCGAAAACGGTGAGTTCGCGCAGGATCACCCCGACGGTCGCCTTCGAGAGCCCGCCGAGTTCGGTGAGTTCACCCGCAGCCGCGTCGCTGACCAGAAAAGTGAGCACGGCGCGCAGGTCGGTCAGGTCGAGCAGTGGAAGTCCGGCCTGGTCGGCGTAGTGGAAGACGAGGCCGAGGCTGGACTCCTGCGTGTCGTTGAGGCCGAGAACCTTGCTCAGCAACAACGGACCGAATCCGGCTACGGTGGCGCGCAGGGGGATGCCCCGACCGACACCGCCGAGGGAGAAGAATTCGGTCGGCGATGCCGTGGGCACCCAGTCCTGCCCGATTGCCAGCGTTCGCGCCAGAAGTTTGTCGTTCGGGATGCCCACGCCGGCAATGCCCGACAGATCACCCTTGATGTCGGCGGCGAACACCGGCACGCCGTGCGCGGAGAACTGTTCGGCGAGCAACTGCAGGGTTCTGGTCTTGCCCGTGCCGGTTGCCCCGGCAATCAGACCGTGGCGGTTGGTCATCGCCAGCGGTATCCGAATGGGCACGTCCGGTCGGGCCTCGCCGTTGACGAGGGCACCCAGCTCGAGCGCGGGTGCGTCGAAGGCGTAGCCGGCACGGATGGCCTCGACCCGGTCCGGGGTGAGCGGGAGGTTGCCGGCCGGGGGCTGGTTGCTCGTTGTCATGGCAGGAATACTAGTCCCGGCCGCCGCGCAGCAGCCATCGGCACGACCCTCGACTCGCGTCGGCTAGTGGCCGCGGCCCGAAACCGCGTCGGCGACGGACGCCAGCGGCGGCGTCGTCTGCCGCCGCGAGAGTTCGGCGCGGTCGGCCAGCGAATAGGCGCGGTAGAGCGCGTGCACCGCGAGCCAGCGCAGCGGTTCTGGCTCCCAGTTGCGCACCCGGTGGTTCACCCACGGCAGCCGGGTGAGCCCGGTCTCCCTGTCCAGGATCAGGTCGGTCAGCGTGCGCCCGGCCAGGTTCGTCGTGGCCACCCCGGTGCCCACATAGCCGCCGGCCCACGCGAGCCCGGTCGCCGGGTCGAGGCCCACGGTCGCCGCCCAGTCCCGCGGCACGCCCAGCACCCCGGACCAGGCGTGATCGATCGCCACGCCCGCCGTCGCCGGGAAGAACCGGGTCAGGATGCCCCGCAGCGCCGCCACCGTGCCAGCCGGGGTCTGCCCGTCAGAATCCGTCTGCGACCCGAACCGGTACGGCACGCCCCGGCCGCCGATCGCGATGCGGTCGTCGGCCGTGCGCTGCGCGTACATATACGCGTGCGCCATGTCGCCGAGTGTCTCCCGCCCCTCCCAGCCGATGCTCGCCCAGACGTCCGAGCCGAGCGGTGCGGTCGCGATCAGTGTCGAGTTCATCGGCAGCCAGGCCCGGTGCAGGCCCTTCAATCCCGCCGTGAACCCCTCCGTGGCGCGCACCACGAACTCCGCCTCCACAACACCCCGGGCGGTGATCGCCCGGTGCGGCGCGATCTCGCTGACCTGGGTGTCCTCGAAGATCTCCACCCCCAGGCCCTCCACCACCCGGGCGAGCCCGGCCGCGAGTTTCGCGGGGTTGATGCGCGCGCAGTGCGGGTGCCACATCGCCCCGGTGGCGCCGGCCACGTCGATGCGGGCGCGCGCCGCCGCCGGGGAGAGGAGTTCGACATCCGTCATCGCCCAGCCCTGTTCCGACCGGGCGGATGCCTCGAGGCGCTGCTGCTGCGGCCGGTCGTAGGCCACCGTGAACTCACCGCCCTTGACGATGTCGGCGTCGATGCCCTCGGCCGCGGCCACCCGGATCACCTCGTCGACGGTCTCGTTCATGCCGGTCTGGAACCGGGCCGCCGCATCCCGGCCGTGTGAGGCCACGTACTGCTCGCGCCCGCCGGTGACCGAGTTGGTCAGCCAGCCGCCGTTCCGGCCCGATGCGCCGTAGCCGGCGAAGCGCTGTTCCAGGATCACGATGCGCAGCGCCGGGGCCGCCTTCTTCAGGTAATAGGCCGTCCACAGCCCGGTGTAACCAGCACCCACGATGCACACATCGGCCGTCGTCGGCCCGGGCAGCGGGTCGCGGCTGGCCGGCCGGCCGATCTGGTTCCACCAGAAGGAGACATCACCATTGATCATTCCCGCACCGCTTTCATTCCGACGGATGTTTCGCGTTCAGTCCCTGCATCATCTCGCATCCGGCTCGGGTCGGGCGGGTACCGCGCAGCGGCGTCCAGCCCGCGTCGCTCCGAGGGGCCCGTTCCGGTCGAGAGTGCCCGCTGCGCCGGTCGCTCTCGACCGGAACGGGCACTCTCGCGGCCGGCTAGCCCAGGCGCTGAGCGTTCGACCAGGTCGGCTCGGCGGTCAGCGACGAGGCGCCCCTGTCGAACCGGGCACCGAGCGGGTTGCTCGGCAGCACGGCAAACACGAGGATGGCGATGCCGCCCACGGACGGAATCAGACCGAGGAACGCGAACCAGCCGGCGAAGTTCACGTCGTGCAGGCGCCGCACGAGCAGCGCGATGTTCGGAACGATGGTGGCCAGGTACACGAGCATGATGAGGAACCCGACCGGCACGAGGAGCGGCCCGGCGGCGTCATAGTCGGTGGGCGGCATGTTGAAGGCCAGCACCAGCAGCATCGGCAGGTAGAACACGGCCATCCAGAGGGCCACCCACCAGTACTCGCTGCGGGTTGCGCGCCCGGTGAAGTCCGCATACTTGCGAAAGTAGGTGGAGAGTGCGGCGACGGGTGTCATGGTGGAGCCTCTTTCATCGGCAGAACAGAGCCGGCGCAGGCCGACAGAGGCCAAAAACCCCCGCGATCAGGCTAGTGGCCCGGTCCGGTCCCGCGTGCGGCGCGGATGGCGCGCGTGGCGCGGATGGCCCGGGCGGTGCGCGGGTGGTGCGCCCTTTCGCAGATGGCACGCCACGCGCGCAACGGCGCAGCACCTGCGTGACGCCGAAATGCCCGTTCCGGTGCCGGTGAACGAGCGAACGGGAGTGTCGAACACCGTCAGGCAGTCGTCGGGCAGACGCGACCGGCAATCCTCATCCAGTGCCGCAAGGACGGTCGAAACGGACTCGCGGTCGCCAGCGGAGTCGAACGGCCCCGCGGCCCCGGTGTGACCCCTCGCTCAGAACCGATCGCAATGGCGGCACTGAAGCCATCCGTTACGGGGCCCAGGCGGCACGGGATCTGCACGGCCCCGCACAGAACGCCGGTGATCTCGCGCAGCCCCGGGCTGAACGTCGGTGTCGCCAAGTGCTGACCGAATTAGGCCAGCACTTCCCCGCACAGCGCATCAAAGGCACTGTTTGGCGTCAGTGTCGTCTGAGCGGATGCCCGCTATGCGGACGCCACCGTGCGAAACACAGGCTCACCGTTGACTGATCTCAGTGAATCCACCAGCACCGAGATCGAGAATCCAACACTCTGGGCAAAGAGGCGCATGTGCAAGTGGCCCACCAGTGAGTTTCGAAACAGGCGACTATGACGCTCGCGATCCTCCTCCCAGCTCAATTCGGCCCAACCATCCTCGGTCTTTTCAAGGACCATGCTCGCCTCGGTTGTGGGGATTCCCGCGGGCACGTCAAGTCGTTCACGGGAGTTGCTGCTTCTCCCGGATTCTCCCAAAATGATCAGCAGTTCCCGAACCGCGTCAATCTCATGCGTGAAAGCCGCAACTTCGAACGGCCCCGCACCGCGCTCCCAATTCAGAACGTGAAAGAACCCCTCTGTCTGCTTGATCGCGTAACGCATTTCCAGGTCGACAAGGGCCGTCAGTTCGCCCTCCCGCACGGGCGAGAAGGAAAAACCCGACCATGTGGCGAATTCCAATGGAATGGTCTTCATTTCAGGATTCCCAATCTCATCGCGTCGGTCACGCTCATCGCCTTCAGTTCGCCAACCTCAAAGAAACGAAGCTGGAGTCCTCCACCGGGTCGGCCGAAAGCCGGTGCAATCTCGGAAATTTCAATGCGTATTCCACTACCGATCTCACCAACGACATCGTATTGATGAATCTCAGAACGAAGGTGTCCGGGGGTCAGACTGCGTTCTTCAAACGGAGTTCCGCGGACAGTGAGGTAGTCGCCCCCAGGTTTTCCGATGCGATCCAGCTGGGTGGTGCCAGGGTAGTCCCGGACCAGGGCCTCCACGGATGAGTAACGCACGATTGAACCGGGAGCAGCGCCCGCATTCCCAGGCCAGTCGGTTCCACCGTCTGCAGTGACATACCGCTCCTCGTACTGCTCTCTGGTGTAGGGCAACCCATCATCGCCGACACCGTACGGCGCCTCTGGTCGTGCCATCAAATCCCCCATCTCGAGGCTCAGTTCGTCCGGTGCACTGAACTCATCGGCCAGATGGCCGTGGGCTGTTTTCGGCTGCCCATATTCCGGATCGATCGGGCCGACGTCACTCTCGCGCTCCCAGCCAACCCCGTTTTGGGTAGTGGAACGAACCGGATCATTGCTCAGCCCATCGTCGCTGCCCGAGTGACCAGACCCGGAATCAGCGGCATCTCCCGCACCCTGCGCAGTGGCATCCGCATGAGTCACCGATGAGTCCCCGGCATCCGGCCGGGTGAACGTCAGGTCGGTGCTGCCGGCACCGAGGCTGCCGGCACCGACCAGGGCCGGCTCCCGCACGGGCACCGCGAGCGACGGGTCAGCCAGCTGATCCGCCTGCATCGACAGTTCCACATCGCGCACCGCCGGCACGGAATCCGCCATCTCGCGCACCTCAGGTGTCCACGAGTCCACGTCGCGCAGTTCCGGGGCCAGCCGGGAGGCGTCACCGTCGAATGTGCCCCAGTCGACCCCGGCGGCCCCGCCATCCGGCACCGCGAAATTCTCCGGCAGTACCTTCGACAGCCCGTCGAGATCGACCGCATCGAGGCCCTTGAGCCCCTTCAACGCATCCATCAGGGGGATGCCGGTGAACTTGATCGCGGCCATACCACCCTTGGCCACCCACGACGAGGCATCGACGAATTCGGCGACCTTGGCGGCCCTCCCCAGCAGGGTGCCCGCCTTCGCGCCCGTCACCGCGGCACCGGCCGGAATGAAGATGGTGCCCACGTTGAAGATCGACTCGCCCAGTGCCTTGCCGGGGTTCTCCGCCCAGGTGTCCCACGAGACGACGCCCTTGAGCGTGTTCACCACGGTTTCCTGGCCGCCCCGGGCGAAGTCGCCGACCGGGCCCGGCAGGAGCGCCAGCGGAGCCGGAACGACCAAGCCGACCGTGAGCATCCCGACGTTGCTCCACACAGCTCCGTACGTGTTGCCGTCGAAGAACCCGCCGGTGGCCGGGTTGAATCCGAGAATCATCGAGCCGAGGCCGGTCACCGTGCCCCAGATGCCACCGACGACGATGCCCTCCCACAACACATCACGGAACACGAAACCGACGGTGGCCTCGCCGCACCCTTCGGTGCGTTTGACGGATGCGCCCCACGGCATCTCCGTGCCCACGGGGATCTCGGCCAGACCGTAGCCGTTCTTGTCGTTCTCGCCCGTGGCCGCGTGCAGCGGAGCAGCGCCGGAGAGCGCGCGGATCGTGTTGGCGCAGGTTCGCTCCGCCTCCCACAACAGAACCTGCTGCGCATTGACCTGGCTGATCAGAGAATTATTGCGGTCGATCGCCGTCTGGTCTTCGTCCCAGTCGCGGTGCTCCGACCGAAACTTCGGCGCGTTGGGAGCCGCCACGGCGGTGGAACCGTAGGTGCCGTACCCGCCGGTCTGGGAGGTGGCCGTCGCCCCATACGTCGTCAGGCCGGGCTGCGGCACCGCGACCCGAACGGTGACGCCGTGCGCCACCGTGCTGCCCACGAACGTTTCGGCCTGCAGCTTGAGGGCGGCCAGCTTGGCCACGATCGGCCGAACCTCCTCCGCGAACCGCTTCAGGGCCCCGGCAACCACATCCAGGTTGTCGCCGACCTCGGTCGTCGAGGAGCCCACCGGCGTCATCACGGCGAACAGCTTTTCCGACTCGGGCGCCGTGTACACGCCCGACAGACCCTGCCAGGCCGTGACGACCTGAGCGCCGGAGTCCCGCACCGTCGTGGCCGTGCGGGTCACCAGGTCGGCCTGGGTCACGATCGTGTCCGGGTGGATGTCCGTGCCGGGAATCTGGGTCGGGTCGATCGCGGCCGTCATTGCGGCAGCCCGTGGCGGTCGCCGCGCGGCAGGTTCACCAGGTCGACCTGTTCACGCTGGGAGGTCGCGGCCATCTCGTAGTCGCCCTGCACATATGCCTCGGTTGCGCTGGACGCCCCCGTGACCGACGCCGTGATTCGGGTGCTGATGCCGGTCAGCCGCGGACCCTCGACCGTCTCGAAATAGCCCTGCACGGCCTCGCTGATCGCCGCACTGTTCGTCGCCGTCACGGCAGCCCCAAGGTTCGTGCTCAACGACCCCAATGCCGTGCCCAATTCCTCAGCTTCGCCGTTGACCCTCGTCAGAACGTCGAGAACCCCCTGCGGCTGGATGCTCCACCCCGCCATCACCGCACCGCCGCGATCAGCCGATGCCGTCGACCGCGGTCTTAGCCTTCTGCAGCGTGGACTGGGCGGTCTCGTCGTTCTGTTCCAGCGATTTGCGCAGGGTCGAGATGATGGTGCGAACCTCGGCGCCGGCGCGCTTCCAGCGGTCTTCCTTCGCGCGATACTCGTCCGAGACGCCGTCGGCCTGGTAGTCGGACATCGCCGCGTTCACGTCCCGGTCGCGCTGATCGAGCAGCGACTCGAGCTGCGAGGCAACCCGGTTGAAATTGTCCTGTGCGTTCTGTGAAGCGCCGACGTCATAGTCGCGGCGGTCCATCTGGTTTCCCTGGCCCATCAGATTCCCCTTAACCCTTGGCCCCGCCGAATCGGGCGGCATCGAACGCCGATCCTGATTGGGCAGACTTCATCTGGTCCGACATCGTCTCGTCGCCCTCGGCGAACGACTTGTTCATGCCGCTGACACCGGTCAGCACGGCGTCGAGCGAACCCTTCAGCTCGGCAGCGATCTCATCGGTGCGCGACTTGAAATTGTCGAACGCGGCCCGGCCGGCACCCTGGAACTTGCCCTCCAACGGTTCGGCGGCGATGCCCAGCTGCTTCACCAGCGACGACAGATCGTCGCTGGACGCGGAGGTGTTCTTGGTCAACGCGGTCAGCGTGTCAGATCCCATTGCGAATTTCACGAAAAAACCCACCCCATTTATCTCGTTATCCAGCCAATCTACTTCGGGGGTAGTCTACACAGACGACTGTTCTTCACGGGGCGATGGTCGGCCGGCTCAGACCCGGAATCTGGCAGTACGGCGTGTTCGGGGAGATATGACGGGGATCTTGATCAGCGCGCTGAGTTGTGGCCGCTGCGGGTCCGACCTCGGCGCCTTCGACCCTTTCTGCACCCGGTGCGCCGCCACAGTCGAACCGGCAGCGGATGCCAGGGCCGCCCTGGCGGGAAGCCTGCTGCAGAACACGCTCGCCGCCGGCTCTCGGCAGAAGCTCACCGCCGACCTGATCGACCTGGCGCCCCTCGGCGCGCTGGGCCTGGTCGTCGTCGTGTCCTTCCTGCTCGGGGCACCCGACCTCACCGCCGGCCTCGCCGCGACCGCCCTGGCCACGGTCCTCGTGCTCGGCTACGGCAGCATCCACCTCTGGCTGCTCGGCAGCCGGGGCAGCAGCCTCGGCCGTGCGCTCACCCGGCTGCGCACCGTCGACGAGTTGACGGCCACGGCGCTGTCGACCCGTGGATTGCTCGGCCGCACCACGACAGGACGGTGGCTGCACGGCACCGTGACGCTCGATCTGCGCCGCGGCCGCGACCCGCTCACCCCGGCCTACCGGCCGCTCACCGCCGACCGGCTCCGGTCCGCCGCGACCCAGGAGCCCGGCGCCGGGCTCGGGCACCAGGCCCCGGCCTTCGCGCAGGCGTCCCCGCTCACATTGCCGCAGCCGTCGGGTGCCGCTCCGCCGGCCGCGCCCACCTCGCGCCGCGGCATCCGTTCCGCCGGAACCCCGGTGAGCGCCGCGGACCTTGAGCACACCGTTCTGCGGGACCAGCTGCCGCCCGGCCCCGGTTTCGCCGCTGCGGTGCTCACGGCTGCCCTGGTCTTGGACACCGGCCAGCACGTGCCCGTCGACGGAGCGGTGCTGATCGGGCGCAACCCCGACGCCGACCCCACGGCCCCGCGGCAGTCCGTCTTCGCCTGGCCCGATCTCTCGCGCACCCTGTCGAAGACCCACGCTCTGCTCGACTGGGACGGCCAGAACCTGTGGGTGACCGACCTCGGCTCCACCAACGGCACAACCCTGGTGGACCCGAACGGTGGCGAGCGCCCGGTCAGCCCTGGCGAGCGCACCACGGTGCCGCCCGGCTGGCGGGTGTCCCCCGGCGACCGCAGCTTCGGCTTCGTCACCGCCGGGCAGGTGCGCTCGTGAGCGCGCGGGAATTCACCGGCATGCGGCATCCGCTGGTCGACAGCGTGCACACCGGCTGGGTGCGCTCGGAAAGCCGCGCCCCGGTGATCTACCTCAGCGAGGGACGCGCCGACCTATTCGTGCAGGCCGCCACCCAGAACCTCGCGGTCGTGCTCGTCACCGACGCACTCTCGAGCCTGTCCGAACCGTATTGCCAGGCCATGAGCGACAGCGGCGGCGCCTGGGTCGTGCGCGCAGCCGACGGCACATTGCGGGACGGACTCTCCGGCGCCCGGCTCGAGCAGATCTCCGACGCGGTGGGCCGCACCGCCGTGAGCGCCACCACCGACATCGCCGACGCATTCCTGCGCCCGAAACCCGCCGAACATCTGGAACTGGTGATCAGCGTCTCAATGCGGCACAAGGCCCTGGCCACGACCCGGCTCGGCGGCCCGCTCGAGCTGCTCTCGCAGCGGCTGCGCGGCGAACAGCCATCCTCCTGGGGGGTGCACGAACCGGCCGGGACCGCCTGGGACCGCGACCAGCTGACCGCGTTCGCCCGATCACGGATGCCCGACGACTCCCGGTTCATCGCCACCGGCCGCCGGGACAGCCCGATGCTCGCCACCATTGCGGTCTGCCGCACCGGCCAGGGCCTCGAAGAAACCACCCGCGCCTTCATCGGGATGGGCCTGCCGGGCGCCGACCGGGCCCGCACCGCCGTGGAGACCGTCACCGCGGCCTTCTCGGCCCTGGCCGAGACCGGGATGCCGTTGATCGCCGTAGCGCTGGCCCGCCCGGGCCAGGTCAGCCAGTTGCGCCCGCCGCTCCTGCAACTGCCGCCCACCCCGCTCGCGATGCTGATCGGCCCGCCCGGGGTCAAGGCCCTCCAGCTCAACCCGGCCCGGCTCGCCGGAGAGTTCGGCGCCGTCATCGTTGGGCGGCCGCGCATTCCCGCACTGCTGTTCCCGCTCGGCACCCTCGACGACAGCGGCTGGAACCAACTCGACCGCCTACTCGGCTCCTTCAACCAGGGCCGGCTGAAAACGGCCCTCGGCTCCAACCGGGACGCGCTGCGCGGGCTCGACACCAGACCAGGCACCCGAGGAGGCGACCGTGGCCAATAATCGCGACCTGATCCTGCTCGAGTCGGTGAAGACCCACCGTTCCCGGCTTCGCGCGGCCTTCCTCTTCGGCGAGCTCGACGAGCGGCGCACCGCGAGCGACAACCTCAAGCGGGCCATCGGCAGCGTCGTGCTCGGCGCGGTCATCTGCGCGGCCTGCGTCGGGGTCTCCTTCGTCACCAAAACCATGTCCGATCAGGCCGTTGCCCGCACGCCCCAGCCGGCGTCGACCCAATCGGAGAACCGATGAACGACTTCACCCGCCTCACCGTGATCGGCACCACCCGCAAGGCGGAACTCGTCGTGCCCAGCGATGAGGCGATCGGTGCGCTGCTGCCTCGCCTGCTCGACCTGCTCGAGGAACCGGGCGGCCCGATCGCACGGCCGCTCACGCTGTCCCGGTCGACCGGCGAACAGTTGGATCTCTCGCTCACGGCCGGCCAGCAGCTGGTAGAAGACGGGGAATGCCTGCGCCTGCTCCGCCTCGACGCGGCGCCGCCGTCGCCGTCGGTCGCCGATGTGACGGATGTCGTCGCCGAGTCTCTGACCGATCGGAACGACCTCTGGTCGGCCGGGCACCGCCGGGCGATCGGTGCCGCGGGCATCGCCGCCGCCGCCCTGCTCGCGGGCCTGAGCGTGACCGGCGCCGCCGAGACCGGGGCAATCGCGGTGCTCGCCGGAACGATCGGGGTGCTGCTGCTCGCCGCCGTCATCTCCGGCCGGCTCGCCGCACGCTGGATCGCCACCGGGTGCACCGCGGCGGCCCTCGGCCTCACCCTGCCGCTCGGCCTCGCCCTCAGCGTCGCCCTGCCTGTTCCCGGTGCCCCGCTGCTGCTCGGAATCGTCGGCTACACGGCGCTGCTCGGCTGGGTCGTGCTCGGCCTCGGTGCCGGGGCCGGCCTCGGCGTCCGTTCCGCGCTCTGGGGTGCGAGCCTCGGCGCCCCGCTGGCTGCGCTCCCCCTCGTATTGATTGCAGCCGGGGTCACCGTCGACGGCGCCGTCGGCGTCACCGGCGTGGTGGCCGCCGTGGCATGCGGAATGCTGCCGTGGTACGCCATGTCGGCCGCGGGCCTGACCGGCCTCGACGACCAGGTCTCCGGCGGCCGGCCCAAACCCCGGGACGCCGTGCTCCTGACCGTGACCGAGGCCTACCGCGGCCTGACCTGGTCGACCGCCGCCGTGGCCCTCACCCTCGCCCCGACCGGGTTGTTCCTGGCGCTCCGCCCGGACAACGACTGGGCGGTCGCGCTCGGCGCTGCCATCGCCGTCGTGACCGCGCTGCGCACCCGCGCCTTCCCGCTCGCCGTGCTGGCTCTGCTGCTCTGGCTCGCGGCCGGCAGCATCGTGCTCGTCGGCACACTCGCCCAGCTGTCCGACCGGTCTTGGCTGCCCGCCGCCGTGCTGGCCGTCCTCGCGCTGGTCGGCGCCCTCGCCGTAGGCGTCGACCCGTCGGCGCATTCGCGGGCCTCACTCCGGCGCTTCGGCAACTTCGTGGAGGGTCTGGCGGTTGTGGCCCTGCTGCCGCTGCTGCTCGGGGTTTTCGCGGTCTACGCGCAACTGCTCGGGACGTTCTGACGATGGCCGGGACATCCGCTCTGCTCGGCGCCCTGCCGCTTGCCCTGTTCGGCGGCACCACCGCCCGGGTGCGCGACCTCGGCGATTGGGACCGCGCCATCCGCGGCCCGGTTGCCACCAGCCGGCGCGTCTCCTTCGTGCAGCTGCGCGGCGGGTCCGGCGCCTCGACCGCCGCCACCCAGGTGGCAGCGACCCTCGCCTCCCGGCGCCGGGGGCGGGTGCTCGGCGTCGACGCGTCCGGCGGAAACCGGGGTCTGGCCCAGCGCTCCGGCGCGCCCGCCGACGCCATCGTCACACCGGCCAGCGACCGCCGCCGCACCGCGCGCAGCACAGCGGACGCCGTCGACGGCCTGTTCCGCCCCGGCTCGGGTCTGGGCGTGCTCGGCCTCGCGGCCGCCGAACCGGGCGCTGTGCCCGGCGCGAATCAATGGCTGCTGGACGCGGCGCCGATCGTGCGCTTCTTCGACGCCGTCTGCACCGACTGGGGTGTGCGCGGCTGGAAGCTCGACCTGGCCGACGTCACCGCGCTCAGCGACACGGTCTGCCTCGTCGCCCGCGCCGACCGCCGGTTCGCGGAGGAGGCGCTGGCCCTCTCCCAGGCAATCGAGGACAGCGCGGACCACCCTCGGGTCGTGCTGGCTCTCGTCGACGTGGGCGACACCGCCGGCCTCGCCCCGGCCACGGTCACCCGCACCGCCGCGGTGTGCGTCAGCACCATCCCGTTCGACCGCGGCCATGCCACGGGTGCGCCACTGGCCACCCGCACCCGGCTCGCGTACACCCGGCTCGCGGCCGAGCTGATGCAGCCGGCCGTTTCCGTGAAACAGTCCATGCGCGCCGGCCGGAGCGACTCGTGACGCTGCGGGTCGTGCACCGGCCCACCCGCATCACCCGACCGCTCGACGCCGAGCAGCCTGTGACGATCGCCCCGCCGCCCCCGATGGCGGAGGGCCAGGTCGGCGGCCTCCCGATCCAGACGCTGCTGCCGGTGCTGGGCTCGCTCTCCTCGATCACGATGATGCTCGCCCTGCGCAGCAACCCGATCATGGTCGTCGTCGGGGCGATGGTGCTCATCGTGGCCCTCGTCGGCGGCGTCGGCGCCGCGGTCAGCTCGCGCGGCAACGCCACCCGCACCCGCCGCAACCAGCGGGAACGCTACCTCGACTTCCTCGAACAGACCCGCGTCTCGATGCGCCGCAAGGCGCGCGGCACGCTCGAGCGTGCCGTGCTGGTCGATCCGGAACCGGCGGCGCTGATCGAACTGATCCGCGACCCGGCCCGGCTCTGGGAGCGACGCCGGGGCGACTCCGACTTCCTGCGGGTGCGGGTCGGCGCCGGCGACGTGCCCTGGTTCAAACTCCAGGTTCCCGAGGAGCAAAACCCGATCGCGCCCTTCGACCCGATCATGCTCGCGGAGGCAGGCACCGTCGCCGCGCACTACTCGATCGTGCCGGGCATGCCCGTGACGGTCGACCTCGACCGGGCCGGGCACGTCGCCCTGATCGGCGACCGGGCCGACGTCCTGTCCGCGGCCCGCGCCCTGCTGCTCCAGCTGGCCAGCCTGCACTCCCCCGACGACCTGCACCTGGCGGCGGCGTTCCCCGCGCACGCCGCCGCGGACTGGGCCGGCGTGGACCTGCTGCCGCACACGATGATGACCGGACTGTGGGACGGGCCGATGCCCGCCCGCCGTGTCGCGGCATCCGCCGACGCGCTCGCCAGGGTGCTCGGCGGAGAACTCGGCGACCGCGCCCAGTATGCGGCCACCGCCAAGCGCAGCGGCACCAGCGGAGGAGCGAACAACGCCCGTCTGATCGTGTTCCTTGACGACTACGGCCAGGTCGCCGCCGGGCTGCCGATCCCCGACGCCGACCTGACCATCGACGAACTGCAGATCACGGCCGTGCACCTGCTCAGCGACCGGCTGCACGAGCCGTCCAATGTGACCGTGCGGGTCACGCTCACCGACGGACTCGTCGTGACCGAGGACGCCCGCACCGACACCGGCCCGGGTGCCGGAACCGGTGCCGCCGCGGCCGACACCCTGCCCCGCCCGGTCATGCTCGACCGGGTCTCCGCCGAGCTGTTCGCGGGCGTCGCACGCAGCCTCACACCGCTGCGGCTGTCGCTCTCCAGCCAGGACGAAACCGAGGCAGCCCGGTCGACCAGCATCACCGAACTGCTCGGTCTCGACGACGTCACCACGTTCGACCCGGCCACCGCCTGGGTTCCGCGCTCCCCGCGGGACTTCCTGCGGGTGCCGATCGGGCTCGACGACTACGGCACCCCGCTCCTGCTCGACCTCAAGGAGTCCGCACAGCTGGGTATGGGACCGCACGGGATCTGCATCGGCGCGACCGGCTCCGGCAAGAGCGAGATGTTGCGCACCCTGATCCTCGGGCTGGCCCTCTCGCACAGCCCCGACGACCTGAGCATGGTGCTCGTGGATTACAAGGGCGGCGCGGCGTTCGCCCCGTTCGCCGGTCTCCCGCACGTGGCCGGCATCATCGACAACCTCGCCGAAGACCCCCAGCTGACCGAGCGCGCCCGGGTGAGCATCGCCGGCGAGGTCGTGCGCCGCCAGCAGCAGCTGCGCGACGCCGACAACTCGCCGTCGATCACGCACTACCGGGAGCTGCGCGAGCAGCGCCCCGACCTGCCGCCGCTGCCGCACCTGTTCGTCGTCATCGACGAGTTCGGAGAGCTGCTGACCGCGGAACCGGACTTCGTGGACCTGCTGCTCACCATCGGCCGGATCGGCCGGTCGATCGGCGTGCACCTACTGCTCTCCAGCCAGCGCATCGAGGCCGGCAAGCTTCGCGGCCTCGACACCTACCTCTCCTACCGGCTTGGTCTGCGCACCTTCTCCGAGTCGGAGAGCGCCGTCGTGCTCGACACCCCGGATGCTTTCCACCTGCCGGCCATCCCCGGCTACGGCTTCCTCAAGGTCGACACCTCCGTCTACAAGCGCTTCCGGGCCGGCTACGTGTCAGGCCCGGTTCCCGGCGCCACGGCACCCGGAGCGGACACCGGCGACGACCCGGAAGCCGTCCCACAGCCGATGCTGCTGCCCGTGTACAACGGGATCGGCCAGGACGATTCCGCTACGGAGACCGGCGAGGCCGAACTCAGCCGGCCGCAGGTCGGGCGGGCCCTGATCGACGAAGCCGTCGGCCGCATCCGCCTGGGCGGCCGCACCACCGCCCCCGTCTGGCTGCCGCCGCTGCCCAGCCAGCTCACGCTCTCCCGCGTGCTCGACCCCGGCGGCCGGGGCGAGGTGCCCGGGGCCCACACCGACGACCTGCGCATCCCGATAGGCCTCCTCGACGATCCCGCCCGGCAGCGACAGAACCCGTGGCTGCTCGACCTCGGCACCGGAGGAGGCCACGCCACGATCACCGGAGCGCCCCAGTCGGGCCGGTCGACGTTCCTGCGCAGCCTCGCGGCGTCCGTCGCCCTCAGCTTCACGCCGCGCCAGGTGAGCATGTACGCCATGGACCTGACCGGCGGCGGGTTGAACCGCATCGAGGGGTTCCCGCACGTGGGTGGCGTCGCCACCCGCGCCGACCGGGACCGCCTGCAGCGCCTGCTCGAGGAACTGCACGGCATGCTCGCCGTGCGCGAGGCCGTCTTCCGCGACCGCGGCATCGACTCGCTGCAGTCACTGCGGCGGGCGCACCGCGAGGGGCGCGTGCCCGAGCTGATCTCGGCCGACGTCATCCTGCTCGTCGACGGGCTGGGCGTGCTGCGCAGCGACTTCGAGGAGCTCGAGGACCCGCTCGCCGACCTGCTGCAGCGCGGCGGCAGTTTCGGCATCCACGTGGTGCTCACGCTGAACCGCTGGGGCGAACTGCGCTCGAACCTGCAGAACCTGATCGGCACCCGGCTCGAGTTCCGGCTCAACGACCCTGGTGACTCGCAGATCAGCCGCAAGCTGTCGACCACCCTGAAGCACGACCAGCCGGGCCGCATCCTCACCGATATGAGCCTGCTCGCCCAGGTGACCCTGCCCGTGCTCGACGAGACCGACGACGACGGGGTCGGCGACGCCCTCGAAGCGCTCGCCGCCCGCAGCGCCGCGAGCTGGGAGGGCCCGGCCGCGGCGCCCATCCGGTTGCTGCCGGACGACTTCTCGGCCGTCGAACTGCCCGATGCGCTCGACGAGCCCGACCGGGTGCCGTTCGGGTTGCGCCAGGACACCATGCAGCCGGCCTTCCTCGAACCTGCCGGCACCGACCAGCACCTGCTCGTGCTCGGTGACGCCCGCTCAGGCAAGACCACCCTGATGCGCGGGCTCATCCGCGGGCTGATCGACCGCTACGGCACCGAGGAACTCGTGATCGCGCTGATGGACCTGCGTGGCACCCTCTCCGACGAGGTGCCCGACGATTATCTGGGCGGCCACGCGTCGTCCAGCCGCGAGGCGCGCACACTCGCGCAGGCCATCGCCGACGAACTCGAGAAGCGTCAGGATGCCCCGGGCGGCACGAGCACCGGCCCGCGGATCGTGATCATCGTCGACGACTACGACATCCTCGCGTCCGGCGGCACCGAGCCGCTGCGGCCGCTGCTGGCCTACCTGCCGTCGGCCCGCGACCTGCGGCTGAACGTGCTGCTGACCCGCCCGGTCGCCGGCGCCTCCCGGGCGATGTACGACGTGGTGCTGCAGACGCTCCGGGACACCGGCGGCTCCACGGTCATCCTCAGCGGCGAGCGGTCGGAAGGCCAGCTGCTGCCCAAGGTCTATGCCGAGCAGCTCACCCCTGGGCGCGGCCGCTTCGTGCGCCGCGGCGAACGGCCCCGCCTGGTGCAGATCGCCAACTTCACGCCGGAGAGCAATCCGGAGCACGGCAGCGGGCACGAGGCGCCGTCATCGCCTGTCCTGCCGGTACTGCCCGTGCCGCCCGTGCCGCCCGTGCCGCCCGTGCTGGCGGCGCCCGCCGTCATCGTGCCCGGCGCCGTTCCGGCGGCCGACCCCCGTGAGGAACTCCATGCCCCGTGACGCCGTGATCCTGAGCGCTGTCGCTGTGACGATCGAGCCGGTCCTGGAGGCCGCTGCCCGCGTCACCACCGAGCTGACTGTGCGCACCCTGTTCGGGCGGGCCGTGCTGCAACTGGTCGACCCCGCCGGCCTGGCCATTCTCAGCATCCAGAATTCCACCCGGGTGACCGACGGTGACGAGGTCGCGCGGCTGCTCCCGACCGCGGCCCCGACGCCCCTCCCGACATGGTGGACCGAGGCGGTGGTGCCCTGGGGGCCGCACGGCGACGTGGGCGCCCGCATCCTCGCCGAACTCGCCGACCGGCTCGGCGCGACCCTGGTTCTCGAGGACATCTCGTGACCGGAACCCTGCGCGTGGTCGTCACCGGCACGGGCGGCGGAGTGGGAACCACCACGATCGCCGCGGCGCTGTTCGCGTATCTCGCCGGTCCGGCCGGCCCGGTCCCCTGCCTCGGTGACCGCACCGGGGGCGAGCTCCTGCTGCGCATACCTGCCTACTTCGGTTCCCGCCCCGTCGACGAGGCCCTGATCATCCAGGACCTCGGCTGCCACGCCACCTCGGCCGTGCTGCTGGGACTACTCGACGAGCCGGTGCTGCTTGTCGTGGTCACGGCCGCGACGCCCGACGGGCTGCGGCTCGCAGACGAGTTCGTGGGTCGACTGCCGCGCCGCGCCCGCCTCGGCACGGTCGTCGTTCCTGTGGCCGTGTTCGGCCGTCAGCGGATCGAGGCCCAACTGGCCGCGATGCTGCTCGCCGGGCTGCCGATGCTCTTCCCCGTGCCATCGGACCGCGTGCTCGCGGCCGGGGGTCCGATCCGCTTCGAGTCACTCGCGCCCGGCACCACCACCGCGCTTGTGAGCGTGGCGAGCCAGGTGCGGGAGCTGCTCGGGACATCCGTCACCGTGCGGCCGCTCACCTGGTGAGGGCGGTCGGCGGTTGAGTCGGACGCTGAGCGTCAGGACGCCAGCCGGTCCTCCATGCCCCAAGGCTGGCCGTAGCCGCCCTCGGATTCGGGCGCGCTCATCAGGTCGAGGAACGCCTTCGCGTCGAAGGCCTCCGGTCCGAGCACGCCGATGCCGCCCCAGGTGCCGGCGGCCAGCAGCTCCAGCGCGATCACGGGGTTGAGCGCCGTCTGCCAGACCACGCATTGCGTGTCGTACTCCCGCATCGTCCACTCATTGTCGGCCACGTGATAGAGGTAGACCTCGCGCGGGCGGTCGTTGAGGCCGGTGCCCGTGACCCACACTCCGGCGCAGGTCTTTCCGGTCATCCGCGGACCGATCGTGGCCGGGTCCGGCAGACAGGCTGCCACCACGTCACGCGGCGCGACCAGCACCGGGCCGGACGCACTGCGAACCCGCACCGGGTCGACCCGGTCGAGGCCGAGCAGGTGCAATGTCTTCAGCACGCCGATGAACTCCTCGCCGAGGCCGTACTTGAAGGTGACCCGTTTCGCGTCGAGCCAGCGCGGCATCAGCACCACTTCCTCGTGCTCCACGTTCACGCACTCAACCCGGCCGATGCCCTCCGGAAAGTCGAACATCTCCGGCTCGCTGAACGGCGGGGTGGTAAACCAGCCGCGATCCCTCTCGAAGATCAGTGGCGGGTTCAGGCATTCCTCGATGGTGGTCCAGATACTGAACGAGGGAGCGAAGATCTCGTTCCCGGCGTCGTCACGCACGACCAGGTTGGCGCCGTCACGAGTGCCGAGCTCCTCGATCTGCCGGAACAGGTGGTCGGAGGCGTAGCGGGCGAAGACATCCGAGAGCCCCGGCTCAACGCCCATGCCCACCAGGGCGAGGCGGCCCGCGGTCTCCCAGTCGGCGGCCTGCGCGAACTGGTCGTCACCGAGCATGACCCCGGTCTGGTGGTAGGGATCGGTGGGGTGCGGCTCGGACAGGCTCACGGCCATGTCGAGGTAGTCGCAGCCGGCGGCGAGCGCCCCGGCGAACACGGTGGGCACGAACTTCGGCTCGACCGCGTTCATCACATGGGTGGCGCCGTGCTGCCGGGCGACGGATGCCACCACGTCCGGGTCGCCGGCATCGATCTGCTCGGCCGAGAACCGGGAGGCAACGGCGTGCCCGTGTTTCAGCCCGATGGCGACGATCGTGCGCTTCGCGCGGGCGATGTCATAGTCGCTCACGATGACGTGATCGAAGAACGTGCGCCTGGCGATGATCTTCGCGAACGCGTCACCGACGCCGCCCGCCCCGACAAGGAGGATTCTCATGCGTAGACGCTACCGGAGACATCCGTCAGTGTCTGCCCCGCGCGTGGCCCCTCACCAATTCGACGGAGATTTTGCCGGTATCGAGCGTTCCCGGGCGATTCGGGGCCGTTACGCCGAGTTTTTCCGTCGAATTCGCAGGGGTGACGGATGCTGCGCGGCCAGCCCGCGCTCGCCCTGCAGTTTCGCGGCGACCGGCGCCCACAGCAGCACGGCGACGGCCGCGCCGAGCAGCAGCCCGCCGATCGTGTCCGTGAGCCAGTGTGCGCCCAGGTAGGTGCGGCTGACCATCATCAGCACCGTGTAAAGGGCGCCGGCCAACCAAACCCAGACCCTCGGGAAGAGGATGCCCAGGCACACGGTCATTGTCGCCGCGTTCGCCACATGGCCCGACGGGAAGGAACCGAAATCTGATATGACCAGCATGTCTTCCGGCCTGGCCCGGCCGAACAGGGATTTGAGCACCTGCACCAAGCCCGAGCTCACGATCGTGGCGGCCAGGAAATAGCCGGCCGCCCACGGCCGTTTGAGCAGCAGCAGGAACACCAGGATCAGCACCGGAATCACGATCACGCCGGCGATCCCCGCACCAAGGTAGTTCATCGTGAGCGAGAGGTATTCCCAGACGGGCGCCCGGTGCTCGATGATCTCGTCCATCCACTCGGCGTCGATCTCCAGCGGGCGGCCGGCGCCTCGCAGCACGATCAGGGCGCCGAGCCCCACGGCCAGCAACAGCGCCGCGGCCCCGCTGACCAGAGGCCAGCGGCGGGCGATGCGCCGGGTGGCGGGGGTCGCTGCGGTCTCGGGGGCGCGCTCGCTCATCATTCCTCCATGCTAGATCGGCGCCGGGCTGCGCCTGCTCGCCCGGGCCGTTTACCGCACACCTCCGGGGGCTTACTCAGGAGATCTGCGACGCCGGTGACGACGGATGCCGGAATCACGCGGCATCCGTCATCGGCATCGACTTGTAGCCGTGAATCTCCTGAGTTGGCCACCGAGGCAGTCGCCCCAGGTCGCTCCGGAACTGCCGTTGAGCCTCAGCGATCCAGCGCGGGCACCGACCGGGGGCGCACGATGAACCAGAGGGCGAGGATCGACACCACGGCTGTCACGCCCATCACGGCGCCCATCGGAACGGCGGTCCCGACGCCGAGCACGCCGACGACCGGGGAGATCAGCCCGGCCACACCGAAGTTCGCGGCGCCGAGCAACGATGCTGCGGTGCCGGCCTCGTGCGCGTGGGCGTTCAGGGCGATGACCTGCACGCTCGGCAGGGTGAAACCACAGGCCGCGATGAAGAACCACAGCGGCACGAGGGTGCCCCAGAGCCCCGCGCCGGCGAGGTCGAGCAGCACGATGGCGACGGCCGTGATCAGGAGCACCACGGTGGACACCGAAATTATCCACTGCGGGCCGATGTTGAAGCGGTGCATCAGGCGCGAGCTGAGTTGCACGCCCATCACGATGCCGAGCGAGTTGACCGCGAACAGCACGCCATACTGCTGCGGGCTGAACGCGTAAACCTGCTGAAACAGGAATGACGACGCCGACAGGTAGGAGAACAGACCGGTGAAGGTCATCGCCCCGATGATCGCGACGCCCACGAAGATACGGTCGCTGAGCACGGCACGGTAGCGCTGACGGAGGGAACTGTGCCCCTTGACGTGACGTTCGGCATCCGGAAGCGTCTCGACGATCCAGAACGCGACGGCCAAGATGACGACTGCGCCGTAGGCGGCGAGCACCCAGAAGATGCCGCGCCAGTTCATCACGAGCAGAAGCTGCGAGCCGATGACCGGGGCCAACACCGGGGCCAGGCCGCTGATCAGCGCGAGGCGGGAGAGCATCTTCACGAGCGGCTTGCCGCCGAACAGGTCGCGCACCATGGCCAGGGCCACGACCGCGCCGGCCGCAGCGCCGAATCCCTGCAACAGGCGGAAGACCGCGAGCCAGACGATGTCCTGCGAGAGGGCGGCTCCCACGCTCGCCAGGATGTGGAAGCCGGTCGCGAGCATCAGCGGCAGGCGGCGCCCAACCTTGTCACTCCACGGACCTACGACGAGCTGACCGAAACCGAAGCCGATCATGGTTCCGGTGAGAGTCAACTGGATGGCGGCGGCCGAGACACCGAACTCGCTCTCCAGCGTCGGGAACGCCGGCAGGTACAGGTCGATCGTGAACGGACCGAGGGCTGTGAGCGCACCGAGCACGATGATGTAGACGAGGCGCTGGCCGCGGGAGAGGGAATCGCCGGGATGCTTCGCGGCCGACCTCAGGTCGGCGGCGGTAATGACGGTGATGGCGGCGGTGGTCACGTGATGTTGGTCCTCGGTATCGGTTGTGCAGACCCGACGGGGGCCTGCCGCATGCTGGGCTGAGTTCGTTCGAGGCGCCGCATCGCGGGCGTCAGCACCAGCAGCGGAACACGGGACCGCTCTCAGAGTCAAGACAACGGTGCCTGCGCCTATTCCCCCGTTCAGGGAACGCCGCAGAAGTTGCAGGAATCCACCGGATTGTGCACCGGGCGCTGGGGCGCGGACTCGGGCTCGGGGAGGGCGGGCTCGGACTCGGGGAGGACGGGGCTCGGGCTCGAAGCCGCGCCGGCGCACTGGTGTTCCCCCCTTCGGAGTGGCTAACTCAGGAGATGCAACGGATGCCGCGCGCCAGCGCGCGGAATCCCGCGGCACCCAGCCACCGGCATCCGTCGTTCTCCTGAGTTAGCCCCAAGCTGGAACCGGAACCCCCTCACCGCCACCACCAGCACCAGCACCAGCACCAGCACAACCTCACCGCCATCAGCACCGCCTCACCCGCGCCGCTCACAGCTCCCTCACAGCCCCGCGGCACTTGCCCCGGAGAGAACCCTCTAACCTTGGAACCAACTGCCAGTCGCAACGAAACGGTGCACTAAGTCCATGAGCAATGTCTACGGCAAGCCTGTCCCCCCCAAGAAGGATCGCCGCGAGATGGCGCGTGAAAGCGCCAGGCAGCTCCGCGAGGAGCAGCAGAAGAAGGAGAAGCGCAACCGCTGGCTGTTGCGCGGCGGCATCGGCGCCGGCCTGGTCGCGGCTGCCGTGGTCGTGGCCCTCATCGTGGTCGGAAGCACCGGTCCTGCAGCGCCCGGCCCGCTCAACATGGCCAGCGACGGCGTGCTCCTCACGGGCGACGGCACCAACATCGTTCCGGTCGAGACCGCCGCGGTCGCCGCCGATGAGGATCCCATCGCCACCGACCCCAGCACCCTCGGCGACACCGCGAACATCGTGGTCTACGCCGACTACCTGTGCCCCTTCTGCGGCCAGTTCGAGATCACGAACGGCGAGCAGATCGCCGGCTGGGTCGCCGCCGGAACCGCCACCCTCGAACTGCACCCGATCTCAATCCTCGACCCGGTGTCGGCGGGCAGCAAGTTCCCGACCCGGGCCGCCGCCGCCCTCTCCTGCGTCGCGAACTACGAGCCCAAGAACGTGCTCGCCATGAACGCGGCCCTGTTCGCGAACCAGCCGGCCGAGAACACCGAGGGCCTGACGAACGAAGACCTGGTCACCCTGGCCACCGACGCGGGCGTCACCGATAAGAAGGTGGCCACCTGCATCACGGAGAACACCTTCACTTCCTGGGTCGGCGACGCCACCCAGCGCGCCCTTGACGGCCCCCTCCCCAACGCCGACATCAAGCAGGTCAAGGGCACGCCCACCGTCTTGGTCAACGGCGTCTCCTACCCTGGCGCCCTCGATGACCCGGCCGCCTTCGAAGCCTTCGTCACCGCGCAGGTCACCGGCGAGTAAGCCTGGCTTCACCCCCGTCAACACCGCAAGCGGATGCCGCGGCACCCGCTCGAACACCGGCGCACCCTTACGGGCAGTCGCGTTCGCACCTCGCGCGAAGGACCAGCATGCAGATTCACGGACAGACCGTCGACGCCCAGACCCGGTGCGTGCATTACCGTTCAGCCCTCGACGTCGTGGCCATCAAGTTCTTCTGCTGCGGGCGCTTCTACCCCTGCCATCAGTGCCACTCCGACGGCGAAACCCATGTCGCACGGCTCTGGCCACCCGACCGCTGGGGCGAGCACGCCATTCTTTGCGGAGTCTGCCGGGGCACACTCTCGATCGCTGACTACCGGGCGGTCACGGCGTGCCCGGCGTGCGGCTCCGCCTTCAACGACGGATGCCGCGCCCACGCCCACCTCTACTTCGACGTCCAGGCAACACCGGCCTGATCCGCCGCAGCCTGCCTACATCGGGCCGGCGCGCTGCGTCATCCAGGCGTAGGGATCCGTCGGGGTCACACCGTCGATCAGGATCTCGAAGTGCAGGTGCGGGCCGGTGCTCTGGCCCGTGCTGCCCACATTGCCCAGGTGGGTGCCCACTCCCACGGACTGTCCTGCGGAAACCTGGAGCGAACCGGACTGGAAGTGCGCGTAGACGCTGCTGACAAGTTGGCCGTCGATGGTGTGGTCGACGATCGCATAGACGCCGAAGCCGCCGTTGTCGGTGGCCGAAACCTCTCGCACGACGCCGTCGGCAACCGCGTGCGCCGGAGCACCCTCACCGGGGAGCATGTCGAGACCCTTGTGGAAGGTCGAGCAACCCACGCACGGTGCTTCGCGCGGCCCGTAGGCGCTGGAGAGTCGCACCGAGCCGGGGAACGGCCAGCGCACGGCGCCGCCGGCGGGAACCGCTGCGGCCGCAGCCGCCGGGGCGGAAGCGGCAGGTGCCGCGGGCACCGGAACGGGCTTCGGCGCGTCCGTCACGGTGAACCCGTCGCGCTCCACGGCGGTAGTTCCGGCCGCGCTGGGCAACAGGCTCTGGAGCGGCAGGGCGCCGGCAGTCGCCGCGGCCGCAGACGAATAGCCAGCCGCGGGATCGGAGGCAGACGGCGCCTGGTCATCCGCTGCCGCCCGGACCGAGGCTGCCACCGCGACGTCCGGCAGGCTGGCGTAGGTGTTTAACTGTGCACCCTGGGCCGGGATGGCGATGGTCACTGTGAGGAGCGTGGCGAAGGCCATCGCGACGCCGCCGGCGGCGGCCTGACGCACGGACCGGTTCACGGACCGGTTCAGCTCAGGCGTCTGCATAGGCATCTTCCGCCGAAGCGCGGCAGGCAGGGAACGGGGGGCAAAGGGGCATGATGAAAGCTCTCGTCGGCGCGGTTACGCGGTTCGGGGGAGGGATGGATCCTCGCTCAGACGGAGCATGCGCTCACAGCGCAGAGCAATCCGACCGAGAACGACGCTCCCTCATCGGAAGTGTCCACGTGCGCCGCACGACAAGGGGCTGCGCGCACAAGTGCTGAGAATATCTCGCTATCCTGAACAAACGATGGGCTTGCCCACATCAGCAACGGATGGCGTGAGCCGGCCCACACCTCGACCGCAGCCGGGTCAGAGCCCGAGCACCCGTTCCGCGAGCGATCCCAGCGCCCCGGGGACGAGCCGGTAATAGGCCCACGTGCCGCGTTTGTCGCGGGTGAGGATTCCAGCATCCACCAGCACTTTGAGGTGGTGGGACACGGTCGGCTGGCTGAGACCGAGCGGCTCGGTCAGATCGCAGACGCAGGCCTCCAGATCGGCATGCGCGGCCACCAGGGAAACCAGGCGCAGCCGTGCCGGGTCGGCGACTGCCTTCAGCAGTCGGGCCAGCCTCTCGGCCTCGTCGGTCCCGATCGCCTCGCGCGACGCGGGCGCGCAGCACACCGGCTCGATCGGCGCCTCGGGCACAGGGCGGGTCTCGG
This sequence comes from Cryobacterium breve, assembly GCF_004402375.1. Classification (GTDB taxonomy): domain Bacteria; phylum Actinomycetota; class Actinomycetes; order Actinomycetales; family Microbacteriaceae; genus Cryobacterium; species Cryobacterium breve. The sequence goes on from NZ_SOGJ01000022.1 coordinate 88,805, forward strand.
TGAACGGCATCTGAACAGTATCTCCCATAAATTGACATCCATCGATGCAATGGGGAAGACTCCCTATCGACGCCTCCAATTTTAGGTGCCACCAGCTGACTTTCGCCTCACTCGCGGATTTTCGCCTCACCCGCTGATTTTTGCCTCACCCGCTGACGGAGCATGATGCCCTACCCCGAACCCTCGACCGTCCAGCCCACCAGGCCCGCCGCCGATCCCGCGCCCGCCCGGCTCGGCGCCATGGACCGCCTGCTGCCGGTCTGGATCCTCGCGGCGATGGCCATGGGCCTGCTGCTGGCCGTCTTCGCGCCCAGCGTCGGCGACGCGCTCGGCGCCTTCACGATCGGCTCGGTCAGCGTTCCCATCGCGATCGGCCTGCTGGTTATGATGTACCCGGTGCTGGCGAAGGTTCGCTACACGGATGCCCGCACCGTCGCCCGCGACCGCCGCCTGCTGGTCTCGTCGCTGGTGCTCAACTGGCTACTTGGCCCCGCCTTGATGTTCGCCCTCGCCTGGACGTTCCTGCCCGATCTGCCTGAGTACCGCACCGGCCTGATCATCGTGGGACTCGCCCGATGCATCGCCATGGTGCTGATCTGGAATGACCTGGCCTGCGGCGACCGCGAGGCAGCCGCGTTCCTGGTGGCTCTCAACTCCGTCTTCCAGGTCATCGCGTTCGCCGCGCTGGGCTGGTTCTACCTTCAGGTGCTTCCCGCCTGGCTCGGCCTGTCCACCACGAGCGCGGAGTTCTCGATCTGGGCGATCACCGTGAGCGTGCTGGTCTTCCTGGGCATCCCGCTACTGGCCGGCTACCTGTCCCGCCGGGTCGGCGAGGCCACCCGCGGCCGCGACTGGTACGAGAGCCGGTTCCTGCCCAAGGTCAGCCCGTTCGCGCTCTACGGCCTCCTGTTCACGATCGTGCTGCTCTTCGCCCTGCAGGGTCGACAGGTGATCGACCGCCCGATGGACGTGGCCCTGATCGCTCTGCCGCTACTCGTCTACTTCGCGGTCATGTTCGCCGCGGGATTCGCCACCGGCAAGCTCACCGGGCTCTCCTACGAACGCACAACGACACTCGCCTTCACCGCTGCGGGCAACAACTTCGAGCTCGCGATCGCGGTGGCCATCGGCACCTTCGGTGCCACGAGCGGCCAGGCTCTCGCGGGGATCGTGGGCCCGTTGATCGAGGTTCCGGCGCTGGTCGCCCTTGTCTACGTGGCGTTGTGGCTGCGGCCGCGCCTGTTCCCGGGGGCCGCGCCGCAGGCATCCGTCGCCGCCACCATCGAGCCTGCAACCGACCCCGTGCCCGACCGGGTCTGACTCTCACCATCCCACCGCACTCCCGCGTGACCCCCTGAAAATGAAGAAGGATTCCCGACCATGACCGCAAAGCCCACCGTTCTCTTCGTCTGCGTGCATAACGCGGGCCGCTCCCAGATGGCCGCCGGCTATATGACCGCCCTGTCCGAGGGCCGCGTCGAGGTGCTGTCCGCCGGCTCAGCGCCCAAGGACCAGATCAACCCCGTCGCCATCCTGGCCATGGCCGAGGAGAACATCGACATCGCGAACAACGTGCCGAAGATCCTCACCACCGAGGCCGTCAAGGAATCGGACGTCGTGATCACCATGGGCTGCGGCGACACCTGCCCGATCTTCCCTGGCAAGCGCTACGAGGACTGGGAACTCGCCGACCCGGCCGGCCAGGGCATCGAGTCGGTGCGCCCGATCCGCGACGAGATCAAGGCCCGCATCCAGGCCCTGCTCGCCGAGATTCTCCCTCCCCAGGCGTAGGTCCAGCCCCCATGAGCGATCTGAGTGCGCGCCGACCACTGCCCGGGCTAACCTTCCCCGAGGAATCGTTGCGGCGGCTCGCGGCGGATCTCACCCGGCGGTTCTCGGGAATCTTCGGCGCCGAGACGATCGAGCGCTATGTGCTCGAGTCGCACACCTCGCTGCTGCGCACATCGACGGTCACGGCGTTCCTGGTGACCAACACGGGGCGCTACGCCACCGACCGCCTGACCGCACTGGCCCAGGCCAAGGGCGCGATCACAAAAGACGTGCCCGAGGTCTTGTTCGTCTGCGAGCAGAACGCGGGACGGTCCCAGATGGCGGCCGTGCTGACCCAGGCCCTGTCCGGTGGCCGGGTGCACGTGCGTTCGGCCGGTTCGGCCCCGGCCAAGGGGCTCAACCCCACAGTGATGACGGTCATGGCCGAGCTCGGCCTCGACTTCGGGGAGGAGTTCCCGAAACCGCTGACGGATGACGTCGTGCAGGCCGCCGATGTCGTCGTCACCATGGGCTGCGGAGACGCCTGTCCCGTCTATCCGGGCAAGCTCTACCAGGATTGGGAACTGACCGACCCGGCCGGGCAGCCGGTGGAAGAGGTGCGTCGCATTCGCGACCAGATCCGGCGCCAGGTCGAGGCCATGCTCGCGACCCTCGGGGTCGACCCGCAGCCGCTGCCGCAGCCCTAGCCGGGCTCGCCGTCTGGTCGCGTGGTTCCCACTTCGACAGATGCGGTCGAGTTCGCCCGGCATAGCGGGCGAACTCGACCGCACGTGACGACCTCAGCGAATCTATGCCGCTACTTGCGCACCAACTTCGCCACGGTGAACCCCCCGGCGGCGACCGTCACGGCCCCCGTCTTCGGGGCCTTCTTGTCGGCGGACGTGACGGGCTTGCCGGTCGCATCGAACGCCTGCTGCGACAGCTTGTAGCCGCGCGGCACGACAACCGTGCGCACACTGGTCTCGTTCGCCGCACTGACGTACACCGTGGACTCCCCCGCCGAACCGGTCACCGTGATCGTCGAGATCAGCGGCTGGATCAGCAGCGCGTCAACGGATGCAGCGCCTCCGGCAACACCGACGACAGCGGTGTCCGAGCCCGGCAGAGTCCGCTCGAGCGAGAGCGGTGTCAGACGTCCCGGGGCATCCGTGATGCCCTGCGCGCCCGCGCCACCGTTGCTCGTGCTGCCCAGCGTCGACGTCGCGGACGACCATGTCGTGGCCCCGGAGTCGGCCTCACTCTGGTTCACGATCGGGAAGACAGTGCGAGGCTGGTCGGTGGCGGGAACCGGGATGCTCAGCGAGTCGCCCGCAGCCAGCCTTACGTACGCGCCGCCCGAGAGGTTGGCCTCGCCGGTCCAGGACGACGGCGGTGTGACCACGGATCCGCTGCCGGCAATGGTGCCGGCCTCTGCCTCGACCACGCTGAGTCCCACCGTAGAGACGGTCTCGTTGATGCCGAGGGCCTGGGCCTTCAGCGTCGGATTCGCGTCCAGTGTGAGCATGGTCATCAGGGCGTGGATGGTGGACTCGGCGCCCGAGTTGGGGTTGATCCGGCCGTCCTGCTCGATGCCGTCGATGGCCGTGCCGGTGGCCGGGTTGTAGGCGGGGGCTCCGTTCGGGTTGGCGCCGAAGAACCAGCCGGCGGTCACGGCGGCGAGGTCGAGCAGGCCAGGGGAGTTCGCGGCCGCGGCGGTGGCGACCAGCCCCTGCACGCGGGAGTCGACGCCGTAGGCGATCTGGGCTTCACCGGGGGTGGGGCTCCAGGCGTTGTCCGGTCCGCCGGCGGCCAGCAGTTGCGGGGTGAACTGGGCGGAGTCCTTGACGGCGGCGCCGAGCAGGTCAGAGCGCCCGAGCACGGTGGACGCGGTGGCGACGGCGGCCGGGGCCAGTCCGCCCCAGGCGTGCCACAGGGTTTGCGACTTGTTCCACGGCATGATCGCGCCGAAAGGCCACTCGGTGGCGGAGCCGGCGGACATCTCGGCGACGCCCTCGGTGAGCTGCGCCAGCGCTGTCCGCGCGGAGTCGTCGTCCGGGGCGGCCGTGACGTAGGCGGCGAGGCCGAGCGCGGCCTCGGCCGAGGCATCCGCCCCGCCCGCGATGAGCCAGGCTGGCACGTTCACGCCGTCGGCCACGTCATAGGTGCCGTACGTGCCGAGCGACTGGCGCTCGAGGGAGTCGAGGGAGAGATGCAGGCGGTCCTGGAGGAACGCGGCGAACTCGGGGTCGGTGTCCTGGAAGGCGGCGAAGCCCTCGCCGAGGGCCCAGACCGTGCGCGCCACCCAGTAGGACTCGGCCGAGTCGCTCGGGTCGGGCAGTTCCACCGGTCTGGCACTCGGGGTCAGGGTTCCGTCGGCCTGCTGCCAGAGCACGACGTTCCCGGCGTTCGGGCCGGTCGCGGTCTGCAGGTAGGTGAGGGAACGCAGGGTCTGCACGGCGTGCTCGCGGCTGGTCTCGTCGCCGGTCTGCTGCCAGTGCCGCAGGTAGACGACCGCCGTGCGGGCCACATCGTCGGCGTTGTACGCGCCCTGGCTCCAGTGCCCGGTCGCGGGGTCGAGTGACCCGCCGCCGACCCGACCGTAGCTGCCGTCGGCCTTCTTGTCGGCGTAGGTCCACGGCGCCTGGGCAGTGGGCTGCGCGTCGATCTCATAGGTGGTGTGCCCCTCCACCGCGATCAGCGGCACAGTGTCAAGCAGGAAGTTCAGGTGCGACAGATTGGTCAGCGGCGTGGAAGACGGCCGCGCCTTGAGGGCGGCCCCGGAGTCTTGGCCGATGGCAGTGTCGGGCGGTGGCGCCGCGGATGCGGTGGCCGTTCCTGCTCCCAGGAGGAGCATGGAGACCGCTGCGGTGAGGGCAACGGCTTTCATTGATCGTGAGCGGGGGGACTCTGAGCGAACAGCGTTGTACGTCATTTCTTCTCTCCTGGTTCGAGTCTGAACCGGTTTGGTATTACCAACTAAACCGGTTAAGGCCTAACGAGTCAAGAGAATCGCGGCAACGTGCCCCCCATTCGAGGCCGAAAAGCGCCCATGCCGAACACCGGATGCCCGCGCAGCAGCTTCCCAGCGACCGGCTCTAGCCTGATCGCATGACCGTCACCCTCCAGCGCGATTTCGACAGTGGACGCAGCTCCGGGCACCCGATCCGGCGCTTCCTTCGACGCACTCGCGCGTGGGTGGACCGCTATCCGCGACTGCGCTGGTTCTACCGGGCTCTGGTCGGCGTGCTCGGTTCCACAGTGGCCGTGATCGGCCTGATCCTGGTTCCGCTGCCCGGCCCCGGCTGGCTGATCGTCTTCCTCGGCATCGCGATCCTGGGCACGGAGTTCCCCACCGCGCACCGCGTCGCGGTGGTGCTCAAGCGCATCCTCACCGCGGCCTGGGCGTGGTGGCGCTCCCGCCGCGCGCGCGCGTCCGCCGGAACGTCGACCGCCTCGGCTGGGTCTTGAGTTCGGTCCGTACCGAGCCGAGTATCCTCGTCACCGTCGCCAGATCCTCCGCGCTGATCCGGTCGAACAGCATTTCCCTCACCAGCCGCACATAGCCGGGGATTCCCCGCATCAGGCAGTCCCGCCCCGCCGGGGTGAGGTGGGCCATCACCGAGCGCTCGTCACCCGCGGCCGGGCGCCGCTCCACCAGACCGCGCTGCTCGAGCTGGCCGACCTGATAGGTGAGACCGCTCCGCGACACCGTGAGCTCGTCGGCGATATCAGTCATCCGTCGCGCCGCATCCGGTCCCTCGCCGATGCGCGCCAGAATCTCGAACTTCGCCAGTGACAGCCCCACACTCCCCCGCAGCTCGCGGTCGGCGGCGTACTGCACGCTGTTCGACGTCTCGAAAATGGCGGCCCAGGCCTGCATCTCGGCAGGGGTCACCGTGGATTCGGGAATACTCATCAACCGTCCCTAGTTGTTTCGAATACGAAGCACTTCCTGGAGAGCTCACCCCAGTCTCTCCCGCCCAGCCCCGAAAGAAGACACCATGAGCACCGTCACCCCCACGAGCACCACCGTTTACACCGCCTCCGCAACCTCCTGGGGCGGGCGAAGCGGCAAGGTCGTCACGAGCGACAACAAGCTTCAGCTCGACCTGTCGATCCCCGCCGAAATGGGCGGCGACAACGGCCCCGGCACCAACCCCGAGCAACTCTTCGCGAGCGGCTGGGCCGCCTGCTTCCACAACGCACTCAAGGGTGTCGCTCGCCAGCAGAAGCTGGACGTCGCCGACTCCGCCGTCACCCTGACCGTCAACCTGGTCGGCGGCATGGCCACGGGCTTCGACTTCGAAGTCACCATCGAGGCCCAGCTGCCCGGCATCGACCCGGCAACCGCCCAGGCGGCCCTTGCGGCCGCCCACGAGGTCTGCCCCTACTCGCGGGCGACCCGCGGCAACATCGCCGTGAACCTGGTCGTCGTCAGCGACGACGAATAGGCACGACGGCCGGGCACTGTCGCGGCGTCGCCGGGCCGGCACTGGCCCGGCCACGGCGCTGACTGGGCCGCTGACTGGCCCGCTGACTACGTCGCGGCGTACTCGCTTCGCAGGTGCGCGGGCAGGGCGACCAGGCTCGCGAGGCGCTCGGCCGGCAGCGCGTCCGAGATCAGGCCCGGCAGCAGCAGCGTCCACATCTCCTCCACCCGCTGGTAGAGGTCGCCCCTGCCGGTCAGAACTTCGGAAACGGTCTGCACACCGGTGAAAGCGGGGCTGATGAAGTGCGCGGCCGCGGACACGTTGAGGTCCGCAGCGGCATCGCCCTCGTCGATCGCGCGCCGCAGCAGCTGTCGGCACACGTCGATCCAGTCGACGTACGGCGCCGCGACGGGCACCGAGAAGTTAGAGGCCTCCAGCGTGAGACGGATGCCCGCGCTCACCACCGGGTCCTCCCGCAGGCTCTTGGCCATCTCGAACGTCATCATGATCGCGGCTTCCAGCCCGGGCCGGGTGCCACCCAGATACTTCGCACCGAGGGCGATGGATGCCTCGTGCTGCGTTTCGATCACGGCGAGCGCGAGAACCTCCTTGGACGCGAAGTGGAAATACAACGCGCCCTTGGTGACTCCGGCGGCCGCCTCCAGGCCGGCGAGGGTCGTGCTTCCGTAGCCGTGCTCCCGGAAGGCTTCCGCCGCGCCCCGGATGATCGCCGCCCGTGTTCCGATCGCCCGTTGCTGCTGCGCCATGCCACTCCTCGATTCGACCAGAGTCCCAGCGTAGCGACCACCCCAGGCCGGGGCGGCGCGGCCGCCGCAGCATCCGTCGTCGGGCTCGGAATCAGTTCGGAAAACGCCCCACCAGAAGATACTGTTTGGTATGGTTTAGGCTCACGATGCTTTCACGGTGAACTGTCGGGGTCGATCTTGATCGCCGCCGGCTGCGTGGGTGGCATCGCCAGGGGATTCAATGTGGGGGGTCACAGATGATCGACGGCGCAAGCATGGTGCATTTTGCCGCACTCGGGCTCGGGGGCCTGGCGGTTCTGGGGAGTATCGCGGTCGTCGTCGTGGCACTGGTTCAGATCACCCGGGCGTTCCACCTGCGCGAGGCGGCGCGGGCGAGCTGGGCGCTCGCCGTGATCTGCGCACCGGTCTTCGGCGCCGTGGCCTGGTTCGCCGTTGGCAACCGGATCGACGCCGACTGAGGCACCGCGGCTAGCTGTTCGGGCGAACGACCAACACCGGGCACGTGGCGTGCCGCACGCACTGCTCGCTCACCGACCCCAGCAGCATGCCACTGAGACCGCCGCGCCCGCGAGACCCGACCACGAGCATCCGTGCGCCCCGGGACGCGTCGATGAGGGACTTCAACGGGCTGGCATAGACGGCCCGGTATGCGACCTTGAGATCGGGGTGCCGGGCCACTTCGGCCATGACGGCCTCGACGAGCTCTTCGCGCACCGCGTCGGCGTACTCCTCGATCGAGGAGACGTAGCCGAATTCCCAGTTGGCCGGGCGCGGTGCCGTGTCGATGGACCACGCGCGCACCAGCACGACCGGTGCGTGCAGCTGCTGGGCGAGATCGAGCGCAACGGCCACGGCGTGATCGGCGTAACCCGATCCGTCGTGCCCGACGACGATGGTGTCGCTGGAGACGGGAGTCTGTTCTTGCTGTGTGTCCGACATGACCCCAAACTACTCCGGGCCCGCCCGCCCGGCAGTGCCCCGCGCCTGCGTGTCGAGACCGCCGCCGGAGCAGCCGCGCACGCCGCTGCCGGAGCCGTCTCGCACGCCGCGCCGCCTTGCTCCCAGCCCTTTCCCGCCGGGCCCGGCTAAGGTCTCCCCTATGACGTACCTGGGCACGCCGCGTCGACGATTGGCCGCAGTGGCGGTGGCTGTCACCCTGGCCCTGGCGGCCGGCGGCCTGGCTTTGGCGGCATCCGTTCGCTCGACCGACGCAGCCGATGGCCCGGCGGTCTTCGAACCCGGCGCTATCATCAGCGACTACAACTTCTACAATGCCGCCGCGATGACAGAGGTGGAAATCCAGGCGTTCTTGGCGGACCGATCCTGCCTCCCCCGCGACGATTCGCCGTGCCTGGCGGACTACGAGGAGAGCACCCGAAGCCAGCCGGCGCAGGGCGACGGGCACTGTTCCGCCTACCCGGGTGGCCGGAACGAGTCGGCCAGCCGCATCATCGCGAAGGTCTCCGCCGCATGCAACATCAGCCCGAAGGTATTGTTGGTGCTGCTGCAAAAGGAACAGTCCCTGCTGACCCGGCCGAGCGCATCCGGTTATCTGCGTGCCACCGGCTACGGATGTCCTGACACGGCCGACTGCGATACGGCGTACTTCGGCTTCTTCAACCAGGTCTATCGGGCCGCCTGGCAATTCCGGCAGTACACGCAGGAACCCGAACGCGCTTACAAGATCGGCACCGTGCGTGTGGGCTTCAATCCGGACGCGACGTGCGGGGCGACATCCGTGTCGATCCAGAATCAGGCCACCGCGAACCTCTACAACTACACGCCGTACCAGCCCAACCGGGCAGCGCTGTCCGAACCGGGCACCGACGGCGACGGATGCTCCACGCACGGCAACCTCAACTTCTGGCGGTTCTACAACCAGTGGTTCGGGTCGTCCCAGTCGATCGGCTACCCAACGGCATTCGCCTCGTGTCTCAACCTCGTCGGCGGGCAGCCGTGCCGCGAGCACGGGCTGATGCCCACCCCCTAATTGCTCTCCCGGTCAAGCGGGTTCGCCACTGGTCCAGCGTCGGTTCGGCGTCGGTTCGCCGTCGGTTCGCCGTCGGTTCGCCGTCGGTTCGGCGTCGGTTTCTTCGCGCAGAGCGTAATCGCCCTGACCGTCACCGGGTCCACCGAGTTCGGCACCGCAGGGCCGCCGCCGCACGCGAGCGACGGACTGAACCCCAGGTCAGATCGCATTACCTAACTGAATGCACACAGCTCATCCTGGTGCGATTCCCGGCGTCGTGCCCCCCTGAGCGCGCGGACATCCGTCTTGATTCCCAGCCCGCACGGACCGGCCGCCCAATCCCGGTACCTAAGCTCCTCCGATGACTACGAACGGTCGATCGGGGTTTTCACCGACCGGCCGCCGCAATCGAAAGGATCCACTTTGAACAAGCACATGATCTCCCCGGCAACCGCCACCTCCCGCACCCGACGTGCCGCCCTCGGCGCCGCCTCCGTGCTGACCGCCGGAGCATTGCTCGGCGTCGGCGCACAGGGTGCCACTGCCGCCCCGCTCAGCTCCGAACCCACGTCGAGTTCCAGCTCGAGCGCCGGCGGGAGCTCCACCACCACGACCGATGCGTTCCTGGCGTCAGTCACGAAGGAACTGCGCGCCGACCTGTCTCACGGGCAGAGCTGGAACGTGAAGGCCCAGAAGGTGGCCACCACGGTCTCTGAGCAGTCTGAGCTCTTCGAGAGCCTGCCGACGAACCTGCAGGATGACCTGACCACGCTGAAGGATGCCTCCGGCGCGGCCGATCGGGCCACCGCCGTCGACACCGTTCGCACCACCGCACTCGCCGGGGGCTACGGCGAGGAGATCACGACGATCGCCGAGGCAGTTCGGGACAACCCGCAGCATCCGCTGGCAGCTGCCGTGCGCGCCGCACTGGGCAGTGACGTCGGAACCGCGTCGGGCGAGGATTCGGGGGCCGGGCAGGAATCGGCTGCGGACACCGGTTTCTCGGTAACGGAACTGGCTCTCAAGCTCGCCGACAATCCCGCGCTCCTCGAGAAGCTGCCCGCCGACCTGCAGACCGACCTGGCCGACCTGAAGGGCGCGCCTGCCGACGAGCAGGAGGCCGCGGCAGAGGCGCTGGAAGCCGCCGCCCTGAACGGTGACTACGGCACCGAGATCCAGAAGCTCGCCGAGCGGGTCGCGGCGCACGTCTCGGCCGAGGCTGACGCCGACGCCAACGTGGGTGGAGACGCCGACGCCAGTGCCGATGCCAATGCCGATGCCGATGCCGATGCCAACGTTGGTGCCGACGCGGACGCTCACGCCGGAAACTAGAACCGCAGCACAACGGATGGCCGGAAGCGCACCGCTTCCGGCCATCCGTCTGCCCGGATGCAGACGTCCCGGCCTGCCAACCTCGTCACCGAACCAATTCGACGGAGATTCTTCGGAAATGGCGGGTTTTGAGACTGTTCGGCGTCAATCTTGGGAAAATCTCCGTCGAATTCGTTCGGGACAGAGAAAGTGAGCGGCGGAAACCGGCGAAATCGTGGCTCCTGGTCCGATCAGGTGCAAGCGCGCGATACTGGGGCCATGTCCGAGAACAAGACGCAACCGACGGATGCCTCCGTCGAGGACTTTCTGGATGCCGCGACACCCGCCCGCCGCCGCGAGGACGGCCAGGCACTCACAGCGATCCTCCGCGAGGTGACGGGGGAGGAACCGGTCATGTGGGGTGCGTCGATTGTGGGCTATGGGACCTATCGCTACGTGTCGCCAGCGAATCCGCGCACGCGCGGCGACTGGATGAAAACGGGGTTCTCGCCGCGCAGGTCGCAACTGTCCTTCTACGGGCTCAAAGACCTCCCCGAGGGCGCCGCGCTCCTCCCGCGGCTCGGCTCGTTCACGGAGGGCGCCGGGTGCGTCCACGTGAAAAAGATCGACGACATCGACCTCGACGTGCTGCGCCGGCTGATCGAGATCGCCTGGTCCCGCGACGACGACCCGGTTCCGGCGGCGCGGTCACACGCCCAAGGCTAGAAGTCCCAGTCGGCGTCTTCCGTGTTGACGGCCTTGCCGATGACGTAGGAGGAGCCCGACCCGGAGAAGAAGTCGTGGTTCTCGTCGGCGTTCGGCGAGAGCGCGGCCAGGATGGCCGGGTTCACGTCAGTGACGGTCTTCGGGAACATGGCCTCATAGCCGAGGTTCATCAGCGCCTTATTGGCGTTGTAGTGCAGGAACTTCTTGACATCCTCGGTCAGACCGTGCTCGTCATAGAGGTCCTGCGTGTACTGGATCTCGTTCTCGTACAGCTCGAACATGAGATTGAAGGTGTAATCCTTGATCTCATCGCGGCGCTCCTGCGACGACGCCTCCAGGCCCTTCTGGAACTTGTAGCCGATGTAGTAACCGTGCACGGCTTCGTCCCGGATGATCAGACGGATGAGGTCGGCCGTGTTCGTGAGGCGGGCGCGGCTCGAGAAGTACATCGGCAGGTAGAAGCCCGAGTAGAACAGGAACGACTCGAGCAGCACCGAGGCGACCTTGCGCTTGAGCGGGTCGTCGCCCTGGTAGTACTTCATGATGATCTCGGCCTTGCGCTGCAGGTTGACGTTCTCCGTCGACCAGCGGAACGCCTCATCGATCTCCTTCGTCGACGCGAGGGTCGAGAAGATCGAGGAGTAGCTTTTGGCGTGCACGGACTCCATGAACGCGATGTTCGTGTAGACAGCCTCTTCGTGGGGCGTGATCGCATCCGGAATCAACGACACGGCGCCCACGGTGCCCTGGATCGTGTCGAGCAGGGTCAGACCCGTGAACACGCGCAGGGTGAGCAGCTGCTCCGCCGGGGTGAGCGTGGCCCAGGACTGCACGTCGTTCGACAGCGGAACCTTCTCCGGCAGCCAGAAGTTGTTCGTGAGGCGGTTCCACACCTCGACGTCTTTTTCGTCTTCGATCTTGTTCCAGTTGATCGCGTCAACGTGGGAGACGAGCTTGAGCTTGTCAATCATTGGTTGTTCCTTAGTCGGCAGTGCACAGGCATTTCAGTGTTCGGGAGCCCAGCGGCGAACTCGTCACGCATCTAGATCGTCACGCATCTAGATCATTCAGGCATCTAGATCATTCAGAGAGCGCAGGAGACGCAACCCTCAACTTCGGTTCCCTCCAGGGCCATCTGGCGCAGACGGATGTAGTAGATGGTCTTGATTCCCTTTTTCCACGCGTAGATCTGGGCGCGGTTGATGTCGCGGGTCGTGGCGGTGTCCTTGAAGAACAGAGTCAACGACAGGCCCTGGTCCACGTGCTGCGTGGCCGCGGCGTAGGTGTCGATGACCTTCTCGTAGCCGACTTCGTAGGCATCCTGGTAGAACTCGGTGTTGTCATTCGTCATGAACGGCGCCGGGTAGTACACGCGACCGAGCTTGCCCTCCTTGCGGATTTCGATCTTCGACGCGATCGGGTGGATCGATGCGGTCGAGTTGTTGATATAGGAGATCGACCCCGTCGGTGGCACGGCCTGCAGGTTCTGGTTGTAGATGCCGTGCTCCATGACGGATGCCTTGAGCTCGGCCCACTCGGCCTGCGTGGGGATGTGCACGTCGGCCTGCGCGAACAGCTCGGCACCGCGCGCGGTGGCCGGCTCCCAGACCTGGTCGGTGTACTTGTCGAAGAACGCGCCGGACGCGTAGGTCGAGTCCTCGAAGCCAACGAAGGCGTGGCCGCGTTCGATGGCCAGCTTGTTGGAGGCGCGGAGGGCGTGGAAGAGCACCGTGTAGAAGTAGATGTTGGTGAAATCGATGCCCTCCTCACTGCCGTAGTAGATGCGCTCACGGGCGAGGTAGCCGTGCAGGTTCATCTGGCCCAGGCCGATGGCGTGCGACTTGTCGTTGCCGTCTTCGATCGAGCGCACGGAGGAGATGTGGCTCTGCTCCGACACCGAGCTGAGGCCGCGGATGGCGGTCTCAACGGTCTGGCCGAAGTCGGGCGAATCCATGGCAAGGGCGATGTTCATCGACCCGAGGTTGCAGGAGATGTCCTTGCCGATCTGGTCGTACGACAGGTCCTCGTTGTACGTGGTCGGGGTGTTGACCTGGAGGATCTCCGAGCAGAGGTTCGACATGTTGACGCGACCCTTGATCGGGTTCGCCGCATTCACGGTGTCTTCGAACATGATGTACGGGTAGCCGGACTCGAACTGGATCTCGGCGAGCGTCTGGAAGAAGTCGCGGGCCTTCATCTTGGACTTCTTGATGCGCGGGTCGTCGACCATCTCGTGGTACTTCTCACTGACGGAGATGTCCGCGAACGGCACCCCGTAGACACGCTCCACGTCATAGGGTGAGAACAGGTACATGTCCTCGTCTTTCTTCGCCAGCTCGAACGTGATGTCGGGCACGACCACGCCGAGGGACAGCGTCTTGATGCGCACCTTCTCGTCGGCGTTCTCACGCTTGGTGTCGAGGAAGCGCATGATGTCGGGGTGATGAGCGTGCAGGTAGACCGCGCCGGCGCCCTGGCGGGCACCGAGCTGGTTGGCGTAGCTGAAGGAGTCTTCAAGCAGCTTCATCACGGGGATGATTCCGCTGGACTGGTTCTCGATCTGCTTGATCGGTGCACCGGACTCACGGATGTTGCTGAGCAGCAACGCGACGCCGCCGCCACGCTTCGACAGCTGCAGCGACGAGTTGATGCCGCGCGAGATCGACTCCATGTTGTCTTCGATGCGGAGCAGGAAGCAGGAGACGAGCTCCCCGCGCTGCGCCTTGCCGGAGTTCAGGAACGTGGGGGTGGCCGGCTGGAAACGGCCGGCGATGATCTCCTCGACGAGGGAGATCGCGAGTTGCTCGTCGCCCTGGGCCAGACCCAGCGCGGTCATCACGACGCGGTCTTCGAAGCGCTCCAGGTAACGCTTGCCGTCGAAAGTCTTCAGCGTGTACGAGGTGTAGTACTTGAACGCACCGAGGAAGGTCTGGAAGCGGAACTTCTTCGAATACGCCAGCTTGTTGAGGTTGGTGATGAACTCGAACGAGTACTGGTCGAGCACGGCCTGCTCGTAGTACTCCTTCTCGACCAGGTAGTCGAGGCGTTCACGCAGCGTGTGGAAGAACACCGTGTTCTGGTTGACGTGCTGCAGGAAGAACTCCCGCGCAGCCTCGCGGTCTTTCTCGAACTGAATCTCCCCGTCGGGTCCATACAGGTTGAGCATGGCGTTGAGGGAGTGATAGTCCATCGCCAGGCCGGGAGCCGGGTGAGCCATCGTCTTCACGGCTGTTGCTTCCAAAATGATTCCAATCCGTCGTGGACGATGCGCACATCATCCGGAGTTCCAAATACTTCAAAGCGAAACATGTGGGGCACCTTGCACTTCTTTGCGATGATGTCCCCGGCGAGGCAGTAGCCCGTGCCGAAATTAGTGTTGCCCGCGCCGATGACGCCGCGGATTAGCGAGCGGTTCTGCTCGTCGTTCAGAAACTTGATGACCTGCTTGGGCACCGCTCCCTTGCTGTCGCCGCCGCCATACGTCGGCACGACCAGCACGTAGGGTTGGCTGACCTGGAGCGGCTCATCGCGCGCGTAGATCGGGATGCGCGCGGCCGGGCGGCCCAGCTTCTCAATGAAGCGGTGCGTATTGCCCGAGGTGCTGGAGAAATAAACGATATCGGTCATGGAACACCCCCTAGTGGTGAGAAGTCGGCACGCCACACGTCGCAGTTTTCTGCGACGCCGCCCCCGGCATCGCGGTGTTAGGCGAGACGCTGCGCGAGCTCGTTGATCTTGTCGGGGCGGAAGCCCGACCAGTGGTCCTCATCGGTGATGACGACGGGAGCCTGCAGGTAGCCCAGGGCCTTGACGGCTTCCAGGGCGTTCTCGTCGACCGAGAGGTCGAGAATTTCGTATTCGATGCCCTTGTTATCCAGGGCGCGGTAGGTTGCAGTGCACTGCACGCAGGAGGGCTTGGTGTAGACCGTGATTGCCATGGCTGGGCCTTTCTCGTCGTTCAGGAATCAGTATTCAAAATCGGTTCAAACATCAGTGCTCAAAATCGGTTTTCATGTGAAATCTGAAGTTCAAGGCGTGCTGTGTGTTGAACTTCAATACTACATCTAGTGATGCTCAAAGGGAACGGCCACTACATGCAGTAATTACAAGTATGTAGTTATCCACCGACATTCCACCGGTTGTGCACAGCCCCACAGCTGCGATACGAGCAGAATCACGCGGAAAACAGCCGAGTTATCCACAGGCAGCGCCCGGGCGGAACTTGCACCTGTGGAAACCCTGTCGGCGTGTCGCGACCGGCCCGCGCACCCCGCGCACCCCCGCGCTCCCCCCCGCTGACTCGGCTCGCGGCGCACCCTCTGGAAGGAGGCGCACGGTAGAACGTGCGCCTGCTTCCAGAGGGTGCGCCGCGGCATCCGGAGGCACGCGGCGGCACGCCACGGCATCCAGAGGGTGCCGCGCCATCCGGAGGCACGCCACGGCATCCGGAGGCACGCGGCAGCACCCGGAGGCTCGCGGCGGCACGCCACGGCACCCCGCCACGGCACGCGGCAGCACCCGGAGGCTCGCGGCGGCACGCGTCAGGCGCGCGGCACCCCGCGCTCGACAAGGAACCGGTGGAAGCGCTGCACCGAGAACGCGATCGCCCAGTCCCAGCGGTCGAAGCTGTCGGAGTGGTGGCGCAGCGCGTCTTCGCGGCGCTTCTCCTCCCAGACGACCTCCCCCGGATCCCGGTCACCCAACACCGCGCCGCGGGTGTACTTGAGCTTGCCGTCGAACTCCCCGATCTTGCGGATGCGGCGCCAGTAGAAGTCCACCCAATAGTCGTGGCCACCCACGTCGGGAAAACAGACCTGCAGCTCGGGCACCTCGAACCCGAGCTGGAACATCCGCACCCGGCTGAGAGATTCCCCGCCGTTGGCCGACAGCCCGTTCCCGAAGGCGATGGCACGTTCGGCCTGCCTCGCACCGGCCCGTGGCTTCACCGCCGCGAGCTCGGCGAACAGGTCCTCTTTGGTGAGGGCACGGCGACCACGGATGCTGCGGCGAGCCTCGGCCGTGACCCGCTCCTGCTCGACCCGCAAGGCATGGTCGATCATGGTGACGCCTACGAGAAAGCTGGTGCTCGCCGCGACGTCCACCAGGGTGCGCGGCAGCGAGGTCACCGCGATCCCTCCGATGAACGACGGGTCGGGGGCCGGAGCCCCGCGGTGGCTGGTCGTAAACCTGGCGGTACTGCCGCCGGAGGCATCCGGGTTGATCATGTGCACCGTGCGCGGCCAGTCGCCGATGATCGGCAGCCCGTGCAACACCGCGGCCGACGTATGCGACAGCACGAGCGGGCGGCACGCGACCAGAGCCGTCGCGAGCACGAACAGGCGGTAGCGCTGATCGGGCCCGGCCGCGCGCCACGCCTCCCCCGGAACGTAGATGCCGCGGCGCGTTCGCACGAGTGCGCCACCGCGAATCAGGGAGTCCACGGCGTGGGAGTTGAGGCCGCGCTCCCGGAGCTCGGCGTAGGTGATGAGCCCGTCAGGGCGGGCGCTGACGACGTCCAGAAGTTGAGTCATGCCTCACCCTGCGCGCGGGCAGCCGACCTGAACGGCTGAGCCGGACATCCGTGCACAACTCGGGTGCCCCCTACCCCTGTGGACAACAGGTCGCCGCGACCCTTGCGCCGCTCGCGGCGCACCTCGTGGAAGCGGGCGCACGGTAGACCGTGCGCCTCCTTCTATAGGATGCGCCACGGCAGGGCAGGCGCAGGACAGGGCACGGCAGGCGCAGGACAGCGCAGGCGCAGGACAGGGCAGGCATGCGAAAGGGCCGGCCCCGTGAGGAGCCGGCCCAGCCGTCTGAACGCTGTGATGCAGGTGTACTGCCGGGGTGTTACTCGGTCAGCGGGGCGAGGGTCGGGTCGTTCGCGTAGGCCTTGGCAGCGTTGTCCTTGGTCACGATGACCGGGGGCAGCAGGTACGCCGGGACGACGATCTTGCCGTTGTCGTAGGACTCGGTGTCGTTGACCTCGGGGGTGTCGCCCTTCTGGAGAACCTTGACCATCTCGATGGCCTTGTCGACGAGCACGCGGGTGTCCTTGTTGATGGTGGAGTACTGCTCGCCGGCCATGATCGACTTGACCGATTCGACCTCGGAGTCCTGACCGGTGACAACCGGGATGTCCTTACCGGCGGCCTTCACCGAAGTGATGATCGCACGGGCGAGGGTGTCGTTCGGGGAGAGAACGCCATCGAGCGTCTTGTCGCTGTACGTGCTGGTGAGCAGTGCGTCCATGCGGCTCTGCGCGTTCTCAGCCTTCCAGCCGGCAGTCGCCGTCTGCTTGATGTCGGTCTGGTCCGAGGCGACGACGAGGGTTCCGTCATCGATCTTCGGCTGCAGCACGCTCATTGCGCCGCCGAAGAAGACCGGGGCGTTGGCGTCGTCCGAGGAACCGGAGAACAGCTCGATGTTGTACGGGCCTTCGGCCTTCTTCGCGGCCAGTCCGTCCAGCAGCGCCTGGCCCTGGAGTTCACCGACCTTGAAGTTGTCGTACGCCACGTAGTAGTCGACGGCCTCTGTGTTCAGGATGAGGCGGTCGTAGGCGATCACGATCGCGCCGGCGTCGCGGGCCGACTGCACCTGGGTGGCCAGCTGGCCACCGTCAGCAGCACCGATGATGATGACCTTGGCACCGTTGGTGACCATCGCCGAGATCTGGTCCTGCTGGTCCTTGACCGTGGTCGATGCGCCGGCGTACTGCACGTCGCCCTTGTAGCCGGCCTCCTTGAGACCGTCTTCGAAGAGCCCGCCGGCGAGGACCCAGTTCTCCGAGGTCTTCGAGGGGAGCGCAACACCGATGACCGAGTCTTCGGCGAAGCCGGCAGCAGCGCCGTCTCCGCCTGCGGTCTCCGTGCGGGTGGAGCAACCAGAGAGTGCCATCAAGGCCACTGCAGCGATCGCAGTTGTCGCAAGAATCTTTCGCATTGTGATTACTTTCTGTTCGTTGTGGTTTGGTGAAGGGATAGGAATGGGATGCGCGGACGCCCGGCTAGTTGGGCAGGGTCGACTGCGGCCGAGCGGTGTCCGGGGTGCCGGAGTCGGGTACGACCATGGGCGGTTCGGAGGGGAACTCGGCGGTCTTCTTCTTGCGGGTCAGCAGGCCGATGATCGACGGGCGACCCTGGCTCTTGTTCCAGACGTCCACGCCGACGGCCACGAGGAGCACCATGCCCTTGATGATCTGCACCCAGTCGGAGCCGACTCCCAGAAGCTGCAATCCGTTGTTGAGCACGGCCATCACGAGGCCACCGATGATGGAACCGACGACGGTTCCGATTCCGCCGGACACGGCCGCACCACCGATGAATACGGCGGCGATCGCGTCGAGTTCCCAGCTGAGGCCGTCCTGTGGGCCGGAGGCCACCGAGCGGGCGACGAAGATCATTCCGGCCAGAGCGGAGAGGATCGACATGTTCATCATGACGAGGAAGTTAACCCGGCGGGACTTGACCCCGGAGAGTTCGGCGGCGAGCTTGTTGCCGCCGACAGCGTAGACGTGACGGCCGAAGATCGTGTTGCGGGTGACGAATGCGTAGAAGAGCACGAGCACGCCGAGGATGATTCCGGAGACCGGGAAGCTCGTTCCGACGCGGCCTCCAGCGAACAGGATGGAGGCGTAGACGATGACCGCGCAGAGGAGGACGACCTTGACGATGCTCACCCAGAGCGGGGCGGGCGTCGAACCCATGATCGACTGCACTCGGCGGGCCCGCCACTCGGCGTAGATGACCGCGAGCACGATGATGAGCCCTAGCAGCAGGGTCAAGTTGTTATAGCCGGTATTCGGGCCGACCTCGGGCAGGTAACCGGAGCCGATGATCGTGAAACCGTCGGGAACGGGGACCGTGTTGGCGTTACCAATGACCTGGTTGCCACCGCGGAAGATGAGCATGCCGGCCAGGGTGACGATAAAGGCGGGAACCCCGACGTATGCAACCCACGCACCCTGCCAGGCTCCGATCAGCGCTCCGACGAACAGGCCCAGCAGGATCGCCAGCGGCCACGGGAAGTTCCAGTCCCGCATCGCGGTGGCGACCACGATGCCGACAAAGGCGGCAACCGAACCAACCGACAGGTCGATGTGACCGGCGATGATGACCATGACCATGCCGATGGCGAGGATCAGGATGTACGAGTACTGGCTGACCAGGTTGATCAGGTTGCCGGAGGACAGCGTCAGTCCGTCGGTCAGGTACTGGAAGAGCAGGATGATGGCGATCAGGCTGAAGAGGATGCCGAATTGCCGCAGGTTCGAGCTGCCGCTGCCGAAGATCCTCTTCAGATCACCAAGCGCGCTCTTGCGGGTACTCGTGTCTTCACTCATATGCTCTGAACCTTCTTCCTTGCGGAGGTCATACTTTTCATCAGGGTTTCGGGATCGGCGGATTCCGCCGGGATGCAGTCGGTGATCGCACCCTCGAAGACCGTGTAGATGCGGTCCGCGAGACCGAGGAGCTCCGGCAGCTCGGATGAGATCAGAATGACTCCCTTACCCTGCTCGGCCAACTGCTGGATAATGCCGTAGATCTCGTACTTCGCACCCACATCGATGCCACGGGTGGGTTCATCCAGGATCAGCAGGTCGGGGTCGGTGAACATCCACTTGGCCAGAACCACCTTCTGCTGATTGCCGCCGGAGAGCTTGCCGACGCCCGCGTTGACGCTGGGGGTCTTGATCCGCAGGCTCTTGCGGTATTCCTCGGCGATTCCGAATTCCTTCGAGTCGTTGACGACCGGTCCGGACGAGATCTTCGCCAGCTTTGCAGAGACGATGGAGCGCTTCACATCGTCGAGCAGGTTCAAGCCCAGCGCCTTGCGGTCCTCACTCACGTAGGCAAGACCGTGATCGATGGCGTCAGCGACGCTCTTCAGGACGATTTCCTTGCCGTCCTTATAGATGTGTCCGGAGAGGAAGTTGCCGTAGGACCGCCCGAAGATGCTCATCGCCAGTTCCGTGCGGCCTGCCCCCATCAGACCCGCGATGCCGACGATCTCGCCCTTGCGCACGGTGAGGCTCGAGCCCTTCACGACCATGCGCTCCGCGACCTGCGGGTGCTGCACGGTCCAGTCCCGAACCTCGAAGAAGACCTCACCGATGTGCGGCGTGCGGTCCGGGAAGCGGCTCTCCAGGCTGCGACCGACCATGCCACGGATGATGCGGTCTTCGTTGACGCCGTCGGCGACGACATCCAGGGTCTCGATCGTCTTGCCGTCGCGGATGATCGTGATGGAGTCCGCGACCTGTTCGATCTCGTTGAGCTTGTGGGAGATCATGATGGAGCTGATCCCCTTGCCCTTGAGCCCGCGGATCAGGTCCAGCAGGTGCATGGAATCTGATTCGTTCAGGGCCGCGGTCGGCTCATCGAGGATGAGCACCTTGACGGACTTGTTCAGGGCCTTGGCGATCTCGACGAGTTGCTGCTTGCCGACGCCGATGTTCTTGATCAACGTGTCCGGGTCGTCGCGGAGTCCGACCCGGGCGAGAAGCTCGAGGGCGGTCTTCTTGGCGGTGATCCAGTCGATCGCGCCCCACTTGGTCGGCTCGTTCCCGAGGAAGATGTTCTCGGTGATGGAGAGCTCGGGGATGAGCGCCAGCTCCTGGTGGATGATGACGATGCCAGCTTCTTCGCTGGAACGGATGTCCTTGAAGTGCACGTTCTTGCCCTGGTAGATGATGTCGCCCGTGTACGTGCCGAACGGGTAGACGCCGGAGAGCACCTTCATCAGCGTGGACTTGCCGGCGCCGTTCTCGCCACAGATCGCGTGGATCTCGCCGCGGTTCACCGTGATGGAGACGTCCGATAGGGCCTTGACCCCGGGGAACTCCTTGGTGATCGACCGCATCTCTAGGATTACGTGGTCACTGGACATCGTTGGACTCCTCACGCCCGGGTCCACAACTGGTGTCCCACACCGAAGACGGGCTGGATGGGCCGAAGGATACGTCGAACCCACCCCCGCTCAGCAGGGCGGCAACGGAGCTGCCGGGCAGGTGGAAAAGTGTGCTCACAAGCTTGACCTCAATGTCATGCGTCTAGAAGATACGGCGGCGACCGGGCCTATGTGACCGATCACATTGTCACTATAGCCCCGTGTCCAGCCCCGGTGTCAAGTTCCGTTTGTCACGCTTGCGTAACAGCATTCGGCACCCCGTGCAAACCGTCGACGGGAGCAGGGCAACAGGTCAGAACAGCGGCGGCGCAGTCGACCCGCGCACGACCAGCTGGGGAACGATCGGCTCCGGGCGTTCACTCGGGGCCCCGTCACTGAGGCTGCTCAGCAGCAGGGCGATGCACCGCCTGCCGAGTTCGGCAAAGTCCTGGCGCACCGTCGTCAGCGGCGGCCAGAAATGTGCCGCTTCCGGTATATCGTCGAAGCCGACAATGCTCATATCGCGCGGCAGCACCAGCCCGGCCTCACGGCAGGCGTGCATGAACCCCAACGCCATCTGGTCGTTTGACGCGAAGATGGCGGTGAAATCCCGCATCCGGAGCAGTTCCCGGCCGGCGTGGTAGCCGAAGTCGGCGGTCCAATCGCCCAGGATCGGTGCCATAGTCGGCACGTCCTTCTCCCACATCTCATCGAGGAAGCCGCGCATTCGCGCTTCGGCCTCGATCCAGTCCTGCGGCCCGGCCAGGTGGTAGATCTGGCGATGCCCGAGGTCGATCAGATGCCGCGTGGCCTGCCTGGCCCCGGTCATCTGATCGACGGACAGGGAGTTGTCATTGAGGAGGCCCCGGGACGACAGGGTGACGAAGGGCACATCGATCGACAGCTGTTCGAGAACGTCGAAGACCCGCACCTGGGGGGCGATCACAACGATCCCCTCCACGGACTGGTTCATCAGATGGTCTAGGGCCGCCTCGATCGACTCCGGGTCGACGTTCGTGAGGTTGGCCGTGTTGACGTAATATCCGGCCTCCTGAGCCGCGTCCTGGATGGCCGCGATGCTGCTGGCCGGCCCGTAGGCACTTTCGGCCGACAGCAGCCCGATGGTGCGCGAACGCCCACGCGACAGTGCGCGGGCAGCCCGGTTCGGCCGGTACTGCAGGTCTTCCATGACCTGAAGCACCTTCGCTTTAGTGGAATCGCGGATGCTGGGGTGATCGTTGAGTACACGGGACACGGTCTGGTGGGAGACCCCGGCCAGGCGCGCCACATCACGGATGCTCGGGGCACGCCCCTTGGGCAGATCGAGAGTCACAGGAAGACCTTGCTCGTATGTGCACGGTCACAATTGTGATCGCAGAACCAGTATGCACTCCGGGGACGCCCCGCGGCGCACCCGCACCGGCCCCGCGCCGCGGGGCCAGGAATACCGGGCGCGGGTGCCAATCCGGAGATAAATGCCCCTGCAGGCATGGTCGTACAGTCTCAATTCACCCAGCGGCATGCGATGTCGGGCACGCCTACAGCGGACGTTCCTCACCGTGTACCGCCAGTACGCTCCGGTTCGGAACGAATTCGACGGAGATTTTGGGGTGAACCTGCTCAATCGGCGGGTTTCGGCCGGATTTGGGCACAATCTCCGACGAATTCGCGACGGGCCAAGGGGTCCCGGTGCTACAGGTCGCGGTGCTGCACGTCGGGGCGGTCGGCGAACGGCGGTTTCGGCTAGACCGACCCGAGGGCTCGATCGATGTCGTCGATGAGGTCGGCGACATCTTCGATGCCGACAGAGAGACGGATGATGTTGTCCGCCACTTCGAGTTCGGTGCCGCGAACCGACGCGTGGGTCATCTCGGAGGGGTAGTTGACGAGCGATTCCACACCGCCGAGAGATTCAGCCAGCTGGAACAGGTGCGTGGCCTCGGCGAAGGAACGTGCCGCGGCCGCGCCGCCCGCGAAGGAGATCGACAGCATGCCGCCGAAGCCGCTCATCTGCTTCTTTGCCAGCTCGTGGCCGGGGTGTGTCGGCAGGCCGGGGTAGTAGACCCGGTCGATCGCCGGGTGGCCCTGCAGGTGCTCGGCGATCGCCTGAGCGTTGCTGCAGTGGCGGTCCATCCGCACCGAGAGGGTCTTGATTCCGCGCACCGTGAGCCAGGCATCCATCGGCGCCGACACCGGACCGGCGGCGAACTGCAGGAACTGGGCTTTCTCGGCGAGCTCGTCGTCGTTGATGATCAGGGCGCCGCCGAGCACGTCGGAGTGACCACCGAGGTACTTCGTGGTGGAGTGCACGACGACATCTGCCCCGAGGGCCAGCGGCTGTTGCAGTGCCGGTGAGGCGAACGTGTTGTCCACGATCACGGTCACGCCGAAACGGTGGCCGATCTGCGCTAGCGCGGCGATGTCGCAGACCTTCATCAGCGGGTTGCTGGGCGTCTCCACCCAGAGGATCTTCGTCTCGCCCGGGATGATGGCCTGTTCGACGGCCGCAAGGTCGCTCATCTCCACAGTGGAGTTGAGAATGCCCCAGGCGCCGTGCACTCGGTTGATCAGCCGGTGGGTTCCACCGTAGACGTCGTTGCCGAGCACGATGTGGTCGCCCGGTGCGAGCAGTGCGCGCAAGATGGTGTCTTCCGCAGCGAGTCCGCTGGCGAAGGACAGGCCGTGCTTGCCACCCTCGAGTGCGGCCAGCAGGGTCTCCAGCACGGTGCGGGTCGGATTGCCGCCGCGGCTGTACTCGTAGCCGCCGCGCAGGTGCCCGATGCTCTCCTGCACATACGTCGACGTCTGATAGATCGGCGGGATCACGGCGCCGGTCGTCGGGTCGAATTCCTGCCCAGCGTGGATGGCGAGGGTGTCGAAGTTCGGTGTGCGAGCCATTGATTCGTCCTTAGTCATGCTGTTTAGGCGCTCAGGTAGGTGAGCAGGTCGTGGCGGGTGATGACTCCGAGTGGTTTGCCGCCGTCGGTGACGAGCAGCGCATCGTGGCCCGCGAACGCGGCGCGTGCGGCCCCGACGGGCTCGTTGACCCCGATCAGCGGGAGGGAGTCGCCGACGAACTCGCCGACCCGGTCGGACAGTTCGGCCTCGCCGGAGAAGATGAGTTCCATCAGCCGGCGTTCGTCGATCGCGCCGACGACCTCCCCCATCACGACCGGGGGCTTCGCGGTGAGCACCAGCACCTGGGAGACGCTGGCCTCGGTCATGACGCCGATGGCGTCGTGCACCGTGGCACTGGGGTGCACGTAGACGAACGGCGGCAGAGCGCCGGTCTTGGATGAGAGGAGGTCGCCGACCGTGTGCCCCGCGGGCGCGTTGCTGAAACCGTAGCTGCGCATCCAGCCGTCGTTGAAGATCTTGCCCAGGTAGCCGCGCCCGCCGTCGGGCAGCAGCACCACGATGGTGTCGGCAGGGCCGAGGGTCTTCGCCGCGCGCAGTGCGGCCACGACGGCCATCCCGCTCGAACCGCCGACGAGGATTCCCTCTTCGAGAGCGAGCCGGCGGGTCATCGCGAAGGAGTCGGCGTCGGACACGGAGATCACCTCGTGCACCACAGCCGGGTCGTAGGCGCCCGGCCAGAAGTCCTCGCCCACGCCCTCGACCAGGTACGGCCGGCCGGTGCCGCCGGAGTATACGGACCCCTCCGGGTCGGCGCCGATGATGCGCACGCCCTCTCCCGAAATCTCGCGCAGATACCGGCCGGTGCCGGTGATGGTGCCGCCGGTGCCGACGCCCGCGACGAAGTGCGTCACGGTGCCGTCGGTGTCGCGCCAGATTTCCGGCCCGGTCGTCTCGTAGTGACTGAGCGGCCCGTTCGGGTTGAAGTACTGGTTGGGCTTGAACGCTCCCGGGATCTCCCGGGCCAACCGGTCTGACACGCTGTAGTAGGAATCGGGGTGGTCGGGGGCGACGGACGTCGGCGTCACCACGATCTCGGCGCCGTACGCCGTGAGCACGTTGCGCTTGTCCTCGCCCACCTTGTCCGGCAGCACGAACACACATTTGTAACCGCGTTGCTGGGCGACGAGCGCCAGGCCGACGCCCGTGTTTCCCGAGGTCGGTTCGACGATGGTGCCGCCAGGGAGCAGAAGGCCGTCGCGTTCGGCGGCATCAATGATCCGCACCGCGATACGGTCCTTCGCCGAGCCGCCCGGGTTCAGGTACTCCAACTTGACCAGCACGGTGGCGCTGAGTCCGTCGGTCACCCTGTGCAGTTTGACCAGCGGGGTGTCGCCGATGAGGTCGAGAACGGTGTCGGCAATTTTCATCGAGAGTCCTTCATCGAGGGGTCTTCGTCAGGGATTCGGGCCGTAACAACTCTATCCGCGCGGGCGACGGAGGTGACGCGGGTGACGGAGACGTGACCTGCTCGGAATACAGGCGCGCATAGACGCCGTCCGCGGCGAGCAGCTCGATGTGGGTTCCGCTCTCCACGATCCGGCCGGCGTCCACGACGAAGATGACATCGGCCGACACGATGGTCGAGAGCCGGTGCGCGATCGCGATGGTCGTGCGCCCCCGGGACGCTGTGTCCAGGGCCGCCTGAACGACACGCTCGGAAATGGCGTCGAGGGCGCTCGTGGCCTCGTCGAGGATGAGCACCTCCGGATCCTTGAGCAACACCCGGGCGATGGCGATGCGCTGCTTTTCGCCGCCGGAGAGGCGGTAGCCGCGCTCCCCCACCATCGTGTCGTATCCGGCCGGGAAGGATGCGATGGTGTCATGAATGCTGGCCGACCGGGCCGCGGCCTCGAGTTCGGCATCCGTCGCCTCCGGTTTCGCGTAGCGGAGGTTCTCCGCGATGGTGGCGTGGAAGAGGTAGGTCTCCTGGCTGACGATGCCGATGTGGGAGACGAGGGACTGCTGCCGGAGGGCTCGCACGTCGACGCCGGAGAAGAGCACCCGGCCTACCGAGGCCTCGTAGAACCGGGGGATAAGGTAGGACACGGTGGTCTTGCCGGCGCCGGACGGGCCGACGAAAGCGGCGAACTGCCCCGGTTCGATCGTGAAGGAGACGGCGTTCAGGGTGGGGCGGGACTCCGTGCCGGTGTCCGGATAGGCGAAGGTGACCTGGTCGAAGGCGACCCGCCCAACCGCTTCTCCGGCCGTGGGCACGGGGGCTGCGTCCGGGGCGTCACTGATCTGCGGGGTGAGGTCGAGGTACTGGAAGATGCGCGCGAACAGGGCGCTCGAGGTCTGCAGGTCGAGGGCGACGCGCATCAGTCCGAGAAGTGGGAACAGCAGGCGAGACTGCACGGTCGTGAAGGCCACGATCGTTCCGGCCGTGATGACGGTCGTGCCGCTGCCCATCAGCAGGCCGGCCGCGAGATAGACGATCGCGGGAATGCTGGAGAGGAAGATGCTGACCATCGCGAAGAACCACTGGCCACTCATCTGCTGACTGATCTGCAGCTTCACCTGGTTGGCGTTCTCGTCGGCGTACCGCCGGATCTCCGTTTGCTGCCGGGTGAAGCTCTTCGAGAGCAGGATGCCGGAAACGCTCAGCGTCTCCTGGGTGATCGCTGTCATATCCGAGAGCGACTCCTGGGTTTTGGCCGCGATCCGGGCGCGCACCTGGCCGACCCGGCGCTGCGCGAAGACGAGCACGGGCATCAGGATCACGGCCACGATGGCCAGTTGCCAGCTCAGCAGGAGCATGGCGACCAGGGCTGCCATCACGGTCACGGCGTTGCCCAGCAGGCTGGAGACGGTGTTGGTGAGCACGCTCGCGACGCCGCCCACGTCGTTCTGCAACCGGGACTGGATGACGCCCGTCTTCGTGCGGGTGAAGAAGCTCAGCTCCATCGCCTGCAGGTGCGTGAACAAGCGCACCCGCAGCGCACCCATCACCGAGTTGCCCACGGTGGCGGTGAGCCAGGTCTGCCAGACGCCGAGCAGTTGGGAACCCAGGTAGATGGCGATCATCACGCCCACGAGCACGGCCAGGTGCTGCACGTTCGGGCTGCCGTCGGGCGGGAACAGCCCCTCGTCGAAGGCGCGCTGCACGAGCAGGGGCGGCACCACCGACAGGCCGGCGCTGATGAGCACGAGCACAACAGTGACTGTGAGTGCCGCCCGGTGCGGTGCGAACAGGCCGATGATGCGGCGAAGCAGGTTCTGGATGCGGGGGGCTTCGGCGTTCTCGGCCCGCTGCGCCACGGCGTCGCCGCCGCTGACCCGGCCGCGCCGACCGCCGCCGCCGCCTCCACCGCCGTGCATTCCAGTCATGAATTCACTCTAAACTCCTCCGCGGTGACCCCGCCCCGACACAAGTGTGCCCGTTCCGGACACCTGTTCCCCGGGTGGCGGGAACACGTGTCCGAAACGGGCACAGTCGCTCAGCGGTTAGCCCTTGGTCGAGCCGGCCAGGAGGCCGCGCACGAAGTAGCGCTGCAGGGAGAAGAACACGAGCAGCGGAACCAGGATCGAGATGAACGCGCCGGCCGTGAGCAGATGCCAGTCCTGACCGCGGCTGCCGGTGATCTCGGCCAGCAGCTTGGTCATCGGGGCGACCGCGCCGTCCGCGAAGATCAATGCCACCAGCAGGTCGTTCCAAACCCAGAGGAACTGGAAGATGGCGAAGGATGCGATCGCCGGCATGGTGAGCGGCAGCACGATCCGGAAGAAGATCTGCCCGTGCCCCGCGCCGTCGACCCGCGCCGCTTCGATGACGTCGGCGGGGATCTCCGACACGAAGTTGTGCAGCAGGTAGATGGCCAGCGGCAGGGCGAACATGGTGTGCGCGATCCACACCTGGGAGTAGCCGCCGGCGTCGCTGATGGCGGTGACCACCGGGATGCCGAAGATCTCACCCTGGGAGAAGAACTGCAGGAGCGGGACGAGGGCCATTTGCAGCGGAACGATCTGCAGCGCGAAGACCGCGATAAAGAGCACGTTCTTGCCGCGGAAGTCGATCCAGGCGAAAGCATAGGCGGCCAGGCTGGCCACGATCAGCGGCAGCAGCGTGGCGGGAAGGGTGATCGCGATCGAGTTGACGAACGCGCCGGCCAGGTTCAGCTGGCTGTTGCCGGCCTGCAGAACGTCACTGTAGTTGTCGAGGGTGAGACCCCAGTTCGAGAAAAGCGTCCACCAGCCGGTGGTGCGCACCTCCTGCGCCGGGCGGAACGAGGAGACGAACAGTCCGAAGGTCGGGATGGTCCAGAGCACGGCGATCACGAGGGCCGCGACGGTGGCGCCCCTGCTGGTCAGCCGCTTCTTGGTGCGCTTGGCCGCTGACGTTTCCTGGCGGCGTTCGCCGTGGCGGATCTGGCTCTTGGTGGCTTCGTCGGGGAGCTCAACCGGAAGTATCGCGCTCATCGGATTTCCCTCTGCTTCTGGATCTGGCGGGCGTTGTAGACGACAATCGGGAGCACCAGCAGGAATAGGATCACGGCGAAGGCCGCGGACCGGCCCTGCTCGAAGTTCTTGAACTGCGTGTACATCTCGTTCGCGATGACGCTGGTGTCGTTGGCGCCTGCGGTCATGGTCCGGACGATGTCGAAGACCTTGAGGGAGGCGATGGAGATCGTCGTCAGCACAACGACCAGGGCACTGCGGATGCCGGGGACCGTCACGTTGGTGAACTTCTGCCAGGCGTTGGTGCCGTCGAGTTCGGCGGCCTCCATCTGCTCGGCGGGTACGCCCTTGATGGCCGCGGACAGCACGACCATGGCGAAACCGGTCTGCACCCAGATCAGGACGACGATCAGGAAGACGGTGTTCCACGGTGCGTTCGCGAGGAAGTCGACCGGCTGGCCCCCGAACCACACCACGACCTGGTTGAGCAGGCCGATCTGGTTCTGGTCGGCCGGGCGGGCGGTGTAGATGAAGCGCCAGATGATGGACGCTCCGACGAAGGAGATGGCCATGGGCATGAAGACCATGATCTTGAAGTACTTCTCACCGCGGCTCTTGTCGATGAAGACCGCGTAGGCCAGACCGGCGACCGTCGACACGAGCGGGGTGATGAGCACCCAGACGATCGTGTTGAGCACCGTGCGGATGGCCTCGGGCTGGGTGAACACCCAGACGAAGTTGTCGAAGCCGATGAACTCGGTGCCGCGGGAGTTCATGAAGGCCTGCCCCGTGGTCTGGATGGTGGGGATGATGAGGCCGACGACGAGGAGCAGGATGGCCGGTGAAAGGAATCCGAAGAGCTGGAAGAGGTAGCCGGCGCCGGCTCGCGACCGGTAGTCGACGATGAAGAAGACACCGCCGAGGACGGCGGCCGCGGCGGTCGCCCACCAGTAGGATCCGGCGGCCAACAGAATGAGCATCGGAGCTGCGACGCAGACGGCGAGACGGATGACGGTGTAGACGGTCCCCTTGCGCGGTGCGATCTCGACGAAGAACAGGATCGCGGCCACCAGGGCCACGAACGCGAGAATGATGATGGGGACTTGCACCAGGGGCGGCAAGTCAGCCAGCCAGGCAAGGAATGCCGACATGTGAAACCTCTCGAGTACGACTGCGGACTCACAGTGTTCGCTGGTGGGGCGGTTCGCTGGTGGGGCGGAAAACTACCGCCACGGTACACCAGCAGGGGGGCGGGTCGCCCGTTTTCAAGGCAGGCGACCCGCACCGTCAGTGCTGTTACTGCACGTGCTTCAGTGCTTCAGTGCTTCAGTGCTTCAGTGCTTCAGTGCTTCAGTGCTGGTAGTGCTGGCATTGCTGGTGACCGATCGGGACTAGGTGGACGGCCAGCCGGCTTCGATGCTGGTGAGCACCTCGTCGGTCGACGTGCCGTTGACCCAGTTGACCATTCCCTTCCAGAAGGTGCCGGCGCCCACGGAGCCGGGCATCAGGTCGGAACCGTCGAAGCGGAAGGTGGTTTCCGGGTCCTGAAGGATCTTGATGGCTTCCTGAAGGATCGGGCTCTTCGCGTTGGCCGGGTCAAGACCCGAGTTGGCGCTGATGACTCCACCGAGGCTGACGCGGCTGTTGGCCCAGTCATCGCTGGAGAGGTATTCCTGAACGGCCTGGGTGTCGGCGTCGTCAGCGAAGGCGGCGACGATCTCGCCACCACCGGTCACGGCCTGGCTGCCTGCCTCTTCACCCGGGGTGATGAAGGCCCAGACGTCACCGTCGGGACCGACTTCGCCACCGGCATCCGTGATGAAGCCGTCGAAGAAGGATGCCTGGTGGTGCAGCGCGCAGGTTCCATCGGCGAGCGGGGTGGCCACGTCACCGAACGGCGTGCTGTTGATCGAGCGGACATCGCCGAATGCGGCGTTGACGTAGGCCGGGTTCAGCAGGATCTCCCCGACGGAGTCGAAGGCGGACTTGATCGCGGGGTCCGTGAAGGGGATGTCGTTGGCAACCCACTTGTCGTAGGTCTCCGCGCCGGCCTGACGCAGGACGAGGTCTTCGACCCAGTCCGTGCCCGGCCAGCCGCTGGCGTCGCCCGAGCCGAATCCGGCGCACCACGGGGCGGTGCCGGTCTTCTCCTGGATGGTCTTGGTCACCGCGAGGAGGTCGTCCCAGGTCTCGGGAACTTCGACACCCCACTCCGTGAACTTGGCCGGGGAGTACCAGACGAAGCCCTTGACGCTGGCCATCAGCGGCGCGCCGTAGAACGTGTCACCGACCGTGCCGTAGGCCTTCCAGTCCGCGGACCAGAACTCGTCGACGTTGTCTTCGACGGCTTTCGGGGCGGGCTTGAGGTAGTCGCGGCTGGCAAGGTCGGCCATCAGTCCGGGCTGCGGGAAGATCGCGATGTCCGGAGCGTTTCCGCCCTGGGCGCGGATGGCGATCTGGGTTTCGAACTCCTTTGAGGCTTCGTACTGGATGTCGATGTTGTTCTCTTCTTCCCAAGCCGCCCAGGACTCTTCGAGAAGCTTGGCCTCGGTGTCACCGATGGTGCCGTAGACGCTGACGGAACCGTCACCTTCCGCGCCGGCCTCGGAGTTCGTGGTGCCGGGACCGCCGGAACAACCGGCCAGGGTCAAACCGGCTATCGCCGCAATAGCGATGGGTGCTGTGAGACGGCGGTGGAATGACCGCATTTTTCCTCCTCGTTGAGTGATGGCGGTGTGCGAAAGGAATTCCCCAGGACACCGAGGTGCTGCAGGTGCTGCTTGTGTGCTGAAAACGATCAGATAAGGAACCGGTTCCACACGACAAGCTACGGCACCGACAAGCGAATCGCAAGACCGTCTTTGTCACGGAATGGCCAAGATCGCGCTCCCCTGGAAGAGGTTCGTCGCCGAGCGCCGTGCATCGCCGCCAAATCAGGCACATTTCATGGAACCGGTTCCAGCGACGGCCCGAGAGCTGTACAGTAATCGGAACGGATCCAAGGGCGGAGGCTGGAATGAGCGCAATCGCGGATGTCGCACGCCTCGCCGGCGTTGCGAAGGCCACCGCATCTCGGGCACTGAGCGGTCGGGGCTATGTGTCGGAGGAGACCCGGCGCAAGGTCATTGAGGCAGCCCGGGAGATCGGCTACGTTGCCTCCCCGAATGCCGCCAGCCTGGTCACGGGACGCACCAAGAGTATCGGGGTGATCATTCCGTTCATCAGCCGCTGGTTCTTCTCCGAGGTGTTGGAGAGCATGGAGCAGGCACTGCTGGACGAGGGGTACGACATGACCCTCTACAATCTGCCGGCCCCCTCCCCGGAGCGGGAACGGGTATTCGACTACTTCCTGGCCCGCAAGCGGTTCGACGGCGTGATCTCGGTGGGAGTGGCCCTCAGTGACGACGAAGTCACTCTGCTGCACCGCCTGGGCCGACCGCTCGTGGGCATCGGCGGCCCGATCCGCGGCGTG
Organism: Cryobacterium breve; assembly: GCF_004402375.1. GTDB lineage: Bacteria > Actinomycetota > Actinomycetes > Actinomycetales > Microbacteriaceae > Cryobacterium > Cryobacterium breve. The sequence goes on from NZ_SOGJ01000022.1 coordinate 120,449, forward strand.
CACACGATCGCCATCGACGACGTGGCCAGCGCCCGGCTCGCGACGAAGCACCTCCTCAGCCTCGGCCACACCGAGATCGTGCACATCGGCGGGAGCAAGGAAGACGAAATGGACTTCCAGGTGCACAGCAACCGGCTCACCGGGTTCTACTCCGCCATGCGGGAGGCCGGTCTACTGCCCGAGGGGTCCGGCTCGTTCTACGCCTGCGAATTCACGATGCCTGGCGGCTACGAGGTGGGATTGGCCGTTTTCGGCGACCCCCGAACGCGTCCCACCGCAGTCTTCGCCGCGAGCGACGAGATCGCCATCGGGCTGATCGTCGCCGCACGGGAGTTGGGCATTCAGGTGCCGGCGGACCTGTCCGTGATCGGTATCGACGGGCATCCGTATGCCGACATGTTCCGGTTGACGACGATCGAGCAGCACCCCCGGCGGCAGGGCCGCCTGGCGGTGCTCTCACTCCTGGCCGAACTGGAGACGCCCACGCCGGGCGAGGAAGACGAGCACCTCACGGTGCTGCCGACGAACCTGGTCATCCGCTCGAGCACGAGCGGGCCGAGGCCGCCGCACGGAGCCTGACCGGCCGCCGGGCGACTCCCTGGTCGGCCTCGGACGGCCCCCGTCAGCTGTCCCCGGAGCCGATGGCAGCGGCCTCCTCGAGCCCGCTGAGACCGGCGACCGCTCCGTTCACTCGGCCGAGGTGGGAGTGGCCGAGGATCAGGATAAGCACGGCCACGACAACGGCCCCGGCCGCCGCGAGGAAGGGCGTCGCGGGCCCGACTGCTGCCGCGAGCAGCGTCGCGGCCGGCGGCGCGATGGCCCCGCCGAGGAAGCGCACCCCGGAGTAGGAGGAGGACGCCACCGCTCGAGGAAGGTCGGTTGCCTCCATGACGCATTCGGTCAGCACGGTGTTGAGCACGCCGAGGAGCAGCCCGCCGGCAATCACGCAGGCCACCAGCCCGACGGCGGACGCGACGAACACGCCCGCTGCGACCAGGTCGAGCGCCAACAGCGGAAGCACGATCCAGAGCACGCGCGTGCGCGGCATCCGCCTGGTCAGCGCGGGAGCAACCCCGACCGACGTGACCGCGAGGGCGACACCCCAGCCGAAGAAGACGAGGCCGAGGGTGCGCGCATCGGCGAGCCCGAGCGGCACGAGGGCGAAGGGGGTATAGGCGAGGAGCACGAAGAACCCGATGTTGTAGAAGAAGGCCGCGGCGGCCAGAACCCTCAGTCCCGGGTGCGCGAGCGCACGGAACGGCGCCGACAGCCGAATCGGCTCCGGGCGGGCGGGTTCCCGCTTCAGCATCACGACAATGGCCACGAATCCGACGGCCATCAATGTGGCGCTGCCGAAGAACGGGCCCCGCCAGCTCAGACTGCCCAGCACCCCGCCGAGCAGCGGCCCGATGGCGATGCCGAGCCCCAGCGCCGCTTCGTAGAGGATGATCGCCGACGACGTGCCGCCCGCGGCAGCCCCGACGATCGTGGCCAGCGCGGTGGAAATGAACAGCGCATTGCCCAGTCCCCAGCCCGCGCGGAACCCGATGACCGATTCGACGCTCTGCGAGAGGCCTGCGGCCGCCGCGAAGACGATGATCAAGGCCAGCCCGATCAAGAGAGTGCGCTTGGCGCCGATGCGGCTGGACAACCAGCTGGTGAAGAACATTGCGATCCCGGTGACCAGCAGGTAGCTGGTGAACAGCATCTCCGTCTCGGTGGAAGAGGCCTGCAGATCCCGCGCGATCGCCGGAAGGATGGGATCGACCAGGCCGATGCCCATGAATGCGATGACGCAGGCGAATGCAACCGCCCAGACCGCGGTCGGCTGGTGCAGGATGCTGCGCTCTGGACGGCTCATGCCGGTACCCCGTCGGCGGCGAGTTCCCTGCGATCGCCAACTTCGGTGCGATCGACGCGGTCGCGCAGGATGCCGATCATGCGTTCAAGGGTCTCGATGTCGGCGGTCGGCAGATCCGCGAACGCCGGGAGCAGTGCCAGGCCCAGCCGGCGGCGCCAGTCGGTGAGCGCAGCCTCACCTGCCGGCGTGATCGACGTGAGAGCAACCCGAGCATCGAGCGGGTCGGGCTGCCGGGTGGTCCAGCCTCGCGCGGCCAGGTGGCTGACGAGCTTGGTGGCGGTGGGCTGCGACACCCGGCTGCGCACCGCGAGGTCACCCAGCCGCATAGGGCCGGTCTGGCGAAGAACGCTCAGGGTGCGCCAGATGGCGGGAGATTCGGAATCGTGCGCCGCGTAGGCAGCCAGACGGGTGAGCCGGTGGTTGACCGTGATCAGGTCACCCAGGATTTCGGAGAGGGCAGCAGGCATCCGTCGAGTATATACATAGCCGGGCTATGTATTGTACCGGCCTTAACGACAGAAGGCGTCGCATCCGTTGGATGCGACGCCTTCTTCGTCTTGACGGCTTGCGCCGTCACGCATTCTCGAAGAGAACAGAACCCCTTGCGGGGCCCCGACTACTTGAGGGCTGCGGTGGCGCCGGCAGCTTCGAGAGCAGCCTTGCCCTTTTCGGCAGCTTCCTTGGAAACGCCTTCGAGGACGGCCTTCGGCGCGCCATCGACGACGGCCTTGGCCTCGCCGAGGCCCAGGCTGGTGAGCTCGCGCACAACCTTGATGACCTGGATCTTCTTGTCGCCGACAGCCTCGAGGATGACGTCGAAAGCGGACTGCTCTTCGACCTCTTCAGCGGGTGCAGCGGGACCAGCAGCGCCGGCAACGGCGACCGGAGCAGCAGCGGTGACCTCGAAGGTCTCCTCGAACGCCTTGACGAACTCGGAGAGCTCGATGAGGGTGAGGCCCTTGAACTGTTCGAGCAATTCCTCGGTGGAAAGCTTTGCCATGATTTTTCTCCCTATAGTTTCTTAGTTACTCACCGCGATGCCAGGCCGATGCCTAGTTCGCGGACTCCTGCTTCTCACGCAGCGCGTCGATGGTGCGAACAGCCTTCGACAGTGGTGCGTTGAACAGATATGCGGCTCCGAACAGCGAGGCCTTGAATGCGCCGGCCAGCTTGGCCAGCAGCACTTCGCGGGACTCGAGGTCGGCGAGCTTGCCTACCTCTGCGGCGGTGAGCGGGTTACCGTCGAAGTAACCGCCCTTCACCACCAGGAGAGGGTTTGCCTTGGTGAAGGCACGCAGGGTCTTCGCAACGGCGACAGGGTCTCCGTGAACGAATGCGATTGCGGACGGACCGACAAGCTCGTCGTCAAACGACGTGATGCCGGCGTTGTTGGCCGCAATCTTGGTCAGCGTGTTCTTCACCACGGCGTACGTGGCGTCCGCACTGATGGAAACGCGCAGCGACTTGAGCTGCGCAACAGTGAGACCGCGGTACTCGGTGAGCAGAACGGCGGTCGAGCTCTGGAATTTCTCCGTAAGCTCGGCGACCGTTGCTTCCTTGTTCGCCATGGCGCTCCTCTTGGTTTCATGTGCCGGTAGCCCGGGGAGCAGACATGAAAAAAGCTCCAGCGCAGGCGCCGGAGCTGGGAACACATTCCAGGGGAATGCAGTCTGACTTCGAATCCTGCGCGGGCCGTTCACGTGAATGAACCTTCGATTGCCCCTGTATTTCTACATGGCAATAACCGGCGGTCTTTGGCTTTGCCCAACGCTACGCGACGAGGATGCCCGGCGCAAATCGACATCCGTGACGAACCACCGTCGATGCGCGGAGAAAGTAGTTGACGAATGTCCACTACATGCATATAGTTGCAGCTTGTCAACAATCTTCAGGAGTCGCATGTCCCGCGCCCAGCGCACCACCACACCCGCCTCGACCCGACGTGCCATCTCCGCCGACGGCAGCATGACCCAGCGCGAGGTGCTCGAGGCCCTGTCCGGACTGTTGCTGGGCATGTTCGTCTCGATCCTGGCCGGCACCGTGGTCGCCACCTCCATGCCGGTCATCATCTCCGACCTGCGCGGCGACCAGTCCGCCTACACCTGGGTGATCACGGCGACCCTGCTCGCCACCACCGTGAGCACGCCGATCTGGGGCAAGTTCGCCGACCTCTTCAACCGCAAACTGCTCATCCAGCTTGCACTCGCGGTCTTCGTGATCGGCTCGGCGCTGGCTGGATTCTCCCAGGACACGGGCACCCTGATCGCATTCCGCGTGCTGCAGGGACTCGGTGCCGGCGGGCTCGCGGCGCTCAGCCAGATCATCATGGCCGACATCATCAGCCCCCGGGACCGAGGCAAGTACGCCGGCCTGTTCGGCGCCGTCATGGCCGTGGGCACGGTCGGCGGCCCCCTGCTCGGCGGGGTCGTGACGGATGCGTTCGGCTGGCGCTGGAACTTCTTCATCGCCCTGCCTGTCGCCATCGTCGCTATCGTGCTGCTGCAGCGCACGCTGCACCTTCCGCCACGGATCAAGCGTGTGGTACGGATCGATTACCTCGGCGCCGTCCTGATCACCGGGGGCGTCTCGCTGCTGCTGATCTGGGTGACCCTGGCTGGAAGCCAGTTCGAATGGGCATCCGTCACCTCGTTCGCCATGGTTCTCGGCGCGGGCCTGCTGCTGATCCTGGCCGTGGTCGTGGAGTTCCGGGCGCCGGAGCCGATCATCCCGCTGGGCCTGTTCCGGAACCGCACCTTCACGCTGGCCACCATCGCCAGCATCTCGGTCGGCGTGGCCATGTTCGGCACCTCGGTGTTCCTCAGCCAATACATGCAGCTCGCGCGGGGCGCGACGCCGACCGAGTCCGGGCTGCTCACAATCCCGTTGATGGGCGGGCTCCTGATTTCGTCGACGTTCTTCGGTTCCCGGATCAGCCGCACCGGCAAGTGGAAGTCGATCATCGTCTCGGGCAGCGTGCTCGTGCTCGCGGGCCTGTTGCTGCTCGGCACCCTGAACTACCGCACAAGCCTGGTCTTCGTCGGCGTCTTCATGTTCGTCCTCGGCTCGGGCCTCGGAATGCTGATGCAGAACCTCGTGCTCGTGGTGCAGAACTCGATCGAGGTGAGCCACCTGGGCGTGGCCACCAGCGCGGTGACCTTCTTCCGCAGCCTCGGCGGCACCGTCGGCGTCTCAGTGCTGGGATCCGTTCTCGGCACGATCGTGGCGCAGCAGGTCAAGGACGGCGTCGGTTCGCTCAGCCCGGCCAACCAGGCGGCAGCCGCCGAGACCCTCGGGTCCGGGGCCATCCCCCACATCAACGCGCTTCCGGACGCCCTCCGCCTGCTGGTCGAATCGGCTTACGGCTCCGGCGTGGGCACCGTGTTCCTGCTCGGCGCCCCGCTGGCGGTGATCACACTCGTGATGGTGTCGCTGCTGCCCAATACCTCGCTCGGTGAGCAGAGCGCGATCGCGCGCGCCCACGCGGAGAACACCGCCACCGACGGTCACCGTGAGCTCGAGGACGCCGAGGACTTGCTGATCGAGACAGGCAGCGTCCCGGCTCAGGCGACGCGTCAGTAGTCTGTGACCATGACGAACCCGGCGGCACCCGAGACCGCTTCCGACACGGCGGCGGCGATCGCCGAGGTGGAGCAGGAGATGAGCATCCTGGCCGGTCATATCCGGGCCAGCATGCGCGACGCCGCGCTCTGCATCGACCCGAGCCTGCAGCCCTTCGGGCTCAAACTGCTGCGCCTGCTCTGCCGGAGCGGGCCCATGCACGCGAGCGCCGTCGCGAACGCCCTCTACGTGGACAAGAGCGTGATCAGCCGGCAGGCAAAATTGCTTTGCGGGCTCGGGCTGGTCGAAACGCAGGTGGATTCGGAGGACGGGCGCGCCCGGTTCCTCGCGGCGACCCCGACCGCGGTGCGGAAACTCGCCGAACTGCGCACGGGCGACACGGCGATCATCCACCGGCGGCTGAGCCGCTTCTCGCCCGAGGACCTGCATCGGCTCACCGCGCTGCTCGCCCAGCTCAATACTCCGTAGCGCCCGGTGGTCGGCGAGCGCGGCTCGTTCGCCGTCGGTGAATCCCAGCTGAGCCGTCCCCGGTGTGGCCAACTCAGGACATCCGGCACCCGGGTTGGCCGGCAGCCACGGAGCAGTGCGGTATCCGCACGGATGTCCGGATCGGCCGCGCAAATCTCCTGAATTAGCCGCAAGGCGTGCGGTGAGTGTCATGTGGGGTTCGACCAACCACGGAGCTCGGCGGAGTCAGGTGCGCGGGAGGGATACGCGGAACCTGGTGCGGCCGGGACGGCTCTCGACCTCGATCTCGCCGTGATGCGCGGCCACGACCGCCTGGGCGATGGCCAGGCCCAGACCGGTGCTGCCCGTTCCGCGGAAGCGCGAGCTGTCGCCGCGGGCAAAACGCTCGAACAGGGTGGACTGAAGGTTCTCAGGAATGCCGGGGCCGTCATCCGTCAGAGTCACGACGGCGCGATCACCCGCAATGGAGAGGGCCACGTCGACCGTGGTCTCGGGGGGCGTGTGGATGCGAGCGTTGGCAAGCAGGTTGGCGAGCACCTGGTGCAACCGCTCGGCGTCGCCGACGGCCTCCACCGGTTCGTCGGGGAGGACGAGATTGAGCACCCGGCCAGGGCCGGCGGCGTGGGCATCGCTGACGACGTCCACGAGCAGGCTGGTCAGATCGACCGGTCGGCGATCCAGCTCCCGCCCCTCGTCGAGGCGGGCGAGCAGCAGAAGGTCTTCGACCAGGCCCGTCATGCGCACCGACTCCGACTCGATCCGGCCCAGCGAATGCAGCGCGTCCGGCGGCAGTTCCTGGTCGGAGCGGCGGGTGAGCTCGGCATAACCGCGGATCGACGCCAGCGGCGTGCGCAGCTCGTGGCTGGCGTCGGCGACGAACTGGCGCACCTTGCGCTCGCTGGCCTGGCGGGTCTCCAGCGCCACATCGACGTGGTCGAGCATCCGGTTCAGGGCTGAGCCGACACGTCCGACCTCAGTGCGGGGGTCCGTGTCGGCCGCGGGAACGCGCTCGACGAGCGAGACCTCCCCACGGTCGAGCGGGAGCTCGGACACCCGAGCGGCCGTTTCGGTCACCCGCACCAGGGGGCGCAGCGCGAGGCGAACGATCCAGGTGGCCAGGAACGCCGCGACGAGGATGCCGACCAGGGACACGACCGCGATGATCATGCCCAGCTGGGTGACCGTGCTCTGCACCCCGGACAGCGGCAGTCCCACCAGATAGAGGGTGCCGTCGCGGTTCGTGTCCGCGCGGACCCGGTATGCGCCGGCGTCGCCACCGATGTCGACCGTCACCGCGGTGGATTCCTGCATGGCCCCGGCCAGGATCTGCACCTGGTCGGTGGTCAGCGTGGAGATCTCACCGCTGTCCTCCTCGGTGTAGCCGGCCGTCACGGTCGAGCCGTCGTAGACCAGGGCGAGGGTTCCGGGCTGCTGAGCCGAACCGTTCAGGATCATCTGCGCCGTCGGGGAGTAGTACACCTCGCCGCCCACGACGTTCACATCCCGCCGCACGTCGATCACGGTGCCAGAGCGCCCCGAGGCCGAGGCGAGCTGCTGGTCGAGCCCATCGATCAGGGAGGCCCGGAGAATTGCGACGCTGACCAAGCCGATGCCGACGCTGACCAGGGTGAGCAGGCCGACGACAGCGAGCACGAGCCAACGGCGGAGGGTCCACGGGGCGCGCGTTCGGCCGGCCCTGCCCTCCCCTGGCCGGTGGGAGAGAAGTGGGGTCATGAAGCGGTCTTCAGCATGTAACCGGCGCCGCGCACCGTGTGGATCATGGGTTTCCGGCCGGCGTCGACCTTCTTACGCAGATAGGAGATATAGATCTCGACGACGGAGGACTTGCCGCCGAAGTCGTAGCTCCACACCCGGTCCAGGATCTGGGCCTTGCTCAGCACGCGCCGAGGGTTGCGCATCAGGAAGCGCAACAATTCGAACTCGGTGGCGGTCAACTCAATAGAGTCCGCCCCGCGGAACACCTCGTAGCTGTCCTCGTCGAGGGTGAGGTCACCCACGGTGATCCGGGGATCCAGCGAATCCGCCACGGTGTGGGTAGACCGGCGGATGAGCCCGCGCAGCCGGGCCACCACCTCCTCGAGGCTGAACGGTTTGGTGACGTAATCATCGCCGCCGGCCGTCAGCCCCTTGAGTCGGTCGTCGAGGGAGTCCTTCGCGGTGAGGAAGAGCACCGGAGTCTCCTGACCGTCAGCACGCACGCGCTGCAACACCTGCAGGCCGTCGATATCGGGCAGCATGATGTCGAGCACAATCGCATCGGGCCGGAATTCACGGGCGATGTTGAGCGCCTGGCGCCCTTCGCCGGCGGTGCGCACTTCCCAGCCCTCGTAGCGCAACGCCATTGAGAGCAGATCGGTGAGCGTGGGCTCGTCGTCGACCACCAGCACTCGGATGGGACTGCCATCCGCCTTGGTCAGGCGCGGTGCACGGACCGCTCGATCGTTCTCGCTGGCACTCATAGTCACTCAGTATCCGGATGTTTGCTATGAAAAGGCTATGTGCCACCCCTCTCTCTCCTGTGAAGAATCACGGCATCCGTCCGTACGGCTGACCAGCCACGACACAGTCGTCGCCCGGCGTGGGCAGGCCCGGCGAACGGGCACAATGGAATAGTGACAAACCAGATGCTCTCCTTGTTTCACGAGGAGGAGCATCCGTCGCGGGCTTTCGTCATTCCGGCCTCTCCTCCGGTCGCCGCGTCGCACCTAGCCCGCATCGTCGCCGACTCCACCGACCGGGTGGCCTGGCTGCGCGCCCGTGCCCAGGGCATCACGGCAACGGATGTCGCCAAGCTAGCCACCCCCAAATCACTGCAGACCGCGGTCTACGACAAGCTGAACGGCAGCAGCTTCAGCGGCAACAGCTACACCGACCATGGCCGCGCCCGGGAACCGGAGATCGCCGCCTGGGTTCAGCGCCGGTACGGCATCGAGCCCAGCACCGCCCTGTTCCACGCGTCGGACCACAGGCGTCACCTGGCAACTCCGGATGGCGTGGGCCCCGGCACGGGCTCGGGTGCCGACGGCCTCGAGCTGGCCGAGATCAAGACCACAAGCAAGGCATGGCGCAGCATCCCGCGCTCGTACCTGCGTCAGGTGTGGTGGCAGCAATACGTGCTTGGCGCCGAGCGCACCCTTCTCGTCTGGGAACAGCACCAGGATTTCGTGCCCGTGAACGCCGAGCCCGAGTGCCGCTGGGTCGAACGTGACGAAGACCAGATCGCGATCCTGGTGGGCTATGCGAACAACCTGATCGCCCTACTCAACCAGCAGACCACGTCAGGACCGCCGGTCGGTCGCGTCTGACTACTGCCCGAGCGGTCGGTCGCCGCCGGGACAGCCGCATGCCGGGTAGTGCATGCGGCTCTCCGGCGACGTGTCGCCGCAGCACAACGGGCGAGTTCGTGCCGCTTCGGGTGCGGCACGACTCATCCGTGACATACCCGTGCCGGGCTCAGCGGGCGGGCTCGGCGTGAATGATGCCGAGTCCTGGGGAGACCGGATGAGCGGCAACCGAAGGTCTCGCGCCGTTCATCGGGGTGGTCCCCCTTTGAGAGGACAGACTATGCGCCGGAGGCCCCTCCCGGCCAGCCCCACTGTGGGGCCGGCGCCCCGAAGGCCACCCCCAAATCGAGGGCCCCACACGCCCGCAAACCACAGCGCCGCGGGGGAGAATAGGCAGATGGGAAACGTCACGAATCTGCCACCGACCATGCGAGCCCTCGTCATCGACCACCCCGGGACGCCCGATGAACTACACGTGGCCCAGGTCCCTGCGCCGACGGCGGTGTTCGACGAGCTCCTCGTGCGCGTCGTCGCCGCTGGCGTCAACCCGATCGACGCGAAGACGCGGGCGGGCGGCGGCGTCGCCCCGGTCATCCCGGCCTACCCGGCCGTTCTCGGCCTGGACTTCAGTGGCGTCGTTATCAGCGCACCGTACGCAGCGTTCCCCCTGCAACCCGGCGATGAGGTCTTCGGCATGGCCCGAGTGCCCCGCACCCTTGGCAGCTACGCCGAGCTGGTGACAGTGTCGAGCTTGAGCGTGGCCCGCAAACCGGCGCGCCTCAGCCACGTCGAAGCGGCAGCCGTGCCGGTCGCGGCCCTCACCGCGTGGGGCATGGTCGTGGACCTTGCCGCGGCTGCGCCCGGGCAACGGATGCTCATCCACGCCGGTAGCGGCGGCGTCGGCCACTTCGCCGTGCAGTTCGCCAAGGCCTTCGGCGCCCATGTGATCGCCACCGGGTCCACCCGCAACGTCGGCTTCCTGCGGGAACTCGGCGCGGACGAGGTCATCGACTACACCCAGACCCGGTTCGACGACGTGCTCTCCGGGTTGGATGCGGTCATCGACCTTGTCGGCAACGTGCACGACAACACCGGCACGCGGTCGCTTGCCGTGCTGCGGCCGGACGGCATTCTGGTGAACGCCCCGACCGGAAGCTGGCCGACCATGGCGGAGGAAGCCGCGGCCCGGGGCATCCGTGCGACCGGCTTCAAAGTGGCCGCCGACGCCGGCGTGCTCGATTACATCACGGAGCTGATCGACGACGGCAGCGTGCGGGTGCACGTGGACCGGGTGTTCGATCTGGCCGACGGCGCCTCCGCGCACCGCCTGATCGAGGAGGGCCACACGCGGGGGAAGATCGTGCTGCGGGTGACGGATGCCCCGGGCGCTTCGAGCGGCGCTGCTTCTGCTTCTGGTTCTGGTTCTGCTGGCAACGCTGAGGCGCGGCCGTGAGCGGCGACGGTCCCTCCTTGGTCTGGTTCCGCGACGATCTGCGCCTCGCGGACAACCCTGCCCTCACGGCAGCGCTGGAGCGCGGTCGGCCGATCGTGGCGGTGTACGTGCTGGACGAGGAGTCCCCCGGGATCCGGCCGCTCGGCGGCGCGGCCCGCTGGTGGCTTCACGGGAGCCTGACCTCGCTGGCCGATTCGCTGGAACGCCTCGGCGGCCGGTTGACGCTGCGCCGGGGACCGGCCGAAGACGCGATCAGGGAGCTCGCCGCATCCGTCGGCGCGGACGCCGTGTTCTGGAACCGGCGCTACGGCCAGGCCGAGCGCGAGGTGGACACCCGGATCAAGTCGAGCCTCACCGCAGGCGGCATCCTGGCTCGCAGTTTCGCCGGGTCACTCCTGTTCGAGCCGTGGACGATCCAGACCGGTCAGGGCGGCACCTACTCGGTGTTCACGCCCTTCTGGCGAGCCTGCACGGCCGGTCCGCCGCCGCGCGCACCCTTTGCGACGCCCGAGTCATTCCCCGGGTTCTCCGGCCCGATCGCCTCGGACCAGCTCGAGCGCTGGGAGCTGCTGCCGACGCGACCGGACTGGGCCGCGGGGCTGCGCGAGACCTGGCAGCCCGGCGAGGAATCCGCTCACCGTCGGCTCACGACCTTCCTGCATGAGTCTCTCGCCCGCTACGGCACGGAGCGGGACGAACCGGCCCAGACCGTCACCTCGCGGCTGTCACCGCACCTGCGCTGGGGCGAGATCAGTCCATTCCAAATATGGCATGCGACCGAGCAGGCCCGGATCGGCCTGACCGGCACCGCCCAGGCCAGTGCGACCCGATTCCTCACCGAGGTCGGCTGGCGGGAATTCAGCTACCACGTGCTGTTCAACAGTCCCCGGATCGCGACCGTCAACCTGCGGCCGGAGTTCGATGCCTTCCCTTGGCCGAAACTCGACGAACGGGTGCTGGAGGCCTGGCAGCACGGCCGAACGGGGATCGCCCTCGTCGACGCGGGGATGCGCGAACTCTGGCGAACCGGCAGCATGCACAACCGTGTGCGCATGGTGACGGCGTCGTTCCTGATCAAGAACCTGCTGATCGACTGGCGGCTCGGCGAACAGTGGTTCTGGGACACGCTCGTCGACGCCGATGCCGCGAGCAACCCGTTCGGCTGGCAGTGGGTGGCCGGCTCCGGCGCAGACGCCGCGCCCTATTTCCGGGTCTTCAATCCGGAATTGCAGGCTAAGAAGTTCGACCCCCACGCGGTGTACATCCGTCAGAACGTGCCCGAATACGGCACGGACGCCTATCCGGCCCCGATCGTCGACCTCGGCGAAACGAGGCGGGCTGCCCTCGCCGCCTACGAACAGATCAAGGGTATGAAAGATCAGGCGATCGCTGCTCGCGCAGCCGGGGAGACCGCGTACGGCACGGCGGCCGAAGCGCACGGCTGACGCGCGGCCGAAGCACGTCTGAGGCCAGAGGCGTCATTCGTGGCCGGAACCACCTAGAGCGCGCGCTCCAGAACGTAATCGTCCTCGTACCGTTCGCCCACCAGGAAACGCTTTTCGCCGACCGTGGCGAACCCGTTCTTCTCATAGAAGCGGATCGCGCGCGCGTTCTCCTGGTTGACGCCGAGCCAGCTGCCGGCCGCCCCGCGTTCCCGGGCGGCATCGAGCGTCGCCGTCATCAGCGCCGCGGCCACCCCGCGGCCGTGCGTCTCGGCCCGCAGATAGCACTTGCTCAACTCCACGGTGGGACGGATGCCGATGGCCGAGCGCACGTCGGCGTCGGTGGGCTCCGCGAACACGAGCATGGTGTAGCCGAGCAGTCCGCCATTCTCTTCGGCCACGAGGACCACGCGCTCCGGGTCGGCCAGGTAGGCGTCGAAGTTGGCCTCCGCGAGCACGTCGTGCAGGAACACCGCAATGGCCTCCGCCGTGGTGTGCGGCGGGCAGGCAAGCGCAAAGGTGGCTGCGGCCAGCTCGGCCAGCACCGCGGCATCCGTCGTCGTGGCTCTGCGAATCTCGATCACCCACTCACCTTACCGACGCCCCACCACCCCACCACTGCACGCGAGAGCGCAGAATATGCCCCTCCAGCAGAACTGAACGGGCATATAGTGCGCTCTCGCGAACGGGGGAGAAAGGTTACAGGTAACGGGCGTAGGCGCCGACGGTGAGGAAGGTCGGGAACTCGGGCTCGAGCGCGGATGCCCGGAACACCTCTAGCGCGTCGTCGAACCGGTCATCGGGCGTGCGCTTGAGAGCCTCGTAAACCTCGACGAGCTGCTCCTCGACCCAGGTCTCGTCGATCCGGATGCCCTCGGCGGTGACCGAGCCCAGGTGGATCCACTGCCAGAGCTGCGAACGGGAGATCTCGGCGGTCGCGGCGTCCTCCATCAGGTTGTCGATGGCCGCGGCGCCGACCCCGCGCAGCCAGGACTCGATGTACCGCAGCCCGATCTTGATGTTGTCATGCACACCGGCCTCGGTGATCTCGCCGCCGATGGATTCCACATCGAGCAACTCGGCAGCCGTGACACTCACGTCGTCCCGAGTGCGGTGCAGTTGGTTGGGCTTGTCGCCGAGCACCTTGTCGAACTCGGCCTGGGCCGTCGGGATCAGGTCCGGGTGTGCCACCCAGGTGCCGTCGAAGCCATCCGTTGCCTCGCGCTTCTTGTCGGCGGCGACCGCTTCCAGCGCACGCCGGGTGACTTCGGGGTCACGCCGGTTCGGAATGAATGCGCTCATGCCACCCACGGCATACGCCCCGCGTCGGTGGCAGGTCGAGACCAGCAGTTCGGTGTAGGCGCGCATGATCGGAACCGTCATTGTGATCTGCTTGCGGTCGGGGAAGACGAACCGGCTGCCACGGGTGCGGAACGTCTTGATGATGCTGAAGATGTAGTCCCAGCGCCCCGCGTTCAGTCCGGCGCAGTGTTCGCGAAGCTCGTAGAGGATCTCTTCCATCTCAAAGGCGGCCTGGATGGTCTCGATCAGCACGGTGGCCCGGATGGTGCCATGCGGGATGCTGAGACGGTCCTCCGAGTGACTGAAGATGTCGTCCCAGAGTCGGGCCTCGAGGTGGCTCTCGAGCTTCGGCAGGTAGAAGTAGGGACCCACGCCGCTGTCGATCAGGCGCTGCGCGTTGTGGAAGAGGTACAGCCCGAAGTCGACCAGGCTGCCGGACGCATTCGTGCGGCGGTTCGCGCGGTCGACGAAGGTCAGGTTCTTCTCCACCAGCTGCCATCCGCGCGGGCGCATCACGATGGTGGGGGTGGCGCCGGTGGCGTCGCCCGTAACGGTGTACTCCTTGCCCTCCGGGCTGGTGAAGCTGAGTTGTCCGCGCACCTGGTCGAACAGGGTGAGCTGCCCCTCGACGACGTTCGCCCAGGTCGGGCTCGTCGCGTCCTCCTGGTCGGCGAGCCACACCTTCGCGCCCGAGTTCAAGGCGTTGATAGCCATCTTGCGGTCGGTCGGTCCAGTGATCTCCACCCGACGGTCGACCAGCCCGGGGCCGGCCCCCGCAACACTCCAGGTGAGGTCACGACGGATGTGCGCGGTCTCGGTGAGGAATCCCGGGTCGCGCCCGTTAGCGGCATCCACTCGCTTGCGCAGTCTCGTCGCCAGCAGGTCTTGCCGCGTTCCGGCGAACCGGTCGTGCAGCTCGGCCAGGAACACCAGCGCTTCGGGAGTGAGGATTTCGTCGTAGCGCGCGCCGAGATCGCCGGTGATCTCGAGGTGCGGCTGGATGGTGGCGAAGCTGCCGGTGTTCGTGGTGGGCCTGACGGCCTGGACCTGGTCGGATGTCGCCACGGGCGGGGTATTCATGGGCTGATCTCCTTCAAAACGTGAGTGGGAGTGCTGCTGGCCTGGCGCCGCCTGGGAGAGCGTCTTTGCTTGCCTGTTTCCAACTCTGGACCAGGCAACCGTGCGGCACCGCTCCAGCGGCAACAGAAGAACAACTTTTCTTCTGCCTGGGAGAAGTTCTTGCCTGGGTGTGTGAACATGGGGTCATGGTCACCGTCGATCCCGCCCTCCGCCCCTCCTTCTCCGCGGACCCCACCGAAGAGGCCGGGCTCGATGCACTGACCCTGGGACGGCGCATCCGTGAACTGCGCACGAACAAGCGCATGACGCTCGATGCCCTCGCCGCCGCCGTCGACCGAGCGCCTTCGCAGGTCTCGATGATCGAGAACGGCAAACGCGAGCCGCGACTGTCGATGCTGCTCACCATCGCGGCCGCGCTCGGCACCACCGTCGACGACCTGCTGAAAACGGATGCCCCGTCCGAGCGGGCGGCGCTGGAAATTGCCGTCGAGCGAGCCCAGCGGGGCCCCGTGTTCACGGCGCTCGGACTGCCGCACTTCCGCGTAGGCCGCGGAACCAGTGACGAAACCCTGCAGACCCTGCTCAGCCTGCACAACGAAATCCTGCGCCTGCACCGGGAGCGCGCGGCCACCCCGGAGGAGGCCCGGCGCGCGAACGTGGAACTGCGGGCGACCATGCGCGCCCGGGACAACTATTTTCCGGAACTCGAGGCCGAGGCGCAACGGCTGCTTACCGCCGTCGGGCACACGAGCGGCCCGGTCTCCCACCAGGTGGTCGCCGATATGGCCACCCACCTCGGCTACTCTCTGCACTACGTGGGCGACCTGCCGAACTCGACCCGCTCGGTGACCGACAAGCGCAACCGGCGGATCTACCTGCCCACTGAGCAGTCGGCCTCGCGCGACTCCCGCTCGCCCATCCTGCAGGCATTCGCCACCCTGCTCTGTGGGCACGAGGAACCCGGAAATTACGCGGAATTTCTGTCCCAACGAGTGGAGACCAACTACCTGACCGCGGCCATCCTGCTGCCCGAGAAAGACACCGTGAAGCTGCTCACCGAGGCGAAGAGCCTGCGCCGCATCTCGATGGAGGACCTCCGCGACGCGTTCGCGGTCTCCTACGAGACGGCCGCGCATCGGTTCACGAACCTTGCCACCGCGCGCCTGGACATCCCGGTGCATTTCATGAAGGTGCACGAGTCCGGCACCATTATCAAGGCCTACGAGAACGATGCCGTGCGCTTCCCGAGTGACGCGCTCGGGGCAATCGAGGGCACGACGGTGTGCCGCAGCTGGACCGCGCGCACGGTCTTCCACGTGGCAGACCGGTTCAGCCCCTGGTACCAGTACACCGACACTCCGAGCGGGACATTCTGGTGCACCTCCCGCATCGAGAAGGCCAAGGAGGGCGACTACTCGGTCAGCGTGGGAGTGCCGTTCTCGCACGTGAAGTGGTTCCGCGGGCGCGAGACGGGCAACCGTGCCGTGTCCCGGTGCCCCGACGAGTCGTGCTGCCGGCGCGCACCCGATGCGTTGTCGGAGCGCTGGTCCGGCCAGTCCTGGCCCGCCGCGCGCACGCCGACGAGCCTGCTCGCCGCGCTGCCCACGGGAACCTTCCCCGGCGTCGACCAGACCGAGGTGTTTCAGTTCCTGGAGGCGCACGCGCCGGTGAGCTGATCAGGGCGGCGATGGCAGGCGCAGACTTCGACCGCCGCGGCGCACCCTGTAGCAGCAGGCGCAGGTTATAACGTGCGCCCGCTTCCACAGGGTGCGCCCGCGGGTGCACCCTGCGAGTGCACCCACGAGACTTACGGGCCTGGCCACCGACAGGCTCCGGCTGTCATGATGAATGGGTAGCAGCGTCGCGACGAACAAAGGACCATCCGTGGGCACGACCATATTCGAGCGGGCCCGACCCGCCGCATCCGTCATTGCGGGAGCCCTCGCCGCTACCTGCTCCGCGCCGTTCTGGTTAGACGACGTGTCGCCGCAGACCGGCTATCCGCGCCTTACGGCTGACCTCGACTGCGATCTCGCCATCGTCGGCGGCGGTTACCTCGGCCTCTGGACCGCCGTGCGCGCCAAACAGCGCGACCCGGGCGCGCGCGTGGTGTTGCTCGAGGGGCGCACAATCGGCTGGGCCGCGTCGGGACGCAACGGCGGTTTCTGCGAGGCCAGCCTGACCCACGGCGAGGAGAATGGGCAACGCCGCTGGCCGAAAGAGATCGCCCGACTCACCGAGCTGGGCCTCGAGAACCTCGACGAGATCGAACGGGCCGTCGCCGAACTCGGGCTGGACTGCGACTTCGAGCGCACGGGCGCCATCGACCTGGCCATCGAGGAGCACCAGGTCGACTGGTTGCGCGAGGAACCGACCGGCACCGACAGCGTGTTCCTGGATGCCGCCGAGCTGCGCGCTGAGGTCGGCTCGCCCACCTACCTGGCCGGCATCTGGCACAAGCGCAGCAACGCGCTCGTGCACCCAGGCAAGCTCGCGACCGAACTCGCCCGCGTGGCCACCGAGCTCGGCGTCGAGATCTTCGAGCACACCCCGGTGCAGCACCTGGACACGCAGGGACTCTCGCCGGCACAGGGCACGCGGCTGCGCACAGCCTCGGGGGTGGTGCGCGCGCAGAAGACCGCGCTGGCGACCAACGTGTTCCCTTCGCTGCTCGCCCGCAACCGTCTGTCCACGGTGCCCGTCTACGACTACGTGCTGATGACCGAGCCGCTCTCCCCCGACCAGCTCGCAGCAATCAATTGGCAGAACCGGCAGGGTCTGAGTGACCTGGCCAACCAGTTCCACTACTACCGATTGAGCGCCGACAACCGGATCCTCTTCGGTGGCTACGACGCGATCTATCACTATGGCGCCCGGGTGCGGAGCGGCTACGAGAACCGACCGGAGAGCTTCCAGCGGCTGGCCAGCCACTTCTTCACCACATTCCCGCAGTTGGCGGGGCTGCGGTTCAGCCACCAGTGGGCCGGTGCCATCGATACGTCGACGCAATTCTGCGCCTTCTTCGGCACGGCTCGCGGCGGGCGGATCAGCTACGCCGCCGGGTTCACCGGACTCGGCGTGGCCGCCACCCACTTTGCGGCGTTGGTCATGCTCGATCAGCTGGCCGGGTTGCAGACCGAGCGCACGCAGCTCGAGATGGTGCGCGGGCGGCCACTCCCGTTCCCTCCCGAGCCCCTCGCCTCGATGGGAATCCAGACCACGCGTTGGTCGCTTGACCGCGCCGACCACAACAGGGGCCGGCGCAATGCCATCCTGAAGACACTCGACGCGCTGGGCCTCGGCTTCGACTCGTAGTCATGGCAGGGGCGCCGGGGTGCTGGGCCGAGACTGGGACGAATTCGACGGAGATATTGCCCAGAACGACCCCAAACAGGCCGAGAAAGCGCTCTTCCCCCAAAATCTCCGTCGAATTGGTTCGGCTCGGACCGGTGGGTGCCTCGCTGTACGACGCTCCGACGGCGCCCGTGTACCGACAGCCGATCACGCGGCGTGCGGTCGCGGCATATCCGGTGAAGAGGTCAATCAGGCTGGGAGCGTAGCGGCCCGACATCGCTGGAGCACTTCGACTGCAAAACGTTCGAGTTGTATGCAAAAGTGCCCCCAATTCGGGTGAGACTCCGCAAAACCCGGGCTTCTGGCCGTGGGAATACATCTGGATTGCATACAGTAAAAAAGCATAGGGCAGCAGTCAGGGTGGAAGGGGAAGTCGTGAGCGCATTCCTCCGCTCGTGGGATCCAGCGGACGGGCATCCGCATTCCGCCGCCGGGTCCCCGCACTCGGCAGCCGGGGACGAGCCGATTCCCTCCGATCGTTTCCGTGCCTCGGCCCTGGTCGACGTGCGCGGCCTCCAGATTTCCGCTGGCGGCCGAACGGATGCCCCGCCGCTGGCCACCGGCATCTCCCTCTCCATCGCGCGGGGCGAGGTCATCGGGCTGGTCGGTGTCGCCGGCTCCGGGGCGACCGAGATCGCCCTGGCCATAGCGGGCCGGCTGCCCGCACCAGCGGTGGTCTCGGCAGGCTCGATCCTGCTCGCCGGCCAGGAACTGGTCGGGGCCTCGCCGCGCTCGCTCACTCGGCTGCGCGGAACGAGCCTGGCCTTCGTGCCTGCGAACGAGCGCACGGGCCTCGTGTTCGATCGGCCCATCGGCCGTCAGCTCGCCCGTCCCCTGCGCACGAAGCGCGGCCTGTCCCGCAGAGCGGCCGCCCGGCGTGTGCTGGAGCTGCTCGACCAGGTGGGCCTGCCCGATCCCCGCGCGACGTCACTGCAACTGCCGGCCCAACTCGACCCGCTCGCGCTGCGGCGGGTGTTGATCGCCGACGCGGTCTCCTGCTCTCCCGACCTCCTGATCCTCGACGAACCCACCGGCACGCTCGATGCCGAGTCCGAGTCCGCCGTTCTGGAGCTCTACCGAGAACTGCGCCGCGAGAACGGCTTCTCGATCATCGTGGCCTCCCGGGACCTCGGTGTCGTGGCAGCCGGGTGCAGCCGCGTGGCGGTGCTGGAGGCAGGCCGGATCGTCGAGCAGGCATCCGCGGCCGAGATCGTCAGCACGCCGCAGCATCCGTATACCCGCCGCCTGGTCACGGCCGCACGGACCCCCCGCGACTGACCGCCGGTTACACGGCGCCCGGGCGCTGCACCGCGACCGCGTTGCGCGCGGCGAGGATGTGGCAGCGCATCGCCACCTCGGCCCAGAGCGCGTCGCCGGACCGGAGCGCGGTGAGAATGTCGCGGTGCTGGTGGTTGCTGGCCGCCCGGAACGCTGCCGCGTCCCGGCGGAAGAGGTGGGCCATCATCGGCACCCGGCCGACCGACCCGGTCAGGACCATCAGCTGACTGCTGTCGGAGGCGGCCACGATGATGCGGTGGAATTCGGCGTTGAGAACCGCGAGCCGGTCGATGCCGGCGTCGTCGGTGGCACACACGAACTCTTCCATGGCAACGATCAGCACG
The DNA here is from genome assembly GCF_004402375.1 of Cryobacterium breve. Lineage (GTDB taxonomy): Bacteria > Actinomycetota > Actinomycetes > Actinomycetales > Microbacteriaceae > Cryobacterium > Cryobacterium breve. Next base: position 139,915 of record NZ_SOGJ01000022.1, read on the forward strand.
GCAAGACGGTCAAGGTCGGCGGGCTCAATCCGGCTAGCCGCGAGGCCCGCCGCTCGGCTCTCGAGGGCCGCACGCAGAAAATAGGTCTCGCGAATCTGCTCGGGCGTCCACTCGACGACGGTGGCACCCCGGTTGGGCACGAACTCCACCAAACCGGCCTCGTCGAGCCGGCGCAGAGCCTCGCGAACGGGCGTGCGGCTGACGCCGAGCTCCTGGGCGAGGGCCGTTTCCCGCAGCGTCGCCCTGGCGGGCAACTCCCCTGAAAGGATGCGCGCGCGCAGGTTCGCGAACACGGTCTGGCCGCCCGTCACCGGCACTGTCCCCTCCCCGGTTCGCTGTCCCCCGTCGATTGGCCCGATGGGACCCATCAATCTGCTTGCAACTCTCTCACAAATCGGTTCAGCCGAAGGCGTTCAGGCCGGTCAGAGCGCGGCCGAGAACGAGCTGGTGGATCTCGTCGGTGCCCTCGTAGGTGCGCACCGATTCGAGATTCGCCATGTGCCGCATCACCGGGAACTCGCTCGTGATCCCATCGCCGCCGAGAATGGCGCGGGCCTCGCGGGCGATCTGGATCGCCTCGCGCACGCTGTTGAGCTTGCCAACGCTGATCTGGGCCGGGGTGAGCGTGCCGCGTTCCTTGAGCCGGCCGAGGTGCAGGGCAAGCAGAACCCCCTTCTCGTACTCGACGAGCATGTCGGCGAGCTTGGCCTGAATCAGCTGGGTCGCCCCGATCGGCTTGCCGAACACCTCCCGGGTCCGGGAACGACCGATGGCGGCGTCGAGGCAGCTGCGGGCGGCCCCCATGGCCCCCCAGACGATGCCGAATCGCGCCTCGTTGAGGCAGCCGAACGGCCCGGAGAGCCCCGCGGCGCCCGGCAGGATCGCGTCTGCCGGCACCCGCACGGCGTCGAGGAGCACGTCGCACTGGATCGACGCTCGCATCGAGAGCTTGCCGTCGATGGGGGTCGCGGTGAAGCCCGCGGTGTCGGTGGGCACCAGAAATCCGCGCACTCCGGCATCAGTTTGCGCCCACACGACCGCAACATCAGCAATGCTGGCCAGCCCGATCCAGCGCTTTGTGCCCTCGATCACCCAACCGTCGGCATCCCGGCGGGCGATGGTCGCCATAGCGGCCGGGTCACTGCCGCCGGTGGGTTCGGTCAGCGCGAAACAGCCCACAAGCTCGCCGGTCGCCATGCCCGGCAGCCAGCGTTGCTTCTGCTCCTCTGAGCCGTATCTATGGATGGCCGACATGGCCAGCGAGCCCTGCACCGAGACAAAGGTGCGCCAGCCGCTGTCCGCAGCCTCCAGCTCGAGGCAGACCAGCCCATAACTGACCGCCCCCGCACCGGCGCAGCCGTAGCCGGTGAGGTGCATGCCGAGAAAGCCGGCCTTGCCGAGCTCGGGAATCAGCTCAGCCCGGAAGTACTTCGCCTCGAAATCCGCCTCGACGGTCGGCAGGATGCGGTTGGTCGCGAACGCCCGGGCCGCGCGCCCCCAGACCGTCTCCTCCGGTTCGAGAAGGGCATCGAGGTCGAACACGGCGTCGACAAGCGGGGTGGGCACGAGCGGAGTGGGGCGGGCTGCGGCGGTCACGAGAGTCCTTCGGTGGTCGGCGGAACACGGGCGGAATTTGGGGCCGGTACGGGGGCTCGCCCTGGGACAACGGTCGGGGCGAGCCAGTCGGCGCCGGCGTGCTCGCCCAGCCGCGGAGGGCAGAGGCGGTACGCGGGCGGGAGGCCGGCGAGGTGGATGGGATTGGCAACCTGGCGGCTGCTGCGGCCCGCTCGATCGAGTTCGACCACCGGGTCGAGCCCGAGCGCGGAGGCGAAAGTGAACGCCTCGTCGAGGGAGTTGACCAGGCCGGCCGGCACGCCGGCATCCGTCAAAACGCTCACCCAGTGCGCGGCAGGCTCGGGGCGGAGCAGGTCTTCGAGCACGGTCTTGAGCAGCGCCCGATGGCGCACCCGGTCGACGTTGCCGAGAAAACGGTCATCGTCGGCGAGCCGGGGCGCCCCGAGTAACCGCACGAGAGTGCGGAACTGGCGGTCGGTGCCCACGGCGATCACCAGCGGCCGGTCTGCGGCGTCGAAGAGTTCGTAGGGGGCGATACTCGGGTGCGCGTTGCCCAGCCGGCCCGGCGACTGCCCGGTTGCGAGCGTGCCGGCGGCCTGGTTGGTCAGCGCCGAGAGCAGGGTGGTCAGCAGGTCCACCTCCACCCGGTGGCCGGGGGCCGCGCCGGCGCCGGCGGCGTCGCGCGCATGCAGAGCGAGCAGGATGCCGCTGAGCGCGTTGAGCCCGGACAGCACGTCAACGAGGGCCACCCCCACCTTGCTCGGCTCGTCGTCCGGGCGCCCGGTGACGCTCATCAGCCCGCCGACCGCCTGCACGAGCAGGTCGTACCCAGGCAGGCGCGCGCCCGCGCCCGCGCCGAATCCGGTGATCGAGCAGTAAACGACCCGCGGATTCGCGGCCGCCACCTGCTCGAAGCCCAGTGCGAAGCGGTCCATCACGCCCGGCCGGAAGTTCTCCACCACGACATCAGCGGTCTCCGCGAGGCGCCGGGCCACGGCCAGGCCGGCGCCGGTACCCAGGTCGCAGACAACGCTTCGCTTATTGCGGTTGACCGAACCGAAGTAGGTCGACTCGCCCTGCGCATCCACCGGGGGCCGCCACTGGCGGGTGTCGTCGCCGGACGGGCTCTCGATCTTGATCACGTCAGCGCCGAAGTCGGCGAGCATCATTGTGGCGTAGGGCCCGGCCAGCACTCGCGAGAAATCGGCGACACGCAGGCCCGCCAGGGGCTGCGCGGTTTTGTCCTGCGGCACGACCTACCCCCTGTCCCCGTCGACTCGACCAGGGGCTTCGCCGGTGGTCGCTGTATATCGAGTCTACCGGCCGCCTGCTGGCCCTGGCACGGCCTGGCGTGCGGGCACGGGCGCTGCTGCCGTTGCGGTCGAGAGTTCCCATTCCCCGGGTCGCTCTCGACCGGAACGGCGCTTGGCACGGAAAGATCGCTTCGGTCCTATGCCTGCGCCCGCGCGCAGCACTATGTTGAGCACATTCTCGATCTCCGGCTCGATCGGAAAGGTCCCCATGTCTTCGAACGCGTCACCCCACAGAAAGGGGCTCGGCGACGCCGAGCACCTCAAGGCCCTCGGCTACGAGGACTCTTTCCACCGTTCCATGTCGCTCTGGGGCAACTTCGCCTTGGGCTTCACCTACCTCTCTCCCCTCGTGGGCGTTTACTCGCTCTTCGCCCTTGCCCTGAGCACGGGCGGGCCACCCTCCATCTTCTGGCTGGTCATCGTGGGTACCGGGCAACTGCTCGTTGCCCTGGTCTTCGGGGAGGTGGTCTCCCAGTATCCGATCGCGGGCGGCATCTACCCGTGGACCCGGCGCCTCTGGGGCAAGCGGTACGCCTGGCTGGCCGCCTGGGTCTACGTCTGGGCGATGCTCGTCACGATCACCGCCGTCGCGGAATTCGGCAGCGGCTTCCTCGGCAGCCTGATCAACGCCCCCGTGACGAAAGAGGTGACCCTCGGCCTCTCGGCGCTGTTCCTCGTGGTCGCGTTCGCATTCAACTTCTCCGGCACGAAGATGCTGGCCCGAGTTGCCCGGATCGGCCTCGCCGCCGAACTAGTCGGTGTGATCGGTCTCGGCCTCTACCTGCTCGTCTTCCAGCGCAAGCAGGAGTTCGGCATCTTCTTCGACACCATGGGTGTCGAAGGCGACGCCGGCTACGCCACGGCGTTCCTCGGCGCTGCCCTTGCCGGCCTGTTCCTGTTCTACGGATTCGAGGCGTGCGGGGATGTCGCCGAGGAGGTGCCGAACCCGGCCACAGGCGTCCCCCGGGCCATGATCCTCACCATCCTGGTGGGTGGGGTTTCCGCCCTCTTCTCGTTCGGCGGGTATGTTCTGGCCGCACCGGACCTGCAGGCCGTCGTCGACGGCAACGACGTGGACCCGATCCCCGCTATCCTCGACGCCACCCTCGGCACGGTCGGCGCCAACCTGTTCCTGGTCGTCGCGATCACGGCATTCCTGTCCTGTGTGCTCAGCCTGCAGGCCGCGGCGAGCCGGCTTCTGTTCTCGTTCGCCCGGGACGGCATGATCCCAGGCCACGCCTGGCTGGGCCGGGTCTCCCCGCGCACAGCCGTCCCCGTCAACGCGCTGATCGTGGCCTCCACGATTCCTCTGCTGCTCTGCCTCCTGATCTACGGTGGCGGCAGCACGATCCTGACCCAGATCACGGCATTCGCCGTGCTCGGCATCTACGTCGCGTTCCAGGCCGTGGTGCTCGCGGCGCTCCGCCAGCGCATCAAGGGCTGGCGGCCGGCCGGACCGTTCAGCCTCGGAGCGCTCGGATTCGTCGTCAACGTGATCGCCCTCGCCTACGGGATCTTCGCCATGGTCCTGCTGGCCCGGCCTGGCACGACCGGGGTGTTCCTCGACGACTGGATCGTGCTGATCGGGCTGGGGGTGGTGATGGGGAGCGGACTGCTCTACCTCTTCATCGCCCAGCCGCACAGCGCCTCGCATCAGCCGGAGGGCGACGCGATCGCCGTCGCGGCCATGCTCCGCGCACATCCGCACAACGCCGAGCGCACGGATGTCCGCCCCACCTCCGCCAGCGACTGAGCCTGCGCTCGGGCCGCGGCTCGGTCATCCCTGACGACGAAAGGGCCCGTCTTCTGACGGGCCCTTCCTGGTGCGGCAAAACCGCGGTGAAACTGACTAGATGCTGTTCACATCGAGCTGGATGCCGGGGCCGAACGTAGTCGAAACGGCACCCTTCATGATGTAGCGGCCCTTGGACGAGCTGGGCTTGAGGCGAACGATCTCCTCGAGAGCTGCGCTGATGTTCTCATTCAGCTGCTCGGCGGTGAAGGACGCCTTGCCGACGACGAACTGCACATTGGCGTGCTTGTCGACGCGGAACGCGATCTTTCCGCCCTTGATGTCGGACACGGCGCGCGCGACGTCAGGCGTCACGGTTCCGGTCTTCGGGTTCGGCATGAGGCCGCGCGGGCCGAGGACCTTACCGAGACGACCGACCTTGCCCATGAGCTCCGGGGTGGAGACGGCGGAGTCGAACGAGGTGTAGCCGGCGGCCACCTTTTCGATGAGCTCGTCGCCACCGACCTCGTCGGCGCCGGCAGCGATGGCTGCCTCGGCCGCGGGGCCCGTTGCGAAGACGATGACGCGGGCGGTGCGACCGGTGCCGTGGGGAAGGATCACGGTACCGCGAACCATCTGGTCAGCTTTGCGGGGGTCCACGCCGAGCTTGAGGGCTACTTCAACGGTCGAGTTGAAGTTCGCGGAACCGGTCTCCCGGGCCAGGGTGACGGCCTCGGTCGGGGTGTAGAACTTGTCGGCGTCGATCTTCTCGGCCGCGGCCCGGTAGGCCTTTGACTTCTGTGCCATGTTGAATCTCCTGTAAAACGAAATTGAGAGTGTGGTGCGAGCCTGGCGGGCTCTTCCACGTCGTGCTGGTGGCGGATGCCGGGTAAAGGTGGTTAGGCCTCGACCGTGATGCCCATGGAGCGGGCGGTGCCGGCGATGATCTTCGACGCAGCGTCGATGTCGTTGGCGTTGAGGTCAACCATCTTGGCCTCGGCGATTTCGCGAACCTGGGCCTTGGTGAGCTTGGCAACCTTGACGGTGTGCGGGGTGCCGCTGCCCTTCGCGACGCCGGCTGCCTTCTTGATGAGCTCCGCCGCCGGCGGGGTCTTCAGGATGAAAGTGAATGAACGGTCGTCGTAGACGGTGATTTCCACCGGGATGACGTTGCCGCGCTGTGATTCCGTCTGAGCGTTGTACGCCTTGCAGAATTCCATGATGTTGACGCCGTGCTGACCCAGTGCCGGCCCGATGGGCGGTGCGGGGTTGGCGGCGCCGGCCTTGATCTGAAGCTTGATCAGACCAGTTACCTTCTTCTTCGGTGCCATTGTTCTTCCTTACTTTGTAATGACGAGCAGCCAGGGGCCGCTCTCCCGGTGGCCCGGACGGGCCCCGGTGAACTTAAAACTGGGGGGTGTTAGACGGAGCAACGGTGCTAAGCGGCTCGCGGCGTTGAGCGGATCAGAGCTTGGTGACCTGATCGAAGCTGAGCTCCACGGGGGTCTCGCGCTCGAAGAGGGAAACCAGCACGATGAGCTTGCCGCTCTCCGCCTTGATTTCGCTGATCGATCCGGGCAGGCCCGCGAACGAACCTTCCTTGATCGTGATCGTCTCGCCGATCTCATAGTCGATTTCGGCCGGGAGGGCGCGGGTCGGAACCTTGCCGCCGTGTCCGCCGGTCTTAGCGGTGGGGACATCCTGAATCTCGACGAGGCTCTTCAGCATGCCGAAGGCCTCCTCGAAGCGCAGCGGCGTGGGGTTGTGCGCGTTGCCGACGAAGCCGGTGACGCCGGGCGTGTGACGCACGACGGACCAGCTGTCTTCATTGAGGTCCATGCGAACCAGCACGTAGCCGGGAATGCGCACGCGGGTGACCATCTTGCGCTGGCCGTTCTTGATCTCGACGACGTCTTCCATCGGAACCTCGACCTGGTAGATGAAATCTTCCATGGCCATCGACTGCTTGCGGTTCTCGATGTTCGACTTCACGCGGCGCTCGAAGCCGGCGTAGGAGTGGATGACGAACCACTTGCCGGGCTGGAAGCGCAGTTCCTTGCGGAACTCCTCGTAGGGGTCTTCGGGGGTCTCGTCCTCGGCGGGCTCGACAGCAGCATCCGTTGCCTCTTCGTCTTCGACGGCTTCGACGGCGGCCTCAGCCTCGTCGGCGGAGTCGATGTCGAGGGCGTCGTCGACGAGAGCGTCGGCAGCCGGGTCAGCGGATTCGGCCAGCGCGTCGAGCGCGGCGTCGAGGTTGACTTCCACGCCCACGTTCGGGTCGAACACGTGCACGGCGACCTGCTCGGCGGCCTCCACGGACTCTTCTGCGGCGGCGAGAGTGTTGCCCTCCTGCGCCTCGTCATCGGTGGAGGACTGCTCGGCGGCGGTGGCCCAGTCGACGTCGTCGCGATTCGTGTCAGTCACTAAATTTCAATCCTTTTCTATTGCATGGGCACGAGATCGTGGCCCAAACAGCGTTTGCCATGAATTTTGCAGTGACTCTTCTTCACTGGTGTGTGGCCACGACCGCTTGATGCGAGCCTGGCTACGGAAGCTGCCTTATCCGCCCGGCGTTCCGAACACATAGGTGACGACGAGTGCGAACACCCAGTCGAAAGCGGAAACGATGGCCATCATGATGACGACGAACACCAGCACGACTCCCGTGTAACTCAGGAGCTCCTTGCGGGTGGGAGTGACAACCTTGCGGAGTTCCGCCATGACCTGCTTGATGAACAGGGACATCCGAGCGAAAGGACCGCGCTTGGAATCGCGCGCTATCTTCGCGTTCGCGACGATTTCCTCACTGGGTTCGTCGACAACTTTTCGGGCCACCTGATTACACCTTTCATGTGCCGACGGAATGCCACCGACTTGCAGGGCGGACAGGACTCGAACCTGCAACCTGCGGTTTTGGAGACCGCTGCTCTACCAATTGAGCCACCACCCTATGGAACGAATTCAGACTACATCGTCGTGCACACTCCCGAAAATGAACCACGAAGTGGGCGCAAAAAAGCATGGCAGAATTCAATTACCTCGACGAGTCTAGGTCACGGGGCGGCCACTGTAAAGCTGGGGCAGCTCCACCAGATGGAGGTAGCCCCGTATGCTCGAAGCGTGGCTCACGAACTGAAGCGAATCTCTGCCCGTATCGGCTCCATTGCGGAGTCGGCGACCCTCAAGGTTGACGGCAAGGCCAAGGCCTTACAGGCCGCCGGCCGACCGGTTATCAGTTTCGCCGCGGGCGAGCCTGATTTTCCCACCCCTGAGCACATCGTCGAGGCCGCCCTGGTGGCGGTCCGTGACCCGAAGAACCACCGGTACACCCCGGCGGCCGGGCTTCCAGAGCTGCGCGAGGCCATCGCGGCCAAGACGCTTTGCGACAGCGGCCTCCAGATCTCTCCCAGTCAGGTCGTCGTCACCAACGGTGGCAAGCAGGCCGTGTACCAGGCCTTCGCAACGCTGCTCGACCCGGGCGACGAGGTCCTCGTTCCGACACCGTACTGGACCACTTACCCGGAGTCCATCCGCCTGGCCGGCGGGGTACAGGTCGACGTCTTCGCCGGCAGCGACCAGAACTACCTCGTCACCGTCGAACAGCTCGAAGCGGCGCGCACGCCCCGCACCAAGGTGCTGCTGTTCGTGTCACCGTCCAACCCCACGGGTTCCGTCTATTCGCCCGAGCAGACTGCGGCCATCGGCAACTGGGCCGAGGAACACGGCCTCTGGATCATCAGCGACGAGATCTACCAGAACCTCACCTATGACGGCGTGCGCGCCACGTCGATCGTGGAGGCCGTGCCCGCTCTGGCTGACCGCACCATCCTGGTCAACGGCGTCGCCAAGACCTACGCCATGACGGGCTGGCGCCTGGGCTGGATGGTCGGCCCGCAGGATGCGATGAAGGCTGCCGCCAACCTGCAGTCGCACCTGTCCTCGAACGTGTCCAACATCTCACAGCGCGCCGGCATCGCGGCCCTCACCGGGCCTCAGGATGCCGCGCTCGCAATGCGGGACGCCTTCGACCGCCGCCGTAAGGTGATCGTCGCCGAGCTGAACAGGATCCCCGGCATCGTCGCGCCCACCCCGCAGGGTGCGTTCTACGTCTACCCCGACGTCACCGGCCTGCTCGGTCGCACCTGGGGCGGCGTCACCCCGACCACCTCCCTCGAGCTGGCCGACCTCATCCTGGACCAGGCCGAGGTTGCCGTCGTTCCCGGCGAGGCATTCGGTCCCAGCGGCTACCTGCGCTTCTCCTACGCGCTCGGTGACGCTGCCCTGGTCGAGGGTGTGCAGCGGCTGCAACGCCTCTTCGCGTAGCGCGCCGCCCTGCCGCGTCGCCCCGCCGACGGTGCAGCGACAGCTGGAGTGGGTCAGTGCCTGCACCCCTCAAAGACGTCGTTTCGCGCGCGGTGCTTCCTCCTGGGGGGCAGGGCATGGGACCCTACTCTCATGGAACTTTCTCCCCCGGTCGTGCGTGTGCGCAACCTGACCAAGTCCTACGGCAGCTTCGAAGCGATTCGCGGGATCAGCTTCGATATCGAGGCCGGTGAGACCTTCGCATTGCTCGGCCCGAACGGGGCCGGAAAAAGCACCGCGATCGAGATCCTGGAGGGCTACCGCGACCGAAGCTCCGGCGAGGTCAGCGTGCTCGGTGTCGACCCGCAGCGCGGCGGCCTGGCTTGGAAGTCACGCCTCGGCATCGTGCTGCAGTCCACCGGGGAGAGCGGCAACGTCACCGTCACCGAACAGCTCACCCACTTTGCCAGCCTCTATCCCCGACCGCGACGTGTGGCCGAAGTGATCGAGGCCGTGGGCCTGGAGACGAAGGCGAAGACCCGCATCAGCAAACTCTCCGGCGGGCAGCGGCGCCGCGTCGATGTTGCACTGGGCATCATCGGCCGACCCGAACTCCTATTCCTGGACGAGCCCACCACGGGCTTCGACCCCGAGGCACGGCACCAGTTCTGGGACCTCGTGCGCCACCTCAAGGCCGAGGGCACCACCATCCTGCTCACCACCCACTACCTCGACGAGGCAGCCCAACTCGGTGACCGGGCCGGCGTGATCAACGACGGCCTTCTGATCGACATTGGCGCCATCGGCGAGATCGGCGGGGCGGATGCGCGGGTGCCGCTCGTGCGCTGGCGCGACGCCTCCGGCGGACTCCTGGAAAAGCGCACGCAGGAACCGGCGCGACTCGTGGCCGAGCTCGTGGCGGCATCCGGTGCCGAACCCGCAGACCTCGAGGTGATCCGGCCCAGCCTGGAGGATATCTACCTCGGTCTGGTGCGCGGCAGCAGGCCGGCCTCGGGTGCACCAGATGCACCGACCACGGCATCGGATGCGGCGACGCCCCGGAACGACACGGAGGTGCTCGCATGAGCCAGATTAAAACGCGCAGCAGCGGCGTGCAGGCGGCGGTGAGTGCCCCCCGCCACCGGCCGGCCACCGGACCGGCCACCGTGCTGCGGGTCGGCCTCTCCCGAATCGGCTACGAGACCCGCATCTACTTCCGCACCACGGACAGCGTGTTCTTCACCTTCCTGTTCCCGTTCATCATGCTGGCCATCTTCACGGCCGCGTTCGGGGCCTCCGGAAACATCGGCACCGCACCGGACGGCTCCGGAGGCATCAGTGTGGGCGCCTACTATCTGCCCGGGATGCTCGCCGCGGGAATGCTGCTCTCCGGGGTGCAGAATCTCGCCGTGGACATCGCCGGCGAGAAGGGCGACGGCACGCTCAAACGGCTCGGCGGCACCCCGCTCTCGCCGCTGAGCTACTTCCTGGGCAAGATCGGCCAGGTCCTGGTCACCGGGATCTTTCAGGCGGCCCTGCTGATGCTGGTCGCCCGAGTCCTGCTCGGCATCGACCTGCCGACCGCGCCGGAAAAATGGCTGACCTTCGCCTGGGTGTTCCTGCTGGGTGTCATCACGAGTGCGTTCCTCGGCATCGCACTCTCGTCGTTGCCGCGCTCCGGCAAGAGCGCTACGGCCGTTGTGATCCCGATCGTGCTCGTGCTGCAGTTCATTTCCGGGGTCTACCTGCAGTTCTACGTGCTGCCTGAATGGATGCAGAATCTCGCCAGCGTCTTCCCGCTGAAGTGGATGGCCCAGGGCATGCGTGGCGTATTCCTGCCCGACAGCTTCGCGAGCCTGGAGCAGACCGGTTCCTGGGACTTCCCGCTGATCGCCCTGAACCTGGCCATCTGGCTGGTCGTGGGACTCGTGCTCAGCCGGGTAACATTCCGCTGGATCCGCAAGGACACCTAGCCACCCGGCCCGGGGCATCCGTCGCAGTGCCCGGCCCTGCCCGGACCGGCATTGCCCGGCGGGATTGTCGGCGTGGTGCACCGCGAGCACACTGGCAGGATGATCGACGCATCCAACAGCCAGACGACGCCGTCGCGCACGGGCCCGGGGCCGGCTGAGCCCGGCGGCGACTTCTTCGCCGCGATACGCACCACGGGGATCGTGCGTGGCACCGACCACTGGGTGGCCGGGGTCTGCGGTGGCGTGGCGCTGCGGGCCGACGCGACCGGGCGAATGCATGCGGAGCAGGCCGTGCGCGGCGTCTTCGAGCCCGCCATGATCGGGATCATCGCACTGGTGGCCCTCAGCTTCGCCTCGTACACGCGCAACCTGTGGTGGCAGGCCCCGTCGACAGGGATGCCCGAGTGGCTGGCGACCACCCTGACGATGGGCTGGAGCATGGCCGTGACCATCGGAATCATCTGGCTCGTGGTCTTCCTGTCACGGCGCGCCGCGGCGCCGGTCGGCACCGCAGCTCTCAGCACCACCGCTCCCGGCACCGGGCCCGGGGCCGTCACCGGCACCGGTCCCGTTGGCCGTCGTGCCGACGGCCTGGCCGGACCGCCAGGCGCGCGCGGGCCCTGGCGCGACCGCCGGCCCAGGGCCGGCTTCAGCGCGATCGTGCTCGGACTCGCACTGCTCTGCGGGGCCGTCANTCGTGCTCGGACTCGCACTGCTCTGCGGGGCCGTCACCGCCGCCGCGTGGTCCGGAGGCGACTGGTCGGATGCCACGCTGCTCGTGGGCCTGTCCGTCACGCTCGGCGTGCTCGCCCTCGGCATCATCGTGTCAGGCATCCGCGGAAAGCAGAGCGGCGCCGTGGGCGGCTTCGCCTTCCTCGCGGCCGTCGCGCTCGTCTTCCTTGGTCTGTTCCCGACCGGCACCGCGTTCTTCCCCGTGGGCGTTCCGGTTTGGAAAGTCAGCACCGACGCCGATTCCTCGCCCCCGGGCTACGCCGTCCTGGCCGGCCGAGCGACCTTCGACCTCACCGCCCTCAACTCCGTCGGCCCCGCGGAGCGCACCATCGACGTGTGGATGGGCGTGGGCGTCACCGAGCTGATCCTGCCGAGCGACCGGAGCGTGCAGGTGGAGACCAACGCGCTGATCGGCGGGATCGACTACGTCGGCGACGCGGCCGCCGCAGAGCGGGGCGGCCTCTTCTTCCACGATTCACACACCTTCACCGACGACGACACCCGCACCGTGACCCGCATCCGGGTCTGGACGGCGCTCGGCCAGGTCACCGTCATCGCCCCCGCACCTCTGGAATCCTCATGACCGAAACGCCCGATTCGACCCGGGAACCCGGCCTGGAACCGGAACAGGAACCGACCAGGGAGCCAACCCTGGAACCGGAGCAGGAACCGGACCGATGGTCGGACCCGCCGCCGGACCCTCCGGTCGACGGCCAGCCGATGGATGCCATCACCTCCGTCATCTCCATCACGACGGCCCCCGGCCCCGCCGAGCCCGACGGGCACTCCGCCGAGGGAACCGAAGTCGAGGTGGAGACCGCTGACTCAGCCGTGGACTACACGGTCGCCTATCCGAGCCCCATCCCGGAGTATGCGCTGGAACCCACCGGACCCACGGACTCCCCATCCATGATCGTGCCGGGCACCGGCGAACCACCCTCACGTGTGCTGGCCTCCGACGGTAGCGAACCAGCGCCGGCGTTGCCCGCGGCATCCGTGCGACCACGCAGTCGGCCCCTCCTCGGCACCATCGTCTGGGGTGTCATCCTGCTCGCACTGGCCGGTTACGTGCTGCTCGGCGTGCTGGTGCCCACGCCCGCCGACCCAACGCTCTGGCTGCTCGGCGGCGTGATCCTGATCGGACTACTGCTGATCGTCGTCGGCATCATTGCCGCCCTCCGCCGAGTCGACTGACCCCCGAACCCGACCTCGACCGAGCCTGCTCTGAGGGTTCCCCGCTCACGGGGGGGCTTCGGAGGGGGGCTAGGCCTCTAGGCCGATGAGGATGGGCTCGGGCTGCAGGATGACACCGAACTCGGACTGCACACGGGCCTCCACCAGCCTGGCGAGCTGTGCGATCTCGTCGGCGGTGGCGCCGCCCGTGTTCGTCAGCGCGAGGGTGTGCTTGCTGGAGATTGCGGCGCGGGATCCCGGCAGCCGGAAGCCACGACCGATCCCGGAGTGCTCGATCAGCCAGGCCGCGCTCAGCTTGACGAGCGGCGCGGGCCGCTCCCCGGGGATCGGCCCGACGCCGGCATACTCGTCCAGCGGGATCACGCGGTCGGGCAGGTTCTGCTCCGACAGCGGCCAGCGGGGCACGGCGTCCGGCAGCGTGCGCGAGAACGCCAACGACACGATTGGGTTCGTGAAGAACGAACCGGCGCTGCGGGTGTCGGGGTCGTTCGGGTCGAGCACCATGCCCTTGGCGGCGCGCAGGGCGAGCACTGTGTCCCGCAGTCGCACCAGCGGCACCCGGTCTCCCAGCTGCACCCCCAGCGCGGTCGCGAGCTGCGCGAAGGCCACCGGCCGACTGAGCGCACTACCGAGAACGGATGCCTCGCTCTGCGTGTCGTGCAGGTTCAGCTCGACCGCGATCACCAGGCCGCGCAGCCCCTGTTTCAGGGCCGAGGTGCGGTAGCCCAGGGCCAACTCACCGACCTCCAGACGTCGCCGTTCACCGGTCTCGTAATCGAGGAAGTCGATGGCCGCCAGGGTGGTGCCGAGCTCCTGCCCGTAGGCACCGATGTTCTGCACCGGGGCAGCCCCCGTCGAACCGGGGATGCCCGACAAGGCTTCGATGCCGGCCCAGCCCCGCGCCACCGTGTAGTCCACCAGCTCATCCCAGGGCTCGCCGGCCTGAACCCGCAGCACCAGCCGATCCGGCTCCTCAGACGAAACAGACACAGCGGGCGAGACGACGCTCACCCCGCGGGTCAGCACCCGGATGACCGTGCCGTCGAAGCCCTCGTCGGCCACGATCGTGTTGGAGCCGCCGCCGAGCACAAGCCAATCGTCGCCCGACGCCCACACCTCCAGGGCCTGATCGACCAGGTCCTGCTCGGTCGCGGGCGACACCATCCGGGCGGCGGCGCCGCCGACGCCCATCGTGGTCAGCTCGGCGAAGGTCAGCGCGGGGGTCGTCATCGGGAACCCGTTCAGACCAGGCGCACGCGGGCCTGCGCCTTGCCGAGCACAGTCACCTCGCCCGACGAAACGGTGAGGTCGATTCGGGCCACGCCGGCATCCGTGTCGAGGGCGCCGACTTTGGCGACCACGGTCACGACAGCCTCGCCGTCGGCCGGAACCAGCACCGGGCGGGTGAAGCGCACCTGGTAGTCCACGATGCGACCGGGGTCGCCGGCCCAGTCGACGACCGGCTGCACGGCGAACCCCATGGTGAGCATGCCGTGCGCGAGCACGCCCGGAAGACCCACGGACACGGCCACGTCATCGCGATAGTGAATGGGGTTGAAATCTCCGGATGCCCCGGCATAGTGCACGAGGGAGTCGCGCGTGAGCGGGAACGTTCCCTCGGCGACGACGTCCCCGACGGTCAGGTCGGCGAGGCTGGGCGTAGCGATGATGGTCATTCGTCTCCCCTGACGACGAGGGTGGAGGTGGCGGTCACGACGTGCGCGCCGGCGGCGTCGACGACGGTCGACACGGCCGTCACCATGGAGTGGCCGCCGAGGCTCTTCACGCTGGCCACTCGGAGTGTGGCGGTGAGCTCGTCGCCGGCCACGATCGGCCGGCTGAACGTGAACCGCTGGTCGCCGTGCACGACGCGGGTGAAGTCGATGCCGGCATCCGGTTCGGCCAGAAGTTGCGCCAGGGTGGCCTCCTGCACGACCACGGCGAACGTGGGCGGGGCGACGACGTCGGCGTAGCCCGCGGCTCGCGCGGCCTCCGGGTCGAGATTGACCGGGTTCGTGGAGAAGACCGCGCGGGCGAACTCGCGCACCTTCTCTCGGCCGACGAGATAAGGGGCGACGGGCGGGAAGACCCGGCCCTGCAGTTCGGGGTTGACAGACACAGGGCGAGTTTACCGGCCTCGGCCGACGCCGCGGCATCGGGCAGACTGGCTGGTGTGAAGATCAAGCGCGTGCGTCTGGGTGACCCTGAGGTGGCCCCGCTCCTGGCCGACCTGGCGCGGGAGTACGAGGAGCGATACGGCGACGGCGACTCGGTTCACGACGTGCCGGCGGACGCCTTCGACCCGCCGAGCGGCGTTTTCCTCGTATTGCTCGCGAACGGCGTGACCGTGGCGGGCGGCGGCATCCGTCGCCTGAATGAGACCACGGGCGAGCTGAAAAGGATGTGGACCAACCCGGCCTATCGCCGGCAGGGCCACGCCGTGAGTCTGCTCGCAGCCCTCGAGGAGGTGGCGCAGCAACTGGGCTACCGCCATCTGCGCCTCGAGACCGGGCACGCGCAGCCGGAGGCGCTCGCCCTCTACCGGCGATTGGGCTACCGGGAGATCGGCAACTACGGGATCTACCCGAATGCGACCGGTTTCGAGCGCACATTCGACGCGCCGGAGCGTCTGCCCTGACTCGCGGTATTGGTCTGCGACACGCCCGCTTGCTAGCGTAGGCATGTCATGCCAAACAAATTAGAGCCACACCCCGACCTTCCTATCGACCTGCCCACGGCCGAACGCATCCATGCGGCCGTCGTGCACTACGGCGAACAGGTCGTCATCGACAACGCCGTCGCGCTTCTGCGCGCCAAGAACGCCGGCAAGGATTTCCTGCTCTACGCGGGCGGACGCCACGCGCTGGGCATCCTCGAAGGTGCCCCCGCCCTCTACTGGCCCGAGCTCTGGGGCGCCCGCGCGTTGCTGTACGTGTGGGGCGAAACGGCCGCGCCGTATATCGTCGTCGGCATGAACAACCAGGCGTGGCGCGTGCGCGAGATGTGCGCCAAGGTCGTGCTGCTGCGCGGTCTCGAGGTCGCACCCAAGCTGGTGCGCCTGACCACCGACGAGGTTCCGCGCGTGCGCGCGGCTGCACTGCACGCCCTGGCCGCCCAGGGCACCGCCGACCACCTCGCCACCATCGTGCAGCGCCTGCGCGACCCCGACAAAGAAGTGCGCCGCGCAGCCCAGCAGGCCCGTGACGTGCTCGCCAAGCGCTGGAACCTTGTTGTCGAACAGGGCCAGGGCATCGAGCAGACCCATGGAACCCGCCACACGCACCTGAGCGAGTAACCGGGACCGGCAACGGGACACACACGCAGAACCACGCACGCGCAGTACCGAGACGGGGGGTCCGGATGTTCCATCGCTTTGTGGCCATCGGCGACAGCTTCACCGAAGGCGTCGGCGACGATCTGCCGGGCGGGCAGGTGCGCGGCTGGGCGGACCTGGTCGCGCTCGGCCTCGCCGCGGCGTCCGCCCACCCCGTCTCCTACGCCAACCTTGCCGTGCGCGGGCGGCTGCTCGGCCCGATCGTGGCGGAGCAGCTGGAACCCGCGCTCGCGCTCGGTCCCGACCTGCTCAGCATCTCCGGCGGCGGCAATGACGTCATGCGCCCGCGCGTCGAGATCCCCTACGTGGTCGGTCTGATGAAGCAGGTCGTCGACCGAGCCGAGGCGCAGGGCGTGCACGTTCTGGTACTCAGCGGCGGCAATCCTTCCCATCACCTGCCGCTGGGCAATCTGATGCGCCGACGCGGCGACCAGCTGGCGGATGCCGCGCGCGCCGCGTTCGACCGTCCGGGCGTCACCCTCGTAGACAACTGGGTCGACTCCGAGCTGGAGCACAGGCGGTTCTGGTCCCTCGACAAGCTGCACCTCAACGCCCTCGGGCACACTCGGGTGGCCACCAACGTTCTTGCCGACCTGGGCGTGCCCGTGCCCGTGGAGTGGCTGGATGCCCCGGCCCCGGCCGACGAGCACGTGCAGAGCACGGCGGCCTACTACCGCGAATTCGTGCTGCCGTGGATCGGCCGCCGGATCACCGGACGGTCCTCCGGCGACGGCCGCCCTCCCAAACGCCCCGCCCTGGAGCCCGTCGACGCCGCCTGAGCGTCGCCCTGACCTGTCAGCACACCGCATCCGCCTGTCTCCGGCCTGTGCCTCATGAGCATTGATTGACGGCGATCGATCTTTGGCGGTAGATTGCATCGATAGTCATCAATGCATTGAGGTCTCAGCCGAAGGAGAACGCCTTGAGCGAGAACAGTAATCCCGTGCGCGAACAAGTCCGGGCACGTTACGCGAGCGCTGCCCTCTCGGTCACGAATGAGGGTCGCCGGTCACTGCTCGCGGACGCACCCGCTGCCGGCTGTTGCAGTGCTGACGCCACGGCTCAGACTACGGATGGCCCGGCCGCCTCCTGCTGCGCCGAGAACTCCACCGAGGCAAAGGCTGCCGCCGCCTCCTGCTGCGCGCCGGCCACCATCGACGAGAGCCTGGTGTTCGGCTCGGCGCTCTACGACGACGAGACGACCGCGGATCTCCCCGGTGCGGCCGTCCTGGCCAGCCTCGGTTGCGGCAACCCGACGGCCGTCGCTGATCTCCGGGCCGGTGAAACGGTGCTCGACCTCGGCTCGGGAGGCGGCATCGACGTGCTCCTCTCCGCCCGCCGCGTCGGCCCCACCGGCTTCGCCTACGGCCTCGACATGACCGACGAAATGATCGACCTGGCCCGGCACAATGCCGCCGCCGCCCAGGCGCAGAACGTGGAGTTCCTGAAAGGGACGATCGAGGAAATCCCGCTGGCTTCCGGCAGCGTCGACGTCGTCATCTCCAATTGCGTGATCAACCTGTCGACCGACAAACCGGCTGTGATCGGGGAGATGTTCCGTGTGCTGCGGACCGGCGGCCGTGTCGGCGTGTCCGACGTCGTGGCCGAGAACCACCTCGCGCCCGCCCAGCGTGCCGAGCGCGGCTCCCATGTGGGCTGCATCGCGGGTGCGCTCTCGATCGCGGAGTACGAGGCGTTCCTTGCCGCTGCGGGCTTCGAGCAGGTGAGTGTCACGCTGACCCACGAGGTGACCGACGGGATGCACGGCGCCATCGTACGTGCGGTCAAACCGGTCGGCGCCGCCCAGCCGGCGAGCGCCGCCTAGCTCTGGCCGCCCGCGGGTTCACGCAGCAGGGCACCCTCCTGGCGGCAGGTGGCGGCCGCGATCAACATGGCGTCGGCCAGCAAGGCCTGCCAGCCGGCGGCATCCGTGGGCACGCCGCGCGTCAGCATGGTCTGCACGGCCCCGGCGAGAGTCGCGTCGCCCGCGCCCATGGTGTCGACGACGCCCCCGGGGAGGATCGCGATCGGCTCGGTCACCAGCACGTGGTCAACGGTGGCGACGGATGCCCCCGCGCGCCCGGCCGTGGCCAGCACCGTCTGCGTGCCGCCGGCCAGCAGCCGCTCCCGCAGCTCATCGACGGTGCTGCGGTAGAGCAGCTCGGCGTCCTCGTCGCCGACCTTCGTGAGCAGGCTCCGGGCAGCCAGCCGTTCGAAGTTCCGCGCGAACAGATCACCGTCGGTGAGCATGCCCGCGCGCGGGTTCGGGTCGATCACGAGACGTCGTTCCGGTTCGGAGACCGCGGCGATGAAAGCATCCGTCTGGGCCGTGTCATCGAAGGGAAAGCAGCTCACGACCACCAGGCGGGCGTCTTCGAGGGCGGCGCGCTCGGCCGGACCGAACTCGATGCGGCGCTTCTGGGCGGCCTCGTTGAAAGAGTAGGTGGGCTCACCGTCGGTGCGGTCGGAGGTGGCGCGCGAGCTGCCGTAGGGGCCGGGAGTGGCCACCAGGTTCACGTCGTGGGTGGCGAGGAACTCACGGAGGCGGTTCCCATCGGCGTCGTCGCCGACCATGGCGATCAGGGTCGTCGGAACGCCGAGCACGGCCAGGCCGACGGCCACGTTGAGGGCGGCACCGCCGGGAAATTCCCGGTGCGACCCGGGGCTCACCATCTCGTCGATGAGGGCGTCGCCGACCACGACGACTCGGTTCGCCGCCACACTGTTCTGCTTCGTCATTCGGTCTCTCTCTCGCGCCGGCCAACAGCCGTGTCACGTCCAGCCTAAAGCCGTGGGCTCTCACCGAGATTGAACCAATTCGACGGAGATTCTCGGTCAAGACTGCCTTTTCGGCGCCGTGGCGGGCGAATCTGCCAAAGTCACCGTCGAATTCGTTCGGGTGGGCGGACCGCCGCAGCCAGCCGAACGGCATGCGGCCGCGCTTGTCCAGCCCCTTTCGCGGAGCGCAGGGCGGTCGTAGGATCATTCACAGGCAGGGTTGCTCCCCGAACACCGATCCTTAGTCCCTGATTGCAGGGTCCGTATGAGACCGGAGCCAAAGCACCCCTCGTCGGGGGCAGGACATCATCGGGGTGACCTGCCCCCATACCTCAGCACACACCGTCGGAGCCTGGCTTTCCACGCGCCGCCGCCCTGGCTCTGAACCGCGGCGCTTCGCTCGCGTCGGCTTCGGCGCCGCGCTGGGCCCGGCAGGCTGCCGCTCGGGCGGCCACGCATCCAAGGCTCCTGCACCGTTGTGACCACCCGGGCGCGACCACGGCGGGCGGCCCCAGGGTCGGGACCACGGCGCGCGGCTACCGTGAGCGCTCGTCGGCGCCGAGCTGGACCGAGAGCTCCGCGGCGATGCGCGCAACCAGAATGCCGACCTCGTCGAGGTGCGGACCCAGCCTCGGCTTCGGCGCGCTCACGTTGATGGCCCCGATGATGTTCTGCCGAAAGTCGTAGACCGGCGCCGAAACCCCCACCACTCCCTTTTCGAACTCCTCGTCGACCGTGGCGAACCCGCGGCGCCGGATGCGCAGGATCTCCGCCCGGAACGAGTCGAAGTCGGTGACCCGGGGCGTGCCCGGGCTGGGTGCCCCCGGCGCGAGCCCCCGCCCGACTACGACCGTGGCCACGGAGGCCGGGGCGAAGGGGCTGGTGACGGGCGGGTCGGTGCCGTGAACGGCGTACCAGCGCCGCAGGTCTTCGTCGGCCCAGTCGCTCACCAGCACGCGTCCCGACGAGGTCTGCCAGGCGGCCGTGCTCACGCCCTCCCAGCCGACCCCGCGGAAGGCATATTCGCTCATCTCGCTGGTGAGTGTGAGCACGTTGCCGCCGCGCAGCACGCACAGGTTGGTCGTCTCGTGGGTGGCGGTGACCACACGGCGCAGGTAGGGAACGGATGTTCGCACGAGCCGGGACTCCAGCGTGCGCGCGGCCAGGGCGTAGAGCTGGTAGCCGAGACGGTAGCTCTGCGTGACGGGGTCGCGGGAGACCAGCCCGACCTCGGCCAGGGTGGCCAGGGTGCGGGACACGATCCCCTTGTCCCGGTCGACCAGCTCGGCCAGTCGCATCACACCCAGCCCGCCGGCCGCTTCGGCCTCGGCCGAGCCGAGCATCTCGAGGAGCTCAAAGTCGCGGCGCAGACCAGCCGAATTTCGCCGTGCGGGTGGCTTCTCCGTGGCGCCGGTCTCATCAGACATGACTGACACAGTAGACCCAAGTTGCCATTTGCACAACGCCAGTTGTGCAAATAAGAACCACCTCCTAGGCTCACAGCTATTCGATTCCGCTTCACCGATGAACCGGCGTCAACTCAATGAAGAGTGAAGGAGGAAGCATCCGTGAGCGAGTTTGATTTCAGCGGATTGCTGACGTTCTGGGCACGCCGGTGGGACGACATCCTCAACCTGGTCCTCGAGCATGTCACGGTCGTCGCCGTCTCGCTAGTGATCGCCATGGTCATCGGCGTGGGCGTCGGCATGCTGGTTTGGAACCGGCCGATCCCCCGGTCCGTCGTGATCGCATCCGCGGGAGTGGCCCTGACCATTCCGTCCCTTGCCATGCTGGCGGTGTTGATTCCGCCCTTCGGCCTCGGCTGGACGCCAACGGTCATCGCCCTCGTGCTCTATTCGCTGCTGCCGATCGTTCGCAACACGGTAGTGGGGCTGCGTGAGGTACCCCCGGCGATCATGGAGTCGGCCAAGGGCATGGGCATGAGCCCCACCACCGTGCTGTTCCAGATCCAGCTGCCGATGGCCTGGCCGATCATCCTCACCGGCGTGCGCGTCGCGGCCCAACTCACGATCGGCATCGCGGCCATTGCCGCCTACGTCGCCGGTCCCGGGCTCGGCCAGTTCATCTTCCAGGGCCTCTCGTCGCTCGGCTCCAAGAACGCCCTCAACTACGCGCTCACGGGCACCCTGGGTGTCGTCATCCTGGCGCTCGTCATCGACGCCGTCTTCGTGTCCATCACCCGTTCCACCACGTCAAGGGGACTCCGTGCCTAAGCAAGCGAACACCGCCATCCTGCAGATCTCCCGCAACACCAGCGGCGCCCGGATCGTGCTTGACACGGTCACCAAGACCTACCCAGGCCAGCCGACCCCCGCGGTGGAGGCCTTCTCGATGACGGCCGAACCGGGCGAGCTGATCATGTTCGTCGGGCCCAGCGGATGCGGCAAGACCACGACCATGAAGATGATCAACCGAATCATCGAGCCCACCAGTGGATCCATCACCATCGACGGCCGGGACATCCTCTCCCTTGACCCCAACGAGCTTCGTCGCCATATCGGCTACGTGATCCAGCAGATCGGGCTGTTCCCGCACATGACCATCGCGGAGAATATCGCTGTCGTGCCCAAGCTGCTCGGCTGGAGCAAGGAGAAGACGAAAGAGCGCATCGACGAGCTGCTCACCACCGTGGAGCTGAACCCCGCGGAGTTCGCCAACCGTTACCCCAAGCAGCTCTCGGGCGGGCAGCAGCAGCGGGTCGGCGTGGCCAGGGCCCTCGCGGCCGACCCGCCGGTCATGCTGATGGACGAGCCGTTCGGCGCGACCGACCCGATTACCCGGGAGAAGCTGCAGGCCGAGTTCCTGCGACTGCAGGAGTCGATGGGCAAGACCATCATTTTCGTCACGCACGACTTCGACGAGGCGGTGCGCCTCGGTGACCGCATCGCGGTCCTCAGCGACCGCAGCCAGATCGAACAGTTCGACACCCCGGCGAACATCCTCGCGGCACCCGCCAACGAGTACGTCGCTTCCTTCATCGGCCGCGGCGCCGCCATCAAACGCCTCGTGCTGATCCCGATCACCGAGGCGAAACTCGGGTCCGTCAGCGCGTCCCCTGGAGGCCCCATCACCGTCAGCCTCAACGACTCCCTGCGTGACGCGCTCGACGCACTCGTGCTGACCGGGCTCCCGGCCCTCACCGTTCTCGACCGCAACCAGAAGCCGATCGGGTCGATCACCGTCGACGCGATCTCCGCCGTGCTCGGCGCCGACATCCCCACTCTGGCCGCGCCACCGCTGGGGCACATCGACCCCACGACGGCCGGGGCCTGACATGGCCTTCGACGCAATCAGGGACGGCACGCCGTCCGCGCGCGAAGCCGGCCTCGGGGCGCTGAAGCGGCTGACCGCCCCACTCATCGTGCTCCTCGTGCTCGGCCTGCTCCTGTGGTGGCTCTCCACCCTCACCCTCGACTCGATCGAGCAGCGCACCCTTAACTGGGACTACATCATCGCCCGCACCCGAGAGCACCTCGGGCTGACCATAGTGGCCTCCTTCCTCGTGGCAGTGCTCGCGATCCCGACCGGGATCCTGCTCAGCCGCACCACTTCCCGGCCGATCCGTGCCACCGTGCTCGGCATCGCCAACATCGGCCAGGCCACCCCGGCCGTCGGCGTGATCATCCTGCTGGCGATCATCTGGCGGACCGGCTACACGACGGCCCTGGTCGCCTTGGTCGCCTATTCCTTCCTGCCGGTGCTGCGAAACACCATGATCGGCCTGCAGCAGGTTGACGAGAGCGTGCGCGAATCGGCGAAGGGCATGGGCATGACGCCCAACCAGGTGCTGCTGAAGATCGAGCTGCCGCTCGCGGTGCCCGTCATCCTGGCCGGCCTGCGCACCTCCCTCGTCTTCACCGTCGGCGTCGCCACCATCGCCACCTTCATCAACGCGGGCGGCCTCGGCGACATGATCGTCAACGGGCTCAAGCTGCAGCGTTACCCGGTGCTGATCACCGGGGCCGTGCTCGTGGCCTGCATCGCCCTGATAATCGACTGGATCGCCGGCCTGGCCGAAGACAAACTCCGCCCGCGCGGCACCTGACATCCCCCGAATATCCCCCGCACACAGCATCCGTTCGCACCATCCAGCAATCACACCCCCTCACAAGGAGCAACCATGAAGAAAACCACCCTGTCGCTGCTGGCCCTCGCGGCCATCGGCACGCTGACCCTCAGCGCCTGTTCGGCCGGAGACGCCGAGGGCGGGGCGAAGGGCGACGAGGTCGCAGGGCTCTCCGGCTCCATCGGCGCCAAGGACTTCTCCGAGCAGTTCATCCTCGCCCACCTCACCAGCCAGCTGCTCAATGCGCACGGCGCCGACACGGATGCCAACACCCAGGTTGTCGGCTCGGCAAACGTTCGCGAGGCTCTCGAGAGCGACGAGTTCCTCGGCTACTGGGAGTACACCGGAACCTCGTGGATCACATACAACGGCAACACCACCCCGGTTCAGGGTGAGGAGGCCCAGTTCGAGGCCACCAAGAAAGCCGATGCCGCCAAAGGCATCGCCTGGCTCGACCCGGCCCCCCTCAACAACACCTACGCGTTCGCGATCCGTTCTGACAAGGCCGAGGAGCTCGGCGTCACATCGCTCAGCGACATCGCCGCCCTGCCCGTGGAGGAGCAGACATTCTGCATCGAAAGCGAGTTCTCCACCCGCGACGACGGCTGGCCCGGGCTCAAGGCGGCCTACGGCATCGATGTGCCCGACTCCAACGTGGCCCTGCTCGACACCGGCGTCATCTACACCGCCACAGAGAAGGGCGACGACTGCAACTTCGGCGAGGTCTTCCAAACCGACGGTCGCATCACGGCACTCGACCTGACCGTGATGGAAGACGACGAGGAGTTCTTCCCCGTCTACCAGGGCGCATTCACCCTCAAGCAGACCACCCTGGACGAGTACCCCGGCATTGCCGAGGTGATGGCACTCATGTCCGAACTGCTCACAACCGAGGAGATGCAGACGCTCAACGCCCTGGCGGATGTCGAGGGTGAAGACCCCGAGGACATCGCCACCGACTGGCTCACCGAGCAGGGACTGATCTAAATGACCCAGGCCCTTCAAATCGGCGAGAGCTTTGTTGGCGACGGCGTCAACGCCGCCCACGTCAACACCGTTTTCGGTCACCGCGAGGGGCCGGCCGGGGTGGCCTGGGCTACGGCCCTGGCCACCCCGAGCCAGGGGCACGTGCCCTTCGTCACCGTGCTGCGGCCCTCGCTGCCGGTCAAGCCACTCACCCTGTTCGTCACCAAGGCGGCTCCCGCCGGTGACGCCCACGGGCTCCTGATCTGGGGCCCGGCGCAGGCCGGCATCGCCGCCGGCGTGGCCGACGCCCTGTTCGAGGGCGTCATCACCCGCGAACAGGCCGACTCCCACGTGGTCATCGCGGCGGTCTGGGTGAATCCGGCGGCGGATGACGCGGAGGCGGTCTTCGCCAACAACCGGCTCTCCGCGCTCACGGCCCTCGCCAACGGTGCCCGGTCGCTCCCGGACACCGACGACGTGATCGCAGCGCGGAACACGCCCACCAACCCCTTTTTCACCCCCCAGGCCTGACGCCTGGCCGAGCAAGGACGCACCGCATGAAGATCACGGCCATTCGTCTGACCCGGTTGAGCCTGCCACTCGATCCGCCGTTCAACGCCGCGTGGGATCCCGCCCCCCGCATCGCGTTCCCGGCCACCCTGGTGGAGGTCGAAACCGACACCGGACTGGTCGGGGTCGGCTCGGGCGACACCATGGACGGCTTTGCCGCCTACGAGCACCTCTTCCTCGGCACCGACCCGCTCCAGATCCTCAACCAGGTACGCCGGATCGAGACGATCAACTTCCACGGCGGGCGTTATTGGCCCCTGGAAGCGGCACTCTGGGACATCCTCGGCCAGGTGGCGGGGCTGCCGGTGAGCGTCCTCTTCGGCGGGGCCAGGGACCGGCTACCGGCCTACGCATCCTCCGGAGAATTGAAATCACCGGAAGCCCGGGCCGACTCCGCGCTGGCGGCCCGCGAGCGCGGCTTCAAGGCGGTGAAGATCCGCATCGCCCGGCACCGTCTCTTCGACGGAATCGCGGCCGTACGGGCCACCCGGGAGGCGGTCGGCCCCGACTTCGACATCATGGTGGACCTGAACCAGATGTGGCGCATGAGCGGCGACATCGAGGCAGCCCTCCCGCTCGCCCAAGTACAGCGCATCGCCGGCGAGCTGAACGACCTCGGCGTCTTGTGGCTCGAGGAGCCGCTGCCCCAGGCCGATGTCGTAGGCGCGAAGCGCGTGCGGGCGGCCACGGGCATCCAGATCGCCGGCGGTGAAATGGTGCGCAGCATGGCGGAACTCTCCGCCCTGATAGAGGCCGATGCGTTCGACATCTACCAACCGGATGTCGTGCTCGCCGTGGGCCTGTACCGCGCCCGGCAGGTGGCCGAGTCCGCGAACCTGCGGCACCGGCTGTTCACGCCGCACACCTGGAGCAACGGGCTCGGGCTGCTCGCCAACCTGCATGTCGCGGCCGGAGTCGACGCCGGCCCCTATCTCGAATTCCCCTACGACCCACCCGGTTGGACACCGGAACGACGAGATTTCTTCATGGAACCGCTCGACATCGACGCCAACGGCGACCTGCGGGTGCCGCACGTTCCGGGGCTGGGCGCTCAGATCGACTGGGACGCCGTGCGGAGGTACACCGTATGACCGACTGGATCGCCCGGGCGGAAGCGCTCCGCCCCGAGACCCGCCTGTTCATCGACGGGGCATTCCGGCCCGCCCGGGACGGGGCCACCTTCGACACCATCGCGCCCCGCCACGGCGGTTGGATCGCCTCGGTCAGCGCCGCCGGCGAAGCGGACATCGACGCCGCCGTGAGAGCCGCGGCCCGCGCTTTCGACTCGGGCGTCTGGTCCCGAGCCGACCGCCGGGAGCGGCAGCGGGTGCTCCTCAAGCTCAGCGACCTCATGCTCGAAAACCTCGACGAGCTGGCCCTGCTCGAATCCCTCGACTCCGGCCACCCCATCGGCGACGCCCGCGGTGTCGATGTGCCGAATGCCGCCCGAACCATGCGCTGGTATGCCGAGGCCCTCGACAAGATCTACGACGAGGTGGCGCCCACCCCCCGGAACGCTCTGGCGTTCGTCACCCGGGAAGCTCTCGGTGTGGTCGGCGCCGTCGTGCCGTGGAACTACCCGCTCATCATCACGGCCTGGAAGATCGCACCGGCCCTCGCCGCCGGCAACTCGGTGGTGCTGAAGCCGGCAGAGCTGACCAGCTTGTCCGCGCTCAAACTGGCCGAGCTGGCGGCCGAGGCCGGACTCCCGGCCGGGGTGCTCAACGTCGTGCCCGGGCTCGGGCCGGTGGCCGGACAGGCCCTTGGCCGGCATCCACTGGTCGACAAGATCACCTTCACCGGCTCGCCCGCCGTGGGTCGCCGGTTCCTCACCTACGCCGGGGAGTCCAACGGCAAGCAGGTCGCCCTCGAGCTCGGCGGCAAGTCGCCGCAGGTCGTGCTCGCCGATGTGGAGGACATCGCCGCCTGCGCCTCTTCGGTGGCGTGGGGGATCTTCTACAACTCCGGCCAGACCTGCCACGGCGGCAGTCGGCTGATCGTCGACGAGCGTGTGCACGACGAACTCGTCTCAGAGGTGCTCACGGTGGGTCGCGGTCTGGTGCTCGGCGACCCGCTCGACGAGGCCACCCAAATCGGCACGATCGCCAGCGCCGTGCAGCTCGACCGGGTGCTCGCCTACACCGACATCGCCGAGCAGGAGGGCGCGATCGTCTTTGGTGGCCGGCGCGTACATCCGGACGGGCTCCACGACGGCTTCTACGTGGAGCCGACCGTGTTCACCGGCGTCGACAACACAGGCAGGCTCGGTCAGGAGGAGATCTTCGGGCCGATGCTGGCCGTCACGATGGTGCGCGGCGCCGCCGAGGCCGTGCGCGTGGCCAACCAGAGCGCCTACGGGCTCGCGGCCAGCGTCTGGACCGGCAACGTCACGACCGCTCACACCGTGGCCCGCGAACTTCGCGCCGGCACGGTGTGGGTGAACACCTACGACGTCGCCGACGTGATCACCCCGTTCGGCGGGTTCAAGAGTTCGGGCAGCGGCCGCGACCGCTCCCTGCACGCCTTCGACGCCTATACGGCGTTGAAAACCACCTGGATCAACCTGGGCGACTCGCCCCTGACCAACAATTGAGAAAGCGTATCCAATGACCTCAGCATCGCCGACCCGCGTCGGCTTCATCGGGCTCGGCAACATGGGCTCCGGCATGACCCGCAACCTGCAGAAGGCCGGCTTCGACCTCGTCGTCTATGACATTCGCCGCGAATCGGCGGACGAGCTCGTCGCCGGCGGCGCCGTCTGGGCGACTACGCCGGGAGAGGTCGCCGCGCAGAGCGACGTGGTGATCACCATGCTGCCAACACCCAGACATGTCGACACCGTCGTGAACGGTCGCACCGGCATCCTGTCGGGTATCGCCGACGGCGGCACCTGGGTCGACATGTCGACCTCGGTGCCCGAACTGGCGCAGCGGGTGCGCGCCGAGCACTCGGATCGCGAACTGCGCATCCTGGACGCACCGGTCAGCGGGATGTCCATCGGCGCGGCCAACGGCATGCTGCAGATCTTCATCGGCGGCGAGGCCGAAGACGTCGAGCGGCTGCGGCCCGTCTTCGAAGCCATGGGCGACCCGGAGCGCATCATCCACGTCGGTGCAGCGGGCGCCGGTTACGCGGTCAAACTGATGATCAACCAGCTCTGGTTCTCACACCTGGTGGCCACCGCCGAGGTGCTCAGCATCGGCGTGAAGGCCGGTGTCAACCTCGACGTGCTGCGACGCTCCCTCGTCGCCAGCCCGGCGAACAGCAACTTCGTGCAAAACGACGTGATGTCGGTGCTCGGCCACGGCGACTACGACGAGGGCTTCGCGATCGCCCTTGCCTGCAAGGACCTCGGCCTCTCCATCGACCTGGCCCGCTCGGTCGGCGTGCCGGCCGAACTCAGCGGTCTGGTCGAGCAGATCTACCGCCGCGCCCGCGCACAGTACGGCGATCACGCCGGCGAGA
Organism: Cryobacterium breve; assembly: GCF_004402375.1. GTDB lineage: Bacteria > Actinomycetota > Actinomycetes > Actinomycetales > Microbacteriaceae > Cryobacterium > Cryobacterium breve. The sequence continues at coordinate 167,936 of NZ_SOGJ01000022.1, forward strand.
TGACGCCCGTGAAGCTCTACGAAGACCTGATCGGCGTCGACCTGCGCCTCGCCGGAGTGACGGCATGAGCCTGCTCCCCCCTGTCGACCGCGCCGCAACCGGCCTGTCCGTTGCCCACACCACGTTGTCCGAGCTGCACCTGACCCTCGACCCCAAACCGGTGGCCTACTTCGGCCGCGGCCGGGTGACGGAGGTCGGCCGCATCACGGCCGCGACCGGCGCGACCAGCACCCTCATCGTGACCGACCCGTTCCTCGCCGCCTCCCCCGTCGTCGCGGCCGTGCGCGAATCGCTCGAACGGGCTGGGCTGGCCGTGACCGTCTACGGCGGGGTCACGCCCAACCCCACGACCACGTGCGTCGACGAGGGCAGCGACCTGGCGGCATCCGTCGGCGCCGAGGCCATCGTGGCCGTCGGCGGCGGGTCGTCGATGGACGCCGCGAAGGGCATCGCGCTCGGCGCGGTCAACCCGCAGCGCGGCGTCGGCCTGGACTACCGCACCGAGTTCGCCCGGCACGCCCTCCCGATCATCGCCGTGCCGACCACGGCCGGCACGGGCGCGGAGGTGAACGCTTTCGGCGTGATCACGGATGTCGTCAGTCACCGCAAGTTCTACGTCGGCCACGACAGTGCCCTGGCGCGGGCGGCCGTGCTCGACCCTGACCTGACGGTGGGACTCCCGCCCGGGGCCACCGCGGCCACCGGCATGGACGCCCTCACCCACGCCCTCGAGTCCTACCTCTCGGTGCGGGCGAACCCGTACAGCGACGGGATCGCCCTGCAGGTCATCTCGACCGTGGCTGGGTTCCTGCCGCGGGCGGTCGCCGACGGCACCGACATCGAGGCCCGCGCCGAGCTGCTTTTGGCCAGCCACGTTGCCGGAGTCGGGTTCTCGCACACCGGACTCGGCCTTGTGCACGGCATCGCGCATCCGCTCGGCGGGCAGTTCAACATCCCACACGGGCTGGCGCTGTGCATGGTGATCGAGGGTGTGCTGCGTTTCAATCTGACCGCCCGCCGGGACCGGATCGCCCGGGTCGCGTTCGCACTCGGCGTCGGACACAGCAATGCCACGACGGCCGAGAACGCGGAGGCTGCCATCCAGGCCATTGCCGTTCTCGCCCGCCAGGTGGGCCTGACCGGTCCCCTCTCGGCGTTCGGGGTCACCGCGGAGGCGCTTGCCTCCCTCGCGGCGGACACCCTCGCCGACTCCGTCACCATCAACAACCCCATCCAGCCCACCCTCGACGACGTGGTGCGCATTCTTCAGGAGTCCCTGTGACCAGTTCGACCAGTACGAATCCCGGCACGAGCGCCGGAACGATGTCAGGTACCGCCGCGGCCGAGCGGGAGCTGCTCGCCGGCATCCCCACCGGCCTGTTCATCGATGGGGCGTGGCGACAAGCCGCGGACGGCGGCACCTTCGCCGTGCACGACCCGTCCACCGGAGAGGTGCTGCTGCGCATCGCGGACGCCACCCCTGCCGACGGGGAGGCAGCCCTCGCGGCCGCCGCGGCCGCCCAGCCGAGCTGGGCGAAGACCGCACCGCGGGTGCGCGCCGAGATCCTGCGCGCCGCATTCGAGGCCGTGACCACCCGGGCCGACGACTTCGCCCTGCTGATGACGTTGGAAATGGGCAAGCCGCTGGCAGAGTCTCGCGGCGAGGTGACCTACGGTGCCGAGTTCCTGCGCTGGTTCTCCGAAGAGACTTCCCGCATCTCCGGCCGCTTCGGCACCGCACCCGACGGCCACAGCCGCCTGCTGGTGACCAAACGCCCGGTCGGGCCGTGCCTGTTCATCACCCCGTGGAACTTCCCGCTCGCGATGGCCACCCGCAAGATCGCGCCGGCCATCGCCGCCGGTTGCACCATGGTGCTCAAGCCCGCCGGGCTGACCCCGCTCACCGCGCTGCTCTTCGCGCAGGTGCTCGCCGAGTCGGGGTTGCCGGCCGGGGTTCTGAACGTGATTCCGACCACCAGCGCCGGTGCCGTCACGGGGCCACTGATCCAGGACCCCCGGCTGCGCAAGCTCTCCTTCACCGGGTCGACCGAAGTGGGCCGCCGCCTGATCAAGGACGCCGCCGACCAGGTGCTGCGGGTCTCGATGGAGCTCGGCGGCAACGCTCCCTTCCTTGTCTTCGACGACGCCGACCTGCCCCGCGCCGTCGACGGGGCGATGCTGGCCAAGCTGCGGAACGGCGGCGAGGCCTGCACCGCGGCCAACCGGCTGCTCGTGCACGAGTCCGTCGCCGCCGAGTTCACGGCCCTGCTGATCGAACGGATGCGTGCCCACACGGTCGCGCGCGGCACCGAGCCTCGCTCGAAGATCGGCCCTCTCGTCGACGAGGGAACCCGCGCCAAGGTACACGAGCTCGTCACCGACTCCATCGCCGCGGGCGCCACCCTCGCCTTGGGCGGGCGCAGCATCGACGGGCCCGGCTACTTCTACGAGCCGACCGTGCTCACCCAGGTGCCCGCCGGTGCGCGCATCATGCACGAGGAGGTCTTCGGCCCGGTCGCCCCCATCATGACGTTCGCGACCGAGGCGGAGGCTATCCGTCTCGCCAACGACACCGAGTTCGGGTTGGTCGCCTACGCCTACACGCGCGACCTCAATCGTGGCCTACGCCTGGCAGAGGAGCTCGACGTGGGCATGTTCGGCCTGAACACCGGGATCGTGTCCAACCCGGCAGCCCCCTTCGGCGGCGTCAAGCAATCCGGCCTCGGTCGGGAGGGTGGTCTCGAGGGCATCGAGGAGCACCTCGAGACCCGCTACGTGGGCATAGCCGACCCCTATGCCGACGCTCCCGACTGAGGCGACCCTGAGCACCACCTGTGCCGGGCCGCCCAGGGCCGCGAGAGTGGTGATTGTTCAATCCGAGAAGGCCGGCGACGGATGCGGCGGGGCCGGCACCGCGGGCACGGCCACCGTGCGCAGCCGGTGCCCCTGCTCCACCCGCTGCCCCCACGACGTGCCTGCGATGATGAGCCCGGCCCCGAGCACCGCCACCAGACCGAGGCTCTCACCGCCGAGGCTCACCCCGACCAGCACCGCCCAGACCGGCTCCGTTCCCATCAGCAGGCTGGCGCGCGCGGCCGAGGTGTGGCGGATCGCCCAGGTCTGGGCCAGGAAAGCGAACACGCTGCAGGCCAGCCCGAGGTAGAGCACGCCGAGCCAGGCGGCCGGGTCGAAGCTGCCGATCGCACGCAGCGTGCCCGGCGCATCCGCTGCGGTGAACACCAGGGCACCCACGGCGGCCTGCACCAGCGTGATTGAGAGCGTGCCGGGCCGACGGCCGCTGCCGTCGGCCCGGGTCAGCCGGCCGACCATCGTGACGTGCAGGGCGCGCACGAATGCTGCTGCGAGCATGAGCAGATCACCCGGGTGCGGGGCACGGAAACCGTTGCCCGATACGAGCAGCGCCACCCCGACGATCGCGAGCACGCCGGCCACGAAGAAGGCGCGAGGCAGCCAGTTGCGCGCCGCGACCGATTCGAGGATCGGGGTGAGGATGATCGTCAGACTGATGATCAGACCCGCGTTGGTGGCCGAGGTCACGGCGACGCCGGCCGTCTCCAGCCACAGGATCGCGGCCTGAGTGAGCCCGAGCAGCCCGCCAACGGCCAGCTCGGCACGGGTCGGCCGTCGCGGCCGGCTCAGCGCCCAGATCAGCAGCAGTGCCAGGGCGGCCACCAGGAAGCGCAACGCCAGCACGGCACCCACGCTCGCCTGCTCGGTGAGCACCTTGGCGGCGAGGTAGCTACCGCCCCAGGCCAGGGCGACCAGCAGCAGTACGGCGTCGATGCGATAGCGTCCGAGTCGGGGGAGAAAGGTCATGGGCCCATGCTCCCGGGCCACATCCAATAAGTCCAGATGGTCAATTCTGAACCGACACTTTAGTATTTGCTTATGGATCTGCATCAGCTTTTCATCCTGCGAGAACTCGGCGAGCGCGGCAGCGTGGCCGCCGTGGCCCGTGCGCTGTTCGTGTCGTCGTCGGCGGTGTCGCAGCAGCTGTCGGCGTTGCAGCGCAGCACGGGCGTCGCATTGACCGAACGAAACGGCCGCCGGCTCGTGCTGACCCCGGCCGGCACGGCTCTCGCGGCAGCCGCGACCGGCGTGTCCACGGCGATGGCCGCCGCGGAGGAGGCGGTCGCGAGCTTTCATGAGGAGCAGACCGCGCCGGTGAGCCTGTCGGCGTTCCACAGCGCCGGGCTGGCGTGGTTCGGCAAGCTGATCACCCGACTGGATGCCTCGGCCGGAGCATTCGGCGGAACAGCGGGCGGCACCGCCGGGCCGCCGCTTCGCTGCGGCGACGAAGACGTCGCGCGGCAGGACTTCCCGGCCCTGGTCGCCGACTACGATCTCGTGGTCGCGCACCGACTGCCGCACGACCCGTTATGGCCGGACCGGGTCACGGTCACCCCGCTGATCTACGAACCGCTGGATGTGGCGCTGGCGGCCGGGCATCCGTTGGCCGGTCGGTCATCCGTGTCGATCTCCGACGTGGCCGACGAGCCCTGGATCGCCGGCCATCCGGGCTTCCCACTCGCGGAGGCGGTGAACGTCGTCGCGGCGAGCGCCGGACACCCCTTGCGGATCGAGCACCGCCTCAACGAGTTCTTCGTGGCGGCCTCCGTCGTCGCCACGGGGGCTGCGATCGCGCTGCTTCCGCGTTACACGATGGCCCCTGCTCCGGGATCCGGTTTGGTGCTCTTACCCTTCACCGATCTGCGGGTCGGCCGGCAGATCGACGTTCTCAGCCGCCCCGAGACGCTTCTACGCGCCTCGGCGCGCCGCGTGCTCGAGGAGCTCAGCGCGGTGGTCGCCGCTCACCGTCCGCCACCGCCACCTTCACGCGGCTGAACCCCGCACAGCCCTGCTCCTCATCGGCGGATCGGCTGCCATCGTGTGCCGGCGCCGCCGAGTGACGAAACGCGGCCAGTCACCTTTGGCGACCGTCTCCCATCCTGATCCGGCATGCTGGAGTCCTGATCGTCCGCCATTCCGGCCGGCGGGTGACGAGAGAGCTGAGACTGTGGCCGGCGCACGCGGCATCACCATTCCGAAACTGAACCTGGCCACCGAGCGGAACCGTCCGGCTCCGCCACGGCCATTCCTGCAGCGCGGTCGGCGCTTCGCCGAGCTCGTGCGCATCGCCCGCACAAACGGGTTGTTGCCCGTGCGGCGGCTCGACTTCACGACCAACCCGAGTGGGGCCTCCGTTCGCGCCATTCAGGCCGAGGGGCTGCGGGCCGCGCTGGAGGAGGCCGGCGGGGCGTTCGTCAAAATGGGCCAACTGCTCTCCACCCGGTCCGATCTGCTGCCGCCGGAGTTCGTCACGGCCCTCGCGCAGTTGCAGCAGAGCGTGAAACCGGCTCCCTGGCACGAGATCGAACGGATGCTGGAGGACGAGTTCGGCGGCCCGCTCACCAGCGTCTTCACCGATTTCGACCCCGACCCGATCGCCGCGGCCTCGATCGGGCAAGTGCACCGCGCCACGCTCAAGAACGGCACGGTCGTCGCGGTCAAGGTGCAGCGCCCCGGCATCGTGCCCGAGCTGCGGCGCGACGTGGCCATCGCTCTGCGGGTGACGAACGTGATGAGCCTCACGTCTCCGCAGGCCAGAACCCTGGGCATCAAGGCGGCCGCCGAGGACTACGCGGCCGACCTCGTGCGCCAGCTGGACTTCCGGCTCGAGGCCCTGAACCTGTCGGCCATGCGCGCCCTCCAACTACGCAGCCCGCGGGCCGGCGAGCTGCGCTTTCCCGAGCTGTTCGAGTCTCTGTCCAGCGATCGCGTGCTGGTGATGGAATATCTCGTCGGGGACACCTTCAGCGACCTGAACGAGAAGCCAGACGCCCCTCGGGCCGAGCTCGGCGCCGCCATGCGCACGGTGCTCAGCGCTTTCGTGCGCCAGATCGTCTTCGACGGTGTTTTCCACGCCGACCTGCACCCCGGCAACATCATGCTATTGGCGGACGGCACGCCCGCGCTGGTCGACTTCGGATCGGTGGGCCGGCTCGACCTGCAGCTGCGGGAAACGATCCAGGAGCTGCTGATCGCCTATCTGCAGTCTGACACCCAGCTCATCGCCGACGGACTCCTCTCGCTCGCCCCGCTGCGGCCGGGCGCCGATGAGAAGGCGTTCCGCCGCGAGCTGAGCGCGTTCATCACGTTCGAGCTCGGGCCCGGCGCGCGCGTCAGCGTGCTGACCGTGGATGTCCTGGTGGTGATCCTGACCCGGTACGGCGTGGGCATCCCCGCCGAGTTCGTGGCGGCGGCGCGTGCGTTCGCGGTTCTCGAGGGCACCCTGCGCTCCACCATGCCTGAGTTCGACCTGCTCGAGGAGTCCCGCGCGCTGGCGAGCGTGCAGATCCGCGACCAGATGGCGCCGTCCAACGTGCGCGAACTGCTGACCACCGAGCTGCTGGCCCTGCTGCCCAGCATGCGCCGGCTCCCCCGGCGCTTCGACCAGATCGGGCAGGCCCTGGAGCAGGGCAAGCTCAATGTCAATGTACGGCTGCTTGCAGACCCGAGCGACCGTCGCCTGCTCACCGGGCTGGTGCGGCAGAGCCTCCTCGCCCTGGTCGGCACCTCGGCCGGAGTGATGTCGCTGGCCTACCTGACCTCTCCCGCACCGGCGGACCCCGGGGTGATCAGCACGGTCACGGCCGGGTTCGCCCTGGGCGTCGGCTCTGTGGTGCTGCTGGCCTCGGCGTTCGTGGACTCGTTGGTGGCCCGCCGCCGCCGGTGATGCCGCGCATCCGTCGGTCGCTGAAAACGAACCGGAAACGACGAATGCCCAGCCTGAGACCGGGCTGTTCGACGACTGTTTCGGGCATCTGTTTCGGGCATCGGCGTGACGAATGGTCGCTACAGACCGTCTCAGTTGTGGAAGTGCTTGCGATCTGCGGGTGTGTCGTTCTATCCGGCACCACCGCAGGTCAGCAGTGGAGTTCGCCCCGTTCGGTTCGTCCCGGGGCCCGTTGTCCGTTCACGGGCACCCGGAGACGGCTGGCGTCTCGGTTGGGCGAGCGGCCGAGCACGGACAGGGATCGCAACCGCCAACTGGATCCTGAGAATTCGGCACCGTTCACTACCCACGACACCCGGCAGCATCGGGTTCACACGCCCAGCGCACTGTTCTCAGGGCGTTATGCGGCTACCGGTCGAAGCCGGAGACGCCGGCCGAGAGTTGCGCCTGGGATGCAGCGTCATCGTGGACCACGTCATGAAACCGGCAGGGACTCGGCGAACGCGAGCTGGTCCTCGTTGAACGCGGCACCCATCTCCTCGAATTGGTTCACCGGAATGCCGACGCTGCCCGCAACAGTCGGCCACTCACGGACTTTTGCCGCGACGCCCGAAATGATCTCAGCCGACTGGTCGCTCGTGAGTCGATAGGCGTCGGCGATCGCGTGCAGATTCCTGATGTCGCGGTCTCTGGGGTCGTCGTTGTCACTGATCGCGCGCGAGTGGATCACCCCGTGTCGTGGACTGGGATTCACATCGAACACGGGAGACAGCCGCCACCCACCGTCAACACGCAGAAAGCCGTGATTACGCCAGTGGTCGTCAACGTTGTTCACCAACACTGTCAGGGCGATTCGCGTGAACATCTCACGGAGATCCTGGGCTGCTGCACTACTTGTCTCGGCGATCGTGTCTGCGAACTGCTCGTACGTGATGCGCGTGTTGTCGTCGTGCTTGCTTATGCCCAAGGCTGTGGCCGCCGACATGTAGCCACGCCGGCGCTGCTCCCCCGAGACCGCGCTGGTTGAGCCAGCAACGCGGTCGAACCGATCGAGGACGAGAACCGATTTGCCCTCGGCAGCGTGGACCGCCTTGAACTGAGGAGTTTGTATGCCAGCATTCTTGGCGATCGTCAGCGCGACCCCTTCCCAGCCTTCAACGTCGAGGTTTCCGTCTTTCGAGTGAGGCAGCTTCACCAGCGCAAGGCTTCCGTCGTCCTTCCACAAGTTTGCCTTGGGACGGGCGCCGCCTGGCGAGGTCGCGATGCCCGCGAGGTATTCGATGTCTTCGTCGGATGCCTGGCGCGCCTCGTATCGGCTTGCCACCCGGAGGGTCCTCTGGAGACTGACGACTTCCGAATCGGGACTCGAGTTCGTGCCCAGCCAGTCACGTGGTCCGTCAGCCGTTGTCAACCTCAGCGCGCCCATGCGCGTGTTGTCGGAGACTCCGACGAGAAAGTCGAAGTCACCGAGGCCGCGTGGCGCGTCCAAGCCGTGCCGGTGCTGCACGGCGTTGTTGGCTTCCACCAGCTTCTGCCCCCACGCGTCGGGCGAGGCATCCGCGAAAACGCCGAAGAGGTTACTGTTGCTCCCGGTCCACGTGCGGGTTGCCACGAGGGGCAGATCAGGCGAGAGCTCGTACCGGTCGGCACGCGCCAGATACTCCCTGTCGTACTGAAACGACGACGATGCCAGGTTGCGGCCACCCGCGTACGAGCTGTTGAGAATACCGACGTAGACAGGCTCGCCGGTCCCCTCGCCCAAGTAGATGCCGACCTCAGAAATGGGCTGCCCGGTTGTGGGCTTCACAGCGTGCCTCCGGTCCGCAATATCTCGTCAATCCTCACGCGGGCCACCTCACTGTTATAGGGGTTCGCGGCCTCAACCACCTCGTCCAGAATGCCGAGCGCTGCCAGGATGGCAAAGAGGGAGTCCATCCTGGCAGTGCCCGTTCCGCTCTCAACGTTTCGCAGGGTTTCCCGGGTAACCGAAGCCCGGTCGGCGACATCGGAGGCAGCCATGTTGTTCACCGTGCGCCACCGTTTGAGGTGCGCGCCGAAGTCCTTCAGCATCCGCTGCTGCCGGACAGATCTGCGTTGAACCATATTGGGGCGTCCTCCATGAAGCTAGAGCTGCCATTCTATGCCAGTTTTGGCAGTTGCAGCTATCACGGTGCTGTGTGTCCCGCCCGCGGTGCGGCGACACTAGAGTCTTCGTGCCCGTTCCACACACAGGGCCAGGCCGGCCATCCCGCCTAGGATTTTCCCCAATCGACGGCATGGGCCGCGTCGGCGATGAACGACTGTTCCTGCTCTCCGCGGCAGAGGACGCGCAACAGAGCATCGTCTGAAACACGCGACCGAGCGCGGAGCCGGCCCGTTTTTCAGCCAAAGGAAAGGCCCTGTGACCGGTAGAATTCCTGGTCAAAGGGCCTTTATGTGTAGCGGGAGCGGGAATTGAACCCGCGACACCACGATTATGAGCCGTGTGCTCTAACCAACTGAGCTACCCCGCCACGACTTGTCGGCTGCAAGAGCTTCCAAGCCAGAGCCCCCTGTGGGAATCGGACCCACTACCTCTTCCTTACCAAGGAAGTGCTCTACCAATGAGCTAAGGGGGCGAAGCATTCGTGCGAACGAAGACTAAGCCAAATTTCGGCAACCGGTAAATATTATCATCATGTTGGCCTGCCTGATGACCGCGCTACACCTCCGGGCACCGGAACCCCCGGCAGCGCCCACGCGGTCAAGCTCGGGACATCCGCATCGACAGCCAGCACCACACCGGGCAGGTGCAGGTCGTGCGGGTCATGGCGCTGCGCCGGCCGTCGAGGCGGAGCTGGGCCCGCCACCACCAGGTCGCCCCAGGCCGTGTCCACGCTTTAGGCGGGCTTTTCGTGCAGATCCGCAGCCAGGGTGCGTCCTACTTCACCGATCCGGCGGTCAGCCCGCCCACGATGTATTTCTGCAGCCACAGGAACAGCGCCATCACGGGCAGGGCCGCGAGCACGGCGCCGGCCGCGAAGACCGAGTAGTTGCTTGAGAATTCCTGGGACACGAACTGGTAGAGGCCCACCGCGAGGGTCTGCTTCTCGGGCGTGATCAGCACGATGCTCGCAATCACGAACTCGTTGGTGGAGCCCACGAAGGACAGCAGCCCCACGACGGCGAGGATCGGGGCGACCAGGCGCAGGATGATCGTGAAGAAGATGCGGGCGTGCCCGGCGCCGTCGATCTTCGCTGCCTCGTCGATCGATGCCGGGATCGTGTTGAAGAAGCCGTACATCAGGTAGGTGTTCACGCCGAGGGCGCCGCCCAGGTAGACCATGATCAGGCCGATCTGCGAGTCGAGCCCGATCAGCGGGAAGATGTCGGAAATGCCGTTCAGCAGCAGGAAGATCGCCACAACCGCGAGCAGTTGCGGGAACATCTGCACTAACACCAGCATCAGGAGCCCGGCGCGACGGCCGGAGAAGCGCATGCGGGAGAAGGAATACGCCGCCAGCGCTCCGAGGAAAACGGTGCACGCCGAGGTGACGGAGCCGATCAGGAGCGTGTTGCCGTACCAGGCCGCGTAGGGCTGCTGCGGCAGATTGAACAGCGTCTCATAGCTGCCCAGGTTGATTTCGCTGAACAGGCCGTTGGCCGTGATCAGGGTGCCGCCCGGATGCAGGGAAGCAGACAGCACGTAGAGCAGCGGGAAGGAGCAGAAGACGACCATGACCGCGCCGACCAAGTGGCGCCATCCGGTGTCGAAGAACCATTTGCGCGGGTTGAACGGCCGCTTGGTCGGAATGTACCGGTCGCTGGTCTCCGGGGCTGCAATCCGCATCTCAGTTCAACTCCTCTAGCGCCTTGGTCTGTTTGAAGCTGATGATCGACACGATGGCGACCAGCAGGAAAATGATGATCGAGAAAGCGCTGGCGAGCCCGTAGTCCCGGCTCGCCCCCACGAAGGCCACCTTGTAGACCATCGAGATCAGGATGTCCGTGGCACCCACGTTCACCCCGGCCGTGACGTCCCGCGGCCCGCCGTTGGTGAGCATGTAGATCAGGTTGAAGTTGTTGAAGTTGAACGCGAACGACGAGATCAACAGTGGTGCGACGGAGACCAGCAGCAGGGGAAGCTTGATCAGGCGGAAGATCTGTCCATTCCTGGCTCCGTCCACGGTCGCCGCCTCCTGGATCTCCTCCGGGATCGATTGCAGCGCTCCCGTGCAGACCAGGAACATGTACGGGAAGCCCAGCCACAGATTCACGAAGATGATGCTGAACTTCGCCAGCCACTCGTTCGTCAGCCAGGGAATCTCCGCGCCGCCGAACAGTACCTGGTTCACGAAGCCGAACTGGGGGTTGAGCATGCCCGCCCACACCAGCGCCGACAGGAATGCCGGGAACGCGTAAGGGAGGATCAGGACGACGCGGTAGAAGTTGCGTCCGCGCATCCGCAGGTTGTTGAACACGATCGCCAGGAACAGGCCCAGCGCGAACGTGGTCAGCACCGAGAGGAAGGCGAAGGCGAAGGTCCAGACCGTCACGCTGATCAGGGGGCCGCGGATCGATTCGGAGCCGAAGGCCTCGGCGAAGTTGGCCAGGCCCACGTTCACCTTCCAGCCGGGCAGCAGCTCCGTGCCGTCGTCGGCGACGAACGAGCCGGTCTCTCCGTTGTCGGTGTAGACGACGTTGGTGGTGGTGTTGGTCATGGTGCCGCCCGCTTCGTCATAGACGAGGTCGGAGAGGTACAGGTAGGCACTCGAGCCGTCAGGCGTGCGCAGGGTGCCGTCGTTCGGGTTGTCGGAGAGCGGCACAGAGAGGGCGGCGATGGCCTCCTGGTTGGCGACGATGTCGGAGAAGGCGAGGGTCGTGTAGCCGGGCAGTTCCACGGCCTTGCCGCTGTCGTCGGCGGTGGCGTCGGTAACCGGGCTGAGCGGGGAATCCGTGCCGCCGACGCTGATTTCGCCGTCGGGGTCGGTGACCAGGAAGCTATAGCTACCGAGCCGCTCGACGACGGTGAGATCGTACGTCGGCGAGTCCGGCATGCGCTGCTGGGACGAGATGATCAGGGCGTTGACCGCGTCCGGCTTGTCACTGTTGTGGCCGGTGCCGTAGTTGGTGAAGGCGATGTAGCCGGTATACCCGATGACGAAGACCTGGAAGATGAGCAGGAAGATCAGGCCGGGGGCGAGGTATTTGGCGGGCAGCTTGGCGCGGCTGAAGTAGATCCAGTTGATGATCAAGGTCACGACGAGCACGGCGCCGAAGACCAGCCAGTCCTCACGGAGGAAGAGCACCATCAGCGCGTACACGCTGATCGCGTCCACGATGGAGAGCAACGCGATCTTGACCAGGAGAACCTTCACCCCGGCGGATGCCGCCTCTGCCACTCGGGCTGCCCGCCTCGACCGTGAGGACTGCTGGGCCGGCTTCTCGTCCGGTTCGGCGCCCTGGGGGGTGACCGGCGCTCCGCCCTGCTCGGTGCCTCTGCTGGTCATCTTCGTCCGCTCCCTGCCGTTCTGGTCGTGTGCGCGCGATGGCGCAGGGTGGTGCCGAGTGGTGCTTTCGCAGAAGGCCGCCCCGACGGCGTCTAGACGCCGGGGCGACCTCGGAACTGCGAGGTGGAGTGGGTTACTTGATGGCGGACTGGATGTCGGCCGTCATCTTCTGCCACAGCGCGGTGGAGTCTCCGGCGCCGGTGATGATCGCGGCCTCGGTGACGCCCCAGAACTGCCAGACCTTACCCATCTGCGGGATGCTGGGCATGGGCACGGCCTCGGCCGCCACGGCGCCGAAACCGGCGGTGATCGGGTCGGAGCTGGCACCCTCGAACGCGGAGGTCAGGGCCGGTGCACGGCCGCCGATCTCGTAGAGCTCGGTCTGCACCTTGTCGGATCCGATGTAGTTCACCAGGAACTCGTTCGCCGCAAGGGCGTTCTTGGACTTGGCGCTGACGACGAAGCCCTGCACGCCGACGAACGGCTGTGCGGGCGAGCCACCGGCACTCGGGATCGGGTCGATGGCCACGTCGATGCCGGCCTTCTGGGCATCCGGCACGTTCCACGGGCCGGTGATCAGGAATGGCGACGCGCCGGCGTTGAACTTCTCCTTGGCGATGTCGCTGGTGACGTTCACGCTCAGGTGGCCGGCTGCGCCCTCCTTGGCGAGCCAGGCCGCGTAGGCCTCGCCGCCGGCGTTGCCGATGGAGAGGTCCTCGGCGTTGTAGCTGCCGTCGGCGTTGGTGCCGAAGACGGGAGCGCCGAACGAGGTCTGGAACGGGTAGAGGTGGTAGGGGTCGGATTCCGGCCCGACCTGCACGAGGAACGGGAACTCCGTACCGGCTGCCGTGCCGGCGGCGATCATGTCGTCGTAGGTGGCGGGTGCGGAGGGCGCGAGGGCCGTGTTGCGCAGGAGGGCGACGCTCTCGACCGAGTACGGCACACCGTAGGTCTTGCCCTCGACGCTCATGGCGGTGACGGCCACCTGCTGGAAGTCGCCTGCGGTGTCACCGAGTTCGACCGGCTGCACGACACCGTTGCTGACGAAGTTGCCCAGCCAGTCGTGGGCGGCGATCGTGACGTCGGGGCCCTTGTCGGTGGGGACCTGGGCGATGAACTCCTCCTGGATCTTCGCGAAATCCTTCTGCACGAGCTTGACCGTGACGCCGGACTCCTTCGTGAATGCGGCTGCCGCATCCTTGAGGACCGCCGCGCGATCGGCGTCGACCCAGACGGTCAGGGCGCCGGAACCGGCCTTGGAATCATCGGAGGTCGAACCGCCGGAGCAGCCGGCCAGAGCGAGGGACGCGGCGACTGCAACCGCGCCAGCAGCCAGGAGGCCTTTCTTATTCACCATCATTGGTGTGCCTTTCATGAGAACGTTGACAATTGTGCAAGCGTTTACATTTATAGCCTCTCGCAAATCAGCTGACAACTCAAGTGTGCAGAGTCACGGAAACTTTGTAGAGTTCGTTTAAGCGAGATGCCATGCAACCGCTTGCACACTGTGAAGAATGCCGTAGGGTTTTCCCCATGACAGGCACAGAATGGTGGCGCACCGCCGTTATCTACCAGATTTATCCCCGATCCTTCGCGGACGCCAACGGCGATGGCATGGGCGACCTTGCCGGCGTGACGAGCCGATTGCCGGCTCTAAAGAGCCTCGGCATCGACGCCATCTGGCTGTCGCCGTTCTACACCTCACCGCAGCACGACGCCGGCTATGACGTGGCCGACTACTGCGATGTCGACCCGCGGTTCGGCACTCTCACCGACTTCGACATCCTGCAGCGCACCGCGCACGACCTGGGCATCCGTGTCATCGTCGACCTCGTCCCGAACCACTCCTCGAGCGACCACCCGTGGTTCCAGGCTGCCCTCGCGTCGCCGGCGGGCAGCGACGATCGCGCGCACTACATTTTTCGTGACGGTACGGGCGAGAACGGCGAACTGCCGCCGAACAACTGGGACTCCGTCTTCGGCGGCAAGGCCTGGACCCGCATCCAGAACGCGGACGGCACGCCGGGCCAGTGGTACCTGCACCTCTTCGACACCACTCAGCCCGACTTCGACTGGGACAACCCCTGGGTGCGTGAGCAGTTCCGCGACGTGCTGCGTTTCTGGCTCGACCGCGGCGCCGACGGCTTCCGGGTGGATGTCGCGCACGGCATGATCAAGGAAACCGGCCTGCCCGACTACACCCCGGTCGAGGGCGGCAGCATGGGCGGCGCCACGGTCCCGGACCTCGGCAGCATCCCCGGTGCCGCCCCCACCGCGCCCTACTGGGCCCAGGATGGCGTGCACGAGATCTACCGGGACTGGCGCCTCATCCTCGACGAGTACCCGGGCGACCGCATCCTGGCGGCCGAGGCCTGGGTCGACCCGCTCAGCCACGTAGCCGAATGGGTGCGCCCCGACGAGATGCACCAGGCGTTCAACTTCGCCTACCTCGAGACCCCCTGGAGCGGCCCCACGCTCCGACGCGTGATCGACGACTCCCTCGCCGCGTTCGGCGCGGTCGGCGCCCCGAGCACGTGGGTGCTCTCCAACCACGATGTGGTGCGCCACGCCTCCCGCCTCGCGCTCAACCACGAGAACCTGCAAGGTCATGGAATCGGGCCGAACACGCCCGACCTGCCCGACGCCGTGATCGGCCTGCAGAGGGCCAGGGCCGCCTCGGCGCTGATGCTCGCGCTGCCAGGCTCCAGCTACCTCTACCAGGGTGAGGAACTGGGTCTGCCCGAGGTCGTCCACCTGCCTGACTCCGCACGCGAGGACCCCACCTGGTTCCGCACCAATGGAGAACGATACGGCCGCGACGGATGCCGCGTGCCGCTCCCCTGGGAGGCCGCCTCCCCCTCCTACGGCTTCGGCCCCTCGGCTGCAAGCTGGCTGCCGCAGCCGGAGGAGTGGGCGGGGCTCGCCCGTGACGCGCAGGCCGGCGTCGCGGGGTCCACCCTCGAGCTGTACACGCTGGCCCTGCGCCTGCGCCGCGAACATGCCCTCGGACTGGGTTCGGTGGAGTGGCTGCACGGCCACGCTGACGAGATCGTGGCGTTTACCAACGGCGCGGTGACGGTCGTCGCGAACACGGGTGCGGCATCCGTGCCCCTGCCCGCCGGCGAACTGCTGCTCGCCAGCGGCCCGCTGCCTGGCAACACGTTGCCGGGCGACACCACGGTCTGGCTGCGCGCCTAGGCCCACGCCGGCCCGCCGCCCGTCTCGCCCGCCCTCGCGGCGCACCCTGCGGAGCCGGGCTACGGCAGTGGAGAGGATGCCCGGTTCTGGGAGGGCGGGCACCGACGATCAGCGGCCCAGCAGCCCCTCATGGGACAATCGGGAAATGGTGCTCGATCTGTGTGCGCCCAGAAGGAGCAACGGTGAGCAGCACGGGGATCGACAGCGGAACCGAACACGGCACCGACCTCGGCGAACTCCGCGAGCTGAAGACCGAACTGACCCGGTTCATGCTGGCGTACAAGTTCGCGACCGACGAGATGATGACGAAGATCAACATCTTGAAGGAGGAGTTCGCCTCCATCCACGACTACAGCCCGATCGAGCATGTCGCGTCGCGATTGAAGTCGCCCGATGGCATCCTGAAAAAGGCCGTGCGCAAGGGCTGCCCGCTGGTCCTCGACGACATTCGTGCCCAGATCCAGGACATCGCGGGCATCCGCATCACCTGCAGCTTCATCTCCGATACCTACCGCATCCTCGACATGCTCACCAGTCAGCTCGACGTCACCGTGCTCGAGGTCAAGGACTACATCGCCACCCCGAAGGCGAACGGGTACAAGAGCCTGCACCTGATCGCCGACATCCCCGTCTTCATGTCCGACCGTGTCGACGAGGTCACGGTCGAGATCCAGATCCGAACGGTCGCGATGGACTTCTGGGCGAGTCTTGAGCACAAGATCTACTACAAGTACCGCGGCGCGGTTCCGGTCGACCTGGTCTCAGACCTCAAGCAGGCGGCGGATGTCGCCAACCGGCTCGACCTGAAAATGGAGGGCTTGCACGACCAGGTGCTCGCCATGGAACCCGGCGGCAGCACCGAGAACGACTTGCTGGAGATCGCCGGGCTGTCGCAGCTGGCTCTGCCCGGCGGGCTGCTCGCGGCCATGGGTCGCACCCGGGCCGCCGGGTCCGCGTCAGACGCCGACGACGAGGCGGAGACCGGCACCGACGGCTAGGTCACGTCTGCCTGGCTTGGGCAGCCGGGTGGGAGCAGTCCGGCTCGCGCAGCCGGACTCGTGAACACCTAGTTCGTGTTGGCGTACAACCAGACGAGCGGGTCGACCTTCGTGCCGCTCATGCCGCCGACGCGAATCTCGAAATGCAGGTGCGGGCCGGTGGACATTCCCGTGTTGCCGACCTGACCGATGACCTGGCCAACCGTGACCACGTCACCCGCTTTGAAGAGCATCGAGTCGTGGACCATGTGCGCGTAGACGCTGGAGACGAGCTTGCCGTCGATCATGTGGTCGATGATCATGTGCACGCCCAGGCTGCCTTCGCCGTCTTCGGCGAAGCGCACGACGCCGTCGGCGATCGATTGGATGGGCGCACCGAGGCCCGGGTTGAAGTCCTGTCCGCCGTGGTTCGAGGAGCAGCCGGCGCAGTCGCGGAAACCGAACTGGTCACCGATGTGCACGCCCACGGAGAATGGCCACTGAACGGTGCCGTTGGGGTTGTTCGTGAAGGTGGCTTCCATCCGGATGCCGCTGGCCGCAGCAACCTCGGCGACGGTCTTCGACTGGTAGCCGTCACGCTCCACCGAGATCGTGTCCGCCCCGCCGTCCATGGCGAGCGTCTGAGCCGGTTCGTTCCGGGTGCTCTGTTGAGCGACCTGGGCTGCGGCCTGCACATCGGCGGAGGACAGCAGTGCCTCGGCCGGAAGGGACGTGGACACGGCCATCAGCGCAACGAAGGCCATCGCGACCATCGACATGCTCGTGGCGGCGACCTTGCGCATCCGGCCGGTCGGAGCCGCGCTTGTGGTGCGGGGGCTGGTCGGCGCTGCTGCTGCGGTCTTCGGGCGAACCGAGGGGGCCAAGCGCTCGCGGGCCGACGCACGACGGGGGCGAGTTGAGCTCGGGTCCGACTCCTCCGCGCGGCGACGGGCCCGGGTGGGAAAAGGGATCTCGGTGGACGTCGTCACGGCGGAGACGGCCGCCTGCGACTGCTTGACGTCGTCAGCGTCCGGTGTCGCTGCCGGTGCCGCCAGGAACAGGTCGGGCTCGTGCAGGCCGGCAGCGATCAGCCGCTCAGCGTCTGGGGAGAGCGGCACCACGGACTCGGTCAGGATCTCATCGGTCCGGATCTCAACCGGGGTGTCTGTCGCTTCGTCAGCCGCGACTGCGGCCTCGGCGAGCTCCAGGGGCGACAGCTCCATCCGCTCGCGCTCGCGCAACTCGCGACGCGTGAGGGGACGTTCCAGAGGGTCACTCACGCCCAGCGCCGAGGCAGCCGGTAATACGGAGTGAGAGTGCACAGGAATAGTTTCTTTCGGCGCGTCGGACAGGGTGACGGACGGTCATCTTGGCCACGGCCAAAGTAACGAATCACTACAGGATACCGCCTAGCGGCACCGAATCGCACAAACGGACCCCGAATGACACCCGAAAGCGGGGGCGCCCGCTGCCCTTTCCGGGGAGCCCGACTGG
Organism: Cryobacterium breve; assembly: GCF_004402375.1. Classification (GTDB taxonomy): domain Bacteria; phylum Actinomycetota; class Actinomycetes; order Actinomycetales; family Microbacteriaceae; genus Cryobacterium; species Cryobacterium breve. The sequence goes on from NZ_SOGJ01000022.1 coordinate 185,851, forward strand.
CCGCCCGGAACGCCTCGGTTGGCCGTGTTTCCGGGGCATCCGTCTCGTTCAAAGCGGTTCAGACAGTTACGCCCGCGGGTCGGTCATGAAGTCCTCGAAAAGTTTCGCCAGGATGGGCTCGCAGGCCCGGTAGAGGTCAGGTGCCCCGGCCAAAAGCAGGTCGAGGCCTTCCCGGTCGGCCCCGAAACCTCCGACCTGGGCTCCGGCCTCCCGCGCCATCAGCACGCCCGCGGCGTGGTCCCAGGGGTTCAGCCCGCGCTCGTAGTACAGGTTCAACCGTCCGGCGGCGAGCGAGCACAGGTCGAGTGCGGCCGACCCCATCCGACGAATATCGCGCACCTGGCCGATCAGCCCCCGCACCACATCCGCCTGCCGCTCCCTCTCGGCCGCGCGATAGGAGAAGCCGGTTCCCAATAACGCCAGCGACAACGGCACGGCCGCCGCCACCTGCAGCCGGCGATTACCCAGCCAGGTACCCTCGCCGACTGCCGCGGTGAATAGCTCGTCGCCGGTCGGGTTGTAGACGACGCCGGCCAGTGTGGTCCAGGTGGCCGGGTCAGGGTCTCCCTCCACAACGGCGATACTGACTGCCCAGAACGGCAGACCGTAGAGGTAGTTGACAGTGCCGTCGATCGGGTCGACGACCCACGTCAACCCGGACCTGCCATGCACGGCCGTCGATTCCTCGCCGAGGAACCCGTCATCGGGCCGGGACGTGGCCAGCAGTGCCCGAATCAGCGATTCGGTCTCGCGGTCGGCCAGGGTAACGATGTCCTCCGGGGAGGACTTCGACGCCGCGAGCTGCACCCCCTCGGATCGCCGCCGGGCCGCAAATTCCCCCGCGGCGAGCGCGGTGTCCTGGGCGAGGCGAAGCAAGGCGGTGGAGACACGGGTGGCCATGACTCAACGCTAGGTGATGCAGAAGTAAGAGTGGCAAGTGAGGGATTCGAACCCCCGAAGTCTAAGACGGCTGATTTACAGTCAGATCCCTTTGGCCACTTGGGTAACTTGCCAATACGCACCCGACCATATGCAGAACACGTGACCGGAGACGCTCAGACAGAATACAAGGTTTTGTGTCCCAGTGAGAAATCAACGTGCGCGACGGGCGTGTATCGGTCGGTCGTTATGATCGGAGAGGGCATATTTTTCATACTGTGAGGGAATCCAGATGGTCGGCATCGATGAGGTCGCACGTCATGCCGGCGTGTCCACGGCCACGGTGTCGCGCGCTCTGAGCGGCAACGGCCCCGTGTCGCCGGCCACCCGACTGAAAGTAGAGGCCTCGGCCGGAGAACTCGGCTATGTCGTGTCCTCCACCGCCTCGAGCCTCGCCTCGGGCCGGATGAAGAACATCGGTGTTGTCGTCCCGTTCCTCGATCGCTGGTTCTTCTCCAGCGTCGTCGAAGGCGCCCAGCGGGCTCTGCTCCGCAACGGCTACGACCTCACCCTCTACAGCCTGACCGGTGGCAAGGCCGAGCGGCGCAGCGTGTTCGAGCATTTCCTGCTGCGTCAGCGGGTGGATGCCGTGATCTCCATTTCCCTCGAGCTCACGGAAGGCGAGGTGGCCCGGCTCCATGCCCTCGAGAAGCCGCTCGTCGGTGTCGGCGGCCCCATCCAGGGCGTGCGCACTCTCACGGTGGACGATGTCGCCATCGCTCAGCACGCGACCGAGCACCTGCTCGCCCTCGGCCACACCCGCATCGCGCATCTCGGCGGCAACAAGGACCTCGACCTGGACTTCCACCTGCCCACAAACCGCAGGGTCGGTTACGAACGCGCCCTCGAGGCGGCCGGAATCGCTCCCGACCCGGCCTTGTTCATGGCTGCCGACTTCACCATGCGAGGCGGCTACCAGGCGGCGAAGCAGCTCCTCGGCAGCCCGCACAACCGGCCGACGGCGGTTTTCGCGGCGTCTGACGAGATGGCGATCGGCACCATCCTCGCCGCCCGCGACCTCGGGCTCGTCGTGCCGCGGGACGTCTCGGTGGTCGGGGTCGACGACTACGACCTGGCCGATTTCTTCGGCCTGACCACGATCGCGCAGTTCCCGCAGGGGCAGGGCGAGAGTGCCGTCGAGATCCTGCTCGACCAGCTGCGTCCCGGGCAGAACCAGCTCACCGACCTCAACACGCCCATGCCGTTCGAGCTCCTGGTGCGGTCCAGCACGGCACGACCCGGCGAATAGCCCGTCCACTCGGTAGCATTGCAGGCATGGCAGACTCAACGTTCGACATCGTCAGCAAGGTCGACCCGATGGAGGTCGACAACGCCCTCAACCAGGCCCACAAAGAGGTCGCGCAACGCTACGACTTCAAGAACGTCGGCGCCTCGATCGAGATGAGTGGCGAAAAGGTACTCATGAAGGCCAACTCCGAGGAGCGCGTGAAAGCAATCCTCGAGGTCTTCGAGTCGAAGCTGATCAAGCGCGGCATCTCCCTGCGCAGCCTCGACGCGGGCGACCCGTTCGCGTCGGGCAAGGAATTCCGCATCGAGGCCTCGATGAAAGCCGGGATCGACCAGGAGAACGCGAAGAAGATCAACAAGATCATCCGGGACGAGGGTCCCAAGGGCGTCAAGAGCCAGATCCAGGGCGACGAGCTGAGGGTCAGCTCGAAGAGCCGTGACGACCTGCAGGCCACCATGTCCCTGCTCAAGGGCAAAGACCTCGACGTCGCCCTGCAGTTCGTCAACTTCCGCTAGTCGCACCGCGGCGTCGCCGCCCCCGGGTGCCTGCCCCGTGCGGCGTGCGAACCAATTCGACGGAGATTTTTCCGGTTTCGCCACAATTGCGGCTGAAAAACCGTTTCCGCAGGAAAATCTCCGTCGAATTCGTTCGGAGCAGGTCAGCCCTGGGCGCGGGAGACCAGCACCATTTCGTCGCGGGGCACGACCTTGATCCGAGTGCGACCCTCGGCAGTGCCGAGTGCGAGCTCATACTGGTCGAGCTTGTGCCACCCGTCGAGGTTCGTGTACTCGACCCCGCGCTCGTCGAGCAGGGTGACGATGCTCTGCTCCGACGGGGACTCCGGGCGCCACCAGTTGCCGAGGTCGTTGATCAGGTGCCGCACGGTTTCCATGGCGTCGGACTTCGTGTGGCCGATCAGTCCCACCGGTCCGCGCTTGATCCAGCCGGTCGCGTAGACGCCGTACATCTGGGTGTTGGCGCCCTTGGAACCGAACGACGGGTCGCCCTTCCAGAGCACCTGTCCCTCGCGGTTGGGAATCACTCCGTGCTTCTTGTCGAACGGCACACCGGGCAGCGGCGAACCAAAGTAGCCGACCGCGCGGTAGACCGCCTGGATCGGCAGTTCGCGGATCTCCCCGGTGCCGACAACGCCGCCCTGGCCATCCGGCGCCGTTCGCTCGTAACGGATGGCACCGACCCGGCCGGTTCCGTCGTCGACGATTTCGAGGGGCTTGGCGAAGAAGTGCAGGTGCAGGCGCCGACTGGCCGTCCCGGCCGGACGCTCCCGCCACTTGTTCAACACCTTGTCGATCACGAAGACCTGCTTGTTGCTGGCCACGGCGTCCCGAGCGGCGTCGTCGTAGTCGAAGTCCTCGTCGTAAACGACGATGTCCACGTCCGGCAGATCGCCGAGCTCCCGCAGTTCCAGGGGGGTGAACTTCACCGAGGTGGGGCCGCGCCGGCCGAACACGTGCACATCCGTCACCGCCGAGGCCTTGAGCCCCGCGTAGACGTTAGCCGGGATCTCGGTGCTCAGCAGGTCGTCGGCGTGCTTGGCCAGGATGCGCGAGACATCCAGTGCCACGTTGCCGTTGCCGATCACGGCGACCTCCCGGGCCTCGAGCGGCCAGGTGCGCGGGAAATCGGGGTGGCCGTCGAACCAGCTGACGAACCGGGCTGCCCCGTATGACCCTTCGAGGTCGATGCCGGGGATGTCCAGGTCGGCGTCGCGCACGGCTCCGGTCGCGAAGATGACGGCGTTGTAGTGCTTCTTCAAGTCGTCGAGGGTCACGTCCCGGCCGAACTGCACGTTGCCGAACACACGGATGTCTCCTCGGTCGAGCACGTCGCGCAGAGCCGTGATGATGCCCTTGATCCGGGGATGGTCGGGGGCGACGCCGTAGCGCACGAGTCCGTACGGTGCCGGCAGGTGATCGAAGAGGTCGATGGAGACCTCGAAGTTCCGTTCCGCCTTCAGCAGGATGTCGGCGGCATAGATTCCCGCAGGTCCCGCACCGACAATGGCCAATCGCAACTTGGTCATGGAAACCTTTCTAACTTGATCGCTCAACGATCGTGTCGGCGAAGCGGGTGAGCGCCTTCTTGACCGACCCGTGCGGCAGTGCGGCCAGGGCCTCGACCGCTTCCCGGGCCCAGCCGTGCGCCTCGGCCAGGGTTTGGGCGGTCACATCGTGCTCGCGCAGGGCGGTGATCGCCGAGTCGGCTTCCGGGGTCGCGACACCGTTGCTGGCCATGACGTCGCGTTCGAGGCGTTCGAGCAGAGCAGCCGCGATCGCGTCGTGCGGGGCGCGCTCACGCAGGCGCAGCAGAGGCAAGGTCGCCACTCCGGCGCGCAGGTCGGTGCCGGGGACCTTTCCGGTCTCCTCCGGCTGCGGTGAGAGGTCGAGCACGTCGTCAATGAGCTGGAAGGCCACGCCGATCTTCTCGCCGAACGCGATCACGGGCTGTTCGTACTCGGCGGGGGCGTCGGAGAAGATGATGCCGGCCTGGGCGGCCGCGGCGATCAGCGAACCGGTCTTGTCGGCGAGCACCTGGATGTAGTGATCCACCGGGTCCTGGCCGGGCTGCGCCCCGACGGTCTCGTGAAGCTGGCCGAGCACGAGACGCTCGAAGGTGTCGGCCTGCAAACGGATGGCCCGCTCTCCCAACCGTGCCATCAGCTGGTTCGCGCGGGCAAAGAGCAGATCCCCGGTCAGGATCGCGACCGAGTTGCCCCACACCGTCTGGGCGCTCGGCACCCCGCGGCGCTTGTCCGAGTCGTCCATCACGTCGTCATGGTAGAGCGAGGCCAGGTGGGTGATCTCGATCGCGGTTGCCGCGGTGATGACGTCGGCGTGGTTGCCGCTGCCAAGGTGTGCGGTGAGCAGCGCCAGCATGGGGCGGACGCGCTTGCCGCCGGCCTTGAGCAGGTAACGGCTGGTGACGTTCGCGATCTCATCGGCGAAGGTGACCTCGGCGAGCAGGCTGGCCTCGACCTGGTCGATGCCCGCGTCGATCCCGGCGGCCAGGCCGCGGTCCTCGGCAGTGGAGAAAATTCGATCGCTGAGGCCGAGCTGACTCGTCACGGACGCGCCGCGACGGAACAGGGGCATGCTCGGTTTCACTCTGTCAGCCTATCGATCGGATCTGGGAGGATTCAGGACGGGACGATGGACGCACCTGCCGGCTTGACGCCGCGATGCAGTGCCACGATACCCAGGGTCAGGTTGCGGTAGGCGACGGAGTCGAAGCCCGCGTCGCGCAGCCAGGCGCTGAGGGTGGACTGGTTCGGCCACGCCGCGATCGACTCGCCCAGGTAGTCGTAGGCCTCCGCGTTCGACGACGCGAGCTTCACGACCAGCGGCATCACGTGGTTGAGATAGGCGAAGTAGCTCACCCGGATCGGTGCGAGCGGCGGCGTGGAGAACTCGCAGATCACGACGCGCCCGCCGGGCTTGGTCACCCGGTAGAACTCGGCCAGGGCCTTCTTGGGCTCGACAACATTGCGCAGGCCGAAGGAGATGGTCACGGCGTCGAATTCGTTGTCGGAGAACGGCAGCGCCGTGGCGTCGGCCTGCACGAATTCGACCTGCGGGTTGTCGGCGTGACGCTCGCGTCCGACGGCGATCATGCCTTCGGAGAAATCGGCGGCCACGACGTGCGCACCCGTTTTCGTCAGGGCGACGCTGGAGGTGCCCGTTCCGGCGGCGATGTCGAGGATGCGTTCGCCGCGTTGCGGGTTCACGGCACGGGTCGCGGCCATCCGCCAGAGAGCGGCGTTGCCGACCGACAGCATCGCGTTCGTGCGATCGTAATGGGTGGAGACCTGATCGAACATGGCAGCGACCTGCTCGGGCTGCTTATTAAGGTCTGCTCTACTCACTCACTCAGTCTAGATTGCCCACGGACGCGCGGGGCGCTCCACAGCCGCTGGCATAGGCTGTGCAGGTGAATGCTCAGGCTCTATCGGTTGAAACCACCCCCATCGCCGACATCCGCCAATTGATTCTTCTGCTCGACACCCGCGAACCGCTCCTGTGGATGCGTCGCAACCAGGGTCTGGCCGGCATCGGTACGGCGTTGCGGCTCGAGTTCACCGGCGGGACCCGACTCACGGATGCCGCCGCCGCCTGGCGCGAGGTCGCCGCCGCCGCCACCGTGACCGACCCGATCGGCCGCACAGGCACCGGACTGCTCGCCTTCGGGGCATTCGCCTTCGACGCCTCCTCTGACCAGACCAGTGTGCTGATCGTGCCGCAGGTCATCATCGGGCGCGACGACGGCCAGTGCTGGGTCACCCGCATCTGGCCCACGGGCAGCACGCCGCCGGATATCCCCCTCGCCCTGCGTCCGCTCGGCACCGAGTACCGCATCAGGCTCCTGCCTGGGGCGCTTCCTCCCGACGGCTACCGCGCTGCGGTCGGCGACGCGGTCTCCCGCATCGCCGAGGGCGACCTCAACAAGGTCGTTCTGGCCCGCGACCTGGTCGGGCGCCTGCCGGCCGAGTCCGACCTGCGCCGAGCCATCAGCGAACTGGCGCTGGGCTATCCCGACTGCTGGACGTACGCGGTCGACGGCCTCGTCGGCTCCAGCCCGGAGACCCTCATCCGCGCCGACCACGGTGAGGTCAACGCGCGCGTGCTGGCCGGCACCATGTCACGCGGCGCGGATGCCGCCTCCGACCTGGAGGCGGCTCTCCAGTTGGCCACGTCGGCCAAGGACGGCGACGAGCACGCCTTCGCGGTGCAGAGCGTGCTCGCCTCGCTGCGCCCGCACACCTCGCACCTCACCACCAGCGAAATCCCGTTCACCGTGAAGTTGCCGAACCTCTGGCACCTGGCGACGGATGTCGAAGGCACCCTCAGTGACGGATCGAACTCCCTCGACCTGATCGCCGCCATGCACCCGACGGCCGCGGTCGCGGGAACGCCCACCGAGGCTGCGCTCGCCCTGATCCGTGAGCTCGAGCCGTTCGACCGTGGTCGCTACGCCGGCCCCGTGGGCTGGGTCGGCGCCGACGGCGACGGCGAGTGGGCCATCGCCCTGCGCTGCGCTCAGGTCAGCCCGGCCGGCGGCGTCACGGCCTACGCGGGCTGCGGAATCGTCCTGGACTCCGAACCCGAGCGCGAACTCGCGGAAACACGGATGAAGTTCCGCCCCGTCGTCGAAGCCTTCGGCTGAGCTGAAACGTCAGGTGGCGGCGAGGCGGGCCTTCTCGGCCTCGACGTCGAAAGTCGCTGGCGGCCAGGACAGGTTCAGGCGCTGCAGGGCGTCGATGAGCAGGTGCTGCACGGCCAGGCGGGCGTACCACTTCTTCTCGGCCGGCACCACGAACCAGGGAGCGGCGTCGTTCGACGTGCGTTCAAGGGCGATCTGGTAGGCCTGCTGGTAGGCAGGCCACTGCATCCGTTCGTCGATGTCGCCAGGGTTGTACTTCCAGTGCTTGTCGGGTCGTTCCAGCCGCTCGGCCAGGCGTAACTTCTGGTTGTCCGAGCCGATGTGAAGCATGACCTTGACGATGGTGGTGCCCGCGTCGACGAGTTCTTGCTCGAACCGGTTGATCAGTCCGTAGCGCGCCTCGATCTCTGCCTCCGGGGCCAGCGCGCGCACGCGGCCGACGAGCACGTCCTCGTAGTGCGACCGGTCGAAGACGCCGATCAGCCCGGCGTCGGGCAGCCGTTTGCGCACCCGCCAGAGAAAGTCGTGGGCCCGCTCCTCGTCGGTGGGCGCCTTGAACGCATGCAGACGGATGCCCTGGGGGTCGACGGCACCGACGACGTGGCGCACGACGCCACCTTTGCCGGCCGTGTCCATGGCCTGCAGCACGAGGAGCACCCTGCGCGGGTCTCCGGACCGACTGTTGGCAAAAAGTCTCTCCTGCAGATCCGACAACACGCCCACCCCGCTGGCGAGGGCCTCGTCGGCGTTGTCCTTGGCCACTCCGTCGAAGCCCGGCGTGGAGCCGGGATCCACGTCCGCGAGCCGGAACCCGGGCGCCACCCGCAGCAGCGCCCTCGGTTCCCCGGCCCAGAATTCCTGCTCACTGCGTTCTGCCATGATGCGCCTTTCGTGGTCTATCGAACCGGAGTGGTCTAGCGGACCAGAGGAACCTCGAGAATGCTCGGCCCGGCATGCGGCGAGGTCAGGGCCCGCTCCAAATCGCTCCGGCTGGCAGCCAGGCCGTAGGACCAGCCGTAAGCCGCGGCGAGATTGGCCAGATCGGCCTGTTGCGGGGTGAAGAGCACCCGGTTGATGGCCTCGGCGCGAGCGGATGCCGCCACCTCGAGGCCGTCGAAAATGGTGCCGCCACCGTCGTTGCCGACGATGATCTGCAGGCGTGGGAGAGCCTCCCCCGGCGTCAGCAGGAGCGAGCCGATATCGTGCAGCAGGGTGAGGTCGCCCACGACCAGCCGGGTGACGCCGGTGGACTGCGGCGCCGGCCCGGTCTGGCTCGCCAAGGCGATGCCGATGGCCGTGGCCACCGTGCCGTCTATCCCGGCCAGGCCGCGGTTGGAGTGCACGGAGATCTTCTTGCCTGGAACGCGGCGGTCGGCGACCCGGATCAGTCGGGAGGCACCGAAGACGAGACGGTCGTGCGGCCAGGAGGAGCGCCAGACGGCGTCGGCGAGCATGGGCCGGGTGACCGGCGCGCGCATGGCGGCGAGTTCCTCGCGGGTGATCCCGCGGTCACTCATCGGGATTGATTCCCGGGCGGCCCCGGCGGCCAGCAGGTGGCGGCTGGACATAACCCAGCGTCCCAGCCATTCGCGTCCGTCCGGGGTGCCGGCCGCTTCAACGGCCGTGGCGTCGGGGGCGGCCGCGCGGGCGAAGACGCGCACCCGGCGTCCGGGGTTGAACCATTCGGAACCGGTGGGCGCCACCACGATGGTCTCCACACCCTCGCGCGCGATCATTGCCGGAACCTCGCGGCTGAGCGTCGGATGACCGAACACGACCGCGCGTTCGACCCGGCCGCCCAGATCGGAGGCCAGCAGCAGCTCACGGTACGCCGACACCAGATTCGGGCCGAACCGGGCGCCGCTGCAGACCTCGGCCAGCAAGGGCCAGCCCCCGGCGCGAGCGAATTCCTCGGCCTCGGGGCCGGCGCCGGTTCCCGCGATGACCACGGTGCGCGGACCGCCCGCGACGAGGAATACCGGTTCGGGGCGGTCGGCGGACAGGATGGGCTCGGAGAGCACAGCAGCCGATTCGGCGAGTCCGGCCGGGCCCGAGATCAGTTCGGGCGTCAGGGTGACCGGGGCCGACAACGGCTCCCGGAAGGCAAGGTTCAGCTGCACCGGACCCGGGTCGAGCGAGCGGAGGCCGGTCGCGGCATCCGTTGCCCGGCGGGCCAGGGAGATGGCGGCGCCCGGCTCGGCGCCCGCGCCGTGCGGTGCGGGCTCATCGATGCACAGGCGCGTCGCCACGCCGAACAGGCCGGGCTGCAGGGTGGTCTGGTTCGAGCGGATGCCGCGCAGCTCGCTCGGCCGGTCGGCCGTCAGCAGGATCATGGCGACCCCGGAGTGATGCGCCTCGAGCACGGCGGGGTGGAGGTTCGCCACGGCCGTTCCCGAGGTGCAGACGACCAGTGTCGGCCGGCCTGACTCGACGGCAAGCCCGAGCGCGAGGAAGCCCGCGCCGCGCTCGTCGAGACGCACGTGCAGGCGGATCTGCCCGATCCGCTCCAGCTCCGCGCAGACCAGGGCGAGGGCCTGCGAACGGGCGCCCGGACTCAGAACCACGTCGCGCACGCCGAGACGCACGAATTCACCCAGGAGAGAGACGCTGAAGTCTGTTGCCGGGCTGCCGCTGGCGCCGATGTCAGGCATCCCGCCGGCCGGGAAGGTCACCCTCGCCCGGCTCGGATTTTTTCGGCTCGAACCCGGACGGGCCTGCCTGGCCGCTCTTTCCGGCTTGGCCGCTCTTTCCGGCCTGGCCGGGGGATCCGGCCTGGCCGGCGGTTCCGGTCTGGCCAGAACCAGGGTCGCGGGGATCCGGTTCATCCAGGTCAGCGAGCTCCTGCTCAAGGGCCCGGAGTCGTTCTTGGTCGGACTTGGCGCGGTCCAGACCCTTGAGGAACTCGATGTCGTCGTCCGGGGCGAACGAGCGCATGACCTTGCCCGTGCTCGCACGGCCGCGGCCGATCAGCAGCCAGAGCACCGGCCCGATCACGGGGATGAGCACGATCACGAAGATCCAGACCCAGCGCGGAAGCCCGCGAACCCGGGATCGACGAAGAAGCGCGCAGTCGACCAACGTATAGACGGTGAGGACGACAACGACGACTCCAAGAGCGAACCACAGGCGGACCATAACGACAGTGTATGGCTCCCACCCGTGAGATCGGTGAGTGGTTCACAGGCCAGCGACCTACACTGAGGCCATGAAAGCTGTTCCCGCCTGGGTGTCCTACTCGGTCTTCCGCGTGCTCCTCTTCGCCGTCCCTCTCGCCGCCATGCTCGCACTCCGAATCGAGTGGTGGATCGCGGCCATCGCGTCCGCCCTGATCGGGGCGTCGCTGTCGTTCATCCTGCTGCGGAAGCCGCGCGAGCAAGTCGCACTGGGCCTCTACCAGGCCCGCCACCCCGAGAAGGAGTCGGTGCACCCCGACGCCGAGTCCGAGGATGCCGCCCTGGACCTGGCCGCGGAGCGCGCGGCCGAGACCGACCTACAGCGCGAACGCGAGAGCCAGTAGCAGCCCGTACGCCAGGGCCGTGACGCTGGTCAGCTTGAGGGCCAGCACGAGTTCCGCCGAGGTCCTCGCCGTCACCGTGATCAGTCCGGCCGGCACGGCCAGCAGCAGCACGAAGAACGTGAGCCAGGCCAGCGGGTAGAAGAGTGCGAAGAAGGCGGCGATGACGAATGCCAGAAGCAGGAACAGGCAGAAGACCACGCGCGACGCCGTACCGCCGATCAGCACCGCGAGGGTGCGCTTACCGGATGCGCGGTCCGGTGCCAGGTCGCGCAGGTTGTTGACCATCAGCACGGCCATGGCGATCAAGCCGATGCCCACGCCGCTCAGCCAGCTTTCGGTGTTCACCGTACCTACCTGCACGTAGGTCGTGCCGGTCGTGGCCACGAGGCCGAAGAACACGAAGACGAACACCTCGCCGAGACCGGAGTAGCCATAGGGCCTGCGGCCCCCCGTGTAGAACCAGGCCGCGACGATGGCGACCGCGCCCACCAACAGGAGCCACCACTGCCCGGTCAGCACGACCAGGGTGAGGCCGGCGAGCGCGGCGAGGGCGAAGAACGAGGCGGCGACGGTGAGCACCGCGCGGGGCTGGGCTGCCCCGCTGCCGGTCAGCCGGGCCGGGCCGATGCGGTTGGCATCGGTGCCGCGAATCCCGTCGGAGTAGTCGTTGGCGTAGTTCACGCCGATCTGCAGGCACAGGGCCACGATCAGCGCCAGCAGTGCACGCACCGGGTGGAAGACGCCGGGGCCGCTGGCCACGATCGCGGCGCCGGTGCCGAGCGCCACCGGGCCGATCGCCAGCGGCAACGTGCGCAACCGCGCGCCGGAGACCCAGTCACCGGCCGTGGCCGGTCCGGTCCGTGCCGGGCGACTGCCGGCGGGGACGTTCCGACGTGCCGGGTTGCCCGACTTGCCGCCCCGGTTCACCGGGTTCGTCGTTGCCGAGGGGTTCAATCGTCGTTGTGAGGGCCTGACCGGCCGCGCTCCATGTGCCACGCCTACATAGTACGTGCCGGGCGTCAGAGATCGGCGAGCATCCGGGCCAGCGCCCGGAGGTCGGGTTTGCCCGTGGACAGCTGCGGGATCGCCGCCACCCGAACGAGCCGCACGGGCCTGGCGGCCTTGCCCAGAGCGGATGCGACGGCCTCCCCGATCCGGCCGAGAATCACCGCCGTGTCGTCGGCGACGGATGCCACGCCCGGCAGGACCAACACCGGAACCTGCCCCCACTGCCGGTCGGGCCGGCCCACCACGACCGCGTCACCGAGGCCCGGCAGCGATCGCACGACCCGCTCGACCGCGTCGAGCGACACCTTCTCGCCGCCGGAGATGATCACGTTGTCGGCTCGGCCGAGCACGCGCACGAAGCCCGTCACGGCATCCACCTCGCCTAGGTCACGCGTGCGGTACCAGCGTTCGCCGTGCATCTCGATGAAGCGGTCGCCGGTGCGCGCGAGATCACCCACGTAGCCCTCGGCGAGCACGGAGCCTGCGATCTCCAGCTGTCCGTCGACCGCGCGCACCTCGGTGTTGCCGATCGGTGTCCCGTTGTAGACGCAGCCGCCGGCGGTCTCCGAGGAGCCATAGGTGGCCACGACCCGCAGGTCGAGGCCGAAGGAGCGCTCGGCCAGCTCGGGAGGCAGCGCCTGCCCGCCGACCAGGATTCCCTGGAATCGCCGCAGCACGGCAAGCAGGCGGCGGTCGGCGCCGGCCGCCTCGACCAGCCGGGCCAGCTGCACAGGAACCAGCGCCGTGAACCGCAGCGGCTCGGTGAGACGCTCCGCCCAGTCCGTGAACCCCGCCGGGTCGAAGTGCCCGCCCGGCAGCACCACGGGAGTGGTGTTCGCCACGATCGAGCGCACGAGGACCTGCACGCCTGCAATGTAGTGCACGGGCAGAGCGAGCAGCCACTGGCCGGCCCCGCCGAGGTAGGCGCTGGACGCGGCGGCGCTGCTCAGAAGGGCGTCGGTGCTCAGCATCACGCGCTTGGGGACATCCGTCGACCCGGACGTCTCGATCACCACCGACACCTGCCTCGGCACCCGGGCCAGCCCGGCCAGAGCCGGCGCCGGACCGTGGCCGGGTACCGGCAGGACCGCGTCTCCCGTGTTGGCAAGGGCCAGCCGCAACGGGCTCATCAGGGCGAGCGGGTCGCCGACCGGCAGCACCGTGAGAGGGCGAGTCATGGTCGCCTAGAACTGCCAGTCGTAGGGACCCCAGTCGGGGTCGCGCTTCTCCAGGAAGGCGTCGCGCCCTTCGACGGCCTCGTCGGTGCCGTAAGCCAGGCGGGTGGCCTCCCCCGCGAAGACCTGCTGGCCGACAAGCCCGTCATCGACGGCGTTGAAGGCGAATTTCAGCATCCGGATGGCGGTGGGCGACTTGGTCAGGATCGTGCGAGCCCAGTCCAGGGCCTCCACCTCGAGCTGGGCGTGCGGCACGACAGCGTTCACGGCCCCCATCTCGAAGGCGCGTTGCGCCGAGTACTCGCGGGCCAGGAAGAACACTTCCCGCGCAGTCTTCTGCCCCACCTGGCGGGCGAAGTACGCGCTGCCATAGCCGGCGTCGAAGGAGCCCACGTCGGCATCCGTCTGCTTGAACTTGCCGTGCTCGGCGCTGGCGATGCTGAGGTCGCAGACCACGTGCAGGGAGTGCCCGCCGCCGGCAGCCCAGCCGGGAATGACCGCGATGACGACCTTGGGCATGAACCGGATCAGCCGCTGCACCTCGAGGATGTGCAGCCGGCCACCGCGGGCCTTGTCGATGCCGGAGGCGGTCTCACCGTCGGCGTACTTGTAGCCGTCCCTGCCACGGATGCGCTGGTCGCCGCCCGAGCAGAACGCCCAGCCGCCGTCCTTCGGGCTGGGGCCGTTGCCGGTGAGCAGCACCACACCGATCCGTGGGTTGACGCGGGCGTCCTCGAGGGCCGCATGCAACTCGTCGACCGTGTGCGGGCGGAAGGCGTTGCGCACCTCGGGCCGGTTGAACGCCACCCGGGCGATCCTCCCGGTCACGTCGTGATGGTACGTGACGTCGGTGAGGCGCTCGAAGCCCGCAACCTCCTGCCACTGGGTCGGGTCGAAGATTTCGGAAACCTGTTCGATCATGCACTCCAGCCTACGCGGGCGACGTATGGCTCCCGTCGGCCCCAGGGACGACGGCAACGGCACCCCACGGGGGAAGATCTACCCCTCTTCGGGGGTCGAAGTCAACCCCCTTGAGGGCCTCGATTTCACCATGTGTACTTATTTCTTGAGAAAGACTCGGAGGTAGTGATGACCCGCACCGGCACTCGACAAGCGCTCAACGAAGACGCGCGAAGCAACAATCCCCACCCCATGGATATCAGAGACATCGGCATCAATGCACTCTCCCCCACGGAATGGCGTGTCAGCGACCGCATGGTCGCCGACGGCGACCCGGCCGCCCTCGTTGGATTCATCCAGCGCGTGGACGACGCCTTCGAAGTGACGAACTTCGGCCGACCCCGAGAACGGTCGTATTTCTCGTCATTCGACCGGGCCACGGCCAGCCTCGCCCTGTGCCGGACACCTGACACGGCGGTTCTGCGATGAGCACCGTCACGAAACAGAGCCGGCCTGCCACCACCGCGCCGGCCCGGTACAGCGCGTCGACGGATGCCTTCGGCGACTACCTGCGCCAGATCGGCAAGGGTCCCCTGCTCTCCGCCGTCGACGAGGTGACGCTGGCCCAGCGCATCGAGGTGGGCCTGTTCGCCGCCGACAAGCTGGCCCACGGCGTCGACGACCCGTCGCTCGCACGGGAATTGGCCTGGCTCGCCCACGACGGCCGCCGCGCGAAGAACCTCTTCATCGAGGCCAACCTGCGCCTGGTCGTGAGCATCGCCAAACACTA
>NZ_SOGJ01000026.1 GCF_004402375.1 Cryobacterium breve
GCGCTCCCGCAGGAGCCGGGCCCGGTATTTCAGCTTCGACGCCGTCACCGTGCCCGCCGACTTCAGCACCACCGCCTCAAACGCCGGCCTGGCCTCGGCCGGCACCGACCACGCCTGATTGATCACCGCCCGCGCATGCTGGTAGCTGATCTCCCCAGCCGCCAGCGCGACCCAGGTGGCGGGGAGCTCCTCGGCCAGGGCGCGGCTCTCCGCGATCAGGTTCTCCGCCGTGCGCCGCGGAATGCGGATCGTGCACGCCAGCTCGCTCACGAACTCCCGCTCCGCGACCTCGGCCGCGTCCCACCGGGACCCCGGAAGCCGCACGACCGCATTCGCCCGGGACTGCCCGAACCTCCGGCCCACCTCAACCAGCTCCGCCCGCCGCGCGAAAGCCGCGGCACTGGCCCGCTCGGCCTCCGCGATCGCCTCGAAATGCGCCGCGAGAGCCTCCTGCTCGGCAAAGAATGAGGGCCTCATGACACCCACGCTACGGGCACCCACCGACATTCCACGCGGCATCCGCTCGACTCCGAACGCCCTGTGGACAACCCGATCAGACCCACATTGTGGAGGAACCAATCGAGCAACCGGCCGGGGCTCGCGAGCTCCGGCCGGCGCCTACACGGTGGTGGCGTCGTCGACCTGGCCGACGAGTTCCTCGATGATGTCCTCGAGGAACAGAACGCCTGTCGCAACGCCGTCGGCGTCGAACGAGGTGGCCACGTGCGCGCCGAGGCGACGCATCGACGCCAGGGCGTCTTCGAGCTCGCTGCCGCGGTACACCGACGCCAGGCGACGGATGCGCTTGCTCGGCACCGGCTGCGTGAACTCGTTCCCGGAGGTGAGGTCCATCACATCTTTGAGGTGCAGGTAACCCGACGGCTCACCGTCGTTATCGGTGAGGATGTAGCGCGAATACCCGCGGCGGGCGACCGCCTGCTGGATGTCGGCGGGTGACGCGGATGCCGGCAGGCAGACCATGTCGCCGATCGGCACCTCCACGTCGGAGACTCGCTTCGAGGTGAACTCGAACGCGGCGGAGAGGGTGCCCGAGGCATCCGTCAGCAGGCCCTCCCTGGTGGACTGCTCCACGATGCCGGCCACCTCGTCGAGGGTGAACGCGCTGGTGGCCTCATTCTTGGGCTGCACCTTGAACAGACGCAGCACCCCGTTCGCCAGCCAGTTCAGACTGACGATCACGGGGCTGAAGACGCGGGCGACGAGCACGAGCGGCGGTGCCAGGATGAGGGCGGCGCGGTCGGGCACGGAGAAGGAGATGTTCTTGGGCACCATCTCGCCGAACACCACGTGCAGGAACGTCACCAGCGCGAGCGCGATCCCGAACGCGATCACGCTGATCGCGGCGGCGGAGAGCCCGGTCGCGGCGAGCGGATACTCCAGCAGACCGTGGATGGCCGGCTCGGAGACGTTCAGGATCAGCAGCGAGCACACCGTTATGCCCAGCTGGCTGGTCGCCAGCATCAGGGTTGCGTGTTCCATCGCCCACAGCGTGGTCTTCGCGGCCTTGCTGCCACGTTCGGCTAGCGGCTCGATCTGCGAGCGACGGGCCGAGATCACAGCGAACTCGGCGCCCACGAAGAACGCGTTGACGACTAACAGCACGACGAGCCAGATCAGGCCCGGCCAGTACTCACTCATGGTTCAGGTCCTTCTGGATCGGGGTGGAGAGCGCGTCGTTCGCGGGGGTGGGGGTGAAGCGCACGCGCTGAACGCGCACGCCGTCAACACGCTCGATGCGCAGCGCGCCGCCGTCGATTCGAACCTCGTCACCCAGTTCCGGAATGCGGTCGAGCTGGTCGGCAATGAAGCCTCCGACCGTGTCGTAGTCGCCGTCGTCGGGCACAGTGACGCCGACCCGGTCGAACACTTCGTCCGGCCGCCAGCCGGCGTCGAACACCACGGAACGACCTGAACGGATGACCCCCGCCTTCGCCCGGTCGTGCTCGTCTTCCAGCTCGCCCACGAGTTCCTCGACAAGGTCCTCGAGCGTGACGATGCCGGCCGTTCCGCCGTATTCGTCCGCGACGACCGCGATCTGGAAGCCCTGCTTGCGCAGCATTTCGAGGAGCGTGTCGACGGCCATCGACTCGGGCACGCGCAGCGCCTCCACCTTCAGGTCGTCAGCGGTGACCTGTTCGCGGTGCCGCAGCGCAACCGCGAAGGCCGCCTTCACGTGCAGAACGCCGACGATGTCGTCGGAGTCCTTGTCGATCACCGGGAAACGGGAGTAGCCCGTGGATGTGGACAGGGCCACGATGCTCGCGGCAGTGTCTGTGACCTTGACCGACGACATCCGCACCCGGGGGGTCATCACGTCGTCGACCGTGTGGTCCGCGAACCGGAGCGTGCGATGCAGCATGGCCGCGTGGTCGTTGTCGAGGACTCCCTCCAGGGCCGACCGGCGCACGAGGAAGCTGAGCTCCTCGGCGCTGCGGGCACCCGAGAGCTCCTCCTTCGGCTCAATGCCGACCATCCGGATCAGAGCGTTCGCCGTGTTGTTGAAGAGGAGGATGACGGGCTTGAACACCGCGGTGAACAGGGCCTGCGGGGGCACGACGATCTTGGCCGTGGCCAGGGGAACGGCCAGGGCGAAGTTCTTCGGCACGAGCTCACCGATCACCATGGAGAACAGCGTCGCCACCGAGATCGCGATGATCGCGCCGAGCACGGGCACGAGGCCGTCGGGCACGCCGGCGCCCTCGAGAGGCGCGGTCAGCAGTGAGGTGATGGCCGGTTCGAACGTGAACCCGGTCAGCAGCGTGGTCAGTGTGATGCCGAGCTGCGCGCTGGACAGGTGCGTCGAGGTGATCTTCAACGCCTTGATGGTCGGGCCGAGGCGTTTCTCACCGCGTGCCTGTCGGGCTTCGAGCTCATTGCGGTCGAGGGTGACGAGGGAGAACTCGGCGGCGACGAAGACACCCGTTCCGACGGTGAGGAGTAGACCGACCCCCACCATCGCCCACTCAAACAGCATGTTGCCCTCTCGGATTCGAGGGCGGGATGTCGAGGTGTGGCTGGATGGGCGAGGGTTTATCGGGGTCCATTGTTATCCCAGAGTATCGGGCGGCCTGTGACCGTTGCTGGGAAACTGCCTGCCCGCTCGCCCTCAGCTCGTCGCCTGGGCGGTGTTCTGGTCGGGTCCTCCATCATCGGTTTCGTGATCCTGGTGGGCTACGTCGTCGAGCGTCGCGGGATCCTCGGCGTGGCCGCAGTGCTGACGCTCAACCGAACGGCCTTCTCGGTGACGGCTCCGGCGCTTCTACTCCCGGTGCTCTCCGCAGCGGATGTCGCGGTGGTGTTCTCCACGTTCCTCCCGACCACGCTGTGCAGCGACGTTGTCGGCGGGACCCTGTGCCCGAGCGCGGAGCGGCGTTACTCTGTGGGCATGAAAGAGGACACTGGTACCCACGGGCACGGCCTGGGCGCCCGCTATGTGCACTTCATCGAGTGGATGAACGGAAAGCTGGTGCGCGGGATGGGCCCGGCGAACCTGGGGCCGTACAACGACGTCGCGACCAGGATCGGTGCGGCGGTGTGCCCGGTGTGCGGCCGGCCGATGGCCGAGCACAGCATCGATCACACCACCCCGAACGCAATTCTGCATTGCCCGGCAGGGCACAAGCCGGCGCCTCCGGAGGAGCCGGTCAACGAGTTCGGGATGTCCAAACCGCCCGGCTGACACCCCGGCACGCTATGCGCTACGCGGTGCGCGTTGCCCCGCTCTCCGACGTCACGGGTGCCTCGAGCGCCACGTAGTCGTCATGCGCCTGCGCCACGGCGGCATCGAATTCGGCTTCGATCTCAGCGGAGGGCTTGTGGGTGGCCAGGGAAACCACAACGGCCACCACCAGGCTGGCGATGAAGCCGGGGACGATTTCGTACATGGTGGCGCTCAGCGGGGAGTTGCCCCAGGCGAAGACCACGATGGCGCCGGTGACCATGGAGGCCAGCGCGCCCCAGGTGGAGAGTTTCTTCCAGTACAGCGAGAGCAGAACCACGGGGCCAAACGCGGCGCCGAAACCGGCCCAGGCGAAACCGACCAGCTCGAGGATGGTCGCATCTCGACCCAGGGCGATCACCCCGGCCACGACCGCGACGAGTAGAACGCCGAGGCGTCCGAGCATGATCAGCTGCTTCGGCGAGGCGTCCTTCTTGCCGACGATCTTGTACAGATCCTCGACCAGCGCCGAGGAGCAGACGATCAGCTGCGACGAGATGGTGCTCATGATGGCGGCGAGCACGGCGGCCAGCACCAGACCGGCGACGAACGGGTGGAACAGGAATTGTGAAAGCAACAGGAAGACCGTCTCCGGGTTCTTCAGGGTCACCTCGGGGTGCTGCTGGAAGTAGGCGATGCCGATCAGCCCGGTGAAGATGGCGCCGAGGGCGGTGAGGATCATCCAGCCGATGCCGATCCGGCGCCCGGCCTTGGCGTCCTGGGGGGTGCGCAGCGCCATGAAACGCACGATGATGTGCGGCTGGCCGACGTAGCCGAGGCCCCAGGCCGCGGCGGAGATGATGCCCAGAACGGAGCCGCCCGCGGTGAGGGAGAGAAGGTCCGGGTTGACCTCACGGATGGAATCGACGGTGGCGGTGATGCCACCGGTGGCGCCCAGGGCGACCAGAGGCACGACGATGAGCGCTGCGAGCATCAGGATGCCCTGGGCCACGTCGGTGAGGGTCGCACCGAGGAAACCGCCGAAGAGTGTGTAGAGCAGGGTGACGCCCGCGACGATCAGCATGCCGGTCAGGAAGGTGGAGCCGAAGGAGTTCTCGAAGAAAACACCGCCGGCAACCATGCCGGAGGACACGTAGAACGTGAAGAACACCAGGATGATCACGCCGGAAACCGAGCGCAGCAGGCGCGAGGTGTCCTTGAGCCGGTTCTCGAAGAAGCTCGGGATGGTGATGGAATTGTTGGCCACGTGGGTGTAGGAACGCAGTCGCGGGGCCACGAACTTCCAGTTCAGCCAGGCGCCGATGGTCAGACCGATGGCGATCCACGCCTCAACCAGACCGGACACGTAGATGGCACCCGGGAGGCCGAGGAGGAGCCAGCCGGACATGTCCGAAGCGCCGGCGCTCAGTGCCGCGGTGCCGGGTTTCAGGCCGCGGCCTGCGAGCATGTAGTCGTCGAGATCCTTGGTCTGCCTGAAGGCGAACCATCCGATCGCGATCATGGCGGCGAGGTACAAAGTAATCGCTACGAGCTGAAAAGTCTGATCCGTCATTGGAGTCCCTTATTCGGATGCCCAGGGTGCAGGCACTCGGATGCCCGGAGTGCGGGCGGTGCAGTGGCCAAGTATCACAGACAAACGCGACCCCCCTCAACGGGGCGTCACGAACGGGTGGCGGGCCGTCGCAATAGCCAGGGGCGCAGCATCCGTGTGATCTGAGGCATGACCAGAAAGGTCATGGCCGGCGCCATCACGAACGTGGTGACCAGGATTTTGGGCAGGATGTCCACGTCGTGCCAGCCCGGGATGAGCCAGGTCGCGAGCAGGGTGAACGCCAGATTTGCAGGGAAGAAGCCCATCCCGATGCTCACGGCCTGCTTCCAGCGGGGCACCTGGAACGACGGAGTGGCGTTCACGTCGTCATCGTCGGAGTCAGGGGCGTCGAACCAGCCCTCGATGCCGGTGCGTTTCTCCACGCGGGCGTCGAGGATGAGGGCGTGGCCGTCGATCAGCCAGTGGGCCCGCTCCTCGGAGCCCTCCCAGGCATCAAGCTGTTCGGAGCTCGCGAAGCGGTAGAGCATGTGCCAGCTGAGGGAATCGGCGGTGGCGCGCACCCAGCCCGAGCCGAGGAAACCGGGGAATTCGCTGGCCATGTCCATGCCCTGTTGCGCCCAACGGGTGGCCTCAGGGATGCGGGTCGGTTCGACGCGACGGGTGACGGAGACGGTGACGGAGTTCGCTGGGCGCGCCGGGGGCGTTCCGCTGGCGTTCCCCGGGGGTACGGAAGACATCCTGCAAGTATTGCTGCTGCACTCGCCCGTGCTGTTGCCGCTGCGTTTCCGGCAGGTTGGTTGGCGGCGGTTAGAAGACCATCGGGCGGTCGTCGTCTTCACCCTCGAGGGCCAACTCCACGACCACGGGCACGTGGTCGCTCGGTGCATCGCCCTTACGCTCAGTGCGGTGGATGCTCGCGGCCGTCACCAGGTCTGCGAACGGGGGGGAGCCGAGGATGAAATCGATTCGCATGCCCTCGTTCCGTGGGAACCGCAGCTGCTTGTAGTCCCAGAAGGTGAAGCCCTCGGGAACCAGCGGGCGCACCACATCGAGGATGCCCTCCGCCTCGAAGGCGTGGAACGCGGACCGCTCGGGCTCGGAGATGTGGGTGGACTGCCCGGGAACGAAGCTCGGGTCGCCCATGTCGGTGTCGAACGGGGCCACGTTCCAGTCGCCCATCAGCGCAAGGGCCAGGTGCGGGTCGCGGGCCAGTTCGTTCCGGGCGTGCGTGCGCAGGCGCTCCAGCCAGTCCAACTTGTAGGCGAGGTGCGGGTCGCCGAGGGCACGTCCGTTAGGAACGTACAGGCTCCACAGGCGCATGCCCTCCACCGTGACGCCGAGTGCCCGGGCCTCGAGCGGAAGGCCGGGACCCTCCTGGCCTTTCAGGAAGCCGGGCATGCCTGGGAAGCCGGTGGCGACATCCGTCATCTCGTGGCGACTGGCAAAGGCCACGCCGTTCCACTGGCTGATGCCGTGGACGGCGAGCTCATAGCCGGCGTCCTCGAACGCCTGCGCCGGGAACTGCTCGGGCTTGCACTTGATCTCCTGCATCGCGAGCACGTCGATGTCTTCGCGCACCATCCAGTCGACCACCCGACCGACTCGGGCACGGATGGAGTTCACGTTCCAGGTGGCGATGCGCATTCGCCCAGCCTATTTGACGGATGCCGGCCACGCGGGTGCTGCGCCGCTCCGCGCGCGGCGTGCCGGGAGCGAAGCGGCGCAGCACCCGCGAGACGGCGGCGCCGAGGGGTCCTGGGTGGGGGAGCGGGCATACTCGGAGGCTGAAGTGGCAGGATTGGGGCCTACGACGACTAGGCAGGGGCGGTACCCATGACGGATTTGCAGATCGGCTATGCGGCGATGCTGGAGCAGTTCGCCCCCGCGGAGGCGGTGGCCCTCTCGGCCTACGCCGAGGGGCACGGGTTCACCGGGGTGATGGCGGCCGACCACTTCCAGCCGTGGGTGCCCGCCCAGGGTGAGTCCTCCTTCGTCTGGAGCGTGCTCGCCGCGATCGGTGAGCGCACGAAGGGTGACCTCGGGCCCGGCGTCACCGCGCCCACGTTCCGGTGGCACCCGGCCATGGTGGCCCAGGCTTCCGCGACCCTCGCTTCGATGTACCCCGGCCGGCATTGGCTCGGCCTCGGCTCCGGCGAAGCGCTCAACGAGCACATCGTCGGCCAGTACTGGCCGGAAGCCCCCGAGCGGATCAACCGCATGTTCGAGGCCATCGAGATCATCTCGAAGCTGTTCGCCGCCTCCATCGCAGGCAAGGACGTCAAGCACTCCGGCCAGTTCTACAAGCTCGAGTCGACTCGGCTCTGGACCATGCCCGAGGTGGCCCCGGAGATCCTCGTCGCCACGGCCGGCCCCGTCACCGCCAAGCGCGCCGGACGTCACGCCGACGGCCTGATCACGGTCGGCGCCCCGCTGGAGAAAATCTCGATGCTGTTCGGCAAGTTCGACGACGGTGCCCGGGATGCCGGCAAGGACCCTTCGACCATGCCCAAGGTGCTGCAGCTGCACATGAGCTGGGCCGAAACCGACGAGGAGGCCATGCGCAACGCGCTGGTCGAGTGGCCGAACGGCGGAATGAAGTTCCCGAAGGGGGACATCCGTTCTCCGTTCGAATTCGAGCAGATCGCCAAGCTCGTGCGCCCCGAGGACTTCGAGGGCCGAATGATCATCTCGGCCGACCCCGACGACCACCGTGCCTACATCCAGAAGTTCGTCGACCTCGGTTTCGACCGCATCTACCTGCACAACGTGGGCCGCAACCAGCGCCAGTGGATCGACGTGTTCGGGCGCGACGTTCTGCCGAAGCTCGTGCGCTGACGGTGACGCGACCGGTGTCCACGCCGCGGCCGTCCGTCGCCGCGGTGTTCGTGTTCGTGCTCGAGGGCATCGGCGAGGTCGTGGCCGGCGACGACCTGGCCGCGCTCATCGCCGGCGCGGCCGGGACTCGGCTGGAGCATGGCGACATCCTCGCCGTGACCAGCAAGATCGTCTCCAAGGCTGAGGGGCGGCAGGTTTCCGCCGCCGACCGTGAGCAGGCGATCACCGACGAAACCGTGCGCACGGTGGCCACCCGCGCCTTCCCCGGCGGGGTCACGCGCATCGTCGAGAACCGGCAGGGCCTTGTGATGGCCGCGGCCGGCGTCGACGCCAGCAACACGCCTGACGGCACCGTTCTGCTGCTGCCCGTCGACCCCGACGCCTCCGCCCGAGCACTGTGCGCCGCCCTGCGCGAGAGCACCGGGCTTCGCCTCGGCGTGATCATCACGGACACCGTCGGGCGCCCCTGGCGAGAGGGCCAGACCGACATCGCCATCGGCGCAGCCGGCGTGGCAGTGCTCGACGACCTCCGGGGCACGGATGACGCGTTCGGCCGCCGCCTGTTCGTCACCGTCGCCGCCGTGGCCGACGAGATTGCCGGGGCGGCCGACCTGGTGAAGGGCAAGACCAGCGGCAACCCCGTGGCAGTGGTGCGTGGCCTCGAGCATCTGGTGAACGAGCTCGACGCGGCGGATGCGCATGGTGCGACCCGGCTGCTGAGGCCGATCGAGAACGACATGTTCCGCGTCGGGTCGGCGGAGGCGCACGCCGAGGGGTTTTCGGAAGGGTATGCGGCGGGGCTGGCCGCGGCCGCCGGTGACGCGGCATCCGTCGCCGTCGTCGTCGAATGAGCTGGGTGGCGATCGTGCCGGTGAAGGGCAACCCTGGGGCGAAGAGCCGACTGGGCGAGCGGACCGACCGGGCCGAGCTGGCGGATGCCTTCGCCCTCGACACGGTCGCAGCCCTGCTGTCGGCGCGTGGTGTCGACCGCGTGTTGGTGGTCACTGGCGACGGCGAATTGGGGGGCCGTCTGGCCGGGCTCGGAGCCGTCATCGTGCGCGAGGCCCCGTGGCGTGAGACTCGGAGGCGTGCATCAACGGCGGGCTCAACGGCGGTATCGACCGATCCGCCCACCGATCCGCTGACCGATCCGCCCACCGATCCGCCCACCGATCCGCTGACCGATCCGCTGACCGATCCGCTGAACGCGGCGATCCGGCAGGGGCTCACGGTGGCCCGCGCGGCGTTTTCGCAGGCAAACCTGGCCGTGCTGACCGGCGACCTGCCAGCGTTGACGGCAGCGGATGTCGAGCGCACTCTGCGCCTAGCCGCCGCCCACGATCGCAGCCTGGTGCCAGACGCGGCTGGAACCGGAACCACGACCCTGCTCGCGCTCGCCGGGATCCTGATCGAACCTCGGTTCGGGGTGGGATCCCGGGCCGCCCACGAGGCCGGCGGCTGTGTGGTGCTCGAGTTGGCGGCATCCGTTTCGATCCGTCACGACGTCGACACCGCCGCCGATCTTGCGGTGGCGCAGCGCCTCGGCCTCGGGCCGCACACTCGGCTGCTCGTCGATGCCCCCGGGGTGGTTGCCGAGCACTGACCGGCGTGCTGCCCGTGCCGTCCGCGCCGTCCGCGCCGTCCGCGCTGCCCGTGCCGCGACGCTAAAGCAGGAGATTTTTCGAACACGCCGAGTGAGCGGGCGTCAGAACTGGCGTGGCGCGAAAATCTCCGGCTTTGCGTTCATGCCGGGTGTGGCATGAGCACGGACAGGCCTCAGCGGTCCCCCTGCGGCCGCCGATTCCTCTGCTGCGGAGCTGCCGTTCAGGCGTCGGTGAAGATTCCACGGGCAAGGGCCAGCGTGTCGGCCGCGAGCCGCCTCGTCGTGTCCGCATCCCGCATCCAGAGCGGCACGGCGACCGAACGGATGCCCGCAGCCGCCAGCGCAGGCAGCGCGCCGACATCCGTCTCGTCCACCAGCCAGGCGTCGAGCACACCGTTCGCGGCGCGTGAGCCGTAGTGCAGTCCCACAGCCTCAGCCGAGGTCTGCACGCCGATGGTGTTCAGGCAGGCGTCAGCCATGCCGCGCACGGCCGCGCCCGCGATGATCGGGGAAACGCCGACGACCGCGGCGGCGGTGGAGCGTAGGGCGTCCCGGATACCGGGCACGGCCAGGATCGTCCCCACCGAGACGACCGGGTTCGACGGCGGCAGGATGACCAGGTTGGCCGTCAGGATGGCGTCGACGACCCCGGGAGCAGGCACCGCGGAGTCGAGCCCGACCTGCACGAACTCGGTCACCGGCACGCCGGCCCGGTAGCGCACCCACCACTCTTCGAAGTGGATCAGCTCGCCCGCGCGGTGCTCGTCTGCATCCATAGCCAGCCGGGCATGCGTCTCGACCGGGGTATCGCTCATGGGCAGCAGTTGCGCTCCCGGCTGCCAGCGGCGACAGAGGAACGACGTCGCTTCGCTGAGCGTAGACCCGCTGCGGAGCAGGTCGCTGCGTACGATGTGGGTGGCCAGGTCCAGATCGCCGAGCGTGAACCAGGTCCAGCCGCGCCCGTAGGCGGCGATCTCCGCAGAGGCGCGGCGGGACTCACCCGGCCGACCCCAGCCCTGCTCCTCGTTGATGCCGCCGCCGAGGGTGTACATCACGGTGTCGAGGTCGGGGCAGATGCGCAGACCGTCCAACCACATGTCGTCGCCCGTGTTCACGATCACCGTCACCGTCGCATCCGGTTCGGTTGCCGCCAGTTGCTGCAGCAGCCCGCGGGTGAACCGGGCGCCGCCGATGCCGCCGGCCAGAACCGTGATGTTCGTCATGCCTGTCCTCTTCCGTGCCGGTCGTCTGTCAGGGCGGACGCGAACCCGGGTGCGCCCGCGGGGGAGAACACGATCACCGGATGCCCACCGCGCGGATGCGGGATCACGTCACAATCCACGCCGTAGACCATGGCGATGGTCGACGGCCGCAACACCTCCTCAGGCGTGCCCGCCGCGACCAGCCGGCCGCGGTGCAGAAGCAGGATCTGGTCACAGAACGCGGCGGCCAGGTTTAGATCATGCAGGGCAATGATCGCGGTCAGGCCCGATCCCGATTTCGATCCCGATCCCGATTCCGTGCCCGTGCCCAGGCCGGAGTCCGCCGCGGCACTCGACCCCGAGCCTGCCCCCGCGCACAGCCCGCGCACCTGCCCGAGCAACCCGAGCTGCGCGCTCACATCGAGGTGGTTGTTCGGTTCGTCCAGCAGCAGCAGGCTCGGGCGCTGCGCGAGTGCCCGGGCGATTTGCGCGCGCTGCTGCTCGCCACCACTGAGCGTGTGCCAGGCCCGGTCCGCCAGGTTGCTCCCGCCGACCATGGCCAGGGATTCCTCGGCAACCCGGTGGTCGTCGTCACCGCCGAAGCTGCCGAGCACCCGGCTCCGGTGCGGGATTCGGCCGAGAAGCACGACCTCGCGAACCGTGAGGTCCACGCTGGGTGCGGCGTTCTGTTCGAGCAGCGCCACTCGCCGAGCGGTGTCGCGACGCGACAGGGCCGACAGCACCCCGGCCCGTGCTCCGGCCCGAACCCCAACGCGTGCCCCGCCTACGTGCTCTCCATCGAGTTCGATGCCGCCGGCATCCGCTGTCTCCAGGCCCGCGATCAGGCGCAGCAGCGTAGATTTGCCGGCCCCGTTGGGTCCGAGCAGGCCGGTTACCGCGCCCGTGGGAACGACCGCCGACACATCGGTCAGAATCGGGGTGCCGTTGATCCGGAACGACACCCGGTCGAGGATCACGACCATGCGGCGGCCTTCCTGCTCTTGATCAGCACGATGAAGACAGGCACGCCGATCAGTGCGGTGATGATGCCCACGGGCAGCTCGCGCGGGTCGAACACCGTGCGGGCGACCGTGTCGGCAAGGATCAGGAACAGGGCGCCGAGCACCACGGTCAGTGGCAGCAGGCGGCGGTGTCCCGGCCCGCTCAGGCCACGCACGAGGTGTGGCAGGATCAGGCCGACGAAGCCGATGGCCCCGCTCACGGCCACCATCGCCCCGGTCAGCAGCGCCACCGCGCCGAGCAGTATCCACCGGGTGCGGTTGACGTCGATGCCGAGGGATGCCGCGGCCGTGTCCCCGAAGGTGAACGCGTCCAGTCGGGTGGCCGAGAGCACGATCCCGGCGCCGACCAGCACCAGCGCGCTGACCGAGATGGCGACGCTGGACCAGGAGCTGCCGGCCAGCGAGCCCAGAAGCCAGTTGAGAATCTCCCGGTAGGAGTCGCCCTTGGCCGCCCAGAAAATGATGAAGGAGGTGCCGGCCCCACCCAATTGCGCGATCGCGAGGCCCGAAAGCACGGCCCGCCCGGGGGTGATCGTTCCGCCCGCCCGGGCGATGCTCAGCGTGGCGACGAGGGCCGCCAACGCGCCGAGGAACGCCGCGGCGGGCAGCGCTACGGCCACGCCCAGGATGATCACGCAGACCGCGCCGAGCGAGGCGCCGCTGGACAGGCCGAGCAGGTACGGGTCCGCCAGCGGGTTGCGGGTCACCGACTGCATGACCGCGCCGCTGAGCGCGAGCCCCGCACCGACCGCCGCCGCGGTCAGCACGCGCGGCAGGCGCAGCTGCCACACGATCGAGTCGGTCAGCGGAGCCACCTCGGCGGCGCCGGGCAGGCCGAGGTGCCCGGCCAGGCTGGCGGTGACATCCGTGAGGCTCACATCGGCTGGGCCGATCGTCACGGCGATCCCCGCCGTGAGCACGAGAGCCAGAATCGACAGGACCAGCCAGCCCAGGTAGCGGACGCGCGCGGCACCGCGGTGGCTCTGTGCCGCCGTGCGCTCTGCCTGTTGCAGCACCACCCGGATCACCTGCCTGCTCTGCCCTGTCGGTTGTGCCCTGTGGGTTGTACTCTGTCGGATGCGATGGGCGGCATGGCCGCCGAGGTGCGGTCGGCCTAGCCGGTCGTCGACGCCTCGAGGGCGGCAAGCTGCTCGATGCTTGACGCGGCGGCTTCGACGTTGCGGATGCCGGCCTCGGTGGCCGCAAACGGCAGCACGATATACCGCTTTGCCTGCACGGCGGCGAGCTGCTGCGTGGCGGGGTTCGCCTCGAGGCTCGCGATCTTCGACGCCGCGGTGTTCCAGCTGGCGTCGACGAGCACGATCACGCTCGGGTTCGCTTCGATGACCGACTCCCAGCCCACCGAGGTCCAGGTGTCCTGCACGTCGGCGAACACGTTGGTGAGACCCGCGGCCTGCATGATCATATTGGGCGAGCCGATGCCGGCGCCCACGTAGGGGGTATCGGTTCCGCTCGAGTACCAGAGTGCGGTGGTGTCCGCGCCGGTGGGGTCGAGGGCGGCGAGGTCTTCCTGCTGGTCGGCGACCAGTTCGACCGCGGCCTCCTCGGCGCCGAAGATTGCGCCGGCCTCGGTGATCTCGTCGAACACGGAGTCGAAGGTGAGCGGGTCGGGCATGTACCCCTCGCCCTTGCAGGCTGCGGGGGACACGTAGCTGCCGATGCCGAGTGCCGCGAGACCGGCGCGTTCGCCCACGCCCTCGGCCGAGAAGTTGGACTCCCAGCCGCCATAGACGAAGTCCGGAGTGAGGCCGAGCACGGCTTCCTGGCCGGGCACGAAGTCGCTGACCACGTTGAGGTCGGCGCCGGCCTTTTCAAGGGATGCCGGCAGCGGGCCGTCGAGGAACGCCGAGCCCACGATGCGGTCGCCGAGGCCGAGCGCGAGCAGCAGCTCGGTTGCCGAGGACTTGATCGTCACGATGCGCTCGGGCGCTGCCGCCACCGTCACGTCGGTGCCGCAGTTGTCAATGGTGACCGGGTAGCCGCTGCTCGCGTCGGCGCTCGCGCTCGGCGCGCTGCCGGACTCGCTCGCTGGACCAGGCCCGGCGCATCCGCTCAAGACCAGCGAGGCCGCCGCAACGCCTATCGCTATGAGATACATCGGCTGAAGTTTCACAGGACCACCTAGATTCGGCACCGCCCCGGGCCGCGAAAGCGCACAAAGCGCCCTTATGGAGTCGCGGAAGGGGCAGATCATGCGCTTTCGCGAGGGGAGAGGCAGGGAGGAGAAGATATGGGAACCGAGGGTGTGTCGGCGACCTGTCGCTCAAGTCAGAGGCGGCTCAACCGGTCAGAGCCAACCGGCGGTCTACTTTCAGCCTAGGCCAGAACGTCGGCAGGGCCCATCCCGCGAGCGCCGCTGGCGCCGCGAGCGCCGCTCGGCGACGGGGCGTGGGGGGTGACGGATGATCGGACCGCCCCGGGTGTGCCGGACCCTCCGGCTGGATAAACCCTTGCCACCGGCAGATTCGCTCGACAGGATGAGGAACGCGCATAACGAAGACGAACCGTAACGAACACAACAATGTCGTTCGGCCTGACGTTGTTCCATCACTGGCGAATGTGGAGACAAGATGACCGTAGTTCGGGCAGCAATCACCCAGACCGAGTGGACGGGTGACCAGGAGTCGATGATCCAGAAGCACGAGGGTTTCGTGCGCACGGCCGCCGCAGCGGGAGCGCAGGTGATCTGCTTCCAGGAGTTGTTCCACGGCCCATACTTCGGCATCGTGCAGGACTCCACGTACTACGACTACGCGCAGAGCGTGCCGGGCCCGCTCGTTGAGCGGTTCCAGAAGCTTGCCGCGGAATACCAGATGGTGATCGTGCTCCCTCTATATGAAGAAGAACAGCCCGGCGTGCTGTACAACACGGCCGCCGTGATCGACGCCGACGGCACGTACCTCGGCAAGTATCGCAAGCACCATTTGCCCCACCTGCCGCAGTTCTGGGAGAAGTTCTACTTTCGCCCCGGCAACGGTGAATACCCCGTCTTCGAGACCAGAGTCGGCAAGATCGGCGTCTATATCTGCTACGACCGTCACTTCCCGGAGGGCTGGCGCGCGCTCGGCTTGAACGGCGCCGAGATCGTCTTCAACCCCTCGGCCACCAAGCCGGGCCTGTCCAACCGGCTCTGGGAGTTGGAGCAGCCGGCGGCCGCCGTCGCCAACCAGTACTACATCGGCGCGAACAACCGCATCGGCAGGGAGACCGAGGAATTCGGCGACGACGCCGTCACCTTCTACGGCAGCTCCTACTTCGTCGACCCGCGCGGCAACTACGTCGGCGAGGTGGCCTCCACCGACACCGAGGAGATCGTCATCCGCGACCTCGACGTGGGCGTCATCCGCGAGGTGCGCAACTCGTGGCAGTTCTACCGGGACCGCCGTCCCGACTCCTACGGCCCGATCGCGGCACCGTAGGCCGGGGCGCGCCGTGAAAACCTTGATCCGGAACGGCACCGTGGTCAGTGCGACCGGCCGGGTGCAGGCGGATGTCTTGATCGACGGTGAGGTCATCGTCGCCGTTCTGGCACCAGGTTCCGCCCTCCTCGGGAACGACCTCGCCGCATCCGTCGACCGCGTGATCGACGCCACCGGCAGGTACGTGATTCCCGGCGGGGTAGACGCGCACACGCACATGCAGCTGCCGTTCGGGGGCACCGCGGCCTCCGACACCTTCGAGACCGGCACCCGGGCGGCCGCCTGGGGCGGCACCACCACGATCATCGACTTCGCGGTGCAGAGCTACGGCCAGCGGGTCTTCGACGGGCTCGCCGCCTGGCATGAGAAAGCGGCCGGCAACTGCGCGATCGACTACGCCTTCCACCAGATCATCGGCGACCTCAACGCCGACTCGCTGCAGGCGATGGACGGGCTGTTGGGTGAGGGCATTTCCAGTTTCAAGCTGTTCATGGCCTACCCCGGGGTCTTCTACTCGGATGACGCGCAGATTCTGAAGGCCATGCAGAAGTCGGCCGAGACCGGGCTGATGACCATGATGCACGCCGAAAACGGCCCCGCCATCGACGTGCTCGTGAAGCAGCTGCTCGCAGAAGGCAAGACCGACCCCTACTACCACGGCGTAGCACGCGCCTGGCAGCTGGAGGAGGAGGCCACGCACCGCGCGATCATGCTGGCCAACCTCACCGGGGCGCCGCTCTACGTCGTGCACGTGAGTGCCAAGCAGGCAGTGGAGCAGATCGCCACCGCCCGGGACCATGGGCAGAACGTGTTCGGAGAGACCTGTCCGCAATACCTCTACCTCTCACTCGAGGAGAATCTCGGGGCACCCGGGTTCGAGGGCGCAAAGTGGGTCTGTTCCACGCCGCTGCGCTCGCGGGCTGAGGGTCACCAGGACCACCTCTGGCAGAGCCTGCGCACCAACGACATCCAGATGGTCTCCACCGACCACTGCCCGTTCTGCATGAAGGGCCAGAAAGATCTGGGTCTCGGCGACTTCTCGAAGATCCCCAATGGAATCGGCTCGGTCGAGCACCGCCTGGACCTGCTCTACCAGGGCGTCGTCAACGGCCGCATCTCGCTCGAACGCTGGGTGGAGATCACGTCCACCACGCCGGCACGGATGTTCGGCCTCTATGGCAGAAAAGGCGTCATCCAGCCCGGGGCGGACGGCGACATCGTGATTTACGACCCAAACGGCCACACCTCAATCGGCGTGCCGGTCAACGGGAACGGCAGGACCCATCACATGAACATGGACCATTCGGCCTGGGAAGGTTACGAGATCGACGGTCACGTCGACACCGTGCTCTCCCGAGGGAAGGTCGTCATCGACGGCAACTCCTACCTCGGCGCCAAGGGCGATGGTCGGTTCGTCAAGCGCGGCCTGAGCCAGTACCTGATCTAGACGGGACACCAGATGGATTTCGGAGCAGTTCTGCAGACCAACCCACCGGCCGCCCGCACGGTGCAGCTGGCCAAACTGGCCGAGGCGCACGGCTTCAGCCACGTCTGGACGTTCGATTCGCACCTGCTCTGGCAAGAGCCCTACGTCATCTTCAGTCGTATCCTCGCGGAGACGAACACGATCATGGTCGGTCCCATGGTCACCAACCCCGGCACGCGGGACTGGACGGTGACGGCGTCTACCTACGCGACTCTGAACGAGATGTACGGCAATCGCACCATCTGCGGCATCGGCCGCGGCGACTCGGCGGTGCGCGTGATCAACGGGACGCCCACCACTGTGAAGACGTTGCGCGAGGCGGTGCACGTCATCCGGGAACTGGCGAACTCCCGCTCGGTCGACTACAACGGTTCGATCCTGCAGTTTCCGTGGAGCCGCGGGTCGACCCTCGATGTCTGGGTGGCGGCCTACGGCCCGTTGGCCCTGAAGCTCGCGGGCGAGGTCGGTGACGGCTTCATCCTGCAGATGGCTGACCTCGACGTGGCCGAGTGGATGATCAAGACCGTGCGGGATGCCGCGGCGAAATCAGGCCGTGACCCTCTGGCGGTCAAGTTCTGCGTGGCCGCCCCGATGTACATCGGGGACGATTGGGGCCATATGCGCAACCAGTGCCGCTGGTTCGGCGGCATGGTGGGCAACCACGTGGCCGACATCGTCACCAAGTACGGCACCGAATCGCCTGTGCCGAAGGCCCTGACGGACTACATCGCCGGCCGCCAGGACTACGACTACAACGAGCATGGTCGCGCCGGCAACGTGCACGCCGAGTTCGTTCCCGACGAGATCATCGACCGGTTCTGCCTGCTCGGCACCGCGAAGGACCACATTGAGAAGCTCGAGGCACTGCGAGCCATCGGCGTCGACCAGTTCGCCGGCCACCTGCAGCACGATAACAAGGAGGAGACGATGCGCGTCTACGGGGAGACCGTGATTCCGGCGATGGCCGAGCCCATCGTGGCGAAGACGTGATCCGATCCACGCGAATGGTGCAGATTCGAGCCGATCACGGTCACACTGAAGGAGTGCGATCCACGACCTCACCATCTCAACGCAGAGAGAAAGAACTCGATATTCGTGAATGACATCACTTCCCCCAGCGCCACGGCCAGCCGCAACGAGCTCGCCTACGACCTCGACCGGGCCCACGTCTTCCACTCCTGGTCGGCCCAGGGCGCTCTCAAGCCGCTGGTGATCGCCGGCGGGCAGGGCTCCCGGGTCTGGGACTACGACGGGCGCAGCTACCTGGACTTCTCCAGCCAGCTCGTCAATGTGAACATCGGCCACCAGCATCCTGCCGTCACCGCGGCCATCATCGAGCAGGTCGGCCAGCTCGCCACGGTCGCGCCCTCCACGGCGACCCTCTCACGCGGCGAGGCCGCCAAGCGCATTGCCGAACGGGCGCCGGAGGGCTTCAACAAGGTCTTCTTCACCAACGGCGGGGCGGATGCGATCGAGAACGCGATCCGCATGGCGCGCTTGCACACGGGCCGCGACAAGGTTCTCTCCACCTACCGCTCGTACCACGGCAACACGGGTGCGGCCATCGTCGCCACCGGTGACTGGCGCCGCATCCCGAACGAGTTCGCCCGCGGGCACGTGCACTTCTTCGGCCCCTGGCTCTACCGCAGCGAATTCTGGGCGAGCAGCCCCGAGCAGGAGTCGGAGCGCGCCCTGCGCCACCTCGAGCACGTGATCCAGAGCGAGGGCCCCGCGGGCATCGCGGCCGTGCTCCTGGAAACCATCCCCGGCACCGCCGGCGTGCTCGTGCCGCCGCCCGGATACCTGGCCGGCGTGCGCGCGCTCTGCGACCGCTACGGCATCATGCTGATCCTCGACGAGGTGATGGCCGGTTTCGGCCGCACCGGCAACTGGTTCGCGTTCGACGGATTCGACGTGGTGCCCGACCTGATCACCTTTGCCAAGGGCGTGAACTCCGGCTATGTGCCCACTGGTGGTGTGATCATCTCCGATCCGATCGCGAACGACTTCGACGCGACGGTCTATCCCGGCGGCCTCACCTACAGCGGGCATCCGCTTGCGATGGCGTCGATCGTGGCGGCCCTCGACGCCATGGAGTCCGAGGGCATCGTGGAGAATGCCGCCCGGATCGGGCGCGACGCGCTCGCGCCCGGGCTCGCCGAACTGCAGGCCAAGCACCCGATCATCGGCGAGGTGCGCGGTGTCGGCGTGTTCTGGGCGCTGGAACTCGTCTCCGACCGGGAGACCCGCCAGCCGCTCAACGGCGCCGTGATGGGCCGGATCAGGTCGGAGCTGCTGGCTCGTAACCTGCTGCCGTTCCTGGCCGAGAACCGCATTCACGTGGTGCCGCCGTGCGTCGTCACCGATGCCGAGGTCGCCGAGGCACTCGCGATCTACGACGAGGTCCTCAGCCTTGACCTCCTCGGCTGACCGCTTGCAACGCCACCAACTCGATGAAGAGAATGAAGAGAATGAAAAGAGACGAGCGCCCATGACCGAACTGCCCGCTATCACCCACTGGATCGACGGGGCCCCGGCCCTGGGCGTCTCGACCCGTAGCGCGCCCGTCTTCAACCCCGCCCTCGGCACCGTCGCCAAGAATGTGCTTCTGGCCGACAGCGCCGATGTCGACACCGCCGTCGCCTCCGCGCAGGCCGCCTACCCGCTCTGGCGTGACACGTCCCAGGCGAAGCGCCAGGGGGTCATGTTCAATTTCCGCGAGCTGCTGAACGCGCGCAAGGGCGAGCTCGCCGACATCCTCACCGCCGAACACGGCAAGGTGACCTCCGACGCCCTCGGCGAGATCGCGCGCGGCCTCGAGGTCGTCGAATTCGCGCTCGGCATGCCGCACCTGAGCAAGGGCGAGTACTCCGAGAACGTGTCCACGGGGGTCGACGTCTACACGCTGCGTCAGCCGCTGGGTGTGGTGGGCATCATCAGCCCGTTCAACTTCCCCGCCATGGTGCCGCTCTGGTTCTTCCCGATCGCCATCGCGGCCGGCAACACGGTCGTGCTCAAGCCGAGCGAGAAGGACCCGTCCGCATCGAACTGGATGGCCGCCCTGATGACCGAGGCCGGCCTGCCCGCCGGCGTGCTCAACGTCGTGCACGGCGACAAGGAGGCCGTCGACGCTCTGCTCGTGCACCCCGACGTGCAGGCGATCTCGTTCGTCGGCTCCACGCCGATCGCCAAGTACATCTACGAGACGGCCGCGCACCACGGCAAGCGAGTTCAGGCCCTCGGTGGTGCGAAGAACCACATGCTCGTACTGCCCGACGCCGATCTGGACCTGGCCGCGGATGCCGCGGTCAACGCCGGCTTCGGCTCGGCCGGTGAGCGCTGCATGGCGATCAGCGTGGTGGTGGCCGTGGAACCGGTGGCCGATGAGCTGGTTGCGAAGATCACCGAGCGGCTCACAGGCCTCAAGGTGGGCGACGGCATGCGCGGATGCGACATGGGGCCGCTGATCACGCAGGCGCACCGGGACAAGGTGGCCTCCTACATCGACCTCGCGCACACCGACGGGGCCGAGGTCGTCGTGGACGGCCGTGGCATCGAGGTGGACGGCGACGCGAGCGGCTTCTGGCTCGGCCCGACCCTGTTCGACCGGGTCAGCACGGACTCGGACGTCTACCTCGACGAGATCTTCGGCCCGGTGCTCTCCGTCGTGCGGGTCGCCAGCTACGCCGAGGGGCTCGACCTGATCAACCGCAGCCGCTACGGCAACGGCACGGCCATCTTCACCAATGACGGCGGTGCGGCGAGAAGGTTCCAGAACGAGGTGCAGGTCGGAATGGTCGGCATCAACGTGCCGATCCCCGTCCCCGTCGCGTACCACTCGTTCGGCGGGTGGAAAGACTCCCTGTTCGGCGACGCCAAGGCCTACGGTCCGGGCGGGATCGCCTTTTACACCCGGGAGAAGGCCATCACCAGCCGATGGCTGGACCCGAGCCACGGCGGCATCAACCTGGGATTCCCGCAGAACGCCTAGCGCCCTGTCTTCTCCGCTCGCCACGGCCCGCATGGCCGCGAGTGCGGGTGAATCGTCGGTATGACCCTTCCTAACCGACAATTCGCCCGCATTCGCGGCCGGTGCATGGGCCAGGGGCCTAGGAAGTGAGGGCGTGCTGGGCCTGCACGCGGGCGGCCTCGGTGCGCAACACCTCCAGGACGGTGCGCACGGCCAGGCGCTCGGCCCGATCGGGGCGCATGAGCGCCACGATCTGCCGCTCGGCGTCCACGCCGCGCAGCGGCTTGAGCAACAGCTTGCCCGGCTGGTCGCCGCCCCAGGTGTAGCGGGGCACGAGGGCTATGCCGAGGCCCGCCATCACGAACGCCTCGATCACCCGCAGGTCGGCGAACTGCTGCGCGACGGTAATCTGACTGCCGGCCGTCTGCTCGATCTGGTGCAGGATGCGCTCGAACGGGTAGCCGTCCGGCGCGCCGATCCAGGTCTCGCCGATCACGTCCGCCGGAGTGATCCACGACCGGGAGGCCAGTCGGTGGCCGGCCGGCAGCCCCACGTCCAGCGGCTCGGTCATCAGTGGAACGACCGTGAGGCCGCGGCCGCCCCAGGGGAGCTGGCCGCGCAAGCTGTAGGCGAGCACGATGTCGTACTCCGCTGTGAGCGCGGGAAAGTCGCTCAGCTCCGGATCCTTGTCGGTGCAGTTGACGACGAGTCCCGGCACCTGGGCGAGATTCTTCAGGGCTCCCGGCAGCAGCATCTCACCCGCGGTGGGAAACGTGACCAGGCTCACCTCGCCTGTGGCGTCGTTGCGGAATTCGTCCCAGACCGCCCGGGCGCGGGCGAGGGCGACCGCGACATCCGTTGCGCTGCGGGCCAATGCGCGGCCGGCATCCGTCAAAATCAGGCCGCGTCCGCTGCGCTCGGTGAGAGGCAGGCCAGCCTCCCGCTCGAGCACTTTCAGCTGCTGGGAGACAGCGGATGGGGTGCGGTGCGTTGCGCGGGCGACCTCAGTGATGCTGCGGCGTTCGGCCAATTCGCGGAGTAGTTCGAGTCGTTGGACATCCATGTAGCAACGCTACACACTCCGTGCAGAACTATGCGATTGTGCTGCAAAGTTAAAGGTGGTCGAATAAATACGTCGAACTCGTGCAATGGTGCCTCCGTCTCCCCGACATCAACCCCCATTTCCCGAAAGGTACGACCGTGTTTGTTCTTCTCGCCGTTCTCGTTCTCATTGTGATCGCCTCCATCGTTGCCGTCGTCGTCGATGTGCACAAAGACGGTTTCCGTCGCGTTCCGGACCGCAAGCTCGTTCGCATCTTCTGATTCGCATAGTCCCGAGCGTCGCCTGCCCTCAGGTTCTCCGTCGGTCGATGGCCTAAAGTCGATCCTGTGACGGATACACGCCAGCAGCTCATCGCCCACATCGCGGCCGAGGCCGTTTTTCACGGGGATTTCACCCTGACCAGCGGCAAGAAGGCGACCTACTACGTCGATCTCCGCAAGGTCAGCCTCGACCACCGCGTCGCGCCGCTGATCGGCCAGGTCATGCTCGACCTGATCGCCGACATCCCGGACGTCGTGGCGGTCGGTGGCATGACCATGGGCGCGGACCCCGTCGCCGCGGCCGTCCTGCACCAGGGCGTAGCCCGCGGCGCCGCGTATGACGCCTTTGTCGTGCGCAAGGAGCCCAAGGACCACGGCCGTGGCAAGCAGGTCGAAGGACCTGACCTTGCCGGCAAGCGCGTCATCGTGCTCGAAGACACATCCACCACGGGCGGATCTCCGCTGGCGGCCATTGACGCGCTGCTCAAGGTGGGTGCCGTCATCGCGGGCGTCGCCGTCGTGGTCGACCGCAACACCGGTGCGCGCGAAGTCATCGAAGCGGCCGGCTACTCCTACTACGCCGCCATCGGCCTTGAGGACCTGGGGCTGAAC
This sequence comes from Cryobacterium breve, assembly GCF_004402375.1. GTDB lineage: Bacteria > Actinomycetota > Actinomycetes > Actinomycetales > Microbacteriaceae > Cryobacterium > Cryobacterium breve. The sequence continues at coordinate 22,746 of NZ_SOGJ01000026.1, forward strand.
TAGTGCCCAAGGACGAGGTGCCCGGCGAAGATGGAATGAAGTGGCTGGCATCCCAGCTCGGCGACGGAGCACGCCCGGCACTGCCGGACGAGTATGCACCCCGCCAGTCGCCGCGGTGGCCTAAAACCTCTCGCATCGTTCCGCCGAAAACCGTCGTCGAGCCGTCGACGCACACAGGAGTCTTCCTCTGGGGGCTGAAACCCACCACTCAGCCCGATCCGCGGGTCGCCACAGGCGCCGCGGCCCGGGTGGCCGCCGTGCCGGCGGTCGAGACTCCGGCGGCCCCCGTTCCCGGCTCGGCCGCGCCGGGCGCTGGTGCCGGTTCCGCTGCTTCGCCGGGCGCGGTGCCCTCGACGACGGCAGCCCTGTTCGTCGTCACGCCCGCGACTTTTCCGGCGCGCTCTGTCCGGCCGGTCCCCATCGTTGAGCCAGGTGCCTCGCTGACCCCGGAGCTGACTCCGGCCGACATTCGGCCGGCCCCTGCTTCTGCTGTCGCGGCGTCCGATGCCACGGTTCCCGATGCCACGGTTCCCGATGCCACGGTTCCCGATGCCTTCGAGGCCATGCCCGCTCCCACGCCTCCGGAGGTGCCGGGCGGCGCAGGTGCGGACGAACCCTTCGGGGACAGCCGGTTGTCGGACGCCGCCCTCGAGCCGGCCCCCTGGTGGACCACTCTGACGCAGTCGCCCCTCGTGCTGACGGTTGAGGAGATCGCCGCAGCTGACCTTCTCGCCGGACGCACGCCGCCGGCTGCTGCCCCCGAACCGGCTCCGCTCCCGGCGCCGGTGTCGGCCCGCGGGCGTTTGCGTGCACGCCTGGCGTCCACCAGGCCGGTTGCTGGCCCGCTCGGGAACCCGGCTCCGGTCGCCGCGGTTGGTGCTGGTGCTGGTGCTGCTGGTGCTGCCGGTGCTGCCGGTACTGCCGGTACTGCCGGTGCCGAATCGGCTCTGCCTGCATCGCCCAGCCCTGAGGCCCCCTCGCGGGCAGCCGTGCGGCTTGCCGAGGCTGCTGCTGCCGGCTCCGCGAGCTCAACGCCCTCGGCTGTCACGGAGACCGTTGCGTCGTCATCCCTGCCAGCGCCCGTTGCCGCTGCAGCCTCGGACGAAAGACCCGCCCGCGATGCTGTGGTGGGAGCAGTCCCTGTCGGGCCCGCAGCATCCGTTGCCGCGCGTTCGGCGGCGGTTGCCGATCCGCGACCCCCAGCTCCGCCGCCGGCCCCGCGCCTTGCCGCCTCCGCAGTGCCTGCTTCCGAAAAGTCGGTTCCGCGGTTGGCGGGCGCCGCGCCGTCCTCCTCTGCCGGGATGCCGCCGACCGGTCCCGGCGGTGGCCGACCGGGTTCGTCCGGTCGCCCGCCCACCGAGAGCCGTCCGGACCGGCGCCGCCTTTTGGCTTGGATCGCCGGCGGTCTCGCGCTCGTGGTTGTGCTGGCTGCGCTCTTCTTCCTCGGACAGAGCCTGGTCGGTGGCGGCGATCCTGCGCCGGTGGCGGTGGCCACGTCCAGCGCCACACCCACCCCGAGTGCCACCCCGAGTGAGGCGCCGGCCGCCCCGGTTGAGGCCACCGGTCCCCAGCCGGCCGGAGTGCACCAGTGGGACACCCTGTTCGGCGGCGAATGCCTGCAGCCCTACGTGAGCCCCTGGGAGGAGGAGTTCACGGTCGTCGACTGTGCCACCCCGCATGCGGCGCAACTCGTCTACCGCGGACTCTTTGCCGGCGACGCCGCCACCGCTTTCCCGGGTGAGGCCGAGCTGTCCGGGCAGATCAATGCACTCTGCGGTGCGCCCGGCGTGATTGATTTGGCCGCGGCGGGAGGGTACTCCGACCTGCAGGTTCAGGGCAGCTACCCGGTGACTGAGGAGCAGTGGGCCGACGGCGCCCACGACTACTTCTGCTTCGTCGACCTTGCTTCGGGGGAGCCGCTCACGGCGAGCGTTTCGGGCCCGGGGCCCAGCGCGTAGGTGCTCGGCGGCATCCGTCGCTGGCGCCACTCGCCCATTGCCCGAACGAATTCGACGGAGATATTTGTGAAAAAGGCCCATTCTGGCCAGTAAACCGGCTTCTGGTGCAAAATCTCCGTCGAATTCGGCAGGGCCGGACGGACCGGCGGCAGGGCCAGCGAGACGCTAGATCGCGTCGGACTCGATGGGCTCCAGGGAGACGAGCTCGTGCACGCCGGAGAGGATCTCGTCCGGGCGGAACGGGTAACGCTTCACTTCGGCCTCATCGCTGATGCCGGTCATCACCAGGATGGTGTGCAGCCCGGCTTCGATTCCGGCGATGATGTCGGTGTCCATCCGGTCCCCGATCATGGCCGTGTTCTCCGAGTGCGCGCCGATCTTGTTCATCGCCGAGCGGAACATCATCGGATTCGGCTTGCCCACCACGTACGGCTCCATGCCGGTGGCCTTCGTGATGAGGGCCGCGATGGCGCCCGTGGCGGGCAGTGGGCCGTCCGCGCTGGGGCCTGTCGCATCCGGGTTGGTTGAAATGAAGCGCGCGCCGTTCAACAGCAGGCGGATGGCCTTGGTGATGGCCTCGAACGAGTAGTTTCGGGTTTCACCGACCACGACGTAATCGGGGTTGGTCTCGGTCATGATGAAGCCGGCCTCGTGCAGGGCCGTCGTGAGTCCCACCTCGCCGATCACGAAGGCGGTGCCGCCGGGCGCCTGGGAACGCAGGAAATCGGCGGTCGCCAGGGCAGAGGTCCAGATGCGATCTTCCGGCACGTTGAGGCCCGAGGCGCGCAGGCGGGCGCTGAGATCCCGGGGGGTGAAGATCGAGTTGTTGGTGAGCACCAGGAACGGGGTGCCCGCGTCGCTCCACTGCTGCAACAGTGCCGCGGCGCCCGGGAGGGGTTTGTTTTCATCCACCAGCACGCCGTCCATGTCGGTGAGCCAGCATTCGATGTCTTCGCGGCGTGTCATTGGGTGCTCCCTCGGTTCGGGACAAGCCTAGCGGCGCAGTGATTCCCGCCGGTTACGCGGTGAGCCAGATCGACCGGGTCGCAGCGGTCGACAGTCGACGGATGCCCCCGTCCGGCAGGCGAACGGCGCCGGGTTCGAGCACCGTGAGCCGGGTACCGGGGCCGACCAGATCCGCGGCGAGATCGCGCAGGATGCCCGGATCGCGGTCGCTGATACGCACCACCTCCCCGACGTGGCCGGGATCAGCATCCGCGAGCAGCACCGCTTCGGGGCGGGTGAGGGTGCCGTCTTCAGCGGGGATCGGGTCACCGTGCGGGTCCGCGCGCGGATGCCCCAAGCGGTCTTCGATAGCCGCCAGCAGCCGATCGGAGATGGAATGCTCGAGGATCTCCGCCTCGTCGTGCACCTCGTGCCAGTCGTAGCCCATCTCCCGCACAAGCCAGGTCTCGATCAGCCGGTGCCGGCGCACCACGGCCGTCGCGCGCAGGAAACCGGCCCGGGTCAGGGTGAGCGGCCCGTAGGGGACATGCTCGATCAGGCCGCCGGCAGCGAGCTTCTTCACCATTTCGGTGACCGATGACGGCGCCACACCGAGCCGTGCGGCCAGCGCCGAGGGCGTGATCGGCTGTGGCTGCCACTCGGTGTGCGCGTAGATGGTCTTGAGGTAGTCCTCAGCCGCGGGCGTGGTGTGTTTCATGACGTCTTCAGGCTAGCGGGCGCCCGCGCCGAGTGCCGGGCGATCAGCCCGTACGCCCGTCACGCCCCGGTGAACACGAGCACGAGCAGCACCACGTTGAGGGCCACCAGCAGCAGCGCGCAGATCGCGCCGGCCAGTGTCGTGAACCAGCGGTTGGCGTGCTCGCCGAGCACGCCCCGCTGCCGGGTGAGCCAGACCAGCGGGATGAGCGCGAACGGGATGCCGAACGACAGCACGACCTGGCTGAGCACCAGGGCCTCGGTCGGGTCGAAGCCCACGCCCAGGATCAGCAGCGCCGGAATCAGAGTGACCACGCGCCGCACCAGCAGCGGCACCCGCACGTGCAGCAGGCCGTGCATGATCTCCGCCCCCGCATATGCTCCGACCGAGGTCGACGCCAGCCCGGAGGCGAGCAACCCGACCGCGAACACCGTCGCGATCACGGGCCCGAGAGTTGCCTCGAGGGCGGCGTGGGCGCCCTCCAGCGTGTCGGTCCCGGCGACGCCCTGCAGAGCGGATGCCGCCAGCAGCAGGATCGACAGGTTCACCGTTCCGGCGATCGCCATGGCGATCGTGACGTCCCATTTGGTAGCCCAGAGCAGACGGCGGGTCTCTGCCGCGTCCGTCACCAGTGGAAATCGGTCGCGGGTGAGCGCGGAGTGCGCGTAGATCGCGTGCGGCATGATCGTGGCGCCGAGGATGGACGCAGCCAGGAGCACCGAGTTCGCACCCTCGAACCGCGGCACAAGACCGGAGACGACGCCGCCGGCATCCGGCGGGGCGAAGAACACCCCGGCCGCGAAGCCGACCGTGATGATCAGCAGCAGTGCCACGATGACGCGTTCGAACGTGCGCGGGCCGCGTCGGGTCTGCACCGTGAGCACGATCATCGAGATGACGCCGGTGATCACGCCGCCGGCGAGCAGAGGGAGGCCGAAGAGCAGGTTCAGCGCGACCGCGCCGCCGATGATCTCCGCCAGGTCGGTGGCCATGGCCACCAGTTCCGCCTGCACCCAGTAGAGGCGGCGGGCCAGCGGGCGCCGCATGCGCACCCCGAGGATCTCCGGCAGGCTCGTGCCGGTGACTATGCCGAGCTTGGCCGAGAGGTACTGGATCAACCAGGCCATCACGTTGCCGGCCACGACCACCCAGACCAGCAGGTAGCCGTAACGGGCACCGGCAGTCATATTGCTGGCGACGTTGCCGGGGTCGAGGTAGGCCACGCCCGCCACCAGGGCAGGTCCGAGCAACCAGAGCAGGCGAGTGGATGCCACGGTGGTCGTCACCGGGGCCGGCCCCCTCGCATCCGTGCGTACGTTGATTTTAGACACACCTCAAGATTAGGGCATTTTTAGGCTGCCCGAAAGAGTGCCCGGCACCGCCTACTCGCGGAGTTCCTCGGGGATCGTGGCAACGGGCACGGCGTTCTTGCCGCGGGTGCGCATGGTCTCGCGTCCGGCCTTGTAGAGCTCGGACAGGATCGGCACGCCGGAGAGCAGCACGATGCCGATGATGAAGTACTCGGAGTATTTGGCCACGAACTCGATCTGGCCCAGCAGGAAGCCCACCAGGGTGAGGCCGACGCCCCAGGCGAAGGCCCCGATCAGGTTGAACAGAACGAAGGTGCGGTATTTCATTCGGCCGACGCCGGCGGCGACCGGCACGAAGGCGCGGAACACGGGCAGGAAGCGGGCGATGATGACGGCCTTGCCGCCGTGTTTGGCGAAGAAGGCGTTGGTGCGTTCCACGTTCTTCGGGTTGAACAGGCGGTTCTGCTCACGGGCGAAGACGGCCGGTCCGGCCTTGCGGCCGATGTAATAGGCAAGCTGGTCGCCGGAGAACGCGGCGATGAAGATGACGAGGCAGGTCACCCAGATCGGGAACGGCACGTCTCCCGTGGCGGTGAGCAGGCCCACCGTGAAGAGGAGTGAGTCGCCGGGCAGGAACGACAAGACGATGAAGCCGGTCTCGACGAACACGACGCCGGCCACGCCGAGCAGAACGAACGACCCGAACCAGCCGATCAGCCACTCGGAGTCGAGGAAATCGATACCGAAGAGTGTGGGATGCAAATGAGTTCCTTCAATCGGGGCACGAGCCGGCGTAACGCAAACCCTGCAGGCCAGAATAGCCGACGGCGAGGTGGTGGGGCCCGGCGGGATACGGTGGATCAGTGCAAGAGCCGTCGAACCCCACACCCGAACTGTCCACCCACGGCGTCGGACCCTGGGTGGGGGAGTGGCCCGAGGAATCCTTCTACGACCGGGAACTGCTCGAGCGCGGCGACACCCGAAACGTGATCGACCGCTACCGGTACTGGTCCATGGCGGCGATCGTCGCCGACCTCGACGAGAAGCGGCATCCGTTCCACGTCGCCATCGAGAACTGGCAGCACGACATGAACATCGGCTCGATCGTGCGCAGCGCCAACGCGTTCGCCGCCGACACGGTGCACATCATCGGGCGAAAGCGCTGGAACAAGCGCGGCGCCATGGTCACCGACCGCTACCAGCACGTCCTGCACCACCCGGATGTCGCGTCCTTCGTCGAGTGGGCCGCCGCCGAGACCCTGCCGATCATCGCCATCGACAACGTGCCCGGCAGCGTGATCATCGAGACGTTCCCCTTCCCCGAGCGCTGCGTGCTCCTGTTCGGCCAGGAGGGCCCCGGCCTTTCTCCCGAGGCGATCGAGGCAGCGGATGACGTCGTCGAGATCAGCCAGTTCGGCTCGACCCGTTCGCTCAACGCCTCTGCCGCGGCGGCCGTCACCATGCACAACTGGGTGCTGCAGCACCGGTTCTGAGCGGTTGAACGCGCTCCGCCGCGCGCCGCTGCGGCCCCTAGAAAGGGGGGCGTGCGAGGGCTGCCATCCGAATTGCCGATCCGGTACATTCTCACTAGATGTTTTGTCCGGGGGGCAAATTCTCGGCACCGGCATCCGTGCGCCGAGGGGCTACTGCATCGCTTCGTCCGATGTCGCAGCCCCAGGAGCCCCACCGTGCCACAACACAGCGTTCGCGCCCGCCACCAGAAGCGCACGACACTATTCGCCTCCGGGTTCCTCGCACCGGCCCGCGCGCACATCCGCGTCACCGCCGGCGTCCTGGCCGGCCTGCTCGTCGCGGTCGGCCTCACCGTCGGCATGGTGGTCGCCCCCGCCAGCGCCGACTCGCTGATCACGCTGTCCGCCGACTCGACCGGAACAATCCTCGCCGGCGAGAACGCCACCGTCACCCTCACCGCCAGCGGGCCGAGCGGATCGACCGCCGACTACTACAACCTGGCCTTCCGGTACGAGCTCCCGACCGGGGTGACCTACGTCGCCGGCAGTGCGGCGAGTGCCACCGTGCCTGCCCTTCCTGACCCCACCATCGTGGTGATCACCGACTCGGCCGGCCCGCCCGCCGTCACCCACCAGGTGCTGATCTGGACGAACATCGCCGACCTCCCGCGCGGTACCACCCCCGGATTCACCTTCGAGATCAAGCCGGATGCAGGCGTTTACCCGGTCGGGGCGCCGATCCCCGGCAACGCCGCCGTCTACGCGCAGACCAACCCGCGCCTGCTCGCCAAGTTCGACAAGGACACCGGCGTCGTCGTCGCCGGAAGCTTCGCCGCCTCCGACGCCGTCAGCCCGACCGCCACCAAGGTCGCCGCGATCACGGTGACCAAATCGGAGCCGAGCCCGGAACACGAACTCATGCGCGGCGTGCACAACGAAGCCCGGGTCTACACCATCGACACCCGCAATACCGGCATCGCCCCCACCACCGGCGTCGTCCTCGTCGACTACCTGCCCGCCGGACTCGAGTTCCTCGGCTGCGGCGCGACCGACAACAGTGCCGACGAGGAATACCCGAGCTCCGGGCCCGTTCGCGCGACCCTCACCGGGGGCGAACTGGCCACCTGTCAGACTCCGGTCAGCATCGAGACCGTGAACAACCGACCCGGATTCGTCGGCCAGGTCTTCACCAAAGTCACCTGGAACCTCGGCGTGCTGGCCGCCGGCTCCACCCGCACCATCACCTACGCCGCCGGGATCCCGCTCCGTGCCAACACCCTTTCCTGGCCCGCGGGCACTCCTGGGGCCCTGCTCCAGGGCGCGAACCTCGACAACAACACCGGGGCATCCACCCGCCAGGAAGATGCGGCCGCCGCCGGCCAGTCCTTGACGAACACCGCAACGGCTTCCGGCACGTACACCGGTAAGGTCGCCACCCCGGCGGATGCCGCCACGTCATCCAGCGACTCCGTCACCGTGAAAGCCATGGACCTGTCCATCGTGAAGGCGGGCGGCGGCGTGTTCAGTGCAGGCGACACCGCCGACTTTTCCCTTCTGGTCCGCGCCGGCGAGTACACCGACGCCAGTGCCATGACGATCGTCGACACCATCCCCAATGGCCTCTGCCCCATCCTGCCTGCCTCCGTGACATTCACCCGCAGCGCCGGCTGCCCCACCGCCGACAGCGTCACGAATGCGACAGTGACCGGTGTCGTCGCCAACAGTGACGGCACGTTCACCGTCACGATGAAGCCCGCCCCTGACGCAATCGCCCACGACGGCAGCGTGACCATTGACTACAGCGCCTATATGAACGAGACCTACCAGGGCACGACCAGCGTCGGAACCGGCGCCGGCGTCCCCACCGCGGCGGGGGACTCCTTCCGCAACACGGTGACTATCGCCGGCACCACGACCGGGCTCACCCCCGGCGACCTGACCACCAAGGCAGTCACCGATGACTCCTCCGCGGGTCTTGGTTCGGACGGGCCGGAGATCAGCAAAAAGGTGCTGAAACGACCGACCCCCGGGGCCTCTCCGGTGGACTGCGCGTCTGCCGACCCGACCCAGTACGTCGACGAGGAACCTGTTCCCGCGCCGGGAGCCGGTGGCGCGGCGACCCCGGCCGAGATGCCGGCCTACCAGGTCGGCGACAAGGTCTGCTTCGAGCTCACCGTCACCTTCTCCACCTCGACGAAGACCCGCAACGCCCAGATCACCGACTTCGTGCCGGTGGGCACCCGCTACGACTCCTATGCCCTCGCCGCCGGTAGCACCGTCACGGTCACTCCCGTCGCCGGCACCCAGTCCGCGACGCCCCTGGTCGCCGACCCGCTCCCCGCGGCCTGGAACCTCGGCGTCACCGAGGGAGGTGCCGACCGCTTCGTGCCCAAGGGTTCGACCCTCACCATGTACGTGAGCGCCATCATCGACTCGCGCACCGCTGGAACGGCGGTCGACATCACCGCCAACCTGATGAAGTACCGCCAGGAGACGACTGGAGGCGGCGTGCTCGCCCTGCGCGACCAGGTCGATTACATCGTCGCCCCGACACCGGCGGTCCTGCTTGCCAAGACCATTGTCAGCGTCAACGGCGCCGCCCCGGCCGCCCCGAATGACAACGTCGTGGTCAAGGAGGGTGACACCGTCCGATACTCCGTCGACGTGAGCGGAGCCACCACGAATTTTTTCGACGTGGAGAACCTCAACGTCTGGGATGCCCTTCCGGCCGGCTACGACTGTGCGACCTGGACCGTCACCGGCATCACCGCGGGTGGGGTCTGTCGTAACCCGGGCGACGCCGGCTACCCGGCGAACTCGGCTGCTCCGACCGGGCGCAGCGTGATCGAATGGACCATCGCCGGGCCGCTCGGTGCAGCGGATATCGCCAACCTCGCGTACACCGTGACGGTTCCCGCGGGAGTGAGTGTTTCCCGGGTCTTCGTCAACACGGCATCCGTCGTCGCCTTCACCACGCCGACCACCAACGCCACCGACAACACCTACTTTCCGAAAGGCTCGCTCAACCCCGCCCATGACACCGACGGCACAGCGGCCCCGGCGAACGACAACGCCCAAGTGCGCCTCTCCGATTCCCGGGTCGCGAAGACCGGCATCAGCCGTATCATCGAGGCCGGAAACACGGCCGACCAGGCCGTCGCGGGTGAACTCGTCGACTACACCTTCTCCGTCACCGTTCCTGCCGGCACCACCGTCTTCAACGGCGTGCTCTCCGACGCCCTCCCGACCGGCCTGACCACGACCGGCGCGACCGCCGTGGCGACCCTCGACGGCGGAGCCCTCCCAGGCGGATTCGGGCTGAACGCGACCACCGGCGAGCTGACCTTCCCGGCGACGCACGACAACACGACCGCGACCGGCCAGGTCTTCACCGTGACCCTGCCCGGCGTGCTCGTGGGCGTCGGACTGTCGTCCGGCACCCTCCGAAACACCGCGACGTTCGCCAGCACGGACACCCTGACCGGCACCGCGCTGCCGAACCGCACGGCCCAGAAAGCCATCACGGTCGTGACTCCGCTGCCGACCCTGACCAAGACGGTGGACAAGCCCACCGCCCGCGGCGGTGACCTGGTGGTATTCACACTGACCGCCGGCAACACCGGTAGCCGTCCTGCGGCCTACGACGCACGCCTCACGGACTGCCTGCCCGCGGGCCTGGACTTCGACCCCTCGACCGGGTTCCTCACCTCTCCCTCCGGAACCACGGTTGCCTCCGAAGACGGCACCGGCGCGGGCGGAAACGGCTGTGCTGTCGGCACCACCCGCTTGATCTGGAACCTGCCCGGCACGGGCGCCCTCCTGGCCCCTGCGACGGCACAGGTCACCTTTCAGGCTCGGGTGACCCCGGCTTCCGCCGGCCTCGAGACCTACACCAACACCGCGTTCGTCACCGGATCGACCCTGGACAACCCCGGCCTCACCCCGGTGAATGACCCAAACACCGAACGCGTCGTCACCGCGTCGTCCTCCGCCGTCGTGACCGTGGAGGGTGCCGTGACCGTGAAGACGGTGCTGCCGGCCACGGCCACCATCGGCGGCACGATCGACTACACCGTGAAGGTCACCCTGCCACAGAACGTGAACTTCTTCGACGCTGCGATCATCGACACGCTGCCCGTCGGTCTCGTCGCCGGGACCGCGACCGTGACCTGCCTCACCGCCGCAGCCGTGGACTGCGCGGCGGACCTGCCAGGGGCCGGGGCGCCCCTGACGGCCTCCGGTCAGAAGATCGGCTGGTCGCTCGGCGACGTCGCTGCGAAACCCGAGATCCGCACCCTCACGGTCACTTTCACCGGCACCGTGACCTCGGCGTCCACCAACGCGGCGGGCGTGGTCCTGAAGAACGGTGCGCTGCTGGGCTGGAACGTGGTGAACGGAACCAACCCCACGGCGGCGAACGCGTCCTTCTCGCGCACCGCAGCATCCGCCACCGCCGACGTGACGGTTCTCGAACCGTCGCTCTCGATCGCCAAGAGCGTCTCCAACTCCACGCCGGAACCCGGGCAGGCCTTCACCTATACGGTCACGGCGCGGAACGCGAACACCGCCACCACCAGCGACGCCTTCGCGGTGAGCATCGTCGACACCATCCCGGCCGGGATCGACCCGGCGAGCATCGTGAACATCTCAAACGGCGGCGTGCGCTCCGGCAGCACGATCACCTGGACGGTGGCGAGCATCGCCAAGAACGCAGCGGCGGTGCTGACCTACGACGCGAAACTCGCCGCGTCGGGCACCCTGGGGACCAGCGCCATCGTCAACACGGTGCGCATCCCGACGTACCGGTCGCTGCCGGCCGCAACGCCCGATGAGCGCGAATATACGGTGAACCCGCCGACAGGTTCCGCCTCCGTCACGCCGGACTTCCCCCGCATCGTGCTGACCAAGGCGCCGTCCGACGGCACCACGGCCTACCCCAACACCCCCTTCGGCTGGACCCTCGGCCTGACGAACACGGGCTCCGGGACCGCCGCCACCGTGACGGCGACGGATATCCTCCCCGCCAACTGGGAGTACCTCGCCGGCACCGGCACGGTGTCGGTCAACGGCGCCCCGGCCGTTGCCCTTCCCGACCCGGCGGTCGGCACGGTTTCCGGCGTGCAGACCCTGGTCTGGTCGGCCTTCCTGGGCGTCGGCCCCACCGGCACAATCGCGATCCGCTACTCCGCCCAGCCGACTTTGGCGGCGGCAACCGCCGCACCGGGCGCTGGAGCGGGCATCCGGCACACCAACACCCTGTCCGCGTCGACGACGGATGCGACCGGCGCCACCGGCCGCTCCGGTCCTACCTCCTACACCGGAGCGCCGGCCTCCGCGGCTGCGCACCTGGACTCCGCCGACGTGTCGATCGTCAAGGCCGCCGGCGCTGCACTCGTCGCCGGAACCACGACCGCCAACGCCTGGACCCTGACGGTGAGCAACAGTGGACCGGACACCGCGGTCGGCATGGTCGGAGGCCATAACTTCCGGGTCACCGACACCCCGGCCCAGCCGCTTCCGGTCGGGCTGACGGTCTCGGCCGCCTCCGGCAGCGGCTGGTCCTGCACGGTGCCCAACGCCTCCACCGGCGCTTTCACCTGCGACCGTCTGAGCGACGCTGAAACCCTGGCGCCCGGCAACGCCTGGCCGCCGATCACGGTGGCCGTCGCGGTTGCCGCCGACGTGGCATCCGGCACGGACGTGGACAACACGGCCACGGTCGCCACACTCACCTTCGACCCGGCAACCGGAAACAACACCGATTCCGAGACCATCGCGGTCACCACCAATGCCGACCTCCGAATCGAGAAGGCATCCCAGGGCGTCTTCACGGCCGGGCAGGTCGCGACCTGGACGATCGACGTGACCAACGCCGGCCCGTCGCTCTCCCGGGCCCCGATCGAAGTCACCGACACCCTGCCGGCCGGCCTGTCCGAAGTCTCGTTCGCCGGAACGGACTGGACCTGCGACACCACGGCGACTCCCGTGAGCTGCACGACGGACACCGATCTGGCGCTGGGCGACACGTCACGCATCACCGTGACCGCCCTGATCGACTCGGATTTCACGGGCAGCCTGACCAACACGGCAACCGTGGACGGCACCACTCCTGACCCGGATCCGGCCGACAACGAGTCCGGTACCACCGACTCCGTCGATACCGGAACGACCCTTGCGATCGAGAAGACGCTTCTGGACGACACGCTGGTGCCCGGCGCCGAGGCCGCTTACCGCTTCCTCGTCACCAACACCGGCACCGCGGACGCCCGCTCGGTCACCATCTCCGACGAGCTACCGGACGGGTTGACCTTCGTCGGCACGGCTGCCGCCGGCCCCGGAACCTGGACCTGTACGGAGACGGCGAGCGACCCCTCGACCATCGGCTGCAGCCTGAGCGGCACGCTCGCGCCCGGCACAGCCCAGACCGTCGACGTGACGGTTCGGGTGGCCAGCAGCCTGCTCGGCGACGTCGTCAACGCGGCCACGGTTGCTGCGGACAACGCCGAACCCGTCACCGACGACACCAATACCGCCCTCACCGGATTCTCCGACCTGGGTATCGTGAAGTCCCACCCGGACGCACCCGTTTTGGCGGGAACCGACGTGGTCTACACCCTCGAGGTTGAGAACCACGGACCCTCGGATGCCCCGATCGGCACGGTCGTGACCGACCGCGTGCCCGACGGCCTCACCCCGGTGTCCGCAGACGGCGGGTCCGAGTGGTCGTGTGACCCGCCGGCCGGCCAGGAGCTCACCTGCACGAGCACGGGCATCCTCGTCGCCGGTGGCACGGCGCAGTCGATCCTGGTCACCGTCGCCGTTCCGGCCGACGCCGGGGCGGCAACGTACACCAACGTCGCCGAGGTGACCGGTGTGCGGGACGAGCCGGCGCGCGACGCCAACCCGAACACGGCGAGTGACCCGACGGCCGTGACCGACCTGGCCGAGGTCAGCATCGTGAAATCCGTCACGACCGACCCGGCATCCATCGTCGCCGGGGGCTCGGTGGGCTACACGCTGAGAGTGACCAACGCCGGCCCGTCCTTCGCGGACGCCCTCACCGTCGCCGACGCCCTCCCGGCCGGCTTCACCGCGACCGCGATCACCGGAGACGGCTGGAATTGCAACCTCGCCACCGTGAGCTGCAGCCGGGACACCCTCGGGTTGACGTCCACCGTCATCACCGTCACCGCGACCGTGTCCTCCGCGGTTGCCGACGGCACGGTGGCCATCAACTCGGCGACCGTGGTCTGGACCGACAGCCGCCTGGAACCGCATGTCGACACCGACTCGGTGCCCGTGACGGTCAGCGCCGTCGCAGACCTGATCCTGGTCAAGTCGGCGCGCACGAGCACGGTGAACGCCGGCGAGACCGTCGAATTCGACCTCGAACTGACGAACGCCGGTCCGTCCGACGCCGTTGGCCCGATAACCGTGGTCGACACGCTGCCGGTCGGCATCCGGTTCCAGACGAGCGCGACCGGATGGTCCTGCGCGGCCGACGCCGCCGCGGCCGATGCGGAACAGGCCGTGACCTGCACCCTCGGCGACGGAACCGTGGGCCTGGCGGCCGGCGGGACCGTGACCGTGCTGAGGCTCACGACCGGCACGGACCCCGCGCTCGGCCCGGTCACGCTGACGAACACGGCCGTCGCCGCGACGCCGACCACCGAAATCGACCTCATCAACAACGAGGACTCGGCCGACGTCACCTTCACCCGACTCGCCGACCTCGCCATCGTCAAGTCCCATAGCGGTGCCGGAGTCATCGGTGCTGCGACGGCGTTCCCGATCGTCGTCACCAACGCCGGCCCGTCCACGGCGGTCGCCGTGACCGTGGTCGACTCCTTGCCCAAGGGTCTCACCTGGATTGATGCCGCCGGCAGCGATCCGGCCTGGAGCTGCACGGCCGGAGTGACCGACGCCGTCACCGGGGTCACCCCGGTGACCTGTGCGCTGGCGGGCGAGCTGGTCGCCGGAACGATGGCACCGACCCTGGTCGTGAACGCCACTGTGGACGCACGCGCCTACCCGCTCGTGACGAACAGGGCGACGGTGTCCTCCGACACCCCTGACCCCGAACCGGCCGACAACTCCGCGACAGACCCGCTCTCGGTGACCCCGCTGGTGACCCTCCAGGTCACCAAGACGCATCTGGGGCAGGCCAGCACGGGGGAGAACCTCGACTACCTCATCTCGGTGACCAACGTGGGCGTGACGTCCGACCCGGGCGGGTTCTCGATCGTCGATGACCTCCCGTCCGGCCTGGCCTATGTCGAAAACGCGGGTGAGGGCGTGAGCTGCGCGGCCGTGCGGGCATCCGTCACCTGTGTGTTCGACGGCGAGCTGGCGATCGGCGAGACCCGCTCGGTCACCCTGACCACCACGGTGCTCGCGGCGGCCTCCAGCCAGATCGTGAACACCGTCATGGCCCGGAGCCTCTTCGCCGACCCGGCTGCGCCGACCGCTACCGCGACCGACACGGTCAGCGTGCAGGAGGCACTCGCCGACACCGGCGTCGGCCGGATCGCACCGCTGCTGGCGCTGGCCCTCACGGTGCTGCTGCTCGGCGGCGCAATGCTCGTTTACGGGCGTCGCAGACGAGACGGCACCCGAGGTTAGGGGCTAGCGTTGGATCATGACTGCGATCACTGACGATCTGCCCGCCCGCCTCCTGCACGAAGAGCACGAGGGGTGGCAGGCGATTGTCGCCGGCCACGGCGGCGACTACTACCGGCGAACCATGACCGCGGACGGACTCCTGATCCTGCCGGGCAGAATCGTCTCCCGCGACGAGGCGATCGCGTTCTTCAAAGGCATGGTCGCGGTCACCAGCTACCAGCTGCGCGCCCCCGCCGTGGTGCGCCTCAACGACCACGCCGCTGTGCTCGTCTACCGGCTCTTGGCCCACCGCGGCGACGAGGTGATCGAGTCGAACGCAGCCACAACCTACGTGTTCGCCGACGGCGGCTGGTGCGTGGCGACGCACCAGCAGACCGCCGTCTAGCAGCAGCTCCGACGGCCGCGAGAAGGGTCTGCACCACCCTCTCCCGCCGCCGTCCAGTGAGGGTTGTGAACGCTGGAACCCGGGGATACCGTGGCCGACAAATTGCCACAGAAGGGACTCCGGCCATGGCTGATTTCGGTAGTGAGAGGATCGCGGACCTATACCGCCGGCCTGGTTCGGTGTCGAGCGCCTACGTGGACGTGACGCAGGATGCCCGGAACCCCCGGCGCACCTCCACGCTGCGCCAGCGCACGATGCGGGAGGCACTCACCGAGGCCGGCGCCCCCGAGATCGACGCGAACACCATTGTCGAGCTGGTCGAGGAGCCGCCAGGGGTAGGCGGTCCGATGGGCCGGCTGATGATCGTGCGGCAGGGCGTGGTCGAGGTCAACGAGGTGCTCACGGGAGAGCCGCTCGGTGAGCTCCTGGTGGCCTACGGTCCCGTGCCCAGCCTGCTCCCGCTGCTGATCCACCGACCGCGCGACTTCAGTTACGTCGTGGCCGAGGCCGGGCGTGACGGCGGTGAGATCACCCTGTTCCGGCTGAGCCGTTCCCAGCCAGTTTCCCGGGTGCGCGTGGAGGGCGACACCGAGTTCCTCACCAAGGTGGGGTCCGAGGACGACTTCCTTGCGAACGGGCGCTACCAGCACCACACCGAGGAGGTGTGGAAGCGCAACGAGGGTCAGATCGCCGCCGCAATCGACGAGGTCGTGCGCGACAGCAGGGCCGAACTGCTCATGCTCACCGGAGATGTTCGTGCACGGCAGCTCCTGGTCGACCAGTTGTCCCCGACCAGCCGTGACGTGTTGCACGTCGTGCCCACGAACACTCGCCCGGGCGGGGCCACCCAGGAGGAACTCGAGGCTGACGTGCATCGCCACGTCGCGGCGATTCACGCGCAGGACGCGTACGACGCCCTCGAGCGGCTTGGCACCGGCCAGGGCAACGGCCTCTCCGAGATCGACTTCGCAGCCGTGGTTCGAGCCCTGCAGCAGGGCCAGGTCGACGTCCTCCTGCTGGCGGCCTCCCGGCCGCCGGGAGAGACCCTGATCGCCCTCGACCGCGAACCCTGGCTGGCGGCCACGCCGGCCGACGCGCTCGGCGCGGGCGAGCTCGGTTCGGTGCCGGCCGTCGACGCGCTGATCCGAGCGGCGATCCTCACGGATGCACGGGTGATCGTGGTGTCTCCCGGCGCGCTTCCGGCAGAGGTGAGCGCCGCCGCGCTGCTGCGCTGGTCGACCCTCCCGGCCTCGGTGGAAACCCCTACCGCAGCGGAGGCGGAACTCGCGGATCTCCCCAGCCGTGGCGATGCGGTGACGTTCCCGCGTCGTCGCTCCTCGTCCGGCATCTCGGACACCGGCACGGACAGCGGCCAGGACCGGCCGGAGCGGTAACGCCTCGCCGCACCGGCCGGGCTCAGCCCAGGTTCGCCCGGCGTCGGCGGTCGTTGCCGCCGCGGAGGTCGCGGTTGAGCCGGCGATCACCGAAGTACAGCACGGAAGCCCAGTCGACCTCTTCCGGGGTCTTGGGCACGATCACCGGCGGCGCCGCTTTGGGCTTCTTCGGAGAGACGTACAGCCAGCTCACCACACCCAACGTGATGTCCACGATCGAGTTGCGAATGCCGATGTAGGACTTGATGGCGGACGCCGCCAGAACGGCGTTCAGCGTGGCGAAGGCCACATTTCCCCAGCTCTGGTCCAGATAGTTGCGCCAGATCGTGAGCAGCGAGAAAGCGACGATCAGGTAGGGGACGACCACGTACAGGGCCGGTGCGGCCGTACGGTTCTTCACCTTCGGCGTGCGCACGAAGGGGATCTTCTCCCCGGTGATGGCCTGCTGCATGGACTTGAGCACCCCGGCCAGGTTGACCGGAAGGAGCACGAGGTTGAAACCGTAGATGCGGAAGATGTCGCTGAAGCGGTGCCCGGAATCCCGGAGGTCGCTGCCCATGGCCAGGAAGTACGGCAGGGCCGCGATGAAGACGACGGGGCTGAGCAGACGGCTGTCGTAGGGGTACCCGAGCAGGAAGAGCAACCCGAAGCTGGCCCAGGCGATGGACGCCATGTAGTTCACCCTGAGAAGCACCTCCCGGAAGAGGATCTTCTCGCGCTGGTGACGCCGGTGGGTCAGCTGCGTCCATAGCTTCGGCAGGATGAGCAGGCCACCGTTCGCCCAGCGTCGACGCTGCACGACGAGCGAACCGAAGTCGGGCGGCGTGGCGCTGTAGCTGAGGCGCTCGGGGTAGTTGGCGAGCGTCCAACCGTGGGTGCCGAGGTCGACGCTCGACTCGGTGTCCTCGATGACCGTGCGGTCCTGAATGTAGGTGCGGATCTCGAACCCACCGACAGTCTCCACCTCGACGATGTCCTCGATCGCTTTTTTGCGGATGATGGCGTTGGCCCCCACCCAGAAGGTCGCGCCGTAGTACGTCATGCCCTGGTGCAAGATGTGCTGGATGTCGGTGGTCGCGCCGGCCAGGCGCTCGATCCGGGTCGGGGCCCCGCGGAAGGAGGAATACGGCGTCTGAGTGACGGCGACGCGTTCGTTGCCGGCCGACTCCAGGAAGTAGACCAGGCGCAGGCAGTAGTCCCGCAGCAGCAGCGAGTCGGCGTCAAGCGTGAGGATATAGGTGGTGTCGGGCGTGACCAGGTCGTCGGGGTGTGGCCCGTCGTCGGTCTCGCGGAGCACTACGGAACCGGCGGTGACCTCGCTCTGCCAGCGGTGTCCCATCAGTGAGATGTACGAGTTGAGGTTCATCGCCTTGTTGGCCTCGTGCGAGAGGTTGCTGTACTTCTTGCGCTCGAAGGTCTCGGTGCGCACGGTGAAGATCCAGGTCAGCCGCTGGTAGAGCTGGCTGATCCGGCTGTTGTCCGGCGACGTGCCCTGCGCCAGGGCGGACGTGAGGGCCAGGATGGTCAGTCGAAGCTCGCGGGCGAGCCCCATCACGACCAGATCCACGAAGAACTCGTCGACGTGGTCTTCGATGCGCTCCGTCTCGGCCATGTTCTCGAGCCAGGCGGCGGCGGCCTCGTACTCGGCGACGAGGAGAAGGAGTTCCGCCCGGGAACCTGCTTCCTCGGTGTGGGCCCGGCTGTGGAAGGCGGCCAGGGCCGCGGTGAACCGGGCTGCGGGAACGCTGAGGACCGCTGCGATGTCATCCGTCAGCGCCCGGGTCTCTTCGAGGCGGGCCATGATGGCCGGATCGGTCGGGAAGGGCGGGTCGTCGACGAGGAGCACGATTTTCAGATCGGGGAATTCCTGCAGTGCCGCGGACCACAGCGTGGCCCGCACGACGTGGGGCTCCTCCGCATAGGAGGGGACGAGCACGGTGATGCCCTCGTTGTAGTGCGCGTAGTGCCGGTCGAGCTCACCGCGGGGAACGCGCTGGTGGTCCTTGAACCGGTACAGCGCGCCCTGGCGGGCCAGGAGATACATCAGGGCGGAGAAGGTCAGGAAGGTGACCACGATGACGTAGGAGATGGTCTCGACCTGGAACCGGAAGCCCGCGTCGGGGTTGTTCGCCAGCTGCTTGATGATGGTGGAGAACAGGTAGTAGGCCCAGGCCAGAATCGTGGTGACGATTGCCAGGCGCCCGAGGGTCAGCTTGCGCTGCGACGGCACCGGATGCACGATCGAGAGCGGTTCCGAGCGTTTTTCCGAACCCCACTGCCGTTTGCGGGCCGCCGCGACGCGCGGAGCGGCCTCAATCCCGAGCTCCGACAAGCCCAGTGACTCGTCCGAAAAAACTGCCTGATCTGTCATGGTTCTCCGAGTGCTGGCCGAACGGGAGGTCAGTCGCCCGTGGAACTTTCGGACCGCGAACCCCCAACCGGGCACGCTGTAATCCGACAATTGCCTTCATAATAGGCGATGGAGAAACGTCGGGCCGCTCGGCCGGCAACATCGTGGGGAGAATTTCTTGTCAAAGCGCTTTCCTGGTCGCAAATTGTCGTTGGTGAGGGTGCTCGCGCTCGGGGTTGCGGCCGGAGCCGTCGTCGTCGGAGCAGGTTACGGCTGGAGCGGATTCGAGGATTCCCGCGCCGCCGCAGCCGGGTCATCCGGTTTCGCCGGCTATGTCGACGTCACGGCGACGCCCACGTATGCCTTTGAGCGGCCGGTTTCGGACGAGGCCGCGAACGTCGTGCTGTCGTTCATCGTGGCCGACCCCGACGAGGAATGCACGCCCACCTGGGGTGCCAGCCAGAGTCTCGGCGAGGCCGAGATCAATTTAGACCTGGACCGGCGCATCGCCCGGCTGGTCGGTGACGGCGGCGAGGTCTCCGTGTCGTTCGGCGGCCTGGCCAACGACGAGCTGGCCACGGTGTGCACGGATGCCGACAAGCTCACCAGGGCCTACGCGGCCGTCGTCGACCGCTACAACCTCACGTCGATCGACTTAGACGTCGAGGGAGACAACCTCACCGACGCGGCTGCCGGCGAACGTCGGGCCGAAGCCGTAGCTGCCCTGCAGAAGAAGCGGCACGCCGCGGGCGAGGACCTCACGGTCTGGCTGACTCTCCCGGTGGCCCAGACTGGCCTGACCGAGGACGGTCTCGTCGCGGTGCAGCAGATGCTCGACGCAGACGTGGACCTGGCCGGCGTGAACGTGATGACCATGGACTTCGGCGGAAAACGCCCGACCTCCATGCTCGACGCATCGATCGCGGCGGCCGAGGCCACCCACGCGCAGCTGGCGGACCTCTACGAGAGCAACGACCTGGCGATCGGGTCACAGACGCTGTGGCGCCAGATCGGCGTGACGCCGATGATCGGCCAGAACGATGTGCCGGGGGAGATCTTCACACTGGAGGACGCCGCCGGGCTGAACACGTTCGCCCGGGCCAAGGGACTCGGCCGGGTGTCGCTGTGGTCGCTGAACCGCGACTCGACCTGTGCGCCCAACTACCCGGATGTGACCCGGGTGTCCGACGGCTGCAGCGGCGTCGATCAGGGTGATGCCCTGTTCGTGGACGTGCTCGGCCAGGGCATCACCGGACAGCTGGACTCGGACGTCGTGGAGGAGGAGCCCACCGCGAGCGCCGAGGTGGTCGACGACCCGGCCACGAGCCCCTACCCGATCTGGGATGAAGAGGTCGCCTACGTCAAGGCAGACCGCATCGTCTGGCACGGCAACGTCTATGCCGCCAAGTGGTGGACCACCGGGGACCTGCCGGACGACCCGTCGGCTGCCTCTTCCGACGTGGCCTGGGACCTGATCGGCCCGGTCCTGCCGGGCGACAGGCCCGTTCCCGTGCTGACCGTGCCGGCGGGAACCTACCCGGAGTGGTCGACAGAGATCGTCTACCAGCAGGGTGACCTGGTCCTGTTCAGCGACCGGGTGCTCATCGCCAAGTGGTGGAACCGGAGCGACAGCCCCCAGGCCGCGCTCGAGGGCGCGACCGCCTCACCCTGGCGACTGCTGAAGAACGAAGAGGTGCAGGACATCCTCTCGGAGCTGGCCGCGGCCGAGCCGACGGCCGAGACGACGGCGGAACCGACCCAGTAGCGCGCCCGAACCGAGCCCGGCACGCGTCGCGGGGTGCACTGGTACACGGCCTATCGATCTCACGTTCTATACTGACTAGTCAGTACAAACGAGAGGATCGACGTGCAGTCGACAGTGAGGGCGCATGATCTCGCCCTGCGATTCAAGCGGGGCGCGGTTTACGGGCCCCTGAGCTTCGAGGCCGGAACCGGCCTCACCGTGCTCTGCGGCCCCACCGGCAGCGGGCGCACCAGCCTGATGCTGACCCTGGCGGGGCGCATGAAGCCGAGCGAGGGAACCCTCGAGGTGCTCGGGCACGAGCTGCCCAAACGGGCTCGCCGCGTGCAGAAGAGAACCGGAATCTCCGGTTTCCACGACATCGACACCCTCGAGGAGTCCGTCACCGTCGGCGCCGCGATCCGCGAGCGCACCGCCTGGATCTCGCCCTGGTGGGCGTTCATCCGCACCGTCGACGACGCCGCGGTGCGCCGGGCCTGCGCCGCCGCGTTCGGCGACGTGCCGATCCCCGCCGCCGACACCGTGATCTGGGATCTCGACGAGGTTCAGACGGTGTTACTGCGGGCCGCGCTCGCGCTCATGAACGAGCCGAGCATCCTCTTTTTCGACCAGGTCGAGCAGGTGCACGAGCCGGAGTCCCGGCGCATCCTCTGGCAGCGCCTGGCTGCGCTCGCCGCAATGGGCACCAGCGTGATCGCCTCCGCGACCGCGCCCGAGACCGACATCTGGGACGAGCTCGGCATCTGGCCGACCATCGTGATGATGAACAAGGCCGTTCCGCTGAACACGGCCGTTCCCATGGATCAGGAGACCCGCTAAATGTTCGCCTTCCTCTCCTCGGGCACCGAGCTGCACCGGTTCGGCAAGGGCAAGATGCCCAAGATCGCCCTCGTCGTGCTCATGTTCATCCCACTCATCTACGGGGCGCTCTACCTCTGGGCCTTCTGGGCGCCCGACCACGAACTCGACCACCTCCCCGTGGCCCTGGTGAACGTGGACGCCGGCGCGAGCCGTGACGGCGAGGCGGTCACCGCCGGGCAGGACCTCGTCGATGAGCTGGTCGACGGCCACGAGCTCGACTGGACCGTGACGAGCAGGGCGGATGCCGCCGCGGGCGTCAAGGACGGCGACTACTACTTCTCGGTCACCATCCCGACCGACTTCTCCGCCAGCGCCGTGTCCGCCGGCACCGATTCCCCGCTGCCCGCCACCGTGCAGGTCGACTACAACGACAGCAACAGCTTCCTCGCGACCACCATGGGCAAGCAGGCCATGGTGCAACTGCGGGACGCGGTCGCCACCGAGATCGGCGATCAGACCGTGAACGCACTCCTGGTGGGCGTGGACGAGGCCGGTGACGGCATCCGTTCGGCAGCGGATGGCGCGGGTCGACTGTTTGACGGGCTCAGCACCGCATCGGCCGGTACCGGCTCCCTGCTGGTGGGCCTCGATGCCCTGGCCGACGGCGCGGTCACCCTCGATGACGGCGCTGCGCGTCTCACCGACGGCGCCGGCAGCCTGGCCGCCGGACTGGACACGCTCTCCGCGGGCGCCACGACACTCGCCGGCTCCGCGGTGACGCTCGCCGAGGGAACCGGCCTGGTGTCCGACGGGATGCAGGCCGCCGCGACGGGGGCAGCGACCCTTTCTGAGAAGTCGGTGCAACTGTCCGACGGCGCCGGCGCGATCGCCACCGGAACGGGCAACATCGCGGCCGGCACAGCCTCGGTCAACACGGGCGTGACCGACCTCCTCACGGCGATGCAAGCCGCCCCGGCAGGAACCCCGGTCTCGGCTTTCCTGCCGGCCGTCGAGAATCTGCGCGTGGGCGCCGGGGTCGTCGACACGGGTGCCCAGGGTGCCCTCACCAGGACCAAGAACTACGCCGGGCTCAGCCAGCAGTTCAGCGCCGGAGTGGGGGAACTCTCCACCAAGCTCACCGCCGGGTCCACCGGCGCCGCTCAGGTCGCCGCCGGGGCGGGGCAGCTCTCCGCCGGCGCGGCCTCACTGGCCGAGGGAGCCGGAACGGCGGCATCCGGGGCAGAAACCCTTGTCGATGGCAGCGAGCAGCTCGGCGCGGGAACCAGGTCGCTGGTCGACGGCACCGGCGAACTCGCGGCGGGCGGGGCCACCCTGAACGCCGGCACCGTCGAACTCACCACCGGCAGCGGCACTCTCGCCGACGCCCTCGGCACGGGCGGCGAGAGCGCCCCAAACCTCACCACGGAGCAGATCGCACAAAAGACGGCCGTGATCGCCAGCCCGGTCACCCTCGTGCAGAACTGGGAGAACGCCTCCGGCAGCTTCGGAGAGGGCTTCGCGCCCTTCTTCCTCGCCCTGGCCACGTTCGTCGGTGGGCTGATCACCTGGCTGATCCTGCGCGCGCTTCCCACCCGAGCGCTTGCCAGCGCCGCCTCGGGCCTACGTGCGACCATGACCGGCTTCCTGCCGGCGATGGCCATCGGGCTCAGCCAGGTCGTGATCATGGTGCTCGTGCTGGTTTACGGCATCGGGTTGCAGCCTGAACACTGGCTCGGCATGAGCGCGTTCCTCTATCTGACGACGCTGTCCTTCCTCGCCCTGCAGCAGATGTTCATCATCCTGCTCGGCACCGCGGCCGGCCGCGTGGTCAGCCTCGTGCTGCTCATGCTGCAGCTGAGTTCGTCGGGAGGAACCTACCCGGTGGAGACCACGCCCGTGTTCTTCCAGGCGCTGCATCCGTACATGCCGGCCTCGTATGTCGTGACCGGGCTGCGTGAGCTCATCACGGGGGGCATCGACTCTAGACTGTGGGTCTCGGTCGCCGTTCTCGCCGTCATCCTGGTCGGATCGATCGCGATCAGTGCCTGGAGCGCCGGACGCCAGCGGATTTGGACGGTCGGCCGGCTGCATCCCGAACTGACCATCTGACCTGCGGGCCCCGGCCGCCGCAGCCGGCACGACACCCGCACCGATTTCGCACGAATCCACACAACGTCCCACACGGGGAAAGGAACTCCCATGGCCCGCGCCACCGGAACAAAACGCGCCATCCTGGACGCGACGCTGGAATTGGCCGCGACCAAGGGCATCAGCGGCACGACCATGGATGAGGTGGCCGAGCGGGCCGGGGTGGCCAAGGGCAGCCTGTACTACAACTTCAGTTCCAAGGACCGGCTGTTCGAGGAACTGCTGCAGGAGGGGGTCGGCGCGGTCGCCGACACCCTCCGTGAGGCCTCCGCCGGGCTGCACGGCAGTGCGGCGCTGGAGGCTCTGGTGCGCGCCCTGCTCGACCGGATCGCGGCGAACACTGCTCTGTCCAAGCTGATGGCGGCGGAGATCTTTCGCACCGACCGCACCTGGCAGAAGACGCTGTTCGCACTGCGGCACGAGGCGCTTGCCGTGTTCGCCGACGCGATCGCAGAGGCGAAGCCGCTCAGCCGGGCCGACGGAACGTGCGGTCTGATGGCGTCCAGTGTGTTCGGCGCCGTGCTCATGTCGGGCCTGGAATGGCTGGTCTTCGAGCCCGAACGACCGCGCGACGAGGTGGCTGCGGCCATCCTCGGTTCCCTCTCCGGCGGCCTGTTCGGTGAGGAGCGGTCCGCGTCGCGTTAGGATCGAGTGTGACCGGCGACAATTTGATTGAGCAGCCCGATACCCTTCTTCCCGCGGAACCGGAGGTGATCGAGGCCCTCCGTCGAGCCGATAGCAGCAACATTTCTGCCGTGGTGTCGGCCAATCCGACCTCCTCCCTGGCGTGGGCCGTTCTGGCCGACGCCACGTACCTGGAGGGCCGCATCCTGGAGTCCTACGCCTACGCGCGTGTGGGCTACCACCGCGGCCTCGACGCGCTCCGCAAGGCTGGCTGGCACGGTCACGGACCGGTGCGCTGGACGCACGAACCCAACCGCGGGGTCTTGCGGGCGCTCTACGCGCTGCGCCGGGCCGCGGGCGAGATCGGCGAACAGAACGAGTTCGACCGTCTCACCACCTTCCTGAACGACGCGGATCCCACCGTGATCAGCCGCATCGTCCAGGAGACCATCACGCCGGACGGCTACCGGGCCACAGACCCGGCCCCGCCCACCGAGGCGTTCTTTATCCGAGGAGAAAACTAAATGCCAGCGATCGTTCTGATCGGAGCCCAGTGGGGCGACGAGGGCAAGGGCAAGGCCACCGACCTCCTCGGCAGCAGGGTTGACTATGTGGTCAAGTTCAACGGCGGAAACAACGCCGGACACACCGTGGTCATCGGCACCGAGAAATACGCGCTGCACCTGTTGCCGTCCGGCATCCTGACCAATGGTGTCACCCCGATCATCGCCAACGGCGTGGTCGTCGACATCGAGGTGCTCTTCGAAGAGCTCGACGCGCTCATCTCCCGCGGCGTCGACGTCTCCCGCCTCAAGGTGAGCGCCAACGCGCACATCATCACCCAGTACCACCGCACGGTCGACAAGGTCACCGAGCGCTTCCTCGGCAAGCGCCAGATCGGAACCACCGGCCGCGGTATCGGCCCGACCTACGCTGACAAGATCAACCGCGTCGGCATCCGCGTGCAGGACCTGTTCGACGAGAACATCCTGCGCCAGAAGGTCGAGGGCGCCCTGGCTCAGAAGAACCACTTGCTGGTCAAGGTCTACAACCGCCGGGCGATCACGGTCGACGAAATCGTCGAGGACCTGCTCAGCTACGCCGAGCGCTTGCGCCCGATGGTCGCCGACACCGCCCTGTTGCTGCACGAGGCACTCACCGAGGGCAAGACCGTGCTGTTCGAGGGCGGCCAGGCCACCATGCTGGATGTCGACCACGGCACCTACCCGTTCGTCACCTCCTCCAACGCGACCTCCGGCGGAGCCGTGACGGGTTCGGGCATCGGTCCGAACCGGATCGACCGCATCATCGCCGTCGTCAAGGCGTACACGACCCGCGTCGGCGCCGGGCCGTTCCCGACCGAGCTGTTCGACGAGTCCGGCGAGTTCCTGCGCGCCAACGGCTTCGAATTCGGCACCACCACGGGGCGACCGCGCCGCTGCGGCTGGTACGACGCGCCCGTCGCCCGCTATACGGCCCGGATCAACGGAGTCACCGACTTTGTGCTCACCAAGCTAGATGTGCTCACCGGCCTCGCCACGATCCCCGTCTGCGTCGCCTACAGCGTCGACGGCGTGCGCTTCGACGAGGTTCCCGTGTCGCAGTCGGACTTCCACCATGCCAAGCCCATCTTCGAGGACTTCCCCGGCTGGACCGCGGACATCACCGGAGCACGCACCTTCGAAGACCTGCCGCAGAACGCTCAGGCGTACGTGCTCGCCATCGAGAAGATGAGCGGCGCCCGCATCTCTGCGATCGGCGTCGGCCCCGGCCGCGAGGAGATCATCTCGCGCCACGATCTCGTCGACTGAGGTAGGCCGCGCCGGGCTCCGCCCGGTGCCCTGACGAATTCGACGGAGATTTCGCTGCCGGTGGGCGAAAACAGGCCCGCGGCATCCGATATCGCGAAAATCTCCGTCGAATTCGTTCGCGCCGATCTGACCGCTGCCGTTCATTCGGCGGCAACCTGGCGCTGGCACAGTTTTCGCATGACCGCCGAACGACCAGAAAGCATCGCCATCGCGGGCCACTACGTGCGGCTCGAACCGCTCACCCGGCCGCTCCTGCCGGAGCTGCACGGAGCCATCGCGCATCCGCTGGTCTTCGACGGCGGTTTCGGCGGCGGCCCTGGCGGGCTCCGCACGGACCTGGCCGGGTTTCGTGACTGGGCGGACGCCTATGTGCAGTGGGCGGGACTGCCCTTCGCGGTGCGCCTCGTGGGTGGTCCGCACGACGGTGACCTGGTGGGTATGTCCACACTCGGCGACCTGAACCTGGAGCAGGAGTCGGCGCACGTGGGCTGGACCGCCTATGACCCTCGGGTCTGGGGCAGCGCCGTCAACGCGGAGACGAAGCTGCTGCTGCTCGGCTTGGCGTTCGAGCACGGGTTCGGGCGGGTGAAGATACAGGCGGATGTGATGAATGTGCGGTCCTGCGCGGCCATCACTGGCCTCGGTGCCACCTACGAGGGCGTGATCCGTCGGGAGCGGCGGCGGGCCGACGGCAGCTGGCGGGACACCGTGATCTACTCGATCCTGGAGAGCGAGTGGCCCCGGGTGCAGGCCGGGCTCCGGGCGCGGCTCGATGGGCGAGGTGCGGAGCCGGTGCGATACCGCATCCGTCAGTCGCACTGAACGAATTCGACGGAGATTCTGCTGCCGGAGGGCGTAAACCCGCCCGCGGCATCCGTTCGCGAGAAAATCACCGTCGAATTCGTTCGTGCACGGCGGGGCGTCCTGACGGGTTCTCGAGACAGTGTGCCGGTGCGGACGAACGGGTCACTTCTGCCATTGATCGGCGGGTTTCCGCCCATGCACTCTGTTGCGGCCGGAACGGGGTGCGCGGTGTCGGCGAGGCGCGATACAGTCGGCGGGTGAGAGACGCTTCGGCCACCGGCCGCCCCCTGGTCATCCTCCAGTTTCTGGGCATGGGTGTGGTCTGGGGTGCCAGCTTCCTGTTCATGAAGATCGCGCTCGAGGGAGTCACCTTCGGCCAGGTCGCGTGGTCCCGGCTGGTGCTCGGGGGGCTCACGCTGGGCCTGATCGTGCTGGTGACGCGCCCGCGTGTTTTCGATGGGCCGGTACTGCCACGCGAGACGATCGTCTGGTTGCATTTCTTGGTGATCGCGATCTCTGGATGCGTCGTGCCGCACCTTTTGTTCGCGTGGGCAGAGCAATACGTGTCCTCGAGTCTGGCCAGCATCTACAACGCCGTGACGCCGATCATGACAGCGGTGATGGCGACGCTGGCATTCCGGGTGGAGCGGCTCGTGCGCGGGCAGGTGGTGGGCATTCTCGTCGGTGTCGCCGGGGTGGTCGTGATCATCGCGCCGTGGCGCTATGCGGCGTTGACCGGTGACCTCTGGGGCCAGCTCGCCTGCCTGGGCGCGGCCGTCTGTTACGGGTTCACGTTCGGCTATACGCGGCGGTTCCTGAGCGGGCGGCCGATCGCCCCCGCGACCTTCGCGTTCCTCAACATCGGCCTCGCCGGGACGATCATGCTCGTTGCGACCCCGGTGCTGGCGTGGCATCCCGTGGCGCTGACCGTGCCGATCGTGTCTGGTCTTCTTGTGCTCGGAGCGCTCGGCACGGGCGTGGCCTACATCTGGAACATCAATGTGCTGCGCGCGTGGGGGCCCACCAATGCATCCACCGTGACGTACGTCACGCCCGTGGTCGGCGTGGTCCTCGGGGTACTCGTGCTGTCGGAGACCTTCTCCTGGCACGAGCCCGCCGGGGCGGCCCTGGTGTTGCTCGGAATCCTGCTGACGCAGCGGCGGCTGCGGTTGCCCGGGTGGGCTGCGCGGTCGCGGGGGCGCGGGCGCGCGGCGGCGCTGGCTGCGGCTGAGGCGTCCGGGTCGTCCGGTTCGCTCGAGCGGTCGCGGGGGTAGCTGCCATCGGGTGTCGCCGAACTCGACCGGAAGCGTCGACCTCGACGGGGCGCGCGGTCTCGGCGGGTGGGGGAGGCCGCGAATTCGGGCAGTACGCGCGAAACGGTATCGTCGAACCATGGCCGCACACGAGGAATTGCCCGCCGGCGCGGGTCAGGAAGCGATCGTCGAGCTGGGCAGCATCCGTCAGAGCATCGACAACATCGACGCCGCGCTGATCCACCTGCTCGCGGAGCGGTTCAAGTTCACCCAGCAGGTCGGACGGCTCAAGGCCACGCACGGCCTGCCGCCCGCAGACCCCGAGCGGGAGTTGCTGCAGATCCGGCGGCTGCGCGGGCTCGCCGAGGAGGCCCGACTCGACCCGGCCTTCGCGGAGAAATTCCTCAACTTCATCATCGCCGAGGTCATCCACCACCACGAGAAGATCGCCGGCACCGAGCCAGCGAACGGGTCCGCGCCGCGGGCGGCGGGCGAGCGAGCGGATGCCGCATCTCCGACTGCCGGCACGGGCACCGCTACCTCGGACGCGGGGACGGGCACCGCAGACTCGGCGGCGGGCACGGGCACCGCTGCCTCGGACGCGGGGACAGGCACCGCAGACTCGGCGGCGGGCACGGGCACCGCTGCCTCTCGCTCCGAATCATTGGGCCCCGATTCTCACTCGGAGGCGACCGGCCCCGATTCCTCTCCCATCACGTCGCCGACCGCCTCATGACCGCGCTGACCTCAGCTCGGCCCGTCGCGACCCGCGCCCTCCCGGCCCAGTTCGGCAAGACCTTCGTCGTCACCGGCGCCAACGCCGGACTCGGCTACTTCACCAGCGAGCAGCTTGCCGCCGCGGGCGCCAACGTCGTGCTGGCCTGCCGCAATCCGGCGAAGACGGATGCCGCGCTGGCGGCCATCCGCGCCCGGGTGCCCGGGGCATCCGTGTCGGCCGTGCCGCTGGACCTGAGCGACCTCAGCCAGGTGCGCCGGGCCGCGGACGCGCTGCTGGAGTTGCCGCGGATCGACGGGCTGATCCTGAACGCGGGTATCGTGCACCCGCCGCGCACGCGTGAGCTGAGCCCTGACGGGCACGAAATCGTCTTCGCGACCAACTACCTCGGCCACTTCGCGCTCACCGCGCGGCTGCTGCCGGCACTGCTGCGCACGCCCCGCAGCCGGGTCGTGGCGCTCGGATCGATGATCTCGCGTCTGCTGGATTCTCCGCTGCTCGACCTGCAGTTGGAGTCCGGCTACAACCGGTGGAAGGCCTACGCGCAGTCGAAGATCGCCATGCAGGTGTTCGGCTTCGAGCTCGACCGACGCCTGCGGGCGGCCGGAGCCGGCGGCACTGACGGGGTGCAAAGCCTCGTCGTACACCCCGGTTATTCGATTTCTGGGCTGACGCCGGGCATCCGTGGGGTCAATCAGCCGTCGCGGGCCAGGCGCCTGGCTGACTCCCTGCAATCGTTCGGCGCGCAGGGCAAGGACGCCGGCGCCTGGCCTACGGTGCAAGCGGCCGTCGACCCGGATGCCCGTGGCGGCGACTACTACGGCCCGCGCTACCTCACGCGCGGCCTGCCGACGCTGCAGGAGCCCACGCGCACCTCGCTCGACCCCGCGGTCGCGGAGTCGCTGTGGTCACGCACGGAGCTGCTCCTCGGCACCCCGTTCACCGTCTAGCGCGCGCTTCGCCGTCTATCGGACCGCCGTCAGCGCGTGCGCTCGAAACGCCGCCTACCGACGGGGAGTGGCGGCGTTTCACGCGCACGCGTCGCGCGGATCTGGGCTCGGTGAGTGTCAGGGGATCCAACCGCGATCAAGGAGTGCGGTGCGGATTCGAGCGATTATCGCCTGCGGAAGGTGCGATTTGTTGACACGGATGACTCGCCATCCTTCTTCCATCGCCTCGTCCAGGCGGTCGATGTCACGGTGAAACTGTCGTTCGTCTTCGCGGTGCTGCCCGCCGTCATACTCGATGAGAACCTTGTAGCGGCGATACGCGAGATCACCCAATGCCATGAAGGCGCCAAAACGATTGAGTAGTGTCAGATTCACTTCCGGCTCAGGCAGGCCGGCCCGCACGATCAGGAGGCGAAGCACTGTTTCCCTGGGAGAATCGGTGCGTGGACGCACCAGGATGAGGGCCTCGCGCAGGCGACGTGCACCGGGCAATCCGGCCTGCCGTGCCACGGCTGCGCGTAGTTGTGCCATCGTGGCCGGAGGCCGCTGCCGGCGCACGAGGGAGTCGCCGAGGATGATCAGCTCATCGAGGGTGAGCACCGTCGACAGCTGGACCCACGCATCGACTTCCGAAGCGACGGGGAGGTGTCCCACCTTGACGATGCGCACCCGATCCAGAGGAATGAAATGCCCGCGCACGCCCTTGCCGCTGCGGCGACGGGTCCGAACGCTCGTACCGACATCCACGCTTGACTGCTCCAGGAGTCGGATGGGGAGAGGCAGCCCGTGGAGATGCGCGGCCGTCGCGTGGCTGAAGAACTGATCTGCCGGCATCCGCACCGCATAGTGCTCGGCGCGGGCGCGCGCTGCTGCCCGGATGCGGGACCACCTGTCGGCTTCGCTGGTGGGATGTGGAGACAGGCTGCGCCCGGCGGGCACGCGCACGCCGTGGAAGGGCCGCGCGAGGTCGCTGCGCCGCAGCCGCCCGGAATTGACTCCCAGCTGATGGGCGTCTGCAACTGAAAACGGTCCATCACCGAGCTCGGGTGGCAACTTTGAAGGCGGCCTCATCGAACGATGATGTCATTCGACGCCAGTCGCCCGGTGCTCTATCCACAGGCAGCCGCCGACCCGGCCGACCCGGCCGACCCTCGGGCCTCGCGCGTGCGCGGAAAGGTCCGCTTTCGGCCGGGCCGTGGCGGCCGATTGGCCGCACGCAGGGGAGAGACGGGGTCGGTCGGGGGAGCCCCTACTGGGCGAAGCGGGACGGCAGTGTGCTGCGGTGGCGCGACTGCAGGTCGGCGAGTGACACCGTGAACTGGTCCTGGATCTCCAGGCTCGCCGAGGTCGAGTCGGTCACGCCGATGCGCAGCACCGGGTAGTTGCGCCCCTCGCACAGGCCGAGGAACTTCACGTCGTCCTCCCGGGGGACCGACACGATCACGCGCCCGGCCGACTCCGAGAACAGGGCGACGGATGCGTCGATCCCGTCGCGCTCGCAGATGTCGCCGAGCCACACGCGGGCTCCGACCCCGAACCGGAGCACCGCTTCGGCCAGCGTCTGCGCCAGCCCGCCCGCGCTGAGGTCGTGGGCGCTGTCGATGAGCGCCTCGATCGAGGCCGCGTGCAGCAGCCCGGCCAGGGCGGCTTCGCCGGCCAGGTCGACGACCGGCGGGAGTCCGCCGAGGTGGTCGTGGATGACACCGGCCCAGGCCGAGCCGTCGAGCTCCTCGCGGGTCACGCCGAGCAGGTAGATGTTGTGGCCGTCGTCCTGCCAGCCGCTGGGCACCCGCCGGGCGACATCGTCGATCACGCCGAGCACGGCGACGACAGGGGTCGGGTGGATCGGCTGGTCGCCGGTCTGGTTGTAGAAGGAGACGTTGCCGCCGGTGACCGGGATCTCGAGCGCCAAGCATCCGTCGGCCAGACCGTCTACTGTCTGGGAGAACTGCCACATGACCTCGGGATTCTCCGGCGAACCGAAGTTGAGGCAGTCGCTGATGCCGACCGGCACCGCGCCGGTCACTGCCACGTTGCGGTGGGCCTCGGCGAGGGCGAGCTGCGCGCCGCGGTAGGGGTCGAGCTGACAGTAGCGGCCGTTCGCGTCGGTGGCGATGACGAAGCCGAGGCCCGACTCCTCGTCGATGCGGATCATGCCCGCGTCGTCGGGGAACGAGAGGGCCGTGTTGCCCATCACGTAGCGGTCGTACTGGTCGGTGATCCAGCTCGGGTCGGCCAGGTTCGGGGAGCCGAGCAGGGCGAGGAACTGCTCGCGGAGAGTGGCGGCATCCGTCGGGCGGGGCAGCGCGGAGGCGGAGTCGGCCTGCAGCGCGTCCTGCCAGGCGGGGTAGGCGACCGGGCGGTCGTAGACCGGCCCGTCGACGGCGACGGTGCGCGGGTCGACGTTGACGATCTCCTCGCCGTGCCAGTCGATGACGAGGCGGCCGGTGTCGGTGACCTCGCCGAGCACGCTGGTCTCGACATCCCACTTGGCGGTCACCGCGAGGAAGCCGGCAAGCTTCTCGGGGGTGACGACGGCCATCATGCGCTCCTGGCTCTCGCTCATCAGGATCTCTTCGGCCGTCAGGGTCGGGTCGCGCAGCAGCACCTTGTCGAGCTCGATGAACATGCCGCCGTCGCCGTTGGAGGCGAGCTCGCTGGTGGCGCAGGAGATGCCAGCGGCGCCCAGGTCCTGGATGCCCTCGACGAGCTTCTCGCGGTAGAGCTCGAGGCAGCACTCGATCAACACCTTCTCGGCGAACGGGTCGCCGACCTGCACGGCCGGGCGCTTGGTCGGCCCGCCCTCGCTGAAGGTGTCCGACGCGAGAATGGATGCCCCGCCGATGCCGTCGCCGCCGGTGCGGGCTCCGAAGAGCACCACCTGGTTGCCGGCGCCGGTGGCGTTGGCGAGGTGCAGGTCCTCGTGGCGCAGCACGCCCACGGAGAGTGCGTTGACGAGCGGGTTGCCCTGGTAGACCCTGTCGAACCAGGTCTCGCCGCCGATGTTGGGCAGGCCGAGGCAGTTGCCGTAGAAGGAGATACCGGAGACGACGCCGTGCACGACGCGGGCCGTGTCGGGATCGTCGATGTCCCCGAATCGCAGCGCGTCCATCACGGCGACCGGCCGGGCGCCCATCGAGATGATGTCGCGCACGATGCCGCCGACGCCGGTCGCGGCACCCTGGAACGGCTCGATGTAGGAGGGGTGGTTGTGCGACTCGATCTTGAACGTGACCGCCCAGCCCTCGCCGACATCCAGCACGCCGGCGTTCTCGCCCATGCCGACCATGAGGTTCTTCTTCATGGCGGGGGAGACCTTTTCGCCGAATTGGCGCAGATACTTCTTGGAGCTCTTGTAAGAGCAGTGCTCGCTCCACATCACCGAATACATCGCGAGTTCGCCGCTCGTGGGCCTCCGGCCGAGAATCTGGCGGATCTCCGCGTACTCGCCCGGGGTCAGCCCCAGCGCGTCGAACGGCTGTTCTTTCTCCGGAGTCGAAATCGCGTGCGCAACGGTGTCCGCAATGCCGCGGGAGGGTGTGGTGGTAACAGCGGTCACGAGTGGCGTTCTCCCAGAGATAGCGGATGCTTGACCCCGCCAGTCTACCCGCCGCGTTGAGCCGGTGCGGGTTCCGCGGGTGCCCGGCCGCGCGGTGGCAGCGGCCTGGTGGGGGCCGGGCCGGGCGCTAGCTGCGCCCGCCGGGAGGGCCCAGCGATAGCATCACCGTCATGATCACTACCGCGGCCACGGCGAAACCGCCGATCAGGACAACCGGACGGTTCAGCATCCAGCGCAACAGCCGGCCCACCCAGGTATTGTCCCGAGGGTCGTCGGTGGCGACGCGGCGCCAATCGCCGTCGAGCCGGCCGGTGCGGTCGAGACGGATGTCGAACGGCACCGTCGCGTAGGGCACGATCGCCGTGATCACGGCAAGCACCATCAGTCGCACCGGCCACCGCTGGTTCAGGCCCACCAGCACCGCAGTCAGGGCGTAGCTGATGAAGACGAACCCGTGCAGGGAGCCGGCGATCCGCACCGGGGTGCCGCCGGCATCCGCAACATATTTCAGCAGCATGCCGCCGATCAGGAGGGTCCAGGTCACCGCCTCGGCGATGGCGATGGTTCGGTAGAAGACGCGGGGAGACACGGGGGCAACACTCCAGGGGTGGAAAACGGGGTGGAAGGGGAGCTTCGATCTTCGCAGGGTCGCGGGGGACGCGCATCGTCAGAAGGGGCCCGGCGCGGGAGCCACGGCACGCGCACAGGCCAGGCGCCCAGCCGACTGTGCCACGCTGAAGGGATGACGTACCTTCCAGCTGACACCCGTTACGACTCCATGCCCTACCGCCGCACCGGGCAGAGCGGCCTCAAACTGCCCGCGATCTCGCTGGGGCTGTGGCAGAACTTCGGCGGCACCGCGCCGATGGAGACGCAGCGCGCCATCCTGCGCCGCGCCTTCGACCTGGGTGTCACCCACTTCGACCTGGCCAACAACTACGGGCCGCCCAAGGGCAGCGCCGAAAGCAACTTCGGCGTGCACCTCGCGCAGGACTTCGCCCCGCACCGCGATGAGCTGGTCATCTCCACCAAGGCCGGCTACGACATGTGGTCGGGCCCGTACGGCAACTTCGGCTCGCGCAAATACCTGCTCTCCAGCCTCGACCAGTCCCTCGGCCGGACGGGTCTGGATTACGTCGACATCTTCTATTCCCACCGGGCCGACCCGGACACCCCGCTCGAGGAGACCATGGGCGCGCTGCACACGGCCGTCACGAGCGGCCGGGCGCTGTATGCCGGCATCTCCTCGTACTCGCCCGAGCGCACTCGGCAGGCCGCCGCGATCCTCGCCGAGATGGGCACGCCGCTGCTGATCCACCAGCCCTCCTACTCGATGTTCAACCGCTGGGTCGAAGACGGCCTGCTCGACACCCTCGACGACATCGGCGTCGGCTGCATCGCCTTCTCCCCGCTGGCGCAGGGGCTGCTCACCGACCGCTACCTCAACGGGGTGCCCGAGGGCTCCCGCGCCTCGCAGGCCGGTTCGATGAGCCGTGACATGGTGAACGATGCGACGGTGGGGCGCATCCGTGCCCTGACCGAGATCGCGGATGCCCGCGGCCAGTCGCTCGCCCAGCTCGCCCTGTCCTGGGTGCTGCGACGCGACACCGTCACCTCGGCGCTCGTCGGCGCCTCGTCGGTGAAGCAGCTGGAGACGAACATCGCCGCGATCGACAATCTGGCTTTCACCGCCGAGGAGGTCATCGCGATCGACGAGCACGCCGTGGACCTGGGAATCAACCTCTGGGAGCCCTCCAGCGCCGTCTAGTCCGGGTGGCTCGGGCGCCGGGGATGCTGCTGGTGCTTCCCCCGGGCCCCCTGGTATCGCCGAAGCGGGCACAGGGCGACGGCTTGTGTGCGGGCTGCGCGGGGACAGCGCCGCTCCGCGCGTGGCGTGCCGCCAGCGCAGCGGCGCAGCCCCCGCGCAACGCGATACTCGTGGGCAATTCGACTCGCGCGCGGCGAAACCGCCGCGCGCCGCGACACTCGTGGCGAACTCGAACCGCGGGCGGCGAGCGGATGTCGCTACGCGCTGACCAGCATCCGTTCGATCACGGAGGTGAAGAAGGTGATCCCGTCGGTGCCGCTGCGCATGGCGTCGGCGGTGTCGGGGCCGAAGCCGGGCTCGACCGCGTGCTCGGGGTGCGGCATCAGGCCGACCACGTTGCCGCGCGCGTTGCTGATGCCGGCGATGTCGTTGAGGGAACCGTTGGGGTTCACTCCGACGTAACGGACGACCACGCGGTCTTCGCCCTCCAGGCGCTCGAGCGTCTCGGCGGAGGCGATGAAGCCGCCCTCGCCGTTCTTGAGCGGGATGGTGATCTCCTGGCCGGCCGCGAATCCGCCGGTCCAGTCGGTGAGGGCGTTCTCGACGCGCAACCCCTGGTCGCGGCAGATGAACGAGCCATGGTCGTTGCGGATCAGGCCGCCCTCGAGCAGGT
Source organism: Cryobacterium breve (assembly GCF_004402375.1). Lineage (GTDB taxonomy): Bacteria > Actinomycetota > Actinomycetes > Actinomycetales > Microbacteriaceae > Cryobacterium > Cryobacterium breve. The sequence goes on from NZ_SOGJ01000026.1 coordinate 58,789, forward strand.
GCGCCTCGGTCAGCATCTGGAATCCGTTGCAGATGCCGAGCACGGGCATCCCGCTGTTGGCCGCGCCGATGACCTCGGCCATGATCGGGGAGAGGCTGGCGATGGCGCCGCAGCGAAGGTAGTCGCCGTAGCTGAAGCCGCCGGGCAACACGAGCGCGTCCACGCCGTGCAGGTCGTGCTCGCCGTGCCAGAGGGCTACAGGCTCGGCGCCGGCCAGGCGGATCGCGCGCGCTGCGTCGCGATCGTCGAGCGAGCCGGGGAACGTGACGACGCCGATGCGCATCAGTGCGTCTCTCCGGCAGGTGCCTCCAGCACGTGGATGCCGACGACATCCTCGATCACGGAGTTGGACAGCACGGAGTCGGCAAGTTCCTGAACCTCGGCCAGCACGGCGTCATCGACGTGGCCGTCGACGGTGATCTCGAACCGCTTGCCCAGGCGAACGCTGGTGAAACGGGTCTTGCCGAGGCGACCCAGGGCGCCGGCGACGGCCTTCCCCTGCGGGTCGAGCAGCTCGGCCTTGGGCATAACTTCTACGACGATTGTTGGCATAGCTCACTCCGGAGACGTCGGGGGGTGGATTCCACGATCCTACAGGCCGCCCCTCGGGCCGCCGAGCGCACCGGCCACGCCCCTGCCCAGGCCGTTGCCGGGCCCCGTGCCGACACCCGCGCCGTTGCCCGCGAGCCCACTCTGCCCGAGCAGCACTCCACGCAGCACGTCCCGGATCGCCGCGACCCCCTCGAAGGTCTCGACGAAGCTCGTGCTCAGCGGGGACAGGCCGATGCGCAGGGCGTCGGGCGTGCGGAAGTCGGGGATCACATCGTGCTCCCACAGGATCTGCGTCACCTGCCGCATGGCGGGGTGGTTCACGGTCAGGTGCCCGCCGCGGTGCGTGGGCTCCCGTGGCGAGGACACCGTCACGCCCATCGGCGTGAGCCAGGCATCCACGAGGGTCAGCGCAAACTCGGTCAGTGCCACCGATTTGGCCCGCACCTGGTCGATGCCGGCCTCCTCGATCATCGAGATCGCGTCCTGCATGGCCAGCATCCCCACGATCGGCGGGGTTCCGCTCATGAAACGACGGATGCCGTCGGCCGGCACATACCCTGGGCCCATCGTGAAGACATCCTTCGTTCCCATCCAGCCCTGAATCGGCTGGGTGAGCACATCCTGCAGGTCGCTGCGCACATAGGCAAACGCGGGGGCGCCGGGGCCGCCGTTCAGGTATTTGTAGGAACAGCCGACGGCCAGGTCCACGTCGCACAGGTCGAGCTCGACCACCACGGAGCCGACCGAGTGGCTGAGGTCCCAGAGCACGAGGCCGCCCGCGGCGTGCACCACCGCGGTGATCTCGCGCATATCGGCGAGGAAGCCTGAGCGGTAGGCCACGTGGCTGAGCAGCACGAGAGCGGTCTGCGGGCCCACGGCCTGGCGCACCTGCTCCACCGTGACGCCGCTGGTGGGGTCGGAGTGGATCCAGTGCAGCGTCATGCCGCGTTCGGCCGCGATGCCCTCGAGCAGGTAGCGGTCGGTGGGGAAATTGTCGGTGTCGAGCACGATCTCGGTGCGCAGCGGTTCCGTGTCGACGCGCAGGTAGTCGACGGCTGCGCGGGCCAGTTTGTAGAGCAGCACGGTGGTCGAGTCACCGACGAAGACCTGGCCGGGCCCGGCGCCGAGGGCGGCGCGGCCGATGTCGTCGCCGATCGTGAGCGGCAGGTCCATCCAGGCCTCGTCCCAGCCGCGGATCAGCCGGGTGCCCCAGTCGTGGGTGAGGAACTCGGTGATGCGGGCCACGCTGGCCCGGGTGGGCCGGCCGAGGGAGTTGCCGTCGAGGTAGGCGACCGGGTTCGAGGTGCCAGTGCCGCCGGTCGCGGTGTCGGGCTCGATGCCGACGAACTGCCTCCGGTAGTGGCCGAGCCCGTCGATGCGGTCCATCCGGCGGGCGAAGGCGAGGTGGGCATCCTGGCTGCCGTTGCCGGCGGGGCTGGTGTCGGTGCTGGGGGTCATCTGGATTCCTCGAGGTCGGACGGATGATGGGCAGCGCTCGCGCGCCGATGCGCGCTTCCCGGGGAAGCGCCGACACCGTGCCGAACTGGAAGTATCCCACTCGTGCGGGTGGCGGCGCGAGTGCGGGCGGTGGTGTGCTCAGGCCTGCATCCGGGCGAGGTCGGCCGGACTGATCGCTCGGGCGGTGCAGAGCCAGGCGCTGAATGCCGCCGGGTCGGCCGGGCGCTCGCCGCGCAGCACGGTGACCAGGTGCCCGGAGGAGGTGACGGCGGGGCCGCGCAGCACGGTGCGGAAGCCGCCGAGGCGCTCCATGGTCAGGCTCCGCAGCACGTCGTCGCCGCTCAGGCCGGCGCCGAGCAGCGCGTCGACCTCCCGCATATTCAGCCCGACCGGCAGTGGCCCGTTGCCAAGATCTGTGCCGTAGAGCACCTGGCCGCCGGCCCGGTGGAAGCGGCGCAAATTGTCGACGGCGCGGTCGAAGTCGTCGGTGGGCTCGCCCCAGCCGTGGATGTCGAGGGTACTGATCCACGCCATCCGCCCGGCCATGGCCGTGATCAGCTCGTAGCCCAGACGCTCACTGAACGGTGTGTGCGCCAGGGCGTCCACCCCGGCCTCGAACGCGCGCAATGCCTGGCCAACCCCCTCGGCGTGCGCGACGACGGGAGCCCCGCGGTCATGGGCGTGCCGAGTGATGGCCGCGAGAACCATGCGCGGCAGCACCGGGCCGGCTTCGGCGTTCAGCGTGACCTTGATGACGGATGCCCCGAGCTTCAGCTGGTCGTCGACGGCGGCCGCGGCATCCGTAGCCCGGGCCACAGAGCGCACACTTCCCTTCGGAGCCCACGACCGCTCGCTCGGGTAGCCGCCCGGCGCGGCGAGGAACTGCCCCGCGAACACGGCCTCCGGCAACCCCGCGCTCGCGCTCGCACCCACCCCGGCTCCCACCCCGGCTCCCGTGCCGGCCAGCGTTCCCGCCGAGTTCGACACGTGTGGTCGAGGTCGAGCGGTGCGCGGGGTGAACTCGACCGGAACCGTCGACTTCGGCGAACCCGACTGCGCACCCGACCGCGCACCCGACCGCGCACCCGACGGCGAACCCGACCGCGAATCCGACCCCGACGGAGGCGATCCCGACGTTCCCGACGATCTTGGCGACTCCGGGGGCGATGGCACCCACCCTCCGAGGTCGAGCACGCGCGCGATCCCACCCGCGGTGAGCGGCGCCGGGTCGATCAGAGCGAAGTGCACATGCGCGTCGAGAAAGCCTGGCAGAACGGTCAGGCCGCCCGCCCGGGTCCGGCCCGGCCCTGCATCGCCCACCCCGGCCCGGCTCGGCGCCGTCCCGTGCGACTTGCCCGTGGACATCCGGCCTCAGGTTCCGAGTTCGGTGCGCACGGCGAACAGCTCAGGGAAGAAGGTCAGCTCGAGCGCCTTCTGCAGGAAGGCTGCGCCGCTCGACCCGCCGGTGCCGCTCTTCATGCCGATGATGCGCTGCACGGTCTTGAGGTGCCGGAACCGCCAGAGCTGGAAGTTGTCCTCCAGATCGACGAGTTCCTCGCAGGCCTCGTAGGCACCCCAGTGCTCGCCCGCGTTCTCGTAGATCCCGCGGAAGGTGGCCACGAGTTCCGGATGCAGCACCCATGCCTGGGTGACGTCGCGCTCCAGCACGGATGCCGGAATCGCGAACCCCTGCCGGTGCAGGTACCGCAGGAACTCGTCATAGATGCTGGGAGCCGCGAGCATTTCGGAGAGGAGAGCATGGGCATCCGGTTCGCTTTCGAACACGCTCAGCATGCGACGGTTCTTGTTGCCGAGCGCGAATTCGACGGCCCGGTACTGGTAGGACTGGAAACCGGACGAGTTTCCCAGGAAGTGCCGGAACTCGGCGTACTCGCTCGGCGTGAGCGTGGCCAGGACCGACCACTGCTCGGTCAGGGTGCGCTGGATGTGCTTGACCCTGGCGATGCATTTGAGGGCCGGCGCGATCTGGTCCTGGCGCAGGAACGCGGTCGCGGCGCGCAGCTCGTGCAGCACGAGCTTCAGCCAGAGTTCGGTGGTCTGGTGCTGGATGATGAACAGGAGCTCGTCGTGGTGCTCGGGCGCGCTGACCGGCTTTTGTGCGCCGAGCAGCGTGTCCAGGTCCAAGTAGGAGCCGTAGCTCATTCGCTCCCGAAAATCGGTGACGATTTCGGGATCGAACTCTCGGGTGTTGTGCTCGACCGGCATGGTGCTCCGTTTCGTCAGGGTCCGCGCTCTCTGAAAGTCTGCGCTATTCCAGGGTCTGAACTCTGTCAGGATCTGCGCTCTGTCAGGGTTTGTTCCGGCCCGCTGTGCAGCGGCGGGCCGCACGCGGCCCGTGCGCCGGAACGCTTGTCTGCATTCTGCGGGACAGTCCCGGACCGGCGCAACCGGCCGTCACCTGCCTGGGGGTCGTGGAGGTCAGCCTCCGCGACGCCACGGTTCGGGTCCTAGACTCGACAGCATGACATCGTCCGAATCGACCCCGCAGGACGGGACGCAGCCTCGACGACGTGACGCCCGGCAAAACCGTGAGCGTCTTCTCGTCGAGGCTCGGGCACTGATCGCAGTGCACGGTGTGGATGCTTCGCTCGAGGAGATCGCCCGCCGCGCCGACGTGGGCGTCGCCACGCTGTACCGCAACTTCGCCACCCGGGACGACCTCGTTCGGGCCCTGCACGACATCGCTCTCGCCGAGCTGTCCACCGTGCGCGACGAGATCGCCGCGGCCCCCACCGCGTGGGACGGGATCGTCGTCTACGCCGAGCGCGTCGCCGAATGGCTGGTCGCCGACCCGTCGCTTCCGCCGATTCTCAAGCGAATGGAGACGATCGATCCGGCTCGCGGCAAGGTGGCCTCGTTCAAGACGATGCTGTCGGGCCTCGTGACGCAGGCCAAACGTGACGGCGATCTCCGGACCGACGTCGACACGGTCGACCTGGCGGTCCTGGTCACGATGGTGGGTTCGCTGGGCGCCCTCGGCGGCGGATACACCGGCCAGTGGCGGCGCCAGCTGTCGATCGTGATCGACGGGCTGCGCACCGTCGATCGGGACCGGCCCAAGCTGCCGGGACGTCCACTGGGGGCCAAGGAGTTCCAGGCGGCGGTGCACGGCCTGAGCCGCCGCGCCACCCGGGCCGCTTCCCGCGGCGATGGGTCCGGCTCGTAGCTGCCTCTGCGCCCGGTTGCCGCTCGTAACCGGTGCCGAGCGTGCTCGCTGCGAAGGAGTCGAGGTCCGCCGGATTGCGGCGGAAAGCCGTCGCGCGCCGCGGGCTACTGCGTGCGCACCACGATCTGGTTGCCCCACGGGTCGTCGAAGCCGAGGGTCTGCCCGTCGTGTCGGGTCTGCACGCCGAAGTGGGACATCCGTTCGTTCAGGGTGCCGATGTCATCGGGCCCTGGCAGGATGATGTCGACCTCACCGAGCCCGAGGGCCAGGCGGCGCTTGCCGGAGCCCGCGCTGTTCCAGGTGTTCATGGCCATGTGGTGGTGGTAGCCGCCGGCCGAGACGAACAGGGCCTGGCCGCCGAGGTTCGCCGTGGCCTCGAAGCCGAGGCGGTCCACGTAGAATTCGCGGGCCGTGGCCACGTCGCCGACGGACAGGTGCACATGCCCGACGATGGCGTTGCCGACCGACGGATGCGCCTGGCCGTCGCGGGTCAGATGCTCGCCGATAAAGGTGTTCGGATCGAGGTAGAGGGTGGCCATCTCGACCTGGCCATGGGTCCAGCTCCACTCGGTGCGGTCGCGGTCCCAGTAGAGCTCGATGCCGTTGCCCTCCGGGTCGGTGAAGTAGAAGGCCTGGCTGACCAGGTGATCGGCGCTGCCGGTGAACGATCCCGGATGCGTCGTGCCCACCGAGTAGACGGCCGCGGCGAGCTGCGCCTGCGTGTCGAACAGGATCGCGGTGTGGAACAGGCCGCTCGAGCGTGGCTCGGCGGCGGCCAGCTCCGAGGCGTGCTGTAGAACAACGATCGGCACGGTTCCACGCCCGAGCACGGCAACCGGCCCCTCGTGGCTCTGCAGCTCGAGGGTCACTGCGTCGCGGTAATACGTGATCATGGCGTCGAGGTCACCCACGCGCAGGGTCACCGCGCCCATGCCGGTGGACGCGGGCAGCAGGTCGTTCGCAGATCGATTCACAGTTGCCTGAACAAATGGTCCCCGCCCGGTATTCCAGGTCGAGCCAGGCGCGGGGTGGGCCGTCGCTACTTCTCGTCCTCGTGGAGCTGGATCAGGTTGCCGCAGGTGTCGTCGAAGATGACGGAAGTGCCATACGCATCCGTGCTGGGGGCGCCGATGAACTGCACGCCCAGGGTGCGGAGTCGCTCGTAGTCTGCCTGGACGTCCGGGCTGCCGAACACGATGGCCGGCAGACCCAGGTTGCGGATGCCCTGAGCGTACTTCTGAGAAACCTTATTGTCGCTCGGTTCCAGGAGCAGGCTGACCCCGTCAGGGTCCTCCGGAGACTTCACGATGTAGAGCTGGTGCTCCGGCATGGACAGCAGCTTCTCGAATCCGAGCACGGACGTGTAGAAGTCGAACGCGGCGGCGGGATCGGTCACGTGGACACTGCACATCTTGATTCGCATGGCCGGAGCGTATCATTTCGCGGCCCATAGCCGGCAGGCTGTGACGCCCGGCGACGGCGCGTCCCGGTAGTCCGTGCACCTACGCCGAGCCGGCCCCGGAGGCCGCGCGGGTCAGCAGTTCCAGCAGCTCCCGGTAGCGGGCCGCGGTCTGCCCTATTACCTCGGCAGGGAGCGCCGGCGGCGTGCCCGTCCTGTCCCACTGGCCCGCGAGCCAGTCGCGCACGATCTGCTTGTCGAAGCTCGCCATCCGCTGCTCCGGGGTGGTGCCGGACTGCCAGATTGCAGCGTCCCAGTAGCGGCTCGAGTCGCTCGTGAGCACCTCGTCGGCGAGCGTGATGACGCCCGTCAGCCTGTCGGCGCCGAACTCGAACTTGGTGTCGGCCAGGATGACCCCGGCCTTCTGGGCGATCAGCGAGGCGCGGTCGAAGATCTTCAGCGACAGGCGGCGCAGCTCGCCGGCGACGGATGCCCCGACCAGCTCGACCGTGCGATCGAACGAAATATTCTCGTCGTGTTCGCCCATCGGGGCCTTCCACGCGGGGGTGTAGATGGGCTCGGGCAGGCGGTCGCCGTTCTGCAGGCCGGCGGGCAGCGGGATGCCGCAGACCGTCTGGGTGGCCTGGTATTCCTTCCATCCGGAACCGGTCAGGTACCCGCGCACAACACACTCGATCGGGAACATGTCAAGCGTCTTGCAGAGCATGGCCCGCCCGGCGACGGCGGCCGGGATCAGGCTGGTCACCGTGCCGTTGACGGTGTGATCGGGAACGAGGTGGTTCGGGACGCCCGCGAGCTGGTCGAACCACCAGAGGCTGAGCGTCGTGAGCAGTTCGCCTTTGCCCGGGATGCCGGGCTCCAGCACGTGGTCGAACGCGCTGACGCGGTCACTGGCAACCACGAGCACGCGCGGGGCGGTTGCGAGGTCGGCCGCGGCATCCGTGCCCGGGGGTGCGTCGGGGCCCGACGGCGGCGAGGTGGGCGAGGTGGGCGAGGTCGGGACGTACAGGTCGCGCACCTTGCCCGAGTAGGCGTGGCGCCAACCCGGCAAGTCGAGCGGTGCGGATGCGGCGGGCAGGTCGAGTGCAGTCACGGCTACATTCTTGCGCACCGGCCGGTGCCGGCGCCAACGCGGGGCCGTCGTGCGGCCTGTGACGCCCGCCGCAGGGTCGGGTCGTCCTTCGGCGCCGAAGCGGCAGGTGAGAGGGGGCTAACTCAGGAGAATTGCGGTACCGGCACCATCCGGCCCAATGTTTTCGGGCGACGTCGGCGCTCGGCGCGGGGATCTCCTGAGTTGGCCACGGTGTCGGTGGGCAAGGTGGAGCTGTACGACTCCTGCAACTCGGGCCCCGGCGGTCGATTCAATCAGTTGCTCAGCTGGACTGTCGGAAGCGCCGGGTGAACGCAACGCCTCCGCCGAAACCGTTCGAGACGTTGCGGGAGTCACGCGCTGGCGTGGCGTGGGCAGGACCACGCGGCCCGGCCCGGCCCGGCCGCCAGCCGCGCTGTTCAGCCGGTTTAGTCGGTTTAGTCGGTTCAGTCGGTTCAGTGGGTTCAGCCGACGACGCGGGCGGCGATGTCGGTGCGGTACTGGGCACCCTCGAGCGTGATCAGGGTGAGGGCTTCGTAGGCTCGAGCGCGGGCATCCGTGAAGTCGTCGCCGACCGCCACGACGCTGAGAACGCGTCCGCCGGTGGAGACGAGCACGTCGTCGACGACCGACGTCGCGGCGTGTGCGACCGTGACGCCGGGCACCGCGGATGCCGAATCCAAGCCGGTGACGGCGCGTCCGGTGACAGGGGAATCGGGGTAGTTCTCGCTCGCAAGCACGACTGTGACACAGACGTCTGGCGTGAAGACAGGGCGGGGCAGCCCGCCGAGGCCTCCGGTGGACGCCGCCAGCAGCAGGCCTGACAGTGGCGTGACCAAACGTGGCAGCACAACCTGGGTTTCCGGGTCGCCGAACCGGGCGTTGAATTCGATCACCCGGATGCCGTCGGCCGTGAGAATGAGCCCGCAGTAGAGCAGCCCGATGAAGGGGGTGTCCTCGGCGGCGAGCTGGCGCACGGTGGGCAGCGCGATCGTCTCGATGACCTCGTCGACGAAAGCTTGCTCACTGCCGAATTCGGCGTCGAGCCAGGGTAGCGGCGAGTAGGCACCCATGCCGCCGGTGTTCGGGCCGAGGTCGTCGTCACCGAGGCGCTTGTAGTCCTGGGCGGGGGAGAGCGGCAGCACGCTGTGGCCGTCGCTGAGGAGGAAGAGGGAGACCTCCGCGCCGTCGAGGAACTCTTCGATCAGTACACTGCCGTGCTGTAGCCAGAAGGTGGCGTGGACGAGTGCGGCATCGCGGTCGGAGGTGACGAGCACGCCCTTGCCGGCTGCGAGGCCGTCGGCCTTGACCACGTACGGGGCCCCGAACTCGTCGAGCGCTGTCGTGGCCTCGGCGAGCGACCCGGCACGTTCGGCGCGCCCGGTGGGCACGCCCGCGGCATCCATGATGCGTTTGGCGAAGGTTTTGCTGCCTTCGAGGGCGGCCGCGGCCTGGCCGGGACCGAAGACCGGGATGCCCCGCGTGCGCAGGGAATCGGCGACCCCGGCGACGAGCGGCGCCTCCGGCCCCACCACCACGAGCTCGATTCCGTTGAGGTTCGCGTAGTTCGTGACCTGCTCGGGGTCGGCCGGGTCGAGCGGCACCACCGGCACGTCCTGGGCGATGCCGGCATTGCCGGGCGCCGCTACGATGTCGTGGCGCGGCTCCTCGCGGAGCAACGCGGTGATGATGGCGTGCTCGCGGGCACCGGAACCGAGGACCAGAATTCTCACCCCGTCAGGTTAGCGGATGCCGCCCGCCCTGCGTGGGCGAGCGTCGAGGCGATCGGGCGCAGAGGTGTGAGAGCCGGTTCCGGTCGAGAATGACCCCCGCAACGGACACTGTGGTGCGCGGAAACTGCGGCGCGCGGAAACTGCGGCGCGCGGGTGCTGCGCCGTTGCGCGCGTGGCGTGCCGGCCGCGTAGGGGCGCAGCACCCGCGCGAGGCCGACAGCTGACCGAGAGCGGGTGGCACAGGAGGCTGGCGGCACCCGCGGGAGACGGCCAGGCGGCAGACTGGACACATGGCACGAGCGAGGATTGACGATGGCGTTGGACGCGCGGCGGTGCGCGAGTACGCGTCGCGGCAGGGCGAGGCGAGCCGGGACATCCGTGCCCTCGCGGTGCGGTACACACTGCAGTTGCTCGCCGAGAAGGCCACCGGCAACACACTCGAGGTGCGTGTGCCGCCGTTCGGCGCGGTGCAGTGCATCGCTGGCCCGCGCCACACCCGTGGCACGCCGCCGAACGTCGTCGAGACGGATGCCCCCACCTGGCTCGCCCTCGCCACCGGAACACTCTCGTGGGCCGACGGCATCGCATCCGGGCGCATCGCCGCCTCCGGCCAGCGCGCCGACCTCGTCGGGCACCTGCCGTTGCTCTGAGCGCCGCAGGCCTCGGCGGGAGCCGGCGGCGTGCGGAGACGGACGGGACGGACGGACGGTACGGGCGGCACGGGCGGACGAACGGTACGGGCGCTACGGGGCGGGGTCCGGCAGTCAGGTGAGGATCGCGGTGACCTCGGCGCGGGTGGGCATTGATGTGGTGGCGCCCTGGCGGGTGACCGAGACGGATGCCGCGACCGTCGCCCAGCGCACCGCGTCGATCATCTCCGTTTCGGTAACGCCCACGGCACGGAGAGGGGCCGCGCCCGCAGACTCGCCGCCGGTCTCCGAGGTGCCACCGCCGGTCTCCGAGGTGCCACCGCCGGCGCTAGCACCCGCAGAGGCGCCAGCAGCCTCAGCGCCGGCGAAGGCGCCAGCAGCCTCAGCAGCGCCAGCGCCAGCGCCAGCAGCCGCCCGCTCGTTCCGGGCCCCGCAAACCAGCCGCGCCACCAGTGCCCCCACGAAGGTGTCGCCGGCCGCGGTCGTGTCGACCGCGCGCACCGGGCGGGCCGGCGCGAGGCCGAGGGCGGCACCGTCGAACGCGACGACGGCTCCCTCCGCGCCCAGAGTGACGATCGCCCACCGACCGCCGCGGCTCAGCACCTCGGCTGCCCGCACCGGATCGGTCTCGCCGCTGAGCTCGGCGGCCTCGAGCCGGTTGGGCACGATCAGGTCCACGAGGTCGAGTAACCCGTCGGGCAGCGCCATCGCGGGCGCCGGGGTGAGCACGGTGAAGACTCCCGCAGCCCGGGCGGCGACCAGTCCCTCTGTCAGCACCGATACGGGCATTTCACACTGCAGCACCAGGAACGCCGCCGCGGTGATCGCCGAACGCTGCACCTCCGTGAGCTCGGCCAGATCCGCGTTGGCCCCTGGCACCACGACGATCGAGTTCTCGCCCGAGTCGACGACCGAGATATGTGCGGTTCCGGTTGGTGTCATCGACCACTCGAGACCGGCGTCACGGATGCCCTCCGTCGCCAGCACCCCGCGCAGCTGTTCCCCGTGCTGGTCGGCGCCGACCATTCCGAGGAAGTCCACCGCGGCACCCAGCCGGGCCGCCGCCACTGCCTGGTTCAGGCCTGTGCCACCCGGGCCGATAGTGAACCCTGAGCCGAAGATCGTCTCACCAGGACGCGGCACCCGCGGCTGACGCACGACAAGGTCCATGTTCGCGCTCCCGAGCACCGCAATCCTGTTCATCGGGACAGTCTGGCATCCGCTCGGCAAGGCCGAAACACAGCCGCGGGCCCGATCCACCGTGCGAGAATAGGGACGTGACCTCAGACCAGCAGCCCGAGCAGCCGTCCGCCCAGTCCGGCCCCGGTGAAGGCTCCGGCGAGAGTGCCGGCGAGTCGGTCGTGGACAAGGCCACCGTCACCGTGCGGCGCTCACCCCGCTTCTTCAACTTCATGCTCCTCGGCGCCGTGATCGGTGCGATCACCGCCCTGGTTCTCACGATCGTTTTTCCGGAAAATGCCGAGTTCGGGGCCACCCAGGTCTTCGGCTTCCTGCTGCTCGCCTTCGTCGCGCTGGGCGTCACGTTGGGCGCCGTCGTGGCCATCTTCATCGACCGCGTGATCTCCCGCCGTGGAAAGACGGTCATCGTCGATAGAATGACACCGCTCGGGTCGGGCGATTCGGAGGCTCCGGATGCCACGTCCAATCCCTCTGATCCCGAAAAGAACTGACTCAGCACGACTCCGATCGACACAGGGCGTCATCACAGATCACGGCCCGAAGCGAAGACGCTCCCGTTCACCCCACAACTTTCAGCACACATTCCCCGAGAACTGATAGTAGAAGAGGCACCGATTTGGCTGGCGGCGACGGACTTTTAGGTCACGATCTACTTCCCGGGGAGAAGGGGCCGCAGGATGCCTGCGGCGTGTTCGGTGTCTGGGCTCCGGGCGAAGAGGTGGCCAAGCTCAGCTACTTCGGCCTCTACGCCCTGCAGCACCGCGGCCAGGAATCGGCCGGAATTGCCACGAGTGACGGCTCGAAGATCCTGATCTACAAGGACATGGGCCTGGTTTCCCAGGTCTTCAACGAGGCCGCGCTGAGCACCCTGATCGGGCACATCGCCGTTGGTCACACGCGCTACTCGACGACCGGCTCCTCGAGCTGGCAGAACGCCCAGCCCACCCTGGGGCGCACCTCGGGCGGCACGGTCGCCCTCGGCCACAACGGCAACCTCACCAACACGGCCGAGCTCCTGCAGCTCGTGCACGAGCGCTACCCGAAGGTCGAGGGTGAGCTCGCCCGCGGAAACACCACCGACACCGCCGTGATCACGGCGCTGTTCACCGGTGACCTCGACCACACCCTCGAGGTCACCGCGCTGGAGGTGTTGCCGCGCTTGCGGGGCGCCTTCTGCCTCGTCTTCATGGACGAGACCACCCTCTACGCCGCCCGCGACCCGCAGGGGGTGCGCCCGCTGGTGCTCGGCCGCCTCGAGCGCGGCTGGGTCGTCGCCTCCGAGACAGCCGCCCTCGACATCGTGGGTGCCAGCTTCGTGCGCGAGGTCGAGCCGGGCGAACTCATCACCATCGACGAGGACGGCCTGCGCACGCAGCGTTTCGCTGAGCCGAAGCCCGCCGGTTGCGTGTTCGAATACGTCTACCTGGCCCGGCCCGACACTACAATCGCCGGCCGCGGCGTGCACGAGGCTCGGGTCGAGATGGGCCGCCGCCTTGCTCAGGAGTACCCCGTCGAGGCCGACCTCGTCATCCCGACCCCTGAATCCGGCACGCCGGCGGCCATCGGCTACGCACAGGCATCCGGAATCCCGTTCGGCCAGGGTCTGGTGAAGAACTCCTATGTGGGGCGCACCTTCATCCAGCCGTCGGAGACCATCCGCCAGCGCGGTATCAAGCTCAAGCTCAACCCACTCAAGGCCGTGATCAAGGGCAAGCGGCTGATCGTGGTCGACGACTCGATCGTGCGCGGCAACACCCAGCGCGCCCTGGTCAGCATGCTGCGGGAGGCCGGCGCTGCCGAGGTGCACGTGCGCATCTCGAGCCCACCGATCACCTGGCCCTGCTTTTACGGCATCGATTTCGCTTCCCGCGCGGAACTCATCGCGACCGGCCTCGGCGTCGACGAGGTGTGCCAGGCCATCGGTGCCGACTCGCTCGGCTACCTCTCGCCGGAGGGCATGATCGCCGCCACCGAGCAGCCGCCCGAACGCCTGTGCACGGCCTGCTTCACCGGGGTCTACCCGATCCCGCTGCCTGATTCGGCGCACCTGGGCAAGAACCTGCTGGAACGCCCTGCAGCCGCCTCGAACGGATGCGACCCGGGCCCAGACTCGGAGTTCGAGCCGCTGCTTGACCCCGCGACATCCCTGCGCCCCGAGCCTGCGCGTGAAGAATCCGTGACCAAACAGGGAAAACCCCCGATCGGCGATCCAGGAAGACAAGAATGAGCAACGCGTCCTATGCGGCAGCCGGAGTCGACACCACAGCCGGCGACCTCGCCGTAGCCCTGATGAAGGAGGCCGTGTCGAAAACGCACGGCCCCGAGGTCCTCGGCGGGTTCGGCGGTTTCGCCGGGCTCTACGACGTATCCTTCCTCACCAGCTTCAAACGCCCGCTGCTGGCCACGTCAACGGATGGCGTGGGCACCAAGGTCGCGATCGCTCAGGCCATCGACAAGCACGACACGATCGGTCAGGACCTCGTGGGCATGGTTGTCGACGACATCATCGTGGTCGGGGCCCGCCCGCTCTTCATGACCGACTACATCGCCTGCGGCAAGGTCGTCCCCGAACGCATCGCGGACATCGTCGCGGGCATCGCCCGTGCCTGCGCGGCGACGGGCACCGCCCTGGTCGGTGGAGAGACCGCCGAGCACCCCGGCCTCCTTGGCGTGGACGACTATGACGTGGCCGGCGCCGCCACGGGCGTGGTGGAAGCCGATCAGGTACTCGGCGCGGAAAAGGTGCGCCACGGCGACGTCGTCGTGGCGCTGGCCTCCTCCGGTCTGCACTCCAACGGCTACTCGCTCGTGCGACACATCCTCGCGCAGCGCGGTATCGGCTACTCCGACACCTCCGCCGAACTCGGCGGCGTGGTCGGCGAGGTTCTGCTCGAGCCGACCCGGCTGTACACCGGGCCGCTGCTCAGCGTGCTCGCCGACCCGGAGCTCGCCAACGTCGTGCACTCGCTCAGCCACGTCACGGGCGGCGGCATCGCGGCAAACCTTGCCCGCGTGCTTCCGCTCGGCGCCTGGGTTGAGGTCGACCGGTCCACCTGGTCGCCGGCCCCGGTCTTCCGCGTGCTCAGCGAACTGGCCGGCTCCTCGCTCGAGAGCTCGGAGGGCACCTGGAACCTGGGTGTCGGCATGTTCGCCGTCGTCGCGGCCGAGTCGGCATCATCCGTCATCGCGCGCCTCGCCGCCGACGGCGTTCCCGCGTGGGTGGCCGGCCGGGTCTCGACCGCCCCGCACGATCTCACGGGCTTCGAACAGGGTGCCAAAGGCGTGAACGGCGGCGCAGTGCGCCTGGTCGGCGGCTACGCGGCGTAATGATCCACCCGCCGTGTAGGGGACGCGTGCGCGAAAAAGGCCGCCATCGGTGAAGCGATGGCGGCCTTTTTCGCGCACGCGTAGATGCCGGCGACCGCCGGCGACCGCCGGCGACCGCCGGCCAGCGCCGGCCAGCGCCGGCCAGCGCCGGCCAGCGCCGGCCAGCGTAGGCCGAGCCGGGGGTCAGGCGCGCTTCTGCTCGTCTTCGGTGGCGTAGTGGTCGACGTACTGGTCGTCGTCTTCATCGTCGGTGTCGGCGGCANTGGTCGACGTACTGGTCGTCGTCTTCATCGTCGGTGTCGGCGGCATCCTTGCCCGGCTTGCCTGCCTCGTACTCCGGCCACTTTGCAAGGTCTTCGTCGAGGCGCGGGTCGGTGGCCGGATGCCCGGTGAGCTCGCGTTCGAGCGCGTTGTAGTTGGTGTCCGGGCTGAAATACTTCAGCTCACGGGCAACTTTGGTGTGTTTTGCTTTTTGACGGCCGCGCCCCATGCGAGACCCCCTAACGATGCCAGGCCGGGTGAGAGAAACGTCTCCCGGGAGTTGCCGAATATGGTGAAAACTAGCCGTCAGTTTAGCATGGCGGGCCGAACGGACCGCAGACGCAGATCACGAGCAGCGGTAGCCATGCACGTTCACAGGCAGCGTTCCTTCACTGTACCTCAGCGGGAGAGAAGGTACCCGGTAGCGCAGGCCAGGAACCCGAGCAAAAGAGTGCCGGCCAGATTGAGAATGCTCGCTCGCCACCGCCCGGTCAGCGCCAGTTCGATGGTCTCGACGCTCCAAGTGCTGAAGGTGGTCAGCCCGCCGCAGACGCCCGTCAGCAGGATCAGGCGCAGGTCGTCGGACACAGCGGCGCGCTCCGCCAGCCCGAGAACCACGCCGCCGATCAGTGACCCGGCCACGTTCACGATCAGCACACCGTACGGCACCCGCCCGCGACCAACGTCCAGGGCGCGGGAGACGAGGAAGCGAACGACCGCTGCCGCACCGCCGGCCACGAGCACGCTCATGACCAGCCAGGCACTCACAGGGAGCCTCCGGCATCCGGCAGGTCCGGCGGCCGGCGGTGCCGGAGTCGCGCGCCCAGCCGGAGGCCGAGGGCCGCTGCGCCGAATCCGAGCAGGAGTGTGGCAGCCAGGTAGATCCAGCCCAGCGCTGAGAAGCCGGCCGCGACGAGCGCGACCAATGAGACCATCACCGCGGAGAAGGTCGTGAACGAGCCGAGCAGTCCCGTTCCGAGGGCAGCCTTGACCCAGGCGGGCAGGCCTGGCCGGGTCCACAGGTCGGCCACGAGCCAGCCGAGCACGAGCGCGCCGATCGTGTTGGCGATCAGCGTGCTCGTCGGGAAGGCAGTGTCGGCGTGCGGGAGACTCTGGTCAATGCCGAGGCGGAGGCCCGTGCCCATCAGACCGCCGAGGAAGACGGAAAGCGCCAGGCGCATCCGTCATTTCCTCTTGCGACGGCGGGCGGCGGACGGCCGGGATGTCGCCGGGACCGTTCCGACGACACCCGGAGGTCTGATCGGCACCTCTTTGGTCGCCGGGGCGAGCGGACGGCGAGGGATCGGGCGGGGGCGCACGGGCTCGCCGCGACGGTCCTGGCCGGGCACGGGCCGGGAGCGCCGGCCGTAGATGAGTTCGGAGGAGTCCAGCAACCACGGCACGAGGGCGATGGTGACGCCGTGCACCATCATCAGCTTCTGGCGCAGCCGACGGGCCTTGTGATTGTGCAGGAGCCCCTCCCACCAGTGGCCCACGATGTAGATCGGGGTGTACACAGTGACGACCTCGGCGCCGTGGTCTTCACGCCGATCCTTGATGTAGCAGATCAGCGGCCAGCTGATGTCCCGGTAGGGCGACTGCACGATGCGCAGCGGCACCTGGATGTTCTGTTGTACCCAGGCGCGTTTGAGCTCCTTGGTCTCTTCGTAGTCGACCGAGATGTGTACGGCTTCAATGCTCTCGTGGCGGGCGGCGATCGCGTAGTCCAGCGCCTTGAGCACGGGCTTCTGCATCTTGCCGACCAGCACGATGGCGTGGTCCCCCTGCGAACCGAAGGTGGTGTGCGCGTCCACTTCGATTTCCTTGGCCACGTCGCGGTAGTACCGGTTCACGCCGAGCATGAGGGTGAAGAGCACGGGCATGAGCACGAAGACGAGCCAGGCGCCGTGGGTGAACTTGGTGATGGTGACCACGATCAGCACCACGCCCGTGAGCAGTGCGCCGAAGCCGTTGATCGAGAGGCTGGCGATGATGGATGCCCGGTTCGGCGGGTTGGTCTTCAGCAGGGTCAGCCAGTGCCGCACCATTCCGGTCTGACCAAGTGTGAAGGAGACGAAAACGCCGATGATGTAGAGCTGGATCAGCACGGTCAGGTTGGCCTGGTAGATCACCAGGATGACGCAGGCGAAGAAGGCCAGCAGCAGCACGCCGTTGGAGTAGATCAGGCGATCGCCGCGGGTGCTGAGCGACTTCGGCGCGTAGGAGTCCTTGGCCAGGACCGAACCCAGCAGTGGGAACCCGTTGAACGCCGTGTTGGCCGCGAGCAGCAGCACGGCCGCCGTCGCCGCCTGCAGCACGAAGAACATGATCGAGTTGTTACCGAAGGTGGCGGCCGCGATCTGGGCGATCAGGCTGCGCTGCGGTGAGGTCGCGCACTCCTCCCAGCCGATCAGGTCACAGGGATTCTCCGCGTAGTGCACCTTGGAGAACAGGGCGAGGGCCGTCAGCCCGATGAAGAGCGTGATGGCGATGCCGCCCATGAGCACCAGGGTTCGCTGGGCGTTCTTGACCTTCGGATGCTTGAACGCGGGAACTCCGTTGGCGATCGCCTCGACCCCGGTGAGCGCGCTGCATCCGCTGGCGAAGGAGCGCAGCAGCAGCAGGATGAACGCCGATTGGGCCAGGTTCTGCGCCTCGACCTCATAGTTTGCCGATTCGGCCAGCGGGGTGTCGCCGAGGGCCACCCGGCCGAGGCCGACGACGACCATCAACAGCACGCTGGCGATGAAGAGGTAGGTGGGGATGGCGAAGGCTTTGCTGGACTCGTGCACACCGCGGAGGTTGACCGCCGCCAGCAGGATGACGAAGAACACGGCGAACTCCACCCGGAACGGGGCGAGCGCCGGAAGCGCGGAGATGATGTTGTCCACACCGCTGGCCACCGACACGACGACCGTCATCACGTAGTCGACGAGAAGGGCGGACGCGACGACTAGCCCGGCCTTTTCGCCGAGGTTCTTGTGGGCGACTTCGTAGTCGCCGCCGCCGGACGGGTAGGCCTTGATCAACTGGCGGTAGGAGGCAACGACCACGACGAGCAGCAGCACCACGCACGCCGCGACCCAGGGCGCGAAGCTGAGAAAGGCGAGCCCGCCGAGCGTCAGGATCATCAGGAGTTCCTGCGGTGCGTAGGCGACGCTCGACAGCGGGTCGCTGGCGAAGATGGGGAGGGCGAGGTGTTTGGGCAGCAACTGGCCGTCGAGCTTTTCGGTCGATAGCGGGTCGCCGATGATCCACCGTTTCGGTGAACGCGATTCTGGTGCCTGGGGGCTTCCCTCTGGTGTCACGAGGGTCGACACTACTCCCTTGGATTCAACTGTCAAATCCATGGAAGTCGGCCACCCTGTGGGCGTGTCGCGGGCGTGTCGTCAGGCGGTGTGAGAGGCCTCGATGACCCGCCACAGGGAGTGACGCAGACGTTCGAGCTCGTCGAGGCTCATGCCCAACTTGTCGATGATGCGGGGCGGGATCGTTCGGGCCTCGTCGCGGAGGCGCCGTCCGGTGTCGGTGAGGGAGACGTCGAGCGCGCGTTCGTCCTGCTCATTGCGGTGCCGGGCCACGAGCCCGGAGGCCTCCAGCCGCTTGAGCAGAGGAGACAGGGTGGCCGGTTCGAGCCGGAGTTCCTCGGCCAGGTCCTTGACCCGGCGCGGCTCGCGCCCCCAGAGGGCCAGCATCACCAGATACTGCGGGTGGGTGAGTCCGTATGGCTCGAGGATCGGGCGGTAGAGCGAAATCACGCTGCGCGACGCGATGGCGAGGGCGAAGCAGACCTGATCCTCCAGGCCCAGGAGGTCGGGGATATCCGTCACGGGGTCTCTCCGGTTGTCGGTATTAGTTTGTACACTAATTATTATGACACGCACGAGAAGAGACCCGAGTGACGAGCGTGGTCTGGTCGGCGTCATCGCTCGCCTCAACCGCCGTCTGCTGCCCTGGATCGGCCCGCCGCCTCTCGGGCCCTACGACACCGTGACCCCCGCCGAAGTCGAGGAGACGCGCGCTCGCGCGGTCTGCCCGATCTGTGGCGCCTTGATGTCTCTGCATGAGATCGACCGCACGGGAGAGCGCACCCAGCTGCGCCATCCCACCGCCGAGGAGATAGCGGCCCGCACGGCCTGACCTGGATTCATCGTGAAACGCGGAACACCCTCGCCGACTGGCGAGGGTGTTCCGCGTTCGGGGGCTCTGTCGTGTTCCGCTAGCGCCCGATGGTGTCCAGGATGCCCGCGCGAACCTCAACGAGACGGGCGCGCAGTTCCGGCACGATGCCGGCGGAAACGCCGGAGCGCGTGGCCGCTTGGCGCAGGTCGGCCCGCAGCTGCTGCCGGAACTCGTTCAGCACCAGATCGGCCTCGTGCAGCGCGCGGTTGGACTCAAGCCGCGGGTCGGATGCCCCGGCGGCGGTGGATTCCGACTCGCTCTCGGCGGTTTCGGCCGGTGCGCCCGGTGCCTCGCCCGCGCCGTCGGTCGCCTCCGATTGTGCTGCAGGGCCGGTTCCCGCCTCGGGCGCCGTACCGGTCGGGTGTCCCGGTGCCGCGGCTGCGGCTGCGGCTGCTGCCGCACCGGCTCGCGCCCCGGCGGCGGCGCCGGCTGCC
>NZ_SOGJ01000003.1 GCF_004402375.1 Cryobacterium breve
CTCCAACTGGTTCGCCGTGGATCGCACCGGGATACGCTTCGTAGCCGATCAACTCGACTACGGTCGATTTCTCGGTGTCGGTGTCAGCCCAGCGGGCATAGTCATCGATCATGTCCGTCGCCTCACGGTAGAGACCCCGAGAGACGTCAGCGACTGCCTTTCGCGCCGACACTTGTGACGCCGCGTCCGACGCCGGGACTGCTCCCGCGCAACCAGTGAGCGTGCCGCACACCGCGAAGGACAACAATGCGACGGAGCTCAGACGGTGCCGGTTCAAAACGGAATGGCGCACGTTGTTGATCAAACCACAAGTCGGCCGGATGTTATTGCGTGGGGGATGGCCCACATCAGCACGGCGTCAACGCCGAAGGCAAAGTCAAGCGGTGGTAATCATGTCATCGACGGTACCGCGGCTCCCCGCCCGCAAGGGGGACTCTGAGCGCACACGTTCACGCAATGACAGCTTCGAGGAGCCTTCGCGTCACGGGGTGATGGAATAGCCCGCCCGAAACAGCTTCCCGCTCGGGTGAGCAAATTGCGACAGCGCGGGCCACGCATGAGCCAAGCGCTATCACTGCCACTTTATAAGGGCTTCTATGATCGAGTAAGCGATCTGTTTACTCGTGGCTATATTGTTCTATTTATGGAGCTAACGACGAATCCTTTCAAGCCAGGCGCAGGGCGGGTGCCACCGGTCCTGGCAGGCCGCTCCGACCTGCTCAGTGAATTCCGCACACGGCTGTACCAGTCGCGGGAAACGGGGGAGGGAGAGAGGCCTTGGATCCTCTCCGGGCTCCGTGGCGTAGGGAAGACAGTGTTGCTCAATCAGCTCGGACGCGACGCGGCCGAGCTGAAGTTGATCTTCATCAAAGTCGAGGCCTCGAGCAGCAAGCTCCTGGCCGTCGCGCTGGCCAAGGAGCTCCACCTCGCACTTCGACGAGTCCTCTCAAGCTCTGACCGTGCCAAAGCGCTCTGGTCCAAGGCCGCCCGCGTACTTCGTTCATTCCAAGTGCGTGTCGACCCGTCCGGGACCTACTCCTTCACTGTCGACGTTGAACCGGAGCGCGGCGTAGCCGACAGCGGCGATCTCGCCGTCGATCTCCAGGAGTTATTGGAGACCATCGGGCTTGCAGCGCGTGAGGCCAATACGGTTATCGTGCTGGCCGTCGATGAACTCCAAGAAGCCTCATCCGAGGATCTCGCGGCTCTCAATGTCGCCCTGCATAACCTCGGTCAAGACGTCTTCCCCGTCCCGGTCGTGTTCGTCGGCGCGGGGTTGCCGTCCCTGCCTGCCGTGCTCGCTGACGCGACCAGCTACGCGGAGCGCCTCTACGACTATCGTCAGATCGGTTTGCTCGACACCGCCGCGACATCTGACGCCCTGACTGCCCCGGCCCGTGCCAACGGAGTCGACTGGGAGCCTGACGCCCTGGATGCAGCGGTGACAGCGACGGGGGGATACCCATACTTCATTCAAGCCTGTGGCAGTCATGTCTGGGCCGTCAGGGCCACGGACACCATTTCTCTGCAGGATGCACAAATCGGGATCGAGTCAGCGCGAAGTGAAGTGGAACAAGGCCTGTATCAATCGAGGTGGGAGCGGGCTACACCGACTCAGCGGGCCTTCATGTCCGCAATGGCCATCGACGACGATGCCCCCTCTTCAATGGCCGAACTCGTGACACGGTTGCGGAAGAAGCGCACGACGGACCTCTCCGTCAATCGTCGAGACTTGATCCGGAGCGGTCACATCTACACGCCAGAACGCGGTTTCGTCGCGTTCACCGTGCCCGGCATGGCTGACTACATCGGCAGACAAGTGGAGTAGCCCCGAGTCATCCGCGCCGACGTCGGCACCTGCTCATGCCTTGCGATCGGACCGCTGGCAGCATCTGGCGAGGCGTACGCCGTGCAGACGGGGGCCTCGGCGTCCGGTCAGGACGTGAGCATCGTCACGTCAAGCGCGGGCGTAGCGCGACGCGAGTTGGCGCAGGGTGGCTTCGATACCGGCGGCGTTCTTCCGAGGAACGCCGAGCAACTCGAAGACCTTGCCCTGCACGGCTGGGACGGTGCTGTAGTCGAACGTCTCAGTGACGCGAGTAGACGTGGGCGTGAGCGGCGTGAGTTCCCAGCGCCACCGGTGGCCCGCTGGGCTACTCCATTCCACAAGCCGACCGTCCTCGAAGCGCGTCACCGTGCTGGTAATGCGATACCGGACGCCGAACTGCTTCATCGCTACCGAGAATCGTGCGCCCTGGCTGAGCCGCCGCGGCCCCGACACCGTGTCGCAGACGGTGCCCGAGCCGTCCAGCTCACCGTGACGGTGCGGATCAGCCAACGCGAAAACGTCGTCGGCCGAAGCCGGCACCGCGACAGTGCGCGCGACTCGGCGCGGTCCTTGCTCAACCTGTTCGACCGTCATGCTGCCCAGCCTAAGCCGCGGCTACGTAAGACCGCGCCGCGGCCATGACCTCTCGGGAACGTCCCTCCGAAAGCGCTTCGGCCGGCGACGCATCACCCAGTTCCGGGTTCATACCCATAAACCACGCCCTGGCAACGTCAGCCGAATACCATCCTCACCGCCCTCATCCGCGCCATCTGCAAAACCGCCGAAACCGCTGCGCAGCGAAACGGCGGCCGGCTCCTGGTCCCGCTCGTGATGGAGCTCGACGAGTGCGCAAACATCGTCCGCTGGCCCGAACTGCCCTCCGTGTATTCCTTCTACGGATCGATGGGCATCATCCTCAACTCCTACTTCCAATCCCGCGCCCAAGCCATCGACGCGTTCGGGAAAGACGGGTGGCAAACCCTCTGGGACGCCGCCGCGACCCGCGTCTTTGGCGGCGGGTCCGGCGACGACGACTTCCTCCGCTCTTTGGCCGCCCTCATCGGCGAGCACGACGAAATCACCTACGGCAGCTCCACCGGCAAAGACGGCCACCAATCCACCTCCACCAACACCCGCAAGGTCAACACCCTCGACATCGCCGCCCTCGGCTCCCTCCCCGAATGGCGCGCCATCGTCTTCAGCTCGAAATGCCGACCCGTCATGGTCAACACCGTCCCCTGGTTCCGCGACAAAACCCTCACCACCACCATCAACCGCACCCCGACCACGTCGCCGAACCCCAGGCCGGCACCGGTCCTGGTGCCGGTGCCGGCCCCGGACGACACCACTGCAGCGGAGGTGGCAGCTCGTGGCTGAGCACGATGACTACGACTCGACCGGCCCTGAAGAGGACCCGGTCGACGTCCGCCAAATGTTCCTCGACTGGTTGACCGGCCACCTGGCCACCGTCGAGGTCGTTGGCACCAAACCAACACCGTGGTGCACCCAGTGGTGGCTACACCCCGAGGTCGTCGCCAGGTTCAGAGCCCTCTGGCAGGCCAGCATGCAAGCTGACGCCAGCGTCATGGACGGTGACGCCGGTGCCGTGTCGTCCTGGTGGATCAACCACTGGGACCGCCACGCCGCCGTGATCTTCGACAAAGGAAACGGGCCGTTCCGCGACTGCGACCCCGACCAAGGCCACCTCTACCGTCGCAAGAACAAAGCTGCCTGGATCGTGCCGACGTCAATGCCGCCTGACGACGTGGAGCTCTAAAAGAAGGGGGACGCCACGTCATTCTTAGAGCGTGCCCCGATAGAAATTAATCATTAATCGAAGATTGTTCAACGCGAGTGGAGCTGTTCGACGGGGGATCAGCCCGCGCATGCGTATTGCTGGGTAGTGGCCGTGTCCATCCCGAGTTGCTTGCAGTTGCGGAAAATGACTTGATAGACTTACCGATATGGAAAACAACTTGACGCCGAGCGGGCCGGATGACGCCCGAGTCGTATCCGGGCTCCTTGAGGAACTCCAAGCTGACCGGGCCCGTCTTGTTGAGAAGGTCCGGGCACCGAAATGGCTTGCACCTGGATTTGGACTCATCGCAGCCA
The DNA here is from genome assembly GCF_004402375.1 of Cryobacterium breve. Taxonomy (GTDB): domain Bacteria; phylum Actinomycetota; class Actinomycetes; order Actinomycetales; family Microbacteriaceae; genus Cryobacterium; species Cryobacterium breve. The sequence continues at coordinate 3,941 of NZ_SOGJ01000003.1, forward strand.
GCTACGTGATGACACCCCCCTTCCCCGGCGAGGGCGCCGGGGGCTTTGTGCTGAGCACGGCTCTTGCTGCCGGAATTCTGTTGGTGGCCCTGTCCTACCGGGTCACTGGCATCAAATTCACGCGGTTTGGGGTGCAGGCGTGGGCGGCATTCGCCGCCGCAGTGGTCGGCACGCTCGCGCTCTTCAGCGTCTCCTTAGGGCTCGCTGCCAGCGGCTTGGTCTGGTGGATTGCGATTCCAGCAGTCGTGGCCTTTGTGCTGGTCTGCTGGCTCGCGAGCCTGATCTTCTCGTCGCTGCGAGAGCGTCTTCACTATGTCCGCTGATGGTATTTTCAACGAGATCATTCATGCACCGCTGCGATTGCGGATATGCGGACTCCTCCGCTCGGTCGATGAGCTGGACTTCGCCGTACTCCGCGACACGCTCGGCGTCAGCGACGCCACGCTCTCGAAGCAATCGAAGGCACTCATTGACGCCGGCTTCGTCAGCGTCACCAAGAAAACATCAGAATCGCGCGACGATTCCCGTCGCATCACCTGGCTTCGCCTCACCGCAACGGGTAGAAACGCGTTCGACGAGCACATTCGTGCACTGAGGAAGATTTCAGTGGGCTTCGAGCACCTCGACAACACGGACTCTTGATCCTGAGGCGTCCTACTCAAAGCGTTAGACCACTAATCCTGTGCGGAACGGTCAATTGGACAGTGGTGGCCGTGGGTCGAGGATCCCGTTGTCATTCACGTTCTGACCTGACGCAGCTGCCTACGGGTGCGCGAAGGGCTCGATCGATACCCCCGGCGCTGGAGCCCGGAACCCGGGGGTGTCGCAAGACACCTCTACGAGGTATATCCAGTTGTCGCCGTCGAACCCACCCGTCACCCGCAATTGGTCGCTGTCAACCAGTCCAGCGATCTGGGCCCCGTAGGTGAACAAGTCGTAATCCGGGTCGAAGCTGGTAGCAGGGAAAGCTGACGTCCAGACCCGTGCGTAGCGTTCAGCGGTAGTCCACGGGTCCTCGTCCATATCGAACCAGGAGTTCTTTGCGGAAAAGGCGACTTCGTAGCCGTCTGACCTTTTCTCCCAGTGCGGGGTACCACTCAAGTCCTCGGACTCGGTCCAGCAGGCGGACTCCGGTGGCGCGGCGCGCTGCACGTCCCACGTTCCCTCGAACGCGTCGAAGGTGGGCTGGATGGAGCCCGCGATCGTGTCGGTGATGCTCGACCACTCGGTGAGCGTGCCCCCGGACGCAGCGGCCGGCGACACTTGGGCATCGGTGGGCTGGGAAGCGCAGCCGGTAGCGCCCAACAAGAAAAGCGAGACCATTGAGAGAACGAGCGCGGTGCTTCGGATACGAGCCATGGCTTCACCCTAAGACCAGCGTTGCTGCAGGCGAGTCGGGCGCAGGTATGACGGACGTCCACCGACGCAGATTCGGTGACTGAGCGGGACGGTCGCAAAGTGTCTAGGTTGGCTCCCGCGCCGGGCCTCAAGTACCGTACGGGTCGAGCCGTCAATATCGAACTACGCTGACCAAGTGAGGTTTCAGACGGCGGCGCCTACGAAACTTGGCACCCTGCATATTGCTCGGGGGGGGCGCTAGCATTGGCACAGGGGGAACAACTCATGACGCAACGTCACCACTCTCGGGCACTCATGGGAATTTCGGCGATAGCTATCCTGCTTCTGGCCGGCTGTTCGAACTCAGCGGCACCAGTCCGTTTGCCAACTCAGCTATCAGTACTCCGCTCGCTTCGACGGAGCCTGAAGAAGATTTGTCGGCGTGGCAGGTGGTGATGATCTCTTGCCTCGCTGATCAGGGCTGGGAAGCTGCCGGAGATGGCCAAAAGGGTTCGGTGAGTCCCCGCGCTGACTTGACCGGTGATGATTCCGTTCAATACGGCGTGGCAGCGGAAGAGTGCATTGAGCGTCTCGCTCCTCCCAACTAGGTCAGCCGCAAGCCACGTTCCAATCGGGAGAACTACTACTCGACCGCGTGTAAGCGCTCTCCAAACGGTAATCGATGTCCCCGAAGGGGGGAACGATCGTTGAAACTTGTCCCTGTTCAAGCCATCGTTCTTGGACGATCCGGAACGATGTTTTAGGCACCTTCGCTGACCTCGACGCTTACAACACTCGTCGTCACCCCGCGGCTGGATTCACTGCCCTCATACGGGACCTTCATGGTGCACAGAATCCACCGCTAGGCCTTCGTAGCCTTCGCGGACCAATATGGCCCCGAACAGGGGTATTGCTTATAAGAATCTATCTTCCTATAGTTGCGTCTATGGCACGCAGACGACCAGGTACTCTCTTTCCGATTGAGGTGGACATTTTGGAGAGCGGGCTCGCGCTCCAGGCGAGCGAGGGCAGCTTCTATGGCTTCGCCCTGGCGAAGCAACTCTCCTCCCATGATGGTTTCGCGCTCACGGCTCACGGCACGCTCTACAAGGCGTTGTCTCGGATGGCGGAATCCGGCATCCTCGAAGCCAGCTGGGAAGACCCGGCCAGTGCCGAGTCCGAGGGACGGCCCCGACGCCGGCTGTACACCGTGACGGCGGAAGGTTCACGCGCCCTCGTCAGGGCGCAGGCAGAAGCGAACCGCAAAGAGGCAAACGTGCCTCGCATTGCGCAGACAGGGGCGACTTTCGCATGAGCGTTCTGACGTCTATGCCCTACCATCACGCCGTTCACCGCGTCTCTCGCTGGTGCTCGTGGTACACACGCGAAGTTGATGCCGAGGTCGCCGCTGGTCGTCGCGACGAACTCGCCTCGGACCTGTATGAGCACGCGATCTGGGCCGATGAATCGGGAACAACGCCGCGCGCGGTGGCTCGCGCAATCCTCAGTCGTGCGCTGCGGGGCGCACCTGCTGACCTGAGCTGGCGTCACGCGCAGCGAAGACAAGTCGCCCTGGCGGACCCGACCGGCTTTCGCCGACATCGGGTCGAGGGCGCCGTATCGGCGCTCGTTCTGGTCGTGGCTTCCGCGGTGCTGGGCTGGGGTCTCTTCGTGCTCACCCGGATTGCGCTCAGCGTGATCGGGGAACAGATCCGGCCGGGCTCCGCAACCGCACTGACCATCGCCTCGTCTACTGTCCTCGCAGTCGGCGGACTAGTGCTGCTGTCTCGCCGCCGGACACGTGTCCTCGGCGCTCTCGTCATGGTGCTCGCTAGCTTTGGACTCGTTCACTTCGGCCTTTTTCAGCTCTACTCCCTCAGCGCCACGGTGGGTGCCCTGACCTTCACGATGCCAGGGTGGGGACTCGCCAGCAACAGCCTCATCGCAGGGCTTGGCTTGTTCTTCACTGCGGCAGCGATCTGGTGGTGGCCGGAACACCGGACCGCCCCTGCCGACACCGACACCCGACTCAAGACAATTGGAGAGATGGCTCGATGAAGAAGAAACTCGCACTCGGAATCGGTTTGGCCGGAGCCGGGCTTCTGGCCCTCTCATTGACTGTCTTCGGGATGGGCGCGGCGGCGACGCTCAATCCTGCAGCCCCGGACTCACCATCCGTACGCGCGGCCGAAGCCGCCCTCGTTCCTGCCGAGGCTGTTACCCCCACACCAACCGGCACCCCGGCCACGTCGGTGACGTCGGAAGCGGGCGCTATCGAACCTGCCGACAACGCTGATCCGATGGCATCCGAGGCGTTCAAAGCGATGACCCCCGATGAACAGGCCAACGGCAGGGAATGGGTGGAGACGCAGACGATCACGGCCGCCTGCATGAAAGACAAGGGATTCGTCTACACCTTCGAACCGTTCTGGGACAGAGACAGTGCTGTGCTTCCACTGATGTGGGAGGACACTCTTTCAGCCTCCGAGCGGGCAGCCGCCCGCCTCGCACTCGACGGTGACACCGGAGGCGGCGCCGACTACCACTGGGACGACGCTGGATGCTGGGGCTACGCCGTCCACGTCATGGGCAACGACAACAACCACTGACGAGCCGCTGTTCCGGGGGAAACAGGCGTGCCCAAGCGGTCGATTCCAAGGGGGGCCGGTTCATTGGCCGGTCGGGAGGTTAGTTCGTGAAAAACAGTGAGTCCGCGAGACGGCGTGGCAGGCAGTTGGATCAGCCGATCCGGCATGGACAGTTGACGCGTCAGGGGCCGTGGCGGACGGTAACGAAAACGCTTGGGTTCACCTCAGGTGTCCTTCTGGTCAGTGGGGGCTCCGTTGCCGCGGTTGCCACCTGGGACCTTGCGAGCAGTGTCAAGCCCGGCGTTCATCTGGCCCAGGCGCCCGGAGACAAGGCCGCTCCCGGCGCGGAGGTGAGCGCGATCGCCGGCGGGGTGAACCTGCTATTGACTGGCACTGACACCCGCACCGGCCAAGGCACGGCCTTCGAGACCAGCGCCGGGTTGGAGGGTAGCTCCGGCGCGGGAAACAACGACGTCACAATTCTGCTGCACATTGCACAGAACCATCAGAGCGTGAGCGTAGTCAGTTTTCCCCGCGACCTGATGCTGGCCGTGCCAGCGTGCCCGCAGCCGGACGGCGGAACCACACCGGCATCCAGCCGGGTGATGCTCAACACAACTCTGTCCCGTGGCGGCCTGTCCTGCGTAGTGCTGACGATCGAGAAGATGATTGGTATCCAGATTCCCTACGCCGCTCAAGTCAGCTTCGACGGTGTAACCGCCCTGTCCGACGCCGTCGGAGGGGTCACTGTCTGCCTGGCAACACCGGTCAACGACCTGTATACGAATCCGCCGCTGCACTTGGCGGCCGGCCAGCAGACTCTCGTTGGTGCGGACGCTCTCTCGTTTCTGCGCAGCAGAAAGGGTGTGGGCGATGGCAGCGACCTGGGTCGGATCAGCAACCAGCAGGTCTTCATGGCCGCCTTGGCCCGGAAGGTCGTAAGCGGCGGCGTCCTCGGTAACCCCATCGCGCTGTTCTCCCTGGCTAAGGCCGTGACCAACAACATGGTCCTCTCTGACACGTTGACGAATCCGACGACCCTGGTCCAGATCGCTGTCGCGCTCAAAGACACCAATCTTTCGAACATGGTATTCCTGCAGTATCCCACCGTGTCTGACCCAACCGAGCGGGGACGGGTCATCGCCGAGTCCAGCGCCGCCGAAGTTCTGAACATGGCGTTAGTCGCGGATCAACCATTGCAGCTCACCGGCGACCCGGGACCAGGGGCGGTACTCGCGAGCAGCGCACCGCTCGTCCCCGGTCCCGTGACAACCGCGACCCCACAAGCCACCTCGACGTCCCCACCCGTGTCAACGCCTGCGGCGGCCCCTGCTCCCGCTCCGACTGATGCGGTGCTGCCGACCAGCGTCACCGGACAAACCGCAGCCGAGCAAACTTGCACGAAGGGCAACTAGTGTCCAGCACAGTTAGTTCGTCGTGGTGGTCGCTTGTTAGCGGCGCCGAAGTTCCGAGACCTCGGGTGAGTGGCGTCTGGGAACCCCTGCGCGATGGATCCGCGGCCAATCGGGCCGATTGCCGAGCGCAAGATTCTGGGTCAGTGGGGGGACCGTAGCTGGTCGCCCGGCTGGAGCGCCGTGCCGGCTGCGCACCCGAGCTCTCCGGGCTGAAGCAGAATCTTGGGAACCTGCAACACCTGCACGCCGTCGACGTCTCGTTTCACGAGCAGGCAGTCGTCCCCATCGCCCATCGCGAAGCCGATGTCACCGTCGACTACCGTCGCCTCGGGATCGAACGCGACCTCACGCTCACCGGTCGGCTGAGGCATCCGCTTGACGATCTCGGCAACTATGTCGTCAGCGGATGCCGCGGACGGCGCATTTGTCAGCACCTCAACGACGAGAGCCTCCGCCCCGTCGGGAACAACGTCAACCAAGCGGGTGTCGACCGGAGGGGGGATGCGCTTTGCATCCGGCGGGCAAACGATGTCGTAGGCGACCGCCGTGTCGTCGCTCCATCCGCCGGGCTCCTCGGTCGCGACGCCCCAGAAATCGAACTGCGACTCAAAGCAAGCGACGTGCGGCCCTTCGTTCGGGGTGGGCTGTATCGTCGCACGAAACTGCAACGCTCCAACTGGTTCGCCGTGGATCGCACCGGGATACGCTTCGTAGCCGATCAACTCGACTACGGTCGATTTCTCGGTGTCGGTGTCAGCCCAGCGGGCATAGTCATCGATCATGTCCGTCCCCTCACGGTAGAGACCCCGAGAGACGTCAGCGACTGCCTTTCGCGCCGACACTTGTGACGCCGCGTCCGACGCCGGGACTGCTCCCGCGCAACCAGTGAGCGTGCCGCACACCGCGAAGGACAACAATGCGACGGGGCTCGGACGGTGCCGGTTCGAAACGGAATGGCGCACGTTGTTGATCAAACCACAAGTCGGCCGGATGTTGTTGCGTGGGGGATGGCCCACATCAGCACGGCGTCAACGCCGAAGGCAAAGTCAAGCGGTGGTAATCATGTCATCGACGGTACCGCGGCTCCCCGCCCGCAAGGGGAACGGCTATCGGGCATCTCCCTCGGTCATCCGACGAACCCCTGAGTCGTGGGCATCATCGGTCCTGGCCAGTCCCTCGAAATGTGTTCGGGTAGTTGTCGAGCCAGGACCAGTGACCGACGGGCCAAGTGATCACGAACGCCCGGCCGACGACATTTGCCATAGGCACGAAACCCTTGCTGGGCGTGGTCGTGTGGAGCCTGCTATCCGCCGAGTTGTCGCGGTTGTCGCCCTCGACCCATAGAGAATCTGCGGGGACTGTCACGGTGAAGTACTTCTCAGGAGAACGCGTCGTCCCGGAAGATGCTTTGAGGTAGGGCTCGCTGAGAGGCGCATCGTTGACGGTGATGTGGCCTGTGGTGTCGCAGCAGGCGACTCTGTCGCCGGGTAGGCCGATGACGCGTTTGATGAGATGGTCGTTTGTTTCTTGTGCGCTCAGACCCACTTCGGCGAAAAACCATCGGATGCCATCGGCTACAGGATTGCCCGCCTCGACTGTGCCCTGTTCGGTTGCACTGAGCCATCCACCGGGGTCCTTAAACACGATCACATCGCCACGAGCGATGGTGATGAGGTCGGGGACGAGTTCGTTGACCATGATCCGGTCATTGACTTGCAGGGTGTTTTCCATCGATCCCGAAGGGATATAGAAAGAGCGTATGAGGAATGTTTTGATCAGGAACGATATGAGCAGGGCAACAAAGAATATGACGAAAAGGTCTCGGAAGAAGCGCACGATTCCGCGCTTGCGGTTGCGGTCACCCTGGGTACCCTTGTCCCGCCTCAGGCGCATAAGAACGTCGTGATCTGTCAACTTTCCCCCTGCGCTGATGCTACTGGGTTCAGCGTCACCCCTCCGCAGTCCCGAACTGTTTTGGGGAACCGGTTGCGGGCAACCGTCATGCGCTGCAGTAGAAACCTATGGGCAGGAGGTATCTTGGCCACATGGCTGACGTCAGCAGTGCCAGATCTGGGTTTATGCGTCGGATGGTCGGCAGGCCACGTATCGGGGCTGGTGTCATTTGGTCCTGCCTCGGGCTGGCCTGGATTCTCCTCGCGGCATTTCAAGGACCCACTGTGACGCGAATTCTGCTGGGGGCACTGTGGCTAGCACTCGGGGTCTTCCAGGGTGCTATCGCCCTGCATGATCGGAAGCACGGGCGGGGGTTCTATCAAACGCTGGCTCCGACCAGTGCCGTCGACGACATGAATGAGAACGATTGAGCCATCGACTGCCGGACGCCGCTGCCAATGACCGACCTCTGCGGATGCAGTTTCAGCGTGAAATCGCCGACGTGCCGGATTCTTGGGGGAGTGGCGTTCGGGAACCCTCTCCGGTGAGGTTTGGTGCTGCAAGACTCACAAGACTCACAGCCACTCACACGGGCATCCGCCGGACAGGCGGGCCGCCAGCTTTGGGCCGTGGACCACTTGATTTTGCGTCCTGCCAAGGAGCCGCAATCGACAGGGATTAGGTCAGCACCTGTTTGAAGAGTGCCGGGTACTCATCATCAGCTAGGTCCAAAGACATCGCCTTGTCCAAACTGAACCAGTCGAAAGCGTCGTGTTCATCGGGCGCCGCATTAACGATGTCGCCGTCCCACTCGTCGACCCTCCACACCTCCAGGAAAACGTCAGCTGCTCGACGCGTCAGTAAAGCGTTTCCACCAGGTGGGGTGATCTCTACGCCCAACTCTTCTCGAAGTTCTCGCACGAGAGCCTGCCGACTACTTTCGCCTGGTTCGACGTGACCTCCAGGGAGGTCCCAGACATCGGGGAACCACGCTTTCGATGGTGATCGGTGCACGAGGAAAACGTGCCCTGCGCGCACGAGCAATCCGCACGACACATGATGCGTCAGAGGTTCATTCATGACCCGAGCCTACGGACAGTCCACCAGGGGAGGCTTCGGCGCATTCCAGAGGAACGCCCAACTGCGCTCTCGTAGGAGTCTGGGAATTCAGGGGCGGTCCGCGGCCTAGGAGTCACGTTTCTCGGGAAGCCGTCGCGCGTCCATGGCGATCTGGGACGGCTGCCAAGCGCCATAGGCGAGTTCTGTGTTCTTCCGCGAGGTGAACTGGACCACCGGACGAGCGCGAATGATAGCTTCCTGCTCTTGGACTCCATCGAGGCTCATCTCGAAATCCCAAGCGCACCGACCATAGCGCTCGAGCGTGAACGGAAGAGCAGGTGCGTTGGCGTGATCAGGGGCATCGAAGAGAGAGTCGATTCCCCCACCACCGTGCGTCGCAGTGAAGTGAATATTCACGCCGTTGCCGCGATCAATCTGCCAGTAGGCGGCTATTACCTGCGTAGTTTGATTGCCGGTATTCACGACTTCGATGCTGAAGCCAGCGATCCGCCGTCCTTGCGCCGTGCTCCGTTCCCCGATCCACTGCTCACCTGACACCGAGACCACTGGACGATCCCAGCGCCAGGCGCGCCATGCTGTCCAGCCAGCCGTGAGCAGCGACACCACTAGTGCGGTACTGGCAAGAATGTCGGAGTAACTCACGGCCCAAGTCTGCCAGTCATGGTGGCCCAGATGAGGCATAAGCGATCACGACGAGCCGATGGGCAAAATCGTTGTTTGTTGCCCGGAAGCCGGACCTTCATGGGGCCCAGAATTCGCCGCCGGGGCTTCGAGCCGGCGTTGAGCAGCTGGGTGGCATTTTGGAACGTCAACCGGCCTCGATCAGCCGACTTAGAGCGTCGTGCCCGAGATCCGGATCGGAGAAGATTTCCCGAGATAAGCCGGCCGCAGCTCCGGTCGTTGTTGGCCCTTCCCATATTTTTCGCAGACCGGCCCGGACAGCGACCCGCGCAGAAGCAGGGTTGTTGGAGAGCACGCGGGCGGTGATCGGAACCGAGTCGTTGTGGATTCGAGCACCAGCGACTGCTGCAAGAGCGATTTCCGTTGCGAAACCTCGTCCCCAGGCCGCAGGGGAGAGGCGGTACCCGAGGTTCCAGACGAGCGCTGGAGTCATGTTGACTCCGCCCGTACCGAGGAAGGTGCCGGCTGCCAGCGCAGCGTCCGCTCCCTGATCGGCGACGCGAACCGCCCACTGACCGATCTTGTGTTCTCGCCTGCTCGACATGGAGGCATCGACGATGGTTCTGGACTCCTCTCGAGTCTTGTGACGCCCAACGGGTAGGTGCTGCCAGGTATCAGGGTCGCTGAACACCTTGAAGACCGATTCGAGATCAGCAGGAGTCAGGGGTGAAAGCAAAAGGCGGCGAGGATATGGCGTCGATTCAAAAGTCATGATCAAGTCCATTGTTCCCAATCGCACCGACGTTGAGCGAGAGGTCGCCCCGCAAGCCGGATCTCGACGGCCGCCCGCCCGACGTCTTCATCGGCAGGAACCGCAGGCAATCACGGCTCGGCGCTCCTTTGCTCAACATGGTTCAGTCTGAAGTGGAAGCTACCGGTCGATCTAAGCCTGTGAATGGCTGTATCGAGTTCCGGTACTCTTCTGCCTTGCCCGCCTGAACGACCGTTGCGCCGTATCCGATCGCGATGCCGGCCATAGGCAGGTCGAGTCTGTCTGCCTCCCGGCTGGCGTCTCCTGACGCATCCAGGGTGCGATCCTCCATGGTCAAGTACACCCACTGAACTCCGTCTGTCGCCGTCGCACTTTGAAACCAGCATTGGTCTTGCCGGCCGACGCAATACTCCGGTAAAACGTCCCGCACGAATGGTCCGAGACCGGCAGCTTTGGCGGTCTCGCTGGCTGCGTCGAGCACCGTCTGCCACTGGCTTGCGTCGGCGATCGAGTCGGACCTCAACTCACAACAATTTATGGTCGTGAGAAGCGAGTCGCCCCCGTAACCGTTACCCTCCTGCGGGTACCAATTCTCATCCCCGAACCACGCACTCTCTGGCTGGGCGGCTTTGAGATCGGCCTTTGACGCATCGGAGATGGTCACGCGAAGGGCATCCATGAGCTGGCGCGCCCCGGGTTCGAGCTCCGCTTGGTCGGGGTACTCGAGCAGCGCTTCACCATCTTGACCTGCTTGCGCTGGGTAGTCCGCCCAGTCAACGGTGACCGTCTCACCGGAGCTATCGGTGTAGGAAGAAGTCGGTGAGGCACTCAAGGCGCTGCATCCTGTCAGCAGCGCCGCCACGACGAGCAGCACTGCTGCGCGCGGCAAATCCGTGAGGGTCAAGCGCATCATGCCTGGAGGATACCAGTACAGAAACTGTTAGAAGGGGCGATGACGCACCGGTCGGGTTGGCTCGTCAAATGATCCACACGCTTTGGGACATTCCGCAGGCAGAAGTATCGGCGGCGGTCTCCTCCGATGCCGTAAAGTTGCTTAACTTGTGGTTAGGTGAAACACTCAACCGCATGGAAAGCAATTCGATGGGGCACGAGAATCCGACTGCGGCGCAAGCGTCCATTGACGCAATAATTGCCGATCGGCAGAAGCTCGCTAGTCGAACCCGTGCGCCTGCTTGGTCCTACCCGGTGCTCGGGATCGTCACTGCTGCGATCGTCAGCTCTCCGGCCATCAATGACCAGGGCTTGAGGGCCACTGTCATTGCCGGTGCTTGCGCCGTTTTCGTGTTCATGGAGTACGCGTACAAGAAGAGCACCGGACTTTCCACGAACCGTATTCCTGGGCCCCGGAGCTTGCTGGTACTGATCGGTATGGCAGCCCTTGTGGCGGGCATGCTCTTTGTCTCCGCCCTGCTCGCTACCGCTGGACAGCACGCGTGGATCGTGGCCACGGCCGCTATCGGCTTCCTAACGATCTTCCCGGGCGGCCTGTTGTACGATCGGATTTATGGCGCGGAGCTCCGACGTGGGCTCTGACGCGCATTTCGACGAGTCAATCCATGCGCCGACTCGGCTGCGGCTGTGCGCCATGCTTCGTCCGGTCGACTCCGCTGAATTCTCCGCGCTGACGTCGACCCTCGGGGTTAGCGAAGCCAACCTCTCAAAAACCATCCGGAATCTCGTGGAACTCGGATATATCACCACCTCAAAACACTCATCACCTGACCGAAGTGACTTCCGCCGCCGGACGAATGTTTCTCTCACTAGCCAGGGACGCCTCGCCTTCGACCGGCACCTCGCGGCACTCCAAGAGATCGCCAACTCGGCACGCCCCACCCAGACCCCCATCGCGCCGTCAGGCGGGTAATGGATTCAGTCTCTGAGCCTCGGCCATAAGTCACTTGCAGTTGTAAAAAATGACTTGATAGACTTACCGATATGGAAAACAACTTGGCGCCGAGCGTGCCGGATGACGCCCAAGTTGTATCCGGGCTCCTTGAGGAACTCCAAGCTGACCGGGCCCGTCTTGTTGAAAAGGTCCGGGCCCCGAAATGGCTTGCACCTGGATTCGGACTCATCGCAGCCAGCTACGTGATGACACCCGCCTTCCCCGGCGAAGGCGCCGGGGGCTTCGTGCTGACCACGGCTCTCGTTGCCGGAATTCTGTTAGTGGCCCTGTCATACCAGGTCACAGGCATCAAATTCACGCGGTTTGGGGTGCAGGCGTGGGCGGCATTCGCCGCCGCAGTGGTGGGCACGCTCGCCCTCTTCAGCGTCTCCCTGGGGCTCGCCGCCACCGGATTGATCTGGTGGATCGCGGTTCCGTCAGTCGTGGCCTTTGTATGGGTCTTCTGGCTCGCGAGACTAATCTTCTCGACGATACGAGAGCGTCTTCACCATGTCCGCTGATGGCATCTTCAACGAGATCATTCACGCACCCCTGCGATTGCGAATATGCGGACTCCTCCGCTCGGTCGATGAGCTGGACTTCGCCGTACTCCGCGACACGCTCGGCGTCAGCGACGCCACTCTCTCGAAGCAATCGAAGGCCCTCATTGACGCCGGCTTCGTCAGCGTCACCAAGAAAGCGTCAGCATCGCGCGACGATTCCCGTCGCATCACCTGGCTTCGCCTTACCGCAACAGGTAGAAACGCGTTCGACGACCACGTTCGTGCGCTGAGGAAGATTTCAGTGGGCTTCGAGCACCTCGACAACGCGAACTCTTGATCCTGAGGCGTTCTGCTGAAAGCAGGACCCCGGATCCTTTGCGGAACGCCCAATGGGAATTCCTGCCAAGCGTGCGAGCATGTGCGATGCTGTCTCCCATGGGGAGACTGAGTCGACAGGATGTGGCCGCCTGCAAGCCGGGAGCGGTCGCGTTCACGATGTCGCTGGGGGTATTTCTCGGCGTGGCTTCAGCCGCAGCCCTAGCCACCGGCACGCATCTCACTGCCGCCCTGGCCAATCCCCACATTACGACCCAATCCCTCATGGTCGAACTTATGCTCAGCACATTTGGTGGTCTCGTGTTCAGTTCGGCCGCAGTTGTTGGTGCCTCTCTAGCGCTGTGGATCATCGATCATCGTTTGCAGCGTCCACGTGTCGTGCAGGGGATCATCGTGGGTATCGGTGCGGCCCTCCCCGGACTGGGGCTGTTCGCCTACCTTGGCCAGACAGCGACCGTGGGCTTCGGTGGAGCTGCCGGCGTCCTCGCATTCGTCGCGGTGGCGTCCTTCACGCTGATGTACATCAGGGCGAGCGCCCACACCTCAAGTGGCCCGAGGCCGCACCGACCCTTTGCGAGGGACAGCGGCATCACGCTCTAACAGCAACATCACAGCGGCGGGCAGGGACACGTCCACAGACGCAGATTCGTCGCCGATCCGCAGAAGTTCCGAAGTCCCGGGGGAGTGGCCTTTTGAAACTCTGAGTGCGAGGACAGGGCGACTCGCGCGTTGGAGACGATAGAGTCGCGAAAACTGATTGGATCATCACATGCGCAGCAGAAGAGGCAGCACTATTGGTTTGATCGTCGGAGTTTTGATCGCGCTGGGTGCGGCCATCTTCCTTACGAACACGGGAATCCGTGTCGATGAGCTGGGAACTTCCCCGACGCTGGTTGAGCAATTCTTTGGCTGGGGAGGCTTGCTCATCGGAACAGTCGTAGCCGTGGCATCCGTCATCAAGATGCTCGTTTCGAACGAAGACACGCCCACAGCCTCATAGGCCTGCCTTTCCCCGCTAAGGCGGAAGTGCTTGCGAAATCGACGCGCGCGGTTCACTCTTTGGCGGCCGTACGTCCTGCACCTCAGAGAGAGCGCTGTCCAATTCGGCCTCAGGGGAAGGGCTACCGGGTTCTGCGCGTACGGAGAGCCACTCCACCAACTGGTAAAATGATCAATCCCGCAGCGCAAAGCACAGCTATCCACTCGCCAGTTGCCAGGGTCACCCAAAGACCGATTCCGAGAATCACGACGCTGTAAGCGACTGCGAAAATCCAAGCTCCACGTCGGGATGAGTTGATCTGAGTCGTTGACATGCGATCAGGCTATCCAACTGACAGGGTCATCTAGAAGCCCGTCGTCATAACGATCTCGCGGAAGACGGGCTTTTAGAGGTCTACGGTCGATTGGACAGTGGCGGCGGCGAGTTCGAGGATGGCACCATGAGAGACAATCGCCGAACTTCGCGACGTAACCGTGTGGCCATCGCATCTATGGTTCTGCTCGCCGCTGCACTTCCGCTCCTCGCGCGGTTCGAGGACTTCTACGGCACGGTCTGGCTGTTCTGGTTGGCGGCACTAGCGCTTCTAGTTGGGGCGCTCGTGGTTTGCGTCAGAGACCTCAGACATTCCTATATCCAACAGCGCGAATAGCGAGGATTTCCCCACGCTAGAAACATGGCCAAGGCAGGCATCGTGCGGGCCATTTGCTTTGGTTGATGTTCTGCCTGAGCTGCCCGTAAGCCGGACGTCTACGGCAGCAACTTCGGCGCCAACTCGCCGACGTTCCGAAGTTTCTGGGGAGTGGCGCTTGGGGAACCCTCTGCGGAACATCGACTCAAGCGAGACAGCTGATAAAGATGGAAGGCGAGTAGGTCGCAGCCGGTTCGCGGTCGATGTCAATTCAAAGTTGACAAGAGCGCGCGTCAATCTATAATTGACACATGACTCAAAAGGCTCGTGTCTCGAACTCTCGGGCAGCATTGACATCCACATTCTTCGCGCTTGCTTCCGTCGGCATCGCTCTCTCTACGCTGCTCATTGCTTCCCTTGCGATCAAGATCACAGTACTCGTCGTCGCCGCGTTACTGCTCGTCGCAACGGGAATGTTCCTTGCACTCGTGATTGCACGCGCCAAGCTTCCCGGTGCCTCGTGAGTCCATCACCCGAGTGGGCCGACGACACGCTGCGCAACGCTTTGTCAGATGCAATTGCAGCGGCTGACCCGTCCCTGGCGGGGCGCCTTGAACACGAGCCCAACTCATACCTGGACCTCATTGACCTAACAGCCCGGAGTGCTGAGGAAATAGCTCAGCTTTTGCAGCTCGCCGTCACATCTGCCCGTCAAGCCGGCCTGAGCTGGGAGCGCATCGGGCAGCAACTTGGCATGAGCCGCCAAGCGGCCCAGCAGAGATTCGGGCGGGTCGTCGAGGGTATTGACGCTGTTTCCTCTGATGAGATACGTCGGATATCCCCGCTGACTGCGTTTGACGAGATGGACGAATTAGCCGCAGCCGGACGCACGGGGTGGCATTCAATCGGCTACGGAATGTACTTCCATGACCTCATCCGATCCGACGAGCAATGGGAACACCTCCGGGTTGTGGCCTTCGCGTCCAGCCGACGCGCAATGGAGAGCGAAGGGTGGTATCGAATAGGCTCGATGTGGTTTCCCTGGGCCTACTACGCGCGCCCAACGGGCAAGCCAATCGAATCAGACGGTGATCCCGGCGATCACACCCGTTAGTCCAACCTCGCGGTATAGACCGTGCTCTGGCCTCCAAATTGAGTGCGAACCACCGCTGCCCGCAAGGGGATCGTCATACGGGACGGCCGGAACGAACAAGGGTCCAACCGTGGGCGAGCAAGGTCCACATGTTTGGAACAAAGGCCTCGTCGCGCGGTGCCAGGTGTCAGAAGTCCCAGCCGGGGAGCAGCAGGGCATCGTTCAGGCAGTGCACGGGTTGGTTCAAAGCGGACCCTGTCGCTGCACGACTCATGCGCAGGGACTTGGGAAACGGACGTCCGCCCTGATCGATATAGTCCTGCAAAGAGCTGGACGGAACGGCCGTGGCATCCAGCCCAAGGCTCTGGGCCACTCGAACACCCACTTCGTGTGGAGAGAGCCATTCAGGGCCAACTGCATGGAAGACTCCGTGGGCGCCGGTTCGTGCGACCTCGGCCAGAGTCCCTACTGCATCGTCGGTGAAGGTCGGCGTGATGACCTGGTCGTGGAACATCGGGGTGATCGTGCCGGTATGAAGTTGCTCGGCAATGCGGCGAACAAGGTCTGGCTTGCGGTCGGAGTGCTGTTGGTAGGGAAAGGACAAGCGCACGATCGCCCATCCGACGTCGGCTTGCTTGATAAGGTCTTCGGCGTCGCGTTTGGTGACGCCATACCAGTCCGTTCGAGCGTCACCGTCATCGGTCTCAAGGTAGGGACCTTGCCTGTCGCCCTCGAAGACGTAGTCAGTGGACACCTGCACGAAATGCTTTCCTGCTCTCGCGCACGCGCGGGCGACGTTCCCCGCTCCGTGGACGTTGATGCGGTAGCACGAGCCGTCCTTGTCGCCGTTTTGCTGCCGCGCTCCGGACACATCCGTGTACGCCGCGAGATTGATGATCACCGCAGCGGGTGTCGCCACGACGGCGGCATCCACGGCCGCTTAGTCGGTGATGTCGACCGCCAGCGGATCCCATCCGAGTTCAGGGAACAGTTCCTTCGCTCGTCGGCCAACCATTCCCGTTGTGCCCGTGGCAGCGACGAGTGGCAGTCCGTACGGGGCTTCGATCATGCGGTCAGTCTAGATCTCCAGCAGCAGCCCGCCTCCGCGCCTTCATCCCTCCGATGTCTCAGTAGGCAGCATCGTGACTCGCAGCGATTTCATGCAGTCGCCCGGTGAAAAAGCGTTGGCTGCATGGCGGGACGGCCGAACGCCAGCGATGCTGCAGTCGGACACCCCGGTGACGCTTCACACGGCACAGATTCCGCTCGGACAGCCACTGCGACTCGGCACGGACGTGCCATCGACCAGAACCGATGGCAGCTTTGTCGCAGAGGAACCCTTTGCGGATCGCTTGAGCGATTGCGTCGTCTGCGGGGGCGAGACCTGCGAGACTCACCGCCTGTCAACTCAGGCGAGTACTCAGAAACGACGCGCTGTGTCCCCAGTTCTCATCGGATTCGTGGGGATGATCATCGTTCCGATCTGTATCGTGCTCGCGACCAACTCCTGGGATCCTCCAGGCCCAGCAGACTTCGTCCGGATGGCGTTCGGGACGGTGATCGCCTCGACCTTGGCGACGGTGGCGGCTTGGTGGCTGGCGCTCAACCGTATGAAAGCGGGTCGGAGTGACCGCTACTGGTTCTGGAGAGTGGCTGGCATCTTCACCTTCTCCGTAGTCGGCAGCATCACCGGCGCAGCCGAGACGCTGCTGACGCAATTGACTAATCTCTAGGTCGCCAATCCTCGGCCGGGCAACCAACCGTGACCGCGTCATGCAGTCATCAGGTGAAACGTCGCTACGTCCACGACATCGTGGCCTTCGAGGTCGGGGTAGTGCGTGCGTAGTGCTCCGCGAAGTGCGTCCGCGTCGGGGAGGTCTTCTTGGCGGGCGTCGTCGTTACTCAGGTGATCGAAGCGGCGTGATTCGACGCTTTCGATCTGGGCGTTGAGGCGCCGAATGGTGTCTCCGTCGTCGAATACAAGCACTGCTGATCCAATTTGGATGGGATCGTGGTGGCGGATTGTGATTGTCTTCTGGCCCGAAGCGATGCTGTCGTAGTAGCGAGGGTTGAAGTAGATGATTCTGGGGCCGGATGCGGGGTCCGGTGCCGCGTAGCTGCGGGGTAGGAGATCGCGTATGGGTTCCGCTGTCACGTCGCCGCCGGGGAGGGGCAGGATGACTGCCACGTCGGGGTGAAGGTCGAGCAAGACCTGTCGGCATCGGCCGCACGGAGCGAGCACCCCACGGTCATGGTCACCGACCGCGACGATGGTGACGAGGGGGCCAGCGAGGGCTTGCGCGGCGGCGGCGATGACGACGAGTTCGGCGCAGGGCCCGCCTGTGAAGTGGAAGACGTTCACGCCCGTGTGGACATTGCCTTGGGTACCCATGGCCGCCGAGGCGACCGTGTGCGTGTCATTGTCTGGCAGTGATCGCACTATCGCTTCGGCGGCAGCCACGAGACGACGTTCGTTATTTTCCAGCACGGGCCCAGTCTCGCATCGACACCGGACCCGACTCGCTCTGCGGACTCAAACGAGTTCTCGAATTGCGAACGTCCTACGGACGCGTTTCATTGCAGGCTCAGGGGCGAAGCAACCGAAAACCGATATGAATGTGAGTGCCGGAGCTGTGCGGGCGAAACACGAGCTCGGGCCAGAAGGAACCGAAAAGGCCACAGACGACGTGACGGTTGCGACAGGCCTTGCGGTGCACCCTTTCAACCACACGCCGGACGGGAGTCAGAAATTGAAGCTCACGGAGCCGGCGTTGATCGAGTTGACCGTTAACGTGTAGGGGTTGCCGTCACAGTTCACAACGAAGGCGTGAGTGGCCACGGCTCCAGGATCGATCGTGGTCGGAAACTCATCGACAACATACCCGCGAACCGAATCCCCCGTCTTGACATCGGGGAACGGGAGATTCCATTCGAGCGAGCTTGACCCATCGAACACCTCAATGTCGTCTTCGACGAACTTTGCTGTGCGGTTGCTCCCGTTCTCGATCTTCACCCCAACGCCGCAGTATCCGTCGAAGTGGGTCATCTGCTCCGCTCTGAACTTGAGACCGCCGCTAGATTCCTCCTCGAACGGGCCCACCGTGCAGCCGGTCATCAGGCAAGCGACCACCACCATCGAGAGTCCAGTGGGTACAATCCGTGAAGTTCGCATGGCTTGAGGATGGCATGGATGAGTTCACGTTCGAACTCGGCAAAGGCGGCGCCGATGCCGAGGCAGACTCCAACGGGCTGAGTTTGCTCACAACCTGCACGGCTTTCTTCAAGCCGCTCCCGCATCACCTCCGTGCGCAACAGCTCCCACACTGCTGCGGCGTCGAGCTGATCGCCCTGCTCGGCATAATCCAGCAACACCTTCACCTCAGGCATGTGCAACAGGGGAACCTTCAACGCCGCAGCACACGTGTCTAGGTGTTCGTCATGGAAGCACGGGAATTATGCAACGGTCTGTTGCACATTTGTATTAGTCCAACCGTGATCGGGACGGTTTATCCCTCAGACGGTGAGATCTTCCCAAACGAAATTTGTGGTCTCGCCCGTTACCCAGTCATGACGAAGAATTGCATAGGCGACTGATGCCAGCGGGTGCGAGCCGGTCACGGGCCAGCCCTCGCGGTAGTGAGCTTCCTTGATGAACCCTGAGCGAAGGAAAGTCTTGCGCATCGCGATGTTGTCTTCGCGGGTCTGCCCTTCGAATCGATTGATGTTCGGCCATCGCTGGAAGACCTCGGCGGTGAGGGCCCGCAGAATGGGTGCGCCCAACCTGCGGCCCCGAGCGGCCGCGGATAGCCGCAGGTCGAACAAGGGTGCGTCGTCGAGGAGGTCTTCGAGGATCACAAGGCCTATGCGCCCTTCGGATTCCGTTTGGACCCAGAAGCTCGCGTGATCGGGGCCGCCGAATGCTCCGTCGGAGATCTTGCGCTCAAGATCAGTGCGGGACGGTCTGGCGTTTACGTGGAAGGGGAACTCGTTGGACAGCGTGAACTGCATAAGTGCAGCGTGGTCGGCTGGCAGGTCGAGCGCGGCAAACGTGATGTCCATGCTGCTATCTCCTAGGTGATCGCGTGAACGGGCGCCGTTTGGGCTGAATCGAGCCCGTTCAAGCTGGGCCCGATGTCGTCGATGACTCGATCTATCCATTCGAACCGATCGAGCTGTTTGATCTCGAGGGGAAAGAACCAGCCGACAGCGGACAACTCCTCCGTCTCGAGGATGGGCGGTTCCTCGGCGAGGTGGCAGAGGTAAACGGTCGTGACGTAGCTCACGACGTCACCGTTGGGATACTCGTTCGTCAAGTCGCCGCCACCATAGCTATCGACCACGAGGACAAT
Source organism: Cryobacterium breve (assembly GCF_004402375.1). Taxonomy (GTDB): domain Bacteria; phylum Actinomycetota; class Actinomycetes; order Actinomycetales; family Microbacteriaceae; genus Cryobacterium; species Cryobacterium breve. The sequence goes on from NZ_SOGJ01000003.1 coordinate 23,463, forward strand.
GTCGACCTCGAGTCCGAGTTCCTCTTTGACTTCCCTGCGCAACGCTGCCCGAGGATCCTCCAGCGGTTCGATCCCGCCTCCGACGAATCCCCATCGGTCGCCCGCCACGTGCCGAGCAAGTAGATAACGGCCGGCACCGTCGATTATCACTGCAGTCACGCCAGGCAGGATCAGAAGTCGGGACCCGATGAGCCCGCGAATCGCACTGACGTGCTCGGAGAGCGACATAAGACTGAGGCTATGACACAGTTCCCGAAATATGCTCCGCCGCTTCCAAAAGGATTGGGGAACCTTGAGTAGGACAGCTACAACGTTCCGGGAGCAGATCTCCTAACGCGTCGGCTGAGTCTCAGCATGTGGGCTGGGTTAGCGTGGGCGTTATGACGCGCGTGTGGCTGACGAAATGGGAATGGGCGTGCTGTGGCGATGCTTTTGCCATCGGCGATGAGGTCGACTTCGGTATCGAGACACGAACGCCGCATGCTGCTCTCGCTGAAATGCTCGGGCCGGAACTTTTCGCCACGGTGGACACGATGGAGTCGCACCATGAGGAGGAGCTCCCCGATCGTGTGCGCGGCAGGGTCATCGCGGTACACGCGGTCACACAGGACGTCATCGAGCGTCGGTCTCTGCGTCAGCCCGGCCACGGCGCGCCGCCCGAATCGATCAGGACGGCGGACGGTGACGAGAGGGCGATGGTCGGCCGCGATTTTGGCAATGGAGCGTTCCTAGCAACTTGGCCCTCTCGATACATGATCGAGATCGAGCCAGTTGCGAATACAGCGAGGTTGACCTCGGTTCAGGGAGTTCGGCTGAGCATCGACGAAGACGCCGAACCGCTCTCTTACGCCGGAGAGTTCGCTGTTCCACCGCCCGAGCAACGCCGACGCTCACTGGAGGGCTGGCTCGTCGACATCCAGGAACACGCATAAAGTGTCCGCTCGCGGAACCCTCACCGGTCCGAATCGCGGCCGGACGACCGCACGTTCGCCACGACCGGTCCGGTGCGTCCCACGCGCCGCCGGATGTCAGGCCCGAGCACGGGGCGCACCCGCATCTCTTTGGGTAGGTGACGCCGAAAGCACAACAGGGTGGGCGGATGAACCGTAGTGGCGTGGGCTGGGCGTCGTGAGCAGGACGCCGTGAGTCCGAGGGGCAGCGCGATACTGAGTCTGAGTGTAGGCTTCGTCGTATCCGTTTTTGTGGGGAGCGGCTTCCTGCTGTCGCTCGTGCGTGATGAGCTGCACTTCCAGTGCAGTTTCCTGCGGATGGGCAGCGATGATCCTGGCTCGTTCTATTGCGCGGACGGTATCAGTTACATCGGCGTTGAGGTGGGTACGTTCGGTGTGTACGGCGTGATTCTGCTGGTCGCTCTCGGTATTGCCTCGGCCGGCCGGACAACTGCGGGGATGCTGCAGTCGCGGCTCATGGCAGGGATCTCGATTCTTCCCATTGCCATGTTCAGCTGGTCCACGTGGTACGCGACAAGCGCCCGTTCTAGTGACCAGGCACCTGGTGTCAACTATTGGGTCCAGCCCCTTCTCCCCGTGACAGTGGTTCTTGTTACTACCGTGGCCGTCATCCTGGCGGCCGGGCTGATTTCTCGGCCTGGGGTGCGCACGGCCGGATTCCGAGTGGCGATGGCCTTGTTCGTCGCGGCCGTTTTCATTCAGCCTGGCAGTCTCTCGGCCGTCGCTGTCGCCCTTGGAATATTGGCTGCGGCAATGTTTCTTGAGCGTCGGGTGCCAAAAAAGATCGAAAGCCCCCCGGTCACTTCCGTCAAGAAGAACCTTTAGGACATAATCCGCGGCATCCGACAAGTCAGGCGGGAACGCTAAGGGGGGCATCCGCGATTCCACGCCGGCAAAGGTCGAAAACCGTCACCATCGCCGGTGTCGGAGGACCTGCAGCCTAGCGAAGTGAGCGCAGGTAGCGTCTACGCGCGATTCGTTGGGCAATGAGCAGCAGCGGGTAGAGAGCACGCCAGGGCTGCTGTGGCGCACGGCGCGTGAGTGAGCGCACGGTTAGACGCACCTCGTCGCCCCGTCGGTGCACGATGAACGCCTCTTCGCCACTGACCGGGTGCCCGGGCATGGTCCGGTAAGCGAAGCCGACCCGGTCGAGCTCCTTGACGACGGCCACGACCTCCACTGGCTCAACGACGATCACCTTGAGTAGACGTGCGGTGACGACGACGCGGTCGCCCTGCGAAACCGGGCCGGTCGAGTCGACCGCAAACCCGCTCGCCGTTTTCACCCGCCAGCAGAGTACATCCCGGGTGACGCGCTCCCAGACAGCGTCACCACGTCCCACGACCGCCGATACCTCGGAGCGCCGGTATACCCGGTCGCTCGAGGGCCAGTCGCGAAGCTCAGGGCTGGTCATGCGTCACGTCCTTCACTGCGTCCAGCGGGCTCTTGACCGGATCCTCGCTCGTGCAATTGTCCGCGACGTCGCGAACGCGAGCCACTGATTCGCAGATCGCTCCAGCTGAAGCCGTCTGAATCGGGCAACGCGTCGCGGATTTGTGCGTCGTTGAAGGCGAGATGTGGACGGAGATCGTCCGGTAGCTCCGCAGCCGGCAGAGCAGCGTCCGTGACGCCTTCGGCCAGCATTCTCGCTTGGGCTTTCGCCAGAAGCGGCACCGTCATCGTCCATTCTGTGAACTGCGCGAGGACATAGTGGAACGCGACCGGCAATCGGACGATGACCAGGCGGCGGTTGAGAACTCGGGCAACTCGACGAGCGGCTTCGCTCAGCAGCAGGGTCTCGCCGCCGCGGACGGCGACGGTTTGATCTGTCAGGCGCGTGTCGAGCGCGGCGACCAAAACGTCAACAAGCTCACCAACCGGGACGGGGCTGATCGACTTCTCCCGAAGTCCAACAGAGGCGAAGATCGGGATCGTCTGGATTGTGCGGCTGAGGTGATCGACGAGGTGGTCGCCGAGGCCGTAGATCATTCCCGCTTTCAGAATCGTGTAGGCCAAGCCTGAAGAGCGAATCATCTCCTCGGCCGCCCATTTTGACTCGTGGTACGGCGAACCGGATCCTGGGCGGGCGCGCAAGAAGCTGAGCATCACGATCTTGCGGACGCCCGCGCGTCGTGCCGCTTCGATCACCGCGGCCGTACCTTGCACGTGGACACGGTTGAAGGTCTGCTCACCTATTTCACGGTTGATGCCTGCGCAGTGCGCCACCACTTCGCAGCCCTCAAACGCCCGTGTCAGCGCATCCACATCATCGACGGGCGTGCCAGAGCGGCGAGACACTATCGACACGTCGGACGCCGGGAATCGTTCCGCGAGGTGGATGCCGACGAATCCAGTTCCACCAGTAATGGCTACTCTCATAGTCCGACTATGGCGTACCCCGCAGCTCCTCGTTACAACCTGGTCCGTCCCACTCGCACAATGCCCGAAACCGTCCCAAAAGCCGGACCCTCATGGGCACAGAGCCAAGCCCGTGTTGGCGTGGATGAGCAGTGCATGCGAGTGCGGAATTTGTGCAGCCGAGGACGGAAATCGACAGCCATCACCCGACTCCACCTTGGGGCGGCCGTATCGCGTAGACCCCGCCCGCACGGGATTCGCCTTCAGCTCCGCTTTTTGAGAACACAATTGCTTGAAAAGCGTACTCTGGTTATACTTTCCAAGTATGAGCGTTGTTGTTGAGCCGATTCTTGAGGAACTGGCTGCCGGCCAGTGGGGTCTATTCACCACGGCTCAGGCGCGGGCGCGGGCTGTGAGTCGCGCCAATCTCTCGCATCGGGAACGAGATGGGCGACTCGAGCGTCTCGCCCACGGCGTGTACCGGCTCGGGGGAGTGCCGGTCGCTGCTCTGGATGATCTGCGCGCCGCCTGGATGTCGACCGAACCCATGGTGCTGGCGTGGGAGCGGGTGAGTACCCCGCGAGTTGTGGTGGGCGGGGCGGCCGCGGCAGCTGTTCATGAGTGCGGCGATATCAATCCAGTCCCGTATCGCCTGATCACCAGCGAACGGCGCCAAACGCAACGAACCGACATTGTCTACAGCCGGCGCCAGCTGGATTCCCGCGACGTTGTGGTTGTCGGGGGCCTCCCGGTGACGAGCATCGAACGAACGGTCGCCGACCTGGTCGACGAGATCGGCGACCTGTCCCTGGTCGGCGACGTGCTGGCCGACGCGACCCGGGGAGAACGAGCGGTCGACCTCGGACACCTCGGCCTTCTGCTGACACCGTTCGCCGCACGATACGGCCACCCTCGAGGCGATGGCCCAGCTCTGCTGGAACAGCTCCGCCGGAGCGCGGGGATCGATGATGTCGCCGCGGCGCGTGCGCTCGTGCGACGGCCTGCTATCGGCGCCGCCCTCGAGGGAATCGTCAGCCAGGCAGTGCGGGAACAGCTCAGAACCATCGTCGTCGGCCTACAGTCCCAGCTGGCGGGGAGCATCGAGCTGGGCGAACACATCGAGCGGATGATCGCACCGGTACTCGTGGAGCAGAGTCGCCTCGTGTCCGAAATCACGGATACCGTGCTCGCCCCATTACTTCAGCGCCAGCGTGAACAACTGGATCAGATCACGAAATCCATCGCAGCGCAGTTATCGGAATCGCTGCCGAACATCACCACTCCTGCGATCGCCTTCTCGGCCCAAACCGGGAACTCGTCGGCTCCGACAGTCGGCGCCACAGAAAGTCCAGCAGCCAAGGGGAAGAACAATGATCGCTAGCGACCCGTACCCAGATGGCCGCGCGGTGCTTTCCGCGATCAGGGAGAAGGCCCGAGCGGCGCGGCGGAATCATCGATAGGCGATACGCGAGTACCGTTACGAATCGGAGTCCCCCCACTCCAACGATTAGCCCCGGTACTCATACTCGTCTGCCCCAGGCGATACATGCCGGGGCTTTTTCGTACTCCGCAGTTCGGCCAGGCAATAAGAGGTAGGCAGCCGCTGGCAGGCCGGGCATTCGTGAAGCCAAGCGATATCACGGGACTTTATAAGGGCTTCTATGATCGAGTAAGCGATTCGTTTACTCGGGGCTATATTGTTTTAGTTATGGATCTTGCGACGAACCCTTTCAAGCCCGGCGCGGGGCGAGTGCCACCGGTTCTTGCCGGCCGTTCCGATCTGCTCAGCGAATTCCGCAACCGGCTCTACCAGGCACGGGAAACGGGGGAGGGGGAGCGACCCTGGATCCTGTCCGGTCTCCGTGGCGTGGGTAAGACAGTGCTGCTCAATCAGCTCGGACGAGACGCGGCTGAGCTGAAGTTGATCTTCATCAAAGTCGAGGCCTCGAGCAGCAAGCCTCTGGCTGTCGCGCTGGCCAAGGAGCTCCACCTCGCACTTCGACGAGTCCTCTCAAGCTCTGACCGTGCCAAAGCGCTCTGGTCCAAGGCCGCCCGAGTGCTTCGTTCATTCCAAGTGCGTGTAGACCCGTCCGGGACCTACTCCTTTACTGTCGACATTGAACCGGAACGCGGCGTGGCCGATAGCGGCGATCTCGCCGTCGATCTCCAGGAGCTATTGGAGACCATCGGGCTTGCAGCGCGTGAGGCCAACACGGTTATCGTGCTGGCCGTCGATGAACTCCAAGAAGCCTCATCCGAGGATCTCGCCGCTCTCAACGTCGCCCTGCATAACCTCGGTCAAGACGTCTTCCCCGTCCCAGTCGTCTTCGTCGGCGCGGGGTTGCCGTCCCTGCCTGCCGTGCTCGCTGACGCGACCAGCTACGCGGAGCGCCTCTACGACTATCGTCAGATCGGTTTGCTCGACACCGCCGCGACATCTGACGCCCTCACTGCCCCGGCACGTGCCAACGGAGTCGAGTGGGAGCCTGACGCCCTGGACGCAGCGGTGACAGCTACGGGGGGATACCCATACTTCATTCAAGCCTGTGGCAGTCATGTCTGGGCCGTCAGGGCCACGGACACAATTTCTCTGCAGGACGCCCAAATCGGGATCGAGTCAGCGCGAAGTGAAGTGGAACAAGGCCTGTATCAATCGAGGTGGGAGCGGGCTACACCGACTCAGCGGGCCTTCATGTCCGCAATGGCCATCGACGACGATGCCCCCTCATCAATGGCCGAACTCGTGACCCGGTTGCGGAAGAAGCGCACGACGGACCTCTCCGTCAATCGCCGAGACTTGATCCGGAGCGGTCACATCTACACGCCAGAACGCGGTTTCGTCGCATTCACCGTGCCCGGCATGGCTGACTTCATCAGCAGACAAGGGGAGTAGCCCGAGCCATCCGCGCCGACGCCAGCACCTGCTCACGCTTCGTGATCGGCGACATGCCGTGGGACGAGTGTGGCGCGCATCGGGCGCGTGGCGCGCAGACCCCTGCGACAGGAATGTAGGAGCCGCCAAACTCACAAGACTCACAAGACTCACAAGACTCACAAGACTCACAAGCTGCTCGCCCCACAGCCCCTCTCAAGAGTGCGGTTCTTGATCGTGATCTGGTTGAGCAAACGCGGTCAGGACGTGAGCACCGTCACGTCAAGCGCGGGCGTAGCGCGACGCGAGTTGACGCAGGGTGGCTTCGATGCCGGCGGCGTTCTTCTGAGGAACGCCGAGCAACTCGAAGACCTTGCCCTGCACAGCTGGGACGGTGCTGTAGTCGAACGTCTCAGTGACGCGTGTAGACGTGGGCGTGAGTGGCGCGAGTTCCCAGCGCCACCGGTGGCCTGCTGGGTGACGCCATTCCACAATCTGACCGTCCTCGAAGCGCGTCACCGTGCTGGTAATGCGATACCGGACGCCGAACTGCTTCATCGCTACCGAGAATCGTGCGCCCTGGCTGAGCCTCCGCGGCCCCGACACCGTGTCGCGCACGGTGCCCGAGCCGTCCAGCTCACCGTGACGGTGCGGATCAGCCACCAACGCGAAAACGTCGTCTGCCGACACCGGCACCTCGACAGTGCGCGCGACTTGGCGCGGTCCTTGCTCAACCTGTTCGACCGTCATGCTGCCCAGCCTAAGCCGCGGCTACGTAGGACCGCGCCGCGGCCATGACCTCTCGGGAACGTCCCTCCGACAGCGCTTCGGCCGGCGAAGCATCACCCAGATCCGGGTTCATACCCATAAACCACGCCCTAACAACGTCAGCCGAATGAACCAAACAGAGGATCTCGAGCACCTGAAATGTGTCTCTGAGGAGCTTTTCACTCGCCTGCGGCGGCCGCACCGTTGCGTGTGCCCAGCGAGCAAGCGTGCGGGCGTTCTTACCCACGATCACCCCCAACAGCGCCTGACCCAGTTGCGCTTGCAACACCGCTGCGATCTCAGCAACGCTCAAACCCACGGAGCGTACGTGTGCCGCGCGGTCAGCACCAAAACGAGAACCATCCCCGGTTGCCGTATTAATCATGAACCGAGGCTACCATTTGGCGGGTGTTATGACAGGTAGTTTGTCGGACGATATGACCGATAATAGTTATTATGACAGCTTATGGTAGCGGTAGCCGGCGACTTAGTACTAGATGCTGGACTAGCGCTATCATCAGGCGCTACTCGCCAAGTTGGTAGTGCACCTCTTGCAGAATGTGCCGCATAGAGCTCCCCCGATATCAAGGAGTGGGCCGACGGCTGGTCGATGAGCTATGACGGCACCTTATTCCGGCGCGCGCACGGCCCTGGCGATAACACGTTCACCGAGCCCAGCGAGCAAACGGACGCGCTCCGCGGGTGCCGCATACAACCTCAATCAAAACCGCCTGCAAGCGTCGCATCATTTCTTCGTCACTGTTCGCCGCCGGAGCACGCCGAGGCGTGAAATCGACTCAGAGCATCACATGGATGAATTTCTTGGCACAAACGTCCAGGCATCGTCCGCCCCGTGCGTATGAGTATTTGCGGGTTTGGGGGCCAGCGAATATTGCCTTCGGGGGCCACCGGTATTGCCTTTGGGCGCCACGCAGTCGCGCGCGGCCGGGGCCAGCGTGCGCCCGACCGCACGGGTGCCAATGCCGTGACCTGGCCGGCGGTGCGTTCTCAAATGTTGTGGCTGTCGGTTCGGCCCAGATGGTGTTGTGCACGATGCGGTCCATGATGGCGTCGGCATGAACTCTGGAGCCGAGGCGCTGGTGCCAATCCCGTTCCGAGTATTGGGTGCGGAACACCATTGATACCTGGTCGTAACGTCGCTCGAGGAATTCCAACAGCATGCTCTCGGTGCTTTCGTCGGGCTCGTCCGGGAGCCACTCATCGATCACCAACAGTGAGAACGCGGCGTACTTGTTCAAGAACTTCGTATTCCCGGCGGGTTGGTCGCAGGCCAGCCGCGGGGCCCATTTGAGCTCTGGACGGAAGGAGCTAAGCCGATGGCCCCCAACACGTATATTCGGTGGCCCCCAGAAGCGCAAATACTCACGTAGGGACAAGTCGGAGCAAGGGGCAGGGCGTACGGGGGTACGGGGCACCAAGCTCGAATCCTTGAGCATCATCCCCGAACCTAACGAGGCGAGCGACCATGTCACGGGTGATGTCTTAGCGTCAGTCAGACGGCTGTTCCGTTAACGATCTTTGGACAGCGAGCTGGGGTCGCCGCGTGAAAGCCATAGATTCGCGGTTGATACTACAAGCCAGGCAAGGCCGCCCTCAAATGTCCACAGGACCTGCGAGGAGGGGTCGACGAAGTAGTTGGTCACAAACAGCAGCGTGAGGGCGCTCGAAGCAGTGAAGCATCCAGCAAGTAGCGATTGTTCGTAAAAGAGGAGGAGAAACATCGACCTGACGGTGGTCCCTGAGAACCGATAGCTTGCGATGTCGCTTGAACGGAATCGATTGACGACCAGACCCATTACTCCGCAAAGAATACCCAGCGTGATCGGGAGGAATCGATCGAGTCTCGACAGGAAGGTTTCGACGGGGTCGACGCTGTCGGTGAAGCTCACCTTGCTAGTCAAGGTGCCTCCTGTAGCGACCAAGCCACTGGACAGGCGAGGAACAGATTCGGCTACTTCCGAGAACCAGTCGAGTACGACTATGCAACGATCAACGCTGGATTGAGTCGGCAGGAATGGCACGGACATCGCATTTCCGAGATCGATTCCTGACGGTTCTTTGTGGCCCTGGCTGACTGATTGCGTGGATCCATCTGGCATGAGAAAACGTCTATCTACTCCGGTATAACCGAGCTCCGAGCCGACAACCGCATCCACGCGCCCAAGCTCCGGGAGGAGGGACGAACTCACACTGAACACTTGAACGGCTGGACCGAGTTGAGTGAATTTCGCCGAGCCAATCAGGCTTATTCCTCCAGCGCGCCTCACGCCGGGCTCCGATGAGATCGCCTCACAGCTGGACCGATCTATTTTCGTTGGTACTGCGATGTCCGCGCCCTGATAGATGACGATGTTGCGCCCCTTGGCTTCACTATCGACAAGCAGTTGAGAGAAGGCGTTCCATTGAAACGCCGCGACGAGGGATACGCCTATGCCCGCCAATAACGCAAAGCCAAGAACGAGAAGTAGTCGAGAATCTCGCGAGAACACGTTGCGGTTCGCTTCTCGCCACAGATATTGCTTCTTCCATCCATCACGCTGAAACGGCGCCATGCTCCCTCCTTACTTGGACAACATCCTGAGCAGCTTCGACCAGGATTGGATCATGGGTTGCCACTACAATCGACGCAATTTCTCTTAATGACAGCAATAGCTCGGCTATCTGAAACGTGTTTGCTGCGTCCAAGCTGGAGGTTGGCTCGTCGGCGAAAATAATCGGCTTCTCCGCAGCAAGCGCGCGAGCAAAACCCACTCTCTGCAATTCGCCTCCGGACAAATGCCTCGCTAGGACGTGTGCTTTATCCCCCAAGCCAACCTTCTGGAGCTGAGCGTGCGCTATTTCTCGTGCCGAAGTGAGGTCTCTTCCGGACGCGAGCGCACTCAATAGCACGTTGTCCAGCGCGCTACGTGCTCCGAGGGAATTCGCCCCTTGGGGCACCCAAGCGATTCGTTGCGCATTGGGCAAGTCAGTCGTTCCATTCGGATGCCGATATCGTATGGTCCCTGAGTCAAGTCGCTGGAAGCCTGCCATCGCCGCGAGAAGTGTTGACTTTCCACTGCCGGATGGGCCGACCAGAGCAGTTACCCGCCCGCTCGCTATGGTGCAGGAGAAGTCTTTGAGGACTATGAGCGGTCCGAAAGACTTTGAAGCGTTCTCTACATCTATGAACACTTGGACTGCACGCTGGGTGATGCTGTCGACGGATCTCGGAGGATTGACAACCCTACGATGCCGACATCGGTGAACACCTGACCTAATTCACCAGCAGCGGGCGCAACGCTCGCGAGAGGTACAGCCCTATACTCAAGGCCGTCCGGGGAGGTAGTCGAATCGATTTTGGTCACGGCGACAACACAACTCTCACCGTTGGCCCCCATCAGGATGCTGTTTCCGGGTACCGCGGCTACAACGGTCGACTTCTGCTTGCGGAGCATCAATCCCGCGTAGCTGGCTTTGAGATCAGAGCCAGTCGCGTCAGACCCCGGTGCCTCGCTTGCTGCCGAGACGGTACCCAGGGCGGCTGAAGCAAGCGCAAATTTGTAAAGCTCCAACACCGCAGTCGCGTCAAGAGACGTTAAGGTTGACACCACGATTTCACTGCTGTCGCTCGCAGAGACGAGTATCGGTTGGTCTGCGAAAGCAATGAGGTCACCGTTCTCCGCAGCAGGTGTGAACTTCGCCGAGATTGGGAGCGGAGTGCCTTCTATTACAGCGTCGCCTTCGACGAGAACGTCTCCCAATGTTGGAAGAATAGTTCCAACGGCTGTCACGTTTGCGGGCACATATGCGACCCGTGCGAAAGAAAAGACCTCGCTGCACGCAAGGAAATTGGCTTTTTGGAATGCGCACACGGCGTCCTCCGTATCGACGCCAAACTTCCCGTTGACATTTTCCGTGGAGTCTTCTAGAAAGCCTCCCGAAACCAAAAAACGCTGCATGGCGGCCACATCAGTGCCAGACATCCGAGGTTCTAGATCCCGATACAACGGAGGAGTCTGCGGCATCGCGAAAACCGGCGACCCGTCAACGTCAAAAAGTCGGGTCCCGCTGGAGATAGCCTCCGTAGGATTCACAGACAAGGCAGTCAGGCGGCCTGAAGTATTGGACTTGACCGTTCCAGCCTCGCTCAGAGTGAAGTCGAGCACGACGGATTGCCGGAAATCTGCCTCGCGTGAACCAACCTGAATTACCGTCGGTAGCGTCGCAGTGACCGCCGCTCGTTCACTCCGCTGGGCCACGGGAATCAACAGCACGAAGACCAGAATCGGAATCGCCATGCACAACAAAGCTGGCGCCAGGTATCGGGCATCCCGTATCCAGTTGGCCCTAACTGCATCCGGCATCTATGGCGTCGTCTGTGCGCATTGGTCGAATGTCATATCGTTCTCATTTAGTTGTCGATTCATCTCGTCCATTGTTGTCAGCGGGGCGATGCCACTCGCTGACAGACAGTCCGCAATTAGTTTCGCAGTCTTGGACGAATCTTCGTGACTAATCTGCCACTCAATATCGAGATTCTTGAACTCCGAGGTGTAACAGCGATCGTCGTCGCCAGACACAACAGCTTCTGCTGGAACTCCGAACGAGTGAACGTCATATTGCACACCGCTGTCGATGATGGCGTAGCCGGCGGCCGACAGGCAGCCCACATAGCGCCTATATCCAGATTCATAGTCGTCGTGAGTGACTACTCCATCGGCCAGGGCAGCTTCTTGCACTGCTGACGCTTGCGCCCTCTGGGCTGTCGGCTCCGCTGACGGCCCCGCTGACGGGTCGCTCGTAGAAGCAGAGCAACCCGTCAGCAGCGTCAATATCGAAGCTGCACATAGCAACCTGTATTTCATTGAAATCAGCTATTGAATGGGAAGTTGCCTGCGTACCCCGAACTCGGGCTTGTGACCGTGTGATTGCCTCCGAGGATGATGTTGCCCGGGGTGCTGTTGGCGCCGTAGGTGCCGTAGGTCCAGGCTGCGTAGTACGTCGGAGAGCCAGTGTAGAGTTTGTAAACTGCTCGCACCCCCACGCTGCCACAGATGGTAGACGACGGCTTGGATGAATACGCTCCTGAACTGTAGCTCGTCCCGCTCACGTTCTGATCACTCCGACAGGCTTGGGTAGTGGACCCCGCGAAGGCGGGGCCTGCGGCCAACATCGACATTGCGATGAGGCCTGCTGCCAACGCTCCAGTTGCAGCGCCGAGATATTTTGCATTCTTCATTTTTCCCACCCAATCATCATTGAAACGGTTGGGCTCCCCCAAGCGTGGTCTGAGCCTCTCAGAGGACACAGACGCGTGCCACCCCCAATCACGGGGGTTTGTAGTCCGGTCCGAATGTGCGTCAGAGGGGACACCCTTGGAGGCTTTCATAACCGCGCGGCCGCCGGGCCGAGCAAGCCAGCCGATGCGAATGCCATCCCGCACGATCCTTGAATTCCTCAATGAGCTTTGACCAGAACTCCCTCATTACCCACCCGAGAGCGTTACGACGGGGTCCGTCACTATCTATCATTCGAACGACTGGCCCGGAAAGCGACGAGGTCGGAACTGGAAGGGCCAGATCTCGCACGAAGCGAGTCACGCCTCAATCGACTGCGCGCACGCTGACGCACCCAACACGCGCTGGAACAACCCGTCTGCGGTTACAAAAGTTTTGAAGTACGTCGACGAGCACACACTCTGTGGCTAGCGTGGCAGCCCGCCTTGCCGACCCAACGCAAGGCCTGGCTGTCTTGAAGACCACCCGCACGGACTACAAGTCGGTCTGAAAGCCGAGCGCTCGCACGAGTGCTCAAGGACCGGTCGTGGCATTGAGGCGTCAGATCTTCTACCGTTCGCGGCCGTCATCGCGGGTGAGCTGGGCATCGGTATGTGTCGTCTGGTCGCCACGCATGCCCTGCCGGGCCTTGATGGTGAGGCCGGCGGCGCGCTGTGCCTCACGCTGCCGGTCGGCCGTGGCCCGGTTCGCGGCGCGCATCGCGTCGAGCGCGGTGACCGGCTTCTCTCGGCCCGCCTCTGGAGCGTTCGGCCCGGTGGGCTGAGTCTGCGCCTTCTCCAGAGCCGTCACGCGGGACGCGAGCTCCGCACCAACGCTGCGCTCACGGTACGCCTCAGGGATGGCCTGCGTTTGTGCCGGGTCGACCTTGTACCGGTCGCGGAACACGTCGACTTCGGCGGCCAGCGTCACCCATTCCTGCCGGCGGGTGCCATCGGCCGGGACGTCGCCGAGTTGCTGCGCCCAGGCGGGCTTCTCGACGGCGATCGCCGTGCCGCGTTCCTCGAGGCGCACAGCCAGGTACTCGTACCGCTCCGACAGGTGGTCTCGCCATGCGGGGTCGGTGCCTGCGGAGTCCAGCACCCGGCGATCGGCAATCCACGCCGGCACCGCCGGACGCTCGGTCGCTGCCACCGGCGCCTGGTCGGCTGGGGCTGTTTCGATGCGTCGTTCCATCCGGTGGGAGAGGACGGCGCCGACGTCGTCGGCGGTGCCGCGTTCTCGTTCGTTCCACGATTCCCGCAGCACACTGGCCGGGTCAAGGCCCTGGGTTTCGGCGCGGGTGAGGGCAGCGGTGACGGCTCCCCAGCTCTCGGAGCTGGTGAGGTTTCGGGCGTCCTTCTCGTCGAGGGTGTGGCCTACGAGTTGGGTGAAGCGGACGGTGTTGGCGCGTTCGGCGACGTCGCCGTATTGGTCGATGAGGGTGACCAGGTCATCGACTCGGGCTTGTTCGGCGCGGATGGTTTCGGTGGCGGAGAGCATCCCGTCGCTGTGGCCGGCGATGGTGGACAGGACGTCGCTCATGGGCTGGGCGTCTTCGGTCTCGACGTAGAGGTGGTTGGCTTCCTTGCCACGCGTCAGCCCGACGTAGACGAGTTCACGGGAGGTGGAGGAGTCGGCGAGGACGTGGGCGGTGTCCGCGGTCATCCCCTGGGCCCGGTGAATGGTCGACGCGTAGCCGAGCTCGACATTGTTCTGCACGTACTCGGCCGGGAGGGTGATGCGGCCGCCGTGCCCGGCATGGGTGACAGTCAACGCCCCGTCGGCTTGCACATTCCCCACCGTCCACACGTCACCGTTCTTGACCCGGTCAGTGCCGCGGCCGGTGCGGAGAGTGGCGTCGTTCAGCCGGGTCACGATCCGGTCGCCCTGGTACGCGGCGAGCCCGTCGCGTAGCTGCGAGGACTTCTTCCCGGAGACGAGGCCGGAGCCCATCCGGTAGGCCTGGGCCCGGGTGTTGAGGTCGGTGACGGTGACGTTTTGTTGGGCGAGCATGATGGCGTTCTTGCCAGCCTCGTCGTCGTGCTGCCAGGCGGCGAAGACGTGGTCGGTCATCCGGTCGATGCTGCCACCGGTGACCCGGTTGTTATCCACGTACCAGCGGAACGGGTCCCCCACCGTGGCCGGGTCGCGAAGCTGCCGGGTTGCTTCGGCTTCGGCCGGGGACGTGAACCGGTGGATCTCCTCCAGCTTGACGGACCCGACTTCGCGCTCCAGCAGGCGCAGCGCCCCGCCGGACTCGACGGCGGCGAGCTGCCGGTCGTCACCGATCAGGCGCACGTGCGCCCCGTGCCGCTCGGCAATGCTGGTGACCTTGGCGAGGTTGAGGGTGCCGGCCATGCCGGCCTCGTCGACGACGATGATGTCCCCCGCCCGCAGCTTCAACTCGTCCGGGTGGCGACTGTCGGGGGTGGCGTCCCCGTGGGTGTCGTAGGCGCGGACGAAGGAGTGGATCGTGGCCGCCGGGACCTCGACTGCGTCACGGAACACGGCGGCCGCCGTCGCAGATGGGGCCAACCCGATCAGGCGGCCGCCGGCTTGCTCGGTGGCGCGGGCGGCCAACGCGAGGGCTGTGGTCTTCCCGGCGCCGGCGGGGCCGGTCGCGACGACGAGGAGTGTGCCGGAGGTTGTGAACTCGCGCGCCAGGGCCCGCTGCCCGGCATCCAACGGTCCGGTGTGACGGGCGGCCGTGCGGTCAAACTCGGCCACCGTGATGGGCGCGATCGTGCGTGTGCGGCCGGCGGCCAATAACGTGTCTTCGGCGGCGAGGAGGCCGGTGGAGGTGAAGAGCATGCGGCCCTTGTGCTCGTAGATGCTCGACCCGTCCCGGCGGGTCAACGGTTCGAAGGAACCGTGCGGGGCGGGCGGGGTCACGGCGATCGAGTCGGTCTCCAGTGCACGCCGGGTGATCTGCTCGACGGTGCCTGCGGGGACGGGGCCGAGGCTGGTTTCTTTCTGTACCCAGCGGCGGGCTTCGGCCTCGATCATGTGCGGACCCCAGACCGCGTGATGCTCCGACACCGTCGCCACGACCTCACGTGCAGCCCGGTCCACATCGACCACCCGCGGCTCCCCCGGCCTGCTACCCAGGGCAGGTGCTGAGGCGCGGGCGTCTTTCAGGAGGTTGGTGACGGTGGCGGCGCCGACGCGTTCGGCGGCCTTCGCAGCCCACTCGGCGCGGAGGCCGGCGAGGGAGCGGGCGTGGGCTTTCGCGGGGCGAGTCTCGAGGGTGGCCTGCTGCGCGAGCTTGATCCGGGCGACCGCGTCCGGGCTGCGCCCGTGGGTGGCCCGGTAGTCCTTCTCGAGCTGCCCGACGACCTTCTTGATGTCCGCGGACCGGGTCGAGAACACCCCGGTGAGGCGCTCGTCGATCCCGGCGATCTCGACCACGGGACGCTTGCCCGGGGTCACTTCCCGCAGCTCCGTGGCCAGGCCCAGTCGGGTGGTGACTTCGTCCATGACGCGTTGGTTGTAGAACTCGGACGCGGCCACGCCCTGGCGGTGGAGGAGCTTGGAATCGATCGTGCGCCACTTCCCATCGACACCCTCGACCTTGTTCGCCACGACCAGGTGATCGTGCAACTGCGGGTCACCATTGCGGGAGTCGTAGTGACGGAACCGCGTCGCGACCAGGCCACCCTCGACGTCGATCTGTGCGACCCCGTTCGTGCCCGCACGGGTCGCGATCGCTTCCCGCTCCAGGTACGACACGGTGTCCAGGATCGCGACCGCCTGGGCATCCTCGATCGTCTTCCGGGTGTCCTCGTCGCCGAGGCCCCAGAGCACGGACACGCTCTTCGCGGGTGAGAACACCAGGTCGAAACCGGCGACCGCCTGCTGCGTCGGACGCGTCGCCGCGGTGATGAACCGGCCCAGCTCTTCCTTGTCCGCCGGCGGCCGGCCCTTCGCGTCGCGGAACGCCAAGTCACCCTCACGGGCGCGGATCGCACGCCGGTCGGCGACGTTCGGCTCGCGCCCGTTCAACTTGGTGAAGTCGGTGTAGCCGGCGGCGATCTTCGCGGACAGGTCCGTGCCGTCGGTGCTGTACCCGTAGTAGGAGCGGCCGAGCTTGGCGGCCTTCGTGGCCTCCCCCACGGTCTTGCCCTGCGCTTGCGCGTCAGCAATGATTCGTTCGGCGCCGGGGTGCAGACCCTCACCGTAGAGGGCCTTCATTTGCTCCTCCGTGACGACCCCGGACACGCCGAGTGCGGCCAGTCCCCCGCCGACCCAGACACCTTGAGGGTTGCCGTCCTCGGTGTAGTAATCGCCCAGCTCACGGCCGCTCTCACGCTTCGCATCACCGGTCGCGACCTCGTTGGTGTAGTACACATACCCGTCTCCCGCAGAGAGGATATGCATAGTCATCACCCGCTCACTTTACCTCGTCTATTACTAATGCCAGACGTATGACAAATACTTGTACGAAGAATGAGGATGCAGGGTGGTCACGATCGAAGATTGAGATGGTTGAAAGTTGAGGCTGAGATCGACGGGCGACTGCAGGTAGGAGCTATCGATATGACCGAACCAGGCAGTACACAGCTCGCCACTGGACGCGCTCCTCCCTGCACAAGCGCGCATCCTCCCCAGCGTTGGTTTTGGCGGACGAGCATGCGCGTGGGACTCACGCATAATGGTTCTTCACCCACGAAAGGGGTACACTCATGGCCGATGTACGTAAGTCTGCGAAGCAGACTGCCGCCCGCTCTCGCGCACGCGATAAGGCCGCAGAGTTCCGAGCGAAGGAAGACAAGCTCGAGCAGCTCGCCACCGACTACTTCGTCGCCACTGACTCCCTCGACGAGATCGACGCGACAGCACAGGCCGAGATCGCAGCCATCCGTGAACGCGCAGCGCAGCAGAGCGCGGCCACCCGCGCATCGGCGGCGGCTGTCATCGCCTCCATGCTCGAGCTCGGAACCCCCAAGGCAGAAGTCGCCGGCCGCCTCGGGCTGGCGCTGCGCGACGTCAAGAAGACCCCTACCCTCTGAAGCCATTGAACTCTCGAAGCGGCCGCTAACCTGTCTGGTTTGGTTCTCTTCGACGGAGTGGATAGGTCCTGTCGGTCCCGCCGGAGCCTCACCGGAGGATGCTGAGCGGTCCGTCCAGCGGGTGTGCGCGCAGAGTTCGCCCGATGCCTCATCGTCGCCAGGTTCCGGGACGGCGCCGATCCTGCCGGAGCCGTCCTCCGTTCAGGACCGCGTTTGGTGGCCGTCAGCGCTCCTCGAAAAGTAGACCAGTAACGCTCGGCGAGTTCTAGGCGAATTTCAACGGACTACTTTTCAACGAGCGTCGACAAAGACCCCGATCATGGTTCTTCGGCGGAACCGCCAAGGCACCGCGACGAGGTCGGCACCGCCCACCTCGTGTCACCGAATGCACCGCCGGCGACTCGGGGGAGTTGTCTCACATTGGTGTCGGTGCGGCAGCATCAAGCAAGTGGTTGTGGTGTTCGACGGCCGATCGATAGACTTGCGGGCGCGCCGACGTCGGCGGCTTCACGAGCTCACGGGCATTGCGCAGAGAAACGAATCCGTATGACGAAGTTGTTGCCCTCTCCGTTGGCCAGATGGACCCGGTTGAGTGGAGCAGTTGTCGCGATAGTCGGCATGACTCTGACCGCAGTACCGCTCGGCGCGACCGCGGTCGAGCCGACGACGAACAGTGTGACGATCGAAGTCACGATCGCCGACCAGGACGCCCCGGCTCCACTGGTGGGGGCGGTCGTCACGCTGCGAAATGAGACGAGTGGCGCCGACGTGGGCGCAAGCACGACGGGCCTCGACGGCCGCGTCACCTTTGACGTCGATACAACCGCCTCGTCGCAGTATTCCGCCGCCGCGGAGTGGCCCGGCGGCGATGCGCTGTGGTGGCTAAGGACGGAGTTCATCGCCAAGACCACGAGTGTGGTGGCCATGAATGTTCAGCACCCCTACCGGTACCTCACCGGCCACATCACCGCGACGGATGGCGTCACCCTGCTTCCGGATCTGACCGGCGGTGCCGCTGTGCTCTCCCGCGGAGACTCGATTCTGCAGACGATCCCACTTGCAGCCGACGGCTCCTTCAACACCCCCGCCGTTCCCACCATCGATGCCGAACAGTATCGGCTGAGCTTCACACCGCCACCGGCCTACGTGCTCGTCGATGGGCAGGATGCGGTCAACGCGGCATTCGAGCTGCCGACTGACCTCGACGGCGCAACAACCCTCGACGTGTCGCGCCAGTTCTCCGTCTTACCGCTCGCGACTCCGAAGCCGACTCCCACCGCAACGCCCACGGAAACGCCCGCCCCGGCCCCCGTCCAGGCGCCCGGCGCCATCGTGCTCCCCGGCGCGACCGGACTAAGCGAGGGCCTCAATGCGATGTCCGAGGCTCAACTCGAGGACCTGCTCTCCGCGACCGCGCAGACTAGGAGTGGCAACACAGTCCCGATCACCAACGAGCAAGGCCAGGTACTCGGTCTGGCATTCGGGGTGCAGGACTCGATCCAGCAGAAGGTGCAAACCTTGATCGGCTCCATAATCAGCAACATGGCCGGCGTCGCTGTAAAGAACGTTCCTCTCGTCGCATTCGATACGGAAGAAGCGCTCCAAAGGGCGACGCTGACCAACAAGGTGCAAATGCTGGATGACCAGGTCATGGCCAAGGTCGAGGACATCAAAGCCGGCAATGCGCTGATGTCCCGGATCAAAGTTGCCCTTGACGCCGTGGGTACTTATTCTGACGGCCCGAACACCCCCAGCTTCGTGGAAGCCTCGACGTCAGTTCGCGAGGCGGGCGTGGCGAGCGACCCTTTCCTGGACGCATCCGCGACGACCGCGATCGCAGTAGCTCCGATGTTGAGCACCAAACTCACGGGGCTCCTCTACAGCGCGGAGAACTACCAGTCACTGGAAATGGACCGCCTGCATTGGTTGATAGCCAGGCAGCAGGTAGCTGTCAGGGCCCTGAACACTTTTCTGGCCATGATGGCGTACTCCGAATCGCGCATCATCGGCACCATGCGCTCCGAGCCGGTAGACGTCGGTACCGTGCAGTGGGCGAATGGTCAAGTGACCGGCAGCTTCGACCTGTCAGCGGTCCCCGATGGCAGTCATCACCTCATCCTCAACTTCGCGGATCTGGGAGTGACGATCGTCGCCGACGTGGAAGTCCAGCGCGGCACCCCGGCGGTCATGGATGTGCAGCGCGGCACCCTGGCGGTCACGGGAGCGCAGACGGGGGCGACGCCGGCCATCGGCCTGGGCCTGCTGCTTCTCGGCTTGGCCGTCGTCCTCGGCGGGCCCTTCCTTCGCCGGCGGGAGTCGCGAGCGTAGCGACGCAGCGCAGCGCGACCGGCCGCCCGCCCGCCCGCCCGCCCTCGAGCGTCACTGCACCCCGCACGGGCCACCGTGCCAGCTATAGGTGACGCGCTCACCCACACGGGGTCCAGCGGACGCCCGCATTCGCGGTTTCGGCCCGTCCTGCACGGCTGCCCGGGCTGGTTCTCCTGGTCTATCGGGTGGCCACGGTTGTCGTGCAGAGGTTGACGCGGTGCAAGATGACTTGGGCGATGTGCACGGGGCTGTAGATGTAATCGTGGAAGTGCCCGGCGACGTAGATCCCGTGGGGCACGGCGGCATCGTTGAGGGGTTCGCCCTCGGGGGTGAACACGACGAGGTCTTCGTGGTCGCTGTCGGTGCTGATGAGGTGCTGCGCGACCCGATATCCGGCGGCCGAGTAGTCGCGGTGGGTGTTGATCCCGTCGCAGGAGTACCGCACGACCCGGGGCATGTCCTCGCCGTCGAACGCGACGAGCGCGGACCCTTGGTCGTCGTACCCGTCGGTCATGCCGTTGAACTTGCGGCCCTCGTACTGGCTGGTCACTGCGCTCACCTCGCGGTCGGTGGGTCCATCGCTCCACGACACGTTCATCCACGCGGACGCGGTGCCCGTGCTCATCCGGACGCTGAACTTCCCGCCGGGAAACGCGTTCTTCAACGCCACCCGAACCAACTTGGCGGTGTACTTGGTGCTGATGTAATCCGTCATGTTCGTATCTCTCTAGTTGCTCAGTGCGGTGGTGGCCTGCTCGGCCTGGATCGCTTCCCACAGGGCAAGCCGGGTCCGGAGCTCGGCGATCCGGGCGAGCTGGCCGGCGGTGCGCGCGGCCGCGACCGCGACCGCGGGGTGCTCGGGAGTGTGGGGCGTGGCGTATCCGTCCCAGTTCAGGGTGCGTTCGCGCCTGCGGATCGAGCTAGTGAGGTGACGGATCTTCCACTCAACGTCAGCGGGAGCGATCGTGTGTGCGGGGGTCTGTGTTTGTTCAAGCATTTTCTCTCCTCCAAATGTTTTTTTGCCTTTCGGCGGCTTTTCCGCCCTCATGGAGTGCTGTCGGGGTCAAGCCCCAAGGAGCTGTTGCAGGCCAAAAGTTATGGAGGAGCGCAGCGGGGGAAGAAGTTTTTGCTGAAACTGTGACGATGGCTTGACGCCGGCAGCACGCAGTGAACAATCCCCCAGACGAAAAGCAACAAAGTTCACGCGCGCCGACCTACACAGTCGGCACTAAGACCCTGTGTCGTCCGCTGTCTCGAGCGCGGTGCCGGCGGAGCGGTCAGCGTTGCGACACACCCACGGGACCTGCTCAACGCTCCCCCTAAAACCCGTGAACTTGGACGACCGCATGATGCCGAGGGACGCTCTCGTGTCTACTAATTGCACGCTTTGGATAGCGGCGTCGAGGTCCCCTGTTTCATCGCATCCGACGCACCCCGCAGGTCAACTCCTGGCAACGATGGTCACCATTTGGATTCGAGTGCTCGTGCTCGAAGTCCCCGCACGTCGAAGATGACCCCCGAAGCTCCTGCATCGCACGGAGTCCGTTGGGGTTCCGGGCCGCAGCGAAGGCGTCGAATCTGCTCAAGGCGTGCACAATGTTGTGTTAATGGACGTCAGGCAATGTGCCCGCAGCTCGTTACTGTGTCGTTGAGTTCAGGTCTTTGATGATCTGAGGAATGCGCCACTGTCCCACCATCCGGGTCCAGCGACGCACCGGGTAGGACAGTCGAACTACGAAGTAGTTGACGTACTCAATAGCGCCGAAAACCCATACTCCCAAGGTTGCCAGCGCGAGACCGAGGTGATCCGGCCACCACACAATGACGCCGACGAGGCCGGCGAACAGCAAGAAGGAGTCCGCAATCCGGAACACGCGGTAGGCGCCGACGAGGCCCCTGGGCATGGGTGCCTTCTGAACCCAGGTGCATGCCAACAACCAGTACGCGCCAGCCTGCACGAGGACGACGAGCAGCGGGACAAGGGCCACCCACAGAGCAGCGGAGTCCTGACGGTCCTCGAGACGAGGCACTGCGACAGCCGCGGCAACGGTGGCGAAGGTTGCCGCCGCGGCCAGCTCACCCATGCCGAGATTCACATACGTGCGCCGCAACTTTGCTCGCCGCTCGATCGTCACACCGTCAGCCTATGCGGCTGTGACCCGACGATCCGGGTCCGCCGTGTTTCTGCGGCCCTGCGAGAATTCCGGATTCCCGCGGAGGGGTCCGCACTCACTCCGCACTTATACGGATGGTCGCGAGAGTCTCGCGGTGACGAGCGTACTGAAAGGCGGCTGCCGCAGTGTGGTCGAAGCCATTGCGTATGCTCGCCGAAATACTGCAGCATGGGGAAGCCGCCCCTGCCGCCTACTCACTCGGCCCTGGCCCGGCCGATGCCTGACAAACACTGAGATAGGGCAGGAGGACGGCGCGGAGGTAGCGCGTTCCGCCCGAGGAGTCCGGGTCACGGCCACCGCCAGAGGCATCGGCGTCAAGTTCGTCAAAGGCGAACCAGGATTCGGCGAGAATCCAGAGTGCCCGCACGAGGTCGTCGAGCTCGGGATCGCTAAGAGGGCGGATGTCGCCGTGATCACGCCAGCCACGCGCGAGGTCGGTGAACAGGACAAGTCGACGCGCACGCACGAGCCGGTACTGTTCCGCGAGCACAGGGTCTGCGTGCAGCAAGCCAAAGAGGTCGCGGGCCAGAAAGGCATACTGCCGCGTCAGCGCGGTACCCGCGCCGAGGCGGTCGAGCACTTGCTCGGGGCCGCTAGCCGCGCCGGTTTCGGGCACACCCCAGAGGGCCTCGTAAGCCGCGACGAGCTGGGCGTGCAGCTCGCGGACGATCTCATCTTTGCCGCCGAACCAGTAATACAGGTTGCCGGGGCTGATGCCGGCCGCAGCCGCGATCACGTTTGTGGTGACGGCGGCCGGGCCGCGTTCGTTGAAGAGGTTGAGCGCTGTTTGGAGGATGCCGGCCACGGTTTCCCTCGCCGTTACTGTTGTGGGGACCCGGCTCACGAGAGCACCACCTCCCGTGCGGGGCGACGTGGACTTGGCAGCGCCTTCCCGGTCGGATACCCGATCCGGAAGGTCATGATCGCGTGGCGATCAGTGGGCAGCAGGGCCGCAAAGGCGGGGGCGAAGTCCGGGGTCAGGCCCGCAGCTTGCTCCCGGTCGATTCGTTCCGGAATCTGGCAGAGCGGCTGGGCGCTGACCCCGTCGACTGTCAGGGCCAGATGCAGGCGCTGCCAGAGCCGCCCTGCGTCGAGGCGCTGACCGGTGTCGGCCGGATCCCGCACGACGATCGCGCCAAAGGCCGACGCCGTCGGGACCTGGCTGTCCCGAGTGCCCGCAAGCCAGCCCGCGTTGTTCTGGGCGGTCGAAACGGGCATAATTTTCGAAATCGCCCGGATGAATTCGGACTGCCCGGACGGGTCGATCGTGATGCCATCCTTGTGCGCCTGGATCTCGCGCCAATCGGTGCGGTACCAGGCGGCATCATCCGCCACCTGCTGCGGATCCGCGATGATTACCTCTGTTGCGCGGATGGTCAGGGCACCGAACGCCTCCTTCTCCGCCGGGGTCGAGAACCAGACCAGTTCGGTGTCCATCGTGTCGGCGAGGCCACTGAGGCGGGCTAGCTCCGCGGCGCCCACGCGCCGGGCCGGGTCGTAGCCGTTGCGGTCGGTATGTCTGGACGTGATGGCAGCGAACAGAGGTGAAACGGAGGCTTCCACCGCGTGGAGGTCGATCCGGGCGACATGCGTGGGGTCTGTAGAGTCCGGCAGCGGCGTGACGGTGGCCGCCTTCCCGTTCGCGGGGGCCGCGACGACGATGTTCTTGATGGCGCACCCGAGCGAGACATCCATCTCGCGAAACAGCGGGTCCATCGCACCCAGGTTCCTGGACGTATCCGCAAACACGTCGATCCGGTTGTCCAACACCCGAAACTGCCACGGCTGCGCATTGTGCGCGTTCGCCGCAAGCACCGCCGCCCGCACCAAACCGAGGGCGTCGTGCGTCTCGGGGCCAGCCTCCCCCCACGCCGCGAAGGCCTCCCCCGTGCTGCTCGCGAGCACGCCGCCCTCCACTGCACGCCACGTCACCCCAGCGGCACCGACCAATAGAAGGGATCCCGCCCCGATTCCCGCGACCTTCAGAAACGAACGCCTGGTCGACGCCCGCCCCGTCTTCTCCTGCGCATCCGTGTGCGCACTATCACCGTGTAGGGCCGTTTCAGCTTTCTCTTCCGGCGTCATACCCTAATTAGAGTTTTTGCTCTAATTAATGTCAAACCATAGCCGTAAAGGGCAGCAGTACGGGCAGAGCGTCCAAGGCGTCGGTGAGTCCATCGTGGACTTCAGCGGAGCTGTGGCCGTTGGGCAGATGCACCAAGACGACGAACCGGGTCGTGCGTTCAACCAAAGTCGCGATTGCCGAGCCCGACGCGGAACCGACGATCAGATCACCCTCCCAATGGCCGGCGACCAGTCTGTCGTTGGCCTCTTTCGGCCGTTCGCTCAACATCACCCTGTCGCGGATGTGACCTGCCGCGTTCAGCTGCGTGCACCGCAGTTTCCGTGCTGATCGACCCCACCACAGGTGCCGGAGCAGGTGAACTCCGACGTAACCGCGCCCGTGAACGTAGAGGCTTTGATAGATCGACTCGTGCGAGACCTGCAGCTCGGCCTGGCCGGCGAACACGACCGCGAGGTCGTCACTGATCTACTGCGGACTCCAGTTCTTCCGCAACCGCTCCTCCACGACCGCAGCAAGGAGCCGGTCGTCGAGCTTGCTCGGCTTGGGCCGGCCCACTCTGATCACGCAGTGTTTCTGCGCGGCATAGGGCCGGTAGCTGCGCGTTGTCGGGTGGGAGTTACGACGCAACTCCCGGCCGATCGTCGACGCGGAGCGCCCCAGATCCCATTCGATCGCCCGCACGCCGGCGCATCCCAACCTTGGACCCGCGATGCGCAGATGCTCCTCCTGGCCAAAGTAGCGCCCCGACGACGCACCGGCCGGAACGGGTATTCGCCCGCCGGCGGCCTTGATCCACCGGTATACCTGTTTGCGATTCACTTCCATAGATTCACATGCGGTCGCCGCCGACATGCCTTCGAGGACCCGATCCCAGAACAGGTTCTCATGCTCCTTTATGACCACTTTCGACGCCATAAACAACACCTCACTCAGGCGGTGTTGCTCCGACCCTTGAAGCCGCCCATAGGTTGTGAGTCGTCTCATCGGAGTAATCTGCAAGGCGTCCTGACGGTGAGAAACTGCGTCCGATTGAATAATCGTGCGGCGCACGGCGGATTTTCTGAATGCGAGAGCAGCTGTAAGCCAGCCGAGCCGGAGACGGACTCGAGGCCAATCGGATGCGCCGGCCTCGAGTCCGGATTGGTACTTGCCAAGCGACGCTGACGCGCCGGCGGTGTTCATTGGCATTCGCCTCGTCTGGTATCTGCGCTGTTGAGGTTGCGGGGACGAGGCGCCGTTCCAGAACCGCGCCCCGCCAACCTGGTGAGCGCAGTGATCGTAGGAAGTGGGCCGGATGAGACCGAACTTAGGCGAAAGAACGTGCCTCGTTTAGTCGATCCGGTTCGGGGATTCGTGGTGGCGGCGTCTTAGTCGGATGCGACAGCTTCGAGAACGGGCAGTTGGGCTGCCCGTGACGTTGGGGTGCGGTAAGAACAGGCGCGGGTGTGTTTCTTCTACTCCAGCGAAAGCGGCGCTCATCCGCTCGGGGTCCCATCCGTGGGTGAGAATCACGGCTCGAAGATCGCGGGAGCGTTGCGCGCGTTTTTCTCGGGCAAGTCCATTGAACCGCCATGCTGACCACCGGTTAGCGTGACGGTTTTTCTGCGCCCGGTCCAGCATGTTTGTTTTGTGACCGCCCTCGGATAGGTGCGACTCTGCCGCGTCGAGTACAGCGCACACACAGATAAGCACGTCGCACGAGTGCAGCAGCAGAACCGACGACGGCAGCGCCGTTCCGGTCGCGAGCTGGTACGCGAACCGTTGCGGCCGACAGACCTTCTGGCCGTCGCCGGCCTTCGTCCAGAAGCGGCCGGACCCCTCATCGGTAATAGCACCCGTCCATATCCAGCAGTCATCAGCGGCGGGCCGTTTAAAAAACGTGAGACCAGAACTGTTCCGGCACTGTGGCTCTTACTTCACCCACGCGCGCGCTGAGCTTAAGCCGTCTCTTTCACTTCATCGAACCAGCGCACCGCGCCGTTGGCGCTATGCGCTTTGCTGACCAGGTCTGCCGCTTCTGCGGCGGACGCCGCCGCAATTTTAAGAAGAAGCGTCACCTGCTCGCGCGCACCGGTGGCCGTAGCGGGAACGCCGGGGATGCTGAGGGCATCCCTGCCGCTGTAGTGCATTTCGCCCACCGCTGCCTGGTGCCAGGCTGCTAACTGCGCGTAGACCAGGGCTAGCGAGTCTTGGGCCGAGCGGAGCGAGGCCAGCAGCTCGTAAGAATCTGAGGGGCGCGGAACGGACCGAGTCGAATGCGAAAGCAACCGGGCGACCTTCGCCAGCTCATCCGCAATCTCGTTCTGTCGGCCTTCTTCGTTATCTGACATGGATCTCCTGGTCGTTAGTCTTGTGGGTGAGCTGGTGCACGCGCTGATATGAGACGCCAAGCACTACGCCTATATCGCGGATCGTGTAGCCGTCCGCCTCTAGGCGGCGCGCGACGGCGCGACGCAGTTCGGATGCGCGTTGCTCGCGCTCCTGCGCTTCCTCGCGCAATGCGCTAGCCTCCTGCACCTCTCGGTGAATCTCAAGCCTGATCGAGACGCGCACCAGGACCTCTATCAACTCCGCCGAAATATTTGAAACGAATGCGATAGCTTCCCGCTGCGCCTCGGCCGCTTGGTCGATCCTGGTTACCTGCGAGATCGCGCCGGGTACCTGGTCGTTTTACACGACCCACCAGCGGCCTTCCTTGTGTGCCTGTGCTGTGTACGTCACCGCCACCACCCCTTTCCTAGTTCCTGCTCGAACTGCTTGTAAAACGCGCGGGCGGTTCCATCCGCAACTTCGGAATGTCGCCCGATAGTGCTCCGCGTTTCTCCGACCACGATGCCGGTGTGGTTGATCAGCTCGGCCTTTTAATAATCAAGGCCGCGGGCTCCCGCCGCATCCCTGTTCTTTATAAGTACCGCGCGTTTGTTCATGACTCTAGTCACGTGACCTTGACTAAACAGGTCAAGGCCACTAGACGCATTTGAGGGATTGATTTGGCCATCGGGTGGGTGCGGTGACGGTGCAGAGGTTCACACGGCGGAGAAGTGCCTGAGCTAGCTGTGTAGGGTCATAGATGTAGTCGTGGAAGTGTCCGGCGACGTAGAGGTTCTGGAGCAACGTCGTACCGGTGATGGTGTCGCCCTCGGGAGTGAACAGAACCGAGTCCTTTCGGTCGCTGTCGTTGCTGATGAGGTGCTGTGCGACGCGGTAACCGGCGGTGGCGTGGTCGCGGCTGGTGTTGATTCCGTCGCAGCAGTAGTGCACGACGCGGGGCATGTCTTCGCCGTCGAACGCGACGAGCGCTGACCCGTTGCCGTGGTAGCCGTCCGTCATGCCGTTGAAGCTGCGGCCCTCCTACTGGTTGGTGATCGCGCGCATTTCGAGTTTTGTGGGTCCGGCGCTCCAAGAAACGCGCATCCATGCTGCCCTGGTGCCAGTGCTCATCCGAACGCTGAACTTCACGCCGGAAAATGCGTTCTTCAACGCGGTGCGAACCAACTTAGCGGTGTCCCTGGTGCTGGTGTATTCAGTCATGGTCTGGTCTCCTTAGTTGCTGCGTGTGGCGTCGGTGATGGTGACCTGGTTGGCTTGGATGGCTTCCCAGTGGGCGAGCTGGGCGCGGAGGTCAGCAATCCCGGCGAGCTGTACGGCGGTGCGCTCGGCGACCACGGCTGGGCGACTATCGCCGTCGTGACGATAGTGCTCAGGGCGGGGACTATTACGATAATGACACTGGTCCAGTCGAGCTGGCCGCGGGCGGGCTGATTGCCCTCGGTCTTGTTCTTCTTTGCCATGCGGTTTCCTCCTAGTTAGCGGGGCAACACTGCGTCTACCCACACCACTCCCTTTGCGCCGGCTAATTGGCCGGCTGCTTCGTAGGGGTAGAGCGCCAGGGACGCGCCGCCTACTCGTACTATCGGCCGCTCGGTTCCCGACTGGATTTCGTGGTTCTCGGTGTCCGTTAGGGGATCCCCTCAGACGACAAGCAACAAAGTTCACGTGCGCCGGCCTGCCCATTGGAGCACCAAGGCGGTCGCATTTCCCCGTCTCAAGAACGAGTCCTGGTAGGGCGGGGCTATAGTGCCGGCACGGAGCGGGCCCTGTGGACGTCACCCCCCTTATGGGATTACCTCGGCGGGGCGTGTCTAGATAGCCTTCATCCGTAGCCGCCAGTGGTGGCGGCAGAAAATGGGGGGATCCATGAAGAATCAATCACGTATCCGGGGCATGATGGGCGCTGTCGCAACCTGCGCATTGTCCGCCTCGCTCTTGGTGACCGGCGGAGGGGCCGCCTTCGCAGACGAGGCGTCGGTGAACATTCTCGAAGCTCTGGGCAGCGCCTCGCCGTCGACGTTGGAAGACGTGGCCGGTGTCGTAACATCTGACTCCGGTCAGCTCGCCATCGACGCCCAGCTGTCCTCGGCGCTGATCTCGGTGCCGGTCGACCCTGCGGCCGGGATCGTGGCGCAGTCTCCGCACTCCGACACTTCGTTCACGATCGGGCTTCCGTTCGCTGGCGAGGCATCGAGCGCCAAGGTGGAAGCCGAGGGAATCGTCTCCTATGACAACCTGAACGGATCCACGACCGTGCCCGTGGTCAAGGCTGACGGCACGATCCAGATCAACACCGTCATCGAGAACGCTGACGCACCGACCCGCTACGACTACCCACTCTCGCTCCCTGGGGGGGGCACGATCGTGGACGACGGCGCTGGTGGCTTCATCGTCAGCGACGCCACGCAGGTCATCGCCGCGATCGCCGCACCGTGGGCAAAAGACGCAGACGGCGTTGAGGTAGCAACCCGCTACGAGCTGACAGGCACGACGCTGACTCAAGTCGTTGAACACCGGGCCGCCGGCGTTGCCTACCCCGTCGTGGCTGACCCTAAGGTCAGCACGCTGTGGTGGGGCATTGCCATCAAGCTCACCCACGCCGAAACTGTCGCAATGGCAAACAACTTCACTCCGGCCTACATTTCTGCTGCATTCTGTGGCTTTATCCCGGTGCCGCTTGGTAACGTCGCATGTGGAGTGGCCGTGGGTATTCGCCTCTGGACGTGGGAAAAGCCCATCAAGGACGCGGCCTCCCAGGCAGGTCGATGTGCGCAACTCAACGCACCATACGTAGGAGGTGTCGTCGCTTGGAACGTCACAAACGAGCGCTGCTAGTTGATGCCCTGACCTCCCTGGCGGTCGCGCTGATCGTTGCAGTTGCCATGTTGAGCCTGCAAACTCCGTTTGTTCAGGTCTTGGCGGCAACGGCCGTCGTAGCGATCGCGGTATTCGTGATCAGGTTCACAATGAGGAATCACCGAGATCGTAAGCACCAGACCTCTTCAGGTCCTGACGACGATTTCAAGAGTCAATAGCCACACGACTCTGCACAAACTCCAACCAACCCAGAGGGTGCCCCGTCAGTTCTGCACTGGCGGGGCATCTGGTTTGTGTGCTGACGCCACTCGGCTGAGACCCAAGACCCCACTCGGGAAAGACCCGCCCCGCACCCACCGCACCTACCGCACCTACCCAAAATTAGGTGGGTTCAGCTATCACTTGGCACGGTTTCACGCAGAATTTGGTTTGGACCAAGGATGCCAGTTCCGGATGGTCGAACTTGCTGGCCTTGGGGCGGCGGCCGCGCAGCTCGGCCTGCTTCTGGGCCGCATAGGGGGCATACCTGGTCCGGGCTCGCGGCCCGGACTTGGATCCGCCTCGGGCCAGCTCGCGACTGATCGTCGCGGCCGACCGGCCGACCTGGCCGGCGATGACCCGGATGCTGGCGCCGGTCACGTGCAAGTCCGCGATCCGGAGCCGCTCCTCCAGACTCAGGTATCGACCTGACAGTTCCGGCTTGGGACGTGGAGCCCGCCCTCCGTTTGCTTGGCGCCAACGCCGTCCCGTTCGTCGATTCACCCACACAGCATCACATGCCGAAGTCAGCGTCGAGCCTTGGGCCATCAACACCCAGAATCGAGCCTGCATTTCAACTAACTCATGCTTCAACCACGTAGACAACAACTCACGATCAAGCAGGCGTTGCGACAACCGATCGAGCCCGCCGATCGCCTTAGTGGGCAATCCCACTTCTGAGCGCTGAACGAACGAGCTGATTCCAGTCAAGGAATCGATCCGTTCAAGTGTCCGACTCCGTTGAGCCGTTGATAGTAGCGAGACGTTCCATCGCATGTCGGCGGCCGAGTGCAAGTGACCTTGCGGACTCGTGCCACCCTGTGACCTCGTTGCACAGGAGTACCGCGGCGGCAATTTCATCCTCGCTCGGGCGTTTGCCTCGAACCAGCAGCTCATCGACGCACTCACTCTGGACGGGTGTCCCAGCCCCTCCCCTTCGTTGCCACATGTCACGGAACTGTCCGTTCTTGCCGTGTCCCAGAACGATCTGACCCCGCCATCTGGCGTCAACGAAACTCCGCCATCAAGCGGCAAAAGCCACACGCATGACCGACAACGGTTCGGCCGAGCAGCGATGCGGGGCCTCTATCGAGGTCACAACCATCGCCGCCATTTGAAGACCCCGTACAGTCCGAAGCCCATCGCAAGCATGAGGCTGAGAGCGAACGGGTAGCCGAACGCCCAGTGCAGTTCCGGCATCTGATCGAAGTTCATGCCGTAGACGGTGCCGACCAGGGTTGGTGCGAACAGGATCGCCGCTCATGACGAGATGGTCTTGACCTCGATAGAGGCCGATCCAGGCCAAGCCGTCGCGGTCGTTCATCAATCGAAACGTCGCCTCGAGAGATGCCGGGGTGGCAATCCGGTGACCGTCGACGTACACGCCGTTGTCCATGAGAGGCATGGAGACTCCTCAGTTCATCGCGGGGGTTAGTTCTTCACGGGTGCCTGCGACTCCGGGTTCGCCGGCGCGGCCGTTCTCTCGTCGGTAATGCCGTGGGTATCAGCCCGCAGTTCCTTCGGGAATCGGAACGCGACCAGGAAGAAACCGATGAGCAGCACGGCCTCCACGATCAGCGTCTGGCGGAAGGCGTCTCCGGGCGAAGCAGCCGTGGTAAAGCCGTTCAGGAACACCGAGCCGAAGATCGCGACGCCGACCGCGCTCGCGATCGCTTGCACGGCGGTGAGCACGCCCGACGCCGAACCGATCTCGGCATCGTCGACGGCCGCGAGGATGCTGCTGAACAGTGCAGCGATGACCGCGCCGCCGCCGACACCGAACAGGAAAATGCCGGGAACGATGCTCCAGATGCTGAACTCTCCGCTCGGCTCCAGTTCGAACCAGAGCAGCGCGACGCCCGCGAGCTGCACCAGGGCGGCGAAGTGGAAGATCGGCCGACCGATCTTCTCGGCGAGGAACGCACCGCTGAGGGCGCCACCGACTGCCGTACCGATCGCGATCGGAAGGTTGCCGAGTCCGGCCTCGCCTGCGCTGAATCCGTTGCCCATTTGGAGGAAGAGGGTCAGCACCAACTGCGTTCCGATCAGACCGCTGAAGAATAAGGCGATACCCACCAGCCCGAGCGTGTAGGCAGGCTTCTTGAAGATCCCCGGCACGACGAGCGGAACCCCACCGCGTGTGGTCAGACGATGCTGCTGCCAGGCGAACAGCATGAAGCCAAGAAGACCCGCAGCAATGCACAGCC
The DNA here is from genome assembly GCF_004402375.1 of Cryobacterium breve. Lineage (GTDB taxonomy): Bacteria > Actinomycetota > Actinomycetes > Actinomycetales > Microbacteriaceae > Cryobacterium > Cryobacterium breve. The sequence continues at coordinate 54,918 of NZ_SOGJ01000003.1, forward strand.
ACGTCCACAGCGGCCAATCCTGTTCCACGCCAAGGTTCAGCGCGAGGACAAGCACTCCCGAGGAGGCAACGATAATCGCAGCACCGACGAGATCGATGCCGATCTTCCGATCGCCAGACCGGCGCGGCAGCACCTTCCAGGCGATCACGAGCGCGAGGATACCGATCGGCAGGTTGACCAGGAACACAGAACGCCAACCCAGCTCGAACAGGTTCGCCTCGATCAGCCCACCGCCGATGACGGGGCCCAGGATGCCACCGAGACCCAAAGCAGGCCCGAAGATGCCGAATGCGATTCCGAGCTCCTTGCCGGAGAGGTTCTCGCGCAGCAGCCCGAGTCCTTGCGGGAGGAGCATCGCGCCAGCCGCGCCTTGGATCAGGCGGAAGGCGATCAGCACCTCGATGTTCGGAGCCATCGCACACAGCAGCGATACGAGCGTGAACGCCGAAAGGCCGAGAAGGAAGATCCGCCGGCGACCGTAGCGATCGCCGAGGCGCCCACCCAAGATCAGTCCGGCACCCAGTGCCAGCGCGTAACCGCCGATGACCCACTGCAGACCGACCGACGACGCACCAAGGGAAGCCTCCAGCGAAGGGCCTGCGACGTTGACGATCGTCGCGTCGAGCATGTCCATGAGCTCGGCGGCAAGCATCACGCCGAGAATCGCCCACCGCCATCGATAGGGCTTCGTACCCGACTCAGTCATTTTCGTTCCATTTCCTGGCGACACCTTCGCCGTGAAGTGACTCTACCATAAAGATACTCCGCTTCAAGTGTTAGTATGTGAGTTAGCCAGACGGCCGGTCATCGGAAGGGGTCTCCGTGGACATCACAAGCAGCAACCCACACGGGGATCGGCGTGCGCGGATGAACGACGCACTCAGGGCGTACGGCGAAGGCTACGACCAACTCGGCAGGACTTTCGCCGCGAGTGCAGGGTTGCATTCGACCGACGCGACCGCCCTGATCGAGATACTCCGAGCCGAGGAGCAGGGCGAGCCGATTTCCCCGGCCAGGCTGAGCGACCGGATCGGCCTCACATCGGGTGCGACCTCCACCCTCCTGAATCGGCTCGAAGATGCTGGACACATTCGCAGGAGCCGCGAGAACACCGACCGCCGCGTGGTCACGTTGCACTCCACGCCAGGAATCCACGCGACCGCCGACGCCTTCTTCGACCCACTTGACCAGCAACTCGCCGCTGTGATGGACAAATACACCCCCGAAGCGATCCAACAGCTCGCCACTCTCCTCGAGGAACTCCACGAGACAATGAGCAACCACGGCTCCAGCCCCGAGTAGGGTGCTCCGGGGTCGCCTGCCAGCACCGACATGACCGCGAGCTTCAGCTGATCGTGTCCGGCCCGCGGATTAGCTCGCCGCGCTCAACGTCGGATCGGTCGGCCGATATCGATCGTCTCTTACGGATCTTCGACGTGCGCGCGGGAGTGCGCTCATAAAGGTGTCAGAACGGGTGTCCACGAAACTGATCGGAATCAAATCTGCCGAAAGAGCGTCGTTTCGGTAGGCGGTTCTGACACCGTTTTTGGTGCCCGCGTCAGGCGGGCGTCATCTTGTGTCGGTCTGCCAGGTCTGTGGCGAGTTCACCGACGCGTTGACGGGCGCTTTCGGGGGCGATGACTTCGATGTGGTTCCCGAACTGCAAAAGCTGGCGCACCGACTCAACGTCGGGGTAGCTGACTGTCATGAGCCGCCATCCGTCGTCGCCCGGCGCGGTGCCTGTCAGCCGAGAGCCCAAGATGCGGCGGGCGAGGTCGACGCGACTTTCTCGCAGCCTGACTGTGATGTCGACCCGACCGGGCGCTTCGGTGCGTTGTTTGAGTTCGTCCCACACTGACCGCAGGTCGTGATCGGGGCGGGTTGTCACGGGTTCGGACAGAGCTGCATAGTGTTCGAGCCGGTCGAGATTGAAGAGTTTGGCCACGTGGTCGTCATCGGCCACGAGATACCAACGGCCCGACTTCGAGGCCAGCCCGTACGGGTCGACAACTCTGCTGGTGGCGTGCTTGGCACCGCTGCTGCGGTATTCGATTCGCAGTCGTGGACGAGAACGCAACGTCAACGCCAGCTCCGCGATATTCAGCTCGCCTGCGTCGGCGGCCAGCCAACCAGAATTATCGACGATGACGAGTTCGGCCAGACTCGTGTCGGCAGTCGCACCCGCAGCCCTCCGGGCGGCAATCTTGCGAATGGCCATGTCGTGAGCGGCCGTTATTCCGAGTTGCTTACGCTGCACGCCGTCGAGGCCGGCGAGCGAGAGCGAATCCATCTCGGCCGGTTCAAGATGTGACGCATTCAGACGCGCGCCAGGTAGGAGAACGATGCCGCCGTGCCTGCCTCGCTCGGCGTAGACGGGAACGCCTGCCGTTGAGAGAGCTTCCACGTCACGGAGGATCGTTCGTACCGAGACCTCTAACCGCTCGGCCAGCTCGGCCGTTGTCACGCGCTGACGGGTTTGGAGAACGAGAAGCAGGCTTAGTAAGCGGGCGGCCTTCATGACACCACTCTTCCGTAAATACATGACAGCAGGTGTCGTGATTGTCCGATTGAGTTGGACTATCCCCGCACGACCATTCCGATAGGAGACGACAATGTCCGCACCCAACCTTTTTTTGATCCAGGTCCAAGACGCTCAAGCCGCGACTGCGTTCTATAGCGATATATTCAAGATCGAGCCCGACTTCACGAGCCCTAGATACGTTGCTTTCCCCGTGGCTCCCGGCGTGCTTTTCGCACTCTGGACTGGACGCAACGAGCACGCAGTGCCGGCCACGCCCCGCACTTCGGAGGTGGGGCTAATGATTCCCGGATCGGAGGCCGCCGTGGACGAGGTGTACGCGGAGTGGAAGGCCAAGGACGTCACCGTCATTGAAGAGCCGCACAATGACGTCTTCGGCCGAACGTTCGTAATCGCGGACCCAGACGGGAATCTCATTCGCGTCTCACCGATGGACTAATGCTCGTGGCCCGCTCCGCTTGTGGAAAACCTCCATATCGGCGCGGGCTGCCGGAATTGATGGGCGGTTTCAAGGGGTCGTAGCAACACCGTATGAGTGAGGTGTTGTTGATGGCGTCGAGAGTGGTGTTGAAGGATCGCGAGAACTTGTTCTGGGTTCGGGTTCGCGAGGGTATGTC
>NZ_SOGJ01000032.1 GCF_004402375.1 Cryobacterium breve
ACATACCCTCGCGAACCCGAACCCAGAACAAGTTCTCGCGATCCTTCAACACCACTCTCGACGCCATCAACAACACCTCACTCATACGGTGTTGCTACGACCCCTTGAAACCGCCCATGAGATTCGAGGCATTTGGGTTACGAATCATCACGACGCGGCTCACCCCGCGTTCCCGGCCCAGGGTGAGCATATGCCGGGTCGGGGCGGCGCCGATGCCGCGGCTGCGCGCCGTCGGCGCTACCGCGAGCAGCCGAGAATCGAGCGCAAGGACGTGCTGCATTCAACGGTAGCGACTGGAGCCCGTACACGCACCTCGCCGTGCGGCATGCTGGCACCTCGCTTCGTTCACGCGGCATTGCCGGGGCAGAGATTGAGCAAAAGTGAGCGGAGTGTCGTTCTGAATTGAGTCGTGTTCGTGCTTCGCTGTTGCAATGTCTCAGCACATCAAGCCATCGCCGGTCGTGAGTCGGAGAACTGCGATTGCAGGCACGATCGCGGCCATCGCTGCGTTCGCTTTTGTTGACCAACTGACGTCGTCGCCAGCACTTGCTAGCGACTGGGTCAATGGCCAAATGCCAGCCTCAGCGCTGACGACGGTTCCGGGAAGTTCCGGCACACAGCGGCTGGAACGCTCGACCGCTGCTGCCTGGCTAGCGATGGTGGAAGCGTGCCGACAAGCGACAGGAACGACCATGGTAGTCACGTCGCCCGATGGCGGATACCGTGACCTCGCTATGCAGCAGAACCTCATCGATAATCCCGAAGGAGACGTTGACATCGCCGGCATTGGTCGCTCTTCCCATGGATTCGGCACGGCGGTCGATATTTGGAACCGGCAGTACGGGTGGCTCACGACAAACGCCGTGAACTACGGATTTACCCAGAGCTGGGACAGCGAGCCATGGCACTGGCAGTTCAACGGCGCCGCTGGAAATGAAGCATCTGCGAAGAAAGAAGAGGAAATCATGGAAGTAGTGTTCGCCGCACCGAATGGATCTGTCATCCACATGGCACCCGGTGTCAGATCGACATTCAGTTCGCAGGGAGAGTACGAGACCTTCCGTGGCGAGATCAACTTTCTGCGGGAACGCGGCGGGACAAACATGATGCAGTTGCCAGCAATCGGCACCGTCGTTGGTGTTTCTTGGGACACGTACAAGCGACTGTGTAGGTACTTTGGCGTCGCTGAGTGAGTATCGCTAGCATCCAGGGTGCCAGGCGACACGGCAGGTCTGAGTGATCAGCTAGCGGCCTGGCTTACGCCCACACGAAACCGCGTGCGCGGAACGAAACCCCCGGGCCGGAAGCACCGGGGGTTTCGGTCGTTCCCGTCGCGCGCGAGACCTCTGACTATTAGCGCTTTGTGCCGGCCTTCTGCCATCGCTATCCAGGCGGGCATTCAAGACTTTCATGGTGGCAAGTAGCTAGATCTGGATGCTCATGCGCCAACCGTACTGTGACGGAGCCAGATGACGAGAGTCACGCTCTAGCGTTCCCGCCCTTCATATCTGGTGCGGTCATCGTTGGGGCGGTTGCGTTGGTCTTTAGGCTTGTCTCCGGCTTCGCGGGGCTTGACGTTTAGGCCGGCACGGCGCAGCTGCTCACGCTGCAGCTCGGCCTTGCGGGCGAACTGGGCGCGGAGGGCCTCAGTCGTCGTCTGCTGCGTCTTGGCCGGGCGTGTGCCTGTTGGTGCGCTGACGCTCTCACGGGCGCGCTGCGTGGCTATGGCGGCTGCTGCAGCGGCGCGCTGCCGGTCGTCTTCGGTGGCGGCGGGACGTGAGCTGAGAACCTGCGATTTGTGCATGGCCGTGACCCGTTCGGCCAGGTCGGCGCCCACGGGGCGCTGCCGGTAGTCCGCTGGTACTGCAGCGGTTTCCTGGGGGTCGATGCGGTACTGAGTGCGGAACACGTCAACATCCCGGACCATGGAAATGTGGGTTGGGTCGTGGGGGGTTTCGCGGTTCTTTCCGTCGCGTTGGGTATCGGCGGGGCGGTGTTCTATAGCCGGGTCCCGGGCCCCGCCTTCATTCCCTTCATTCCCGCCCTGGTTGTTGCCGGCGGCGTCATCGTCGGCGGGCTCGCGGATGCGCTGTCCCGCTTCTCCTCGTCGTTCCCTGTGAGCGAGTTAGGCGGGCTCGCCATGATCGTGGCCGTGGCCTTCGTGCTGTTTAACGCACGCAGCGGGCGGCGGTAGCGGCCTCCTCTACCAACAAAAAAGGGCCCCCGACACATCGTGTCGGGGGCCCTTTTTCCGTGGGCGCCGCTGGCGTCCTAACGCTCTCGGCCATCGTCGCGGGTACGGTGCCTGGTCCTTGCGCTTGTCGCCGACTTCGCGTGCCTTGACATTCAGACCGGCACGGCGCAGCTCTGTTTGATCCACACAACGGCCCTTTTCAGTTCTGCAACCGCAAACGCGGACACCTCTCCGAAACCAAAAACATCGGCCCGGTAGTTCCCCTTGCGATACCCCCTGCCGAGTGGAACCTACGCGGATAGCGGAGTATTCGACCGTTCGCTTGGTTGGGTGCCAATTTCGCTTGTACTACTCGGAGCTTGGGGGTGCAAGTCCACATATGTGACGACTGGACACCGATATCAACGTCGGAGTAGAAAGAACGGAACTCGGCGGCAGTTTCCAGCCGTCGTCTTATCGTGCATGCATGAGGCTTGCACGAGACTGTTGGGGGGAATACATGAGTAATACTACAAACAAGATCCGGGCATGGCAAGTAGCTCTAGGTTTTGCAGCGGCAGGGTCCCTAATACTCGCCGGGATCGCACCGGCCAGTGCGGTTGAGGATCCGACCGAGTCCACGGCGCAACTCATTGGCGCTGTTGCACCTGACCAGGGCGAGGTTCTGTTCGGTACCGACTCGTCGACAGCAATCGACGTCGAGAGCGGCCAAATTCGAGTCAGCGTTCCGACTGATCCTTCGCAACCCATCATCGTGAGTGCAACCGACGATGCTGCCAAAGGGCAATTCGCAATATCGCTTCCAACGGAAGTGAATGTTGGTGAGGCGACGGTTGCCACCGACGGCACCGTGGTCTACACGAATGCAACTGGTGGCGCCGACGCTGCCGTCCAGGTGCTCGACGGTGGTACCGCCCGGATTCAGACGATCACGAACGATACCTCCGGGCCTCACGAATTCACCTACAACTTTGCTGAGGGCTATACGCCTGTTGAGGCTGAGGATGGTTCCATTGCCGTCGTCGGTGACGGCGGCTTCTCTCTCTTCGAAGCAGCATGGGCGCGAGACGCTAATGGGGCTGACGTCGCCACTCGGTACGAGATCCGCGGCAACAGCCTCGTCCAGGTACTGGAGCCCACTGCTGATACGGCGTACCCGATTGTGGCCGATCCAGCGTGGAACTGGCACGCTGCCGCTTGGGGGGCGAAGTTCAACAAGGCAGAGACCAGGGACATTTCAAACGCTGCCGGTTCTGCCGCCGTATGTCTGATTATGGCCAAGGCTTCACCTGTATTTGCCGCCACGTGCGCTGGCGTGGCCACCTACTATATTGGCAGCGCGAGCCTCGCTAAGGGGCGGGGGATGTGCCTATTCGTCTCTGTCGTTCCGGCGCCGATCGCGATGTCATACAAAGACGGTGACTGCTACTAGGTTCACCAAAGAAGGCGACAAATACTAGGGTTGGGCGACATATGGATTACGTAATTGCATCACTCTTCGGGCTGAGTATCGGAACCCTATTTGCCTACTCGGCATATCCAGTCGTTCAACGTCTTCCACTGGCAGCAGTCATGGTGATCGTGCTGGTGGGTGCATGGGTGGTGATCTGGGGTCCGGTGGCTTCATCCTCGGGTCTCGGAATCATCATCGGCTTAACCTCAGTTATCGGTTTAGCTCTTGCTGGAGCGAATCGATGGGCTGCGCATCCGCTGTTGGCTAATTCGGGGTATTGGTCACGTGTTGTGTTGTGGATGACCCACTCCCGCACTCTCCGCTTGAAACTGCCCGAAGAGTAATCAAAACCATTTTGGCAGCGCATTATTGAAGGTCCCAAGCCGCTACTGCGGCTTGGGGCCTTCTCGTTGAAATCGGTTCATGTGTGGCTCTGCCCGGCATCAAAGCGATGCCCTGTCAGTACACTCAGCATGACGTATCTGTGCACTGGCTCGTCCCAAGGTGCCGATGAGACCTACATCTCGCGGCCGTCGTCGCGACTTCGGTCCTCGGGGCGGTTGCGTTCGTCCTTGCGCTTGTCGCCGGCTTCGCGGGGCTTGACGTTTAGGCCGGCACGGCGCAGCTGCTCACGCTGCAGCTCGGCCTTGCGGGCGAACTGGGCGCGGAGGGCCTCAGTCGTCGTCTGCTGCGTCTTGGCCGGGCGTGTGCCTGTTGGTGCGCTGACGCTCTCACGGGCGCGCTGCGTGGCTATGGCGGCTGCTGCAGCGGCGCGCTGCCGGTCGTCTTCGGTGGCGGCGGGACGTGAGCTGAGAACCTGCGATTTGTGCATGGCCGTGACCCGTTCGGCCAGGTCGGCGCCCACGGGGCGCTGCCGGTAGTCCGCTGGTACTGCAGCGGTTTCCTGGGGGTCGATGCGGTACTGGGTGCGGAACACGTCAACCTCGGCGGCAAGTTCCGTCCACTGCTGGCGGCGGTCGGTGTCGGCGGGCACCTCGCCCAGCTCGCTTGCCCAGACGGGCTGTTCGGCCGCGATTGACGCGCCGCGCTCCTCGAGGCGGGTGTGTAGGTAGTCGTAGCGTGCGGCCAGGTGTTCGCGCCACTCGGGGGCGGTGTGTTCGGAGTCGATCGAGCGTCGCGGTGCGATCCACGCCGGCACGGCAGGGGCGGCCTTTTCCTGGTCGGCCGGCACGGTGGCCAGGTGGCGGTCTGTGTTGTCGTTGATCCGGGAGGCCAGCACGGCGGCCTGGTCTTGGGCGTTGTTCATGTCGCGTTGCGTCCACGCCTGGCGGATGGTGTCGGCGGGTTCCATGCCGGCGGCTTCGGAGTGGCGTAGTGCGGCCTCGACCGCACCCCAGCTCTCGTGCTCGCGCAGCGTGGTCGCCAGGCCTTCACCGAGCCCTTGGTTGGCGATCTTCTCGAAGCGCCGCACGTCGGCGCGTTCGTGCACGTCGCCGTATTGGTCGATGAGGGTCACCAGGTCATCTACGCGGGCCTGTTCGGCGCGGATGGTTTCGGTGGCCGAGAGCATGCCGTCAGCGTTGCCGGCGATCTGGTCGAGTACGTCGCTGACCGGCTGGGCGTCGGCGGTCTCGACGTACAGGTGGTTTTCGTGCTTGCCGCGGGTCAGGCCGACGTAGGCGAGTTCCCGGCTGGTGCTGCTGTCGGCCAGGACGTGGGCGGTGTCGGCGGTCATGCCCTGGGCGCGGTGAATGGTGGACGCGTAGCCCAGTTCAACCGCTCCTGTCACATACGCCTTCGGCAGGGTGATCGTGCCCCCGGTGCCCTGGTTGCTGACGGTGAGCGTTCCGTCTGGGTGTGCTTTCTCCACAGTCCACAGGTCGCCGTTTTTGATGATGTCGCGGCCGCCGCTGACCTTCAGCTGGGAGTTGTTCACGCGCGTCACAACGGTGTCGCCCTCGTACGCGGCCAGGCCGTCGCGCAGCGGCGCTGACTGCTTGCCCTTGACGATTCCCTGACTCATGCGGAACGCCTGAGCGCGGGCGTTGAGCTCGGCCACGGTGCTGTTTTGCTGTGCGAGCATCACCGAGTGCAGGCCGGCTGTGGTGTCCGACTGCCAGGCCGAGAAAACGTCTCCCGTCATCCGGTCCACGCTACCGCCGGCTACGCGATCGTTCTTGACGTACCAAGCGAACGGGTCGCCCGTTGTCGCGGGGTCGCGCAGTAGCTTCGTGGCCTCGGCTTCGTCGTTGTTGGAGAACCGGTGTAGCTGGTCGAGTTTGACGGATCCAACTTCGTTTTCGAGCAGGCGCAGCGCACCGCCGGCCTCGACGGCAGAGAGCTGGCGGTCGTCTCCGATGAGGCGGACGTGTGCGCCGTGCAGCTCGGCAATGCGGGTGACCTTGGCCAGGTTGGTGGTGCCGGCCATGCCGGCCTCATCCACCACGATCACGTCACCCGGGTTCAGGTCCAAACCCTCAATACGTCCTTGATGCTTGAGTAGGTCCGGCAAGCTTCCTATCCCGAAGTTGAAGGAATGAATGGTCTTGGCGTTGATACCGATTGCGTCTTTCATCACCGCGGCCGCGGTGGCGGACGGGGCCAGGCCAATCATCTTCCCGCCCTGCGCTTCGACGGCCCGGGCCGCTACGCGTAGCGCCGTTGTCTTGCCAGTGCCTGCGGGGCCAGAGCCCACGACAAGGCGGGTGCTGCTGGTGGCGAATACCCGGGCAAGCTCGCGCTGGCCGGCGTCGAGGTGCTGGTCTTCCTTCGCGGCGACCTGATCGAATACGTCCCGGGTCACGGGTGAGGCGGTGCGGGTGCGCGCGGCGTCCAGCAGTGTGTCCTCAGCGGCCAGGATGCTCCGAGAGGTGAGGAGCTGGCGGCCCTTGTGTTCGTAGATGCTGGTGCCGTCGCGGCGCGTGAGGGGCTGGAATGCTCCGTGTGGTGCCGGCGGTGTGACGGTAATGGAATCGGTGTTGAGGGCGTGCTGGGTGATCTGCTCGACCGTGCCCTCAACGGTGTTGCCGGCGCTGCGTTGCGCCTGGATATAGCGGCGGGATTCGGCCTCGATCGTGTGCGGTCCCCACACTGCGTGATGCTCGGACACGGTCTCCACGACCTGGGCCGCGGCCTGCGCGAGGGTGATGCTTTGGGCCGGAGCTTTGGGGGTGCAGCCGTCACGTGCGTGCGCCTGGGCGGTGTCCAAAATTCCGCCCACGGCGCGGTCGCCAACCAGTGTTGCGGCCTGCGCGCGCCACAACGGGCGCAGTGCCGAGAGGGCGCGGGCGTGGAGCTTCTGCGGCCGGGTGTCGAGGGTCGCTTGCTGCGCCAGGGCAATGCGGGCTTTCGTGTCCGGTGACCGGCCGTGGGTGGTGCGGTAGTCGGATTCGAGTGTGACTATGGCCGCTTTGATCCCCGCCGACCTGGTCGAAAAACCGGCGGTGAGGCGTGCATCTATTCCGGCGATTTCGACCACAGGGCGCTTGCCCGGGGTGACCTCGCGTAGCTCGGTTGCCAGCTCTAGACGGTCGGTAACTCGGTCCATTACGCGTTGGTTGTAGAACTCGGATGCGGCCACCCCCTGGCGGTGCAGCAGCTTGGAATCGATGGTGCGCCACTTCCCATCTACGCCTTTGACCTTGTTCGCGACCACCAGGTGATCGTGGAGCTGCGGGTCACCGTTGCGGGAGTCGTAGTGGCGGAACCTGGTTGCAATCAGGCCGCCCTCAACGTCGATCTGTGCCACGCCGTTAGTGCCGGCGCGGGTGGCGATTGCCTCCCGTTCGAGGTAGCCGATGGTGTCGCAGATCGCGGCCTCATGCTCCTCCTCGATCGCCTTCCGTGTCTCGTTGTCACCCAAGCCCCAGAGCGTTGACACGCTCTTAGCGGGCGAGGACACCAGGTCGAATCCGGCAACGGCTTGCTGCGTCGGGCGGGTGGCCGCGGTGATGAATCGGCCCAACTCTTCCTTGTCCGCCGGCTGCCGGCCCTTGGCTGTGCGGAACGCCTGCGCGCCCTCGCGGACGCGGATAACGCGGCGTTCCTCGGCGTTAGGTTCGCGGTGGTTGATCCGGGTGAAGTCGGTGTAGCCGGTCTGGATCTGCTCGCGGAGGTCGGTGGTTCCCTGCTTGTATGAGTAGTAGCCGCGGCCCAACTTAGCCAGCTCAATCGCCTCATCAGCGGTCTTGCCCTGACCTTGGGCGGTAGCAATGATCTGTTCTGCATCCGGGTGCAGGCCCTCACCAAAGAGGGCTTTCATCTGCTCCTCGGTGACGGTGCCTGAGACGCCCAGAGCGGCCAGTCCTGAGCCGACCCAGACGCCGGGAGGGTTGCCCTCGGCGGTGTAGTAATCGCCCAGCTCCTGGCCGGCCTCGCGCTTCACATCACCGGTCGCGACCTCGTTGGTGTAGTACGCATACCCGTCTCCCGCGGAGAGGATATGCATGGTCATCATGGGGTCAGCCTACCTCGTTCATTACTAATGCCAGAGGTGTGACAGATTGATTGACGAAGAATGAGGATTGAGAGTGGCCAGGATCGCAAGATACTGCGTCTGTGCTTTGAGACCGCTGGGAGTGCACGTAGCCGACGAGGAACGAGGAAAGCGCAGTAAACGCGGTCGATAAGCGACAGGCGAGCCACTTTGCAAAACTGAACCACAACTACTGATCGGGACCACTCCTCCGCTGCGCCGCTTGTGCGCCCGCGGGGCGTGCCTGTGACGGTGCCACCTGCAGGCCGGGACCATTCCCCTATCGGACGTGCTGGCTTCCCAACGTGCTGCTTTCGCGCCCGCGGGGTGTGCCTGCATACTGGACACTGACCAACACAGGGGGATCACATGGCCGAAGTACGCAAGTCCGCAAAACTCACCGCCGCCCGTCAGCTCGCACGCGAGAAGTCTGCGCAGTTCCGGGAGCGCGAGGACAAGCTAGAGTCCCTAGCCGTGGATTACTTCACCTACGTTGACCAGGTCGAAGAAGTCAACGCGCTGGCAGAGAAAGAAATCGTGCGTGTCCGTGCGCAAGCCGAACGGAACACCGCCGACCGGCGCGCTAGCGCAGCGGCAACCATTGTCGAGATGCAGTCCGCCGGGGCTTCCCGCGTGGAGGTTGCCGGGCGTCTGGGGATCGCGGCGCGCGACATAAAGCGGGCAGCGCCGGTCTCTGCAGTTCCCGCGAAAGCCGGCACCGGGAATTCGGCTCCGGTCGAACATCGTATTGAGTAGGAAGGTGCGCCGGTCGGCCAGTAGGCGTTAGGTTCCGGGTTGGGTCTTTGGGTCGGTCTGGGTCTCGGTTAGAACAGGCGCGGGTGTGTTTCTTCTACCCCGGCGAGAGCGGCGCTCATCCGCTCGGGGTCCCAGCCGTGGGTGAGAATCACGTCTCGAAGATCGCGGGAGCGTTGCGTCCGTTCTTCTCGCGCAAGTCCATTGAATCGCCATGCTGACCACCGATTAGCGTGGCGGTTTTTTTGCGCCCGGTCGAGCATGTTCATTTTGTGGGTGCCCTCGGATAGGTGCGACTCTGCCGCGTCTATGACGGCGTGCACACAGATAGGCACGTCGCACGAGTGCAGCAGCAGAACCGACGACGGGAGCGCCGTTCCGGTCGCGAGCTGGTACGCGAACCGCTGCGGTCGCATGACCTTTTGGCCGTCGCCGGCCTTCGTCCAGAATCGGCCGTAACCGTCATCGGCAATAGCACCCGTCCATATCCAACAGTCATCGGCGGCGGGGCCTTTGACAACGTGAGACCAAAACCGTTCCGGCTCTGTGGCTTTCACTTCTTCCCTTCGCGCGCTGGCTTAGGTGGTGGGTGTGGTCACGGGCGCGAGCTGGTGAACTCTGCACGGTTTCATTGACTGTCTAACAGTCCCGGTGACACCGGGGCCACGGTGCCACGGTGCCACGGTGCCACCGGGAACCACTGACTCTTTACGCCAATCCCTGGGAGTGTTAGGCACCTTCTTAATGATCTGTCGGACAACTCCCGGCGACACCTTCCCCCGTGTGGTGGGATCGAGAGTCGCTCCGTGCCGTCCGCGCTGCGCCAGTGGATGTGACTCCCTGTCTGGCGAACGACCGTTCACCCTTCGTCACGCAAAAAGCATTCCACGTCCCGGTACTTCACTTCGTTGACCCTGATATAAGTACAGTCCCCCTAGATCAAATATATCTAGGGGGACTATGCGATTTCAGGGTGCTTTATTGATCCGTGCCGTGGCTGTCTCCTTCGTCGTCGGCGGCGGCGTGCGCGTCGATCCACGTTGCGGCGGCCGTGTCTGCTCCGACTGCGCGGAGCATCCCGGCCAGTGCGTCAACTTCGGTACAGCTCATCCGGGGCCCGACGTCGCCCGCGAAGTCCCCGGCCGCGAATACCTCTGTGAAGGTCGCGGCCGCGTCGGTGTCAATCGTGGTGGTGGTCATTTCTGGTGCTCCTGGTCTATCGGGTGGGCGCGGTGACGGTGCAGAGGTTGACGCGGCGGAGGATCGCTTGGGCGAGCTGGGTGGGGCTGTAGATGTAGTCATGGAAGTGCCCGGCGACGTAGAGGCTCTGGGGCAACGTCGCGCCGGTGATGGTGTCGCCGCCGGGGGTGAAGAGCACCAGGTCTTTTCGGTCGCTGTCGGTGCTGATGAGGTGCTGTGCGACGCGGTATCCGGCGGTGGTGTGGTCGCGGTGGGTGTTGATGCCGTCGCAGCTGTAGTGCACGACGCGGGGCATGTCGTCGCCGTCGAACGCGACGAGCGCTGACCCGTTGTCGTCGTAGCTGTCGGTCATGCTGTTGAAGCTGCGGCCCTTGTACTGGCGGGTGATCGCACGTACGTCGGAGTCGGTGGGGCCGTCGCTCCAGGAAACGCTCATCCAGGCTGACGCGGTGCCGGTGCTCATCCGGACGCTGAACTTCACGCCGGGAAATGCGTTCTTCAACGCGGTGCGAAGCAGCTTGGCGGTGTCCTTGGTGCTGATGTATTCGGTCATGGTCTGGTCTCCTTAGTTGCTGCGTGTGGCGTTGGTGATGGTGGTCTGGTTGGCCTGGATGGCTTCCCAGTGGGTGAGCTGGGCACGGAGGTCAGCGATCGCTGTGAGCTGGGCGGCGGTGCGCTGGGCGATCACGGCGGGGCTCTCGGGAACGTGGGGTGTGGCGAACCCTCCCCAGGTCAACATCCGTTCGCGGCTCCGGATCGAGCGGGTGAGGTGTCGGATTTTCCACTCAACGCCAACGGGATCCGCTGCGCTGTGGTGAGTCCTGATCTGTTCAAGCATTTTCTCTCCTCCAAATTTTTTTGCCTTTCGGCGAATTTCCGCCCTCATGGAGTGCTGCCGGGGTCAAGCCCCAAGGAGCGGTTGCAGGCCAAAGTTGTGGAGGAGCGCAGCGGAGGAGAAAGTTTTGCCGAAACTGCGACGACGGCTTGACGCCGACAGCACGGAGTGAACAATTCCCCAGACGAAAAGCAACAAAGTTCACGTGCGCCAGCCTGCACACCGGGGCACCAAGACCACCGCCTTTCCTCAGCTCGAGTGCGGGGTTCGGTGGGGTCGGCTATCGTGCCGACATGCCGCTGGACCCGTCGGGCGCTCCCCCAAATTGTGAGCGGCGCCTCACCCCGTTGCAGGTTGAGGGTCGCCGGCGAGCCCCTTCTGGCGTTGCCCCGTATGCGGCCTGGTCCGCCTTGTCTAGCCCAGGCTGGCTCACCTGCAGCCAGATACTGGAGGGGTGAACTGGGATCTGGAACACCGCCCGCGAGATTCGAACGAGTCAACGCCCGTCACCATCGAAGCACCGGACAGATGGACTGCCGTCGAGCAGCTGCGCGCCGCGATCCCCGCCGATCACGTGGTCATGTACGTGCGCGCAGCCGAATAACGCCAGACCACATACCTGCGCACTTCAGTAAATTCGGACGTATATTTAATATATTTATGGGTTCGGACACTAAGCACCCCGCCACCCCGCATGCTCAACAATCCGTGCGGGCTGACACCCTCGAGCAGGCGGAACCGCCCCATGGGGCCGCGTTCGTATCGCGCCCGATCAGCCTGATTCCCGCTGAGTTAGGTGGGCTACCGGCCACTTTGGCCAGCGAGCCAACCTCCGTACGCGCATGGGTGAGATATCCCGCGATAGCTAACCAGGTCAACGGCCTAGCACTTGTGTGGATCCCGCACGCGGTGTACGTCGAAGCCAATATTCACTAGACAGCGGGGGAGTGATGAGCCGAAGTGAATTCGAGGAGGCTCTGTCTCGTACCGTCGCGGGGGAGCTCCTCACTGTTACTGGATCTGCCCCCGTCGACGTCGCGCTCCGGGACGTGGCGAACTCCGTGCCCGGCTCGGATGCTCGCGTTGACGCGATCGAGGTCGCCCGACTCGTCTTCGCTCAGCTTGACCGGGCTGCCAACGACGGGGTCCCATGGAGCGGGCCGTTCTGCCCGTAATGCGGCACTGGGATGAATGTCCAGCTCATCACTACGGGCAAAGGGCTCAAGGGTTACCAACGCTGCCCTCAGTGTGACCTCGCCCTTCTAATGCCGGACCTGTTCGCGATGTAAACCCTCGGTGACGCGCCATCGCCGAGATGTCCCGGGGAGCGAGTCACCCCATTGTCCCGTTGACCGGTTGAATCCGCCGTTGGGCTTACGGGAATTGAGGCAAGTTCGTCGGTGGCTGGAGTGAGTTGCGCACTGAAGCGTGTTGCCGCACCCTTGCGCATGCGACTAAGCGGAAATGACAACCTCTTCGGCATCGGATTTGCTGAGACGACCCGATTTCGAATCGACATCCCAACCGTCGTCCAGAAGAGCCGATGTGACATCGCGCAGATCAAGCCGGTCTAGTTCCCATCCTTCGCGGATGCCAGCTCTTAGAAGCTCAAGGTACAGGTGACTCGGGGTTGCTGGGCTGGCTTCTGCCAGCTCTCTAATCCGGGTGGCAACCGTGTCTCGACCGACAGGCTTGAGATCGGTGGTCGAGGCGCCATTGGACGCGCGCATCGTGATGATTAGGTCCAGGGTGGCTACGTCCTCGAACCCTGAAGCGAGACCTTTGACTGAGCGTTGACCTTTGTTGAGGACGACGAGTTTTTCTGGCTCGATCATGAGGCCCGCGTTTGCGATCGATCTCTGGACCAGACTCCACATACTTCCCGAGGAATTCCCGAAGACCATGCTGATGTGGCCACCCGGCCTGACAACTCGGTTGCACTCTGCGAGAGCACCGGTTAGGAGCATTTCATATCGATCAGCGGTCCGCTTCCCGCCTTTAGTCCGATCGACTACGGCTTCCTGATCCACGTCAGTGAACCCCTCGAGCCATGCTTCCTGGAAGAGAGCCATATCAGCGTAGAAGAGGTTCGATCCGAATGGGGGATCTGTGAAAACATAGTCGGCACTGTTGTCAGCCAGGGAGAGTGTTTCTGCGCTGCCAACGTCATAGGTAACGTCGGGGGTCTCCAGCTCTGAGCTTGAAACGTGCTGACGTCGTTTCGCTCGAACATGCTCATCAGACTTGAGGACCGCCGCAATCTTTCGGGCAAACAGCTCATAGACGTTCCACTCGTAGAAGACCGGAGCAACGTAGTAATTCGCGTTCGCGGCGTTGAGCGGACGCTGCTTTGACCACTGGTAGCGCTTTGAAGCACGGGTGAGACATGCAGTGAAAGCGAAGAGTAGCTTGCCTCGTAGCTGGGCGTCGGGCACCAAACCGATGTGCCGCCGCAGAGTAGCGAGCACGGCCAGATTCCTGGGAGAGTAGAAGGAAGCAATCGTCGTCCTCCCACTTTTTCCCAGCGCTGACGCGCGGTACATCTGCCGGTCCGCAGTTATTTCTACGTGCGGGTAGGGGATAGCTCCTAGATCAATTTTGGTGGCTAGTCCAGACGGCTCCTGATCGAGCAGCGTTGCCGAGCACTTGGAGTTGATCGAGTCGAGAACCGGTTCTTCGCCCAAACGCGGATTCCGCGTGCTAACTGGGGCGTGGCAGTCTGGGCACACCATATCTGGCTTGCGCCAGTTCGCCGCTTCCATCGACCGGTAGTAGTTCACTGGCTTCTTGCATGCTGTGCATTCCACAATCGCGGACCAGACGGCTTTGGTGAGAGACGCATCCTGACCGCAGGCTGCACACTCGACCGAGTAGATATCTCCGAGATCCGCTTTCGAAGCTGCGATAACCTTCGCAGCCTGGTCAAGAAAATAGTCTTTGTCGACGAGATTGACGAAGTTTCGACCGATGTGTTGGCCGAGCACACTGATATCGGAAAGATGGGCCTTTCGGCCCAGCATCGCGGCGGCAACGCCGGTCATTCCAGAGCCTGCAAACGGATCGACAACAATACCGCCCGGGACGGAATAGGCCTCAATAAAGGGTCTAATCGCAGGCGTGGGGACCTTTGTCAGGTACGCGTGGGCCATGTAAGTGGGGTCGCTTCGACCAACAGAGAGTTCTTCAGTCACCTGGTCAATGTTACTCATAGTCTGTAGACCCATAGTCTGCTTTCCTCATAGTCTTCGAGCACAATGCCGGAACGAAACGACGAAGAGCTGCGTGCTCAACACCTGAGTTTCGGCCAACGAGTCCGAGAGATCCGCCAAGACCGCGGCCTCTCGCAAGAAGAATTAGCAGAGTTAGCGGGCATGCATCGGACCTACGTGTCCAGCCTAGAGCGCGGGCTGCGGAACGTTGGGCTAGATAATATTCTGGCCATCGCCGCCGCACTCGATGTTTCGCCGTCTGACCTGTTCCTGGGGGAGAACAAATGACTGGCAGCCTTATCGAGCCTCTGGAGCTTCCAGAACCAGTACTCGGCGGAGGTGTCTCGCTCGACGGTGCGCACTTGCCTGTCCTTCAGCCCTCAGGAGATATCAGTCTTCTGCTGGAACAGGGAGTCAAGCTTCAAGAAGCAGCAAGTCTCCGGAGCATTCACAACGTTTTTGACGATGGGGGCTACAAGGAGCTATTGATGCTCAGCCTGTTCAATCTTCGGAAGCTGGATCGCGGAGGCGATGACGCTGAAGACGGAGAAGGCCGTCGGTACGAGATGAAAACCGTCGCGCGAGTCAGCTCCTCAGGGAAGCGGAAAGAATCCTTGGGGATAACGACTGAGCACACCCTTACGTTGACTAATATCGCTCGATATCGGGCTACTTTCCTCTGGATTGTGGCGGTATTCAACCAGTCACGTCCGGAAGTCATCTATGAGATTCCTCCCGCAAAATTGGAGTACTACTTCAAGAAGTGGGAGGCCAAACTCGGTGAACAGGGTCAGGTTGATGGAGCTGCCCCCAACCACATGAATAACCCCAAGATCCCGCTCAAATTCGTGGCGGAACACGGTGTACAGGTCTGGCCGATCCCCGTACAGCCGACTGGCCGCACGCTGCGCTAGTGGGGCTTAAAGAAGACAGCAAGTTTGCCCGCTTTATCACTATGGGCGCGCTTGGCGCCGATCGCATCGCAACTGACCTGACAGGTCGCGGCCATCACATGGTGGAGCTCGAACGCTATGCCATGGCAAATAAGATCTGGACGACCAAGGTCAAACGATTGAGAATGGCGGATCTGCTGTGCACCCGTTGTGGCCGTCGGTTTGAAGCGAAAGCCAAGACCAACCTTGAAGTCAAACTCAGCCACAGCGCACAGCCAGGCCGCAACTGGGATGCAGGCATGAGACCCGGTGATGTGTTCGCTTTCCTCCGCGTGGTCACAGACGAGAACGGTGTCCCGTTGGTCATCGGAGACCCGCTGTATTTATCAACAGGGGATATGCGAAATGTAGAGCCAAAACAGGGTGCATTGAAAAGCGCAGCCGATGGCTCCGAGCGCGACATTTACTGGCCAATTACGCTTGCAAAACGTGACGGTCTCGTCACGAAAGTCAAAGACGGCAAGGTCGGAATCCGGGACATAGATGGTAAGACCAGCACGCTCGGCCGTCCTTCGAATGTGACTCTCGTTCAGGTGGATGATTTGGTGGTGGCAGGCACTCTGATCGGCTCTACTGTCGTTCCCGAACGTGGTTTGTCTTGCAAGGGCGACGTGTGGGACCTTTCGGGTGCGCTCCAAAGTGACGACGAGATTGAGGTTTTTGCCTCAGTCAAGGCTATTGGCCTCCTCTCCATGAAATCGCTCAGACTCGCAGTCCAAACCATTGCGAATGACGACTCTCGCGACATGCGCCTACGAATCGAGGCGTGGGGTGCGCTTGCACGACTAGGGGATGTTGATGCCGTCGCTATCTTGGCGAAACTCGATGACAGCCCAGGGGACGGCGCCATGCAAATGGAGCGCGTTCTAGTCCTGTCTGAACTCACTGGTTTGAATAGCGCAGCCGAATCTTTGTATTTGATTGCCTCAAACGCTGAACTGACGGAAGAAATCCGGGCGGCAGCAGTTTGGGGTCTTGGGATTGCCTGGCATGACCGTTTCAGTTTCGGATGGGAGCTCGCTTTCGATAGCAGTCAGAAGGTGCGAAGGCACGCGCAGGCGAGTCTCGGTGTGCCTTCACCGGTCGAAATCGAGGGCCTCATTCAAGAACTCAGCGTCCCTGAGCGGGCTCCACTGGCAGCCGCGCTGCTAGCCAAGTCCGAATCTGTCTTGGCATTACTTGAGGCCGCGGCCGGCTACGAGTCCCGAGAGTGGGCCATCCAAGGCCTTGGCCAGATCAGTCCAGAGATTATTGGAGGACAGGCTCGACAACTCCGCATTGAGGACCAGGCCGCGTTGGAGGCTCTCTGGCGCCGAAATATTCAGGACACACATAACGAGCCGAACAACCTGACGGAGCTGAGGTTTCTGGAAGGACAGTCAATCAGTGCCGTCACATCGATGCAGCATAAGGATCGGATCCGCCTCGAGTCGGCCGGATAGGCCCTTGAGCGCTCGCGTCAGCGGACGCGAGATTGGGTTGCCCTGGCCGCGAAGGAATCAATCAGTTGAGCTTGATTCCGTTAGCAAATGGGCCAGTGCGATACGGAAGTCAACTCCTGGCATAAGCCTGTGCGTTTCTCGTTGCCAACGAGAGGGATGTGCTGGCCGGCCTCCCACCATCCAGGTGCGGATTCCTCGAGTCAAGAGCTTCTCCTGAATCCAATCAGCTTGATCTTTGAAGTGCAATCGTGCTGAACCAGTCGGCGGTACAACGCCAAAGGCGAGCAGAGCGTCAGTGATTTCCGGCTGGTCGACGCAAGCTTCGAGGTAGCCGCGCGCCTTGATCCATCCATCTGCTGTGCTGCCTATGCGGGCAAGCTGAACCGTGTCCCTCACCGGGGTGGCGAACATATTCGCGACGGTATAGAAGTCGCACCCGAGAGTCTCGGTTGCGAGTTTCACTCGGGATATGGTCCGCAGTCCAGAAGTGAGGGGTGGGCTCTGCAGTATTGCCAGGAGTCCCCGTTTCGACTTCGGTGAATCTAGCTTCGGTGACCCCACAGACCCGACCCTAGCGTCAACGTGCCGAGGTCAGTTACTGCATGCATGTTTCATGACCACATCATTCAGAGCAGTGACCGCATGGCGCCGACTGAGGTCGAAAGCCTTCCCCTCGTAGGCGGGGGCTTTCCCTTCGGGACACGAAGCACCCCAACCGGCGGCTCCACTTTGCCGGATTGTTTCAATCCGGGCGCGTCTGTCCTCCGATGGTATGCCTAGGTGGAGTACACGCCAGCTTGACGTCAGATAGTGCGGTGAAACCCGTCCAGTTGGAATCGAAATTGCATTTATTGACACCACTCCTGTCTGGCTCTTAGAGTTCAACCTGACAGATTGTGTGGTGTGCAGATGGTAGGTCAGCGAATCGGCTATGTGCGCGTGAGTACCCTCGATCAGAGCACAGCCCGTCAGCTCGACGGCGTCGAGACCGACAAGATCTTCGAGGACAAGGTCTCAGGCAAAGACGCGAACCGGCCCGAGCTGGAACGGATGATCGATTTCGCCCGAGACGGTGACACTGTGCTCGTGCACTCGATGGACCGCCTGGCCCGCAACCTCGAGGACCTGCGCGCGATCGTGCGCCTTCTCACAGCGAAAAAGGTGCGCGTCGAGTTCGTCAAGGAGCAGCTCACCTTCACCGGCGACGACAACGCGATGGCAACGCTTCTGCTGAACGTGATGGGAGCGTTTGCGGAATTCGAGAGATCCCTCATCCGTGAACGTCAGCGCGAGGGCATTAGTCTGGCAAAGCAGCGCGGCGCGTACCGCGGCCGCGCGCCATCGTTGGACGCCAAGAGAGCTACCGAGCTGCGCGCGAAGGCCGCAGCCGGCGTTCCGAAAGCTGCCCTCGCTCGGCACTATGGCATCAGCCGAGAAACCGTCTATGCATACCTCCGCGTCGAGGTCTAAACCAGGTTGCGCAGGCGACCGTGAATAGCTGACCGCTCCTGGTCGCGTGCACCTTCCGCGGAAACACGCGGCGGGCCGTGCAGGCGACCTCGAGAAGCGACAAAATGGCGGCGATATGTGATCACTCTTTGGCGCAACCCTCGACGTGCCCACAAACGATCGTCTGCGAACGCACCCTGATTCACGACGAGTGCCTGCCCAGACGGTTGTGTAGGCCAGGCGCCAATTTTTTGCCAGGCGCGGCCGGCATGTTTGTTCCTCGGGCATTTATCCGGAGCCCGATCACGGCGCGCTCCACTCATCGAAGAGTGTCTCTAAGAACGCGGTAGCTTCACCGTCGTGTAGTGAGTGCGCGCCATCGTGGTTGCTCGGTAACGACGACGACGAGACAGAGCGCGGTGACGATGACAGCAATCCACCACGGCCAGAGCACCCATGACGCCCAACTTGCCGCGACCAGCTGAGCCACCAGTAGAAGGATGGTCACGATGCCAGGTGCCGCCACGGGTCCGCCGCCGCCGGGACGGTCGCCGGGCGTGCTGAACACGGCCGGAAGTCCGATGAGCAAGACCACGACACCGATCGCCAGCGGGATCGAGTGTGGCCACAATGCCCACGGGGTCGCGACCCATGCGACGAGCTCAGTCACAAAGCGGAGGCCGCCGCGGACCGGGTCATGACCGGGACTGCGCGGGTGCGAGTTCGGGGTGCGCGAGGACGCGCGTTCGAGGTCAGCCACGGGATGCACCCGTCACTGATCGGGCCGCGACCCGATCACCCTTTCCCGAATTCGAAGACTCGCCACCGGCACGCAGGCCTTGGTCGATGAACTGGATCATCCAGGCGAAGCTGTCGTCGACGTCGGTGCCTATCTGGAAGCCATCGGACATCTCCAGGGACGCGAAACCGTGCAGGCTGCTGCGGAGCATCCGCAGTGCGTGGGTCTCTTCCGCCAGATCGAGTTGGTAACCGCGTAGGACTGCCGAGAAGGAGTTGAGACTCCGACTCAGCGCCGCGTGCAGCGGATCGTCGGGGCCGCCGGGCCGGGCACCGAGAATCGCGGCATACCGACCGGGATGTCCCCCTACGAAGGACCGGAGGGCGTGGGCTGCGGCGGCAAGTGCGTCCCCGCCGGCTCGGCCTTGCGTGGCATCTCTTATGGCGTCGCCGAGCTCGGTGGTGGCAAGGATCGCGATGCGGTGGATGAGCGAGGACAGGCTGTCGACGTGTTTGTAGAGCGAGGGTGCTTTCACGCTGAGGCGTTCGGCGATGACGTTCATGCTCAGGTTTACCAAACCGGTCTCGTCGGCTAGGGCGGCGGCGGCCCGAGTCACGACATCAGCGTCAAGGCCCGCTCTAGGCATGGTGTGCCGGGGTGGTGGCCGGAAGCGTTCTGGCCAGGAAAGGAAGAAGAAGACCGAGAACTTTCTCGGGCGTCTCGGCGTGCAGGTAGTGCCCAGCGCCGTCGATGACGGCCAGCTCCCCGAGGCCGGCCGGGAGGTCTGCGATGATGCGTTCGCCTTCGGCCCGGGGGTCGGCCCAGTCCGGGTCAGCGCCGCCCTGAACGATGAGGACCGGGCAGCGCACGTTGCCCAGCTGGGCGCCGGCGTCAGCCGGGCTTGTCTTGGTCATGGCTTTGAGGACTCCCATACGGTCCCGGTTACTCAGCGTCGTCTCGATGCGGTCGCGTTCGGCACTCCAGTCCGCGGGCTTCGTAGGGATCGCGAGGTTCAGGTAGTTCATCCAACCCTTGAGACTGCCGCCCAGCATGACTTTCGCCAACTGGACCGTCCCGCGCCGGTGATTCGGGACACGCAGCAACCCGCCAAGATCAGCCGACTGCTTACGAGTGAAAGGCGCCAACTCGACGACACCCGCAACCAGATCGGGGGCCGTGGCAGCGGCGATAGTCGCCGCCCCACCGCTGATCGACTGGCCTACGATGACGGCGGGCCCCCCAAGATGACGCGCGAGGGCTACGAGGTCGCCCGCGATATCGGTGCGCTCGTACTGCGACCATCCGGCGCTCGACTCGCCGCAACCGCGAATATCCGCGTTAGCGACCCGGTAGCCGGCCGCCACAAGCGCGGGGACGATGAATCGGTATGAGTGTCGACTGTCACCCATGCCGTGGGCCAGCACGACAAGCGGGCCGTCACCCTGCAAGTCGTAGGCGATGGTCCCTTCATCGATGGTCAGTGTCTCCGTCATGATGCCCTCCAATTGGCTACGTGCGGTAGCTAAAAGCTAGCACTTATAGCTTACGCTGGCTACCCCTCATCGATCGAACGTCTGCGATCGTTGTTTCGAACTAGACATCGGTGGGCAGAGATGCTGGCTGGGCGCTCCGACGGACTCCTACCACCCCGTGGTCACCCGGCCCGCTCAGCGGCAGCCCCTTCATGCGAGCCGCTCAAGGCAATAACCGCCCGGGGCACCATGTGACTGCACTTGCTCGCGGACCTGTCTCGTAACGTGAGTGCCTCGCATCCCATGGGCGGCTTCAAGGGGTCGTAGCAACACCGTATGAGTGAGGTGTTGTTTGAGGTGCACTTCGCTTCTGCTCTGCCAGCCGGTTCCTAGTCGGAGCCTTGCCCCGTTTTCTGACGGGCGATGAGTTCCGGTATGTCGATTGCTCTCCCGACTCAAACAAGTTCAATCTCTGCCTCTGCCCGCTGAACAACCCGGTTCCCGGGCGTCTATTTGGAGCGATAATTCCGCATCCTACGGCCAAGCTCATGCCCTACATTGTGCGGGAAAGGGTCGCCGTGATCGGCCAGAACGACGTACACGCGTGCCGGCGCGACTCCCAGGGCAGTGAGTGTGTTGCTCTGTGAGGTCCTGAGCGTCCGTGGAGACTTGCGCATAGCCAATCAGTAATCCCGTCATGCCGGCAGTTTCACATAGGGCCCATTCACCGGGACCTATTTCGGACGGGTCTACCGGACGCTGTGAGGCCGCGTCATTCCGGGCGTGTTGGCGAGCTGGGGGAGTGGTCGGTAGGCGATCCCCCGGCTCATATTCCATAGGTTATGAGGCGCCCAGGTTATGAGATGCGGCGGACCGTAGGCGATGAATGGGCGAGCATCATTTGCCCTCGAGGGTGAACTCCACTTTCTGTATCTCATGGAGGCAAGAAAGTGGTGCTTTGGACACATCTGAGTCCGCCGCCTTCAGATCGACAGTAGAGCTCCAGAGTTCGCTGGCGGGAGCGAAGTAATACCCAAGCACGCCGGGGTCAACCGATACCTCATGTTTCTCCTGAGCGGGAGAGAGCTTCGGGCTGCGCCCGCGTAGCCGGCCTTTCTCTCGGGCCACCGCCATACCCTTGCGCCTTGCATAGGAGAGATACGATCAATTTCATGGGGACAACTGCTCGGACGTGTTTCGCTTTCGCACTTGTTTTGGTTCTCGGAGCAGGTGCCGCTGGATGTGCGGCCCAGAATCAGCCCAACATTGACACCCAGAGCGCGCTAGCGAGTTGTGACGAGATCATGCCGAAACAAGTTGTGGCGGATGTTATCGGGGCGGGTGGGCGCCTTGTGCAGCTAGAGGAAAACGAGCCCGACTCCGTCGACCCGCTCGTGGACAGGATGGTCACCGACGGCGTAGCGTGCGGTGGCAGTGTCAATGGTGCTGAATTTCTGGATGGCGCCGTGATGATTGGCCAACTTGCAACGAGCCAGAAGCAGTGGGACTCAATCCAGACTGAGTTTGCGACGGATGGGCATACAGCGAGCGATGATTTCGGAATCGCAGGCTGGGTGTATGTATCAAAGCCCAGCGACGACCCGTCGATGGGCAGTGGATTCGCCTGGCGCGACGGAGTGCTCTATTACTTGATGAACCCCATGATGCTTGCGTTCGTGCCGGCATTCGCCGCGGAATTCGCCGACGCGAGCAGCGGCCTCGATCAGTGAGACCGTCGTCCCCCGAATTGGGGCGCGACCATGTTCCATTGCAGGGCATTCTCGGCGCCCATACTTGAGCCATGAGACGCACTGTACTGCTGCCCGCGTTGGTCGTCCTTGCGTCCATGGCCCTCGCCGGATGCGCGTCCGGGACCCGCGCGGCGCAGCAGCCGGCAAGCGACGGGCCTTCCGCCACTGCCGCTCCCGAAGAGTCCGCGTCGGCACCATCAGTGGCACCGCGTGGCGCAGACACCGGCCTTGAGTCGATCGACGCGTACGCTCTGTGCAAAGCACAGACCCTGGCCATAATCGCCCCGGACGCGCTCTCCGGAATCTCGTGGGCACCGTTTGAAGACGCGACCTGGTTGCCGCGCGGAGACGGTGCGATCGGCATCTATATCGAGGCGACCGATGAGACCAGTGCCCAGGGCAGTGACGGACGAGATGTTGCCCTCACCTGCAAGGTCGGCGGCACCATGGGCGAGCCCGACTGGCTCGACTTCGGCGTGGGTACTAGAGAAGCAGACCGAGACACGATTCTGGATATCTTGGCGCGGACAGACCAGGCCTGAGCGCACCTGAGAGGTCGCAACTGTTAGTCATGAAACACCCTAGGAGCACCGTGGCCAACCTGATTGGCTACGCGCGCGTGCTCTCGCGCGCCGCGAGGGCCTGCTGGTGACGATACAAAGTGGCACGGCTCCACCCGACGAGCTTTGCCGCATCCTCGGCAGTGCGGCCCTTCGCTCGGGCTTCCGTGACGAGCTTGAGTTTGTCGGCTACGACCACGGGATCGGACAGGGGCCGGCCGAACCTGGTGCCGCCTTTCCGGGCGGCGGTGATCCCGGCGTTCACGCGTTCGGTGATCAGTTCGCGTTCGTATTCGGCCAACGTGGCGAGCATGTTCAGCATCAATCGGCCCGACGTCGTCGACGGGTCGATGCCATCCGAGATGCTCTGCACCTGTATGTCCCGCTCTCGAAGCAGCTTCACCGTGTTCAAAACATCGATGAGGGACCGCCCGAGTCGGTCGACCCGCCAGACGACGACCGTGTCACCAGGTTTGGCGTACTCGAGTAGCTTCTGCATCCCAGGGCGTGAGATCGCGGTTCGGCTGCCCGAGGTAACGTCGGCGAAAATGTCCCGCTCCTGCACACCCGATTTGACCAGGGCGTCGACTTGGAGCTTTGCGTCTTGGCTTCTGGTGCTGACGCGTGTGTACCCAAGATGTCTCATCGGCCCATTCTGGCTCAACAACTGCTAGAAACGGGCAAGCAAAGACACTTTGCGGTAAGACATCTTTCCACGACAGATCCTGCGGCGAAAATCCGCCATTCCTTCCCACGGCTCGGGAGAGGTTTCGCGTGCCTCGAAATGCTTTACTTTTCTGAGACTGCTCCTTGTACGCCGTGAACGTCGCATAACTAACAGTGAGTGCGGATATCCAACCAGGAGGTTATGCAACGAAGTTACGAGATTCATCGCGCCGCGAGATTCCGCGGTTCGTGCAGGGGTCTGTGAACGGGGCCGTGAGACGCCATATATCCGTAGGGTTTCGAGACTGTCGAGTAGGGAGCGCTTGTCGCGAAAAACACACCGGAGCGCGAATCTTGTCCGGGCGGAATAACCGGGACAGCAAGGTCGACAGGAGCGCTGGAATTCTCCGTTGTCGATTTGCGTACTCGGCTGCACATTTTTCACACTCGCCTGCACAGCTCATTCCCGCCGCCAAGGACCATGGCTCTGTGCCCATGAGGGTCCCCCTTCCGGACGCTCGGCTCCCAATCGAAGGAGGCCAGCGAGGTGGTCGGCTGAAAGGATCACGACCGACGCCGTTTCGTGAATCTCAGCTCTTACCCTGTGGCCATCGTGGGGGGTGATCCTCAGGCGAGCAGATTGACCTTCGACCCGAGCTGGCGAGACACGACGGAAGCGGCTATCTAAGTAGTGTTACTATCTAGCCATGACTGAGATCGACTGGCTCGCAGAGCTCACAAGGGCAGCCCTGCCACAGGCAGTCTTAGCGCTCCTCAGCGTCGAGCGGCGGCACGGATACGCCATGATCGAGAGTCTTCGAGATCATGGCTTTGATCGAATCAAGGGCGGCACGCTCTATCCGCTACTGCGGCGATTCGAGGAGCAAGGTCTCGTCGATCACGTGTGGGAGCACGACGCAGCTGGACCAGGACGGAAGGTCTTTGCCCTGACAGCACTCGGCGCTAAGGAATTCGATCGTTCAATCGCCACATGGAACCGCATGAACGACGCCCTCACTATTCTTCGAACGACACGACGGGATGCACGATGACGTATGAACACGACCTCGCCTTCAACCTGCGCATGCGCGGCACCCCGGAGTCGCAGATCGCTGAGGTGCTCGAAGAAGTTCGCGCGCATGCATCAACCACCGGCACCTCCGCAGAATCTGAGTTCGGGACGCCCGAGGAATACGCATCGAGTTTCCCTAAGGTGAAACGGCGAACACTCGGCAGTCGCGTGGTGATCGCCGCAGCCATCATCGCGCTTGCGTACATCGTTGCCATATTTGCCCTCAAGGCCCTGATCGACTTCAACATTGAAGTGATCACCGGACCGGTGCTGCTGTGGCCAGCCCTGGTGGTCCTGGCGCTCGGCGTTCTTGGTGGCTTCCTGATCGACTACTTCCGTCCAGCGCCTCGCTCCAACCGTGGTGAGTGACTCCACCGCACGATGCGCCACTCGTTCTGAAGGCATCCGCGCCGGGGCAACGCCCCCGAGGGGTTCCCCTTGCGGGGAACAGCACCACAGTGGGCGCTACGCACAAAATAGCGATCACAGAACGCCGCCACAGAGCGCTAAAAGTCACACGTGTTGCCGAACTGGGAGAGTGGCCGGTAGACGATCGGCTACCGGACACTAAGGCGGGCGAGTTGCGCAGTCTCGCTAAATGCGGACTGAAGGGATCGGATGTTCTCTCCGAGAACACCCGAGGCAAGTAGTCCAGAACCGAGCGGGCCGGACGAATCCTCCCCGAGGAGTGGCAATTGTTGGAGAGCGTTTTTCACGGTCTGATTCATGTTTTCCACCTGCCACGCAATCTCAGCTGCACCTCCGCCGTCGGGGGCTGCCAACTGGGCCGCTTTGGCGGCGTAGGCGGCAGCGCCGAGGGCGTGCGCCCCCATGTGCGCGACACCGGACGCTTGGCCGGCCGCCCAGGCCGCCGCTTTGCCGGCGGGGGAAGTGGCAGCCTGGGCGGCACGGCCCGCGGCGAAGCGGCGACGAATCTCGCCCGCCGTGTCCAGCTCTCCGCGGGCGAAAGCTCGGGCGCGGGTAATTCCATCCCTTGCTCGATCGTCATCTGGCGCTTCTTGCTCGAACAGGGGCAGAACGCGCTCAGCGCAATCCGCGGCCCATGCGGCGACGACTCGGCGGTCGTTCTCGCTCAATGATTGTGGGGAAAGCATGCTTTCACCTTTACACATGGTCTCAGAATCGGATCGGCGAATTCAAACGGTGGAAGCAACAGGGACTATTTCCTTCCTCGAGACTAGCTCGCTGAGCAGGTCGGCTGGGGTGCTTCGTTTGAGGGTTTTGCGTGGCCGCTCGTTGAGTTCA
>NZ_SOGJ01000018.1 GCF_004402375.1 Cryobacterium breve
CGCTTGGCCCGCTGGCAGGAGCCAATCCTGACCTGAAGGAAATCCTGTCCCGCTGAATGGTGGAGTTTCTCGACACCGTGCAGGTCAGTGGTTTGATTATGCAGAAGTGAGCTCGGGAACGGTAACCACCCCCGTGAGCGCGGTGGCGTCGTCGTTGGCGAGGGCGTCGTTGAGGGCGCCCAGTAGCCGCATGGAGCCCTCGGAGAGGTAGCGGCGGGTGGAGGCCTCCCACTCGTCGTATTGCTCGACGAGGACTGGCCTTGCCCCCGGTTAGTGGACACGGGGTTATGCGGCTTTAGCGAAGTCCGCGTTCTGGTTTGAGTATTGCAGTTCGAAGTCGACGGGGCTGACCTGGCCGAGGGAGGTGTGCCGGCGGCGCCGGTTGTAGCGGTCCTCGATCTAGGCGCCGACCTCTCTGGAGGCCTTGTTTTTGCTGGGCCACACGCGTCGGTGGTAGAACTCGGTCTTGAGCGTGGCGAAGAAACTTTCCGCCATCGCGTTGTCCCAGCAGACCCCGGTGTAGCCCATCGACCGGGTGATCCGGTGCGCTTTCGCATCCACGGTGATCTGCGCTGAAGCGTATTGGGTACCACGGTCGGAGTGGAAGATCACCTGCTCGGGCCGCTCACCGCGGAGGGCCATGGCTATGACCAGGGCGTCTTGGATGAGGTCGGTGCGCATGTGGTCGGCGATGGCCTAGCCGATCACGCGGCGCGAGTGAGCGTCGATGACGGTGGCCAAATAGAGCCACCCTTCCCAGGTCCTCAGGTAGGTGATGTCGTCTACCCAGACCTGGTTCAGGGCCCCGGTGTCCCACTCTCGTTTGACGGCGTCGACGGGGTAGGCGTCCTCGGCCTGGCTGACCGTCGTGGTGCGCCACCGTTTCGGGCTGATGCCCACCAATCCCAGGCGGCGCATGGTGCTGGCCACGGTTTTCCGGGAGATGGTCTCACCATCGGCGCGGAGGTCGACGAGGATCCGCGGGGCCCCGTAGACCTCGTCTGAGTCGCTGTGGAACCACGTGACCTTCTGCTCGATGTTCTCCCGTCGCACCGCCCGCTCAGACGGGCTGCGGCCCAGCCAGGCGTAGAAGCCCGAAGGGGAAACGGCGAGGAGGCGGACCATGCGGACGATGCTGAAGTTGGTCTTCTCCACCAGCATCAGTGCGAACGCTTGGCGTTCGTATCCGAGGCTTCTTGGGCGAAGAAGAAGGAGGCTTTTTTAGGAACGCCCGGTTCAGTTTCAGGTCGGCGTTCTCTTTGCGAAGCCGCAGCAGTTCGGCCTTCTCTGTCTCCGTGATCCCAGCTTCGCTGGCGTCTTGGCTGGCCTCGAACAGGTTCACCCATCGGCCCAGGGTGGCTTCGTTGACGCCGAGCTCGCGGGCGCCGGTTGCGACTGCGCGGCCGGTGTTGATCACCAGCTTGACGGCCTCGTCTTTGAACTCAGGAGTGAACTCCCGGCGTGTGTTTCCCATGGTGAGCATTCTCTCTTGTGAGGTGTCCACCACCCGGGGTCAAGGCCACAGGTTCCTTCGTGACTGGGTGGTCGGAGGCTATGCGGCCGTGAGAAGGGTGTCGACGAGTTTGCCGTCGATGAGGTGGACCACACCGTGCATGCGCGGCAGATGGATGAGATCGTGAGTTACCAGCAGGGTTGAGGTGTTTCGCTCATCGGTGAGACGCAGGATCAGGTCGATGATGCTGGCACCGCGTTCTTGGTCGAGGGCGCTCGTGGGTTCGTCGACGAGGAGCACACTGGGGTCGTTCATCAGGGCGCGGGCGATGTTGACGCGTTGACGCTGGCCGCCGGAGAGCTGGTGGGGGCGCTTGTCGCGCTGACTGGCGAGGCCGACTGCGTCCAATAGCTCATCGGCGCGCGTGGCGGTTTTTGCGCGGTTCCGCCGACTGTGGTGGGCGCCAAGTTCATTCATGACGGCCAACTGTTCCCTCGCAGTGAGGGAGGGGATGAGGTTGGGCTGCTGGAAGACGATCCCGATCTTGTTGCGGCGTAGTTCGGTAGCTGCGCCCGGGTCCAAATCAGTGGCGTCGATGTCGTCGATGAGGACCTGGCCGGAGTCCGGGTGGATAAGAGTTGCCGCAACGGCGAGGAGGCTCGATTTTCCGGAGCCACTGGGTCCGGTGATTCCGGTGACGGTACCCGGGTGAGCTGTGAGGGTGACGTGGTCGACGGCGGTGACACGGGTGCCTCCGTCGGGGAAGGTGAGGGTGATGTTGTCGAGGCGGATCATCGGTTGCTCCCAAGGGCAGTGAGTGGGTCGGCGGAGGTGACGGAACGGAGAGCGAACGCGGCGCCGGCGAGGCCGAGCGCGGTCATGATCACGCCTGGCAGCAGCGTCGTGACCGGGCTGAGCAGGAATGGCAGCGCGGTGCCGGCAAGAGTTCCTAAGAGGGCAACGAGCCCCAAACCGATTCCGATTCCGATGAGCAGCACGATGAGTGCTTGGCCGAGAGCGTCGCGAACCAGTGATTTGGTGCTGGCGCCGAGGGCTTTCAGGACTGCGACGTCTCCTTTTCGCTGCATGGTCCAGACGGTGAAGAACGCGCCGATTACGAGGCCGGAGATACCGAACAGCATGACGACCATCAGCAGGAGTGACCCGATCTCGGAGCGGAAGGCGCTGAGCGCCAGTAGCGATCCGATAGTGCTTTCGGACATTGTCGTGTTTGACGTGTCGGCGGCAACCCAATCGGGGCTGCCGGTGACGGCGAGGACCGTTGCATAGGCGTCGGGGTTCCCGGTAGCGGCGGAGTAGGCCTGCCAGTCGTGCAGAGTCATCTGGACGACCGGGGTGTGGCTGTACCAGTCGTCTCCATCGACCGTTTCGACGACGTAGGTGCTGCCGGCGATCGTGACGTCATCGCCGGTCGTGACGTCGAGGCTCTTCGCTGCCGGGAGGGAGAGGCCTAAAAGACCATCACGGGAGGGTGCCGTGGAGTTGAATCCCGGTTCAACACCGAAGACGGCGATCGCCGCGCGGGTGCTGCCTGCTTCACCGCGGGTCTGGCTAATCCCAACAGGTATCGCAGCTGTCACCTCATCGGTTGACGCCCAATCCGTGGCCTGTTGCTCGGTGATTGTGGAGTCGGAAAAGCTGGCACTTGATGCCCCGTCGGCAGGAGCGGAAAACACGATGCGATCGGCCGGAAGCGCGAGCACGGCCGAAATATTCTGCGTAGCGAGCCCTCCTGTTAGGCCGCTGAGGAAACCGACAAGAACGGTGATGAGGCCGACGACGGAGCCGATAAGGACGAACCGGCCCCGGGCGAAGCGAAGATCGCGTAACGCGACGAACATGATGTCTGCCTTTCTTGCCACCGGATGCGATGACATATCCCACTCTCTCGTTTCGTCACTTCCGGGTCATCACCCGACGGAACACCCTTGTCTGCCTAAAAGACGGAGCAAACAGTCGTACTTTCGAACGATGAGGGCTCATCACCGTGGCGCGTAAAGTCCAAAGCATGTCCCACACCGCACTGACCCCTGTCTTCGTGGGTCTGCGGACTGGCCTGCACGCGCTGTTCGTCGCATTGACTCTTCTGGTCATCGCCCGTGCTGCACTCGTCCCAACTGACATGCGCGTCACCGTCATCGTCTTGTCAGTGGTTCTTTTGGTGACGTATGGCCTAGGAGGGCTCATCGGCCGATCCGATCGTTCCCGGTCTCGCCTGCTGAGGCTCGGCTGGCTTGCCGTGCTCACCCTGCTATGGGTTGCCCTGCTGTGGCTCAGCTCGGACGCTGCATATTTGGTCTTCCCCTTGTTCTTTCTCTACCTTCACCTTCTTGGTCGGTGGTGGGGATCCGCAACGATCCTGGTTGCGACAGGCGTCGCGATCTACGCCCTCGGGGTGCACGGCGGGTGGACCGTCGGCGGCGTAGTAGGCCCTCTTGTCGGTGCCGGCGTCGCCCTCCTCATCGGGCTCGGATACCAAGCGCTCGCCCGCGAAGCCGAACAGCGTGAAGTACTCATGAACGAACTGATCAACACGCGAGGGCAACTCGCCGCCATCGATCACGAAGCCGGTGTCCTGGCAGAACGCGCGCGACTTGCAAGAGAGATCCACGACACCTTGGCGCAAGGGCTCTCCAGCATCCAAATGCTGCTACACGCCGCCGAACGCGCCGACCCAGACCGGGCTGGAATAGAACATATCGTTTTGGCACGCGAAACCGCCGCCGAAAACCTCGCCGACGCACGCCGCTTCATCCGCGAGCTCACACCACCCCAGCTCGACGACCGCGGTCTCGGCGGAGCACTGCGCAGGCTCGCTCGAACACAATGGGCGACGCAGGGACTTGTCGTAAACGTGCGAGTCTCCGATAACGTCGCGCTGCCGATGCATCTCCAAACCGCGCTACTTCGCATCGCGCAAGGGGCAATCGCGAACGTCATCCAACACGCCCACGCCTCTACCGCCACGATCACGCTCGCGGTCGACCAGAACGACTTACGCTTCACCGTCGTGGACGACGGGACCGGATTCGATCCTCTTCTTCTGACCAAGGACTCGACGGACAAATCGGACTCATTTGGCCTTCACGCCACTCACGAGCGCGTGCAGCAGCTCGGTGGAAGCCTCACCCTCGACACTGCACCCGGCCAGGGAACCGCCCTGGCCGTAAACCTCTCCCTCGAGGAGCGCCCATGATCAGACTCGTCATCGCAGATGATCACCCGATTGTCCGTGCCGGTCTCCACGCACTCTTCAGTCTCGAGGAAGACTTCGAGGTCGTCGCCGAAGCAGCCACACCCGATCAGGCGGTACAAGCCGCCGAGCGTGAGAACCCGGATGTGGTTCTGATGGACCTCCAATTTGGTGCCCGCGAACCATCCACCGGTGCTGATGCGACTCGACTCATCAGAGCCCTCGACGCGGCACCGTATGTGCTGGTGCTTACGAACTACGACTCAGACGCCGACATCCTCAACGCTGTCGAAGCCGGAGCCAGCGGATACCTCCTCAAAGACGCACCACCACACGAACTGATCGCAGCCGTCCGCGCGGCCGCCGCCGGTGAAAGTGCTCTTGCCCCCGTCATCGCATCCCGTCTCCTCAACCGGATGCGTGCCCCCCAAATCAGCCTTAGCGGCCGCGAAATTCAGGTTCTTGAACTCGTCGCCTTAGGCCGTTCAAACACCGATGTCGCAGAAGAACTCTTCGTCAGCGAAACAACCGTCAAATCCCACCTCGCACACATCTTCTCCAAGCTCAACGTCACCTCCCGCACCGCAGCAGTCTCCGCAGCCCGCCGACAAGGAATCCTCCGATAGAACCGGCCCAGCAAGCGGGTTGAAAGTGAGCAGCCTGGATGAGAGCGGTCCACAATGGCCGTTCACGGTGGCCTGGTTGGCAGGAGCGGCAGCGCATTCCTTCGCAGCAGTGGCCATATACGCGCTGGGCCATGAGAATCGCTGGCAAGTGACGACCGCAGTATAAAAATGCCCCCTGTTGCTTCGAGCGTTTGAAGCCACCGATCGTTTGTGGGCACGTTGCGGTTCCCGCCACGAAGCGATCACAAAACGCCGCCACAAAGCGGTAACAGTCACACAACTGGACGGGTTTCGCTGCGCAATCTGACGTCAAGCTGGCGTGTACTGCAGCCGGACAATCTTTGCCCCCGAGCCAGTGGCTCCTGCACTCGCTACGGCGTAGGCTCTCCGCTCGCCTTCTGCTCCTGCCATGCATCAGTGGGAGAGGTCGTACTGTCTACGCTTTCACCCGCTCCCCCGAACTCCTCAGGCAGCGGCGTACCGACTGGAGCCGACCACGCTCGTGCTTCGTTCCGAAAGACAGTCTCGGTAACAACAACATCTTCCGTGAACAGTTCCTCAGGCAGTTCGCTTCGCGCGCGGTCTCTGGTTCTCGCTGGTCGTTTTGATAGCTGACTTCAGTTGCCAGCAAAGTGTTGCTCGCCAGGATTAGTTGGAGGGCTTCGAGCGTCGTGTAGTGCCATACGAGCCCGCGCTCACGCAAATCTTTGATAGATGTCCTACTCACAGCAACAGACTGCCCTAAAACACACCCGGCCCCTTCACACCCAGGCGAGAAGGCCCGAAAACGATCGTTTGCCGACCGCCAGGCAAGGCGAACGGTCATCAATTGAAATGAAAAGTCCGGTATGAGCTGCGCACATTGAAGCGGCGGCCGTCCTTCCGGCGCTGGACGAGATCGGCTATCGTGTCGACGTCTTCTGGGCTCATCCCGAGCTGCCGGCACATTGCGCGGACCTGCTCGACGGTGACCGGGAGCCAGCGGTCCGGGCAGTTCATCATGTCCGCCTTGAGCTTGTCCTCTTCGTTCCACTTGAGGCCCGTCGAGTAGCCGGCCGCCATATCAGCGACGTACGCGAGGATGCCATCGATACCGTTGGGCAGCGGTTCAAGCGCCCCCGACCTTTCCTTCTCAGGTGACTGCACTATTCCCTCAGCGAGCAATTGAATGGGCCGGGCGTCTGCAATCCATTCGGCGGTCTCGTTCTCGTTCCATTCGATAACGACAAGCGCATCCGCTTCCGCGCCCCACACATCGTTCAGGTGTTTACGGTCGGGCCACGCGTATATGACTCGCTGCCCGTCGAACGAGCTGGCGTTGAACCCGCGCCAAGTGTGGTGGACGACGTCGGGATCGGCAACAAGTTGTGTAAGGATTTCGCTCGAGAAATCTCTGCGTGGGGTGACGACCATGACTTGACCGCCGGGCTGCCTGAGCAGCCAAGTTGCCGCTCGGATGTTCTGTGGCTCGCGCGAGGTCTCTTCGCTACCGAGCCTCGACACTGCAACGGGACCTGCTGGCATGCGCGCACTCCTCATCTTGTGGAGTTCACAGTATCGCCGAGCTCCGACAGCGGGCGGCAGCGAAGTGCCAACGGCCTGCGCTGGCGCGCTTTTGAGGTTCCTTTTCATGGAACAGCGCCCAATAACGATCGTTTTGGGCTGGCGACGTAAGCGCCAAATCGCGCCGCACACACGTGATGTGGGCTCCCCTCAGGCTCCGTCCGTCGTTGCGTTGGTCAATCGGCTCTCCCCGGCGTATCAAGCAGTAGAAGAAGGAGAACTCGATGAACGGAATCACCCGCGCAGCCTGCACTTACACTTACCGGATGGCCACGGGTAATTCAGCAACGAGAGCTCGCAGCGGCCGCGTCATTCTGGACGTAGCGATCCCTCTCGTTTTGGGAGCGCTCGGTGTCCTGATCTTCGAGGCCCCGAATATCTTGCCTAAGGCAACGACGCAGCTCTACTGGGCGGGTGCTGGGCTCTTGGTCGCCACCGTGGCCCTTCAGGTGTTTCGTGCGCTGCGCGCCGACAGGCTGATCACCACCACGGACAATGAGGTCAATGACCTTCGGATAGCAATGAAGGACAGCATTGCTCCCGTCGCTCGGCTGCTAGCTGAAATGCCCAACCTCTCGGCCGGCGTAAAACGACGTCACGTCGTGCGGGTGGCCGACAAGGTAACTTCCGTGACCGCCTATCTCCTGCTTGCACACATTCCGCGTGTGCGGGCAAATGTGTTCGTCTTGAACGTAGCCGGCGACGAGCTGGTTCACGAGTCGACGAGCGGTGAGGGCGACGACCCTGGACCGTTCGCCGCCGGCACGGTCGCTGGCGATATAGCGCTCGCATGGACCAAGGCCGGGGGTGAGCCGTTCATCGTGGAGGACACACACGCGGACCCGCGCCCGGGGATCCGCAACGATGCTCGCTATCGCTCCTTCGTCTCGGTCGTGATCCGGAGCGGCGACTACTCGTACGGAATGCTCACCGTCGACTCTCCGGTTGAAGGATCCTTCGCGGAAGGCAGCACGTCCGTAGAAATTGCCAAGGTCGTCGCCGAGCTGCTCGCCGTCGGATATGCGAGTGCATATCCAGGCGTGAGTGCCGGCACCTCTAGCTGACTGTCAGCGGTTCGGCCTACACTCTGAGCATGACGACTTATGCGCCACGGGCAAAGACCTTCGGTCGAGTGCGCGCCACGACCCCGGCTCGCCCGGTTGAGGACGTCAACCTCTCCGACCCCAAGGTCGTACGCGGCATTGTTCAGGACGCAACCAAGGTCGCTCGCGCCGAGCAAGCGAAGCGCCGCAACAGGCGCTGGATCTAGTCGACCACCTCTCGGCGACAAATTAGGCCCCCGGGTAATCCCCCGATTGTGGCCGAGTGGCGCTTCCTAGTCATCCGACTAAAGAGCTGGCATGGACGCAGATCTGCCGGGCGCTCCCCCAAATTTCGAGCGGTGTAGCCACTCGATCGCGGAACTAGCCGAGCTATTCACGATCGGCCGCGCGACGGTCTACCGGGCCTTGGAACGCGCCACCACTTCGCGGAGGCTGCCGCGCCGACCCTAGCAATGTGGGGTCATGGAAGACGGCCCAGAGTTCGCAGAAGGCTCCTATGACTTCGCCCGTAAGACCTACCGCCTAGCGGAGGTCGATTCTCAGGTGTGGCGCGTCTATGACGGTGACACATACATCGGAATCGTGACTGAGACCGATGCGACGGCAGCCGAGCCGTGGCCCCACTACACCGAGCACAGCGCTGGTGATGAGACGGCCGCCGCACCGACTACCCACGATTGGCGGGCTGCCCTCGATCACCTGATCGAGGCGGCTGAAATCTAGTCCTCCCCCGCCACTATCGTTACGGCATGACCGCTACCGAAATTGCCGCATCAGGCCTTTGGACACAATGGCTCGGCCTAGGGCTGTCGGCAGTGGTTGGCGGCTTAGGCATCTACTTCGCGAGGCTGGCGCAAATCACTAGCCGGCTGTCCAGAGATAACCAGGAACGGGCCGCCCTCGCGGCGGCTGATTCTCCTGGCATCCTGCCCACCCCTTCGATTCTGCCCTCGATCGCCTGGTCTACTTCTCCGGTTGGTGGAGAGTCCTACGTTCTGGTAAACCGCGGCTTCGAAACGGCATATGACGTGACCGTGGACGGGCTTACGGAACTCGACAAGCAGCGGCTCACAGTCAACAATCCGACTCCTGAACTCGAGGCCGCGGCTGCGCTCGAATTCGTTTTGGTGTCGAGATTGTCGCTGTCAGGTCCCGCAAACTTGGTCGTCAAGCACTCGACCGAACCAGGCGGCACTCGCATTGGAAACGTGCTGCTCGTCCACGCTCCGTAGCAATCCGTTCAGAACCGGGCGTGACTGCGAGCTGGTCTAGCGGCCGCCTGCGTGCTGGTCGATCTTGTCGGGCCGGAAGCCTGACCAGTGGTCGCGCTCATCGACCACGACCACTGGGGCTTGGCTGTAACCGAGTTCCTGCGTGACGTACTCCAACGCGGGATCACTGCCTGTTAGGTCTACTACCTGGTACGCGATCCCTCTGGCGTCCAGCGCGCGGTAGGTGGCGCTGCACTGCACGCAATTCGGCTTGCTGTAGACGGTCATCATGCGGGGCACCTTTACGAGATGAGCTAGCAAGTGCTAGCTGTTGCTAGCTGTTGCTAGCGTTTGCTATCGTTTTTCGATCTGGTCGAGTCCGATTTTCAGGGCCTCGATCATCAGGTGCTGCAGGGAGTATCGCTCGCGCTTTGAGTAGTCGATGAGGCGGTCGCGCAAGTCCTCGTCAGTCCATCGGACCAGGCTAGATTTCGGCCGTTGCTCCTCCCCCGCGTTTACCGGGCTCGGCTTCGTGACCTTCGTTGTCCTGGCCTGCGCGGCCGCGGCCGCGGCCGCGTCATCCGGTCGTGCCTCTGCGGCTGCACCGAACGCGGCGATAGCGCTGGCATCTGGTTTCTTGTTTCGTGCAAGCGCCATTATGCGTATACCTCCGCTACTAGTTCCTGAATCTCGGCGCGGGCCTTCTTGCCCGACGCTCCTGGTACTTCCAGCACTCCACGGCCGTCCGCGAGCGAATCGCGGTAGGCCTTGCGCAGATAGAGAGCTGTTTCGAGGGGCTTCACCTGGGGGAACTCGACCAGGTACTCAGCAACGTCTACCGTCTCGGTTTCGTTGTGGTTTGTGGGGGCCTGGTTCAACAGGCTCCGGACGCGCAGTGCCGGGTTGAAGTCGTGTGCAGTGTCAATGACGCCCGTGAACTCCTCCAACGTCTCCACGTCGAGCTGGCTGGGGCGCAGAACAACGATCATCAGGTCAGCGGCAGTCATGGCCGTTCGCATCTCCTGGTTGTCGTCGCCGGCAGCATCCACGATCACGTGGTCATAGTGCTTGGCCAGGTCGGTAACCATAGCGTAAACGTTGCCCTGCTTCTCAACGAGTGTCATCGGCGGCGTGTGCCCTGCGTCTACCCGCCGTGCGTGCCACTTGGCCGAGCTGCGCTGCTTGTCCGCGTCCACGACGACGACGCGTGCGCCAGCGGCAGCCAGGCTCACCGAAACGTTAATGGCAGCGGTCGTTTTTCCCGCGCCACCTTTCGTGCCTCCAAAGAGAGTGATGAATCCCATTTCGTACCCTTCTGCTATTAAACGGCAAGAGCGGCGGCAGCCGCTCTTGCTAGCAACTGCTATTAATTGCTAGTGGCTGCTTGCAAAGCATATCGTGTGCTAGCAAGTGCTAGCGTTATATATCGGATGCTAAAACACGCTATCGAACAATAGCTAACACTAGCATTTGCTAGTCCGTGCTATCAAGTGCTATCACCGCGCGAATCTCAATGGCAGCCCTTCACCGACCTCGTGACTCAGAGTTCCTAGTTCGAAGTTCGGGAGAGAGACAACCTCGTGGCAAGGAATCGCGTAGCGATTCGTTGGCGTCACCCGATGCGGAACTGTTGAACTGGGGGAGTCAACGCCGTGCGGTGTGGTCGCGGTGCGGCAGTACGGTCAGGGTTCCGGGGTGAGGTCGATACGGGCTGTGTGGACTTGGCGGCCGCGGAACGTTTTTACGCTTGGCCACTGTCCGTTGACCGGGCGTAGGTACCGTGCGTCTTGGGAACATTTCGTTCCAGCGTTGCGACCACACCCCGGGCAGCCCGTCGCCGCTATCGCCTGGTCGTAAATTTTCGTGAGCTGCTGGGTCTCTTCGTTCCCGAGGTGCGTCGAGCAGGAGCCTAAGTACCCTCGATTTGGCCAGTAGACGGGCCTGTTTTTGCACTGTGCCCCGGTCGCTGTTGCTTGGTCGCAGCGTGCAGTCAGGGCGTCGTCGCGGGTTGCTGTGCGTTCGGCTCTGTTCGTCATAGACAGTCGCAGCCGAGTTAGGTAGTCGTCGTCGCTGGGGTTGGCCAACTCTGAATACCTGATGATTGCTTCTGGCGTTTGGGGAACGGCCCATTCCAGGCCTCGATCGTTCGTGGGACTTACGGGTGCCTCGGTGTCTATGAGCAGTTGGGCCTGTTCAAACAGTTGGATCTCCGATAGCAGCCACTCATCAAGAGTGGTCAATCCTTCGAGGATAGGGGAGAGCGCTATTGGTTCTTGCCCGTAGGCGTTGGCAGCAGCGCGGTAGGCCGTCAACGATTTGAGGATCGAGCGTGCTGCACTGAGTAGACGATCCGGTGACCCTTCCGTCGCAATTGGCTTAGCGCGGTTGTTGGGTTTTCGTGTCGGTTTCCGCTTACTCATCCAGGAATCGTATCCGTGCGCGTGAGCGCCACTTGCGCACCCTCAATGTTGAGTCTCGTTCTTCCCGGCTTGCGGCCGTAGCGCTTTTTATCTTCTTCGAAGAAGCGAGCAGATGCGCCGTTGTCCTCTGCCCTGATCCGGGCAACTCGGGCAACTTCGGCGGCGGCAGCAGCAGCCTGTTCACGGCGGGCCTGCTCGTGGGCGGCCCAGCGTGCGCGGTGCTGTTCGAGCAGGGTGGGGGAGTCGAGGTCGATGGTGGTTTTGATGAGCCAGGCCATGTAGGCGATTGGGTTGTGTTGGCGGTGGCCGTCTTGCACTGTCATGCCGGCGCGCTGGTTGCCGGCGGCGATCGCGTCGAGCAGGGTGGCCGCGGTCCAGCGGTCGGGGGTGATTCCGGCGCGGTTGAGCATGGCGCACACGCTGGCGGGGTGGTGTTGGCGTGCTAGCCAGGGCAGCCGGGTGCTGAGTTCGACGGCGAAACGGTAGAGGTCGGCCGGCCACGGCGTGAACGTGTGCCGGCCTGGGGAGGTTTTGGCTTCTGCAGCTTGGTCGAGGCTTCCGCGCGCCCTAGCGCGTTGGTGTTTAACCATCTCGGTAAGGGAAGATTTTGGACGTTCTTGACTACTACGTAGTTGGTAGACAGCCCTTCTCCTGGCTGTGAGTGCGCGGGTTGAAGCACGCTTGATCTGGTGCCGGCCGTAGCGGGCTTTGATCAATGCCCGCTCGGCTGCGGTGAGGTAGCGCCCGGTGAGGAGCGTCTGTGCGAGTTTGAGTTTGTCGAGGACACGCCAGGCGCGACCGATGGTGCGAATGTGCACCCCGAGTTGCGCGGCGAGGGTCTTGTGCGCAACGGTCACGCTGCGCCCGGTGCCGTGATCTGCATAAGGGGCCGCTGCGGCCGCGACCCGGTAGATGGTGTCTATCGCGATCGTGTCGTCTTTGGTCTTGCGTGCCTGGTCGATTTCATCGGCCGGGATTTCCCGGAGGTCCCGGAGCCAGAACGTTCCTGAGTGCCATGCCACTGTGTGGCGGTGGGCGCCGGGGGGAGGCTCCCAGGGGGAA
This sequence comes from Cryobacterium breve, assembly GCF_004402375.1. Lineage (GTDB taxonomy): Bacteria > Actinomycetota > Actinomycetes > Actinomycetales > Microbacteriaceae > Cryobacterium > Cryobacterium breve. The sequence goes on from NZ_SOGJ01000018.1 coordinate 12,614, forward strand.
CGGGCCGGCTCAATGGGCCCAGTGCCCGCCGGCTGACCGTTCGCGTCTGTGGGGCGATCCTGTGGCTGTGAATTGCTGCGTTCCGCCGCCGTGGTGGCCAGGGCGGCTTCGATATCCGTGGCCGACGGCAGCCATTCCGTCGCCCAGTAACCCGCACGCTCGGCTCCACCCGCATGGGGGGAGTCCGGTGTCGACACAAAGGAGGACGCGCTATCTGCTGATTTACGAACAGAAACATGAGTTTTTGGCGTCGTTGCGCTTATGATGAAGTCAACTCCTTAGGTCCTTCCTTAGGTGGGTACTAAAAAGCTCCGGTTGGTAGCCGGTGTTTTTCTGGAAATGCTCTGAACCTGGTCAGTCGCCAAACTTCTTCAGGTTCGAGCCAATGCTTCAAGGCCCGTCGCGAAAGCGGCGGGCCTTATGCGTTAATCGCGGTCGATAGGCAACTCCCCGTCGCGGTTCTTCTCAGGCATCCACGGCGGGATGCCCTGGTCCGTCAGTTCGAGGTGATCGACAACCATCTCGAACAGGACAGCCGCCGAGATTTCGGAACGCTTGGCAATCTCGATGAATCGCTCACGTTGATCCTTCTGGACTACCCACCCAAGGGTCACCGGATTATCTAGGGTGCCTCGGGGGCGTCGACGGATTGCCATAGGTCATAGATTATTCCTATATCTCGGATTAACGCTAGCGCTGGTGGTGTGTCGCGCATTTCGGTGCAGCCAGGGCGTGGCACGGCTCGCCGTGCCACGGTGCTCTGTGACCCCGAATTGACCTGTGTCGGCGGGGCGTGGGGGAGTGGTCAGCCGAGGAGGTAGCCGACTGTTGCACCGAGGTCGGCGGCAATCAGTTCACGGTTGGCCCAGAACTGGGTCTTGGCTGGTCGACGCCGGACGCCTTCTGGAGCGTTGTTCTGGACGTAGCCCAGCCGGCCCAGTTCGCGTATCGCTTCATGCACGGACCCGCGAGACATAACGTCTTCTCCGATGAGGTCGAACAGCTCGAAGTAGGTGCGCGACTTTTGGAGCAGAATCCGCAACACGATCGCTCGCGTAGGAGCAGAGTACGCCTCGTGAAACCGTGCGACCCGCTCGGGAGCAGGGATAGCGGACATGCGGTTCATTTTGTCGGACTCTCACCGGTTCCGGCGCGGGCTTCGCCTTTGAACCCCTGCGCCTTGGCCGCTATATGTAACTCAGTTACATAAGGGCTCCTCATGTAAGTGGATACCCGGTATTCCTATGGACAGTGAGAATCGTGTCGGCCTTCCGGGAGGACACAAGCATACTTCCGCGTAAAAATGCGAAATTAATTTACCCCTACTTCGGGAAACACCCCCTTTTGGGTGGAATGCGGGGGTGTCGTAGGAGACACTTAGTATGCAGCTCGGGGGACTGCTTAGGTTCCTCGATTGTTTAGTAAACAATTTGAGAGGAAGAACCTATGACTGACACCAGTCGAGGAAACGAAGGCAACGTATTCGGCGGCGCGGCCCGCGCAAGCCAGTACATCGAAGAGGACACCTGGGAGCGCCCGCCGGACGTCCAGGAGCCCGCTGACGAACCAGGGGAGTCCGGCTCAGTTCTGGACGACACCCCACCCGATTCACCCTCCGCCGATATCCCGATATGGTCTCCCTCCCTCACGCCCACTGAATCACCGGCACCTGCCGACTCAACGTCAGTTCTGTTCGGAGGATCTGCAGCAGCGCTAACGGCGACTGACTCGGGCAAGGCCACCACGGGATTCCGCGGCGCTATCGCCCGAATGGGATTCCCGGTCAAGCCTGGGCCTGAGGAAGTAGCGGCCCGGCATCTTGAGTCAGTGCGGCTCGAAGCCGAGACCATCGTGCGGCAGGCGACTTGGACACGCGCTGTTTCCGTACTGGTGAACAACCCCAAGGGCGGGACTGGGAAAACTCCCACAGCGGTCATCCTCGCGGGCGTAATCGCATCGATTCGCGGGGGATCAACGGCGGTCCTGGAAGTCTCTGACGACCCGGGCGCGCTGGGCTACCGCGCCGAAGGCAACCCCAAGTTGGGTCTGGGAGAGCTGGTGCGCGATATTGACCAGGTCAAGACCGCTGGCAGGCTCCACGGGTACACCGCACCGCAAACGTCGTTTGCTGACGTGATCGCCTCGACCGGCCGGCGGGACCGCCTGACTGGCGAGGCCGTGGTCTCGGTCTGCAAGGTCATCGATGAGTTCTACGGGATTCGCGTTATGGACTCGGGCAATGTCACTACCTCATCCGCTTTTCAGGGTGCGGCCTCGGTTGCTGACGTTCTCGTTATCCCAGTGATGAACGCGGGGGATTCGGTACTCGAAGCGATTCAGCTACTCGAGGAGCTGCGCGCCGCGGGCGGCCAGCCCAAACGCCTGGCAGACACCGCGATCGCCATTCGGCTCACGGACGGCCGACCGGAAAACCAGGCCGTCACCGCCGAAGTGGCGCGCCTGTTGAAGGAAGCCGGCGTTACCTCGCTACACGAGGTCCCCTACGACGCCCACATTGCAGAGCGCCAACAAATCACCCTCTCCAAGCTCGCGCCCGCAACCCGTGACGCGTTCGCGGCCGCCGCCGCCGCGGTCGTCATTTCCCTCAAAAACTCGGTTCTGACCGACCACTGAAAGGTACGAAACCAATGAACGATTTAATTCTCGCCGCCGTCACCCAGTTGCCCCTTGCCATTGACAACCCCCTCGATGGGCTGATCCCCGACTTCTCCTTCGGCGGATCCGAGTTCACCGCGTTGTGGCAGAAACTCATCACCGCCATTTGGGGAATCGCGATCCTGATCTCCATCGTCTACCTGGCGCTGGGACTGGTGTCCATGGCCGGCGCTTCCAGCGACTCCAACCCGAACCCGCAGCAGCACGCTCAGGGTCGCAAAAAAGCCCTGTGGGCTGGCGTCTCCCTGGCCGGCCTCGCCGCCCTCGCGCTGATCGTCGGCGCGATCCTCAGTTTCGTCGGCTAACCGCCAACCCTCTAGGAGACGCAGCATGCGTATGTATACCAAAGCCGGCCGCAGCCGGTGGCCCTATGTCATCGGCGCAGCCGTAGTCGTGGTCGCCGTAGCCGGCGGCATCGTCTACTCATCCGCCCAACCAAGCGGAGAACCCACCGCAACAGCATCAAGCGAACCCACCCCAACGGCATCCGCCCCCTCTGGCGGGGGTAGCTCAGGCGCTGGCGACGGCGACGAGGGGCTGGCGCCCACCGGGTGCCTCGGCGGACAGGACCGCAACGCCCTGATGGTGAGTGATGCGCAGAAAGCGGCGAGCCACACCACCTTCGGAGCGGTCGAAGTCGCCACGTCCTTCTACCGGTTCTACTGGCAGTACCCCTACGCACCCGCTGACCAGCTAGACGCGGTCAGTAGCGCGGTCATCGGCAGCAACGCGCCGGACAGCTTCAAGCAACTCTCCACGAGCTTTGAAGCTGTCGGGGACAACCCGACCGGCGGCAAGGTCGCGGCAGGGACCCCCTTTCACATGTCAACCACGAACGGGCTATGGCGTGTTTCAGAAGAATCGACGCCTGATCGGATCATCGTCTCCCTCGCGGCCGGGTATGTCATTGACGGGGCGCTCAGTCCAACTGAAGTCGGTGTGGGCGGTTTCGTCATGGTGTGGGAGAACGACGCTTGGCACGTTGAGTCAGGGATTAGCCCGGACCAAGACTTACTGGCTGCAGGCGGGACCAGATACACGGGAGGTTGCTAATGGCTGAGAAGCCTTGTGCGAATCCGGTGGAGTGCCTGAACAACGACGTAAACGGCGGCGTCGAAGAGGCCGTTGGTGCGGTAGGTGAGTTCTTTGGGGGTGTGGGGGATGCCGTTGGTGGTGCTGTAGAAACAGCAAACGGTTTCGCAGACTTCTGGTCTGATCCGGCGGGCAACTCTTTCAAGATGTTGCAGGACGGCGCTAAGGGCCTGGCTGATGATGTGTTGCCCGCGATCACGCATGCGACCCTGCCTGATTTGACGGCTGATTGGTTTATCAGCTCGTACCGAATCAGTTTCGGCCTGGCCGTGTTCGTGCTTGCTGCTCTGCTCATCCCTCAGTTCGTCCGCACCGCCCGCGGTCAGCAGTCGGGCCGGGACCTGGCGGAATCGCTGGGCCTGTACGCGCCACTGTTCCTTATCGGCGCAGCGTTTGGCCCGGCTGTGGGTGCGATTCTGGTGCAGTTCTTCGGCGCACTGTCGGACTCGCTCATCAGCTGGGGAATCAATACGTCCGCGCAAACGATCGTGGACAAGTTCTCCGAAATGTTGAGCAACGACGACAACGGCGTGGGCCTGGCCGGCGGCGCGATCGTGGGAATCATTCTGATGATCTTCATGATTATTGGCCTCTTGATCGTGGTGCTGATCCTCATCGTGCAGCTCATCACGCTGTACTTCTCGGGGGTCCTTTTTCCCCTCGGGTTGGTCTGGATCGTTGACCCGACAAAGCGCTCCTTCGGGTTGAAGATTGCCTACCTGTGGTTTGGCATCCTGGCGTCTCACCCGCTGCTGTTCTTCATGCTCGCGATCGCCTATTCGATGGTGTCAAGCACCGTCAATGTGTTCGATGGGAACGCAACACTGGAACGAACGGTAACGCTGGTGGTGTCGATCCTGTCGCTGTTGATCGCCGGGCTCTCGCCGGTACTGCTAACGAAGTTCGCTCCGGTTCTGCCCATGGGTGGCAGTGGCGGGGTTCCTTCTCGCGGGGGCAACATCGGTTCTAGCTCTATGCAGCAGGCCGATGCGCGAGTCAGCGACTCTGGGTCTAGCTCGCAGTCCGATAGCGGCGGGGCCTCTCGCAGCGGTGGGGCTGACTCCGCGTCGTCTAGCGCTGGTATATCCAGCCCGTCCGGCATTTCCGGCAGTTCCGGAGCTAACAGCTCCGGCGGGGCTGGCGCTGAGTCTGAGGAAGCTAGCTCCTCGATCACCGCGGCCACTAAGGGCCGCGCTGCCGGCGGTGGTGCAGCTACTCAGGGAGCTACCGCGGCTACTGCCGCGGAGGGTGCGGCCGCCGCTGGCGCTGCCGAGTCCTCAACGGGCGTGGGTGCCGCTATCGGCGTCCCGACAATGATCGTGGCCGGCGCTATGGCGGCCGGTAACGCCACGAAGAAGGTCTCCGACTCTGTTGGCGCGGCCGCAGCTGAACCAGTCGATGACCATGAAGACCACTACGGAAAGGACTCGACCTCATGAGTAACACCAAGGAAACCGCGATTCGTTACCTCGGCGGCGAGTCTGGCCACCGGTCCTTCTTCGGCGGTACGTCCTCGAAAGGCCGCACGATTGGTTTGGCCGTGTTCGTCGTTGGCGGCATTGTCGGCATGGCGCTGACTAGTTCCCTAGTCGTGCTGCTGATCGCTGCCGGCGGGGCCGCGGCGACAATGCTCGTTACCGCGCGCACGCACCGCGGCACCATCCTGCAGCGTCGGGCTAAGCGTTCCCGGTGGCGCTCACGCAAGCGCCTCGGCACGGACGTGTACACGCCGTACGACGATGAGGAGTGGGCCCGGCTGCAGCAGCTCGCCACGGTCGGCACCAAGCCGGAGAAGGCCGCTGCGTCTCGCGCCTTGGGCCAGATGCGGGCGAACCCGGACGGAGCCGACGGGATGGGTTGGCTGCAGTACGCCGCCAACCTGCCGGGTATCGCCTGGCATGCCCCGATTGGGCAGCAGCCCTACCTCTCGGTTGCGTTCAGCGTCTCCGGGCAGCTCCGGGGGATGGAGACCGCACAGGCCCTCATGCGGGCGTCTGCGGGCTGGGGGCGGTTCTTGGCCCGCCGGGCCTCGCCGGCCTCGCTCATTAGCGACATTCAGCCGCTCACTCGCGTGCTGCCGCCGGACTCGGCCAGGCAGCAACTCTGGGTGACCAATCGCCTAGAGACCGAATCGGCGGAGCAGCCGTGGACCGACGCGCAGCGGGAATCTTTCTACGCGCAGACCAGGTCCTATGACCAGGTCATCCGCCGGGCTAGCGCTGACGCCATGGTGCAGCGGCATTACGTTGTTGTGTCCTGGCCGCTGACTCAGCAGTTCACGGATGCGGCCGCGAAGTTTGGCACCGGTCGTGACGCCTGGCGGGCGCTGATGGATGACGAAATCAGGGCTACCGTGCGCGGGCTGACAGACGCGCGTGAGGGTGACGTGGTGGCGTTGACGGCTAAGCAGACGGCCGCGCTGATCCTTCACCAGCAAAACCCGAGCATGCCCATTGACCTGGTGCGCCAGGTCGAACCAACACAGTTCGGGTTGGCCTCGCATGACGAGTTCTCGGCGCATGTGGTCGAGAGCTTCGATCCCACTTTCGTGCACCCGGGTGAGTCAGACGAGAACGCTCCGGCGGTGACCTGGTGGCACCGTACCGCCGCGATCCATGGGGAGAACCTGGCCGTGGCCGGCCGGTCCCCGTTGTGGAGCTTGGACCTGCTCATCGGGCGGGAACTAACGTTTGTCCGCACGGTTTCGTTCCACCTGCACTTGATCCCCGCGGGCCAGGCTAAAGCTGCCGCACGCGCTGACGTGGTGCGCGATATGGCCGGCGTTGTCGCTGACCAGGAGAAGGGCCGTTTGGTCTCCGACGACTCGACCACTCGAATGTCGGCCGCGCAGCGCCGTGCCGCGGACCTGTCCGCCGGTTCGCACCACCACGGCGTTTCCTGGGTGGGTTACATCACTATTTCCGCCGGCAGCCGCGACGAGCTCGCGCAAGCCTCACGGCAGCTCGAAGAAGCCTGCTCCACCGGTTTGGGCATCGACCGCCTGGACTGGCAGGACTCCTTTCAAGCTGCAGCCTCTGGCAGCACCTGGCCGATTGGGCGCGGGCTCCGCGCTGACTCGGCCTCCTTCGCAACCCGCTTCATTGGCCGCCTGGCCGGTCGCAGCGAGAAAGAAGCAATCTCATGAGAAAAGACCGAGCTCGGGTTATGCCCGTCGCGCCTTCTAAGCCCAGCAACTCTGCCGCCCCGGCTGGGGCGGAGAACGTGGATATGCCGCGCCGGCAGCCGCGACTTGCCAAGATTCCCTTGCTGAAAATGTTCGTCCCGCCGGAGGCTCTGGCTCCGGCGCTGACCGGTACCGAGAGCGCGGCAACGGATGGAAGCCATGCGCCTCTAGACGTGACGCCGTTCAGCCTGCCCGGCTCCCGGCTGCGTTCGTCGCCCTCAGCGGCCGCCCGCGGCTGGTACGCCCCGGCGCTGGCCGGAGCGCCGACGACGACACGACAGGCCGAGATTTTGAATACGGGCATCATCGGTGCCCCGACCGGGATTGAGGGAGTCGTCAACGGGACAGACAATCTGTCGTCGACGATGATTTGCCACGATGCTCCGACCGCGTACAACATGACGCCTAGGCGCATCACCAGCCCTAACGTGTTGGTTTTGGGCACGGTCGGTTCTGGTAAGTCATCGTTCACCAAGACGGTGCTTGTTATGCGCCCGCTGCTGCTGCGTAATCACCGCGCGGTGGTGTTTGACAAGAAGGACCAGGGCGGCGAGGGCGAATACTCCTCCGTGGCCCGCCGGTTGGGCGCAGCGCCGTTGCGCTTTGACCCGGACGGCTCCGGTACCCGATTGAACCTGATGGACCCGCTTATCGCTTCGGGCACCGGTCTGCAGGGCCAGATGTTGCTTATCAACGCTGTTGCGCGCATTGCCCGCAATGACCTGCCGGCGTCGGAGTGGGAAGAAAAGGCCACTCGCTACGCTCTGCAGAACTTGTTTGCGGAGATGGAAGCGACGGACACCACCCGCGCGGCGACCACGGCGGATTTGCTGCCGCACCTGGGCGACGTGCCCGGGGATCAGAACCTCTCGGACCTGGCGAAAGAACGATTCCACCAGGCGGGTTTGTCGATCCGCTTTGGCCTGGAAAACCTGCTGGAAACCTACGCCGGAGTATTCGACGGAGAGACCAGCCGAAACGTTGACCTGGCACACAAGCTGACGACCTTCGACGTGTCCCAGCTGCCCGACGACGGGCCCGCGGTGCCTACGGTTATGGCCATCGGCAATATGTGGCTGATGGGCCGGCTGCGCCATGAACGCGGGTACATCACCAACGTTGTTTATGAAGAGGGCTGGCACATGATCGGTGGGCCTTCTGCTCGCCTGGTCAAGGCCAATCAGAAGCTCTCTCGCTCGCTGGGTATCTCCAACGTGTTCGTGATGCACAAGGGCACCGACATTCCCGAGGACAGCCCCGGCTACACCGTTGTCCAGGAAGCGCAGACGGTTTATGCGTTCCGGCAGGACCGCGACGAGGACGCCCGGTGGGTCAATCAGACGTTCAACTTCGCACCGGATACCGCGGAGACGCTGATGAAACTGGAAGTTGGTAACTGCGTGTTCAAGTACGGTTCCAACCCGGAAACGCACATGCACCACGTCCGCTCCGATTGGGAAATAGACGCGACCAACACCGACGAGGCCATGGCAGCCGGCGCGGCGACGGCGTAATCGGGGGAGGGGGCCACTATGGGAAAGCTCGGGGGCGTAGCCCTTCTGATCGTGCTGGTATTCGTCTTTACCGGCATCGTGTTCGTGACCGGCGGCGGTACGAACTCGTGCGCGGTGGCGGCCACAATCAGCCCGGCCACGGTGGCCGGCCTGGAACCGGTGGCCGGTTATTCCGGCGACCAGCTCGTCAACGCCGCCGCGATCATCACTGCAGGCGCGGCCGCGGGCGTGAACGTGCAGGGCCAGACGCTGGGAGTGATGACGGCCATGGGCGAATCTGGCCTACGCAATATCGAATACGGAGACCTGGCGGGGCCAGATTCTCGCGGCCTGTTCCAGCAGCGCGACACCTGGGGCACTCTGGCGCAGCGCCTCAACCCGACCCAGGCGGCCGGGTTCTTCTTCCAACGCCTGGTGAAGGTTCCGAACTGGGAGACGTTGACGCCCACCGCGGCAGCTCACGCCGTACAGATCAACGCGGATCCCGATCACTACGCACCGTACTTCTCCAAGGCAGAAGCCGTCGTTGCCGCTCTCGTGGGCGGTGACGCCGCGTGCGCAGCGGCAGTAGTTGCCGGCGGCGACGCGCAGCAACTCGCGGCCGACCTGGTCGTGAAAATCGACGCGGGCAACATCACCGGGATTGCCCCTGACCACTTGAAAGAAATTCGGTGGATTGCAGCCGGGGAGACTCACGAGAACTGCGGAATCAACCTGGCTGTTTTGCAGATCATCACCGTTGCTGTCAACACGTTTGGCAGCGTCGGGATCTCCGACATTAACCGGTTGTGCACCGACCAATACCTAGGCAACCCGAACAGCTCCCACTGGGCTAACGGTGGCGGCCATGCGGTGGACTTCTTCTCCTTGGGCCGCACCCCGACGACGGGCGCGGACGCTAACGCGATCAAGCTCCTGAATATGCTCGCGCCCCTGATGCCTGAGGGCTCCGCTACTGGGCAAGTGCAGTGCCGCGCAGACGCGGGCACCTCAATTGAGTTTGCGGGGATGAATCAGTTTGAGGACTCCTGCAATCACGTTCACCTGCAGGTCGATCCCGCGTTCACCGGCTCACTGAAAGCTGCTGCCTGATGCCGGCCGAAACAACGTCGATAGCTAATCTCGCTAGCGACGAGTGGACGATCACCAACACCGCGCACGACGTCGTAACCGTCGACCTCTGGTTAGACGTCGCGTTGCGCCGGCACCGCGCCGAGCTGGGCACGGTCCCGGCCGAGCTGGTGGCCGTGCGCTACCAACTCGAAGGCGTGGACATTGACGGTGACGTGTGCGCCGTGCGCTCGGTCCTGGACTGGCTGCACGAGGCCTACCGGGTCGCCAAAACGTACGACGTAACCACCCGGCCTGAACGATACGCGCTGCTGCAGCGCCTGGCCGATAGCCGGGTCATGCCCTCAGAAATGGCGGTAATGGTCGGCGTTGACGTGTCGATCGCTGAACGCTTCGCGGGAGCCGACGACGAAGCGCGGATTGCGCGCTCGATCCTGCACCGCATTAAGACCGCCCAACAAAGGGGACACCAATGAACGACACCAAAAGCAAATGGATGACCGCCTTCCTGGGGGCTCTGCTACTCGCGGGGTTCTACCTCGCTGTCCACGTCGGCGCCGCTCTTACCCCGACCGGCCACACGTACTCCTGGAACTTCTTCACACTCCTGGGGGATATGGCCCTCCGTGGCGCACCCTGGCCGCCGGCAGCGACTGGGGCGTCTGTTGTCGCGCTGATTCTCGCGCTGGCCGTGTTCGTCGGGTTCATGGCCTGGATGGCTAGGCGGGCCTCGAACAAGCGCGGCAACGCTGCAATAGCTCACATGGCCACGCGCAAGCAGTCCGCGGTGCTGCGGCAGAAAGCACGCACCAAGGAAGCCGCGCAGCTTCACCCGAACGCCGAGTCCCTGCCGGCAGGGCAGAGCGTCGGCCGGCTGATCGGATCGAAGAAATGGGTGCTGCAGGGCTGGCGTGAGCTGGGCGTGTACGTGTTCGGGCCTGGACGCGGTAAAACATCCGGAATCGTCATCCGGCACATGATCGAGGCACCCGGAGCCGCGATCATGACCTCAAACAAGGTTGACGGCGTCCGCGAGACATTGGCCGGCCGGCAGGACCGCGGCCGGGCGTTCGTCTTCGACCCGAACCGGATTTACCGGCGGGACTTCACCCCCGATTTCGTGTTTAACCCGCTGGACTACATCGAGAACGCGGCCGACGCGAAAGAGCTGGCGGCGATCTTCGAGGCCTCCACCAAGAAGGGCTCCGACCGGGGCGGGGATGCCCAGTTCGACACGGCCGGCCGCGACATGCTTGCCTACTTCTTCCTGGCGGCCAAGCTGGACGGTCAGCCGCTCTCGCAGGTGTTCTCCTGGCTCTCCCGCGCACAGGGCGACGAGGTCGTGGACATTCTGAGCCGCCACAAAAAGACCGGGCCGGCCGACTTCATAGCGGGCATCTTGCTGTGGCCAGAAAAGACCCGCGGCAGTGCGTACGCGACAGCGCAGCGCATGGCGTCCGCCCTGGCCGATGACGAGCTGCTGGCCTGGACCTCGGCCGAAGGGGTGCGCCGCTTCGACCCGGCCGCGTTCATCAGAAGCACCGACACGCTCGTGTTGCTGTCCAAGGATGGTGAGGGCTCCGGCGGTGCCCTCTTGACGGCTCTCGTCCGTGCGATCTGCAAGACCGCGCAGCGCGCCGCCGAGAACAACGGCGGCCGCCTGGACGTGCCCCTGGTGATCGAGCTGGACGAGTGCGCAAACATCGTGAAGTGGCCCGAGCTGCCCTCGGTGTACTCGTATTACGGCTCCATGGGCATCATCCTGAACACTTATTTCCAGTCGCGCGCCCAAGGAATCGACGCGTTCGGCCGCGATGGCTGGGGCACCCTCTGGGATGCCGCATCCAACCGCGTCTTTGGCGGCGGTGTCCTGGATGACGAGTTCTTGAAAACGATCGCAGCGCTAATCGGAGAACACGACGAAATCACTTACGGCAGCTCTACCGGTCGTGACGGCGCTATGTCCACCTCGACCAACACCCGGAAGGTGAACACGATGGACGTTGCCGCCCTGGCCTCCCTGCCGGAGTGGCGGGCGATCGTTTTCAACTCCAAGTCCCGCCCCGTCATGGTTCACACCGTGCCGTGGTTTAGGGACAAGACCCTCAAAGCGAAGATCGAAGGCACGGCCGCGGCCGCCCCGGTCACGCCCGTGATCGGATCGGCGGTGCCCCGTGGCTGACGGCGACGTGACCGGCTTGACCGACAACGAAATAGAAGCGCTCACGGACGAGGAGCGCGACTCCCTCAACGATGAGGCGATCAACCCCGACACCGACGAGGAGCCAGAAGAAGACGTTGACGCGCAAGCTCAGTTCCTCGACTGGGTCGTGGAGCATTTCTCCATCGTTGAGGTAGTTGGACCCAACAAGCGCTTCTACTGGTGCGCTCAGTGGTACGAGCACAAAGAAGTCGTGGCACGCCTGTTCGCGCTCTGGCAAGCTCACCTGGCCGCCGAGCTGGACCTCGGGGCAGTGTCGTCCTGGTGGATCAACGATTGGGACCGGCACGCGGCAGTCTTCTTCGACCCCGCGAACGGCCCGTTTCGTTTCTGCGACCGCACCCGCGGACACCTCTCCGAAACAAAAGAAACCGGCCCGGCCGTGTCCCTGACAATCCCCCCGGCGGAATGGCAGCTACCCGCGTAGCAAAGCTTTTTTACGCCTCACCCCAGAGCAAAGGACTTTCGAACATGTGGGACACACCAGCAGTTGAATACGTGAATGATTGGGCCGGCCAGGATTGGGTCTTTGCGATCGTCGCCGCTGTTATCGCGGCCGCGGCGATCTTCTTCACCCCGGCCGCCGTCCGGTTCGGGAGCGAAGCGGTCAGTTGGGTGGGTAAGGCCGTCGCCGTCGTCGTTGTCGTCGTGGCGCTTGTGGGCCTGTTCGTGCTGTACGGACTGCCAGGAACGATGATGCGCCATATCCCGGACCATGGAAATGTGGGTTGGGTCGTGGGGGGTTTCGCGGTTCTTTCCGTCGCGTTGGGTATCGGCGGGGCGGTGTTCTATAGCCGGGTCCCGGGCCCCGCCTTCATACCCTTCATTCCCGCCCTGGTTGTTGCCGGCGGCGTCATCGTCGGCGGGCTCGCGGATGCGCTGTCCCGCTTCTCCTCGTCGTTCCCTGTGAGCGAGTTGGGCGGGCTCGCCATGATCGTGGCCGTGGCCTTCGTGCTGTTTAACGCACGCAGCGGGCGGCGGTAGCGGCCTCCTCTACCAACACAAAAGGGCCCCCGACACATCGTGTCGAGGGCCCATTTCGATGGGCGCCGCTGGCGTCCTAACGCTCTCGGCCATCTCGGCTGGGTCGTGGAGCACGCCTTCAGACCGACCAAGACGTGCACGACCTCGGCGCGGTGTCGTCTTGGTGGATCAACGACTGGGACCGGCACGCCGCGGTTCTTTTCGATCCCCAGAACGGCCCATTCCGGTTCTGCGATCGCAACCACGGCCACCTCTCCGAAGCCAAGAACACCGGGCCGGTAGTGCCACTGGCAATTCCTCCGGCTGGATAGGACTTACCCGCGTAGTTAGCGAGCCACATGGCCGTTAGTGCATGCGGGGCGACGCGCCGACTAAAATCAGCCTGGAGGCCCGGCTCAAACAAGCCGACCGTAGTGACCTAGCTGCAACTCACTCTCAATTTGAGCATATAGAGCTTCGGAGTCCGGTGTCCGTTCCCGAACTTGAAGCTTGGCGGAACGCGAGGAACCAGTTAGCGCTGAGTGAGTATGCAATACCGATGCTCCGCTGCGTCCCGTTCCCGTAGCTATTCCAGGCGCCCGTCGAAAACGGTGTTGACGTATTGCACGCCGGAGATTGAACGCTCGCTGTTCCGAGTTGGAGGCGTCCGTACATGGTCGTCCCACCCCACGTGTAAGTTCCGTCCTGGCGACCCGATCCAACGCTAAGACAATGACTTCCACCGGCAATTACAACAGGGCAGTTTGCTCCCCGGAGCTGAATCGGTTGATCGCCACTAGATCTTTGGGTGGCAGTCTCGTTCACAACGGTTGCCAAGGAAACGGTGGGTATGAAGTCGGGATCCGCACACACGGACCCGAATTCAGCGCTTGGAAAGGGAACCCCGGATTCATCAGGCGCAGGATTCATTCGGATGTCCACAGGTCCATCTAGCGAACAATTCCACTGCGCGAGCCCAGCGTCCCAGGGGAATCCCTTCCAGAATTCATAGGTGTCCACGCTGTACTGATTGGCAAGGTCTTGCTTCGATACGGCGGACCGCAGACCGACAACGGTGTCGAACGACGGGGCTAGCGGTTCTGGGTGGATATCCAGATAGTCACGGACTTGCCTCACGGCAGAAAGTGCGGAGCTGTCATCCTCCACCACCACATTTGCCTGAGCCGACATAGGTATTACAAGGCCGCCAAAGCAGGCAACCACGACTCCAACGGCAAAAAGATAGGTCCTGCTTCTCATTTCGTTCCCCCCCAATTTGGAATGCAGTATCGCATCACGCCCGAATCGTCCCATCGTTACCCCGCGGCGTCAAGCAATTTTGTCCCATTGACCTCTCTCGAAGCCGCCCCCTAGGCTGACAGAAATCTCAGTATCAGCTGGGTGAAAATTGGGGGGACCATGAGAATAAATAGAATGCTGTCAGGCGCGCTTTGCGCAGTCGCTGCCGTCCTTGTATCGCAGATAGTAGTGTCACCAGCAACGGCCAGCGAGCTGGATATTCTTGATCCGCAGGCCCTGGTGCAGTCTCTTGCGCCTGAGGTCTTGGATTCCAGTACGCAGGAATATTCGCACGTGGACGTCATTTCTGGTGCTCCAGACGCGAAATCGCGATCCCTAGTCTCATCGAGCAGTGTTGTTCTCGATGACATCGAGGTGAGTTTGGAAGGCCAATCCGGCTCGGCGATGGGAACGACCATCTCCGTGGACTACGCCACAGGCACTTCGGCTGAGACTGAAGATTTCACCATTCTCAATACGAGCCACGAGAACGTCGCGGCCTATGTGCAACCCAACGACACCGGTGTGCGTTTTCTAACCGCCATCGCGGACTCCTCCGCACCGACCTCGTATTCATACACTTTTGACGTGCCTGAAGGTTCGTTCCTTACCGACAATCACCACGGGTATTTTCTGCGAGGGCCGGATGGTGGAACGCTAGGTGCCCTGGGTTACGCATGGGCAGTCGACGCGGCAGGAAACAGCGTTCCTACCTCATACGAATGGAGCGGCACGACCCTCACGCAGATCGTGGATTTGACCGCGCCCGGGCTTAAATTTCCAGTCTTGGCCGACCCCAGCTGGACGTACGCGCACACCTACAAACTCGAACACACCACTGTCCCAGAGGTCCGCGCTCTTCTGATGGACTGCTTCGGTTGCCACTTCCCCGTCGAGGGCGCTCCACGCAACTTCCCCTCCTCGGGACAGTTTCTTCCTTTAGTCGTGAGACCGATGGACGGTGGCACTGCGTTTAATCACAACTGTTACATGGACGCCACCTACTACCAGAACTACGGTGGCGGGAACGCATACTTTGGCTACGACTTTTTCGCCGCACCGGGACACGTAGACGGCATTGGTTCAGCCATTTACTTCGATTTCAACCCGATGTGGGACCAAGCAACGCCCAACACCAAATACGGCCAATTGGTCGTAACCGGGTGGGTAGTGAATAGCAACCCAATGGGCATGCCGCAGGCCTTCATCAAAAACATGACCTGGTGGAATTGGCTCCATCTAGCGCAGAGCGTGAACGTCTAGGAAAAGTGGAAGCGCATAGTTGAGCGCTGATCCAACCAGGATGGCCCGGTCTAGATGTCCACTCGGTGGATTTCCCAGGCCGGGCCATCTTTGTGAGCGAACAACACTTGTCTACTAAGCGCCTCGGTGTTTCTTCGCCCTGAAAACCATTAGTGCGAATGCCGACGTGAATATAACCGCAAGCCAAAGAAGGGCTGCCTGGAAACCGCCAGTACCGTTTTGGCCTATGTAAACAAAGAGTCCGATCGCCGGAACAACTGCACCGGCTGCAGCTACAGCTCCCTGAACAAACCGCGATCGCCTCAATCGCCAATCAACGATTAAGAGGGCTAACGCAGCACCAACACTTGACACGAACCCAAATAAGATCCCCCCAAAAACGCAGAACATGACGGAGACCATGAGGGTTTGCTGGTAGCCGTTTGTGGAGAACAGGTCATGAAGGACATAGCTGCCAATCGCGATTACTGCTCCAGCAACAGGCCCAAGGGCGATGCCCATTGAGAAAGTGCCAGCTACCGCGCCTGGCTTGCAGCGCGCGTGGGGCAACGATTCGTGAACTGTCATAGTGACACCATTGCATGGCACCCCTACCTGGCGCCAGAATCTGCTCTACTGGAGAGTCTTGCGTTCCTCTCTTGGCGTTCTGCACGTGCCTTTCCTAAGCCGCTAGCCCGATTAGCGCTCGCGGCCGTCGTCGCGGGTGCGGTCGCTCTCAGTCCGGTTGCGTTCGTCCTTGCGCTTGTCGCCGGCTTCGCGGGGCTTGACGTTTAGGCCGGCACGGCGCAGCTGCTCCCGCTGCAGCTCGGCCTTGCGGGCGAACTGGGCGCGGAGGGCCTCAGTCGTCGTCTGCTGCGTCTTGGCCGGGCGTGTGCCTGTTGGTGCGCTGACGCTCTCACGGGCGCGCTGCGTGGCTATGGCGGCTGCTGCAGCGGCGCGCTGCCGGTCGTCTTCGGTGGCTGCGGGACGTGAGCTGAGAACCTGCGATTTGTGCATGGCCGTGACCCGTTCGGCCAGGTCGGCGCCCACGGGGCGCTGCCGGTAGTCCGCTGGTACTGCAGCGGTTTCCTGGGGGTCGATGCGGTACTGGGTGCGGAACACGTCAACCTCGGCGGCAAGTTCCGTCCACTGCTGCCGGCGGTCGGTGTCGGCGGGAACCTCGCCCAGCTCGCTTGCCCACTCGGGCTGTTCGGCCGCGATTGTCGCGCCGCGCTCCTCGAGGCGGGTGTGTAGGTAGTCGTAGCGTTCGGCCAGGTGTTCGCGCCACTCGGGGGCGGTGTGTTCGGAGTCAATCGCGCGACGGTCTGCGATCCATTCCGGCACCGCGGCCGCCGGCTTGTCATGGTCGGCCGGCACGGTGGCCAGGTGGCGGTCTGTGTTGTCGCTGATCCGGGAGGCCAGCACGGCGGCCTGGTCTTGGGCGTTGGCCATATCGCGTTGCGTCCACGCCTGGCGGATGGTGTCGGTGGGGTCCATGCCGGCGGCCTCGGAGTGGCGTAGCGCGGCCTCGACCGCGCCCCAGCTCTCATGCTCGCGCAGCGTGGTTGCCAGGTCTTCGCCAAGTCCCTGGTTAGCGATCTTCGCGAAGCGCAGCACGTCGGCGCGTTCGTGCACGTCGCCGTACTGGTCGATGAGGGTCACCAGGTCATCTACCCGGGCCTGTTCGGCGCGGATGGTCTCGGTGGCCGAGAGCATGCCGTCAGCGTTGCCGGCGATCTGGTCGAGTACGTCGCTGACCGGCTGGGCGTCGGCGGTCTCGACGTACAGGTGGTTTTCGTGCTTGCCGCGGGTCAGGCCGACGTAGGCGAGTTCCCGGCTGGTGCTGCTGTCTGCCAGGACGTGGGCGGTGTCGGCGGTCATGCCCTGGGCGCGGTGGATGGTGGACGCGTAGCCCAGTTCAACCGCTCCGGTCACATACTCCTTCGGCAGGGTGATCGTGCCCCCGGTGCCCTGGTTGCTGACGGTGAGCGTTCCGTCTGGGTGTGCTTTCTCCACCGTCCACAGGTCGCCGTTTTTGACGATGTCGCGGCCGCCGCTGACCTTCAAGTGTGAGTTGTTCACGCGGGTCACAACGGTGTCGCCCTCGTACGCGGCCAGGCCGTCCCGCAGCGGCGCTGACTGCTTGCCCTTGACGATTCCCTCACTCATGCGGAACGCCTGAGCGCGGGCGTTCAGCTCGGCCACGGTGTTGTTCTGCTGTGCGAGCATCACCGAGTGCAGGCCGGCCGTGGTGTCCGACTGCCAGGCAGAGAACACTTCGCCGCTCATCCTGTCCACGCTGCCGCCGGCAACGCGATCGTTCTTGACGTACCAAGCGAACGGGTCGCCCGTCGTCGCGGGGTCGCGCAGAAGCTTCGTGGCCTCGGCTTCGTCGTTGTTGGAGAACCGGTGTAGCTGGTCGAGCTTGACTGATCCAACTTCGTTTTCGAGCAGGCGCAGCGCGCCGCCGGCCTCGACGGCCGAGAGTTGGCGGTCGTCACCGATGAGGCGGACGTGTGCGCCGTGTAATTCGGCAATGCGGGTGACCTTGGCCAGGTTGGTGGTGCCGGCCATGCCTGCCTCATCCACCACGATTACGTCGCCCGGGTTCAGGTCCAAACCCTCGATGCGTTCCGTGCGCTGCAGCAGCTCGGCCAGGCTGCCTTTCTGGAAAGTGAATGAGTGAATCGTCTTGGCATCGATCTCAATTGCGTCTTTCATCACCGCGGCCGCGGTGGCGGACGGGGCCAGGCCAATCACCTTTCCGCCCTGCGCTTCGACGGCTCGGGCCGCTACGCGCAGCGCCGTTGTCTTACCCGTGCCGGCAGGGCCAGAGCCCACGACAAGGCGTGTGCTGCTGGTGGCGAATACCCGGGCAAGCTCGCGCTGGCCGGCGTCGAGGTGCTGGCCCTCCTTCGCGGCGATCTGGTCGAACACGTCGCGGGATACGGGCGAGGCGGTGCGCGTGCGCGCGGCGTCCAGCATCGTGTCCTCGGCGGCCAGGATGCTTCGAGAGGTGAGGAGCTGGCGGCCCTTGTGTTCGTAGATGCTGGTGCCGTCACGACGGGTAAGGGGCTGGAAGGCGCCGTGCGGTGCCGGCGGTGTGACGGTAATGGAATCGGTGTTGAGGGCGTGCCGGGTGACCTGCTCGACCGTGCCCTCAACGGTGTTGCCGGAGCTGCGCTGCGCCTGGATATAGCGGCGAGTTTCGGCCTCTATCGTGTGCGGCCCCCACACTGCGTGATGCTCAGACACGGTCTCGACAACCTGGGCTGCAGCCTGCGCCAAGGTGATGTTTTGGGCCGGAGCTTTGGGGGTGCCGCCGTCCCGTGCGTGGGACTGGGCGTTCTCCAAAATCCCGCCCACAGCGCGGTCGCCAACCAGCGTTGCGGCCTGTGCGCGCCACAACGGGCGCAGCGCCGACAGGGCGCGGGCGTGGAGCTTCTGCGGCCTGGTGTCGAGCGTGGCCTGCTGTGCCAGGGCAATGCGGGCCTTAGCGTCGGGGGTGCGCCCGTGGGTCTCTCGGTAGTCGGATTCGAGCTTGACCATGGCCTCTTTGATCCCGGCCGACCTGGTCGAAAAACCGGCGGTGAGGCGTGCGTCAATGCCGGCGATTTCGACCACAGGGCGCTTGCCCGGGGTGACCTCGCGCAGCTCGGTTGCCAGCTCTAGCCGGTCGGTAACCCGGTCCATAACGCGTTGATTGTAGAACTCGGATGCGGCGACACCCTGGCGGTGCAGCAGCTTGGAATCGATGGTGCGCCACTTCCCGTCTACGCCCTTGACCTTGTTCGCGACCACTAGGTGGTCGTGCAACTGCGGGTCACCGTTGCGGGAGTCGTAGTGGCGGAACCTGGTTGCAATCAGCCCGCCCTCTACGTCGATCTGTGCCACGCCGTTCGTGCCGGCGCGGGTGGCGATTGCCTCCCGTTCGAGGTAGCCGATGGTGTCGCTGATCGCGGCCTCATGCTCCTCCTCGATCGCCTTCCGGGTCTCGTTGTCGCCCAGTCCCCAGAGCGTTGACACGCTCTTGGCCGGCGAGAACACCAGGTCGAATCCGGCAACGGCCTGCTGTGTCGGGCGGGTGGCCGCGGTGATGAATCGGCCCAACTCTTCCTTGTCGGCCGGCTGCCGACCCTTGGCCGTTCGGAACGCCTGCGCACCCTCGCGGACGCGGATAACGCGGCGCTCTTCGGCGTTAGGTTCGCGGTGGTTGATCCGGGTGAAGTCGGTGTAACCGGTCTGGATCTGCTCGCGGAGGTCGGTGGTTCCCTGCTTGTACGAGTAGTACCCGCGGCCCAACTTAGCCAGCTCGATCGCCTCATCAGCGGTCTTGCCTTCACCCTGGGCGGCGACAATGATCTGCTCTGCATCCGGGTGCAGCCCCTCACCAAAGAGGGCTTTCATCTGCTCCTCCGTGACGGTGCCTGAAACGCCCAGAGCGGCCAGTCCTGAGCCGACCCAGACCCCGGGAGGGTTGCCCTCGGCGGTGTAGTAGTCGCCCAGCTCTTGGCCGGCCTCGCGCTTCACATCACCGGTTGCGGTCTCGCTGGTGTAGTACGCATACCCGTCTCCCGCGGAGAGGATATGCATGGTCATCATGGGGTCAGCCTACCTCGTTGATTACTAATGCCAGAGGTGTGACAGATTGATTGACGAAGAATGCGGATTGAGAGTGGCCAGGATCGCAAGATACTGCGTCTGTGCTTTGAGACCGCTGGGAGTGCACGGAGCCGACGAGGAACGAGGAAAGCGCAGTAAACGCGGTCGATAAGCGACAGGCGAGCCACTTTGCAAAACTGAACCACGACTACTGATTGGGACCACTCCTCCGCTGCGCCGCTTGTGCGCCCGCGGGGCGTGCCTGTGACGGTGCCACCTGCAGGCCGGGACCATTCCCCTATCGGACGTGCTGCTTTCGCGCCCGCGGGGTGTGCCTGCATACTGGACACTGACCAACACAGGGGGATCACATGGCCGAAGTACGCAAGTCCGCAAAACTCACCGCCGCCCGTCAGCTCGCGCGCACCAACGCGGCGCAGTTCCGTGAGCGTGAGGACAAGCTAGAGTCCCTAGCCGTGGATTACTTCACCTACGTTGACCAGGTCGAAGAAGTCAACGCGCTGGCAGAGAAAGAAATCGTGCGTGTCCGTGCGCAAGCCGAACGGAACACCGCCGACCGGCGCGCTAGCGCAGCGGCAACCATTGTCGAGATGCAGTCCGCCGGGGCTTCCCGCGTGGAGGTCGCCGGGCGTCTGGGGATCGCGGCGCGCGACATAAAGCGGGCAGCGCCGATCTCTGCAGTTCCCGCGAAAGCCGGCACCGGGAATTCGGCTCCGGTCGAACATCGTATTGAGTAGGAAGGTGCGCCGGTCGGCCAGTAGGCGTTAGGTTCCGGGTTGGGTCTTTGGGCCGGTCTGGGTCTCGGTTAGAACAGGCGCGGGTGTGTTTCTTCTACCCCGGCGAGGGCGGCGCTCATCCGCTCGGGGTCCCAGCCGTGGGTGAGAATCACGTCTCGAAGATCGCGGGAGCGTTGCGTCCGTTCTTCTCGGGCAAGTCCATTGAATCGCCATGCTGACCACCGGTTAGCGTGGCGGTTTTTTTGCGCCCGGTCGAGCATGTTCGTTTTGTGGGTGCCCTCGGATAGGTGCGACTCTGCCGCGTCGAGTACAGCGTGCACACAGATAGGCACGTCGCACGAGTGCAGCAGCAGAACCGACGACGGCAGCGCCGTCCCGGTCGCGAGCTGGTACGCGAACCGCTGCGGTCGCATGACATTTTGGCCGTCGCCGACCTTCGTCCAGAAGCAGCCATACCCATCATTAGCAATAGCACCCGTCCATATCCAACAGTCACCAGCGGCGGGCCCTCTGACAACGTGAGACCAGAACCGTTCGGGATCTGTGACTTTCACTTTTCCTCCTTCTCGAGCTGGGCCCCTCTAGTGCGCGAGTTGGCTAATGCGCTGCGGTGAGAGGCCGAGAATCCGCGCGGTGTCGGCCTGGCTGAGGCCGTCTGCGGTGAGGGCCTTATCGGCTTCGCGGTTGAGCCTGGCCGCTTCCGCAACGGCGGCTCGGGCGTCCTCTTCGTTCTTCTTCGCGAGCGTCCACAACTCGGCAGCGTGCGGCGGAATTTCTACCGTCACCTGAACCTCGATTTGGTCCTCGTCCACGTCGAGCCACACTGCAGCGATGTCGCGGGCGGCGGCGTCAATGTCCTTGACGCTGCGGGCCTGCCCAATCGCCGTTATGCGGGTGTCTCCCCCTCGGGGTGACGCTGAGGTGAGTTCGGGAATTTCGATGGTCCACCACTTGCCGTCACGGTAGGCACGCGCCGTTAGGGTTCGCTTCGTCGTTGTCGTTGTGGTCATGAGAGCGCCTTATCTGTCTCGGTCAACTGTCGGTCCGACCGGCCGACTTGGCCGGCGATGACCCGGATCCCGACGCCGGTCAGGTGCAAGCCCGCGATCCGGAGCCGCTCCTCCAGACTCAAGTATCGCCCTGACAGTTCCGGCTTAGGAAGTGGGGCCCATCCTCCGGTCGCTTGGCGCCAACGCCGTCCCGTTCGTCGATTCACCCCCACAACATCACATGCCGAACAGCGTCGAGCCTTGGGCCATCAACACCCAGAATCGAGCCTGCATTTCAACCAACTCATGCTTCAACCACATAGACAACACCTCACGATCAAGCAGGTGTTACGACGACCTGTCGAGCCCGCCCTCGCCTTACGGGACACGGAGGAGACGCCACTCCCAGCACGGCTCTCCGGCCGGCGTATACGCTCATAGCATGAGCAAAGTGTGCCTGAGTGGGCAACTCGATTGCCGCGATCAGGATCAGGCGGCGGTCGTCGCTGCGCATCTTTCTGATCACGTGGCTCAAACGCGTGCGGAGCATGGATGCCTCCTTGCCGGCTAGCCCGTTCTGGCAGCGACCGTCTTGCCACCTGGTCAGATTGGTCTAGCCCGTACCAGTTCTCCTCGAGTCACTCTGTGATGCCCAGGTGTGGGGCACATCGGGCACGTCATATCGGACGGCCTCGGGGCCGGACGGCCAGCGTATGCGTCCGGAGAGAAGGTCGTCATGGTGGTCACGATGGAACGTGAGCCTAAGAAGCACTCACCGGGTTGCGTGAGATGAAGAATCGACCCGATTCAGCTCCCGCACCTTCTTGAGCACCGGGCGGGAGGCCAATGCGGGAATGATGGCGCTTGCAACCACAGCCCATCCCGATCCAAAAATCGACCACGCAGCCCAAGCGCATAGTAGAGCAAGCACTAGAAGTGACAGTACGAGAACGATCTGTTTCATAAGAATCCTTACTGCGAGTTTGGGGACGGCTCGGCACCAGCCTAGGTCACAGCCCCCGTACACAGTCTGCAGGGAATATACCTAAACGCCAGCAGATGCACCGACCATCCCGTAGTTCTGCTTTTCGGGGCAAGCCACGTCAAGCGTTGCCTTGCCCCCCCCCTTGCTCGTGTTCGCATCAAATTCAGCATCGCATCAAGCGCATCCACCTCAGCAATTGAAAGGACCCATCAGCCCCCACAGGCCAGCCCATCCCGTGGAGAAGAAATGAGCATACGTTGAAAACTTACGTCTGTTAGGTTCACAGATATAAGTCCGCCCCCCCGGAGATTCATAATCAACCAAAGGAACGACAAATGAATAGAGTAGCCAAACTTTCTTTGACTGCGCTCGTATGCACGAGTCTCCTCATGACGGGGGCAGTGGGCGCCGCAAACGCTGCCCCAGCTGCCGTGACCGCGCAACAACGCTCAACGGTCGACTTCGACATCAAGCCAACCTCCACTGACACCAGCGTCGTGGTTGAGCTCGCCAATGGCTCGACGCGTGATGCAGGCGACTTCGTCGAAATTCTCGACGTATCAGGAACGGTAGTTGAGAAGCTTCCCAAGAGCGCCGTGGTCAAAGAAGGAACCTTCACGTACACCGCCACAAGCTCTACGACGCTTGAAGTTTCTCTTGACACTCCGTCGGCAGACGCCCCTGACTATGCCGGTTTCGCACTGAAGGCCTCTGCAAAAAAGGTGAAGTGGGCAGACAGCTGGGACAAGTGCGTCGCTGAGGCAGCTCTTGGAGGTGCCGCCGCAGGTGCTCTTGCTGGCTCTCTGCCTGGAGCCATTGTAGGAATGATCGGTGTGGGTGCCGCCTCAGCACTCCTGCAGTGCCGTGGCCTTCCGCATCTGTAACGTCCACTCAGAGTAAGAACATAGGAAACGCGCGAGATCCGTCGTGGCGTGCTTGCCCGGGACGACACATTTGATTGCCCGCTCTTCTGCACGCGTCAGCGCCTTGTCTCCAAGTCCTGGCGAGTTCTAGTGGTGGTGAGTAAAACCCAACAGAAATCAGGGTGTTACTCACCACCCGCACTCGTCAGGCGCCTCAGTTGCGAGGCAGCCTTCTCGGTTGGATCCCGGATCGAAGCTAACGGCAAAGTGCAGGCCGCAGCAGCCGACCTCGACCGCTAACTCATAAAGGCATGCACGAGAGACGCCCCCGCACCGTGACGATTACTCCTCAGACCCGATTAACACGGTCGTCTACGTTCCCGCCACTGGCCCGTTCACTGGCCAGCGCTTCCTCGTTCACGTCTCCCCACAGGTCGGCTCTATGAACACGTGGCTCGAGGATGGGCGCTGCTTCATAACTGACGGCGCTCACTGAAATTCCCTATGGACGCAGCTCCGGGTGCTTCTCGGTTTGACCGTTAGGGGATCCGTCAGTGGACACTCCTGACTCCGAATCTGCGCTCCCCGCATTGCGGCACCCGAGACGTGCGGCCATCGGCGCCCCAGACGGCGCTCAGAAAGCTTGGGATAGAACCCTCGAGCCCAGGTGCACTCAGTACCTCGCTTGCGCGAGCTGAATACCGGGCGGCCAATCCCTCTGGACCCGGCGAGAGGTGCAGGAGCCGCCGTTGTGCGAGACGCACACGGCAAGCAGCCGCCAATGTTGGCCCTCATCAGTAATTCCCGAGGAACCGGAGATTTGGCTGGCCAACACGGTGACTCCTTGAAACTGAGAGACTAATCAGCATGCACCTTTGCTACATCGATGATTCCGGCGATTCAAAGCACGGGGTGACACTTACTGCCATCATCATTCACGAGGATCACTGGTCCGGTGTTCTTGCAGCATGGCTAGTCGGCCGTCGTAACATCCATTCGGCATTCGGGGTGGGCAAAAAGCAAGAACTGCATGCCAACCACCTTTACAAGGGGCGAAAAGAGTACTGCGATACGCCAGCGCAGCAGGCCAAATTTGGCCAGTCACCTCGCGATGCAACCGGTCGGATGATGCTGGCCGCATTGGCAAAGCATCCCGGCTTCACGGTCGTTACCGTTGGAACGTCGGACCGCTCGAAATCCAAGGCATACGCACGATTCGTCGCTTGGTTGGAAGACTGGGCTGCTAAAGAATCGACTCACCTCATGCTTTTCTATGATGGTCAGCAAGGGCTGGACTATCCGGATTCCAACCCTGACGAAGCTCGCCAAGCGGACCTTTGGGAGACAGCAATCCGGGATGCAAAACCGTATCGAGAAGCCCACAGAGGTCTGGACATCGACACCCGACTAATCGTCGAAGATGTCATCATGCAGGACAGTCGATATAGCCAACTAATACAGGCAGCCGACCTGATCGCATACGGCGCTTATCATTTGCACCGGCAAGAGCACCCTGAGATTTGGGGAACGGGAGACGTGACTGTCAGTGCTGCCATCGTTGCCTATAAGAAACTTTCAAACCACTGGGTAGATGGCTCAGACAAGGGCATCATTTGGTTGGATTAACGCAAGAACCCCCAGCCGGAGCTAGGGGTTCGCGAGGTGCAAGACCCCCTGGGCAACCACGGAGGTTACATAGGGCCTTGCTCGCCTAATACTAGTCGCTTTGTCACTAAATCTGTCACTAGCACTGTTATTAAATCTGTCACTAGCACTGTCACAAAATTTGTCGGTAACTCGGCATATAGATCTGTCGGCCCTCTCTCCATTTATTGTCGTCCTGTAGTCCGATAGGGGATTGTCTGGCGGACACTCTCCCGGTCGCTCGACACGCCCGGAATGATGCGGGTGTTACTGGCGGCGTTCCGTGATCGCTATATGGCGTCATCGATTGTCAGGGTGTCATCGATTGTCAGGGTGTCATCAGCGGCGACTTGATCGGGCATGGTGCCCATGGCACGCGCGCGGCGGTAGAAGGTCGCTCTGGACATTCCAAGATCGCGCGCGACCTGGGCCGTTGTCGCGCCGCGTTCTACGAGGTGGCGAGCGTTATTGATTTGGCGGTCGGTGATGATCCGCGGGCGACCGCCCAGACTCATGCCGGCGTCGCGTCGCTTGGCAATCGAGTCGACTATGCGCTCTCGTTTGATTTCGTGTTCCATCTGACCAAGCGCAGCCATGATCGTGAACAGCATGGAGCCCATGGGCGTCGCCGTGTCGACGTCACCGCCGCCCAAGTTCAGCACGCGAAGGCCGGCGCCGCGCCCGCGGAGCTCTTCGGCGAAAGCAAGCATGTTCTGTGTCGATCGCCCCAGCCGGTCCAGGGTCGTGATGACGAGAGTGTCGCCGTCTTCGAGGGCGTCGAGCGCGCGGTCGAAGTCCGGCCGCGAGGCTCGAGCGCCGGAAACGCCGTTGTCGACGTAGAGGTCATCACGTCGGACACCAGCGGCCAAAAGGTCCACCTCTTGCCGGTCGGTGGATTGTTGGCGCGTCGATACGCGCGCGTAGCCGATCAGCTTCGTCACGGTGCTCCCAGGGGCGTCTCATAACTAACGGTGAATACCTCGGCGAGTTCAGGTGGTGAGAGCAACACCCTGAGTTCTGTGGGGTGTTGTCGATGGCTCGACCGTGGTCGCCTTTGAGCGTCCGTTTGTCGTTTTGGGATGGGCTGGACGCGGGGCTAT
>NZ_SOGJ01000036.1 GCF_004402375.1 Cryobacterium breve
CAACGAGCGGCCACGCAAAACCCTCAAACGAAGCACCCCAGCCGACCTGCTCAGCGAGCTAGTCTCGAGGAAGGAAATAGTCCCTGTTGCTTCCACCGTTTGAATTCGCCCATGGGATACAAGACGCTGAAGCTCGCTCGGGATCGCCGAGGGCCTCAGATTCGATGCGCCAAATAGCGATCACAGAAGGCCGCCACAAAGCACAAACAGTCACACCGCGCCGCGTCCGGTAGACCCGTCCGAAATAGGTTCCGGTGAACGGGCCCTATGTGAGACTGCCGACATGACGGAATTACTGATCGGCTATGCCCGGGTCTCCACGGGTGCTCAGGACCTCACGGCGCAGCGGAACCCTCACTGCCCTGGGAGTCGCGCCGGAGCGGGTGTACGTCGATCAGGGCCGCTCAGGCACCAATCGGGACCGGCCCGGCCCGAACTTTAGCGGCGTGCCGCTCGGGCGACACCCTCGTGGTGACCAAGCTCGATGGCCTCGCCCGGTCTCTGCCCGATGCCCGGGACATATCGGCCGAGCTGGCAGCGGCCGGCGTGCGCCTGGCCCTCGGCAGCTCCGTGCACGATCCGGCCGACCCGGTAGGGCGCCTACTGTTCAACGTCCTGGCCATGGTCGCAGGGTTCGAATCAGACCTGATCCGGGCCCGAACGCGTGAGGGCATGGCGGTGGCCAAAGAGAAAGGCCGGCTACGCGGGCGCAGCCCCAAGCTCTCCCCCGCCCAAGAAAATCACCTGGTCGAATTGCACGCCGCCGGCAGCCACTCGATCGCGGAACTAGCCGAGCTATTCACGATCGGCCGCGCGACGGTCTACCGGGCCTTGGAACGCGCCACCACTTCGCGGAGGCTGCCGCGCCGACCCTAGCAATGTGGGGTCATGGAAGACGGCCCAGAGTTCGCAGAAGGCTCCTATGACTTCGCCCGTAAGACCTACCGCCTAGCGGAGGTCGATTCTCAGGTGTGGCGCGTCTATGACGGTGACACATACATCGGAATCGTGACNCTGCTCTGCGATCTCGGGGGTGCGAATGGAGCCGTGCCAAACGAACGGGGCGTTGTGGTGCTCGCCCATCGCGAAGACGTCAAGGCCGACTTCCTCAGCCTTGACGGCGACCATCACCGACGCATCGATGCGCTCGTACTCGTCGATGAGCCTTAGATCGACCGCCGCAACGGGGCCCGGGACGTCGTGTCCCGGGCCCCGCCCATGGTTCGCCGGCTCGGTCAGGTCAGCAGGCCGGACTCCTTGAGCAGCTCGCCGATCTCGGTGTTCTTGATCTGCTTCATCAGCAGATCGCGGACCATGGCTGGGCCGGGCACCTCGATCTCCTTGCCGTCACGCAGCAGGCTGGCGGCGGCGAGCAGCGTACGCACGTCGTAGGTGGAGTTGAAGACTTCCGGCACGCCTCTGTCGATGCCGAGCAGCTGGTAAGTCGCCTCCATCGCGGTGCGCACCGAGTACTCGATGGTGAAGATCGTGTCCCGGGAGGGTGTCTCGGCGAACTGGCCGAGGAACGCGAAGTTGACGGCGCCGGCCGGGACCACGTCGGGCCGGTCGCCCGCCTGCCGGGGCATGAAGAACGCCGTGACGTAGGGCATCATCACCGGCACGCAGGTGGCACTATTCGCCGCGAGCTCGGGGATGTCGGCCACGGGGACACCCATGTGGTACAGCCACTCCTGGGTGATCTCCTCGCCGGTGCACTCCTGCATCGACTTCTTCACATAGTCGCCGGGGACGTCGATCAACAGCGAGTACACCCAGACCACGATCTGGTCTTCGGGTTGCTTCTTGAAGTGCGGTTGGCGGTTGACTGTCCAGCTGAGCAGCCAGGCGGAGTCCTGGGCCGTGACGATCCCTCCGGTGACGGTCTTCCCGCCGAACGGCGAACGCTTGGCGATCTTCTCGATGTAGGCGGGGATGCGCGTGTCGAGCGTTGTGACGGTGGCCGACTGCCACTTGCTCTCCTGGATGTGTGCGCCGAACACGTCCGGGTGCCCGAATGACGGGTCTTTGGCGGCCAACCGCCGCCAGAGGTCCCAGGCCGGGGCCGGTCCCTCGTCGAGCTTCGCCGCGGTGTGCTGGTCGCCGTTGTCGGAGTTCTCGGTAAGAGAGCCGATGGTGGCGAGCACAAGGTCGTTCTCACCGAGCTCGACGCCCCCGACGACACGCTCACGGATCCAGTGGATCGCGGTGGCCTGCTTTCGGTCGGCGGTGATCGCGAAGTCGATGTCGGTGACCTCGGTGTCGAACTGGAACGTCACTCCCTGGTCCAGCAGCCATCGGTACAGGGGCAGCACCATCGACTCGTACTGGTTGTACTTGAAGAACCGCACGTTGGCGAAGTCCGGCATGCCGCCGATGTGGTGGACGAAGCGGTGCACGTACAGCTTCATCTCCAGCGCAGAGTGCCATTCCTCGAAGGCGAACATGGTGCGCCAGTACATCCAGAAGTTGCTGGCGAAGAACTCCGTGCCGAAGACCTCGTTGATCCGCGTGTTTTCCAGCGACTCACGGGTGGCCAGGAAGAGCCCGGTGAGCTCCTTCTGCGCCTGCTTCGAGAGAGTGAAGAGGGTGCCGGTGCCGGCGTCCTTGCCCTGCTCGACGGTGGCCCGCTGCAGCGAGAAGTTCGGGTCGTCCTTGTTGAGCCAGTAGAACTCGTCGAGCACGGAGGCACCGTCGACCTCGATCGAGGGGATCGACCGGTACAGGTCCCACAGGCACTCGTAGTGGTCGTCCACCTCACGGCCGCCGCGGATCACGAAGCCCTTCTTGGGCTCATCGATCCCGTCCAGGGCCCCACCGGGCAGCTTCAGCCGTTCCAGCATGGTGATCTTCGACCCGTCCATCTGTCCGTCGCGGATCATGAACGCCGCCGAGGCCATCGACGCCAGGCCGGCGCCGACGAACCACGCGGTCTTGTTCTCGACCCCCTCGGGCTTGCGGGGACGCGCGAACGCCTCCATAGTGCCGCTGCTGTAGTACATAGTCAGTCTCCTTAGTATGTTTCGATGGTTGATGGCAAGGTGGCGAGGAAGCCGCGCACGATCTGCGTGACCTGCCCGCGAAGCTCTTCGATGGGGTCCGCTCCGGGATGCGCGCCCGTGGACGGCCCAGCGAGCAGGAGCGCCAGCGCCGCGAAGACGGTGCGGGCGGCCCGCTGTCCCTCGCGCAGGACCGGCTCGCCATCGACCCCGGCTGACCGGGCCGCCGTGGCGAGGCGGGACGCGATCGCGTCCTCGAGCTCGCCGACAAGCGCGAGGCCCGCGGTCCGGTGCTCGTCGGTGGCCGAACCGAACAGCAGCTCGCGCTGGTAGGCGATGACGTTGGCCGGGTTGCGCGCCGAGCTCGCCAGCACGGCCTGGACGAGCACGTTCACCGATTCGACCGGGTCAGCGGCCTCGGCCGAGGCCCGCACGCCGGTGCTGATCGCGTCGCGCAGTTCGCGGTTGTAGACCATGAGTAGCAGCTCGGCCTTGGACGAGGCGTACCGGAACACCGTGCCGACAGCCACGTCGGCGCGTTCGGCGATCTCCTGCGTCCCCACCGCGTCGAACCCGCGCTCTGTGAAGAGAGCGGCCGCGGACTTGAAGATCCGCAACTGCTTGTCCTGCATGCTTCGTTCGCGGCGGCCTCGGGTAGGGCTGCGTTTCGCGTCCGGGTAATCCGGCAGACCGGCCATGACACCTCCAATGAGTTGACTCATTAAGGACTACGCTCATTTATGCGCGGGCGCAAACCCGCGCCCGATACCAACGCTCCGGCGTCGCCCACTGAGGCCGGCGCGAGACGCTCCCCGGCCCCCGCACTCGCACACCGAACCGGAGCCTCACCCCTACGAAGAGACGGGACAAGCACGGCGAAAGGGGGTGTGACGAGTGACCGCTCGCTATCGCAAACCCGACCACTCCTTCACACAGAGCGGTTGTCAGCGGTGCGGCTTCTCAACGAAGAAAGCTGCAGAGTTTGTCGGAGACGGTTGAGAATTGGGTTACGTCCCGTGGAGTGGTGTAGTTCCCGGTCTTGGGGTGTTGGATTAACAACGTAGGAAACCATCGTGCGATGGTCAGTGAGTACCGATCAAAGAACTCACAGAAAGACACATCACACGACCCTTCTATGGTTGAAGTCAAGCAGTAAGGGTCGCAGTGAGCGATAGATGCTGCGGGCGATGAATCGTTTGAGGCAGCGGTGGATCTCTCGCCGGGTCTTGCCTTCGGCGGTTCTTCTGTCAACGTAGCTTTTCGTCGTGGGGTCGGTGATCATGCGGCAGCGGGCAATGATGTGGAGCGCTCGGTTCAGTTGACGGTCGCCGTGGCGGTTGAGGCGATGCCGGGTCGTATTTCCCGATGATGCCGGATTTGGGCTAACGCCAGCCAACGCCGCGAAGGCGGCTTCCGAGCGCACTCTGCCTTGGTGGGAATAAGCGGTCAGGACTATAGCGGCCGTGAACGGTCCGACACCGGGGATGTCCTGGATGCCTGGAGCGAGTTCGTCGACGTGCTTTGACAGGGCCGCGTGATTCGTTTCCAACTCGCGAGTGCGCTGGTGGATCGCAGAGGCGAGCCTGCGGGCTTCAGATCGGGCGACGGCAGCGGCAGTGTCATCGCTGGAGCGATCGCGCCGTGCGGCGATGATGTCGACTTGAGTGTTGGTCAGGGGTGCGCGGACGTCGAGGCCCAGGTTGATTATCCGCAGGAGCGCGTTGAGCGCGTTGCGGTCGCTGGTGCGTTGAGAATCGATACTGTGTCTCGCGACGAGCAGAACTCGAAGGGCGCTGCGAAGCCCGTCGGCGCGCGCCAGAATCAGCGCGGTCGCATCGGTGCCAAGCGCGGCGCGGGCGGCAGCCACGGCATCGATTTGGTCGGTTTTGCCGTGACTATCCCGGGCCTGCCGTTTGGGTGGTTTGACCTCGCAGACGCGGATCCCCGCGGTGGTGAGAGCGCGAGTCACGGTGGCTCCGTAGGAGCCGGTGCCCTCGACAGCGGCAAGCTGCTGCCCATCCGAGCCTCGCTCAATCCATGCGATCGCGCGGGCGGTGCCAGCGTCGGTGGTGGGAAATGAAGCGGTGTCAATGACTTCGCCAGTAGCGGCAGCAACGACTGCGTAGGTGTGCGTTTTGGCGTGGGTATCCACGCCGATGACGTATTTGTATGTGTCAGCCACGGTGCTCACGAACTGTCTTCTTCCGGTAAATGGTTCGTTATCCGGGCCTGGGAGAATCGTCGCGAGGCAGATCTCTAATGAGTCACACCCCCGCCGGAGCGTGGGTGGACAACCTACTATGAAGCCATCGAAACGTGTCAGGCCGGCGCCGACCTAGCCCAGCGGACAGGTCGTGTGAAAGCCACCGCTTGCGCGGGACAGATGGCTCTTGAGCCACGTTGGGAAAGGCCGATACCAGCTCGCCAGCCAGTCCCAGGCCAGCTACTAACCATTAGAGATGGCTCTAGGGCCGGTCTGCCAGGATGGCGGACACCTCACTACTGGCTTTAACATGGGCAAGCACGTCGGACGAAAGCAACCGAATAACGTAGACGATTCGGCGGCGTTCGCTTTCAGAGCCACTGAGGATGTTCTCGTGGTGAGCCACTCTGTTTCGAAAATCTCGAAGAGCAGCCAAGGCGTCGTTAAGCGCGTTTCTATCGGTGCCAGCCGGGAAGGCTTTGTAGAGGTGTGGAACCCAGATGGTTTTCTCGTGAGCGTCCACGAAGAGATACGTCCAGAAACCAAACATGAGTTTGGCGACGACCTTGCCCGGCAAGGGTGGGCTTGAGGGTGCCCCGGCAGCGTTTTTCCGAGCACCCG
The DNA here is from genome assembly GCF_004402375.1 of Cryobacterium breve. Lineage (GTDB taxonomy): Bacteria > Actinomycetota > Actinomycetes > Actinomycetales > Microbacteriaceae > Cryobacterium > Cryobacterium breve. Next base: position 5,821 of record NZ_SOGJ01000036.1, read on the forward strand.
GGAACTGCTCGACCAGGCCCGGACGGAGCGCGAGAGCGCGCGGGCGGAAGCGCTCGTGCTGACCGGGCGCCTGGCCACGGTCAGCAGTGAACGAGACAGTGCCACGGCCGAGGCGGGCAGGGAGCGTTCCTACGCCGAGCAGCGCGTCACCGACGTGCGGGCCGCCCTCGAGCAGCAACTCACCCAGATGCGCGCCGACCTGGACCAGGCACGCACCAGTGAACGCGAACAGCGCACCCGCGCCGACCGCGCCGAAGCACAGGCGCCACGCCCCAAGCAGAAGTAGAACGTCGGCCCACTCCCCCGTCTCGGCCGGAGGCGTACTGGGCGTGTTCGTGTCCGCCGGCGGCGCCGTGCCTCACGCCGAGCTACAGGTGGGTAGACCGCACTAGCTCAGTGGTCGTCCAGCGGGGAGCGGCGAGCTATCACCCTGGTATCTCTCCCCTGCGTTGTGTGAGAGTTCACGACGTTCTACCTCTGCCAAAATGGCTCGCTCCACGAAGTCTGACCAGCTCTTATCGCCTTCGATGTGAGTCGTCGCCCGGTACGTTGCACGGGCCCGATCACGTGTGGCTACTGACAGATAGGTGGTCATCCGCGCAGTCGTGTCGACCACAACGGTTGCCGAATTCTTGGCTGGTGTGCGCGAGGGCTTTGCAGCGGGAGAGGCAACGGTTTTGGGCTGCTCACTGGTTTCCGGTTTTGGTTCAGGGCGATTTCGGGCCTGGAGCCGGCTCAAGTCATGAGCCCCGGCGCGTGGCGTGAGGCCGCCGATCTGTCGGTTGGGGGTTTCGTCGCTCATGCGAGGGCCTCCTGGTTTTCTGCTGCCGTAATCCTGGCCACGACTTCTTGGGTGATTGCCTGCAGGTCGTCAGCGACCGATGATGCTGTGCGTGGTGCAAATGTTTGTGCCTGCGCGTCACCCCGCCGGATCTCGTACCACTTCGGCCCCTTGCGGACTTGTGCGTCGAGTTCGTGCACCAGAAGACCCCGTTCTCGGGTGGCTTGGGCGGTCGCTTCGCTGTGGCGAACTGTGGCAGTGAAGACGACGTTGTTGTCGGCGTTGAAGAGCTCTGCGATGTGTTCGCGTGCTTCGCGCTGGACGACGTGGGCAGAGGTCCCGACGTCTACCAGGACGACGCCGAGGAGGTCGAGGGTGGGGTTCACTCCGAGGACGGCGTCGAGTCGCGCTGCGACAGCACCAAGTCCTTTGCGGCTTGATTTATCACTTTTGACGGGGACGAGTGCCCATCGCGCGGCCGCAACGGCCGCTGTCTGGAGCGTTTCATCGCCTGGTGGGCAGTCGATGAGGATCATGTCGTAGTCGCCCGCAATGGGCTCCAGCAGATGAGCGACGGCTAGCTTGGCGCCATCGGGGTCCTTGTTCGCCTTGGCGGCGAGACCGGCCGTGGCCTGATCGAGGGCCGGACCTCCAGCGAATACGTCAAGGTTTGGTCGAACTTCGCGAATGGGGGCCGCTCCCCCACCGAACATGAGTGCCTGAGCCAGTGCGCGGCCGGTGTCGTCCCGGTCGTCGTCCGTGTATCCGAGGTCCTCGGCCAGGTTGCCCTGGGGGTCGAGATCTACCAGGAGTACGCGGTAGCCGTTGTTAGCGAGCATGCCGCCGATGTTGGCGGTGAGTGTGGTCTTGAGGACGCCACCCTTGCCGTTGATGACGGCGATGACCCGTTCCAACGCGGTGCGATTGAGTGCCGGAGGCATACGTTCTCGTTTCTCTTGTCGTCATTAGTGACATTACAGCTAATGCCGTCATTAATGGCATAAGCATCATTGCTGCTTATGCTGTCTTTACTGCTTTCACTGTTTTTACAAGTATTAATTGTATTAACGCTATTACCCACAATGCCGGCATTACTGACAATGCCGGCATTACTGACAATAGCAGCATTACTGACAATAGCAGCATTACAAGCAATGTAAGCTACCAGTCCAGCACTCCCGAGCCTTGCGGCGTATTTGGGGCGGTGAGTACAGGCGCTTCTGCGTCGCTCGACGCGGCGGAGGCTCCCGTAACCGCGCCCGGTGGGGGAGTGTGAGGGGGACACCCCTCACCGGCCGGCCCGCCCGGGGCCAGCCGGTGCTTGCTGCTAGATGTTGCGGAGCATGCTCACCACGGTGGGGAACGGGGACAGGCTCTCAACGAGGGCGTCGACGGTCCCGGCGTCGGGCTTCTGTGCGAAAGACTCCTGGATTCGGGCGAGCTGGGTGTCGGTGAGGCCGACGGTCTCGCCGTCTCCGGTGACGCTGACGGCGATGGCAGTGCCGAAGATGACGGTGGGGCGGCCGAGTCGGTGGGCGAGCACGGTCGCGGGCAGGTTCAGGGTTGACCCGTTGATGAGTCCTTCATCATCGACGAAGAGATCGATCTCGTCCTCCAGGCCGACGACGTCGAACATTCGGCAGCCGATGGCGGCGCTGATGTCCGCCCCGATGCTGGCCTCGTTCACGTTCAGGGTGGTGATGGTTTCGGTCGGGTTGATCTTGACGCTGCGGATGCTGGTGGTCATGGGGTTCTCTCTCCAAGGTTGGTGAGGTGCGCGGGGTCCCGAGCTCTCTCGTGGGCAGTGGTTGTGTTGTCGTCCACCGTTTTTCTGCCCTTGGTGGCAAGAGAAATCGATTGAGAGCGGGAGTGCCGGAGTGCCCGCAGTCTCGTGCGAAATAAGGGAGCCTGCGACCGCGTGCGAGACTGCGGGTGACGCAGGCACGCAAGCGAACTACGATGATTGGCCACCAAGGGAAGAAATGTTTTGAAGAGTCAGGCCGGCGCAGCCGGCTCCGTGTGGGTCCGGCCTCCAGGCCGGATTCACCTGGTGGGGGAGTGTGAGGGGGCAACATCCCCCTCACGGCGGCCGGCCCCTCGGCGGGCCGGCCGACACGGCGGCTATTCGGGCCGCTGGTGCTGCTGGATCTCCGCATACGGGGCGGTATCGGTCCACGTGTAGCCGGTGCTGACGCTGACGGTCTTGGGGTTGGCGCGGACGACTTCGCGCCACTGGCCGCGGATCTTGACCCGGTCACCCTTCTTGACGGTGCTGCGGTCGTAGCCGGTGGCCGTGCCGCTCTCGATCTGGGCGGCGCGCACGGCTTCCCAGTACGCGATCTGGTCGCGCTTCTCGGCGAGGTTCGGTGCGAGGTGCTCTGCTCGGGCCTGCTTCTGGGCGTCGGTGGCGTCGACGTAGCCTTGTGCGTCGTCGTAGCGCGGGGCGATGACGCGTCGTTCTAACTTGCGCAGCTCAGCCCCCAGAGTGTCGATGCGGTTAGCCACCGTGACGGGCCGGTAGCGGGCGTCGGTGGTGTGGGTGGCGGCGTCGGCGCGGGCCTGGGCGTGGGTGGCGTCGGTGCTGGCTTCGACTGATTTACGCATGGCGTTGTCTGCTTTGGTGATCGCGTTGCGGTGGCGTCCTTCGGAGTGGTGGCCAATCTTGATCGGTTCTCCTCCTTCGGGCAGGCGGTCAAGCGCGCTCCGGGCGCGGGTCCACGCGTCGTCGCTTGCCGTGCTCTTGCGGTCCGCTTTGGCGACCAGGGCGTCGACCCGGTCGGCCTGACGTCCGATCTTTCCGGCTTCAACCTCGGCGGTCGTGCGGTGCTCGTGATCGATGTCGGTTTCGACCTCGAATCCGGCCGCTTCCAAGGCCTCCTGGGTGCGGGTGATGGTGTGGAGCTTGGGGAGGCGGTCGCGGGACTGGGGGACGAACCAGGCGCTGATGCTGCGCCCCCAACGCCAACCAACGGTCTTGAGGACGTCGGCGGTTCCGTCGCCTTTACTGGTGCCGTCGATCATGGTTCCGGCGGCGTTGCTGTGGGTGATGGTGAGCATGTTTTTTCCCTCGTTTAGGCGAAGCTGTCGGCGTAGCGGGTCGCGGTGCAGGTTTCTCCGGGCTGGGTATCTACGGCCCCTTCCGAGGTGCACCCGCTGCAGGCGCACCCGTCCGCGTAGCGCTCCCTCGGGTAGGTGTTCTCGTACCGGTAGTCGGACTCGACCATGGGTTCTCTTCTCTTCGTGAACAACTGTTTTTTTTGCCTGTCTGGCAAGAGAAATCGAGAGCGACCGGGAGTGCCGAAGTGCCCGCAGTGCCGGGCGAAACAAGCCCGCAGAGCGCGTCCGACACTGCGGGTAACGCAGGCACGCAAGGGAGCTACGATGAACCGCCAGAAAGGACAAAATGCCCGGCAATCAGCGCCGCACAGCGGTTCCATATAGCTGCTGACGGCTTGGCCGTCGTGCTTTCAGAGTGATGTCACTCTGATATCTCCGTGCCGCGTAGCGGCTCCTCTTAGGAGTTTGTGGCCGGCGTGGTTTCAGAGTGATATCACTCTGATATCTCCTTGCCGCGTAGCGGCTCCCCTGGGGATGGGTACGGCGGCTGCGCCGCTGTTCCTTCACGGCCCGACGGGACGGGTTCCTGGTTGTTTCCGGCCTCGGCTTCCGTGCCGGGGCGGGGCGGGGCTGGGGACAGGAAGGCCCGGCGTGACAGTGGGGGACCGTCACGCCGGGTCTTGAGGCGAGGTTAGTCCTGTTTGAGCGTGGCGGCGTTGGCTGCGGCTGCCTTGGAGGCTGCTTTCTCGGCGACTGTGTTGATCACGATCTGCTCTACCTGGGGCCAGCTCACGAAACGGAGGAAATACCACGCTAAGAGTTCCCGGGCCGGTGCAGGGGGCGGAGTTTTCCGGCTTTGGGTTGGCGGGGGTTGTTCCAGGTGTAGTCGCCGGTGAGGTTGATGTGTTCCCAGCCGAGCGGTGAGAGGTGATCGAGTAGCGGGTCGTCAGTGGGGTGGCCTGTTGTGGTGATGGCGTGGTCGAGGTAGACGGTGTTCCAGAGGGTGATCGCGGCGGTGAGCAGGTTCAGCCCCGATGCGCGGTGGCGTTGGTTGTCGTAGGAACAGAGTGGGCTCATCAGATTACTCACCGCGACAACGCCGCGGTCCATCTCATTATGGACAGGCCCGCGGCCTGTTTTAGAAAGCCCGCACCGGTTGACCGCTTTTTCAATGCGTTGGGCGCGACCGCGGCAGAGAGAGCGTTTCCTAGCCGAGCATTTCGACATCGCGCTCCGACAGGACACGAGCCGAACTGTCGGCGAGTTTTGGGTGGCTTTGCCCCCGGTTACCGGCCGTTTCGTCACGCGTGGCAGAAAATGGCCGGGCTTCTATCCGATGCTGACAACCGTGACAGAGATGGTGTTGATAGGGGCAAGCGCCAGAGCGGCGGGATGTGCGGCGATTGTGTCATTCACGCGTCGGCACACCTCGGCGGATGACGCTGCGTCGGCGACGCCGATTCTCGCGGTCACGCTCAGTTTGGCCTTTTCCGTCGTCACGGTAACTAGTTTTGGTGTCTTTGCCCGCTACGTAAGGGCGTCGACCACAGACCCGACAATCGTGACGACGATCGGCGTGGTCGGGTACAAGGCTGTCACCCCCGGGACGGACCTTACGAGAGCTTCGAGTTTTTCTGCGAGCTCGGCATCCGTCATGGTGTTGCTTCTTCGTCGCTGGGCTCAGGCTTCGTGAAGTAGATGTCACGGATGATTACGTCGATGGCCATGATGGCGAGCTCGGTGTGGGTGTGTAGCGCGCCGAAGAGAGTGTCCCGCAGCTTGTCGGCAAGGACGGGAATGTTCTCACCCTTGTAGACGTTTGCGTCGATCGTGACCGTGATCGGAGCTCCCAGCGTGGTGAGGTCCCCGTCGAGCCGGCATCGACCCACGATGAGGTTGTCGACGGTATCGCCTGCCGCGCGAAGGAGTCCGCGGACAGCTCCCTCAGTGATTGCGAGTCGGGCTGTCGGCGCCGGATTCGAGATGGGAATGTCGCGTCCGGTCCGGGAGTCACGCACGATTCCTTCCAGGATGGTGGTGACCCAGCTATCGTCGCGACTCGGCGCGCGATCCGCCTCATCCTGGACCATCGAACTCATCGCCCCGTGAAGCCGCTCCAACGAGGCGAGCGCTATTTGGCAGGCCGGCGAGTGATCGATCGAGGGATCGGCGGGCATCTTGCTTCGGTCGAGATAATCGCTGAGTTGTTCAATGGTGTGGCCGTCAAGCTGGTCAGGCTCGTCGTCGGACACGTACCAGGGGGCGGCGGAGTCAGGCGTGTCGGATGAAGTCATCGCCAGGCCTCCATTTCGCGAATCAGAGTTTTGCGGACACGGACCAGGAGACCGCGCACAGTCGAGACCGGCAAGTCGAGTTCCTCGGCTATCTCTGCATAACGGTAGTCCCCGACTACTCTTTCAGCTCCCAGCATCGTCGCTGATCCTCCGGAAGGGCTGACAAGACTTGGGAGAGTGCCTCACTACGCGACAGTGCCTCCACTATTTGCGTCGGTGAATGGTCCTCCGATGCAGGCACGTCGACGTCGTCGAGGTTGGAGTGCTGCCGCCGTGCGCGGATTCGATCGATGCACTTGTGGCTGGCGATGCGCATCAGCCAACTTTTTACCAGCGCAGAATCTTTCAAGGTCGATAGCTTCGCCCATGCCGTGATGAACGTGTCCTGCACGACGTCGTCTGCATCGTGGCTGCTGCCCAGGATGCGGGTCGCGTGGGCGCGTACCAACGGGCCGTACCGCCGCACAAGCACTTCGAATGCTCGAACGTCTCCGTCAACGGCGCGGTTCACCAAGGTGCGGTCGTCAGCGTGGGCCAGCAGTGCCCTGCTCTCACTATCTGGAATGGTTGCCCCTCAATTCGCTGGGAACTGAAGCACCGGGTGTGACGAACGCGGCGTGGCCTACGACTAATTAGTAACTACTGCAAATACGCCCCGTTCAGGGGACACAAACAAGGAGCCTCCCATGGCAGATCTCACCACACCTACTCTTTCCACCGCACCGAACTCCACCTCGGCGACCCCCGGCCGCGGCAAGACCGTGATCAACGACGCTGTGGTGGCAAAGATCGCCGGCATTGCAGCCCGTGAGGTCAGCGGTGTGCACGCCCTTGGCGGCGGCGCCGCCCGGGCGCTCGGTGCCATCCGTGATGCCCTGAACACCTCTGACGTGAGCCAGGGCATCAACGTGGAGGTTGGAGAAACTCAGGTCGCGGCCGACGTCACCATTGTCGCGGAGTACCCCGTGGCCCTGCAGGATGTGGCCGAGCGGGTGCGGTCTGCCGTGATCCGTGTTATCGAAGACCTGATTGGGATGGAGGTCACCGAGGTGAACGTGAACATCAACGACGTGTACCTGCCGACCGACGACAAGGACGAGAAATCCGAGGCTCGGGTCCAGTGAGTACCTCGGCGAAAACGGGGGCCGTGTTCGGAACCGTGCTTGCTCTGACGTGGCTGGTCCTTGGCTTTTGGCCATTCGTGTTCGTGGCCGCGGCCATGGCGGTCGGCGTGGTCGTCGGGCGGATTATGGACGGAAAGCTGAGCGTTTCGAACCTGGTTGACGTATTCCGGGGCCAGCGTTCGTCGTCATGACAACCCTCAGTTCCAAAACAGCGACCCGTCAAACGCTGTCGCCGGCGGCACTCAAAAACGGCCGGACCACCGTCTCGCCCCGGGCTTTGAATCGGCTGGTGTGCGCGGTCGCGGCGGACGCTCTGGGCGTTGACCCTTCGGCGGTCGGTGCCGAGATCACCGATGATCAGGGCAGCCTCGCTCTCACGGTCAGCGCCCCCATCCGGGTCGTTGCGCTCACCCGTGTGCACCGGGATCCCTCCGTCGTGGCTCGCACCGGGGGCACGATTCTGGAGCGGGCCGAGCACGTCAGGCAGCACATTCATTACCGGGTGGGTGAGTTGACCGGTTCTACCCTGTCCCGGGTGACCGTGCGGCTCACCGGTGCCGACATTCGACCAGAGAGCCGCGTTCAATGACCAAGTATCGTTCCACCTACCAACGGATCAGCCGGCGCGAGCTTTACTCGCCGCGTTCGGTTGCAGCGATCACTCTCGCGATCCTGGTAATTTTCGCTTGCCTCTGGCTCATGATCGAGATCGTGTTGAACCTGCTCGGCCAGCCGGGGCTCCTCGCGGCCCCCGCGGATATGGCGGGCGCGGTTGCGGGCGTTTCCTCTGAACCGCCCGTGTTTGTGGGCGGGCTCGGCCTCACCGGCGCTCTCATCGGGCTGCTTCTCCTTGTCGTGGCCGTTACTCCTGGCCGCCGCTCTCGCCATCTGCTCGAGACCGAACGGACCGCGACGATCGTCGACAATGAGGTGATCGCATCCGCGTTGGCTCGTGAAGCGGCCCGCGTCGCTGAGTTGGCCCCAGACAACGCGCGTGTCACTGTGACCCCCCGTAGCGCCACCGTGCACCTCACTCCTACCTCTGGAACTGCGATCGATCAGCAGGCGGTGCTCACGGCCGTGCGCGAACAGATTGATGCTTTTGGGTTGCTGCGTTCCCTACACGCGAAGGTCGTTGTTGTCTCCACGGGGAGGGTGGGCGGATGAACTCCACCAATCGCATCCTCAACCGCATCTTTGTTTTCCTGGTTGGACTCCTCGTCTTGACCGGTGGGGTGACCCTGGCCCTGGTGGCACTTATTCCGCTTGTCCGCGATAGTTGGACGAACGCAACTCGTGTCGGCATCGATAGGGCAACCCGGTTGCTTCAGGCCACCCCTTTGCCCGAATCACTGGGCCCGGTCAACGGCAGCTGGTTATGGCTCATCGCTCTCGCCGCTGGAGCGGTGCTCAGCGCGGCGCTGGTCACCTTCAGCCTGCGTCAAGGCCACGGCCAGACCGGCCGCCTCGTCACGCTGAACGAACAAACCAGCAGTGGCGCAGTTGACATCGAGGCGAAAGTGGCCGAGCACGCCATCCAAGAAGCTCTCACAATCCGACCGGAACTTGTTGCCTTCCACGTCTCCACCTACCGCGTCAAAAACCAGTCAGCACTGAAAGTGGCCATCACTTGCCGCCGAGGAATCTCACCTCGGGAAGCCAGCCAGATTGTCAACGAGGTGCTCTTTTCCTTCGATAATCTCCTCGGCCTACAACTCCCCGCCCTCGTGCAGATCGGCGGCGGCTTCCGCGCGCGAACGACCAAGGCCACCCGCATCCGCTGATAACTCACCGGCTCCTAGGAGTCATCTGGCTGCGGTCAACCGTGCTATCTCAACCGGCAACATCCACCGATTTTTGATAGGGAGTCACGACTTGACGAACCACACCGACAACCCGAGGACCAAGTACATCACCGGCGGTTACCCTAAACAGGAGCAGAGTCAACCCAGCCTGAGCGAGGCGACTCAGTCCCACCCAGATCGTGGGGAAGACACCTACCCTGGCGCCGGCAAGCTCTTCGGGAGACGGGCACTCATCACCGGCGGCGACTCCGGCATAGGCCGGGCCGTGGCCATCGCCTACGCCAAAGATGGTGCTGATATTGCGATCTCCTACCTGCCTGACGAACAGACGGATGCCGAATTCACGGCAGAACAGGTCCGGGCCGCTGGCCGCACTGTCTTGCTCATACCGGGCGACATTCGCGAGGAAACATATTGTGTCGACCTCATAGCGGATACTGTGGCAACCCTCGGCGGCTTGGATATCCTGGTGCTCAACGCCGCCTACCAAAAAAACCGGAACGGTTCAGAAAACCTGTCCCGGGCAAAGTTCGACCGGGTATTCAAAACCAATCTTTATGCAACTCTGTGGATCGCGCACACCGCCATCCCGCACCTCTGGCCGGGAGCATCGATCATCTCCACGTCATCAATCCCGGCATCGGGCCCCGCACAGGCGTTGATCGACTACGCCATGACCAAAGCCGCTCTCGTCGCGTTCACGCAAGCGCTCGCCCAACAATTAGGCCCAGCCGGGGTGCGGGTTAACGCAGTCGCGCCCGGGCCATCCTGGGCGCCGCTTAGCCCCGCAGCTTCATGGTCGGACACGCTGTCCTCTTGTGGTCAGGAAACCGCGCTCGGCCAGGCAGTACAACCAGCCGAACTCGCCGCCGCCTACGTTTTTTTAGCCTCACCCGAAGCGTCCTACATTTCAGGTGCCGTAGTGCCCATCTCGTTTGAGTGCGTCAGCCCACACCTGATCGCCCCAGTAACCAGTGTCCAGCAGTAGTTGACCACCATTTTTAGGAGCGGCATCCGTAATGACCACGTTCTCCATCAGGTCGGCGCGGTAGCACCGGCCTCACGGACTGCGCCGATGTGCGCAAGCGCGGCAGCTGCGAGGGCTGATTCGTACACATGAGCGTGTGCAGTTGCGATAGCAGCGCGTTCGGCATTGCGCCGCGCGCGGCGCTGTGCCTTGATTGCGCCCCGTGGAATGTTTCCCCGGTGAGGGAGGATCTGCGAAATCGTAGCCGCCAGCGATTCGATCGAGCCGGGATCGAAACCGGCGACCGCGCCCGGTTCGTCGTGCTGGTCGAGCCAGTGCCCAATCATGGGTGCGACCACCGGAACCCCTAACTCATAGCAGAGCTCAAGCCAACCGGAATGGGTGCCATGCCGATACGGCAGCATGTATGCGTCGAGTGCAGCGAGTGAACGCACGAGGTTGTCGTCGGAGAGACGTGGATGTCCACAGGTCGGAACGGCCGCACCACACAGTGCCCACAGAGAACCCTCACACCCAGTGGGCGATCTAGAGGCAGCACATAGCCAACGTCGCCTCGGTCACTTAAACGTGCACAAAAGTGGAGCAATTTCCCCACAAACGGTTGCACTCTCGATAACGTGCCCCGTGAGAGCCGCCGTGACTCGTGAAGATGTCAGATACCTGCACTCAATCCGGGGGCCCTCCCCACCACCACCAAGCATCCCCACCGGCCCAACGGTCTCAGCGGAAGGTGCCGACTACGCTGCTTCACCCAGGTACTGCCACCGATTATCCGGGTTGAGCAATCCAGCACCCACCAGCTCAAGCGCAGAGCGGTGATCGGCGAGGTTCGTGCGGGCCCGCGGGTACCGCGGCCACACCCGTTCCCCGGGCGTGCTCGCCTCAAACAACGGCCGGCTCAACACATGCGGGCGCCGCGGCCGAGACCTGGGCTCTGACATCATCGTGGTCAGTTCGTCCTGCCACCACGCCCACACCTCCCACTCAGTCCGATACCGCTCCGCCCGAGCCAGCAAGGTCCCGAGCACGTTCAGCTGCAAGGCAGCCTGGTTCCGGAGATCCTGGGTGGACCTCGCCCACCCATCACGGTGCACGACCGGGAGCTTGTGCCGCCGGAGACGACTAAGGGTCGTAGCCGTGTGCCGGGCAGTAACGCCCAGGAAACGAGCAGCCGAATCGACAGTGAGAGACGGGTGCTGACGTAGTAGGGCGTAGAGCTTGCCGGCAAGATGCCCGAGGCCCCGGCGAATGAAACGGCTCCAACTGTTCCTGACGGCATCACCGTCACGGTTTCGACAGTGGTATCACGCTGATATCCCGCCCCGGGGGAGCGAGAGAGAGGCTCCAGTGTGGGGTCGTCGCTGATTCCCGCTGGTCGAACCGCTCCCAGAACGCAACGTTGGGACTTGGACAGGGGAAGCGTCCCTGCGTATCTATCGAGGGCATCGCACTGCCCGCCATCTTGTGCCAGACGAGCAGTGGCCAGTCAAGTGCGGTCGTGATAAACATGAGCTAAGCCCATTTTCCGCGCAGCCTGAGACTCTGCTCGGATATTCATCCTTAGAGCACCTCCGACAGTCAAAAATGGTCTCACGTTTTTCATTGTCACAAATTCAGGGAGTGAAAGAAATGAAAGCAGTCGTTTACAAAGGTCCCAACAAAGTCAACGTTGAAGAAGTTCCCGATGCCAAGATCGAACGTCCCACTGACGTTCTCGTTCACATCACGGCCACAAATATTTGCGGTTCAGATTTACACATGTACGAGGGACGCACCAATTTCGAAGTTGGACGCACGTTCGGTCACGAAAACATGGGTGAGGTCATCGAAGTCGGTAACGGCGTCGACAAGGTCAAGGTCGGCGAGCACGTCGTGCTGCCATTCAATATTTCCTGCGGGTTCTGTAAGAACTGTGAGCGCGGATTCACCAACTACTGCATGACAACTCAGCCAGACCCGGTTGGCGCGGGCGCAGCCTACGGCTTCGCTGGAATGGGCCCGTATCCCGGCGGGCAGGCCCAAATGCTGCGCGTGCCCTACGGCGACAACAACTGTTTGCGCCTGGGAGAAGATGCCATAGAAAAGCAAAACGACTACGTGATGCTCTCGGACATCTTCCCTACCGGCTACCACGCTACTGAGATGGCCGGCGTGATGCCGGGTGACACCGTCGTAGTCTATGGAGCCGGTCCAGTCGGGTTGATGGCCGCCTTGTCTGCCACGATCAAGGGCGCAAGCAAAGTCTGGGTCGTGGACCGACGCCCGGACCGGCTGGCCCTTGCCGAGCAGATCGGTGCGATCGCCATTGATGACTCAAAGACGGACCCGGTTCAGTTCGTTCTGGACCAGACAAAAGGTATCGGCGCAGACCGAGGATGTGAATGCGTGGGTTACCAAGCCCACGACCCCCAGGGAACCGAAGACCCCGCAATGACTCTGAATCAGCTCATCCGGTCCGTACGCATCACCGGGGGAATCGGCGTTGTTGGCGTCTTCCTGCCAGCAGATCCCGCCGGCTTCGACGAGAACGCCAAGCAGGGCAAGCTTGCCATCGACTACGGCTTGCAATGGCTCAAAGGCCAAAATATTGGCAGCGGCCAATGCCCGGTGAAGAAGTACAACCGGCAATTGCGCGACCTGATCGCCGTGGACAAGGCCAAGCCATCCTGGATCGTTTCCCACGAGATCCCCCTCAGCAAAGCCGCCGACGCCTATAAAAACTTCGACGAACGCACCAACGGGTGGACAAAAGTCATACTCAAGCCCTCATAGGCCTAGCCTGACCGGCCCGGTCAACGCCGCCCTCGCGGCGCAAGCCACAACATGACACAGCTGCGAGAAACTAGCCCGCAGAGTTACCCGTTCTGCCTGGCGTGTGACATGCGCGGGGAGGCCCCGTGATTGGGACAGATATTAGATACCTGCCCTTTACCCCGGGTTCTCTCCCAAGCCACAAGCAACGCAACATCACGGCAACTTAACCAGAAACAGGCGTCAGCGCACGGCGGCGCACACACCGCAAATCTCGGGCAATGACGTCCCCAAAATACAAAACTTAATGGGCAACTTCCTCTCCCCGGACGGCGCCTGCTATGCGGCCTCGCCCAGGTACTGCCACCGGTTCTCCGGGTTGAGCAGACCAGCACTGACCAGCTCGAGCGCGGAGCGGTGATCGGCGAGGTTGGTGCTGGCCCGCGGATACCGCGGCCACACCCGCTCACCCGGCGTGCTCGCCTCAAACAATGGCCGGCTCGACACATGTGGGCGCCGCGGCCGAGACCGGGGCGCTGACGTCATCGTGGTCAACTCCGCTTGCCACCACGCCCACACCTCCCGCTCGATCCTGTAACGTTCCGCTCGAGCCAAGAGGGTTCCGAGCACGTTGAGCTGACGGGCCGCCTGATCACGGAGATCCTGGGTGGACCTGGCCCACCCATCACGGTGCACAACCAGGAGCTTGTGCCGCCGGAGCCGGCTGAGGATTGTCGCGGTGTGCCGGCCCGTCACGCCCAGGAGACGACCAGCCGAATCGACAGTGAGAGACGGGTGCTGACGTAGTAGGGCGTAGAGCTTGCCGGCGAGGTGTCCCAGGCCGCGGCGGGAGAAGACGTCATGGCGTTGGTCAGTGAGTTGTTCCTCGAGCAAGGCGACGAGATAGGTGCGGGTGTTAAAGAGCTCAGCTGCAGAACGACCTACCGACGACAACATTTCGTACGGGGGGCGGGGGTTATTTAATGGTTGTGACCGGACTGTACTGGGACCTGTGGATAACGTGGAGGCTAGGCGCCATTCGGCGGCGTTGCCGTCGTCGCTCGCACTGACCCGTTCGACGTATCCGGCCTTAGCGAGGGCGATAAGGGCGTCGGCTGCGGTCGTGCGGCCGAGGCCCCCCATCGGGCCCAGGTCCCGGATGGCGGCGGCAACCGTGCGCTTGCCGGTCTGCAGGGTGAGGTAGGCCAGGGCTCGGAGAATGGTCTGCTGATTCGAAGACGCTTCAGTGCGGCCCCACCGGCCCGGGCTGACCCGGAACCGGGTGAGGAGGGCTTCGACGTCGGTCACGATAGCGTCCAGCTCCGACAGGTCCTGCGGCTCCCGCACCGCCGGCAGTGGGCGCTGGACGGCCGCGTACTGCTGGGCTTTGTCCCACTGCCGGCCCAACCGGGCCCGGGCCTCGGCTGCGGCCCGAGGGCGGCGGTCGCCACGACCGGTATTCTTCGTCCGGAAGTGCTCCAAACCCGGGGCCGTCTTGATGGCGTGCTCGACGTCGACCAGCTGCCAACCCGCATTCGCAGCCGCGAGCAGACACATGAACCCGGTCCAACTCGGGTTACTCCCACCATCGATAGTGGCCATGTGAGCGGTGCCCGCCGTGCTGAGGCGCCGGTGCGCCTGGTGCCCCGCGATGACGGGGCCCGACGGGGCGCTATCTTCCGCCCGGAGGGACGGCTTCCGCGCCTCGAGCACCGCAGCCAGAGCGGCCAGATTCGCGAGCGTGGTCGACGGGGTGACCAAGGTATCCAAGCTTCCGCGGAGGACCGTAGAGCTGCTGCCGTCCCGGTGCGGAGACAGGGGCGGCCGTGCGGCACCGGTGACAGCGTTCAGGAGCATGCCGTGGTCCAAGCGGCGGAAGTTCGCGCGCGCTGCACTGGCCACGGGGGCGACGGCGAGTTTCGGGGCGCCGCCCTGGAGGGCGAGCCAGATGTGGCGGCCGCCGGTCCCGGACGACTGGCACACGACGTGCGCGATTGAGAGGGCCTCGAGGGTGCGGGAGAGAACGTCGCACTCGTCGACGGCTTCCTCCATCAGCTCCGCGTCGACGCCGTGCTTGTCTTTACCGTCGAAGTCAAAGCACAGGACCCGGAACAAGCCGGTCTCATCGGCCAGGTTCATCGCCCACGGCGTCGTGGGTTCAGCCGGTCCAACACGGTGGATCAGGGGGTAACTGTTCTCGTCCAACCGCCCGTAGGCGTCGCGCTTCATCACGCGCACCTGATCGCGCGGACTCATCCGGCGCGTCAAAGCCCAGGCTGTCCACGGTTCAGTGGACACGCCAGACACGCCGGACACAATTCCGGGTGCATTGAGGGGTATGTGCGCTATGCTCTGGGACATAGAGAAACCTCCCGTGAGGGCTGTTGATCTGGATTAGCTCGAACCTCGGGCCGGCAAGCACAGAGGGTTTGAGCTACGAAACTTGCAGTAGCCCGTCGCGAAAGCGACGGGCTCTTTCGTTTAAGCGGCTGGGATGAGCAACTCCTCTTTGGGGTCGCGAATGAGGTCGAGGACAGGCAGTTGGCCCTGGTCCGCGAGAGTTAGGCGCAACAACGCTTCCAGGTAGATACCGGTGGACACGCCGCTTGCGGCTGCGGCTTGATTGACTTCCGCGCGGATCGCGGGGTCGACTCGTGTTTGGAACAACACCGTGGGGGTGTGGTCCCGACGAATCCTGCTTCCCTTTGCAACGGCCATGGAAACGATCTTGTCGTTAAACCCATTCAAGAGCGCGCGACGCGCGGGAGCGGCTTGATTAAAGTCTTGACTGTCCGAGGAATTCGCCAAGAGCGACGTAGAGCTCCGTGACGCTTTCCGGGATGACTGTGTAGCGCACCCACTGGCCGCTTCTGGCTTCGCTTCGCGGGGGAGTGGACTCGATGAGTCCCGCAGTCTCAAGGGCAGCCAGGTGGTTTGACGCCGTCGGCGGGGCGATGCTGAGCGCTGTTGCGACATCGGCGCGGGTGCATGGCCCGTTTTCGCGGATGTGCTTGAGGATTGCCACTCGAGCTCGATTTCCAAATGCGTCGATCGCGGCCTCCACGAGTTCATCGTGAGGGGGACGCACGTAGCGGGGCATCCTGCCATTCTGCCCGACCTCCGCCCTCTTCCAGTGTTGACTCCGTCAACCCTAATCATTATATGATTAGCTTATGACAAAGTCGAGCACCACGCTGGCCCGATGCTCTTGCTCAAAGGGGGAGTGGTCAGCCCAGGAGGAACTCGAGCACCTGCCCGAAGTCGCGGGTGACCAGGTCCCGCCGCGCGGTGAACTTCGTCCCCTGAGGCCGACGCACGACCCCATCGGGGGCATCGTCCTCGATATAGCCCATACCCCGGAGATCGATCAGTGCAGCATGCACCGCGGGCCGACTCATGGTGTCACCGATAACGTCGAACAACTCCGCATAGCTGAGTGGCTTCCGGAGCAGGGCGCGGAGCACCAGGACACGGGAGGGCGCGGAAAACAGTTCCTGGAACAATGCCACCCGGTCAGGTGCATGTTTCATCATCAGATTGTCGTCACGGGCCATGCATTCAATTCTGGCGTGGATCACCCCTCTCGCACGTGCGCCACAACCGCACTCGAGTTAATGCAAACGCATCTATTTACCTGTGCAAGCTGCACCGACCCGCAAATGTCGGTGGCCGACGTTACGTTCGAAGCTCCGTGCGATCAGGCCATTCGACCCACACCCCCAGTGATTCAGGCACGTATAACCGGACGCACAGACGGAACACACCCCCCGTTCAGGAGGGTACAAGAGAAAAAAGACGAGAGACTAGTCGAGGCCTCGGGGGGTTCCCTAATTCCCTGTGCCAGTTAGTGGAAATTCGAGAGGACATCCCGCCCATGAGTGACACCGGTCGCACCGCCCACAGCGAGGTCTTTGGAGCGGCTGACCGCGCCGGGGACTACATCGAGGAAGACACCCTCCACACGATCCCCGCGCCCCCACGACGCAAGGCCAACAACACCGCGTCCGCCCGCCGCCCAGTCCTCGAAGCACCAGCCTCCGCGCCCGCCCCGGGGGAGGCGCCTGCGATGCAGGAAGCCCCGTCGGTGCCGTCCGAAACGCCCACCGACCTAGCCAGCACCTCTGTCCTCTTTGGCGGCTCGGCCGCTGGCCTCGCGTCCGCGTCGAGTACCCCTGCGAAGGCCACGACGGGGTTCCGTGGCGCTCTGGCCCGCCTGGGGCTGCCGGTCGGACCGGGCGCAGCCGAGCTGGGGGAGAGGCTCCGGACGGAACTGCAGACTACTCATGAGACCACGGTGCGGCAGGCGACCTGGACGCGTGCGGTCTCGGTCCTGGTGAACAACCCCAAAGGCGGAACCGGCAAGACTCCCACCGCTCTGCTCCTTGGGGGAGTGCTGGCCGCGATCCGCGGCGGATCGGTCGCGATCCTCGAAGTCTCCGACGACCCCGGCGCCCTGAACTTCCGCGCCGAGGGCAACCCCCTCCTCGGCCTGGGCGAACTGGTCCGCGACGTCGACCACGTCCAAACCGCTGGCCGCCTGGCCGGATACACCGCCCCGCAAACATCCTTCGCATCTGTGATCGGATCTACCGGGCGGCGTGACCGCCTCACGGGCGAATCCGTCGTCGCCGTCGCCAACGTCATCGACGGCTTCTACTCCATCCGCATCATGGACTCCGGCAACGTCCCCACCTCCTCCGCATTCCGCGGCGCCGTGTCCGTCTCCGACGTCCTCGTGATCCCCGTGATGAACGCTGGCGACTCCGTCCTCGAAGCCATCCAACTCCTCGAAGAGCTCCGGGCAGAGGGCGGGCCCTCCGCCGAGCTTGCGAACCGAGCCATCGCCATCCGCCTCACCGACGGCCGCCCCGAGAACGACGCCGTCCGCCAAGAAGTCGAACGACTCTTGAGCCAGGCGGGCGTGTCCGCCCTGCACGAGATCCCCTACGACGCCCACATCGCCGAACGCGGACAACTCACCCTCAGCCGCCTCAATCCTGCAACCCGGGACGCGTTCGTGGCAGCAGCCGCCAGCGTGGTCCGGTCCCTGCAAACCGCGGTCTCCGCCGCACCCACACAGAACCGGAAGGCCTAAACCCCATGCACGACCTCCTGCTCCACGCGGCGATCGAGAACCCCCTCGACGGGATCCTGCCCGACTTCTCCTTCGGCGGCGCCGAATTCACCGCCCTCTGGCAAAAACTCATCGCCGCGCTCTGGGCCATCGGCATCCTCGTTGCTATCGGTTTCCTGATCTTCGGAATCGTCGCTATGGCCGGAGCCTCCGGAGATACCAACCCCAACCCCCAAGCCCACGCCCAAGGACGCCGGAAAGCCGTCTGGGCAGGCATCTCCCTCGCCTCCCTCGCGGGCCTCGCCATCATCGTCGGCGCCGTCCTCTCCTTCGCCGGCTAACCCACACCACCAACGCGTCACCAAGGAGTCCCACCATGCGAATGGCCACAGCATCCGGCCGTAGCCGCTGGCCCATCGTCATCGGGGTCGCCGCCCTCGTCGTCGCCATCAGCGGCGGCATCGCCTACACCGCCACCCGCCGCGCCCCAAACGCCGCACCCAACACAGCCACGGCCACCCCCACACCGACGCCCACAAGCACCGCTGGTGCCGGGGGTATCGGGGACGACGTCGCACCCACCGGTTGCCTCGGCGGCCAAGACCGCAACGTGAGCATGGTCCTAACAGCCCAAACCGACGCCAAACACACCAGCTACGGAGCCGTGGAAGCAGCCACCGCGTACTACCGGTGGCTGTGGCAGTACCCCAACCCGGCGGCCAATGTCGCAGACGCGGACACTGTCAGTGCAGCGATCATGGCCTCCACGGCCAATGATTCGTTCCGCGACATCGCGGCCGCCTACGAGGCCACTGCGGGTATCGACATGACCTCGGGGCAAGTCCCCGCAGACACCCCGTTTCATCTGTCGACCACGAACGGCCTGTGGATGATCTCGGAGGGCTCCACTGCCGACAAGGTGGAAGTGAACATCGCGGCAGGGTACGTCGTCAACGGCGAACTCAGCCCAACGAAAGCCGCCGTTATGACCCAAACGATGGTTTGGGAAGACGGCACGTGGCATCTCGAAAGTGCCGGCACTCCCGACCAGTCGAAACTCGCCGCTGGCGGCACGCGCTACACGGCGGGTTGCTGATGAATCCTGACTGCGAGAGCAACGTCTTCGTCTGCGGTGTGACGAACCTCGCTGATGGAGTCGGGAACGCGGTAGGCGGTGTCGGCGCTGTCGTGAACACGGCTGCCGGTGTCGCGGACTTCTGGTCGGATCCCGCGGGGAACTCGTTCAAGCTGTTGCAGGAAGCGGCCAAGGGCCTCTCGGACACGGTGTTGCCGGCGCTGACGCAGGCGACGCTTCCGGACTTGACGGCGGATTGGTTCATTCAGGCGTACCAGGTGTCGTTTGCCCTGGCGATCTTCGTGTTCGTGGCCCTGTTGATCCCGCAGATCGTGCGCACCGCGCGCGGCCACCAGTCCGGCCGTGAGCTGGGGGAGTCCCTCACCCTCTATGGGCCCGCATTCATCCTGGGGGCCATGTTCGGTCCCGCGCTCGGCGCGTTCCTGGTGAAGTTCTTCGGCGCTCTGTCTGACTCGTTGATCGCGTGGGGCGTCACCAGCAACTCCGAAACCATCGTGGCCAAGTTCTCCACGATGCTCTCCGAAGAAGACGGGTCCGGCCTGGCCGGCGGCGCCGTCCTCGGCGTGATTCTGATGTTCTTCATGATCCTGGGCCTGCTCGTCGTGCTCCTGATGCTGATCGTGCAGCTCATCACCCTGTACTTCTCCGGTGTCCTCTTTCCCCTCGGGTTCGTGTGGATCGTGGACCCCCAGAAGCGGAAGTTCGGGTCGAAGATCGCCTACCTGTGGTTCGGGGTCCTGGCGTCTCACCCGCTGCTGTTCTTCTTGCTCGCGATCGCGTACAGCATGATGAGCGCCCAGGTCGATGCGTTCTCCGACACCCCCAGCCTCGCCAAAACGGTCACCTTGGTCGTGTCGATCCTGGCGTTGTTCATGGCCGGCCTCGCCCCGGTCGCCCTGACGAAGTTCGCCCCCGTCATCCCCACCGGTGGCGGCGGAACCGCACCTGTCGGACCGAACATCGGATCCCAGTCGATGCAGCAAGCCGACGCCAAATACAGCGACAACGGCCCCGAAACCTCCTCCGGTGGGGGCAGCAGCTCATCCGTCGGCGGCAGCTCGCCGTCCGCGGGCAGCTCGAGCAGCACCGGCGGCAGTTCACCGGCACGCGAGGGCGAGCCGGCGACGTCGTCAATCTCTGAGGCCGCATCCGTGGGCTCCGCCGGCGCAGCCACCGCCGGTGCCGGCGCCGGCGCCGCTGCGACAGGCGGCGGCGCGGCCGCTGCCGAGAGCGGTATGGCCGCCGTAGGTGTGGCCGAGTCCGCGACCGGTGCGGGGGCTGCGATTGGTGTCCCCACGATGATTGCCGCCGGGGCGATGGCCGGGTTTGAGGCGACGAAGAAGGTCACCGATTCGGTGACCGATGCGGCTGTGGCACCGGTTGAGGACCACGAGGAACATTATGGAAAGGACTCCGTCTAGTGAGTGATACCCCGGAGTCCCACATCCGTTACCTCGGCGGCGAGTCCGGCCACCGCGGCTTCTTCGGCGGCACCGCCTCCAAAACCCGGATGATCCTCCTCACCGTGTTCATCGCCGGAGGCATGGCCGGCATGGTCTCAGGGCTCGGCCTCCCCGCCCTGATCGTGGCCGTCGCCGGGGTGGGCATCACGATGCTGACCACCGCCCGCACCCACCGGGGCACGGTCCTTGAGCGGCGCCGGAAGCGCGCCCGCGCCCGGGCGCGGAAGCGCCTCGGCACGGACGAATTCGTGCCCTACGAGGTCGGGGCATGGGACCAGCTCCAAGAAGCCATCCTCCGCGGCACCAAAACCGAGAAGCAGGTTGCGGAGCGGGCTGCGCTGAAGATGCGGGCGAACCCGGACGGCGCCGACGGCATGGGCTGGCTCCAGTACGCCTCCAACATGCCCGGCATTGCCTGGCACGCCCCGATCGGTGAGCAACCGTACCTGTCGGTTGCGTTTTCCGTGTCCGGGCAGCTGCGCGGGATGGAAACCGCCGCCGCCCTGACCCGGGCGGCGAACGCGTGGGGAAAGTTCCTGGCCCGCCGCGCCGCACCGTCCTCTTTGATCCGAAACGTGCAAACCCTGACCCGGATTCTACCGCCGGACTCGGCCCGGCAGCAGCAGTGGGTGAAGACCCGCCTGGAACCCGTGCAGGAATCCTGGACGGCGGAGCAGCGGGCGTCGTTTGAGGCGCAGAAGCTCTCCTATGACGAGGTGATCCGGAAGTCCAGTGCGAACGCGATGGTGCAGCGCCACTACGTGGTCGTGTCTTGGCCCCTCACCCAGCAGTTCACCGACGGAGCCGGGAAATACGGTCCGGGCCGGGACGCGTGGCGGGCGTTGATGGCCGGGCAGATTCAGGCCACCGAACTGGGTTTGAACGAGGCCCGGATGGGTGACGTGCAGGCCCTGACTGCGAAGCAGACTACGGCTTTGATGTTGCACCAGCAGAACCCTCACCTGCCCATCGACCTCACCCGGAACGTCGACCCGCTGCTGTCCGGGATCGCGTCCCGGGACGAGTTCTCCGCGCACATCGTCGACGGCGTCGACCCCACCTCCCTCGTCATGACCGAAGACGGGCCGGTGTCGCCGCCGGTGACGTGGTGGCACCGCACCGCGGCCATCCATGGTGAGAACCTCGCCGTCGCCGGCCGCAGCCCTCTCTGGTGCCTCGACCTCCTCATCGGGCGGGAACTGACCTTTGTCCGGTCGGTGTCTTTCCACCTGCACCTGGTTCCGGCGGGTCAGGCGAAAGCGAAAGCGCGCGCCGACGTCGTCCGCGACCTCGCCGGGGTCCTCGCTGACCAGCAGAAGGGGCGCCTCATCTCCGACGACAGCACCACTCGCATGTCCGCCGCCCAGCGCCGCTCCGCGGACCTCGCCGCCGGATCCCACCACCACGGCGTCGACTGGATCGGCTTCGTCACCATCTCCGCCCCCACCCGCGCCGACCTCGGCCACGCCTCCCGGCAGCTCGAGGAAGCCTGCGGGACCGGCCTCGGCATCGAACACCTCGACTGGCAAGACTCCTTCCAATCCGCCGCCTCCGGCACCACCTGGCCCCTCGGCCGCGGCCTCCGCCCAGCAGGCGCAACCCTGGCAACCCGGGCCCTCAACCGCCTCGCCGGCCGCACCGACAAGGAAGCCATCTCATGACCCACCCCACCACCCCCGCAGCTGCAGCGGCCGGCACCGCGCACGGCAAACGCACCGTTACGAAGAAGCCCTGGTACGGCACCGTCCCCGGCCTGAAGATCTTCGTCACCCCGGTGGCGACGTCGCCCGTGCTCCCGGGCGAAGAAGACGCCGCCGGACCTATCTCGGGTTCTGACGTGGTGGTGTCGTCGCGGCGGCCGGTCGATGTGCCGCCATTCGAGCGGCCCGGGTCGGTGCTGCGGGCGTCTTCGGGTACGGCGGCGCGCGGCTGGTACGCGCCCCGCCTGGCCGGGGCGCCGTCCACGACCAGGCAGGCCGAGATCCTGAACACGGGCATCATTGGGGCGCCGACCGGGATTGACGGGGTCGTCAACGGCACCGACACGCTCTCGTCGACGATGATCAGTCACGACGCCCCCACCGCGTACAACGCGACCCCAAGGAAGCTGACCTCACCCAACGTGCTCATCATCGGCACCGTCGGGTCCGGGAAGTCCTCGTTCACGAAAACGGTCATGGTGATGCGGCCCCTTCTGCTGAAGAACCACCGGGCGGTGGTGTTCGACAAGAAAGACGAGGGCGGCGAAGGCGAATACGCCGGCGTCACCCGCCGCATGGGCACCGAACCCCTCCGCTTCGACCCCGACGGCTCCGGAACCCGCTTCAACCTGATGGACCCCCTCATCGCCCGCGGCACCGGCCTCCAAGGCCAGATGCTGCTGATCAACGCCGTCGCCCGCATCGCCCGGGGCGACACCCCAGCGACGGAATGGGAAGAGAAAGCCACCCGATACGCCCTGCAACTGCTGTTTGAGAAGTTCCAGGACACCCGCCGCGCCGCGACCACCACAGACCTGATGCCGTTCCTCGGGCTGGTGCCAACAGATCAAGGGCTGTCGGGGGAGGCGTCGGAGCGGTTCCACCAGGCGGGCCTGTCGATCCGGTTCGGCCTGCAGAACCTCCTCGAAACCTACGCCGGCGTCTTCGACGGCGAAACCAGCCGCCAAGTCGACCTCTCCCACAAGCTCACCACCTTCGACATTTCCCAGCTCCCCGACTCCGGGCCCGCGATCCCGACGGTGATGGCGATCGGGAACATGTGGCTGATGGGGCGGCTGCGTGAAGAGCGCGGGTTCGTGACGAACGTGATCTACGAAGAGGGCTGGCACATGATCGGCGGCCCCTCCGCCCAACTGGTGAAATCCAACCAGAAACTCTCCCGCTCCCTCGGCATCTCCAACGTCTTCGTCATGCACAAAGGCACCGACATCCCCCCAGACAGCCCCGGCTACACCGTCGTCCAAGAAGCCCAAACCGTGTACGCGTTCCGCCAGGACCGCCCCGAAGACGCCCGCTGGGCGCAAGAAACGTTCAACTTCGCCCCCGACACCGCCGCCACCCTCATGCAGTTGAATCCGGGGCACTGCGTGTTCAAGTACGGGTCCAACCCGGAAACCCACATCCGCCACATCCGCTCGGACTGGGAAGTGGAAGTCACCAACACCGACTCCGCCATGGCCGCCGGCAACGCCACCACCTAGAGCCCCCGCCATGTAGAAAGGCATACTCGGCACCGGGCTCGTGGTCCTGCTCGTGGTCCTCTTCACCGGGCTGCTCCTCGTCACCGGCGGCGGCCCCGGCACCGGCGCCTGCGCCGCTGTGGCTGCGAACCCGCAGGGCGCCGCCGACCGCACACCGGTCGCCGGGTACCAGGGCGACCAACTCGTCAACGCCGCCCTGATCATGAACGCCGGCCGGGCCGCCGGCGTCAACGTGCACGGGCAAACCATCGCCGTCATGACCGCCATGGGCGAATCCACACTCCGCAACCTCAACTACGGCGACACCGTCGGCCCCGACTCCCGGGGCCTGTTCCAACAACGCAACACCTGGGGCACCCTCGCCGAGCGCATGAACCCCACCCAAGCCGCCGGGTTCTTCTTCCAACGCCTCGTCACTGTCCCAAATTGGGACACGCTGGCGCCTACGGCGGCGGCGCACGCCGTGCAGATCAACGCCGACCCGAACCACTACACGACCTACTACGACCAGGCGAAAGAGGTCGTGGCCGCTCTCACGACGGGCGACGCAGCGTGCGCGGCCGGCGTTGGCAGTGACGCGCGGGTGTTGGCGGCGGCCCTGGTGGTCAAGATCGACGCGGGCATCATCACCGGGTTGTCGCCGGATCACCTGCGCGAGATCCGGTGGATCGCCGCCGGCGAAACCCGCCCGAACTGCGGCATCGACACCCGCATCCTGCAAGTCCTCACCATGGCCACGAACATGTTCGACGCGGTCGGGATCTCCGACATCAACCGGGCCTGCACCGGCCAGATCCTCGGCTCCGGCCTCTCGTCGCCGCACTCCGCTAACGGTGGCGGCCACGCGGTCGACTTCTACTCCTTCGACCGGATGCCCACCACCGGTGCCGACGCGAACGCCCTGAAGCTCTTGAAGGCGCTCAGCCCGGTGATGCCGGCCGGGTCCGGGGCCGGCCAGAATCAGTGCCGCGCCGACGCCGGCGTGAGCCTGGACCTGTCGATGAAGCAATTCCGGGACGACTGCAACCACGTCCACATCGCCGTCAACCCAAACAGCACCGACCCCATGAAACTCAGCAACTAATGCCCCACCCCCAGGCGCACCGCGCCACCCAGAACCCCAGACAGTCCGTGTTCGTGGCGGCAAGGAGAACCCTGTGATCGACTGGAAAGCCCGCATCATGACCGGCCTCCTCGCCCTCCTCGCCGCCCTCAGTCTGCTTGTGGCCGTGCACGCGGGCGCGATGATCACCCCCACCGGGACGACCTACCCGTGGAATCCCGCCGCCCTGGTGGGGGATTTCCTGTTCCGGGACGCACCGTGGCCGCCCGCGGCAACCTGGACCAGCGTGGTGGCCCTGGTCCTCGCCGTGGCCTTATTTGCGTTCATCCTGGCCAAGCAGGCCCAGTGGGCGTCGACCAAGCGCAACAACGTGGCGCTGCGGCACATGGCCACGCCCCGGCAGTCCGCGGTGCTGCGGGAGAAGCTGCGGGCGAAGGAGGCGGCGCAGCTGCACCCGGCCGCGGTGAATCTGCCGGCGGGGGAGCGGGTCGGCCGGCTC
This sequence comes from Cryobacterium breve, assembly GCF_004402375.1. Lineage (GTDB taxonomy): Bacteria > Actinomycetota > Actinomycetes > Actinomycetales > Microbacteriaceae > Cryobacterium > Cryobacterium breve. Next base: position 31,018 of record NZ_SOGJ01000036.1, read on the forward strand.
GTCGGGCGGGGGAACCGGTGGGTGTATCAGGGGTGGCGGGACCTCGGCGTCTACGTGTTCGGCACCGGCCGCGGGAAAACCTCCGCCCTCGTCATTCGGCACATGCTCGAAGCCCCCGGCGCGGCCATTATGACGTCCAACAAAGTCGACGGTGTTCGCGAAACCCTCGCCGGCCGTGCCGGCCACGGCCAGGCGTTCATCTTCGACCCCAACCGCATCTACCGGCTCGACCCGCAGCCCGACTTCGTGTTCAACCCGCTCGAGTACATTCGAAGCGCCGCGGACGCCCGGGAGCTGGCCGCGATCTTCGAGGCCTCCACCCGGAAAGCGTCCGACCGGGGCGGGGATTCCCAGTTCGATACGGCCGGGCGGGACATGCTCGCGTACTTCTTCTACGCCGCCGCCCTCGAGCAGGAACCCCTCTCTCAGGTGTTCGCGTGGATCGCCCGCGCCGAGGGGTACGACGTGCAGCAGATCCTCGCCCGTCACGGCAAAACCGGGCCGTCCTCCACGATCGAGGGCATCCTGAGCTGGCCGGACAAAACCAAGGGCAGCGTCTACGCCACCGCGCAGCGGATGGCGTCCGCTCTTGCGGACGACGATCTCCTCGCCTGGACCGACACGTCCGGGGTTCGCCGGTTCGACCCGGCCGCGTTCATCACCAGCACCGACACCCTCGTGCTCCTCTCCAAAGACGGTGAAGGATCCGGCGGCGCCATCCTCACCGCCCTCATCCGCGCCATCTGCACAACCGCCGAAACCGCTGCGCAGCGAAACGGCGGCCGGCTCCCCGTCCCGCTCGTGATGGAGCTCGACGAGTGCGCGAACATCGTCCGCTGGCCCGAACTACCCTCCGTGTATTCCTTCTACGGATCCATGGGCATCATCCTCAACTCCTACTTTCAATCCCGCGCCCAAGCGATCGACGCGTTCGGGAAAGACGGCTGGCAAACCCTCTGGGACGCCGCCGCCACCCGCGTCTTCGGCGGCGGGTCCGGCGACGACGACTTCCTCCGGTCTTTGGCTGCCCTCATCGGTGAGCACGACGAAATCACCTACGGCAGCTCCACCGGCAAAGACGGCCACCAATCCACCTCCACCAACACCCGCAAGGTCAACACCCTCGACATCGCCGCCCTTGGCTCCCTCCCCGAATGGCGCGCCATCGTCTTCAGCTCCAAATGCCGACCCGTCATGGTCAACACCGTCCCCTGGTTCCGCGACAAAACCCTCACCACCACCATCAACCGCACCCCAACCAGGACACCGAACCCCGTGCCAACGCCGGTCCCGGTGCCGGTGCCGGCGCCGGACGACACCACTGCAGCGGAGGTAGCAGCCCATGGCTGAACACGACGACTACGACTCGACCGGCACGGAAGAGGACGCGGTCGACGTCCGCCAAATGTTCCTCGACTGGCTGACCAGCCACCTCGCCACCGTCGAGGTCGTCGGCACCAAACCAACACCGTGGTGCACCCAATGGTGGCTACACCCCGAGGTAGTCGCCCGGTTCAAAGCCCTCTGGCAGGCCAGCATGCAAGCCGAAGCCAGCGTCATGGACGGCGACGCCGGCGCCGTCTCGTCCTGGTGGATCAACCACTGGGACCGCCACGCCGCCGTCATCTTCGACAAGGGCAACGGGCCCTTCCGCGACTGCGACCCCGACCAAGGACACCTCCACCGCCGCAAAGACACCACCGCCAGGATCGTGCCGACGTCGATGCCACCTGACGACGTGGAGTTATAGAGGACGGGGCTGCTGAAGAGACGGTCTATCTGCGCCCTCGATGCCCAGACCAGGCGTACGCTCCCCGACATGGACAAACGCACAGACCTTGCCCACCGTGCCCGTCCTACACCACCAGATGCACAATCACTGGATCCATCAAGCACTCTTACTGGATATGTCCCGTCTGTCGAATCCCGGTCCTCATCCGATACCGAGCGCTCCCGCCGCGACACTTCTTCCCCGCCAAACTGCGGGGAAGAAGCGACTGACCTTGCCGGCTGCATGAGCCGGGAGAGTGCCCCCGAAGGAACCCCAAACGGGCCAAACAGCGTCTCTAACGCCGAATAGAATCACGTTCGTTTTCCTAGGAGCATCCCTTAGCGGGACGTGGCCCCGAGTTGAGCGTTGAGAACCTCCAATGCGCCTATCGCCAGGACGTTAAGTTGATCGGGAGGCAGCCAACGAGCAGCCGCTTCAGCGATATCAGAGCTGTCCGGTGGCGCAAGAAGTCTAGGAAGAGAACCAATGCTTTCAGGGCCGTTCCGAAAATAACTCTGTGCGACTTCATACGCCAGCGCTGAGTTCGAGGTTGCAGGACGCGCTGACCTTGCCTCCAAAATGCGCCCCACTTCACGTAGCGTCTCGACCTTCTGGAGTTGTGCACCGGCATTTTCGATTGTTCGCTTGGCCAGCGCCAGTGCCTCCCCTACCCGGTCGACAGGCGTTGTGAATGTAAACATCCACGACGCCTCACACCCAAATTCGGCGAGTTGCGAACTCGTTCCATAGGTCAGACCGCTGTCCGCCCGCAAAACGGTGTTCAACGAACCTGGTATTTCTGATGCGAGGTAGGCCCCAATCCATTTCAGGGCTTGCCAGACTTCTGAGGACGATCCCGGAACCTCACGGGACATAACAATTCGACATGGGCGTGATTCTGAAGCATCGATGAAAGCGTTCCGCCCGCCGATCACTTCGTGGGCCTTCAGGCGACGCGGGCCCAGCGCCGGTGCGGACTTCCGTCGATAGCGTCGTTCAGATGAAGAGATCAGCGTTCCGACGTCATCGCCGACGACGATCAGAGCGGCTCTCTCCATTGTTAGCCAGGTAGCCGAATAGTCGCGGACTTCCTGCGCGGACACGGCCAGAAGGCCGTTTCCCGGTCCAGCTGACGGGAGCCGCGCGCGGGCTGCCCGCGGGAACGTAAGGTCTTGCACCATTGCACGAATCTGAAGTTCTATGTTTTGTGATCGAATCCGATTGCGGGCGAGAGCCTCTTCTACTGCATGGCCGCCAAAAGCCAGGTCGTCGAGGTTTGTCATGACTGAGGAAATGGACTCGACGACAGTCTTTGCCTCACGCCTGCTGGTGTTCACAACGATTTGGGGTCCCCAATATCCAGGTTCAGCGGCAATTTCGTCGATTCCGAACTTGCTGCGAAGTGCCTCGACAAGGCAGTCTGCAGCTAACGCCGCTATACCCTCCAAACCTGGTGGTTCGTGTCGAAGGTCGGCGGAATACGCAACGCGGATATGGCAACGATCTGAAGTAGAGACCTCCACTCCAAACGCATCGATACCAGCGCTCGTGCCGGCGATCACTCGCGGCGGTACTGATGTAGTTGTTCTCCGAATTTCGGGTCTCGCCTTTGCAATCCACTTCGGCACAGATGTTCCGTTCATGTCTTGCTCGGCAAGACAACGATGTGCGAGCCAGAAACAAACCAGGCGCAGGCCAAATCCTGCGCCGAGGCGAGGCTGAGTTGGGTCAAGCGGTCTCCGCGCATGCCAGTGCCGTCCTTCCCAAACCCGTTTCTTGCCATGACCGCTGCTCTTTCACCCAGCTCGCGCAAAGAGTCGTTGTATTCGCGAAAGAGTGTCTCTAGCGCTTGCGTCCAAAGGTCCGTCGATAGGTCGTGCCGCTCGATCTGTGACCAGGCCTCGTAGAAGAGTTCCGCAAACCGAAACGATATTCCTGGTTCGGGTGATGTCAGGCTGATGGAGCCGAGACTGTCTTCATCTCGGAGCGGGCGGATCTGAAGCCTGACCGACACATTGCTTCCTGCGAGAGATGCCCGCTGTTGGAGGTCTGTAGCCATAGCCTGACTCGCCAAGTGGACCGCAGTGAATCTTGGGTCGCTTGCGGAGGGGATGTTGAAGAGGACCCGGAAAGCTGATCCCCCGCGTAGCGGTAGATAGATGTTCTTGCGCAGCCAAATTGGCTCTCGGGCCGGATACCAAGCCGTCTCTACAGCGTGCGCGTCACCGAAATAATAGTTCGTTGCCTCAAGAGCGCGGCCTTCATCCACTGCCCCCGCAATGGCCACCACGATCGAAGAGGAATATATTTTATTGTCAATGAACTCGGCCACCATGCGGGGAGTTAGGTTACGGATTGCAGCCGGGTCGCCCACGGGGGGACGCCCGTACGGGCTGTCCGCACCTCGTAGTAGTGCTAGCGCTACGCTAAACCAGCCGCCAAACGGGTCCGAGGAGAGGCGGAGTGCTCGCTCGTTGTCGATGACATCGGCCTCTTTTTCGATCGCGAGTTGCGTGACTTTTTCAGCGACGGTGAAGAGGCGATCAGCTTCCATCCAGAGCAATAGATCAAGAGACTCTGACGGCACCTCACTTGACAGAGCGAGATGCTCGTAGCCGGTGCTGGCGGCGAATCGGCCGCCAAGAACCGCGATGGTCCTCGCGTATTCGCCTTGTTCGAGGTCCCGCGCCTGGCCGAACAAGAGATGTTCAACAAGGTGAGCCATTCCGGGAGAGGTCTGGGGATCGTCCCGGGAGCCGAACCCCAATTGCACCTGAACGGCGACTCGAGTGGACTTGTGATCAGTCGCCACGCACGTTCTCAGACCGCTGCTGTGCGTGCTGGATCGCGATTGAAAACCGAGCAATGCCTCGCTGGTCGCGAACGGTTGGGGTGTCAAGGTGCAGGTCCGATCTCGAACAGGGCTCGAGGCCGCGTCCTCATAGTGAATTGATGCGCAGGGGTACCAAATTGGTCACCCCTGCGCATCAAGAGCTAACTAGTAGCAGTGCGAGTAGCTCTCGAAGCTGCTCGTGAAAGAGCTGCAGTACGAGTGGCTGGCCCAGCTGAAGTTAGCGTCGTCAAGCGAGAGTTCCTCGCTCTCAACGGTCAGAGCCTGAAATGCCAAGACATTTGCGATCATTTTTTCACCCCCTTATGAACGATTGAATGAGTTAATCACCGCGCAGGTTGCGACGGGAGCTCGAGGGGCGGGAGGAGGTCGACTCGTCCCGCAGCAAGTTGGGCTACAGCAAAAGCCACCCCAGCACCGCCTGAAGCCAGGTCAGCTGTTATCCGGATGCCGCTGTCACCTGCGAATACGACGCCTGTGCCGCTACGCACCGCATAGGCGCTCAACGTTCTGATTACCGAACGGTTGTCTTCCGCGGGAAGTCCAAGAAATTGGCGGATTCCCGCTCCGCCAAGAGCCAAGCCGGCATACCCTGCGAGCAGCCCAGGAAAAACCGAAATGGGTGGCAGGGTGGCCTTGAGCAAGTACTCTGCACTCTCCAGAATGCCGGGATCAACACTCTCCTTTTGCAACAGGGACAGCACCACTCCGAAGCCTGCGCTGCCCGTGGCGAGATACGGAAGCCTGCGCGTCCCCTCACTCAATTGAAGAGTTTTTGACGCTTCGTCATACTGGTAGGCGGTGAGTTCGTACCCGAGCGCAAGGTCGACCGTCTCGAGATACCGAGGATCAGCAAGTATTCGCCGTGCCTCAGCGAAGAGCCAGCCAATTCCGAGGTGACCATAAAGTAGGCCAGAGTCGAGTCGGTCCGGCATATTGCCATTGTTTGACCGAACTTTGCCAATCGGAGCGAAAGACTCAGGTGACCTCCGATAGGCGTCGGCCATCGCGTCAACGGATTCGCAAATAGCTGCATGGTGGCTGGAAGGGACTAAGCCAGCTTCCTTGAGGCGCAGCAGCGCCAGCAAGATTCCCGGCAAACCGTCATAGATTCTGGGCCCAGGGGATTCAAGCCATTCCGCAGCTCGACTTTCGATGATCCTGGTGACATCTGCGCGCCGTCCCAGCACAGCCAGCGCCCAGAGGTCTCCGACCGCTCCCGAAAACAGACCAGGTGATGCCGAGGTGCCTCCGCGAGCGATGAGATGGTTCGCGAGGTCGTCCCAATGCTCGGGATTTGAGGCGTGGGTTGATTTCGGCAGGGCGTTGGCTGCGGTCACCAACGCTGCCATGACGCCCGCGTCTCCGTAAGCTAGCCCCGTGGACTCTTTTGCCAATCCGTATACGTGTATTGGGAATCGACGTGAGGACGACGTCCATTTGGGTCGCAAATCTTCGTATCCGTTGAGCGTTGCTTGAAGTAGCGACTCATCTGTGACAAAAGGAGTTAGCAGTGACTTCAACTCCCATCGATCTGTTCGAAAGGTAGTGGCCGCTGTCACGTCCGATGCTTGGTCGTCGAGTTGTTCGAGGTCCGCGAGCACGTCATTCAGCGCGCTGGTGACATTCGTCTCATCTGGGTATATAGAAGCGGCCAACATCCGTGTTTGGTGCGAATAATCAGCTACCAGCTCGGACTGCTGGATCAGGGGTACAAGCATGAAGGCGAGAGTTTGTCTCAGCCCGTGCCAATCCGCCTGGGCGGGAGTCCTCTTGCCAGGTGCCCTGAACCCGGACGCCGCAATGGTCTGCCTGACAAGCTCCGCGTTGGCGGGCCGCGCGCACTCAAAATCTATGAGTGAGACGTCGAGGTTCTCCGAAATGAGGACATTATCCCCATGGACATCGAAATGAGCCCACCCTCGCGAGTGAATGCTCGATAACGCTTTTTGAAGGTCTCGGCCAATCCTATGAATTGATCTCAAGTATGAGAGGGCACCCGCCGGACTCATGCTGTATGCGGGAAAATTTGCCACTACCCAGGTCCGTAAGGGGATGCCGGGCTTGAACTCTAGCGCCGCAAATGAGTTCTCCCAGACCATTCCGTGCCAGATTACTTCGGGCACGGCGGCGATTCCCGAGAGAGCCTTCAGAGCTTCAACTTCGTTGTTCAGTCGCTGAATAGCATCTCGCCCAAGAAAGTCGTGAGCGACGTGAGCCCGCGCTTCTTTGATGATGAGATTTGCCTCACCGTCCAGCATTTTTCCGCGGTACGTTCCTCCCGCGGACGAGAACTTCACGGCACTGAGAACCTGGAATGGCATGGCCGATTCGGCTTCGCTCGAGCTATTTACCCAGGTTTTCAGAAAGCCGGGGACGGGAGCCCAGTCAGGGGTCGAGAAGAAACCATTCCTTTCATCAGGTACAAGTTCCGCTGACGCATTTCGAATTGCCGGCACTTGAATGCCACCGGTAGTTTCCATGTGAAGCGGACGGAAGGCACCATAACGCAGGTACACAGGAGCGGATCTCCACCGCTTATCGCTCAGGATATAAGGCCCCGAAAAACGCTGGAGAGCGTCATCGAGTAGGTCCAAAACTCGATGCAGAGAATCACTGCTCGGGTATGCCGTGATGAACTTACCGGCGTGGCCTCGTGGCGTGGTCTTGCTGTTTCGAGCGCTGAGACGTTCCGGAGACGACAGGTACTTGAAAGCAGTATTCTCGGCCACAAGTATCTGCGCGACGGCGGTTAGGGCACTTTGGGCATGTTCGGGAATAGCGCTGACGTGAATCTTCCAGCCCTGCTCGGCGAGTTCCACGCCGACTGGAATAGCATGCGTCCACTCCGCCTCGATGATGCGACGCCAGTCACCTGGGAGGGCCGCCTCAAATCGCGCGCTTTCGTCGGCAGACGTCGAATCCGGCTGCTCAAAAAAATACGCGTTATTCATAGCAAAATGCTCAATTACGAGCTCTCGCATGTTTCTACCCCGCCCCCCGGCCGCCGAAAATTCGGACTTCCAAACGAGAACCTACAGTACGTTTTCACTCGATGTCCAGTAAGGTCAAATCAGTCGACAAGAATTTGATTTCGGGGTCTAACCTGGATTTTTTTCTTTGTAACTACTTCGGGGGGGGTTCGAATCTGGGCATGTTATTGATGCCCAGAAGAATGGCCTTCGCATGGATTCTCATCGAAAGAAGGTCATCACTTTGGAACCCGCCACCGAACTTGAGACGCCCGTCGACGCGAAGACGCGACGGGCAAAGTTGCGAGATTTTGTTCCATATCTCGGCGGCCATCACTTGGCTCTTTTGTCCGCAATCGTCGCGTCGCTTGCGGCAACGGGTCTCGCGATCGTGCAGCCGATTGTGGTGAAGAACTTGATCGGTGGGACAACGGTTGAGCAAGGTGCGCCGGTGATTCTGATCTGGATACTGGTCGCAATCACAATTGGTGAAGCACTCTTCTCGGCGGCGCGTTCGTATCTGCTGCAGCGTACGGGGGAGGCAGCCGTGCTGGGGCTCCGGCGCTCCTTGATCGGACGTCTACTTCGACTTCCGATCACTGAGTACGATCAGCGAGCGCTAGGAGATTTGCTCTCGCGCGCTGGCACAGATTCGGCGATGGTTCGGTCACTGGTCACTTCGGGAATCTTTGATCTTGGCGCCGCAGCCATAATGTTTGTTGCGTCGTTGCTGCTCATGGTCTCGCTCGATTCAACTCTTCTGCTTCTCGTGCTCGCTACGGTGACGGTGGGGACCGTTAGCGTCCTTGCGATGGCTCGGCTTATTCGAGTCGCCAGCCTTGATGTGCAAAATCGGGTTGGCGATATGTCGGCTTCCGTCCTCAGATCACTCTCCGCAATTCGAACAATTCGCGCCGCAGGTGCAACCGCTGATGAGTCCGAGCGAGTCATAATTTCTGCAACGGCCGCCTATGGAGCTGGCGTCAATGTGGCCAAATTGGAAGCGTTTATTCGCCCCATTATTTCGTTGTTCATTCAGGGCTCGATCGTGGTCGTTCTCGCAATCGGCGGCGTTCGAGTGGCGAGTGGCACCTTAGAGCTCGCGAGCCTCGTGGCCTTCGTGCTCTACTTGTCCCTTCTTATCCAGCCGATATCGCAGGGCCTTGGCGCCGTGAGTCAGATGCAGGTTGCATTGGCCGCTCTGCAGCGTGTCAACGACATAGTCTTCTTGGACGAAGAGGACGCGGGCGATGCTGCGATCTCAAGGAATTTGCCGCTTCGGGTCCCCACGGCACAATCCGAAGCCTTGATCGAATTTCGCAGCGTGCGCTTCGCTTACGCGTCTGGCACGCAGGCTCTCCAAGACGTCTCCTTCTCCATCATCAAAGGCACACGCAATGCAATCGTCGGTCCGTCTGGTGCCGGAAAATCAACCATTTTGGCTCTCGCCGAACGATTCTATGAAATTGACTCTGGAGCCATTCTGTACTCCGGAAATGACATCCGTTCGATGCCGAGGGCTAGCGTCCGTTCTAACCTCGGCTATGTCGAGCAGGAGGCTACGTCAGTTTCGGGCACGATAGCGGACAATCTGAGGCTCGGAAATCCAAACCTGAGCGACCTGGAATTGATGGGAGCGTTGGACGCCGTAGGCCTAGATGACGTGGTGCACCGTTCAAGCGAGGGTCTTCAGAGCCGGGTCGGCGACGATGGGGTGATGCTGTCGGGTGGCCAGCGTCAGAGGTTGGCTTGGGCACGCGTCCTCCTGGGAAATGCTGAGCTCCTCCTCCTGGACGAGCCCACCTCTTCGGTAGACGCCGTCACCGAAGAAATTCTCCAGAATCTGTTGGCTTCCCAAACCCCTTCACGAACGGTACTTGTGGTTGCGCACCGTCTGTCCACAGTAGTTAATTCTGATCAGATCATCGTTGTGGAAGACGGAAGAACGACGGCGAGTGGGACCCATGACGAGCTTCTGCTCTCCAGCGAGATCTATCGGGAGTTGGCCGTGCGCCAGCTAGTCGCCTGAGTCTGTTCATATCAATTGTCAGGTCCAAATGGTTGCTTCACCAACAGAGATTGCCGATGAGGACGCGATGTCATTAAAACTGTCGGTAATGGCTGTGCAACAGCCGAACGCTATCAAGTCGCTGGTGCCCGTTGCCGACTTGGCACGCGGGAAAGGTGCACACGCGCTTTGGATGGGGCAATCGTTTGGTATTGATGCTCACGCGTCGTTTGCCTATCTTGCCGGCGCGGGATACTCCATTCGAGTGGGGATGGGTGTTGCTCTCACGCCTTTGCGTCACCCTTATGACGCAGCACTTCAAGTGCGATCGCTACTCTCGCTTGGCTTGTCGCACGTAACTGTCGCTTTTGGTCCGGGAGCGCCAGAATTCAGCAGAGCCATATTGGGCCAACCGCTAGCGCGTCCCGTCGCTCACACAGAACAGTACATGTCAGTTGTGAAACAGCTGCTGCAAACCGGCGGTGTACAAGCTCCAAGTGAGCTCTTCAACATCCAGGGCTCAATGCAAATTGTGCCAGCGCCGGAGATTGAAGTCGGAGGCGGCGTTCTCCGACCTGCGATGGCGGCCGCCGTAGGAAGGTCCGGCGATGTCGCAGTTACGTGGCTCGCGCCGCCGTCCTACATAGCCGATCGGCTAATCCCAGCGATGATCGAGAACCGCCCCGGCGGAAGAACTCGGCCACGTGTTGTTGCCATTGTTCCCGTCGCCGTAGCTCGGCCGGGAAGGACAGCCCGTGTCCTCGCACGCGCTGCAGTGGAAAGACACCTCAGCGGCAGCCATTACGTTTCGATGCTCAAACAAGCCGGCCTCGAAATGCACGAGAAGGATGCAATGCGGAACATCGCCGAAGTCCTGGAGCATGACGTATTCGTATATGGCACACCAGCAAAGATCATCAGCGCCCTGGCCCGATACGAGGATGCCGGCGTCGATGAAATTGTGCTTTCAACCGTTGGAGTCGGAAACGCCATCGGGCTTGAAGACGCCGTGCAAGACCTGCGTCTGATTCTGGCCGCGAATCAATGATCCGTTAGACAGTATTTTTCAATCGCACGGACAGATCGTTTGAGTTGCCCACCGCGGACGAGACCGCCACTGGGGTTGCTATCGAGGCGGCGAATGAAAGCAAATTGTTCGCAATGGCCCCAGCGAATAGGCGTTGACAGATATCCCACGAACCATTTGCTGTCGAGCGTTCGGCATTCGGGTTCAGAGAAGTCCAAGTGTTCCAGTGGCTCGAGGGCTTAGCCACCCCGTCAGCTGGCCGACTATCCCTCTGGGTGTCAGCGACGGTTGAATACCCAGCCAGAATCGACGGTTGAAAACTAGTCCACTCGACCACGATTGGATAGGTGATCACAGTGGAAGATTGGGCGTTGATTCGTCGCCTTCACAAGAGCGAGGGCGTGTCGCAGCGAGAGATCGCGCGGCGTTTAGGGGTGGCCAGGGACACGGTCGCGCGAGCGATCGCTTCTGATGAGCTGCCGAAATATGAGCGGCCGGTTCGGCCATCTGAGTTGAGGGAGCTGGAGCCGCGGATCCGTGAGCTGCTCGCGGCGCACCCGAGGATGCCCGCGACGGTCGTCGCGGAGTGGTTGGCGTGGTCGGGCTCGATCACGTGGTTCCGTGAGAATGTGGCGAGGCTTCGGCCCGAGTATGCGCCGGCAGATCCCGCGGACCGGATCGCGTATGCAGCCGGGGATCAGGCGCAGTGCGATCTGTGGTTCCCGCCCGTGAAGATCCCGCTCGGCGCCGGCCAGGCCGGGTCTCCGCCGGTGTTGGTGGTCGTGTCCTCGTTCTCGCGGTTCATCACGGCTGTGATGTTGCCGTCGCGGACGACACCGGATCTGCTCCTGGGCATGTGGATATTGATCTCGGGGCAGTTGGGCGCCGTCCCGAAGCGGTTGATCTGGGACAACGAGGCCGGCTTCGGCCGCCGGAACGCGTTCGCTCACGGAGTCGCGGCATTCACCGGGACGTTGACGACCAGGATCGTGCAACTCAAGCCCTTCGATCCGGAGTCCAAAGGCATCGTCGAACGCGCGAATCAGTACTTGGAGACATCGTTCCTGCCGGGGCGATCGTTTCGCTCGCCGGCTGACTTCAACGAGCAACTCTCGAGTTGGTTGCCCCGGGCGAATGGGAGGGTTGTTCGCCGGCTCGGCGGGCGCCCCACGGAGTTGGTCGCGGCGGACCGGGCCGCGATGCTCGCGTTGCCGCCGGTCGCTCCGCTGGTCGGGTTCGCCGCCCGGATCCGTTTGCCGCGCGATTAATACGTTCGCGTCTACGGCAACGATTACTCCGTTGATCCGGCCGGGATCGGACGAATGGTCGAGGTTCGGGCGGACCTGGACCAGGTCACGGTCACCCTCGAGGACAGGCTGTTCGCGTCTCATGACCGGGCATGGTCGACCGGACAAACGATCACCGATCGGGCTCACGTTGCCGCCGCCGCGACCCTGCGAGCCGCGTTTCAAACCCGCGCGGAGCCGGTCGAGGAGAGCCTCGAACGAAACCTCGCCGACTACGACACGGCGTTCGGGGTCCGGTTCGACCTCGACGGTGAAGTCGCCTGATGAGCCGCGAAGCGATCAGCGAGATCGAATACTTCGCCCGCGCATTGAAAGCTCCCAGGATCAGGGACGCCGCCGCCCGACTCGCTGAGCAGGCCCGGGAGGCAGGTTGGACTCACGAGGAATACTTGGCGGCGGTCCTCTCTCGGGAAGTCTCCGCGAGGGAGTCTTCCGGCGCGGAACTGCGGATTCGGGCAGCGGGCTTCCCCGGCCGGAAGTCGTTGGAGGAGTTCAACTTCGACCACCAGCCCTCGCTCAAGCGAGACACGATCGCGCACCTCGGCACCGGTTCCTTCCTCACCGAGGCGAAGAACGTGGTCCTGCTCGGGCCGCCCGGGACCGGGAAAACGCACCTCGCGATCGGCCTGGGCATCAAAGCCGCCCATGCGGGCCACCGAGTCCTGTTCGCCACAGCAACGGACTGGGTCACCCGGCTCCAATCAGCCCACCAGCTGGGCCGGCTGCCCCAGGAACTCGTGAAGCTCCGCCGTTACGGCCTGATCATCGTCGACGAAGTCGGCTACATCCCGTTCGAACAAGACGCCGCGAATCTGTTCTTCCAGCTCGTCTCGAGCCGTTACGAACACGCCTCGCTGATCCTGACCAGCAACCTCCCCTTCTCCCGATGGGGCGACGTCTTCGGCGACCACGTCGTGGCGGCCGCGATGATCGACCGAATCGTTCACCACGCCGACGTCATCACGCTCAAAGGCTCCAGCTACCGACTCAAAAACAGCGGCATCGACACTCTTCCCTCGGCACGACCAGAGAACACGGCAGAGTAGTCAGACACAACAGTGGACTACTTTTCGACCGTCGTTATTGGCCTACGTTTCAACCGTCGCTGACACTGGGAAAGGACAATAGCCTTTCCAGAAGGGGAATCGCGTAGCTGCCCAGAACACGGATGGGGTTCAAAGCGGTATCCGAGTCTGAGGCGAGTAGCCCGAGTAAGCACGGGGCGCCCCAGACTTGTCTAGCGTGCTGGCTGATGACGTCGAGTGCCTGGCTGTGTCACACTTTCGGTATTGTCTGGGTAGGGGTGTGATCGCACAGACTGAAATGGGGCGGATATGGTGTTGCGGGCAGAAGACATAAGAAAATCGTTTCGCGTTCGCAAGGGGACACCTGACGTTGAGGTGCTCAATGGCATCAGCCTGTCGATCGCCGGCGGAGTCACCGCGATCGTCGGTCCGTCTGGATCAGGCAAGTCAACTCTCCTGTACTGCCTCGCCGGTCTCGAACGACCAACATCAGGACGATCCGTACTGTTGGACCAGGACCTCACTACTATTTCCGCTCGCCGACTCGCAGTCATGTATCGAGAGCGAATCGGGTTCGTCTTTCAGAACTTCAATTTGATTCCGTCACTGACGGCGTGGGAAAACGTCGCACTTCCCCAGAGGCTGGGCGGTAAACGGGTCGATAAGAAGGCGGTCAATGATGCGCTGGATCAGGTCGGCTTGCTCACACATTCATACGACCGTCCGGGGACGCTCTCCGGGGGAGAGCAACAGCGCGTGGCCATAGCGAGGGCCTTGGCCAATGCGCCCGACATCCTCTTCGCGGACGAACCCACCGGTTCTCTCGACAGCCGCTCGGCAGCGACCGTGAATGGCTACATGCGAACCGTGTCCGAACGCGGTGGAGCCGTCATTTTTGTCACACACGACATCCCCGCCGCCTGCACGGCCGACCGAGTCGTCGTTATTCGAGACGGTCGCCTCCTCGTCACGCTCGAACGCCCCGAACCCGCTGACATCTTGGCTGCCCTTGCCGCAGAGATAGCGTCCGCCACACCATGATTCGGCTGCTCCTCTCCGACATGCGAACCGATGCACGGAGTTTCGTTGGTCCCTTGTACGCGACGGTTGCGTGTTCGTTCTGGGTAGCCTTGGCCGCGTTCTTCTGGTTCTCCGTTCAGACACCCGCCGGGATCCAGGCGCTGGCATCCGCGCCAGAGGGAGCCAACAACACACTCATCCAATTGGCCGTTTTTCTTTTGCTGATGGGAATCGCGCTTCCCAGCACAATCGTCCTGTCCTCGGTGGGCGCCACCAAAGTTGCGCAGGGCCGTTCACGGTTCGCCCGGTGGCGACTGGCCGGGGCAACGCCCGCCCAGGTGTTCGGCGGTGTCTTGGCGCAATTCGTTTTGTTGGCCCTTGTTGCCTCGACAGTCGGAATTCTTGTCGCCCTCCCGCTCATCCAAGTCGGTTCCGACTTCCTCATGTCCGTTACAGATCTCGGAATTCTTCTTCCCGCGCAGCCGACATGGTCAGCGATCGTCGCAACGTACGGGTTCGTGGTTGGGACGTCGCTCTTTGGCGCGGGGATACCGTCGTGGCGGGCATCGAGGGTCACGGCTATCGAAGCCTTGCAAGACAAATCTGGTGGGAACGAAGCACGACTTCGACCGCGATCCATTCTTGGAGCTGGCATCGTGTCAGCCGGCGGGATCTTCTTCGCCGTCGGCGCCATCACAGAGAAAAACAACGGTTCGGCCTCCTCGCTTGTGATGCTTTTCGGATGCGCCGTCTTGGTTGTCCTGGCAATCATGGCGTCGGCAGTCTTCCCAGTGTTTGTTCGGGCGTGGACAGCAATCGTCCCTGCCCACCTCTCCACAGCCTGGTATGTGGCTCGCCATGGAGCGCTCGCCCGGCTAACGGCAACAACTTCGACGATCACGCCCTTCATGATCGGCGCAGGGCTGTTGAGCATCTACTTCAGCGCTGCAACTACGTGGGCCGTGACATCGCGAAACGACCAAGATGCGCCCCAACTTGCTCTGGGCCAAGGGCTCGTCCTATTCACGCCTGCCGCCGTCATCGCCATCACTGGAAGCGTGGCGATAGTCTTCATGGTTGGTCAGACCCGAGAAAGAGAAACAGCACTGCTCCGTGCCACGGGGGCCCCACCCCGAACCTTGGCTCTGATGCCGGTACTGGAAGCGCTCATCTATGCAGTCACGGCCTTCTTCCTGAGCGCCGTTGTCGCGCTCCTGGCCGTCCTTCTCTATTCCCTCTCCTTGGTCAATCTAGGCTACGGGTGGTCACCGCAAATCGACCTCAGAGCCGGAGCCGCTGTCACCCTCGTTGGTTTTCTCGGCATATTGACCGCCATCGGCATCCCCTCGCGAGCTGCAAACAAGAAAACGGTTCGGGATGCCTTGGCGACAGACCAATAGGAACTCAATTCGCGGCTATGCGATGGCCCGCTGAAGACGCGGGAGCCCACCTAAATGGGCATTCGTTGTGACTTTTTGCGCTCTGTGGCGGCGTTCTTTGATTGCTATTTGGCGCATTGAGTTGTACTCCCACGAGGCTCCGGGGCGTCAGCGTCCTATAACCCAAGGGTGAAGTGCCCGCTGTCGTGAGGTTCCCCGCAAGAGGAACGCTCTACGGGACGCCGTTCACTCGATACGTGAACACACTCTGTTCTGCGTGATTCGCGGTCCCAAAGACCGAACCGGCCGCTGACCAGGTCGTGTCGCCCTGGCTAATTCGCGGACCGCGTCCAGGGGCTCACGCTCTCCAGCTGGACGTTGACGACGCTGGGGCCAGCGAGAAGAGTACCCGCAGCGTCCTGGTGGAGGATGCTGTCGGTCGAATCGACGCCGTTGAACTGTCGAACGCTGACCCGCCCCGAGTTTAAGGACGAGAAAACTTCCGGTTGCTCAGCGCCTGCATACAGGTAAGCGTCGTAGCCACCGGTCTCCGGCAACGCGGGAAGCGCTGAAATAGGCGAAACAGTGATGGACCAATCACCCGCACCGGCCTCAACACCTATCCAACCAGCGGGGCCCACGGCGGGATCCAGGCCATAAGCGACGCTGGCCGAATCGCCCTGGTAGTCCGCTGTGCCGACCTCGTGGAAGGTCCCGTCCTCACCGTAAACCTGCGCATAGGAATTCTCATTCGCATAGTGTCCGGGTGCCCATGTGATTGTGTAGAAGCCAGATTTGGCGTTGTCGGGAAAGACAATTTCATCCGCCCCGCTCCCGGTGACCGTGAAAGCCTCGAACGTCCCGAAAGTCTCGTCGGCCCACGCCTGAGCAGATTCCTGCGCAGTGGGGTCATCCGTCTTGGCGGGCGCCGGCGAGGCCGAGGTTGGAGGTACGGGAGCCACCGTTTCCTCTGCTTGGCAGCCCGACAACGCCACCGCGGCTACGACGCCCGCGACCAGTATGGATGGCAACCGTTTCATGAAATCCCCCTGAGTTTCCGTGGCCCCTCGGCATTGAGATGGCGTGATCAGGCTGCACCGTAGCAGCCCCCGGCTTGGATCGAGTCTTGCATTGACCTCGTCGGTTGGACGATTCGACAGTTGCCGTCGGGAGTGTCAGGTCTCGCACGGGCTGTGGCTCGGACGCAGGTACTTCAACCTGCGCCGTGACCTGTGGCCGCAGTCCGGGCGGACAGAGGCCCGCGAAAGGAACGTCATTCGCCCGCGAAGATCACGATCTTTTGGTTCGCTTTGTCGTAGACGAACTGCAGGGCGGTCGGTCCCGGAAACGCTGACTGCAGTTCGTCGGGAAGGCCCTCCTCGTCCGCCATCAACTGAGTCATCGCCGGAAACGGTCCCGCAGCACAACCGCCCCTGATCGGCCCCGAGAACGAATTAGAGTCCGAGTTCTCGCCGTCCGCGGCCAAGAAGACGTTCAGGCACTCGCCCTCACCGCCGCTGCTGGCCAAGCCGCCGTCCGTGATGACCACACGGAGCCCGTAGAACTCGTGGAAGGCCTGCACAGCATCGCCCTGAGCTGCGATGAGCTGGAACATGCCGGGGACCTGGTAGTTGGGATCGACGGGACTGCCCCCGGTTTGGTTGACTCCTGACCTGTGGAGATTCGTCTTCGCTGGAAAGATGTCATCATGCCCAAGCCCTACACACCCGAGTTCCGCCGCGATGTAGTCGCGGTCGCCCGGAAGCACGAAGCCCCGCTGAATCAGATCGCGAAGGACTTCGGGATCTCGGAGTCCTGCCTGGCGAACTGGCTGAAGAAAGCCGACGTCGAGGAAGGCGTGAAGCCGGGCGTGACCGAGAAGGAATCCGCCGAGCTCCGCGATGCGAAGAAGCGCATCCGGCTGCTCGAGCAGGAAGCCGAGGTCATGCGCCGGGCCGTGGCCTATCTGTCCCGTGACGTCAACCCAAAATGATGTACCCGCTGGTCTGTGAACTGGCCGTCGACGGTGTCCCCGTCACGGTGACCTGCCGGGTGCTGCGCTTCTCCAAACAAGCGTTCTACCAATGGAAGCGCAACCCTATCTCCCAGCGCGACTGGGACGACGCCCACCTCACCAACGCCGCCTGGGATGCCCACCGGGACGACCCCGCGTTCGGTTACCGGTTCATCGCCGACGAGCTCGACCAGGCCGGTCTCACCGCGGGTGAGAACCGGGTCTGGCGGCTCTGCTCCCAGCAGCGGCTCTGGTCTGTGTTCGCGAAGAAACGCGGCCTCACGCGCAAGGCCGGCCCGCCCGTCCACGACGACCTCGTCAAGCGGAAATTCACTTCGACACGCCCGAACCAGCTCTGGCTGAACGACATCACCGAACACCGCACCGATGAGGGCAAGATCTACCTCTGCGCGATCAAAGACGTCTACTCGAACAAGATCGTCGGCTACTCGATCGACTCCAGGATGAAGGCGTCCCTGGCCGTCGCGGCCGCCCGGAACGCGATCGGCCAGCGCACCATCGACGGCACGATCCTGCACTCGGAACGGGGCTCCCAGTTCCGCTCCAACGCGTTCCTGCGGGTGCGGAAGAACAACGGCATCACCGGGTCGATGGGCCGAGTCGGTGCATGCGCTGACAACGCGGCGTTGGAGTCGTTCTTCGCCCTGCTGCAGAAGAACGTCCTCGATCGGCAGCGGTGGTCAACCCGGGAGGAAATGCGCCTGGCGATGGTGATCTGAATCGAGCGCACCTATCACCGCAAGCGCCGGCAACGCCGCCTCGGTAAGCTCACCCCGATCGGTTTTGAGACAATAAACGTGGCCCACAAGGCGCCTGAAACCACTAACCCTCTGAGTCAACTGAACTCGGGGCAGTCTCTCGGGACCGTGTTCCAGGGCGCCGGCTGGCAGAGATGCCGGGTGCACTTCATGCGCAACGTCCTCGCCGTGATCCCGCAAGGATCCCAGGATATGGTCGCCTCGATCATCCGCACTATCTTCGCGCAGCCCGACCGCGAGCACATCGAGAAGCAGTTCCGCGAGGTCACTACGATGCTCGCCCGCTCGCACCCGAAGGTCGCCGCGATGCTTGTCGACGCGCAACCCGACCTGCTCGCGTTCGCTGCGTTCCCACTGCGGCACTAGCGCCAGATCTGGTCCACCAACCCGCTGGAACGGGTGAACAAGGAGATCAAACGCCGCTCCGACGTCGTCGGCGTATTCCTCAAGGCCGCAGCCCTGCTCCGCCTGGCCGGGTCGGTGTTGATCGAGCAACACGACGAGTGGGAGGCCGTGCGTGCCGCTCGTTATCTGGGCTGCACGCACGGCCTCCCACTCAGCGATCTGCTCGCGCTTCTCCGCGAGGTGCGGCTCGAGTCGGGCCATCCGGGCCTGATTCTGGGCGGTGTGATTCGTGTTCTGGCGTCCCACCGGTCGCCTAGTTCCTGTGAACTGCGATTCAGTCACGCATGTTGCGGTCCGGCATGAATCGATACCCCATGCCCGATTCAGTGAGCAGATAGCGGGGCCTGCTCGGGTCGGGCTCAATTTTCTTGCGGAGTTGCGCGATGTAGAGGCGCAGGTATCCGGTGTCAGTGATGTGTTCAGATCCCCAGATTTCGGTCAGGAGGGTTTGACGAGACACGAGTCTGCCGACGTTCCTGACAAGGACTTCGAGCACCTGCCATTCCGTCGGCGTCAGGCGCACGAATTCGGTTCCGTCGGTTGTCTCCTTGGTGATGCTTTTGGCTACGAGGTCGATGGAGATGTCGGCGATTCGTGTAATGGGGGCGGTTTCCTGGTTGGGGACGCGACGCGTGAGGGCGCGGATTCGGGCGAGGAGCTCGTCGATGGAGAAGGGTTTGGTTACGTAATCGTCCGCGCCAGCGTCAAGCGCCTCGACCTTGTCGGCTGCGCCGGTACGCCCGGAGACCACGAGGATGGGGGCATGGGTCCACCCGCGAAGGCCTTGGATGACTTGGATGCCATTGAGTTCGGGCATGCCTAGGTCGATCATGTATATGTCGGGGCGATGCTCGATGGCCGCGTTAACAGCGTCTGTGCCGTTGGCGGCGGTGATGATCTCATAGCCGCGTGCGCTGAGGGTGATGCGCAGGGCGCGGAGTATTTGGGGGTCGTCGTCAGCGATGAGGATCTTCATGTGACTCCTTGCCCTGAGGTGCAATGTGGTCCGGTTGGGGGTAGATGGGCTTCTCGTCTGATGATGGGACTTTCGGGCTAACTGCGGGGAGGGCGATGACCATTGTGAGGCCGCCAGCAGGGGTAGTCTCGGCTTCGAGAGTGCCGCCCATGCCCTCGGTGAATCCTTTGGATAGGGCAAGACCGAGCCCGAGGCCGGTGAGGTTATCGGTGTCGCCCAGCCGCTGAAATGGAACGAAGATTTCCTCTCGGCGTTCGGCGGCTATGCCTGGACCGTGGTCGATGACTCGGATCTCGACGGTGCCACCGAAACTGCTAGTGGAGATGCGGACCCGCGTGCCGGGCGGGGTAAAACGGGCGGCATTGGCAAGGAGATTTACAACCACCCTCTGAAGAAGGCCCTGATCTGCCATGAGATACGGAAGATTTGGATCGAGGTCGAGCTCAATCTCCCCTGGACCAAGATGCAGCTCATCCAAAGACGAGAGGATCACATCCTCCGCGTCAACTGCATCGAGCAACACGCCAAGAACGCCGGCTTGAACCCTGCTGACGTCAAGAAGATTAGTCACGAGTGATGCAAGCGCTTGAAGGCTCTCATCAGCGGTGGCGATGAGCTCGTCTCGATCGCTGTCAGACCAGGCGATGTCGGTTGAGCGAAGTCCGCTAATGGCAGCAGTAGCAGCTGCGAGGGGGCGGCGGAGGTCGTGGCTTACTGCGGTGAGGAGCGCACTTCGCACGCGGTCTGCCTTGGCGAGTGGCCCTACTTCGTTTGCTGTGGCGGTGAGGTCGGAGTGTTCCATTGCGGCATCGATCTGTGCGGCGATCACGGCGAGCAGTCGTCGTTCTGATGCCTGTAGAGCTCCACCGTGGAGTTCAAGGATGGCGCGTGTCCCGACGGGCACCGTCGTGAGCTTCTGGTCGGTAGTGGGTTCACCGTCCCGCACAATGATTTGCCCGTCCGCTGTCAGGCGCACCCCGGTGAGATTGAAGGCTTCGCGAGTTTGATTGGCCAGCGCTTGTAGAGCGCTCTGACCCCGGAGGACACTTCCGGAGATGGTGGCGAGAAGTTCGGACTCCGCCGCTGAGCGTTTGGCTGCGCGGCTGCGTCGCGCCGCTTGATCCACGACGTAGCTAACCAGGACAGCGTTGAGAACGTATAGGAAAAGCGCCAAGAGATGTAACGGTTCATCAACGGTAATCGTATTCACAGGTTCGACGAAGAAGAAGTCGAGGGTGAGGCCCGACAGGAGCGCAGCGAAAAGGGCGGGCCAGATGCCGCCGACCAGGGCGACGAGGACAACGAGGAGCTGGTAAGTGAGAACATCGCTGGTGATTGACTCCGGGCTCCGGAACGACACGAGCAGCCAGGTGACGAGTGGGCCGCCGACTAGGGCGATGAGGAATCCAATAGTGCGGCGTTTCATCGTGACGCCTCCTGCGAGTCGGGGGAGCGTGAAGTGTCCTCCGGCCGCGGCGTGAGTGACGATGTGGACGTCTATGTTACCGGACTCGCGGATCACCGTCGATCCAATTCCCGGCCCAGTAAGGGCCGCCATTAGCCGGCTCCTGCGGCTGACCCCGATCACCAGTTGGGTGGCATTCGCTCCCTTGGCGAATTCGACGAGCGCATGGGGGATGTCGTCGCCAATGACCTGGTGGTAGGTGCCTCCAAGGGTCTCGACTAGGGTTCGCTGCTGGGCGAGCGCTCCGGGGTGAGCGGAGCGCAGGCCATCTTGGCTGATGATATGTAACGCGAGGAGTTCTCCCCCTGCAGAGCGGGCAGCGATGCGGGCGCCTCGCCGAATCAGGGTTTCTCCTTCTGGGCCGCCGGTGAGAGCGATGACGACCCGCTCCCTGGCCTCCCATTTGCTGTCGATTCCATGTTCAGCACGATAGCTTTTCAGGGCGGTGTCTACCTCGTCTGCCAACCAAAGTAGGGCGAGCTCACGTAGGGCAGTGAGGTTGCCCAGGCGGAAGTAATTTGACAGTGCGGCGTCAATGCGTTCCGCCGGGTATACCCGCCCATCGGCGAGGCGCCCACGAAGGGCTTGGGGTGCGAGATCGACGACTTCGATTTGGTCTGCTGCGCGGAGTACTTTGTCGGGGATAGTTTCGCGCTGCGGTACTCCGGTAATTTGCTGCACGACATCATTGAGGGATTCAATGTGTTGAATATTGACGGTAGACAGTACGTCGATCCCCGCAGCCAACAGGCTCTCCACGTCTTGCCAGCGTTTCTCGTGTGGAGAGCCTGGCGCGTTGGTATGCGCCAACTCATCCACTAAGGCGATGTCGGGCTTCCGCGCGATCACCGCGGCAAGGTCCATCTCCGTCAATTCGACACCCCGGTATACGACGGTGCTGCGGGGGACAATCTCAAGGCCCTCAGCCATGGCGGCCGTGGCGGCGCGGCCGTGGGTTTCCACGACCGCGACCACCACGTCCGTACCTTCACCGAGGAGCCGTTTGCCTTCCTCAAGCATGGTGTACGTTTTTCCGACGCCGGGGGCGGCACCGAGCAGCACTCGTAACTGCCCTCGTCTCATGGTCTACGCCTTGAGGGCTTTGAGAGCGATGTTCAGCTGCAGCACGTTCACGGTCGGCTCGCCGAGGTAGCCGAGTTCCCGGGCTTGGATGTGGCTCTCAACTAGAGCCCGCACGTCTTCCACGGCCAGGTTTCTTTCAGCGGCGATGCGTTTTACCTGCAGTAGCGCGTATTCCGGGCTGATGTGCGGGTCCAGGCCTGACGCCGACGCCGTTAGAGCGTCCACAGGGATATCGTCCGGGTTAACGCTGTTGAACTCGGCAATCTGCGCCTTCCGCTCCTCGATCGCCGCAATCAAGTCGGTGTTCTCGGGTCCGTAGTTGGATCCGCTGGAGGCTCCTCCGTCGTAGCCTTCTCCGGCGGCCGAGGGCCGCGGCTGGAACCACTCGGGCAGCGGGTTGCCGTCAGCGTCGGACGATGATTGCCCGATGAGGGCGGACCCGACGGTGCCGCCGTCCACGGTTTCGGTGGATCCGTTCGCCTGGGCGGGCAGGGCGAGCTGACCGATCCCGGTGATGATGAGCGGGTATGCCACACCGAGGACGACGGTGAGGACGAGCATGGCGCGGAGGGCGACCCAGTAGTGCGGGATGCCCGAGCGGGATGAGCTCATGATGAAGTCTTCTTTCTAAAGTCGAGCATAGGGTTAGAAGCCGGGGATCAGGCCGACGACGAGGTCAATCAGCTTGATTCCGATGAAGGGGGCAATCACGCCGCCGACGCCATAGACCAGCAGGTTGCGGCTCAGGATCTTGGAGGCGCTCAGCGGGCGGTACTTCACCCCGCGCAGGGCCAATGGGATCAGGAAGACGATGACGACGGCGTTGAAGATGATTGCCGACAGCACGGCTGACGACGGGGAATTCAGCCCCATAATGTTCAGCACGGCCAGGCCGGGGAACACTCCCATGAACATGGCGGGGATAATCGCGAAGTATTTGGCAATGTCGTTCGCGATCGAGAATGTGGTGAGCGCCCCTCGGGTGATCAGCAGCTGTTTGCCGATGCGGACGATGTCGATCAGCTTGCTCGGGTCGGAGTCTAGGTCAACCATGTTGCCGGCCTCCTTCGCGGCCGAAGTTCCAGTGTTCATCGCCACACCGACATCCGCTTGAGCGAGCGCGGGGGCGTCGTTGGTGCCGTCACCGGTCATCGCGACCAGGTTGCCGCCTTGCTGTTCCCGGCGGATGAGTGCGAGCTTGTCCTCCGGGGTGGCTTCGGCGAGGTAGTCATCGACGCCGGCTTCGGCAGCGATGGCCTTGGCCGTTAGCGGGTTGTCACCTGTGATCATGACGGTGCGGATACCCATTGCCCGCATTTCGGCGAAACGCTCCTTGAGGCCCTCCTTGACAATGTCCTTGAGATGTACGACGCCGAGGATGCGACCCTCACCGGTCGCGCTTTTCACGGCGACCACGAGCGGGGTACCACCGCTTTTCGCGATGCGCTCTACATGTTCGTCGAGATCGGCGAGCACGGAGCTGGCCACCCGCCCGTTCTCCTCGATCCAGGCGATGACAGCAGAGCCGGCGCCCTTCCTAATTTGGATTCCGTCGGGCTGGTCCAATCCGCTCATGCGAGTCTGAGCCGTGAAGGGGATGATGTCTCCGACCGCGAACTCGCCCACGTGGATTCCTTTCACGCCGGCGAGGTCGACAACGGACTTTCCTTCGGGCGTGGGGTCGGCCAGCGAAGACAGTGCAGCCGTCCGGATGAGTTCGTCCGCGCTGACACCATCGACACACACGAACTCGGAAGCGCGGCGGTTGCCGTAAGTGATGGTGCCCGTTTTGTCCAGCAGCAGCGTCGTGACGTCGCCGGCAGCCTCGACTGCTCGCCCGGACATGGCCAAGACGTTGTGTTGCACGAGCCGGTCCATCCCAGCAATACCGATCGCGGAGAGCAACGCACCGATGGTGGTCGGGATGAGGCAGACCAACAGGGCAACCAGGACCGGCAGGCTGACCGTCGCGGCGGAGTAGGAAGCAATCGGGTTCAGAGTCAGGGTGACGATGACAAAAATAATTGTGAGGCTAGCCAGGAGGATATTCAGCGCGATCTCGTTGGGTGTTTTCTGCCTCGAGGCGCCCTCGACGAGGCCGATCATCCGATCGACGAAGGTCTCGCCGGGCTTGCTGGTGATCTTCACGACGATGCGGTCAGAAAGTACCCGGGTGCCGCCGGTAACGGCGCTGCGGTCGCCCCCGGATTCCCGCACGACGGGAGCCGATTCGCCGGTGATAGCGGACTCATCGACCGACGCGATTCCCCAGATGATGTCGCCATCGCCGGGGATTAGGTCTCCGGCGGTGACGACTACAACGTCACCCAGTTGCAGCTCCGCTGAGGAGGATTCCTGCACTGGTGTGGTGGTAGCCGCGGGATCACCGGTGAAACTGTACCCCGTGACTTTGTGCGCCATGGTGCTGGTACGGGTCTTGCGCAGACTCTCTGCCTGCGCTTTGCCGCGGCCCTCAGCGACCGACTCGGCGAGGTTGGCGAAGAGCACTGTCAGCCACAGCCAGACGGCGATGCCCCAGGTGAAAGATCCTGGCACTGTGGAACCGCCCGATGATGCCGGGCCGCCCAGGAACGGTTCGGCGACGGCGAGGACAGTGGTGAATGCCGCACCGACTTCGACGATGAACATGACGGGGTTGCGCCACATCTGCCGCGGGTTAAGCTTCCTGACGGCTCCGGGTATGGCGGAGATCAGCTGCTCGGCACTGAACGTGCTCTGCTGAACTCGTGGGGTGCGAGTGGTGTCGGGTTTATGCGGCGCCATCGTGGATGTTGTTGTGGACATGATTACTGCAGCCCTTCTGCTAGGGGACCCAGCGCGAGTACGGGGAAATAAGTGAGAGCAGTGATGATGATCGTCACGCCGATGAGGAGGCCGACGAACTGCGGCCGGTGCGTGGGCAGGGTTCCTGCAGTGGCCGGGACTTTATCCTGAGCAGCTAGGGAGCCGGCCAACGCGAGTACCAGCACAATCGGGATGAACCGGCCGAGCAGCATCGCAACGCCGAGGGCAGTGTTGAACCACGGGGTATTCGCGGTCAGTCCCGCGAATGCCGAACCGTTGTTGTTCGCCGCGGAGGTAAAGGCGTACAGCACTTCGGACAGCCCATGAATGCCGGGATTCCAAATCGAGGTCGACTCGACGTCTGCACGCACCGCTGGAATTGCGAAGCTCAGTGCCGTACCCAGCAGGACGATCGTGGGGGTGACCAAGATGTAGAGGCTCGCGAGCTTGATCTCCTTCGGGCCAATCTTTTTGCCCAGGTACTCAGGAGTGCGGCCGACGAGCAACCCGCCGACGAAGACCGCAATGATCGCGAGGACCAGCATCCCATAGAGACCGGATCCGACTCCGCCCGGTGCGACCTCGCCGAGCATCATGTTCAGCATCGGCATCATGCCGCCGAGTGATGTGTAGGAATCGTGCATCGAGTTGACCGCACCGGTCGACGTCAAGGTGCTCGTGGATCCGAACAGAGTGGATGCGAATATGCCGAATCGTTGTTCCTTGCCTTCCATTGCGCCACCGGCGAGTTCAGGCGCGGTGCCGGCACCGTTGAGTTCGAAGAGGGTGAGGAAGGTGAGCGAGGCGACGAAGATCGTACCCATGACAGCAAGGATTGCGTACCCCTGCTTGTGATTTCCGACCATGCGGCCGAAGGTGCGAGGGAGGGAGAACGGGATCATCAGCATCAGTACGTTCTGGAACAGACTCGTCCAGGCATTGGGGTTCTCGAAGGGGTGCGATGCGTTGGCGTTGAAGAATCCGCCGCCGTTGGTGCCGAGGTTCTTGATCACTTCCTGTGACGCGACCGGACCACCGGGCAGGTTCTGAAGGCCGCCGCTGAGAGTCGTGATCTCAGTAAAGCCATTGAAGTTTTGGATAACCCCACCGACCAGCAGGACCACCGCGCCGACCATTGAAAGAGGCAGCAGCAGCCGCAGGATTCCCCGGGTCAGATCAACCCAGAAGTTTCCAATCGTTGTTGACTCTCGCCGGGTGAAACCACGCACCAGCGCAATGGCGATGGCAATACCGACTGCAGCTGAGACGAAGTTCTGCACGGCTAGGCCAGCGATTTGCACGGTGTAGCCCATAGTCACGTCGGGCGAGTACGACTGCCAGTTCGTGTTC
Organism: Cryobacterium breve; assembly: GCF_004402375.1. Classification (GTDB taxonomy): domain Bacteria; phylum Actinomycetota; class Actinomycetes; order Actinomycetales; family Microbacteriaceae; genus Cryobacterium; species Cryobacterium breve. The sequence continues at coordinate 57,255 of NZ_SOGJ01000036.1, forward strand.
GCCACGAACGACGCCGCCGTGTTGAATGACAGTCCTTCCGGAACTGCGGGAAGCCCCAAAGAGTAAGGAAGCACGGCCTGAATACGCTGCAGGAGGTACACGAAAAGCAGCCCGACAACGGAAAAGGCAAGCACGCCGCGCAAATAGGACTGCCAGGTCTGTTCGACCCTGGAATCCACCCCGATGACACGGTAAAAGCCTCGCTCGGCCTTGAGGTCTTTACTTGAGGTGTAGATGCGGGCCATGTAATCGCCCAACGGGCGGTACAGGAGAGTGAGAATAAGTGCCAGGGTGGCCACTTGGAGAACTGCGAAGAACACGTCCATCTAGAATCGCTCCGGTTTCACGAGGGCGACCACGAGGTACACCACAGCGGCAATGGCCAACGCAGCGGCGAGCAGGTCGAAGAAGATCACAGCTTCTCGACCCCCCAGCCGATGACGCCTACAAACGCGAACACGGCGAGAATGCCGAGCACGTAAATAATGTCAAGCACAAGTAACTCCATCTGGAGAAGGACAACGCGACCCGGGGCGGGGCGCTGATGCCGCAGCGGCACGACATCCGATTAGATACCCTCGCTCTCGGCAAAATCACAGCCCTAACGGGATCCAAACGGCAATCCGACGGAACCTAACAAGATTCATACGCACGCGGCCATCCGCTGGGGCTCCCTTCGAAGGCCACGCACTCTTGTCAATCGCCGCGATGTCCAGATCCGGCCAGGAACCCCGGTGTAGCGCATTGGGGGTTTGGCTCGCACCTCCCGCAGAAATACCGTGCGGTTCCACGAAAATCCCGCATGCATTCCGTTAGGAGTCGGAACATCCGCTCCGGCCCCCATTAGGACTGACTCATGACAACTCCCGACAGCCCCACATTGGAGCCTCATATACCCTGCGCCCTCACCTCGAGGCCCCGCTCATGACCCTCACCGCAATCATGCCGACCCTTCGGCGCACGCTCCCCGATCCCTTCAACGTCAACGCATGGCCGGAAGGCTCACAGGTGACGACCACCGATGTCATCATTTCGGGAGTATCCATGAACCGTTTGGTGGAAATCTGCCAAACCCCCTGCGTGCATACCGCCGCCGCCGTCATTCCTGGGACGTATGGGCGGCCGTCCTCATATCAGGGTGCCGCCGTGGTCGTCGTGCGGGTCACCACGGTCTTAAGAAATTGTGGTGCCGCACGGGTCGTACTCATCGACGCCTGCCTGGATACCGTGAACGCGGCCTGGCCGGAGACTCGGCTCCTCGGGCGGGCGTCGACGGTAAAAAGCACTGTCGCGGTTCTCCTCTCCGGCGAGTCTCACGAGACCTCCAGTGGTGGACGCGGTGTTGTCGAGCTGCCCGACGATCTCCGGGAAGGCGACCTCCTGGCGATCCCCTGCGCAGGGGCTGTAGCCCTACGGGACGTCCGCGCACGGCCGCCGGTCCGAATTAATGCTCCGAATCACGGACAACAAGACACGGCGGAATTCACCTGGTTAGCGCAACTTGCATGAACCGAATAAAACAACAACAACAAAAAAATGAGGAGGAATCATGACTTTAATGTCAAGCATCATGGCCAAACGAATTCTGGCGAAGCGCGCGGCGACCACCGAGTGCTGGCCCGAGGGCACGGTCCAGACCGCCGACGATCTCATCATCAACGGTGTCTCCCTGGTCCGCACGAGCCGTGACGAGACACCCACGGTGAGGATCGGGCCGGCCGGAAACCTGTGGGCGGGGCACCTCACCCCGCCGCAAGGATTCATCACCGTGCTACTCACCCGGGTGGAAGCAACCGGATACACCGATTCGCACCGTCACCTCGTAGTGTGGGTTGACGCCGAGCTGGACCAGTGCCGCCCGATTCTCTCCGCTGCCCGTGTCCTCGGCCGTACTAGTAGCACCCACACGAAGCGTATGCAGCTTCGACCGCGCTCAAAGGACGACATGCAATGGATGCGGTTACCAGCCGACATCGTCGTCGGCGACCTGCTTGCCGTTCCGTGCAAAGGACCAGTACCGCTCAGCGCTGTGCGTCGACGCAGCTGCCAGCCGAATCGCCAGGAAAATGATCGAACGGACAATCCCGATGACGATTCCCAGTTCGCACGCGCATGCCTGAAATGAACCAAAGTTACCCGCCTGGCCCAACACCGCGCGTGGGAACCCGACGCAGTTGCTGATCGCTGCAATGCGGCGATCCCCGCCCAGAAGGACAGGACGACGATAAATTTGGCCGAGAGCGATAGTGCTACCAGGAGCGCTACGGTGGTCGACGCTTCGTAATCGGACAGCAGGATTACAACTCCCGTCACGAATGTGACCAAGTTGAATGCTCCTGCTCCGGTGGCCTCCACCCGAAGATCCTCACCGTCCCCGACGCGGCCTAGATCAACCAGCCCGCCCAAGCACAAGAAGGCCAGCCACAACTAGCCGCCTAAACTCACACTGGCCTCATTCACCTTGACAAATTCCGCTGTGCGGGTGCGCCCGGAGGCCACCGACACAGGGCAGCGGCAAAGTAGGTTCAAGATGAAGCTGCTGATCGTTGACGATGACCGCGGACTCGTCGCGAAGGATGTATCGTGGAGGCCAAGTACGACGGCGTCGGGGGACTATGGCGGGCGATCGAGGGGTCGTACGACGCGATCATCCTGGACATCATGCTGCCGGGGCGGAGCGGCTTCTCGGTGTGCGGTGAGCTTCGTGATGCGGGCGTCTGGACGCCGATCCTGAAGTTCGCAGAACTCGATTGGCTGATCTTCAGCGACCGCAGCCCCCTCCCATGGAACGAACTATGGATTGCCCTCATCTACCCCATCGTGTGGATCATGGTCGTGCTCATTCGCGGGGCAACCGACGGATGGGTACCGTACCCCTTCTTCAACCCGGCACAGGGGTACGGCGTCGTCGCGCTCTATGCACTGACTATCGCCGTCGCCACCATCGTGTTCGCCGCCACCATCTGTGCTGTCAGTAGGTCGCGCCCTTCCGCAGCACGGCGCTGATAGAGGCGCGGTAGCCGAACTCTAAGCGGGTCCCCGTTTCGAATTCTTGTCCCTTTCTGCGCCCGCATAAATCGCCAAGACATCGTCCTCAGAGATCAAGTGGGGCGTGGTTGACTGGGGCGTGCACACTCCTTGAACCCGCTGTTACCGTGACGGTGTCCTCATCGGTGAAAACTTTGCGCTGGCCGATGTGTCCGACTTGCCCAACACCGTGGTTTGGGTGGATCTCTGTACCCCGGACGGTGACGACCTCGTGCTGCTCGCTGAGGAGCTGGGGCTGCACGAGTTAGCTGTTGAAGACGCCACGAAGCTTCGTCAGCGTCCAAAACTCGATCACTATCCCGATCACTCCTTCTTGTCCGCTTATGCTGCCGGCTTCGATCCGGACTCGAAAGCGGTCACCACCGACGAGATTGCCGCCTTCATCACTGCGCGGGCGCTGATCACCGTGCACAAGGAGGAGAACGTCGATTTGGATGCGGTCGTTGCCAGATGGGACTCTTCCCCGGACCTGGCCAAGCATGGTGTCGCTTTCCTGCTGCACGGACTGTTGGACTACCTTGTCGACGGGTACTTTGAGGCGGTAGAGGCCCTGGACGAGGAGATCGAAGAGCTCCAGAACCAGCTGTTCGTGCCATCGGCCAACCAGGAGGCCCTGCAACGGAGTTCGTTCGCGCTCCGCAAGAGTCTCGTAACGCTCCGGCGGGTGATCCTGCCGATGCGCGAAGTCGTGAACACGCTCCTCCGCCGCGACCTTCACCTCGTGGCTGACGAGATGGGCCCCTACTTCCAAGACGTGTACGACCATGTGCTGCGCGCTATGGAATGGACCGAGAGCCTGCGCGACCTCGCCACGAGCATTCTTGAAGCGAATTGGGCCCTTCAGGGAAACCGGCTCAACGTGATCACCAAGAAGGTGACCGGCTATGCCGCCATCATCGCCGTCCCAACGGCCATCACGGGCTTCTACGGCCAAAACGTGCCTACCCCGGATTCAGCGAAATTGGGGGTTTCTTCAGTTCAGCAGCACTGATCGTGGGCCTCTCCACGCTGTTGTACTTCCTCTTCAAACGCAACGACTGGATCCAGGTCCGCCACGGGTGCCGTTTCGTCCCCGAACTGATTGTGAAGTAGGATTTGTGCGGCCCAATCGGGCCAAAACGCTCCGATCTGAGGCGGGTGAGTGGCCATGGCTGGTCATAGTAGTTGCGCCGCCCCGCTCAGTTTTCGGGCCCGTTTCCGCGTTCAGTAGAACATGGTCGTTGGGCCGTCCCGAGTCCTGGCGGCACGCTCATCGAGTCAACGTCGCTTACGGTGCGGCACTCTCCCGCCCCATCTTGACCGACGCCCGGATGGCACGCCATCTGTCGACTTCGCTCACACACATTCTTGGACGACTGAACGATGGAACACAACCATGGCACTGATTGACAACGGCATATACGTAGCCGGACACCGCGCCGAAAGCCCCCACAGCCTTGAGGAAACGTACCAAGCCCTCCGCGAGAACGATGGCATGGCCTGGATCGGTCTCTACCGGCCGGACGCCGCTGAGATACGGTCAGTCGCCAACGAATTCGATCTCCACCCGCTGGCGGTGGAAGACGCTCTGACCGGCCATCAACGGGCCAAGCTGGAGCGGTACGGATCCACCTTGTTCCTCGTGTTGCGCCCCGCACGATACATCGACGAGACAGAAGAGGTGGAGTTCGGCGAGCTTCACCTCTTCATCGGCGCGGATTTTGTCGTCACCGTCCGTCACGCCGAATCGACGGCCCTCGGCCGGGTCAGGCAACGCCTGGAGGCGAATTCCCCGCTCCTGGCCAAGGGGCCCCAAGTTGTGCTCCACGCCATCCTCGACGAGGTCGTCGATGAGTACGCACCCGTCATCGCGGGCCTCGAGAACGATATCGACGAGATCGAAAACCAACTCTTTGTCGGCGACCCCGGGGTCTCCCGACGCATCTACGACCTCTCCCGCGAAGTCATCGAATTCCAGCGCGCGGTGCACCCCCTCATCGCGATGCTGCAGGCGCTCCTCCGCGGCTCGGAAAAATACCAGGTCGAACTCGAGCTCCAACGATCCTTCAGGGACGTCCTGGACCACGCCATCCGCGTCGTCGATCGCGCAGACTCATTCCGTGCCATCCTCCAAAACGCCCTGACCGTGCACGCCACCTTGGTGAATCAACGCCAGAACGACGAAATGCGGCACATGTCTGAAACGAGCCTTGCCCAGAACGAAGAGGTCAAGAAGATTTCCTCCTGGGCGGCCATCCTCTTTGCCCCAGCCCTCGTCGGCACCGTCTACGGCATGAACTTCGACAACATGCCCGAGCTGCACTGGACCTTCGGATACCCCCTGGCACTCGGAGAGATGGTCTTCCTCGGCGTCGCCCTCTACTTGGTCTTCAGGAAAAAGAAGTGGCTGTGAGACGCGCTCGGGGCTAAGGCCCTCGCAACGCCAATCCGCGCATCCGTCAACGCGCAGTAGGAGGGCATTGACCGCGGCATGCAGATGCGGGCCGACCTCGATGTGAGCTCACACCAGTGCAGTGCGCCACACGCATCACAACTTCGAACTCAGATCGTTGCGCTGAGCGTGCGGCGCGCGAGCGCGCGCGACACACAATAGAGCGGTAGATCGCATTCGAGCAGTCGGCTCTCACGGTCTTGGGGCCGGCGCGGGCGGGATGGAAGAGCACAGTGGATTCATCAGACGTTCCGGTCATCCCGGAGAGCGTTACCAGTCCCGTCCGTTCGGGAGCGCCCACGAATAGCCTCGCCCGGTGGCTGCTTCGGAACCGCGTGCAGCCCCTCGGGCCAGAGAGCCCCGCAGACACCGCGACGAAGCGTCCCTGGTGGATGGTCATGTGCCTGACTGGCGTCGACTACTTCTCGACGCTGTCCTACCTGCCCAGCATCGCCGTGCTGGCTGCCGGGGCACTGGCGCCGTTGGCGACCCTTCTGATCGTTGCGCTGACCCTGCTGGGGATGCTGCCGATGTACCGGCGCGTCGCGAAGGAAAGCCCGTACGGCCAGGGATCGGTGGCGATGCTCGAGCGACTCCTCCCGTTCTGGAAGGGAAAGTTCTTCGTCCTGGTACTACTGGGCTTCGTCGCAACGTCTTGGATCATCACGATCACCCTGTCATCTGCGGATGCCACGGTGCACCTTCTTGAGAATCCCTATGCACCCAGCTTCCTTGCGGGGCACGCCGTGACGATCACAATCGTCCTGCTCCTCACCCTCGGTGGGGTCTTCCTCCTCGGGTTCAGAGAAGCGGTCGCTGTCGCCATCCCACTTGTGGCGGCATATCTCGCCCTGAACGCCGTCGTGATCGGCGTGGGGCTCTACAACGTGTTCACAGAACCCGCCGCTCTGGCCGGATGGACCGAAGCTCTCACCTCCCGCGGCGGGGGGTTCGGTGACCTTCTCGGACCTGCCATCATCGCTTTCCCGCTGCTCGTGTTGGGTCTGTCCGGATTCGAGACCGGGGTGAGCATGATGCCCCTGGTTGCCTCGGCCGGGAAAACCAGCGAGGAGCGCCTGGCCTCACGCATCCGTAACACCCGCAAGCTCCTGACCGCGGCGGCCCTCATCATGAGCGCCTACCTCCTCTCGAGCACCTTCGTCACCACGCTCCTCATCCCCGAGGAGGCTTTCGAAGACGGCGGCGAAGCCAGCGGCCGCGCACTGGCCTACCTGGCCCATGAACTCGTCGGGAACACCTTCGGCACCGTCTACGACGTGAGCAGCATCCTCATCCTGTGGTTCGCGGGAGCGTCCGCCATGGCCGGCCTGATCAACATCGTCCCCCGCTACCTGCCGTCGTACGGCATGGCCCCCGAGTGGAGCCGCGCCGTGCGCCCCGTGGTTCTCGTCTACACCGGCATCAGCATCCTGATCACGATCGGCTTCAACGCCGACGTCAACGCACAAGCCGGCGCCTACGCAACCGGCATCCTGGCGATGATGGTCTCCGGCGCCATCGCCGTCACGATCTCCGCTATCCGTCGCCACCAGCGCCGCGCAAGTATCGCCTTCACCATCCTGACTCTGACCCTTCTCTACGCCCTTGGTGAGAACATCCTAGAAAAGCCCGACGGCATAGCTATTTCGGCGTTCTTCATTCTGGGGATCATCGTTGTTTCGCTCGTCTCCCGGGTTTCACGCACCACCGAACTGCGGGTGGAAACGGTCGAACTTGACGACCAGGCGCGGCGCTTCATCACCGACTCGCTCGTCTTCGACGGCGCCTTGAATCTGATTGCGACAAAACCCAAGCCGGGGAAAAAGACCGACTATGCCCGAAAAGAGACGGCGCAGCGCGGGATGAATCCCGTGCCAGGTCGCGCCGACGTACTGTTTCTGGAGATCGAGGTCGTGGACCCGTCCAGTTTCAGCGAGACACTCCATGTTCGCGGAGAAGAAGTCAACGGGCTTCGAGTCCTTCGAGCCCAGAGTCCCGCGGCACCGAACGCCATCGCCGCCATCCTCCTGGCACTGCGCGACGCATCCGGTGTGCGACCCCACGCTTACTTCGAATGGTCAGAGGGCAACCCCCTCGGGCACCTACTGCGCTACCTCCTCCTCGGCCAAGGCGACACCGCACCCGTCGTGCGCGAAATCCTTCGCCAAAACGAAGCCGATCCCGCATGCCGGCCTGGCATCCACGTGGGTGGCGGCTAAAGCCACCTGTGGAGTGGCGGTTCTGAAGAGCCAGCACTTCCTGGTTCGGTCCGCATCGCATCGCCCAGCCCTTGATGGCCCTGCAGCCCGCGGACGCACTCGCGAAGCTCTCCTCATCGTGTCTGTCGCTCCTCTCGACGTCGCGCCGGTCGGTAGGGTCGGGGCATGACAATCGGGCTGCGCACCGTATCCGCTGATGACTGGCGGGCCTGGCGGTCGGTGCGGCTCGCGGCGTTGAACGATGCGCCCGGTGCCTTCGGTTCACGCCTGCAAGAGTGGGCAGACGCACCGGATAACCGCTGGCGTGACCGTCTGTCGATCCCAGGAGCGATCGATCTATTGGCCGTCGACATCGACAGGAACGCCGTTGTTGGCATGGCCACTGGGACCCCGTTCAAGGATCGCGCCAGCCGCGCTGAGCTCATCTCAATGTGGGCCGACCCCGCCGTTCGTGGTCGGGGTGTCGCCACTGCACTCATCACAGCAATCGCGCGCTGGGCGGCGAGCACTGGCGCGACGACGCTCGCCCTATCCGTGATGCCGGACAACGTCGCGGCCCGACGAACTTACGAAAGAAACGGCTTTGCCGTCGAACCCGGCGATGTGCTGTCGCGTGGCCAGCGCGAGCTCGTCATGCTCCGAGACCTCAGCCCCGAGCACACCGTGAGCCGTTAACAATGTTCTGCCGGACGAGACCGCACCAGTCAGGAACGCCCTGCGCGATGGATCCGCGGCCAATCGGGCCGATTGCCGAGCGCCCAGATTCTGGGTCAGTGGGAGGACCGTAGCTGGTCGCCCGGCTGGAGCGCCGTGCCGGCTGCGCACCCGAGCTCTCCGGGCTGAAGCAGAATCTTGGGAACCTGCAACACCTGCACGCCGTCGACGTCTCGTTTCACGA